>NZ_JASHKA010000006.1 GCF_030732845.1 Roseibium sp. MMSF_3544
GCTCTTCACACGCTTCCTTGCGTGATTTCGCCATTTATGCCGCCAAATCGGCTTCATTTATGGGTCCGTACCCTAACGTCCAACCGGCATTGTTTCGGGCAAACCGGGACGACAATTCCGCAATTCAGCCAAGCTCACTTGCAGATCGGCAGTTCCAGCGGCGGTTGCTTTGGCAGGGAACGGCGCCATGCGTTGATGATCGGCTGCAGCTGTCTCTTCGGCCAGAATTTGGGAGCGCCAATGGACTTGAGGCATGTGGCGTTCCAGTAGAGACCGGCACTGGAGAGGGACTTTCCGCTCTTCACCGCTTTTGCGACGGCATTGATGTCGCGTCCTTCGGGGTAAATATAGAGCGTCGTCGGTCTTCCTTTCACCAGTGACAGGATCTCTCTGGATACAGATGGTGACCAGGTGGTGCAGCCGTTGCTGCGGCCGCCCGTATAGTTCACCAGCTTTCCGAAAGGGACATACCCCTCCTTGTCGGCATGGGGGCTTTTAGGGTTTTTGAACCGGCATTGCCATCTCAGGAAGACGGCCTGGTGACCGCCGATGTCCCGCTCTCTGGCATTTGAGGTTTCGCCTTCTCCGTCAAACAGCAGGAACGTGCGGTGAAAGGCTTGCCTCTTTCCAGCGCTGCGATAATACCCCTTGAAGGATGTCCTTGTTTCAGCTGTTACGTAGGATCCGCCAGCGGTCAGCTTCGACCCTTCCGCATTGCTGAAGTTTCTGGCGCATTGGCGCCCATTCGAGAAGTTTGCACGCTGCAGTTTTCGCCCATTGCCGTAGCCTGACGAAACTGCGCGAAATGACTTTCGGTTCTCGCAGATGGTGTAAAACCGGCGCCCGGGCTTGCCGCTTCGCGACGTGCTCGGGCGCGTCGCGTCCATGGCGAAGTAGCAGGGATTTCGCACCTTGCCCTGGCGACGTTTACGCTCGTAGAGCGCACGCGCCCTCTGAAGGACGATTGGAGCAATCTGCCCATCGGCCGTGCCCACGTGTTTTTGCAGCCAGGCGGGAATTTTTGAACTTTGCTGAGCCGAAACCGCCGGCACCGCCGCCAGCGTGGCAACGGTGAAAGCGATGGCAAGTGTCAGATGAGGCCAAACAATCCGCAACGGTCAAGTCTCCTCCAAACCGAATCAGCGTCACTCGTGGGACTGAATCCTAACCTGTGTTTGTTAAATCAATGCCATCAGGCGACACGGTCCTCCCGTACCGCCCTTATGCTTGGGGGCGCCAACAATCAAAGTGGCGCCGGTCGCAGGCAACTGGTCCAGATTGGCCATGTTTTCCAGCGCCCAGCGGTTCGCCGGCAGCCATGTGTAGTGGGTCGCAAAATCTGCCGAGAGGCCATAATCGATGGAAAGCGTATCGACACCGATGCCTGCGACTTCAGCCTCTTCCAATAGCATCTTCACTGCTTCAACGTGGAACCCCGGAAAGTGCATTTTTCCGGCATCGTCGGCATTGCGGAAATCCGGAGAACCCAGCCGTTTTTGCCAGCCCGCGTTCTGGGCGACACAAGCTCCCTGCGGAATTGGGCCATTGGCGGCGATCCAGGCCTTCAGATCGTCTGGCGTTACCTGTGCATCCGGATCGGCATCTGCCTTTTCCCGAATGTCGACCACCGCAAGGGGGCAGACCAGGCTTTCGACCGGAACCTCGTCAATCCCGGCTCCGCCATCGGTGAAATGCAGGGGGGCGTCAATGTGGGTTCCCGTATGTTCGTTTACCCGCAGGTTCTTCAAGTTGAAGCTGTTCTTTGCATAGGTGAACACATCTTCGTCGAAGAACTGTTGTTCGCCGAAATAGGTCGGAAAGTCGTGTGTCAGGGTGTGGGTCAGGTCGATGACCTGATTTGCAGCCTGTGCAAGCGCAGGTCGCGGCGCAATCGCCGTCGTGGCGACAATCGCCGCACCGGCTGCCGCCGAACCGCGAAAGAAGTCGCGGCGGCTGAGCGCCTTTCCCTTGACGTAGTCCATGATAATTGGATGACACATATGAGACCTCCCCGAATTGCGAAAGAAACTGGTGATCGCCACCAGCCAGATAAAATCCAAAGGAACGTTTGATGCGAAGACGTTACCTTGTAACAAGACTGGCCGCAACTTCCGCTCCCCGCGCGACCGGGGCTTGGTCTCCGAGGTCGAGACCGGCTCTCAACTCTGGTCAGAGGTCGTTTTCATTTTCAGTTAAAGGCAGATTGCCGGACGCACGCTGGGGCGCACCCGGTGCCTCGTGCCCAACGCGGGTTCGAGGATGCAAAAGTCCTTTGAAGGCTACTTCTTTTATTGTTCCAACTGCCCAAGCCATTCAAACACCGATGCAGCGGAGGGATTGGACTGTGCCCGGGCAGTCAGGCAGGCGAAATACCCGCGATCAGTCGACACGCGTCGCTCCGTAACAGGTGTCAACAGTCCGAGTTCGAACTGGTCATCAAGCAGAGTTTCCCATCCAAGCATGACACCGTCACCGTTGAGCGCCGCCTGGAGATAGACAGTAAAGCTTGTAAATTTGCTGCCGGAGGAGGGATGCGCCGGCGTCAGGCCGGTGCCTGCCAGGAAAGTCTGCCAGTCGTTGCGATGAATACCCATTGTCAGGTGCAGAAGGTTCTGTTGCATCAGATCCTCCGGCTCGCCACCCGCGCCAGCGGCCACATCCGGCCTTGCTGCGGCAACCAGCGTCTCGCTGAAAATGCGTTTGTGATGTGTTCCGGGAAGACGCTCGGGATGATCGAAAACAATTACGATATCCGAAGCTTCGGACGCGTAGGCGTCGTTCTGGTCGCGGGAAACAAGCTCGATGGAAACGTCCGAATTTGCGGCTCGAAAGACCGGGAGCCGTTTCATCAGGTAACAACTCGCAAATCCGATCGTCGTGTTGACCGTAACGACGTGCTGCTCCGGCCTTGCGCGAACCTGCTCGATCGCATTTCCAACTTGGAATATGCCGCCCGATATGGCGCGAAACAGGATTTCACCCTCGGGTGTGAGCGTGGCACGGGGCCTGGAGCGCAGCAGAAGCCTCGTGCCCAGCTGGTTTTCAAGTGCAGCGACACGGCGGCTTATCGCCGGCTGCTGCACATTGAGTTCCTGCGCCGCTCGCGTGAAGTTTCGATGCCGAGCAGCGGCCTCGAATGCCGTGAGCAGCTTCCAGTTCAATCCCTGCATTTCATTCCCTCAAGGAATGCTGACTATACGCTTTTTGCGCGTTCCGTTGAGAACAAAACAAAATTAGATTTGAGGCAGAAGCAACACATTCCACGATGGGTGGGTGATGTCTGATCACGTTAAGGATGCGCCGGTCGCGCCCGGTGAAGCCAGGGAATGGAACTGGAACCCGGCCTTGCCCATTCCGGTCAGCCCGGTCTTTGCCTGGCCACCCCGGCCCTTGGCCGCCCTGAAATGGCTCTCCGGGTACTGGCTTGCGATCTCGTCAACCGTGCTCGAACTGGCTTTGGCATTTTGTGTCTGGTTCCTGACGCAGCCCACATGGGAGGTAATGCAGAGCCTTGCGCCCGGCTGGGTCCTGACGATCTGGATGCGCAATCTCGTCCTCCTTGTCCTGGTTGCGGGTTCACTTCATCTCTGGCTGTGGAAGCTGCAATGTCAGCAAACACACTTGAAGTTCGACGCGCGCGGCATGGCCCGGAACAACGGTCACTTCACCTTCCGCAATCAGGTGTTCGACAACATGTTCTGGTCGCTCGCTTCCGGGGTCACGGTCTGGACACTCTACGAGGTCGGGTATTTCTGGCTGGCCGCGAACGGATTTGCTCCCGTTCTCGGACTTCTCGAGGCGCCCGTCTGGTCAGTTCTCTGGTTCCTGCTGATCCCCTTGTGGGCGTCCTTCCACTTTTACTGGGTGCACCGGTTCCTGCACTGGCCGCCGCTGTATCGCCGGGTTCACAGCCTGCATCACCGCAATATCAATGTCGGGCCCTGGTCGGGACTGTCGATGCACCCTGTCGAGCACGTGTTCTATTTCTCATCCGTCCTGATCCATCTGGTGGTGCCGTCCGATCCGGTGCACGTGATCTGCCACCTCTACAATCTTGCGCTCAATCCGGCGGTATCGCATGCGGGTTTTGAGAAACTCTTCCTGGGCTCGCGAAACCGGATGGTGCTCGGTGATTTTTTCCATCAGCTGCATCACCGCTATTTCGAATGCAATTACGGAACCGCCGAAGTGCCCTGGGATACGGTTTTCGGTTCGTTTCACAACGGAACGCCTGCAGCTACTGACAGGATACGCGAGCGCAAGCGCAGGAAGATGATCTGACATGATCTGCCCGCGCCGGTTTCCCTGTGGGCCCGTGATCCTGGCTGCGGCCCGCGTCCCCCCGTTTTTCGGAAGAAGGAGCAAGTCATGAAAGCGATGGCTGCCGTTCTTTATGAAACAGGATCGGCGTTGGAAGTCGAGGCGCTCGACCTTGATCCTCCGGGCCCCGGCGAAGTTCTTGTCCGGATGGGTGCTGCAGGTGTCTGCCACTCCGACTATCACGTGATGACGGGGCAGGCGGAGCATGCGCTTCCTGTCGTGCTTGGGCATGAAGGGGCCGGTGAAGTCATTGGTCTGGGCGACGGTGTCACCGGGATCTCGGTCGGCGATCATGTCGTCCTGAGCTGGATACCTTTTTGCGGCGACTGCTTCTTCTGCTCAAAAGAGAAAACCCATCTCTGCCAGACCTACAAGACCCCGCTCTGGAACGGAACGATGATGGACGGCACATGCCGTTTGTCGAACGGCAAACAAAGGGTGCGCCATCTTTCGATGTTGGCCTGTTGGGCCGATCTCGCGGTCATTCCGCAGGAAAGCTGCGTCGTCATTGACAAGGCTGTTCCGTTTGAAATCGCCGCGCTCCTCGGCTGCGCGGTCACAACGGGTGTTGGTGCGGCGCTGAACCGGTCCAAGGTCGCGCCCGGAGAGACCGTGGCCGTGATCGGTGCCGGAGGGGTTGGCCTATCGATCATCATGGGCGCCCGGCTGGCAGGAGCGGCCCGGATCATGGCGATAGATGCCTCTCCCGGCGCGGAAGCCAAGGCAAGAGAACTCGGCGCGACGGACTTCCTCCTGGCCGGGGACGACCTGCGTGCGCAGATCCTGGAGTTGATACCTCATGGTGTGGATCACGTCTTCGAAGCCGTCGGGAAGCGAACGCTGCAAAGAGCGGCTATCGATTACTGTTGCCCCGGCGGGCAAGTGACCTTTGTCGGACTGGATTCCAACGACGCAACGATTGATCTTCCCTCTACCGGGATCACCCGATCCGAAATCAATGTCACCGGGTCCATGTTCGGCTCGGCCTGTACGACCCGTGATTTTCGGACTTACGCTCAGCACTACCTGGACGGAAGGCTTCCTATCGACCAGCTGATCGGGAAACGCTACCGGCTAGCCGACATCAACCAGGCGGTAGACGACATGCTTTCAGGTTCCACGGGCCGTGGGGTGATCCTTTTTGAGGGGGCCGCTTCATGAGCGACGATGCGCTCGTCCGTCTGGCCCGCTTTGTCGTCGACGATCCGTTGGACGCGGATCCACGGACGCTGGCTATTCTGCGTTCAGGTGTGATCGATACGCTTGGCTGCATTCATGCCGGCGCCCGATCCGACGTGGCGGGACGTTCGCGCAAAGCTGCCACGGCTATGGAGGCCGCAGGGGCGGCGAAAGTGATCGGAACGGACCTGTGCGCATCACGACCGCAGGCGGCCTTTCTGAATGCCGTTGCCGGCCATGCGCTAGACTTCGACGACTGGGAGATCCCCGGTAATACGCATCCCACCGTCGTGTTGCTGCCCGCTCTTCTTGCTGTCATCGGCAAGGAGGTTCGCGGAGAGGATTTGGCGCGTGCTTACCTGGCAGGGTTTGAGGTTATCGCCCGGCTTGGCGAAGCCTTGAATTTCGATCACTACGACGCGGGCTGGCATACGACCGCAACGCTTGGAGCACCGGGTGCCGCCGCAGCCTGTGCCCGCGTCCTGGGGCTGAGTGTCGAGCAGACGGTCAACGCGTTGTCTTTCGCAGTCAGTGCGGCGAGCGGCTTCACCTGTCAATTCGGGTCGAATGCGAAACCTCTACAGGCTGGCTTTGCGGCGCGATCGGGTGTCGAGGCAGCCTTTCTGGCATCGGCAGGTTTGACGGGCCAGCCTGACGTGCTGGACCATTCTCGTGGTGCGGCCGCGCTCATGGGCGGGTTGAACACCAGCCGTCTTTCTGCCGCGCTTGCGAAGCTTGGCGGCACTTATGCGCTCGCGGAGCACGGCCTAGTCATGAAACCCTGGCCAAGTTGCGGCTACACCCACCGGATCATGACGTGCGCGCTTCGGATGCGCGATCGCGTCGGTTCAGGTCGAATTGAACGGATAGAGCTGCATCTGCCGGATTTCCACGCGGCGGTGCTTCCTTTCGGATCACCTTGTGACAGGTCCGAAGCCTTGTTCAGCTTGCCTTTTGTCGCAGCGATAGGGCTCTCGAAGGCAGGTCTCGATCTTACCGACCTTGAAACGCGCGCCTGGGAGCAGCCTGATATCAAAAAACTGATGGCAGTTACCGAAGTCCACCCGTTCAAGCCGGTCAAGCCAGAGGTGAACTATAGCGAGGAAGATCCGGATCGCATGATCGTTGTCGGATCAAACGGACAACGTCTTGAGGAAACATGTTCGTTTCCAACAGGTTCCCCCCAGTTTCCGATGGATGAGCGGCAGATCTTGAGCAAGTTCGAAAGCAATACCGGGCCTGTCTCCGAGGCGCAGGCATGCAAACGTCTTTGGACCAGAAAGCTTCGAAACTGGTTGCAGGAAGACAACGTTCATTCTCTCTTTTTCGAGCAAGGATCAATGCAATGAGCAGAGCAAGGGGAGGGCGCGCCGCGCGCCGGGCTGCGCGTGAGGGTGGCGCGGGGTCAGGACCGACCACGTCAATCTGGCCAGGTATCGATGGCGGGCAATACCGCCCCATCCCTGACGACGGCATCGCGGCAATCCACAGGACGTCCTTGCGCATTCTGGCCGAAATCGGATTGGCCAACGCTTCAGAGCGCTGCATCGAGACCGTTTGCGCCGCAGGTGGATCAGTGTCCGACGACGGACGGCTCTTGTTTCCTGAAAGTCTGGTGGAACAGGGGCTTCAGATCGCGGGACGGGGGTTCAGGCTCCATGGCCAGCGGCCCGAGTATGACCTTGATCCAAGCGGAACCCGAATTCACCTCGGAACGTCAGGTGCTGCGGTCCATGTCATCGATAGCGAAACCGGTGATGTGCGAAACAGCACGTTGGAAGATCTGCAAGACATGGCGCGCCTGGCAGAGGCACTTCCCAACATTCACATGTTTCAACGCACCGTCGTGGCCCGTGATATCGAGGACCCGCACGCAATGGAGCTAAACACGGCCTATGCCTGTGCAGCCGGCACTGCCAAGCCGATCGGCACATCTTTCAGCTCCGCAGAAACAATGCGGGCAGCGATTGAGATGTTCCACATGATTGCAGGTGGGGAAGCTGCCTGGCGCGCACGTCCTTTCTGTTGCGTTTCCACCTGCTTCGTCGTGCCGCCGCTGACCTTTGCCGAAGAAGCCCTCAGCATCATAGAATGTGCGGCCGACACGGGAACGCCGCTGAAACTTGTCGCGGCTGGTCAGGCCGGAGCGACAAGTCCCGCTCCGCTTGCCGGTGCGGTCGCTCAGCAGACTGCGGAAGTCCTGGCCGGGCTGGTTTATGTGAACTTGCTGAACCCGGGACATCCGGCGCTCTTCGGGGCTCTTCCCTTTGTCAGCGACTTGCGCACGGGGGCCATGTCGGGCGGCAGTGCGGAACAGGGTGTTCTGATGGCCGCATGCGCCCAGATGGCACAGCATTACGGCATTCCGTGCGCCGTCAGCGCCGGGATGACCGACTCCAAGCTTCCGGACTTCCAAGCTGGCTATGAGAAAGGCATTACCGAGCTGCTCAGCGCTCTTGCAGGTGCCAACCTGATCTATGAGGCTGCCGGCATGTACGGCTCTCTCCTGGCGGCCAGCAAGGAGAGTTTCGTCCTCGACAACGACCTCATCGGCTCGGTTCTGCGCGCAACGCGCGGGTTTGAAATCAATGATGATGCACTGGCATTCGACGTGATACGCGATGTCTGCATCAACGGGCCCGGCCACTTTCTCGGCAGTGGGCAGACCCTCGGTCGAATGCAGAGCGACTATTACTACCCCGCGCTTTCCGACCGGGCGACGCCACAAGCCTGGGCGGAGGCAGGGGCGCCTTCGCTTGTGGCGGCTGCGCGCGCCAGAACCGATGCGATCCTTTCTGAATCGCGAGCGCCTGTCTTTGGTGTTGAAACCGCAGGTCGCATCGTCGACCGCTTTCCGGAATTGGCCAGGCATTGGCCGGCGCATCGGCAGGAGCTGTGTTCCGGCGCAGACAGCGTCGGCGCGTAGTCGGTCTCCGGACGTTCGTACCCTAGTCGCGGGCGGAGTCCTTGTTCGTTTCGGCAAGAATCCAGTCGCAGAAAACCCGAGCATCTTTCCGGTTTTTGGTTGTGTCGATCAGGTAGAAAAAATCCCGTTCGTGTTCGAGAAATCCGTCCAGCTTTCTGAGCGACCCATCGGCCAGGTATGTGTCGACAAGTGGATACCCGGCCAATGCGACGCCCTGGCCGGCAATCGCGGCCTGCAGCATGTTGATATAAGTGTTCATCACCACGCCGCTTGCCTCAGGCGGCGCGTTCAGACCGTTCAAGCGAAACCAGTTGGGCCAGCGCGCTCCCGGGCGATAGATGCCGGACAAATGAAGCAGGTTCTCGCTCAACAGGTCCTGTGGTGTCGCAAGCGCCGTGCGCGCCACGTATTTCGGACTGACGACCGGAAAGATCCTCTCCTGCAGTAGTCTCGTCACATTATCCCAGGGAGGCGGTGTCCTGGCATAGCGGACAGCGACATCCACCCCTTCTGCCGCAAGATCGAGCATGCGGTCGGAGACGACGAGGTTCAGTTCAATTTCGGGGTGAAGGTTGTTGAAGTTCACCAGCCGCGGCATGAGCCAGTAGGTGGAAAAGGCCGAGGTCGTGGTGACCGTCAAACGTGTGCGGCCCGAAACAGCCGACACATTGTTGAGCGCGCCGGCGATCTGGTGCAGGGCAGGGCAGACTTCCGCCTCGAGCATGCGCCCTGACTGAGTCAGGAGAACTTTCCGGTGGCCGCGATGAAACAGGCGCACGCCCAGGAGCTCTTCCAGTTCCCCGATTTGCCGGCTCACGGAGACCCGGGTAACGCCGAGTGCTTCAGCTGCTCGTGTAAAATTTTCGTTTCTGCAAACTGCCTCAAATGTGATGAGATGCGGCAACTTTGTCAGAGTTTTGCGCAAGTTTCCCATAACACACAAGTTAACAGATTGAACCGAATTTTGGAACTTCACAAACCAATCGCATCGGCCGAACATGCAGGCAGAGAAGGGTTTGGTCGCATGTTTGGGAGGAGAATATGAGACAGCTGTCACACTTGGTTCTTGCAGCGGTTTTGGTGTCAGCCGTTCCGGCTACAGCACAGGAAATGCCCGGCAAGGGCATATCGGTGTCGCCGATCAAGGGGTCGCCGGCAAATGCCTGGTTCCAGCACATGGTGGTCCAGCTCGGCCTTGAAGCGCTCGGCTACGATGTTCAGGAAACGCTGGAAGCGGACTTTCCTGCCGTTCACCTGGCGGTCGCTTCAGGGGATGCGGATTACACGTTCAATCACTGGAGACCCCTGCACAACGATTTCTTTGACAAATCCGGCGGCGAAGGCGTGATGACACGCGTAAATGCCTCGATCACCGGCGCCGGACAAGGCTACTTCATCGACAAAAAGACAGCCGAAGAACACGGCATCAAGGACATCGGTCAGCTGAGCGATCCCGCCGTCAGCGCCATCTTCGACAGTGACGGCGACGGGCGCGCCAACCTCTCGGGATGTAATCCGGGATGGGGCTGCGAGCTGGCGATCGAGAAGCATCTGGACGACTATGAACTGCGCGACACAGTCCAGCATGACCAGGGCAGCTATTTCGCGATCATGGCGGATACGATCACGCGCTACAATGAAGGCGGTTCCATTCTTTACTACACCTGGACCCCCAACTGGATCAGTGACGTTCTGGTGCCGGGTAACGACGTGGTGCAGATCGGCGTTCCGTCCGACGGCGACTTTGATGCCGGCTTTGCCGTCAACGATGTCTACATCGTCGCAAACAACGACTTTCTTGAAGACAACCCGGCCGCGGCGAAGTTCTTCGAGTTGGTGGAGATCCCGATCGCAGCGGTGAACGCCGCCCAGGTCAAGCTGCGCGATGGCGAGAATACGCTCGAGGACTTCCGCCGCCACGCCGAAGATTGGGTCAAGGCCAATCAGGCGGATTTCGACGGCTGGGTTGCGGAAGCAGCCAAGGCAAACTGACATCCCTCCCCACCTTCAGGGCGCGGTCTTGACCGCGCCTGTTTTTCTCAAAGGGAACATGTCATGAGCGATGCGCAGATCGAATGCCGGGACCTTTGGAAGATCTACGGCAAGCGCTCCGACGAAGCCATGAAGGCTGTCCTTTCCGAAGGCCTGACAAAGGACGAAGTTCGCGACCGCTACGGCTGTGTCCTGGGTGTGCGCAACGCGAGTTTCTCCGTCAAGAAGGGCGAAATCTTCTGCATCATGGGGCTGTCCGGATCGGGAAAATCCACCCTGGTGCGGCACGTGAACCGCCTGATCGAACCGACGGCCGGTGAAATCCATGTGGCAGGAAAACGGGTCGACACGATGGGCGAAGACGCGCTCAGGCAGCTTCGCGCGGAAACCATCGGCATGGTGTTCCAGCACATGGCCTTGTGGCCCCACAGAACGCTTGGAGAAAATGTCGGTTTCGGCCTTGAGGTGCGCGGGGTTCCCCTGGAGGAGCGCCGCAAGTCGGCGGAGACCGCGTTGGGAGCGATGGAACTCAGCGGCTGGATTGATCACTATCCGGACCAGCTGTCCGGCGGCATGCAGCAGCGGGTGGGGCTGGCGCGCGCCCTTGCAGCAGACCCGGAAATCCTCTTGATGGACGAACCGTTTTCCGCGCTCGACCCACTCATCCGGCGGCAGCTGCAGGATCAGTTTCTCAGCCTGTCGGAACACATGCACAAGACCACCTTGTTCATCACCCACGACCTCGATGAAGCGATCAGGATGGGAGATCACATCGCCATCATGAACGACGGCGAGATCGTGCAGATCGGAACACCGGAAGAGATCGTGACCAATCCCGTCGACGATTATGTCGCAGACTTCGTCAAGGGGATAAGCCGCGTCGGTCTCGTGCGTGCCGAAACGATCATGGAGCCACTGGACGGCCGCGAAGGAACGCCGAAACAGGTGCGCGCCGACGCGGAGCTCGGGGAGATCATCGACAAGTTCATGGAGGACCAGTCGCCGGTAACGGTGACGAACCCGGAGAACGCTCCTGTCGGACTGATCACAATCAAGGCGGCGCTCACGGCGCTGCGGGGCTAGACCCCTTTTGAATGATAGGGAGGCGACGGTGGATCTCTGGAACATCTTCGACAAAGAGTGGATCCCGGTCGGTGTCTGGGTCGAAACAGCGCTGCAATGGGTTGTCGCGAATTTCCGCTTCATCTTTCAGGCAATCAAGGTCCCCTTCGATCTGGTTCTCACCGCGCTTGAAGACGGGCTGACGGAGGCTCCGGATCTTCTGGTGCTGGCACTGATTGTCCTGATTGCGTGGCAGGCCGGTGGCCGCAAGCTCGGGATCATCTCGGCTATCTGCATGACGGCGATCGGGCTGATGGGTGCCTGGGAAGAGAGCATGACCACGCTGTCGATCGTGCTGACCTGTGTTGTGTTCTGTTCGCTGATCGGCATTCCGCTCGGCGTGCTTGCCGCCAAGCGCAACAGGTTCTGGATGGTGCTTCAGCCCATATTGGACCTGATGCAGACGATCCCGTCCTTTGTCTATCTCGTGCCCATCGTCATGCTGTTTTCCATCGGCAACGTCTCCGGCGTGATCGTGACCTTTATCTATGCGCTGCCTCCGGTCGTGCGGCTCACCAATCTGGGCATCCGGCAGGTGCGCCCGGACATGGTCGAGGCGGCCCGGGCCTTCGGCGCGTCCAATCGTCAGACGCTTTACAAGGTGGAGCTTCCCCTTGCGCTGCCAACCATCATGGCTGGCGTTAACCAGACCATCATGATGGCGCTGTCCATGGTGGTTGTCTCGTCGATGATCTCCGTGACCGGCCTCGGACAGATGGTGCTTCGCGGCATCGGTCGGCTGGACATGGGTCTTGCGACCGTCGGCGGTCTCGGCATTGTTTTCCTGGCCATCGTCATCGACAGGGTTTCGCAAAGCTTCGGACAGTCTTCCCGCGCACGCAATCATCAGAAATGGTACGAAACCGGCCCGGTCGGGGCCGTCAGAACCCTGGTCCGCAAATGACAAAATCCCCCAATATCCTGTTTCTGCAGGTTGACCAGCTGACCGCATCCGCGCTTCGCGCCTATGGCGACAATATCTGTCACGCCCCGGCTCTGGACAGGCTGGCCGAGACCGGCGTGGTTTTTGAGAACGCTTATTGCAATTTTCCGCTTTGTGCGCCGTCGCGGTTTTCCATGGCGACCGGCCAACTCTGTTCGGCAGTGGGTGCTTATGACAATGCCGCCGAGTTTTCCGCCGAGATACCGACCTATGCCCACTATCTGAGGGTGGCCGGCTATCAGACCGCGCTTTCCGGAAAGATGCATTTTATCGGACCGGACCAGTTTCACGGGTTTGAAAAACGCCTGACCGCTGATCTCTATCCCGCCGATTTTGCATGGGTTCCCAACTGGGCAAACGAGGGCAAGCGGGACACGAACGACGATCGCGCCGTGCGCATTGCCGGGATCTGCGAGCGCTCGGTGCAGATCGACTACGACGAGGAAGTCACGTTCAAGGCGGTTCAGCACATATTCGACATGGCCCGCTCAGATGATGAGCGGCCGTTCTTCCTTCAGGTTTCCTATACGCACCCGCATGAACCGTATCTTTGCCGGAAGGAGTTCTGGGACCTTTACGAAGGCAAGGATATCCCGATGCCGGCCGTTGCCTCGCTTAGCGAACAGGAACATGATCCGCATTCGGTCCGCCTTTTGAAGGACTTCGGGATGCTCGGCATCAGATTCAAGGACGAGGATGTCAACCGCGCCATTCGGGCCTATTACGGCTCCATCAGTTATCTCGACAGTCTGATCTCAAGAATACTGGACGCTCTTGAAGCCACCGGAACCGCTGAGAACACCGCGATTGTGTTCACGTCCGACCACGGCGAAATGCTGGGTGAGCGGGGCATGTGGTTCAAGAAGCATTTCTTTGAAAAGGCCCTCCGCGTTCCCCTGATCGTCAAGGCCCCGGGTCTGAATGCGCAGCGGGTGCGCGAGCTCGTGTCGCTCGTCGACCTGCTGCCGACCTTCAATCGTCTCGCCGGCGCCGGGGCACCGGTTGAGCCATTGGAAGGGACTGACCTTCTGACCCTTCTCGACCAGGGCGATCCACCGCCGCAAAGAGCCGTTTATGCCGAGTACCTGGCTGAAGCGACACCGGTGCCTATCTTCATGATCAGGCGGGGCACATACAAGTTCATCCATTCCTCCCATGACGGCACGATGCTGTTCGACCTTGCGAACGATCCGAACGAACTGACAAATCTTGCCGTCTCAAAATCGCATCAGGAGATTGTTGACTCCTTCCAGAAGGAACTCAGCACCAAGTGGGATGAAGCGGCGCTGACCGAAGCCATTCTGCTCAGCCAGAAGCGCCGGGCCGTTGTGCGCGACGCCATGAACAAAGGACAGAAACGCCTTTGGAACCACGGCGAAAGCGATGCCGACAAGGTGCTCTGGTACCGCGGCGTTCAGGGCTACAACGAATGGGCGTTCGACTACATCTAGATTGAGGCGAGGCGCAGTAACGCGGCAGCAAATCCCCCAGTGGCTGGAGGGCTATGCTCTACGAAATGAGTCCGTACGCCAGAGCAGATTGCAGACAAACGCAGCGCCGCTGACAAACCTCTGTCGTGCATGGTCACTGGACGTCGTGTCGGTTGTCCCGGGCGACGCGTGTGTTATCCATTGCTGGCATCTTTTGGGTTAGTTCTGTGCACGTCACAGAAACTGCCTGCCCGTTTGTTGGTGCCGCCTCCAACAGAGGAAGCCGAACGACAATGCTCAACGTTTTGTCCCGCAACTCGGCGTGAACCGTGCCCCCACTTCCAAGGCACAGCTGCTTTACGATAGACAGACCAAGCCCGCTGGAGTGGTTGTTGCGCCCTCGGGTCCGGCTGTGAGAAACGCGAAAGAAGCGATCAAAGAGCAAGGGAACATCCTGCGGCGGCAAGTCTGCGGCGCCGTTGGAGAAGATCATTTCAATTCCCTGCGGATCATGCTTGGAAAATTGAACCCGGCATTCCGGTTCCGGATCAGCGTATCTCAGCATGTTCGACATCAGGTTATCGATGATGTGCCGCAAGGATTTTCCCGACAGGGCAACCCATCTTTCGATCAGCGCGTCATCGAGGCTCACACTCAGCTGAAGGCCCTTTGCGCCAAACTGGGTGTCCCAACGGCGCTTAACGTCTTCCAGAATGGACCGCACCTCGACACCTTGCGACGTCGGGTCTTCGTCCTCGGGTGAGAGCTCCAAGGCTTCGATCGAATGGGTCAATGAGGTCAAATGATTGAGTTCATCCGACATGAGTGAAAAGAATTTCGCGTCGGCCTGGAAAACGCCATCCTCCAGACCCTCGGTGTAGCCACGAAGACTGGTGATGGGTGTCCGCAGCTCGTGTCCAAGATCGGCAAGGTATCGCGCGCGGCGCTGCTCTTCCTGCTGCAACGCCGCGGCAAGGGCGTTGACCGTATCCGCCAGTCTCCCGACCTCTCCTGACTGGGTTTTCGCGCGTACGCTGTAATCGCCCTGTCGCAACCTGTCCGTCGTCCGGGCGAGCACACCGAGGGGGCGAACGATCAGGAGTGTCACTCCAATGGACGCCGCGACGGCGAAGACCAGTCCAAACGAGATACTTGTCCAAAGTTGACGTTCGACCTCGTCCACGAACATGGCGTGAACCTGACCCGGTTCGATGTTGAAAGTGGACATGAGGCGATCGGAGTAGGTCGTGCTTTGACCCATAAACAGCCAGTACCAGGCAACTCCCAGCATCAGAACAATCGTGATGTTGGCCGCGATCATCTGGAGCGTTAGCCACGGCACCCGGTGCAGGCGGTGTTTCACGATATCATGTGCCCGGCGTTCGCGGTGGTCGAGAACCGGTAGCCAAATCCACGCACCGTCTCGATCATCGTGCCGGTTTCATCACCAAGTTTCGTACGCAGGTTATGGACGTGCACATCGATCGCCTTGGGTCCGACCGCAACGTCGTTTCCGTAAAGAAGCGCGATCAGTTGGCCCCGCGACAGGACCCTGCTGGGCTGCTCCAGAAGACGCCGCAGAATTTTGTGCTCGTAGGGCGTCAGCGCGATTGTCTGACCGGACACGTTGCAGATTGGCTGCCCGACATCCAGTTTCAGGGGGCCGACTTCCAACACCTCTTCATGACTTGCACTTGCCATTTGACTGCGGCGCAAGATCGCCTGAATGCGGACGATCAGCTCCCGAGGCGAAAAAGGTTTGATGACATAGTCGTCTGCACCCGAAGCAAAGCCGTCAAGCACATTGGTTTCCGCACCCAGCGCTGTCAGAAACAGGACGGGTGTCAGGGTGCCTTGCGCGCGCATAGCCTCAACGATGTCCGTCCCGGACCTGTGCGGCAGCATGACATCGAAGATGCAGATGTCGAACGTATCCGTCAGGGCCGCCTTGTAGCCCGTCAGACCATCCTGGTGCTCGAACACTTCATGACCGGCACTTTCAAGATAGGCGCTCAGAAGATTGAGAATGTTCTCATCGTCTTCGACTACCAGGATTTTGGCTTTGGTAGCGATACCACCCGTCTCCCCAAATGAGCTCTTGGACGGGGAGAAAGGTGCATTCGTTTGCATGGTGCGTCCAATAACGATCCGGAGACTACGAGTTGATTGGAGGCGCGCCGGCCTCAGGGGGGAGGCCGGCGCACGCGGCAAACCCTATTGTGCGGCAAGCGTTTCGGCCGAGGTGGCGAAAATCACTTTCCAGTTCGACTCACCCTTTGAGATCACGGTGCCGGTGTCTGCGAGGAAGAGCTTGTTATGGGCTGCCGGGCTGCTGTTGAGGTAAAGCTGACCATCAACGATGGCCCAAAGATCGGGCTGGGTCGGCACTTTCTTGCCCTTGCTCGCACCCGCTGAGCACCACCCGCCATAGGCTGGTGCATATTTCGCCGGGTTGGCATCAAAAAGCGCCTTGTTCTCCGCGGAGGCAAAATGCCAGGTCGCCCCTTGATATTCGGATGCAAATTCCGGTGAACCCGGCGTTGGTGCTCCCACCGTGTGGTAGGCGACAACGTCTGTCCCCCCAACGACGGCGCCACCGTCAAGGTAGTGCTCATCCACGGCCAGCGCCGGACTTGCCATAAAGCTCACGGCCATTGCCATAGAAACCGCCGCGATAGTCTTTCCGTAGGTCTTCATAGGTTACGTCCTCGGGTCTGTGTTTTGACAATTTCAAAAGGATGAGTACTAGGGTACGGACCCCTAAATGAAGCCGATTTGGCGGCAAAATGGCGAAATCTCGCAAGGAAGCGGGTGAAGAGCGGGCTGTGTGCCCGGTCAAGCTCGGTGACGCTGCGAGGTAATGCCATTTTACCGTCCTTCGGATTTGGCCGTCTTGACCATCTGCTGCGTCGCGAAAGGCTTGAAAATGAACCACATTTCCTGCGCCTTCGCTCCTTTCATATGGTCAAGACGATCCAAACCAAATCTGCTTCATTTAGGAGTCCGTACCCTAAGGTGAACTCTTCCCAGGACGTCGGGTATAACGGTGCAGTGTTTTGGGGCGGTTTGGGCTGCGTTAGGTTTCGGTTAGGATCGAGTTTCGTCCTGCGCGGCAATGCGCGCAGCTGCCAGGACGAAGGCGGTTTCGGTATTAAGAAGAATGGAAGGTTTAGTGCCAGCTAGCGGGAAATCAGAATTTGATGTTCGACCAAAACTTAGTTGATTTCGGCATAGACCAGTTCGAACCTAATTCGATCTTTAGCTTTGCTGAATCAAAATGACCTTAAGAAAACTCGCGGTCATTTTGATTAGATTCATTCACTTTCGTCTGGAACGACCGCCAAACTAGCCGGAATGCTTCTGGAAGAAACTGTCAATCTTGTCGGCAACCTCAGCGACAAAGTGCGGGTAGTCATAAAGATCGACATGACGTGCGTCTTTGACCTCGTAAAGCTCCTTAGGTTCGGTCGCCTCGGCGAAGAAATCGAGTGTCGCCTGAGCCGTGTTGTCCATGGCCGCTGATCCATAGATGCCAAGGAATGGTGTGTTGAGATACGGAGCCCACTGCCGCGCACTGACAAGAGGCTGTGTTTCGAACATGGTCGCTTGAACACGGTAGTCATAGTTGGGGAAGGTTTGCGAACCCGCCCGCGCGGTCTGGTAATAGTCGTAACCCTGGCCATTGATTGAATTCGGATCGAGCGTCGCCGGATCATTCTTCTCGAAGCCTATCAGATCAACAGGATCGAGCGTACCTTGTTCATATAGGCTCTGACGCGCTGCGTTGGATGCTTTGATCAGCGTCAGCAACACCTCTTTAGGCATTCCTCCACCGAAAAACCGAGAGTGACCATCCAGAAGCCCGCTGACTGTGGCCAGTGCCTTTATCCGTTTGTCGGTCACGGCCACGACGGGCATGTAACTCGCGCTGGCGCACCCAGCGATCCCAAACAGTCGGTCCCGATCTACAAACGGAAGTGTGCCGAGATAGCTGACGGCATCCCGGATGCCTTCCATCTTCTTGAACGGGTTTTCGTCCTGACGCAGATCACCTTCGCTATCGCCAAAGCCGATGTGATCAAATGCCAAGTAGACATAACCACGCGCAACCATGGCATCGCCGTAGTTCGCAGCCATCTGTTCTTTCACCTGACCCAAAGGCCCTGAAAACACCACGGTCGGGTACTTTTTCGTGTTGTCAAAATCCTCCGGCAAATAGAGGTGGCCGACGAGATTAACCCCTTGTGATCTGAAGGTTACGTCATTTCGACCAGAAGTGAGTTCAAGCATTTTCTTTTGTCCATTGTTCGTAATTTCGATCGCGGCTGAAGCGTGTGCAGAGAGGCCCGTGACGGGGACGATGGCGGCTGCGGCTGTCAGGGAGAGAGCGTTGCGCCGAGTAATATGTGTAGTCATGGGATCGAGCCTCCTGATCTTCGGATGTGGATTGTGTTCCTGATTCACTCTGAGCGTTGCGGAAACGATGGCACGACGATTTTTCCAATTAGGTCCGTGGTTTGTCTCGTTTCGCGCTTCCTAAAGTAGAATTTATATTTTACATTTATGTACGCGAACAAAAATGTAAAGGGTTGATTCTACTTTTTGTGGAATCTTTAGTCTTGATGAAGCTCACTGAGAAAAAGCGCCAAAGCATAATCGAAGCGGCTATTGCCGATTTCCGGGATCATGGATTCGCTGGCGCGAACATGACGCGTATCGCAAAGATGGCAAAAGTGTCGATCCGTACGCTCTACAATCACTTCGAAAGCAAAGATGTGTTGTTTGATGCAATTACGGCGATGCTGATTGAAGCGAAAGAAGCTCTCGAGCCGTTCCCGTTTGATCCGAACAAGAGCCTAGAGGAACAGCTGAACTCTGGCCTACACGAGTACATGAGTGCACTCTCAGACCCACTGATCATCACCCTGAACCGCATCATGATCCCTGAGTACATGCGGGATCTTGAGAAGTCGCGCGACTATTACCGGGAACTCGGTGACAATGATTATGCGATGACGCATTTCGTTGCGGAAGCCATGAAAGCCGGGCTGTTGAAGGAAGCTGATCCCGTCTTGGCGACCGAAAATTTGCTCGGCCTTGCTCGAAACTACTTTTTTTGGCCATTGGTTCTTACAGGCGAGCAGCCTGACCGAAATGACATAGCCAACAACTGTGTCGAGATGTTTTTGGCGCGGTATGACAACCGCTCAAACGCAAAGACATTAGGGAAGCGAACCGTTTGATCCTGCTGAAAAAGCGCGGCGGAGGGCCAGGCCTTGGCTGAAGTGGCAACATCAGAACAATCGATTTTTGCGCGTGACGCCCTGCGTCGCCACAGACAGGAAGGGACCCGCCTTGCGGTGAAGGCAAGGCTTTGGGTGCTTGGGACCATCATGGTCCTCATGCCGATCCTTAATCCAAGTTGGACAGTACTTTATTTTGAAGCCATTGCACTGTTGTTCGCAGCTATCGGGTTCGTGCAGCTTCGTCTCGTGAACACCAAAAGTGTCTGGGCGGAAGTTGCGGTCTTCAGTGCAGACTTTGCGCTTCTTACGGTCGTTCTGTTGGCACCGCGCCCGTATGGCGCATATGACATGCCGGACGTCGCCATTTTCCGGTACGTGGAGTTCAGTTACTTCTTTGTATATCTCGCGCTTGGGACAATCGCGTACTCTTGGCAGGCCATTCGCATCGTTGCGGTTCTTGGAGCGCTCTTCTGGACTGTCGGTGTTGTTGTCGTGGTGCTGACACCGGATACACATCCGTCGGGAGCGGCCGTGCGCGAAGCTCTAGCGGCCCATCCTTTTCTCCGATCACTAATCGATCCGGAAAGTCCTCAAATCGCCGCCCGGATTCAAGAAGTGGTGCTGTTTGCTTTGGTCGCATTCACACTCTCAGTAACCGTGAAACGGTTTGGCGACCTTTTGCTGGAGCATGTGGCTGTGGATCGACAGCGAACAAACCTCTCTCGATACTTTTCTCCCAACATGATCGAAGAGCTCTCCGCAAATGACAATCCGCTGGAGGAAATTCGAGTTCAGGAGATTGCGGTTCTGTTTGTCGATATCGTTGGTTTTACGACCTACGCCAACAGCCGATCTCCCGAGGAAGTAATTCAAACCCTTAGGGATTTCCATGCCCGAATGGAACATGCAGTTTTCGACAACCACGGCACCCTGGACAAGTTTCTTGGAGATGGCGTCATGGCCACCTTTGGCACGCCAACACCAGGAAAATGTGATGCATCAAACGCGCTGAAATGTGCGAGAGACATGATCAATGCCATTGAAAAGTGGAACCTGGAACGCGTCAGCGATGATAGTGATCAAGAGCTCTCAATCAGCATAGGCATTCACTATGGCCCCTGCGTTTTGGGTGATATTGGCGGTGAAAACCGTCTCGAATTTGCGGTCATTGGAGATCCGGTCAACATAGCAAGTCGCGTTGAAGCCAAAACACGCGAGCATGGAGTCAACATTCTGCTTACCGAAGCTTTTGCCGCCCGCATACGCAAGGAAACAGGTGAAGGTGGCGACCCGTTGATCGATTTCACTCGATTTAATGATCAGACGATCAGAGGCCTCACAGACGCAGTAACGCTATACGGGCTGTAAGGCTACTTCGAGACGTCAACACGCGTTGGTCCAAATTCAACAAGCGCAAAGTTTTCCCACTGCACGCGCCGCGAAAACGCACTTGATTGCAGTCTCACGCACCAGTGATTCAAAAAATGTAGAATCAATCCTTTACTTTTTAGGTAGAATTCATATTTTACTTTTCACCAACGCTTTTCATACGGGGTGCAGTCAATTGAAAAACGCAATCACAACACTGGCCGCCAGCGCAGTCGCTATCGCTCTGATGCTTGGCACAAAAGCTCAGGCCGAAGAGCTATCGCGTGCGGGAACGCCGATCACCGCAGAAAATATCGTTGATGTGTTGGATATCCAACGTGTTCTTGATGCGCAGGTCGATGCGTTTGACAACCAGGACTGGGAACTTGCCCGGTCTCTGATGACCGAAGAATTCTTCACGACGATGCGCTCACAAAATGGCCCTCACACGCTGTCCTCTGACGCCTTTCTCGAAGGTGCAGCAGACTATTACGATGGGGTAGACCACTTTCTTACGCATCATACCAATTCAGGATATCGGGTTTTCTTTCACGACAAGGATAGCGCAACAATATTCGCGCGCGGCGTCATCATTGTTAATCGCACTCCCGCTGGAGAACATGCGGCAGATGGCGGCTCCGTGCGTATGGAACGCTGGAACAGCTATGAATATGGCGTTGAGCGGACAGATGAGGGCTGGAAGATCAATAAAATCCTGATCACTTACAACTCGGACGACATTCGCTCCGATCCGAAAGTACAATGACCAGCAACGCAATGACCATTAACCGGGTCACCGCTCAGCTTTGGCGAGACCCAAAAATATGAGAGAGAAGGTCAATGCGCTTCATCCAAGCTTTTTTGGCGCTAGCATTAGTCTTTGCATCCGCGCATGCACTTGCAGATGAAACAATCAAACTCGGAAGCCCTATAACGTCAGAAAACATTGCAGACGTCTTCGAGATGCAACGCATTGCTTCGGTTTTGGGCGATGGCTTCGACAGGGAAGATTGGGACGCGATTATCACGTTCTTCGCCGACGAAGTCAGCACAACAAGTGGCGCCGCTGTTAAGGGCGTACCTGAAATCAAAACCAAAGAACAAATCGTAACTCGATGGGAGAGCTTGTACTCCAGCGTGGATGAATTGATCGTCCATCATTTCACGTCCAACGAACGTGTTTTTTTCCACGACAAGGACAACGCTTCGATGTTCAGCAAAGGCGTTATTGTGGGTTTGACCACGCCAGGTGGGGACAAAGCTACGACCGGCGGAACACTGAAGACATTTAGGTGGATTGACTACGAGTACGGGTTCACCAGAACCGAAGACGGATGGAAGGTGAACAAGCTTCTGGTCGACTATATTGTCGATGAAGCCGTTTCATTGGCAGCCTCACAATAGTTCCTACCTGAAAGGGATGCAGAGCGAGACAGTCAGGTTAACAGCCGCAATGCAGCCATTTGTTAGCAGAAAAGATTGGATGCTTTCGGCCTCGAACAGAAAAAGCAGCCCAAATGCGATGAGGCTCAGGCAGCGTTCTGGAACCTTGCCGCATTTCTACGGATGATTGTTCATTTCGATCTAAGGGGCATTTTTCAGACCGTCGACATAAGTCTTGATCAGGGTCTTTGCCAGCATCAACGACGTTTCGCCTTCCTGCAGTCGTCCGGAGCCTTCCAGCACTGTCATGCCAAAAAGGCTCATCCATAAAATGCGTGCGTGCTGATGAATTTCGGCATCACTTCGGCCCGACAAAATGGGCGCGAGCGCGTGCTCGATCAGGGCGAGCAGCCTGGATACCTTTTCCGAATACCATTCCGGCACCGGCCGGTCCTCAGGCAACTTATGCTCGAAAATCGCGTTCCAGAGCTTTGGATTTTCATGCGTGAAGCTCAGATAGCAATGCACGAGCCGCTCCAGGTCCATGTTCGGGTTTTGGGTGAGTTCGACTTTCGAGCACTCCTGCATAAGCTGATCCAGGGTCTCGCCATTCATTTGCATGATGAGGTCGTCGAGATCATCGAACAAATTGTACAAAGTCCCGATCGTGTACCCAATATCGCGTGCAATCTGCCGAGCGCGGATGCCTCTAAGGCCCTCTTTTTCAACAACTTTTCTTGATGCATTTATAGCGAGCCACCAAAGCTCTTCACGCGTGTGATCGGACCGACGGGCCATTCATTTCTCCAAAGATTCATCAAAAAATGAACAATGTTCATATTTTATCTTGATATTGATCGCTGATCAATTTATTTAAATGAGCACTGATCAATTATCAGTCTTTCACTTCTAGTCCTCACGAATGGGAGCGTTTATAATGGTTCGGATTTCTAGAGACTGGTGTGCCGCCACCGCAATTGCTGCAGGGCTCTGCCTGAGTGTTTCAGCTGTAACACCCGCCAATGCCGTTGGCCTGCTTACGCCATCAGATCAATCGCAGTCGTTGGATCTTCTAAATCACAAGGTAAGCGTGGTCGTGGAAGACGGCTACGTGATCACCACGGTCAATCAAACCTTCAGCAATCCACATGGGAACGACATGGAAGCGACCTATTCGTTTCCGGTCCCTCACAAGGCTGCCGTGTCCGAGTTCACATACTGGATGGATGGAAAGCCGGTAACAGCCGAGGTCGTCGAGAAGGAAAAAGCCCGTCAGATCTACGAAAGCGAGAAACAAGCAGGCCGCAACACCGGTCTTGCAGAGCAGGACGACTACAAGACCTTTGACATCAGCGTCTGGCCGGTCCGCGGCAACGACGATGTTGATATTCGCTTCTCCTATATCCAACCCGCAAAACTCGACACTGGCATCGGGCGGTACCTCTATCCGCTCGAGGAAGGCGGTGTCGACGAGGAAAAGCTTGCCTTTTGGACCGCCAAGCAGACGGTGACCGGGACATTCAGTTTTGACCTCCATCTGCGAACAGATTATCCGGTCGATGCCGTTCGCTTGCCCAAGCACCCGGGCGCTCAAATTACACAAGAGCAGGACGGGAGTTGGCGTGTGCATATGAACAACGCCGCCTTGGCGAGCGGTCTGGAGAAGGATGCGGCTTTGGATTTGCAAAGCGCTCCCACCATCGATGAGACCGGGCTCAGCGAGGGTCAGGCAACGCAAGGCCAGACCCCGGTGGCGCTGGATCAGGATATCGTCGTCTATTGGCGGCAAACGCAAAATCAGCCGGCACGCGTCGATATGGTGCCCTACAAGGCGGACCCGTCCGGTCGCGGGACGTTCATGCTGACCTTGACGCCGGGCATGGATCTTAAGCCCATCACCGAGGGGCGTGACTGGATCTTTGTTCTGGACCGGTCCGGATCAATGGGAGGCAAGATCGCAACGTTGAGTGAAGGTGTCGGCAAGGCGCTCGGAAAACTGCGGCCAGAAGACCGTTTCCGGATCATCTTTTTCAACGACGGAACAAGCGAGCTTACGAACGGCTTCACACCGGCGTCTGCCGATCAGATCAATCAGGCACTGAACAGTGTCCGCGGCGTTCAGGCCGGCGGCGGCACCGATCTTTATGCAGGACTGAAGCGAGGCCTTAATGCCCTGGATTCCGATCGCACGGGTGCCATCGTTCTGGTGACGGATGGTGTTGCGAATGTCGGCACCACGGAGACCAAAAAGTTCCTGGAACTGACGCAGCAAAAGGATGTGCGTCTCTTCACCGCGATTATGGGCAACAGTGCCAATGTCCCCCTGCTCGAGCCGATGACGGATGCGTCCGGCGGCTTCGCGGTCAGAGTTTCAAACTCCGACGACATTGTCGGTACGCTCCTGCAGGCAACTTCAAAGGTGACGCACGAAGCGCTCCATGGCCTGAAACTGGATCTGACACAGAAGGACGGGTCCGTGCGCATCAACGATATCAGGCGGCGCAACAATCCGTCGCTCTATCGCGGTGAGCAACTGGTTCTCTTTGGTCACTATTGGGGAGAGGGCGAAGCATCGCTCAAACTCACGGGCGAAATCTCGGGCACGCCCGTCAGTTACGAAACCAGCTTCACGTTTCCCGAAACGGCAAAGCGCAACCCCGAAATCGAACGTTTGTGGGGCTATGCGCAGATCGAGCACGACCTGCAGACGATTGGTCTTTTCGGCCCGGACCGGGACCTCAAGACCTCCATTGTCGACACGTCGAAGGAATTCGGCATTCTGTCACCCTATACGTCGATGTTGATCGTTGAGGAAACGCGGTTTGAAGAGCTTGCGATTGACCAGACCAACAAGAAGCGTCTTGCCACCGAACAGGCTGCCCAAAAGGAACGGAAGGCAAAGCCGGTTCAGTCGACCCGCGTCGACACGCAAAAGCCGATGTTCAAGGGCAACCAGCCAAGCCATTCGGGTGGCGGTGGCGGCGGCTCCGGATCGCTGGGCATCCTGGGGCTCCTGCTCGCCTTGTCGGCCTTGACCATCGGCCTCAAGATGCGCCGCCGGACTGCGCAATGACTGGAGCTCTTTCCACTCTTTCCCATGGCGGCGTAAAGCTGCCATGGGTTTCCGTCACGCTGGCTGCGATGAGCCTGGTTCTCTTCGCTGTCTTTGGCGGAAAACCCGAGGCACTCCTTTATGACCGGGCGCTGATTGAAAACGGAGAGGTCTGGCGTCTGGCGACGGGCCACTTCGTGCACCTGGACGCCCAGCATTTGCTCATGAATGTGGGCGCCCTGATCGCGCTTGGGTTTCTCTATGAAACATCCCCGCACGGTGGTGCGCTGAGGCTCTTGTCCGGATGCTTCGTTCTGTCCGGCACTCTGATTTCGTCAGTCCTGTTTTTTGGCGATCCCGCGACGCAATTCTATTGCGGCCTGTCAGCAATCTTGAACACGCTTTATGTCGTCACAATGAGCGTGATGTGGCGTGAAACCGGTAGCAGAATATGGCTTGTTGCCCTCGCTCTCCTGTTGGCAAAAACTGGGTATGAAACCTTCTTTGGCTCAGTCTTTTCGAGCAATCTCGAATGGCCGCCTCATATCGGCGCCCATGTCACCGGTATCTTCGTTGGCGTCCTCCTTTCGGTTTCGAATTGTCTGAGAAGGCGTTCCTGACACCGAGACGGTTTTGCGAGCGCAGCTTTTTTGCGGCGGAGCGCCCGATCTGAGGACGAAACAGTCCTGCCGATCCCCCACTACCAGTGCCGGTTTGAGTGCTTGACACCCGACGCGGCGCCTTGCAGCACGGGCAGCGTCCAGATTTGCTTGCCCGCTTCTGTCCCGCGTGAGATTGTCCGAAAATGAACGCTGCACATCCGGAAAAAACGTCGATTATCGACACTGATTGGTGGTCCGTGGGAACGGTGACCATCGGCATTACCGTGTTTGCCATCGCACAGGGTCTGACCTATCCGCTGATCTCCTTGCTGCTGGCGGCGCGTGAAATCTCCGATACGATGATCGGCTTCAATGCCGCCGCGTTCATGCTCGGGCTGGGAACGTCTGTTCTGATCGTACCAAGCCTTTCTCGGCATCTTCGGGCGGGCCAGGTCATTGTTGCCGGCCTGCTGGGTGCGGCGATTTCGCTTGGAGGATTTGCGGCCACGGACAATCTGGCTGCCTGGTTTCTCCTGCGCTTTGCTTTGGGGTTCTGCGTCAACGCGATCTATGTCTTTGGTGAGGCGTGGCTGAACGCTGCAACAGCCGATGCGGTGCGTGGCCGCGTCTCCGGCGTCTACAGCGCGGGCATGGCGACAGGCTTTGTGATCGGACCTTTGGCCATCCCACTCTTCGGGATCGAAAGCGGGCTTGCCTTCGCCGCTTGTGCCGTCCTGGTTTCATTCGTTGCCTTTGGCCTGGCGCTGCTGTCCAAACGCGCCAGGGTGGAACCCGAGAAGCCCGCGATTTCCGATCTGCCGCGGTTTGCGCGGTCGGCGCCAATGCTCGTATTTCTCGTGGTGGCATTCGGATTCATTGACGCATCGGTCCTGTCTCTCTCACCAGTCCATCTGACCGGTGCCGGGGCGAGTGCGGCTCTGGCGGCGACGTTTCTGGCCGTCATGCATATCGGCATGATCGTCGCGCAACCGCTCCTGGGCATGTTGCTGGATCGAATGGATCGCTGGCGTGTGGCGACCGCCTGTCTGGCATCGACCGGCCTTATCTTTTTCCTGCTGACGTTTGTTCCGATCACTGGATGGCTTATCTGGGTCTTCGCCACTTTGGGTGGGGCTGCTTTCCTCGGGATCTACACGTCTGCGCTTGCAATTCTGGGTCAGGAACACAGCGGGCGCGGATTGACCGCAGGAGCGGCTGCCTTTTCCCTTGCTTATGCGACTGGAGGGGTCATCGGACCAGTGGTCACCGGACCTCTCATATCGGTCGTTCCGGGCGCAACATTCATACCGGTGGCGATAATCGGTTTGTGCGGCGCCGCTGTCGTCTGGCTCAAGAGATAGATTGGGCGTGACGGGGCTCTGAACCTTTAGATCCGTCGCGTCGCTGCGAAAACGCTTGGGGCAAATACGTCGGTCTCCACCCGATCTGTTTCCGGTGTTTGTACGCAAAGTGGCGTTCACGTTGCGGCAGGACCGGTGGCAGCAATGGGCCGGATGTCAGCAGATTTAAAATCAGACCTGACCAGACCCTCGGCCAGATGATATGCCTGCAGAAAGGCTCGCGTTCACCAGAAAAGGCTCTGTCATGCCCGCCCGATTTACGCTGTACTACTGGCCAATTCCCTTCCGTGCGCAGTTCGCGCGCTACATTCTCGCCCATGCCGGCGAGGCGTGGGATGAACCTGATGTGGATGCGTTGCTCGTGCTATATCAGGCGCCTATTCAAGGGCAGCCGGTCCCCTTCATGGCGCCTCCCGTATTGCACGATGCTGAAGCCGATCTGTGGCTGTCGCAAGCTGTGGCGATTACCAGCTATTTGGGCGAGCGCTTTGGCCTGATGCCGGGAACCCCTGAAAAGGACGCGCTGACCCGCAAGGTTCTCGGCGACTGCCTCGATGTGCTGCACGGGCTCACGCTCAATTGCGGCGCAGCGATGTGGGAAGACGAGGGCTGGGCCGAATTTGCCGAAGAACGCCTGCCGCGCTGGCTGGAGATTTTCGAGGCACTCGGGTCGCGCCACGGCTTGCAAAGCGATCAAGGCACGCTGCTGGGCACCGATGAACCAGGCGTTGCGGATCTGGCTTGCGCGGCGCTCTGGGTGACGATCTGCGATACCTTGCCGGAGCTGGAAGAGCTTATCGCTCAGCACGCACCAAAGGTGTTGGCATTGTCCCGGCGTATCGGCGCGCTGCCGACGATCGCCGAGTTGCGCGCTGACCAGAAACAGCGCTGGGGCAATCTATGGTGCGAAGGCCAGATCGAGGAGTCACTCAGATCCGTGCTCGCCAACTGGCAACGCTGATACAGGGCTTTCGGACTTTGAGCGGTTGTTTGTCCGATTTCGCTGCCGCGCGAGAGAAAGACAGTTTTGCGCACGAAGTTGCCTGTCTACTCGAAGAACGCAATGCCGGATTTTGGGTTTGCGGTGGTGAACTTTATGAACTGCAAATCGCAGAGACATCATTTACGGTCAAAAAAAAATTTTCGGATTGTCGAATTCGCCTGGTTTCGCGCGTCTGGTCGCCAGAAGGCAACAGGTGCTTTCGATTACCAAGAAGGGATGACCGCTATGCAATTCATGCTTTTGATCTACAGCCAAGAAGGTTCGGGACCACAGCCGGGCACAGATGAGTTCGGGCCGTTCATCGGGGCCTACATGGGCTTCACGCAGAAAATGAAGGACGAAGGCAAGCTTATCTCGGGTGAAGGACTGCAGCCCGTCGCAACGGCGACAACGCTCTCCATCCGCAACGGTAAGACCCAGACCATGGACGGGCCTTTTGCGGAGACCAAAGAACAGTTGGGCGGCTACTATCTGCTCGAACTTGCGGATTTGGACGAGGCCCTGAAATGCGCCGCCGAGATCCCAACCGCCAACTATGGTCGGATCGAGGTACGACCCGTCGCGGTCTACGACTGATCCGCCATGCAGTCCCCGAACCAGGTCGATGCCCAGATCACGCGCCTGATCCGAGAGGAGTGGGGCCGGCTGTTGGCGGTGCTGACCGGGTTCGGCGGAGACCTGTCCCTGGCCGAAGACTGCTTGCATGACGCCGTCGTTGCGGCGCTGCAGACCTGGCCTGAAACGGGGTTGCCCAGTGCGCCAGACGCCTGGTTGATAACGACAGCACGGCGCAAGGCGATAGATCGACTGCGCCGTGTCCAAACCAATGCGAGCAAGGCCGAAGCACTTGCATTTTGGCAGTGGCAAAACGCGCCAGAAGCAGAAGAACTTCAGACCCTACCCGACAGAAGGCTGGAGCTTATCTTTACCTGCTGCCATCCGGCTCTGGACGAGAAGTCCCGCGTTGCGCTGACTTTGCGCGCTGTCGGGGGATTGACCACAAGTGAGATTGCCGCCGCTTTCCTGGACAAACAAGAGGCAATGGCCGCCCGGCTGACCCGCGCCAAGAAAAAAATCGCCTCGGCAGGCATCCGGTTCCGTCTGCCAGATGCGGAGGACTTGCCAGGGCGCATCGACGGTGTTCTGCAGGTGATTTACCTGATCTTCAACGAAGGGCATCGTGGCAGTTCAGAGCAGCTGACACGTACCGATCTCGCCGAAGAAGCCATCCGGCTAGTGCGCATCCTGTCCACCTGCTTGCCGGACCATCTGGAAACCAAGGGTTTGCTCGCCTTGATGCTCTTGACCGACGCTCGTCGCTTGGCGCGCAAGGGGCCGTCTGGCGCGTTCATACCGCTTGAGGAGCAAAAGCGTTCCCGTTGGGACAGAGGCAAAATCCGTGAAGGCAAGCGATTAGTGGAGACGGTCCTTAAGGCCGGCCCGCCCGGTGCCTACGCGCTGCAGGCCGCGATCAGCGCTTTGCACGCCGAGGCACCCGACTTTGCCAGGACTGATTGGACCCAGATTGTCGCGCTCTACGACCTGCTGTGGAAGCTCCAACCCAATCCAGTGGTGCTGCTCAACTGTGCAGTCGCCCAGTCCTACGCGACAGACCCGTCAACCGCTTTGGAGCAACTGGAGGCCACCGGCGCCGGTCAGCACTTGCAGGCCTATCAACCCTATCATGCCTGCCGGGCGGACCTTCTGGCACGACAGGGCCGATGGAAGGAGGCAACGGTCGCCTATGACCGTGCCATTGTCCTGACCGAAGCGCCTGAAGAAGTTGCTTTCCTGCAGGCGCGCCGCGAAGCAGCAGCCAACTCTGGTCAACCCAGTTCCTGAGCCTTTTCGAGGAGCTGCCGTCTAGAGCATTGAATCACTTGAGTTGGTGGAGTTGATGATCTGCCGGTTGTGATCGAAGCTAAGCGTTCATTTTGTCTGCAGAAAGGGTTGCTTTTGGGCCCATAGCGCGCCGCGCGCCAGAAGCGATCTCAATGCCTGTGTGGCGGACGAAACAGACGCTCACTGCAGCGATGTGAACGGCCGTTTTTGGCATCACAATTGAACCGTTGGAACGGTTTTCCCTTTCTGGTTCTGCTCCCATTCGGAAATCAAGGCATCGCCACAACCTTCGAAACCGTCAGCTAGCAGTTTGTAACGGATCACGCGATCCAGCCTGAAATGCCGAATGTCACATCGCAACTCGCACCACGCCGCAATCATGGCGGCATCCAGATAATAAATCAGAACAAGTGGCCAGATCACACGCTGCGTCTCGCGGCTTTCGGCATCACGATAAGTGATCCGGACTTTCTTCTCGGTGCGGATTGCCTTGCGGAGCTCCGGTAGCTCGAAATTCGGCGTGGACCCCATTGACCAGGACGACGTGACAAGCCGGCGTGTACTTGGGGCCGTTTCGTTCAGCTTTCGCGCGGCCCGTTTGGCTGCCCGCCAAAGTCCAACATCACCCGTGCGCGCAATCATGCCGAGGCCGACCGAAATCGCCTCCGCCTCTTCGACATCAAAGTTGATCGGCGGGAGGTCGTAGCCCTTTCGCATGACGTAGCCGACGCCCGGTTCCCCCAGGATCGGAGTTTGCATCGCTTGAAGCGCGGCGATGTCTCGATAAACCGTCCGTATCGACACCTCCAACGCGCTGGCAAGGTCCCGGGCCAAGAGCGGTTTGTTTGCCGATCTCAGCAGCTGAATGACCTCAAAGAGCCGCGCTGATCTGGACATCGTTTTTCCTCCTGATCTCACGCATACAGCAAAACACTACTGCCACACAGTTGGCAGTAGTGTTTTGCTATCAAAGCGTCAGTTAATCGTCATGCGGCAAGGGGAGCGGCGAATGGCGGCGCCTGCGACAGGAAACCAGATTTGGCGAGGGGCCGCTTATGTTATTGCCGCAGCGTTTCTTTTTGCCCTCGCACCTGCAGTCGCGCGACACGCGTCCAGCGAACTGAATGTCCTTATCCTCGTGTTCTGGACCAACATCTGGATGTTCGTCCTCATGTGCTTGTGGGTCATGGTTCGCCCGCCGGCTGGCGGTCTTCAAACTGGCAAGCTGGGGAAGCACTTCCTGAGATCCGTTTTCACCTACGGTGCCATCGTGACCTATTTTTACGCGGTGAGGCACATCCCTTTCGCCAACGCTGTCATCCTGCAATCCATGGGCCCGCTCTTCGTACCGATTTTGGCGCTCCTGATCTTCCGCAGATTGTCAGACCGGTATGTCTGGCTCGGCGTTCTCATCAGCTTCATTGGCGTGATGCTGATCGTGCGCCCTGACCGCGTGGACGTTTCCGTCGGAGAGGTTTCTGCCTTGCTCGCCGCTTTGGGTGGCGCAGCGGCCGCGCTCGTGATCTGGTCCCTGGGGACCACGGAGCCCCCGGACAGGCAGATGTTCTATTTCGCCTTCTTTGCGCTTTTGCTGTCGACTGTGTCGCTTCCCTGGGTGTGGCAGTGGCCGACGACAGATCAGATGATCCAGGTGTTCTTCATCGCGTTATGCACCATTGTCGGGCAGTTCTTCTACGCAAAGGCCTTTTCAATCGCACCGGGTGACAAGGTGAACACGTGGATCTACATGTCGCTCGTGTTCGCCGCGATTATCGGCTTCGTCTTGTGGGACGAACCCATTCTGGGGTTCACGGTCGTCGGAGCAGCTCTTGTGGTCGGCGGCGCGTATCTCGCAACGCGTGAGAACGGTGCGAAGAAATCTCGTGCGGGATGAGCCTCGGGCGGTCGCCCCGAGAACAGGGCTACTCTAGCAACGGCTGTTTATTCATCGCGCAGCATCGGCAGACAAGGCCTTGAAGCGACCCCTAGTTGCGGGCTTCCCGAACATCCGCTTTGGGTCCAGTTTGACAAGAGGCACGCAAAATCAGTGCAAATTGCCAATGATCGCTGCTGCCGGACCGGAATTGACGGTATTCTTCGGGTTCGTCAACGAAAAGGGTCGACGACCCGTGTTCACCAGCTGCACTGCCGTGGCTGACTGGAGCTCTCATGCGCCTGCTTACCGTTACTTTTGCCTTCTTCCTTTTTGCCCAACCGGCTCTGGCTGATCTTAAAGGCAAGATATCAGCGGCCGCGCCATCGGGTGTCGTGCTCGTGCTGGATGAAGAAGGCAATGAACTGGTGGCGCAAAACGCTGACCGGAACTTCGTGCCGGCTTCTGTTGCCAAGATCGTCACCGCATGGCTGGCGATGGAGGTTCTGGGGAGCGATTACCGGTTTGAAACCAGCTTTTACCTGGACAGCGACAGGGTGCTCCATGTTCGCGGCGGTGGCGATCCCTTCCTTGTGTCCGAAGAGCTCGAATTGCTCGCTTCCGACCTCGTTGCCGCGACCGGCAAGGAGCCTTTTAAAGGGCTCGTTCTTGATGCAAGCTATTACCCTTCAGACCTGCGCATCCCCGGTATCGAAGACACCAACAAGTCATATGACGCCCTGAACTCCGCCTTCGCCGCAAATTTCAATACGATCCATGCCGTGCGCAAGGGAAACTCGGTGCGCTCTGCCGAGAAGCAGACCCCGATCACGCCGTTGGCAATCAGCCAATTCCGCGAGCGTGGTCCCAACGGACGAGGGCGCATTAATCTTGCTCCAAAAGATCCTGCCGTGGGCGTGCGGTATGCCGGTGAGCTTCTCGCCGCCTTTATCGAAAAGGCCGGCGGGAGCGTTGAAGGCGACATCAAAGTCGGATCCATTCCCGCGAACCTGGAGCCCGTTCATGTGCACCGCCAGTCGCGCCCCCTGTCAGAGGTCCTTACCTTGCTGCTGCTGGGGTCGAACAACTACATTGCCAACCAGATCTTTCTGGAGATTGGTGCACATCGTTTGGGTGGGCCTGTCAGCCTCGAGAAATCACTCAAAGTTGCCTCGGAGATCTTTGCAGAGCACGGGATCGACGGCGCTATCGAGCTCAAGGAAGGCTCCGGCATCAGCCCCGAAAACCGCTTCTCCACTTACGGCTTGGCCAAGGTTCTGAAGGAGTTTGCGCCTTATGCCGAGCTGCTTCCAAAAACCCGGGCGGGGTCCCGGTACAAGACAGGCACGATCCCCGGTGAGCGTACGCTGGCGGGATACGTGAACACGACCAAGTACGGCCTGGTGCCTTTCGTGATCTCGCTCGGTGGCAAAACCGGAAAGACCCGGTTCCGGCTGCTCCGGACCATGGAGAAAGATCTTTAGCAGGATTGTTTTTCGAACCTGGGACCTGGCTGGTTGCCGTTAGACCTTCGTGCCGGGTCTCCTCCACATCGAAATGAGAACCGCCGCAAAGATGACGGCGCCGCCGGTCAATGTTGCGACAGGTGGTATCTCCGACAGGACCAACAATGCGAGCAAAGGGGCAAGCGGTGTCTCCAAAGCTCCGATAAGCGCGGTCTGTCCCGCAGGAACACGTTTTGCGCCTTCTGCAAGCGTGACAGATGCGATCGCAAAGAGAATTCCAAAGGCTGCAAGTATCGCGATTTCCTGGGGTGCAGTCTGAAACGGCGTGCCGAGCACAATTGCCAGCGGCAGCAGCAAGGCTGACTGCATGACCGATGGCCCGGCGCTCGGCGTCTCGGGTCGCGCCCGGTAGACGACCATGATCAATGCCATGACCAGCGTCATCAAGAGAGCCAGGAAGTCTCCCCAAAGGTCCAGACTTCCGACGGACCCCCAAACGACGATCCCGACGCCGGCAAAGGCAGCCGCGGCGCAGAACATGGTTCTTCGTTCCATGCGTTCTCCGATTGCCACCCACGCCATGAGAGCTGCAATGAGTGGGGCGATCGCATAAATCAGCGCGACATTGGCAATCGATGTCGACTTGAAGGCGGAAATAAAGGCCACCTGGCCGGCGGCGCCGACCAATGCGACTGTAAGCCCCGCCGTGCCCATGCCGAGGAACTCTCGTCTCAATGAGCTTCGTTCAGCCGCCCAGGCGGTTGTCGCCAGCACCGCAAAGACGCCCCGCCAAAAAATCACGGCCCAGGCCCCGGCCTCCACGCCCTTGGTGAAAAGACCCGCCGTACTGAATGTAACAGCCGACGCGACAAGGAGACCGACGCCGAGGGCGTAATCCGTTCGCAATCGCGGGGCTGATGATCCGTCTACAGTCATTTTATGATTTCTTGCGTGAGATGAGGGACAAAATCTGTGCTTTGTTCAGTTTCGGGTTCGACTATTCGGCACCGCGAGCCCTGTGACAAAGGAATTGATTTCACCGCATGAATTAGCTTTTCTAATGCATGATATGCGTCGAGATTTACCGCCACTCCGTTCCTTGAGAGCGTTTGAAGCCGCTGCGCGGCATTTGAGTTTTGCGAAGGCCGCCAATGAGTTGGGCGTGACCCCGGGCGCGATCAGTCACCAGATCAAAGCTCTTGAGGAGTGGCTCGGGGCACCGGTCTTTCATCGTTTGACCCGCGCGCTCAGGCTCACCGACACGGGTGCTGCTGCTCTACCGCTCCTGACGGAGGGCTTTGACAGCCTTTCGGCAGGCGTGGCCCGCATGCGAAACCCGCGAAATGACAACGCGCTGGCCATCAGCGTCAGCCCGGGCTTCGGCTCGCTTTGGCTTGTTCCTCGCCTCGACACGTTTCGGCAGAAACATCCGGAGGTCGAATTGCGGATCGACGGCACGGATCGTCTCATCGACCTTGCCGGGGGCGAAGCCGATATCGCCATCCGCTACGGGCCGGGCGGCTACGAAGGCGTCCTGAGCGACCGTCTCTTTTCGATGCGCGCCACACCGGTGTGCAGCCCAGATCTACTGAGTGCCGGGCCGGCATTGAGATCGCCGCAAGACCTGAAGCATCACACGTTGCTGCACGTCGAGTGGAAGGAAGTTGAAGGCAGTTGGCGCATATGGCTCCTGGCAGCAGGCGCGCAAAACGTGGATCCCTTTGACGGCCCGCGTTTTACCAAGGAAGAAATGGCTGTACGCGCCGCGCTTGACGGGGAGGGTATCGCACTGGTCGGTGACCGGATGGCGGCAGACCATATTGCGTCAGGCCGTCTCGTGCGTCCCTTTGATGCCGAATTGAGTACGCCTCTTGTCTATGCATATTATCTGCTGCGGCCGAAGGCTTTGGCCGATTCACCGAAAGTGGCGAAGTTCCGAGACTGGCTTCTGGAACAGGTCGCCGGTGACGAAGTTGGATAGGCGACTGCCAGGCAGCCTGCGCCGCATCGGGTGTTTTGGGTTCCTGGCTTCGCATTACTCCGCGCGCGACGGAGAACATCTTGTTTTGTGAAACCGCCGCTCAACGACATTCAGACAAAGACTGTTGTCAGGCCGCAAAAAAGACCCATGTGAATGAACGCATGAACAAGGGGCGCAGCGACAATGGGAATGTTGGTCGACGGTAAGTGGGACGATGCTGCGGATCAGTCTATGGTTTCCGGGACCTACCGCCGCGAAACAAGCAGCCTTGCGGACACCATCGACGATGAGGTCCTGCGGCTGATCGGCGAAGAGCGCGAGAGGTTCTATCTCGTGGCCTCCGCAAGCTGTCCGTGGTCACACGGTGCGGTCATTACGCTTGCGCTTTCTGAATTGGGCGAAACGATCCGGGTCCAATGGGCTGGTGGCCGAAGAATTGAGGGATACGGCTTGTTGCCAGGCGGGCCGATTCCGGGCCGTGCTGATGTCCAGCATGTTCACCAGTTTTATACCAGGACGGTTCCTAACTTTACCGGACGTGCAACCGTTCCGATCCTTTGGGACGCGAAGGCAGGAAAAATTCTGTCCAACTCTTCCGTCAACATCATTGCGGCCATCGACGCAGTTGCCACCAATATCAATCTGCGTCCGGCCGGCAGACACGCTGAGCTCGAGGACCTGACACAATTCATTTTTGACGGTCTATCAAATGCGGTCTACCGCGCCGGAAAGTCAGAGCGGCAAGACGAATATGACGAGGCGGTCGATACCGTGTTCAGGACGATGGACGCGCTCGAGGCCCGCTTGGCGGATCAGAAATATCTCCTGGGCGATGGAATGACCCTGGCAGATGTCCGCCTGTTCGCGACGCTAGTGCGTTTCGATACGGTCTATGCAACGCATTTTCGCTGTACTCGAAAGCGTCTTATTGACTATCCGCTGCTGTGGCGTTTCACGCGCCGCATCTACCAGTTGCCGGGCATCAAGGAGACTGTGGACTTCGATGAGATCCGGTTCGGTTACTACATCAATGACGGAAGCCATAATCCGCATGGCATCATTGGTCAGCAGCCCGAAATTGATTGGGAGAGCCGTGAAGGGCTCGAGGACTGACAGCCATTCCGTGAATTTGCAGTAGCAACAAGACGGCCTGTTACGGTCCCGCGTTTTCCAGCGTTAGCGAAGTCGCTCACGTCCAGTTGCGTATCATCAACTCAAGGCTGGCATTGCTTCGGCCATTGACCGTCATCCGGGCGGACAGCCGCTGTCATTCTGAAACGGAAAGCGTCAGGTCCGTCAGCATGTCCGCCGTGTCTTCAAGATCGAGCGGCACAGACCGTCCGGTGATCGAATAGCCTTCAAAAAACGGGATCAGCAGGGACTGGACACGCGCGCGGCCGGTATCATCCAGGCCATCCGGGAATGCAAAATTGACCATTACATCGGCGAAAGTCCGGTAGTAGTCGATCAGACACTGGTCGATCATCTCGTTCCTGCTGGAAATCGCCCAGATCTCGCGAAATGCGCGGCACATATCGGAGATCTCCTGGCCATGGGCCAGACCGGAAAGCGCAAGAAAGCGAACACGTTCACGAGCGCCTGCAGCTTCGCTCTGCTGCGTCAGCTTCATCAGTGTTGCGGTACATTCCTCGAAGTAGCGGGCCACCATGGCCACGAGCACGTCGTCTTTCGATTTGAAGTAATATTGCACATTGCTGAGCCGCATGCCGGCACGCTCCGCGAGCTTGCGAAGGGTGAGCCCGGCATCCCCCGTCTCGATGAGCAGCTTCAATGCGCAATCGAGGATGAGAATTTCCTTGGGCGATCGGGTTTGGGCGGTAATCGCTTGTTCCTCTTCAACTTTTCTGATGCGAGGCGATTATGCCCCGCCGGTTTCCCAACAACAATCAGAATATAGGCTTGACGAATTAGGTCAAGTGACCTAATTATTGGTCAGTTGACCTAATTTCAGTAGAGGCACACCTATGATCGATGCACTCCGCACCCCGGACTCGCGCTTTGAGGCGCTGCCCGATTACTCCTTTTTCCCGAATTACATCGATGATCTGAAAGGCTATGAAGGACTTCGCGGACATTATCTCGATGAAGGCGACCCGACCGCCGACGAGGTGTTTCTGCTCCTGCACGGAGAACCTAGTTGGAGCTTTTTGTACCGGAAAATGATCCCGGTCTTCGCAGGCGCGGGCGTGCGCGTGATTGCGCCGGACTGGCTGGGTTTCGGCAAGTCCGACAAGCCTGTCGACGACGACACCTACTCCTTTCATTTTCACCGGAACTACATGCTGGCGCTGATCGAGCGTCTGGACCTGAAGAACATCACGCTCGTCGTGCAGGACTGGGGCGGTGTTCTCGGCTTGACGCTGCCGATGGAAATGAAAACCCGCTTCAAGCGCTTGTTGATCATGAACACAGGCCTGATGGCCGGCCCGGTCAACAGTCCGGCGTTCGACGCCTGGAAGGCCGATATCGATTCAAGTCCAGACGTCCCGGTCCGGTTCATCATGCAGAAGAACGAGCCGGTGATCACTGACCTGGAGGCCGAAGCCTACGAAGCTCCGTTTCCCGATCAGCGCTACAAGGCAGGTGTCCGGAAGTTTCCGCATCTGATCGCGACAACGATGGACGCGCCTGGAGTCGCAACGTCGCAGCGCGCGGCACAGTTCTGGTCAAACGAATGGACCGGCGAAAGCTTCATGGCGATCGGCATGAAAGACAAGATGCTTGGGCCCGACGTCATGAATTTCATGCGCACCATCATTAAGGGCTGTCCGGTTCCGCTGGAGATCGCGAACGGCGGTCATTTTGTCCAGGAGTCCGGCGGGGTCCTGATTGCGGAAAAGGCTCTGGCGCATTTCGGCCTGGCGACGGACTGAAGTCGCCGACACCACGTTCCAAATGAAGAAGACACCAGGAAATCATCATGTCATCTGAGATACTTGTCATCGGTGCGTCCGGAAAAACGGGCAAGAGAGTGGTCCAGCGTCTTGAAGCGCGTGGATTGGGAGTGCGTCACGGGACCCGCCGAAGTCAGATCCCCTTTGACTGGGAGAAGCCCGAAACCTGGCAGGCGTCTCTTGCAGGAATGAGAACGGCTTATGTCGCCTATTCCCCGGATCTTGCGGTGCCCTCCGCGCACGCCGTAATTGCGGCATTCGTGGAGAAAGCGGAGCAGGCTGGTTTGCGGCGCGTTGTGCTGCTTTCTGAACGCAATGAAGCACGCGCACAAGCCTGCGAAAAGCTGGTGATTGAGTCCTCCCTGGAATGGACGATCCTGCGGCCCAGCTGGTTCATGCAAAACTTCAACGAGGGCGGCTTCCTCGATGGCGTTATGAGCGGCGAAGTGTCCGCCCCGGACTCCGGCGCCCCCGAGCCCTGGGTTGATCTCGATGATGTTGCCGACGTGGCGGTGGCCGCGCTCCTGGATGACAATCACATTGGAAAGATATACGAAATCACCGGCCCCGAACTGCTGACCTGGAGCGAAGCGGTGGACTGCATTGCCGAGGTCAGCGGGCGGGAGGTGTCCTACAGAACCGTCACGCCGCAAGAATTCGAAGGCACACTGATTGCCGAAGGCTTTCCGAAGGATGGCGCGAGTTTTGTTGCCACGCTTGTTGCCGAGATTCTCGACGGCAAGAACGCAAGCACTTCGGACGGTCTGCAACGCGCCCTTGGCCGCGAACCAAGAAGCTTTGCCCGGTTTGCAGCAGATGCGTATGCCACGGGCAGCTGGAAGTAGGTCAAATCCATCGCCGCCCGCTGAGCGAACACCGAAGCACGAGCAGATCCCCATTTTGGCGTGATTGTTCAAGAACGGGCACCTGAAGGCTCCTAGTTGCCTACCAGCAACAGCAAACCGGAGCCTGCCATGTCCTTCACGCTTAATGGTCAAACACATGACATTCCCGATGACTGGCGCGAGGAGACCTTGTTGGTCCTCTTGCGCGAGCATTTCAATCTTGTGGGCGCGAAGTTCGGCTGCGGGGTTGGCCTTTGTGGGGCATGCACGGTGATCGTCGATGGCGTTGCAACGCGGTCCTGCATCACGCTTGCACGCGACGTTGATGGTGGCACCGTCCGAACCGTCGAAGGTCTTGCCGGTGAAGACGATCTGCATCCGGTCCAACAGGCCTGGCTCGATCTATCCGTTCCGCAATGCGGATTTTGTCAGGCGGGTCAAATCATGTCCGCTGTCGCACTGCTGGAAAACCGATCGCGACCGAGCGAAGCCGAAATTGAAGAAGCGATGGACGGTAATCTCTGCCGATGCGGCACATACCCGCGCATTCGCGCCGCGATCGCCCGCCTGGTGGAGGCGAGCATATGAAGCGGAGAACGTTCTTGGCTGGCGTTGGGGGCGGGATTTTCGCGCTGATAGGCGCCGGAACACTTGTTTATTCTCAGATCCCCGTCATCCCAAAGCGCCCTGAGCCGGATGCCAAAACCGCAATCGGCTGGATCTCTTTCAATAACAACCGCTTCAGCCTGACCCTGCCGCGTGTCGAGATGGGGCAGAACATTGCGACCGGCCTCAAACAGATCGCGTGCACCGAACTCGGTGCTGACTGGGATAGGGTTGACGTGGCGTTTCACGACACCGGTATGGATCGGGTCAAGGCAACGGTCGGCAGCGAAAGCATGATGTTGTTCGCCGAACCTCTGGCGCAAGCTTGTGCGTCTCTCAGAGACGCTCTGGAAGCGGGGCGGGACAGCGGCGAGATTGCTGTCACGCCCCGGCCGGGGTCAGAGCTTCGGGCGATGAAAAAATGTGGCTACATCGGCAGGTCACCTGAAATCGTTCAGGGGCAGGACATCGTGACAGGCCGGCCGCTTTATGCAGGTGACGTCATGCGATCAGGCCAGCTGTTCGGCCGGGTCTTGAGGGCGCCAGAATCTGTCGAGCGTTCGACACGTCCGCTTTCCTGGAACGCGGATGATGCACGGACGGTTCCAGGCTTTGTTGCAATCGTGGAAGATTGCGGACCGGCGATAGGCAAGGCCCAGGGCCTAGGCATCGTTGCAGAGCGGTCGGGCGCTTTGGACGCGATTGCTGAGGCCCTTGCTGTCAGCTGGGACGTCACCGGGACGCCAGAGAATGTCGACATTCAGGAGACGATAGACATCGATGCCAACCTTGCCGCCGGTGGCCTGCCACATAGCGTGCTGGATGGTGTGCCGGAAGACGGGAAATATGACGTGGATCAGCGCCTTGATGTGCCGCTTGCCGCGCACAGTCCCATAGAGCCACGGGTTGCCGTTGCGGAGTGGCAAGGCGGGGCCCTGACGGTCTGGTCCGGGACTCAGGATGCCTTTTATGTGCGTGATGTGCTTCTGGATGCGTTTGGCGCGGATGGTGTGACCTTGCAATCCATGCGTGTCGGCGGCGGTTTTGGGGGTAAAGTCAGTGCAACGGTTGAGCTGGAAGCGGCGGCGCTGGCCCGCGGGGTGGGGGCTCCGGTCAAGGTCCAGTGGACCCGCGCCCAGGAGTTCACCTTGGGTTATCATCGCCCACCGGCCTCTCACCGGGTCAGGGCGCGCGTCTTTGACGGCAAGGTAACCGACTGGGATCACGGACAAGTCTCGTCGCACATATTCTTCACCTCTGCGGTCGCGCCAAAATGGATGCAGCGGGCGACCGATGCGCTGATCGGCGATGACGGCGTTGCCCGCGGGATGGTTCCGCCCTACGCGCTGGGCCGCGCGCGAGCGGCATATGACGTGAAGCGCCTGGCCGTGCACACGGCAGCATGGAGAGGCCTCGGTGCGGGGCCGAATGGTCTTGCCATCGAGTGCGCCATGGATGAGGCCGCGCGAGTGGCGAACGAGGATCCGCTTGAGTTTCGTTTGAAACACATTGACGACCGGCTTCTGAGAGCGGTTTTGCAGCGGGTGGCTGAGATTTCGGATTGGGAACACCCTCCCTGTTACGAAGATGGCCTTCGAAAGGGGCGCGGCATAGCGTGCGGGATCTACAAAGGCACGAGTTATGCCGCCGTCGTCGCCGACGTCGCGGTTGAAGACAACGGCGCGACCAAGGTTGAAAAGCTCTGGTGTGCCCACGACTGCGGCATGGTGGTGAATCCCGATCAGGTGCGCGCCCAATGTGAAGGCAATCTCGCCTGGAGCATCGGCATGATCTTCACCGACAATTTGCCGACCGACAAAGGCGTTGTAATGGCCCAGACTTTCATAGATGCCCCAATCCCCCGCAACAGCGATGTCCCGGACATGGTGATCGAACTTGTCGAAAGTGCGCGAGCACCGCAAGGTGCCGGGGAAACCGCGATTGTTGCCGGTCCCGCCGCCATTGCCAATGCGATCCGGGCGGCGACAGGGGTGAGAATTGAGCAGTTTCCGCTTAAACAAGGGGACCTGGCCGTTTGACTTCAGCCGACGAAGATTTTGCCTCTGCTGCGATGATGCGCCTCGTCGCGATGGGTCTTGCGAACCAGGGAATTTCTGTCCCGATGGCTGCGCCTACAGGTGCGCATGTTCGGCGCGGAACCAAGCGAGATCTTCTGGACCGCGTCTTGCAGGACCACGGCCCGAAGGCAATCCTCGCCATCTCGGACGCCGTGCCACAGATGCCGCCCGAACCCGTTGTCCTCGCGTTGCGAAAAGCGGTAAGTCTCGCAGACCTTCTCGACCGATGGGCCCGGCTGGAAACCTTCAGTCACGGACGTCATCGCGTGGACACAGTCCAGGTCAGTCCGGACAGTTTTCAACTCCATCATGTCGCCAGAGACAACGGGCCTCCGCCATCCGCGGTCGAAAGTTTGCTGGTCTTTGGGCTGATCGCACGACTTTGCGAAGACCTTGGTGCCGAGCCCGTGACACTCAAAGATGAAGGTGGCAACTTCTGGCGCCAGGACGGTGTCTGGTCGGAACATGTGCTCAATCAATCCGTTGGTCGTGCCACGCTCAGTGCACGGTTCCCGGATCGGCTGGATGGTTTCTCGAAAACCGATCATCAGGACCCCAACGTGCTGCGGCAAGCCATTGCAGAAGATCCACTCAGGCGCTGGACGTTAAAGTCGCTGGCTCAATACGCGGCAACCTCCGAACGGACTTTGCAACGGCGCATGGCCAGCCAATCGACCAGCTTTTCCAGGATCCTTTTCGAAGCCCGCCTCCAGATTGCGGCCGATCACCTGTGCGCTGAAGACGGGCCCGGACTTGCCGAAATCGGATTTCTTTCCGGCTACGCCGACCAGGCTCACTTTGCCCGGTCGTTCAAGCAAGGTGTTGGAACAACACCGAAAAAATACCGGGAAGCGTTTCAGCAGAAATCGTAAAACGACCACCCGCAGACATGGCGTTTTGGACCAACGCCCAATCGGCGGGTGCGCCCGTGGTCTCAGTTCTTTTTGCTGCTGGTCGCTTCGCCGGACGTGTCTGCACCTGCGCGTCCCTGCACGCAAGTATCAGTCTGTCTCCTTTAAAAAATCGCTGACGGTCTCTTCCCAGAGGTTTGGAACGAAGAGGGCCCAGTGGCCGTTTCCATGACCCGGGACTTTGACGACGTGAAGTCGATGGTCGGTGCCAAGCTCTTCCATTTCAGCAAGGTATGTTTTCGAATAGGCGACGCTGTAGAAAGGATCTTCTTCGCCGTAGATCGACAAGACAGGTCCGTCAAAGGCCCCAATTCGCCTGAAGAGTGTCGGATTGGTCTCCGGATCCCCCCAGTTTTCGCTGACCCAGCCACCAACAAAGTTGAGCACGCCCGAAAAGGCCTGCGGCTTATGGCCGGCCTGCAAAATGGCGACGACCCCGCCACGGGACATGCCGCCAAGCAGGGTCTTGCCATCGTCGACATCCGCGCGGCGCTTCAGTGCAGTTAACGCGGCATCGGCATCCACCAACGCTCTGTCGGCTCCGGGCAATGACACTGCAGCTTCAGGTGAATAGCCCTTTGAACGGTCTTCGGCGAAACCTTCATCGTAGAGGCCGTCAGAGCCACCTCGGCCGCGTCTTTGAGGGAAGGCGACCAGCCAGCCTTTCTCGTTCAAGATGTCGGCAAGCCAGTCCGCAGACCAAACCTGGTCAAATGCCCTGGGGTTCTTGCCGGATCCCGTGGACCCGTGATGGATCATCGCGAGCGGAAAAGGGCCCGGCCCATCCGGGCGAAAGAGGACAGTGGCAAGGCGCACGTTCCGACCGTCTTCGACCAAATCGGTTTTCAGGAATTCAACACTGCCGATCGTAAACCAGTCGCTTTTCGGAGACGCAAGAAGCTCTGCGAGGTCCTGGCGCTGCAACACCGCAAAGCCCTTGTTGCCGTCGAAGACACCGCGAATGCGACCGGACGCAGACAGCGAGTAGCGCGCGGGGAAACCGCCGTCGTCAAACTGGAGCGTGTCTCCTTCAACTTGCGCTTTCCGTCTGAACCAGCGGCCGGAATTGTGCGGGTCCCGGCCGACGGCATAGACAACGTCCGCGCGCCCGTCATCGCTGACGTTTTCGACGATAAGAATATGGTTTTTGCGCTCGTCCCACTTTCCAGTCCAGGTTCCCAGGAAAGGGCTCTTCGCCGAGGACGGTGAAACAACATTGTCCGGCAGGGGAACATCGCCAACGAACACCTTTTCCTGTGCATTGGACTGAATGACGAGCAGAAGCAGAGCTGCGCAGACCAGCAACGCGCTTCTAAGCATCCCAAAACACAGTCTCGCTTCGTGTTGTCCCATATGCGCAGCCAGATCAAGTTGGCGACAAATTTCCCAGAAATCGGTTCTTGATCTTTCTACCACAGGCTGCGTTCGCGAAGACAGATATGTGCCGGCAACGCTCCGCAGAGGAGGGCACTACGTGTTCGGAATGGCCTTTATGCTGTTTTGCGCACGCACCAGGCTTTGAACCTGGTCAGGATCTGCTGCCTTGAGTTGGCGCTCAGGCCGTCCTTCCAGAATGGCCGTCACATCATGAAGTATCATGTCACCGATCAGTTGCCGTCCTTCTGGCACGGCGGCTGCCCTGTGCGGTGACAGGATGACGTTTCGTGCCTGACGTATTGGATCGTTGGCGGAAAGTGGTTCCTCGGGGAAAACGTCCGTTGCCACGCAGATGCGCCCCTTTTGGGCCGCACGGACAAGAGCGTCGAAATCGGCGCACCAGGCCCGGCTGACCAAAACGACCAGGGCGCCGGGCCGGAGGCGCGCGATCAGGTCCGCACTCAAGAGACCGCGCGTGTCTTCCGAAGGAACTGCGGCAACCACAACCACACGGCTTTCGGAGATCAGCGTATCCAGGTCGCAAAATGTGACGCCTTCAGCGCTGTGATCGGCATAAGGATCGAACGCAAGAACCCGCGGGGCAAAAGGCGCCATCAGCCGGTGGGTTTCGCGCGAGATCTGACCATATCCCAGGAAGCCGACCGTCTGGCCGAACAACGAAAAATCACTCTCTTCGCGGTCGTCCAGCCAACGTTCGGCGCCACGCCGGAATGCTTCATGTTCAGCAACCAGACCCCGCCCACCTGCAAGGATCATCGCCAGCGTCATCTCGGCAACGGATGAACGAAAGCCGGGTGAACTTGAGAGAATTTCGACACCGCTGGCAAAGCAGGCTTCGTAGTCGAGACCGTCCCGGAAGGCACCGGACACCTCGATTGTCGCTCGTAACTTGGTGGCCGCTGTTACCTGCGTCGCCGTCAGTTCCGGTCTGGCGGCGACGTAAAAGGCAGCGTCCGGCAGCAGATCGTCGATGTTTTGGCGCGGCATCGGCCAGTTCCGGCCCCCTTTGACGTCGCAAAGGCCGCAAAGCGCATCGAAGGTCTGCGGTCGAAACAGTTCTTCCACTTTGCGGAAATGCTGATCCAGTATGAGCAAGGGTTTCATTGCTAGGCCGCGTTCCTGGTGGCTTCTGCATCAAGGGCAAACAGGTGCGCCCGGGCCGGGTCGAAGCCGAGTTCAACGGGTTGGCCCGGTTCGAACACACGATCTTCGGGAAGAGAGACAAGCAGTCGGCTGCCGTCCTTCAAGGTTATGTCCACCACGGTCTCGATCCCGAGCCGTTCGGCAATGGCAACGTTGCCCTGCAAAATGCCACCGGTGTCGACAGTGCGCAGATCCTGCGGCCTGATGCCGAGAGTCGCCCGGCCGGAAAACGGTACGCCTTCGCGCCAGGCAGGCACCGTAATTTCAGAGACCAGGTCCGAGTGTATCCGGGCACTGTCGCCCTCGCGCGAGACAATCTCGACATCCAGGAAATTCATCGATGGAGCTCCGATGAAGCCTGCAACGAACCGGTTTGCCGGGTTGTGGTAGAGATCCATGGGTGCGCCGATCTGCTGCACGTAGCCATCCTTCAGAACCACGATCTTGTCGGCGAGGGTCATCGCCTCAACCTGATCGTGGGTCACGTAGACCATGGTTGCGCCGAGCGACTTATGGAGTTTTCCGATTTCGATGCGCATGTCGAGCCGCAGAGCTGCATCAAGGTTTGAAAGCGGCTCGTCGAAGAGAAAGACTTCAGGTTTTCGGACGATCGCACGACCGATCGCCACACGCTGACGCTGCCCGCCCGAGAGTTGGCTTGGGCGGCGGTCGAGCAAGTGTTCCATCTGCAGAATACGCGCCGCCTCGGCGACCTTGGCTTCCTTTTCGGCCTTGGACGCTCCGGCGATCGTGAGGCCGAAGGCCACGTTCTCGCGCACGGTCATATGCGGAAAGATCGCATAGGACTGAAACACCATGGCGATGCCGCGCTCGGATGCCTCGATGTCGTTGACGACTCTGCCCGCAATTTCCAGCGTCCCGCCGCTGATGTCCTCCAGTCCGGCGATCATCCTGAGCAATGTCGATTTTCCGCAGCCGGATGGGCCGACAAAGACCACGAACTCACCGTCGTTGATGTCGATGTCGACGCCCTTGATCACCTCGACCGGTCCGTAACTTTTCTTGATGGCTTTCAGCAAAACGTCTGCCATTGGTTCGTTCCCCTTAAACAGTTTCGGTGAGAGACAGGCGGTGGTCCGTCGTGATGAAGACATCGGCCGGATCGGCGATGACGCCCCGGAATTCGCCTGTTTCGGGATGCTCCATGAGGAAGCCCATGAGTTTCATCGATCCACCGTCGTTCACGATCCGGGCGGCATAGCGTGCACCTACTTCGGCGCCATCCAGCATCGGGCCTGAAGCAACATGCCAAGGCCCCCTCGGATCTTCCCCGATCAGGTAATGACTTCCCGTCATGGGCGTGCCGATCAGACTTTTGGCGGCAGGTGTCCAGAAACGCGCCGCCGTGCAGAACAGGCAATACCAGCGGCCCCCGTGCTCGAAGACCTGGGGGACTTCAAGCTCCCCAAACCCGCCGGTAAAAACAGGGTCCTGCAAAGTCCACTCATAAAGATCCTTGGAGGTTGCAAACCCGATGGCACCGGCGGCCTGGCTGTCCGCGACCCGGGCATTCCTGGCGGTGAAGTACATCAGCCAACCGTCGCCTTGCGGGTCCTTGATGACCCAGGGGTCTCTGAAGGCGCGGTCGTGCCATCGGCCGTCTTCGTATTCTTCGTATCTGTCGTCCCGGTCGAGAATGAGACCCGAGCCGATACGCTGCCATGTGTGGAGGTCGTTGGAGACAGCGTGGCCCAGCTTCTGGTGCTTGCCATCGCCCTCTCTGCTGGTCCCGGTATAGAAGAGGTGCCAGGTGCCATCGTCTTCCTTGATTACCGAACCGGTCCAGACAGTGTAGTCGTCCCAGGCAGGACCTTTTGAGGGCTCGAAGCAGGTTCCGAGATAGCTCCAGTTTGTCAGGTCACGGCTCGTTGCATGTCCGTAAGAGACATGCCAGTGGCGCTGTTCGGGATCGCCGATGGACTTTGGCGCCTGCAGGAAGAAGCAGTGCCAAAGATCATCGGATCGAACGTACCAACTGTCCCAGACCCATTTGTCCTTGAGAGCCAGAACCATCAGCCCTTGACCCCCGTGGATGCGACAGAGGCGATGAACACGCGTTGCAGTGACAGGTAAAACGCCAGAACGGGTATTGTGATGATGGTGAGATAGGCCATGACCTCACCCCAAGGCACGTTGAGCTGGTCCGTGAAGTAGCCGAGCCCGACCATGACGGGCCGGATTTCTTCGGCCTGAACAACCATCAGCGGCCAAAGGTACTGGTTGTACATGAAGAGAAATTTCAGGATTGCCGCCGTGGCAATCACCGGGCCTGAAAGAGGCATGACGACACGGCGGTAGATAAACCACCAGCTCGCCCCCTCGACACGGCTGGCCTCGATCAACTCACGCGGCAGATCCTTGAAGAACTGGACGAACAGGAAGATCGACAGACCGTCGGCGATGAAAGGAATGATCTGAACCCGGTAGGTATTCAGCCAGCCGATCTCGATTCCTTCCGTGCCGATCCAGGGCAGTTGCGATGCCATCAAAAGCAACGGGATGAAAATGGTCTCGTAGGGAATGATCAGTGTTGCCAACAGGATGGAGAACACCACTCCGCGTCCGGTCCAATCGAGAAAGACGAAGGCAAATCCCGCAAGCGAGCAGACCAGGATTGTCAGGACGACAGTGATCCCCGTTACCAGCACCGAGTTGAAGACAAAGACGCCAATCGGCGCACGTTCAAAGGCGGCGAAGTAGTTGTTGAACGAAATATCGCCGACCGGGAGAAACGCCCTCAGACTATCGGTGTCGCTCAACAATTGCTGATCAGGTTTCAGGGACGACATCGCCATGAAGAGAAGCGGAAAGACAAAGATGATCGCGACCAGGAGGAGCACGGCATAGCGCGTGGCCAGCCTCAGACCGCGATTGTCAGCAGAAACGGCAGCCATCATTTTTTCTCCCGCGTGAGCCAGCGTTGCAGAAGCGAAACGCTGAGAACGATGATGAACAGGATGACCGAAATCGTGGAGCCGCCCGAGATATCCTGCTTGCCGTAACCACGCTCAAAGGCCTGGAAGACAAGAACCTGGGTGCTGTCGAGCGGGCCGCCCTGGGTCATCACCTCGATCTGGGCGAAAAGGGCAAATGCCTGCATGGTGATGACGATCAGGATAAGGATCGCCGTGTTGCGCAATCCGGGCCAGGTCACATATCGGAAGGTCTGCCATTTTGACGACCCTTCGATCTGCGCGGCCTCGTAAAGGGTTGGTGAGATCGTCTGCAACCCGGACAGCCAGATGACCATGTGGAAGCCGACACCCTGCCAGATGGACATCGCAATGATGGAACCGAGTGCCGTCGACGGGTTGCCGAGCCAGTCCTGGGGGGTGAATGCGCCGAATGTCAGCGCAGACAGGAGATTGTTCAGCAAGCCGTCGCCCGGTGAATAGATGAAACGCCAGAGCAGCGAAACAACCACGATCGAAACGACGACGGGCATGAAATAGACCGCGCGGAACAGGCTGATCCCGCGGAGTTTCTGGTTGATCAGCAGTGCCAGAATGAGGGCAAGGCCAGCCTGGACAGGTGCCACGACGACGACGAATGTAATCGTGTTGACCAGCGCCTTCATGAAGACGACGTCGGAGGCAAGGACAACTTTCCGGTTTTCACCTGACTGCCAGCTGAACCATTCCCGCTTACCCTGAAGGTTCGGGTAGTCGGGATTGTTGCGGGTAAAGTTTCTGAGGCGCGGATACTTGATGTCCCCATCCGCACTGCGCACAACCGCGCCCGCGTCGTCCCGCTCCGGCTCAAGCGTGAAATAAGCGAGGCCCAGCAAGTCCCGATAATTCTCGAAACCGACATATTTCGTCGGGTTTGGCGAGGCAAGACGCTGGTTTGTCAGCGAAAACGTGAACGCCAGGAAGAACGGGAGGATGATGAAGGCGGCAATAAGGGCAATACCGGGGGATGCCATCAGCCAGCCGGCGCGGTTCGACCGCGTCAGTTTCGACGCCATGAGGCAGTCTCCTTACACTGGAAGAACCGCCCGGCTTTCGCCGGACGGCCCAGGGAGGATCGGTTTAGTGGCCGTAACCGCCGTTGTTTTCGATGTCTTCGTTGATTTCGTCCGCGGCCGCGTCGAGCGTATCGGCGACGTCAGCGCCGTTCGCGATATCGGCCAGCGCCTTTTCAAACACCTTTGCCTGGACGATGTATCCTGGTGTTACCGGGCGCAGGAGTGCCTGTTCCTTCGAGAGGCCGTAGAACACTTCCAATGGTCCGCCGGGCTTGTAGTTTTCGGTCGCTTCGGCCGCGCTGGCCGTAACCGGTATCAGGCCCGTGCCGTCGGAGAAGGCGGCAAACCATTTGTCCTGCAGTGCAAATTCGATGAAGGCGCGGGCACCTTCTGGATGCTCGGAGGTTCCGGAGATGCCGAATTGCCAGGACGCGGCACCGATCTTTGAACCGTTGCCGAAATCAGGCGCCGGCAGGAACAAGACATCGTCGCCGAACGCTTCGACAACCGGCAAGGCGGCCCAGTTGCCGTTCCAGGACATTGCATATTTGCCTTCAAGCAGTCCGGTTTCGCGGTCAGCAGAATCCTGACTGGTGCCGGGCACATACCCATTTGTGAAGAGAGACTGCCACCATTCGCCAAAGGCGAGTGCCTCGTCGCCATTCAAAATGCCTTCAGCGCTCTGATAGCTATCCCGGTCCACGATGTCGCCGCCGAAGCTCTGCAGGAAGGGCGAAAACGCGTAAGGATACCATTCGCCCTTCCAGGCCATGCCCAGATCGAGCGGGTACTCGAAGTCGCCGGATGCCTTGATCGTTTCCAGGGCGCTGTTGAATTCGTCCAGCGTCCAGGGTGTTTCAAGCGTCGGTATTCTGATGCCGTATTTTTCAAGGGTCGAGCGCCGTGTCGTCAGCGCGACCGCTGCGTCCCACAGGCCGACCGAATAGACTTCGCCGTTCCAGCGGCCGATCGGTCCCGGCAAATAGCCTTCTAGGGTGCTTTCGTCGATGCCAAGAGGCTGCATGTAGTTCGCCCAGGCCCAGTTCGGCATGACCGGCCCGTCCACGTCCAGAATGTCTGGCAGTTTTCCGGCGAGCGCAGCGGCTCCGACAGCGTCGTTGTAGGCAAGCTGGGGAAACGTTTCGATGACCACTGTCCAGTCGGACTGGCTGGCATTGAATTCCTCGACGAGCTGGTTGACCAGCGCCTCTTCTGCATTGGCGCTTCCGGCGCCGTGGTACCAAAGGCTCAGTTCTGTCTGGGCCAGGGCGGAGCCCGTCAGGCTTCCCGCGATCAATGCGCTCAGGATCAGCGTTTTATTCATTTCTCGTTCCTCCCATTCAGGTTGATTACGTTACCCTGCATCTGGCCCGGCCGGACTAGCGAACCGCGGCGCTGAACCTGCCCGCTGATGCGGATAGGCGCACCGGGCAAGGGCTTGGCCGGGTCGGACAAAAGGTCCAAAAGCAGTTGGGCGGCGCGCGCTCCCATCGCGCTGTAAGGCAACTCCGCCGTGGTCAATGCAGGGAAAAGCGTTTCAGATATCAGGCGGTGGTCGTCGTATCCGACGACGGAGACTTCTTCCGGCACCGCGATGCCGCGCTTGCGCAGAATTCCGTAAACGGCCATGGCAAGGCGGTCGTTGCCGCAACAGATTGCTGTGGGGGGATTGTCGAGTGCAAAAAACTTTTCAATCGCATCCCAGATCAGCTGGTGCTCTCCCGGCGAGCCAAACAGGTCGGTCGCCATCACCAGCTCCGGATCATGCTCAATTCCGGCTTCTTCAAGCGCTGCCCGGAATCCGGCGAGCCTCAGTTTTGTCGCAACCATTCCCGGCGCGAGGGTCAGATAGGCGATCCGGCGATGGCCGGCGGCAACAACTTCGCGCGTCAGCTCATACTGACCGCCTTCATCGTCGGGAACGACGGCAGGCGTGCCGCTGTCGTCGAAGCAATTGATTAGCACTTTTTGGATGTTCTCGCCGGGTAGCGCAAAATCCAGCGGTTTATGGAAGTCGGCAACATACAAGATGCCTTCCACGCGATGCTCCTGAAAGGTTCTGATGAGGGCAGGGACACGGTCCGCTCTGCCACCGGTATCTGAAATTAGCAGCGTCTTGCCGGAGGTCTCTATGATGGCCTGCGCCCCTTGAACAATGAAAAGTTCCGGCAGACCGGCGGGCGATACAGCTTCGTCGGCGTTGCTGATGGCGCCGGTGACGAGACCGATGAGCCCGGACTTTGAGGATTTCATCGACCGGGCGGCATGGGAGGGAACATATCCGAGCGCATTCATGGCGGCCGTAACCGCTTCACGTGTCTTCTGGGACACGGGAGCATCCTGGTTCAGGACGCGGCTTACCGTTTTCGGTGACACGCCTGCCTTTTTTGCAACGTCATAAATGGTAGCCACTGGTTGCCCTCTGATTTTCTTATGACATCGATGTCATGACACCGGTGTCATAGTCAAGCAAATATTTCCCTTCAGGCGACTTCTGTTGGCTTCAACTTGTTGCTTTTCGCAGCTTGAAGGAGAGATTTATGCCTATTTTTCAGTGCATTAGGCAGTGCCTTGTATGAGGTGGGCGCAAACGGAGTTAGTGCGTCTCGGGACGACGCGGCCGCGATGGAGGCGTACCGATCAATTCGAGCACCGGAGTGTGCCAACCGAGGCGAATCCAGAGTCCGCGACGGAAAAATCTCAGGCAATTCGCGTACGATCCGAATATGGCTGAAATTGATTCATTTAATTCCGCTCTTTTTTGAATTGGTTTTGACGGTTTCTTCGATGACACTCCGCTGAAGAGAGTGATTGCGGAAAGGCATCGATGCGCCGGTCAAGACTGAAACGCAAGGCAAGCGGTGCGGAACCAACACCACTGCAGCCGCCAATTGGCGGGCGCTTCGCCCCGCTGACAGACGAAAAGCTGAGGGACATTACCAACTCGGCGTTCGCAATCCTGGAGCAGATCGGTGTCGGCGGTGCGCCCTCCGATATTCGGTCGCTGGCTCTTGACAACGGCGCCAATGAACGCAGCGACGGAAGGATCACCTTTTCAAGGCCGCTCGTTGAGGACATGATCGCGCGCGCATGCAAACGCGTCGAACTGCCCGGCTTCGTGCAGGAGCGCGGGATAGAAGTCGGCGGCGGCCGCGTTCACATCGGCACAGGCGGGGCAGCAGTCCAGGTTCTTGAGGCGGCGACGCAGACCTTCCGCGACAGCACGCTTGAAGATCTTTATTCCCTGATGCGTGTCGTCGATGCATGCGACAACATTCACTATTCGCTGCGCCCCGTTGTCGCCCGGGACATGACCGACCCGTTCGTGCTGGACATCAACACGGCCTTTGCCGGGCTGAAGGCAACCTCCAAGCCCATCGGAACAAGCTTCTTTGAACCGGCCAATGTTGCACCGGTGGTCGGCATGCTGGATGCGGCACTCGGAGAAACATCCTTTGCCGCGCAGCCCTTCTGCTTTGCCTCTGTCTGCCACGTGGTGCCGCCGCTGACGCTCGCAGAAGAGGCTTGCGAGGTGATGCAGGAATGTGTCCGGCTGGGAATGCCCTTGCAGATCTGTTCGGCGGCACAGGCCGGGGCGACAAGCCCGGCTGCCCTTGCAGGTGCACTGGCACAAGGGCTTGCCGAATCTCTTGCAGGGCTGGTGCTGGTCAACATGATGAAACCGGGCTTCCCCTGCATTCTTGCGTTTCTGGCATTTATCTCCGACTTGCGGACAGGGGCAATGACAGGCGGCTCCGGGGAGGCGGCTGTGGCCAATGCGGCAGCGGCTCAGCTGCTGTTGAACCTCGGCATTCCTTCCACGGTCTCCGCCGGCATGACCGATGCCAAGACCGCGGACGCGCAGTCGGGCTACGAAAAAGGCTACACGATTGCGCTGTCTGCACAGGCAGGCGCGGACATGATCAACCTCAGCGTCGGCATGCTCGGCTCGATCATGGTCGCCAGCAAGGAAGCGCTTGTCATCGACAATGACATGTGCGGCGCCATCATGCGCACGGTGCGCGGGGTCGAACTGTTCGACGGGTCGATTGACCTGGATATGATTGAACAGGTGGTGACGGGCGAAGGGCACTTCCTTGGAACCGCTCAGACCCTGGATCTCATGACCAAGGAATATCTTTATCCAAGCCTCGGCGACCGGCAGAGCGTCAGCGACTGGCTGGAGGCGGGAGCCCTGACGGTCTGGGACAAGGCGATCGCCCGGGTTTCGGAGATCGAGGCGCTGCCGGTGCCGACGCATTTGCCTGCGGACATCGAGGCCGTCTTGCGCGAGCGTCTTCCCATTCACCTTTCAGAAGGGCTCTAGCCGATGAAGAGCCACGCGCAGGTTGTCATTATCGGGGGCGGCGCCGTCGGCGTTTCAATCCTCTACCATCTGGCGAAAGCCGGGGTGACAGACACCCTGTTAATCGAGAAGAACGAACTCACCAGCGGGTCCACGTGGCACGCGGCCGGTAACATTCCAACCTATGCCAATAGTTGGGGCGGCATGCGGGCCGGGAACTATGCCTGGCGCCTTTACAAGGATCTCGGTGCCGAGGTCGACTATCCGATCACCTACCGCCATACAGGAGCCTTCTGGCCCGCCCATACGCCCGAGCGCATGGATTTTTTCCGGCACCTGGTCGGTATCTCCAAGGGGCTCGGCTATGATCTCGCGATGCTGTCGCCCACCGAGATGGATGCCATGCATCCCTATTTCAGGTCTGGCGAAAGCGTCCTTGGCGGCATCTATGACCCTTATGAAGGCGACGTCGATCCGAGCCAGTTGACGCAGGCACTTGCCAAGGGCGCGCGTGATCTCGGAGCGGTAATCGCGCGTTTCACGCAAGTCACCGGCATCACCCGCCAGCTTGGTGGCGCGTGGCTTGTTGCAACCGACAAGGGCGATGTGGTTTGTGAAACCGTCGTCAACGCCAGTGGCTACTATGGCCGGGTGGTTGGTGAAATGGTCGGGCAAAGCCTGCCGGTGGTGACACTCGAGCACCAGTACCTTGTGACGGAAAGCCTGCCGGAGCTGGAGGCGGACCCCAAGAATTTCCCGCTCGTGCGTGACCCGGACATCATGTACTACCTCCGCCGCGAACGGAACGGCCTCCTGCTCGGATCCTACGGCCACGAGGGGCGTCCGGCCTGGCTGGATGGCACGCCGGACTGTTTCGCCAATCAATTGTTCCCGGACAGCGTCGATGACATCGCCGAAGTGCTTGAGGCGGCGCTCAGCCATGTGCCGATCCTGGGCGAGGCCGGCGTCAGCCGGTTTATCAACGGACCCATTCCCTACAGTCCGGACGGAGCGCCGTTGTGCGGGCCGGCCTTCGGGCTGCCGAACTTTTATCATGCCTGCTGTTTTCCAGTTGGCATCACCCATTCGGCTGTAGCGGGCAAGACCCTGACGGAATGGATCACAGAGGGTGAGCCGGAATGGGATATGTCCATGTGGGATCCGCGCCGCTTCGGTGACTGGGCAACCTTCGACTACACCTCGAAGCGCGCCAGCGAGCTCTATGAGCACCAATATGCGATCCCGTATCCGCACCGGATCTGGAAATCGGCACGACCGGTCCAGCGAACACCGCTCTATGAGACCCTGAAGAACCAGGGCGCCGTTTTCGGTCAGGTCGCGGGTTGGGAGCGTGCGTTCTGGTTCGAGACAGATGCAGCCAAAGACAACGGCGAACTCTCCTTCCATCACGAGGCCTGGCACGAGGCGGTTCGTGCGGAAAGCGAAGGTATTCGCGATCGGGCCGGCGTCATGGACCATGGAGGTTTCACCCGCTACGAGGTGGAAGGACCAGGCGCCACCGGATTCCTGGATCATGTGTTTTGCGGTGCGATGCCGGCCGTTGGACGCGTCAAGCTGAGCTACATGCTGACACCAAAAGGCAAGGTCTGGTCCGAAGCGACGATCGCGCGGCTGGCGGAGAACAGGTACCTCCTGTGTGGACCTACGCTTGCCGACCAGCGTGATCATGACTGGATGGTCCAATTCCTTCCGGAAGCAGGGGTGACATTGCAACGCGGGTCGGCTTTCGATGCAGCGCTGATGGTCATGGGCCCGAAATCGCGCGAGATTCTGCAGCCCTTGACCGATGCTGATCTTTCAAAGCACGAAGCGCCGTGGATGTCGGTGCGCGAAATCACGATCGCCGGTGCGAATGTGATTGCCCTTCGGATTTCCTATGTCGGCGAACTCGGCTGGGAGCTTCACATGCGCAGTGAAGATCTTGAGACGGTTTACGGCGCGATCATGCGCGAAGGAGCAACTGACGAGATTGTCCAGTTTGGCTCCTACGCCCTCAACGCATTGCGGCTTGAAAAGGGCTACCACGGCTGGGGTGCCGATTTCGGTGTTGAGTATACGGCCTTCGACGCCGGGCTCGACCGGTTCGTCAGCAAGAAGAAAGACAGGTTCGTCGGGCGTGAAGCGTTTTATGAACAAGCCAAACAGCCCAAGGACTATCATTTCACCGGCTTTGTTCTGGACGGCTACGGGCCCGATCCGCTGTCATCCGATCTGATTTTGCGGGACGGCAAACCGGTCGGATATGTGAGTTCCGGCGGGACCGGCTTTCGCATCTGCAAACGCATTGCGCTTGGCTACCTGACGGTCGCGGCCGTGCCTGGTGACGTTTTTGACATCGAAATTCTGGGAAACCCTGAGCGCGCAACGGTGACCGAATTGCCTTTTTATGATCCTGAAAACAGCCGCCTGAAGAGCTAACCCAGAATGACGAAGCCTCTTCCATCGGACGTCCAGGTTGCCGTTGTCGGCGGAGGGATCGTCGGCTGTGCGACAGCTTATCATCTGGCGAGAGCGGGCTGGTCCGTTGCGCTCTTTGAACGCAAGAAACTGACCAGTGGCACGACCTGGCATGCGGCCGGTCTTGTAAGCGAGGCCCAGGCCGTTCCGGTCATGAGTGCGCTTGCCAGATATGGTCTCGATCTCATGGAGCGCCTTGAGAGCGAGACGGGTCAGAACACCGGCTTTAAACGTAACGGTTCGATCACGCTCGCCCTGACCGAGGCGCGCACCGAAGAATTGCGACGCAAGGTTGACTACGCGCATGGCTGCGGTATCCGGGCGGCTGAAATTGCCATTTCAGAGGCCGTGGAAAGATGGCCGTTGTTGTCGGCGCATGGCGCGGAGAGCGCGTTCTGGTTTCCCGGAGATGGTTACACCAATCCGATCGACACGACGATGGCGCTTGCCAAAGGGGCAAGAGCCGGCGGGGCACTGATATTTGAAGATTGCAAGGTCGACAGGATCGTTGTGGAACGAGGCAAGGTTGCCGGTGTCGAGACGGAACGGGGGCTGGTGCGCGCCGAACATGTTGTCAACGCAACCGGAATGTGGGCACGGGACTTTGGTCTGTCGCATGGCGTTCATGTGCCGCTGAACAGCACCAACCATTATTATGTCGTCACGGATCCGATCGAGGGTGTTTCCGGTGATCTGCCGGTCCTCAGGGTCATGGACGAGTACGCTTATTACAAGGAAGACGCCGGCAAGCTGTTGATTGGTTGCTCCGAACCGAACGCAACGCCCTGGTTGCCTGAAGGCGGAATTCCCGACCGGTTCGAGTTTGACGAACTGCCCTGCGACGAGGAGCATCTTTATCCGGTTCTGGAAGCCGCAATGGAACGGGTTCCTTCACTTGCAAACTCCGGGATCAGGAAATTCTTCAATGGTCCGGAAAGCTTCACACCCGACGCCAAACACTATCTCGGGCCGTTTGCTGAGGTAAAAGGTCTTTGGGTCGCAGCCGGGTTCAATTCCACCGGCATTCAAAACGGGCCAGGCGCCGGTAAGGCACTGGCCGAGTGGATCATGGCAGGTCACATGACCATGGACCTGACCGACGTCGACAGCCGCCGGATAGTGCCGGGCCTGAACGCGGCGCGTTACACTGCGGTCAAGGCGGCCGAAACGCTGTCCCACGCCTACGCCATGCATTGGCCATACCTGCGCAAGGAACAGGCGCGCGGTTTGCGCCGGACGCCCTATTTTGCGCATCTGAAAGCGGCTGGCGCGCAATTCGGCAGTGCAAACGGTTGGGAAAGGCCGCTTGTTTACGGTGCCGAATTCACCGACGGGTTTGGCCGTCAGCCGTGGTTCGATGCATGGCGCGGTGAACATGAGGCGCTGCGAACCGATCTTGGCATGATCGACCTGACCTTCGGACGGTTTCTGGTCGAGGGCGCTGATGCAGAACGACAGATGCAGCGCCTGTGCGGAGCGGATATGACATCACCACCCGGTTCGCTGCTCTATACGCACATGTTCAACCATCAAGGCGGGATCGAAGCCGATGTAACAGTCGCGCGCCTTGCAGCGAACCAGTATCTGGTCATGGCGTCTGCGGGAGCTGAACCTCAGACAGGATACTGGTTGAAGACCTCTTTGCGCGAGACCGGTGTCAGTGTCGCCAACATCACGTCCTCGGAAGCAACGCTCGCCGTTATGGGGCCGCGCTCACGAGACTTCCTTCAGAAACTGACAGATACGGACCTTGCCGGCGACGCGTTTCCGTTTGCCACGTGGCAGAACATTTATGTGGGTCATGCGCCCGTTCGCGCACAGCGGATAACCTATGTCGGGGAACTTGGCTGGGAGTTGCATGTTCCCTCCGAATTTGCACAGCACGCCTTTGAGACGCTGGCCGTTTCACCTGAAGCCCCGAGGCTGTGTGGCGGCATGGCGGTCGACTCCTGCAGGATCGAAAAAGGCTTTCGGCATTGGGGACACGATGTTGGTCCCTCTGACAGTCCGGTAGATGCCGGGCTGACCTTTGCCTGCAATTTTCAAACGGATTTTGTTGGCAAGGAAGCGATCCTGGAGAGGCGAGAAGCTGGCCCGGACACCCGGCTGTTGTTGTTCCGGCTTGCTGACCCGAACGCGCTGGTCTTCGGCAAGGAACCGATCCTGAGAGATGGTGAAATCGTTGGCCGCCTGACGTCCGCAAGCTACGGCTGGTCAACAGGCACCGCGATAGGCATGGGCTACGTGACCTGGCCCGAGGGTGTTTCGCTGAAGCAACTGGCAGACGCTGAATATCAAGTCACGGTGGCGGGACGCCCGGTCGAAGCATTCGCAAGTGTGCGCGGACTTTATGATCCGTCCAACTCCAGAATGCGCGACTGAGACCCAGTACCGTTATCTTACGTGGAACCCTGCATCCGGCTCCCGGCACCAGTCGGCCAGAAGTTTGGCAACGGAGTGGATGGGATCGTCTTCGTCCATGTCTTCCGTGCGCAAGACCGCGCACCAGGGTAGGGTCACACCTTCCTCGGTGACGCGTGCACCGACAATGCGCCCTTCATCGAGTGCGGTCTGAAGCGCCCAGCTCGAAAGCACGCTTGTTCCAAGGTCAGAGGCGACCAATTCGACAATGGCTTCGGGCAGTTCGACTGTCGCTGCCCATTGAGGATAGCTGTCGGTGGGACGGAACAGACGCGCAAACTCCCGGTCGGGTTCGGGCACCTTCGTGTAGGTGATGAAGGGTTCCCCAACAATATCGTATCCCTCGACGAAGGCCCGGTCTGCGAGCCTGTGGGTCGGTGACATAATATAGAGAAGCGGGTCTTCAAAGAGCGGTATCGTGGACAGTCCGGCCTGGGCAACGTTGCCGGAGACAACCGCAATGTCGATATGCCGGTTCTGCACCCCGGCAAGCGGATTGCTCCTTGCGCCGGCCATGATCTGAAGATCGATCCCATCGGTTCGTGCCTTGAGATACCGGATGAAGGAGGGCAGCCAGCGATAGTTGCTGTAGGCTTCAACCGACAGGCGCACGACGTGCTGGATGCCGGCATTCATGCGCCTGACGTCCTGTTCGGCACGGCTGAGATCGCTCAGGATCCGTTCGGCAACGACGGCCATGTGTTCGGCCGCTGGCGTCTTGCGCAGGCGTTTGTGCATCCGCGTGAACAGCGGCACGTCCAGCCGGCGTTCCGCCTCGCGCAAGCGGTGCGACAGCGCCGACGGGGTCACTCCGAGTTTTTCTGCTGCATCGGTTATACGCCCGGTTTCGATGATGGCTTGGATCAGTTGGAGATGTCGCAGATCGAGCAGTGGTTTCATTGTGTAGCCTGAAATTGATTCACAAAAGTGAGAAAACTTCGAGATTGGATTTCAGTCAAGGTGGGTGCGAAATCGAAGCGGTGAATTCGATTGGAGCCCGACATGAACGCCGACGCCAAGCACTCGATCAAAGCGGACATCGCCCACCACGTGCACCCTCAGTCGAATCTGCGCCAGCATGCAGAACACGGTCCGACCATGATCACGCATGGCAAAGGCGTTTTCATCTACGACAGCGAGGGACGGGAGATCATCGACGGGTTTTCCGGTCTCGGTTGCGTCAGCCTCGGCTATCACAACGAGCGGCTGGCCGATGCAGCAATGCGCCAAATGAACACGCTGCCTTTCGCACCGACCTTCTACAACAGGTCTCATCCACGGGTGGCGGAGCTGGGCGAGCGTCTCATCGGATTGGCTCCGGGCGGCATGAACCGCGTCATGTTCCAGTGCTCGGGCTCTGAGGCGAACGACACGGCAATCAAGCTGCTCTGGTACACCAACACTGCCAACGGCATGCCGAACCGGCGGAAGATCATTGGACGGGTGCGCGGGTACCACGGCAATACCGTTGCGACGGTGTCGCTGTCCGGACAGCCGCATATGCATGCCAAGTTCGGGCTTCCGCTGCCGGAGTTCAAACACACCGAGCTGCCGAATTACTACCGCTTCCACATCGACGGCGAAAGTGAAGAGGAGTTCTCGGCGCGCATGGCGGCACGGTTCGAGGATCTGATCTTGTCCGAAGGCCCGGAAACCGTTGCGGCCTTCTTTGCAGAGCCTGCCATCTCGGGCGGCGGCGCGCTGATGCCGCCGGAAGGATACTGGAACGCCATGCAGGCGGTTTTGCGCAAATACGACATCAAGTTCGTTGCCGATGAAGTGGTTTGCGGATTTGGCCGCACCGGCAACCTGTGGGGTTCGCAGACCTGGGGGCTTGAGCCTGACATGGTGTCTTGTGCAAAGGCGCTTTCAGCGGCGTTTTTTCCAATCTCGGCCCTGATGTTCAAGGACGGGATGTACAGCGACATGATGAAGAATTCCGACGAGGTCGGCGTTTTCGGACATGGTTATACCTATGCCGGTCATCCAGTAGGCGCCGCCGTCGCCCTGGAAGCGCTCGACATCTATGATGAAATCGACCTGGTCGGCCACGTGCGCAAGGTGAGCGAAACCTTCCTGGCCCGGTGTCACGCGCTTTCTGATCACCCGCTGGTTGGCGAGGTGCGCGGCGTCGGCCTGTTCTGCGGCTTCGAGCTGATTAGGGATGCCAGAACGCGCGAACCGTTTGACCCGTCCTGGAAAGTCGGTGAGCTGGTTCAGAATTTCGCGCACGATCGGGGGCTTTACCTCAGAGCCATCGGTGACCGAATGAGTTTCATGCCGCCGCTGATCATCAAGGAAGACGAAATCGAGATCGCCGCAGACCGTTTCCAGGCCGCACTTGATGATGCCTGGGCCGTTGTACGGGGCAGGGTCTGATCCAAGGGCAGGGGGTCGGCAATGGACAGTTTGCAGCTGGATCTCAAAGCACTGAGAGCCGAAATCAGGGCTGGTCGGTTTCAACAATCGACGGCCGGGTGCGCGCCCGGTCGCATGCAGGCAAACATCGTCATCTTGCCACGAGAGCATTCCGCCGATTTTCGAACCTTCTGCGAGCTAAATCCCAAACCATGTCCGTTGCTCGCTGTTTCAGAGCCAGGCAGCTCGCGACTTCCGGTGCTTGGCAGCGAAATCGATGTAAGGAGCGACTTACCGGGTTACCGTATCTGGCGCGACGGAACACCGTTGGAGGAAGCACAAGACATTTTTTCTTTCTGGAGAGATGACCTTGTGACCTTTGCAATCGGATGTTCGTACGGTTTCGAGGCTTCCCTGATTGCCGCTGGCATATCGCTGCCCCATGTGGACGCAGGTCGCAAGGTTGCGATGTACGATACCAATTTGCCATTGCTTCAATCGGGTCCTTTTGGCGGCAACATGGTTGTCTCAATGCGGCGCATACCCGAGCATCGTCTTGAAGATGTGGTCGAGATTTCGGGCAATTTCCCACAGTGTCACGGGACACCTGTTCATATCGGCGACCCTGGCGAGATCGGCATCGAAGCGCTCCACCAACCCGACTACGGCGATCCTCCAGGCGACGCTGGCGTGCCGGTGTTCTGGGCTTGTGGTGTGACGCCGCAAGCCGTGCTGCGACGCGCTTGTTTAGCCTTTGCGATAACTCACAGCCCAGGAAAAATGCTTGTCTGTGACGTGCCTGACACCTGGAACCAACTCTTGAATTCAGTGTCATGAAGCGGGTTACGCTGGAAACGTTTATCGCTCTTGCGCATTTGCGCCACTTTGGAAAAGTTGCCCGTCAACTCAACACCACGCAGTCTACGGTTTCCGCGCGTATCGCAGGATTAGAACGGGACTTGGGGGCATCCCTTTTCATTCGGGCGCCGAATTCTGTTTCCCTGACACCAAAGGGGCGCGCGTTGCTCGATCATGCCGCCGAAATCGTTGCGGGCATGGATCGCATGGCCCGTGCTGTCGGGAAGGAACCCAAACGAGAGGGCAGGCTGCGCTTGGGGGTCTCAGAAACACTCACCTTGACGATTTTGCCTCCGTTTTTCGAGGCATTTTCGCGAACGTTTCCTGATTCCACGATTGAGATCAACGTTGAAAACACTGACTACCAAAGAGATCACCTGATTGACCGTGGCCTGGACCTGGCTTTCCTGATGGGGCCTGTGTCAAACGCACGGGTTGCCAACATACCCTTAATCGAATTCCCGATGATTTGGGTTTCAGCGCCCGATCATCCTTTGGCTCGGCTGTGTGAGATATCGCTCTCGGACCTCGCAGATTATCCAATCCTGAGCTATGCAACCAACTCGCGCCCCTATATCGAACTCACCGAAAAACTACGGAGTGCGGGTCTGGCGGCGCCGCGATTGTTTTCTTCGAACGCCCTGGGCGCGAGTGTTGCCATTGCGCAGGCCGGCTTGGCGATCTGCACCACGCCGAAGGTCTATGCGCAGCAGTTCATTTCGGCGGGCAACATGGTAGAGCTGGATACTCCAGTGATGCTGAATCCTCTTTCATTCACAGCATCTTATCGCACGGAGCCCGGCAATGATCTGGCGCGTGAGGCTGCGGAGATTGCAGCGGGCGTTGCAAAAGAATGGGTCAAAGCGCAATCGGAAAATTCGATGGCCATAAACAAAAAACGACAATTGGATTCGATCTAATTCGCTCGCTTAACCTGAAGGCGTATCTTTCAGGGAGTGTATAAGATGAAGCTGCCAATCTTGTCCGCATGTGCTCTTGCAATCTCGTCTGTGTCTGTTGTTGCGCAAGATCTTCCCAAAACCAAGCTGAACGTTGTCGGGTCGTGGGGAATGGTGTCGATGTACACCGATTTCACCCAACCATTTTTTACTTCCAAGCTGCCCGAAGCTTCGGGAGGAGCGATTACCTCGGAGATCCGGCCCTTTAACGAACTCGGAATGAATGGGTCGGAGATCATGCGCCTAATCCAGGATGGTGCGCTTCAATTTGCCGAAACCCCCATGGGCTATCTGATCGGTGACAACGCGCTGAACGGAGGAAATGATCTGCCAGGTTTGGCACCCGACATCGAGACCGCACGGGCGATCTCCGATGCTTGGCAACCAGTCATGGCGGAAGAGTATCGCAAGGCTTACGGAGCGGAACTGCTCGGCGTTTATCCTTATTCTGCGCAGGTGGTTTATTGCCGCGATGCCATGACGGGACTGTCCGATCTAGAAGGGCGCAAAATTCGCGCCTCCGGGTCAGCAATTGGTGACTTCGTCGAAGCCCTTGGTGCAACGGCCGTGTCCATGAGTTTCGGTGAAGTTGTGCAGGGACTTCAGACCGGCGTGATCGATTGTGCGATAACCGGCTCCATGTCGGGGTTTAACGCCCGTTGGAGCGAGGTTGCCACCCATATCTACGAACTTCCGATTGCCTGGTCGCCGGTCGTGCTGGTCGCCAACGGGGACGTTTGGGATGGTTTGGACGCACAGGTGCAAGAGTTCCTGATTGACCAGATCGCCGCATTTCAGGACGAAGTCTGGAACGGTGCGGGCAGCGAAACGGTTGAGGGTTTTGCATGTAACGCGGGCGAGCCAGCCTGCACGCGGGATAACCCCGGGTCGATGACGCGCGTGCCGGTGTCCGACGAAGACATCGCGCTGCGCGACAAGATACTTCGGGACGTCGTGCTGGCGAATTGGGGAGAACAATGCGGCACGGAATGCGTCTCCACCTGGAACTCAACCGTGGGCAAGGTCGTCGGCGTCGAAATCAAGTGATTGCGTAAACGATAAACTGTCCTGCGCGCGTTTTCCGGATGCGCGCAGTGCGCCCAGTGCTCACTCTGAAAATGGCAATCCGATGTATCTTTTTGCAGATCGTATTGCGACGTGGATGGCTCGTTTGTGCGGCTTTGCGCTCTTGGCCGCCGTTGCAGTGATCACGACAGAGGTTTTGGCACGCAAATTTGTCGGCATTAGCGTCGTCGGCGTGGATGAGCTTGGCGGCTATGTCTTGGCCGTCACCGTAACCTGGGGCTGTTCGCTCGCTATCATCCGGCGCGCCCACGTTCGCATCGACATTCTGCAGTCTCGCTTACCCAACAAATTGCAAGCAGTGCTGGATTCGCTCGCGCTTGTTTCGATGTTCTTGTTCGCTGTGTTTTTGGCGTGGTTCGCGACCGGACTTCTGCAGGACTCCTGGCAGACAGGAGCTGTTTCGAACAGCCAAATGCGGATTCCACGATGGATCCCTCATGGATTGTGGGCCATCGGCTTTTGGGTCTTCGGCGCAGTCACCTTGTTGCTGATTGTCGAGCATGCCCGGGCGGTTTTGCGTCAAAACTGGGTGCTTGCTCACGAAATCGCGGGTGTGCGGGGCGCCGAAGAAGAAGCTGGAGACGAAACACGAGACGCGCAGGAAAGGGCATAAGTCATGTTGCTGACGGCGCTTGTCCTGCTGATTGTTTTGATCGGACTAAGCTTACCGATTGCAGCAGCACTTGGGGTCATGGCGATAACACTCGATCGGGTGTACGGCTTCCTGCCGCTCTATCTGGCGTCGGGTGAAGTCGCCTGGACCGCGTCTTCCGGGTTTCTGCTCATGGCGATCCCGTTGTTTGTGTTGCTTGGCGAGATCATGCTGCGGTCAGGCGTTGCAGATGCCATGTATGACGCGCTTGCAAAATGGCTCGGTTGGCTGCCGGGCGGGGTTATGCATGCCAATGTTGGTGCTTGCGCGCTCTTTTCAGCGACTTCCGGTTCTTCCGTTGCAACGGCAGCGACCATTGGCACGGTGGCGGTGCCACAAATCGATCGCCACGGATATGGGCCGCAACTCTTTCTGGGGACCCTGGCGGCCGGCGGCACGCTGGGGATCCTTATTCCGCCATCTGTAAATCTGATCATTTATGGCATCCTGACCAACACTTCCGTTCCTCAGCTTTATCTCGCCGGGATTATCCCGGGATTGATGTTGGCGGGCTTGTTCATGCTGATGATCATCACGATTGTCCTCCTGAGGCCGAAAACGGCCGGTCATAGAGTGCATTACACCTTGGCGGAGCGGTTCTCCGGGACGCTGGGGGTGCTGCCTCCGATTTTTGTTTTCACCGTCGTGATCGGTTCGATTTATGCAGGGTTTGCGACCCCGACCGAGGCTGCGGCCCTTGGTGTTGTTGCCGCATTGATCATTGCGGCGAGCCGTGGACGGCTAAACTGGAAGATGCTGAATGAAGCGCTTGAAGGTACCGTCGTTACAACGGCCATGATCGTTCTCATCATCATCGCGGCCTATATTTTGAATATGATCCTTTCGGGGATCGGCCTTACCAGACAACTCAATGAATTCGTCACGGCGCTCGGTCTCACACCGATGCAAATGCTGCTGGTGGTCGTAATATTCTACATTGTCCTTGGCTGCTTCATGGAAACGTTGTCGATGATGATAACGACGATCCCGATCATAGCTCCACTGATGTTTAGCCTCGGTTTTGATCCTGTCTGGTACGGAATCGTCATGATGATCCTCATAGAGACGGCTTTGATCACGCCACCAATCGGGCTGAATTTGTATGTGGTTCAAGGCGTCCGCGGTCGAGGCGCTATGACCGACGTCATGGTGGGTGCTCTTCCATTCGTCGGCGCCATGGCGATTATGGTGGTTCTCCTCTCGGTGTTTCCAGGGCTCGCCACATGGTTACCGGCGTTGTTACTTCGATAAGAGTTTGTCTAGAGGAAAAGCGATGAAAATAGCCTTCGTCGGACTGGGTACTATGGGTCGACCGATGGCACGGACGTTACGTGCAGCCGACCACGACGTGCTTGGCATGGATATCAGTTCGGAAATGCGTCAGCGCTTCGAAGGCGCGATTGCTCCAGATGCTTCTGCTCTGCATGATGTGCAGGTGATCATGACAATGCTGCCCGAGGCGGAGCATGTCTCTGACGTTTATCGGCAAACGGTGTTGCACGGCGCATCTGCCGGTGCCTTGTTGATCGATTGCTCGACAATTGATGTCGAGGTCGCCAGGACGCTGAACAATCTCGCATTGGAAAAGGGATTTGCGCAGATCGATGCGCCGGTCTCCGGCGGACCGGAAGCAGCCGGGTCGGGTGGGTTGAGTTTCATGGTCGGCGGCGATGCGGACCACGTCGCAAGGGCCCGTCCCCTGCTGGAAAACCTCGGCAAGAAGATTACGCATTTTGGAGCCGCCGGGTCCGGTCAGGCGGCAAAGGCCTGCCACAACATGATTTGCGGCATCACCGCGATGGCCGTTTTCGAAGGTTTCGCACTGGCAGACGCCCTCAAGCTTGATGCCACGCAGTTTTACGAGTTGTGCGCGGGCGCAGCCGCGCAAAGCTGGACCCTTGAAAACCGGTGCCCAATCCCCGGCGTGGTTCCCGCTGCACCTTCCTCGAACGGGTACGCACCGGGTTTTGCCGCGCGCCTCATGGCCAAGGATCTCCGGCTTGCCCAGGCTGCCGCGGAGATGAGCGGGCAAGTCACGCCGTTCGGCGCGGAAGCAGCGCGTGCCTTCACGCGTTTTTCCGAAGCGACCGGAGGGGATCTCGACTTCTCTTCCTATTTCACCGCGCTGAAACAGCAGACAAAAACGACAGGGACCGACTGACCATGGCGCTGCTTGACTACAAACTGCCCGATGCGGGCCTTGCCGGTAGCTATATCGACGGCGCCTGGCACTGGCCGGCAGACGGGCGCAAGCTCACCATCGAGAACCCCTCACGGCGGGAGCCGATCTGCGATGTTGGACGCGGGACTTCGGTTGAGATCGATCTTGCCGTTCAGGCCGCCCGCAAGGCTCTGCCGGGCTGGCGGGCGCTTGCTGCGAGCGAGCGCGGCAAGTTGCTTGCAGAACTCGGGCGCCGGCTTGAAGAAAATGCGGAAGAAGTCGCCCGGGTCCTTGCTGCGGAAAGCGGCAACGCTATCAAGACCCAATCGCGCGGAGAAGCGATGGGTGCCGCCGGCGTCCTGAAATACTACGGCGGGGTTGCAGTCGAGCAAAAAGGCGAGACGCTGCCGCTCGGACCGGGGATTTTCAGCTATTCCACCCGCGAACCGCATGGTGTCGTCGGCTCGATCATTCCCTGGAACTCGCCACTGCAGCTCGGATCCGTCAAAATTTCCATGGCACTTGCGACGGGCAACTGCCTTGTGCTGAAACCCGCCGAAGATGCACCGCTGGCCATATTGAAACTCGCCGAGCTTGCCGACGGTCTGTTCCCGCCGGGCGTCTTCAATGTTGTTACAGGTCTTGGCGAGGAAGCGGGCGCTGCCCTGGCGTCGCATCCGGATATCGATAAGGTGTCGTTCACCGGATCGTCTGAAGTCGGCAGGCTGATCGGCCATGCGACGGCCGACCGTATCGCCAAACTTACGCTCGAGCTTGGCGGCAAGTCACCGACAATTGTCTTTCCCGATGCGGTCGAGGAGGGACGTCTCGATGCGACTGCCCAGCAGGTTGCCAATGCCATGCGGTTTGCGCGCCAGGGCCAGAGCTGTACCGCCGGATCCCGATTGTTCGTGCACAAGGACATCTGGAACCTTCTGATCCCGAGGGTCGCGGAAAAGTCGGCAGCGTTGAAGGTTGGCGACGCGCTCGACCCGGATGTCGACATGGGGGCTGTTGTCAATTCGGAGCGCTACGGCGAGATCAGGGCCTATGTCGCCGAGGCGGCAGAGCAGGGGGCAGAATTTCTGATCGGCAAGATCCCCGAAGAAGACCCGGCCGGTTTCAATCCGGTTCCGACAATCATTGCCGGTGTCGACAACACCTGGCGGATTGCCCGTGAAGAAGTGTTCGGGCCGGTTATGGTCGCCATTCCTTTTGAAAGCGAAGCCGAAGTGATCGAGATGGCGAACGACACGCATTACGGGCTGGCTGCCTTCCTTTTTACTCATGATTTCAGTCGAATTACCCGTCTGACACGGGCGATTGATGCAGGCTGGATCCAGGTCAATCAGGGGGGTGGCCAGATCCCGGGCATGTCCTATGGCGGTACCAAGCAGTCCGGCACTGGCAGCGAATACTCCATCGAAGGCGCGTTGGAGGCCTATACCTATCGCAAGTGCGTCACGGTCAATGTGGAGCCTGGTGCATGATGTCCGACCGGTTTGGCAACGCACTCGACCCCGGGGTCGGCTACGCAAGAGGCGAGCTGCTGAGGTCATCTGCCGATGAGGTGCGGCGCCTGAGGCATGCCGGCACGCTTGCTGCGGACTTCGTTGCCCGCAACGGCATGGAGCGTATTGGTATTTTCACGGGCAATCTGCGGCACTATCCGGTCAGCCAGGAGGACATGCAGGAGCTGTGCGAGGAATGGATCGGGCCAGGGCTCTTTGGCGAAGACCTCAGACAAGCTGCGATCAAGCATCTCGGTGGTCTCGGACATGAACAGGCGACTGTGGTGAACCGGACCAGCGCGGGCATTGTCGCTGCTGTTCTGGCGTTGTCTGACGGACGGCCAGTCGTCTCGCTCGTCCCTTCCGGAGACCGGTCTCACGCGTCGGTTGGCCGGGGCGCCCGGCTTGCCGGTGTTCCGGTCATCGAAGTTTACGAGATCCCGGAACTCAAGACGGCGCTGGAAGCCCACAAACCGTCCCTGACGATTGTCACAACGGTTACGTCTGAACTCTCGATGCTGCCGGACAGCGTAACGCAACAGGCCGTGCAGCTGGCGAAGGCCGCCAATTCTCGCGTGCTGATGGACGAGGCCTATGGCGCGCGCTTCAGACCGGTCCTCCATGACGGGGCACCATCTCTCTCCTTCGGTGCTGATCTCGTCATCACCAACACCGACAAGGCAGGCTTGCCGGGTCCCAGGGCCGGTGTCCTTTGCGGAGAGGCCGATGCACTTGTCTCTGTTGCCGCAAAGGCCTCGGAGCTTGGCATGGAAGCCCGGGCACCCGTGGCCGTTGGAGCGATGCGTTCCCTGATGGCCTTCACACCGGACCTTCTGATCGAAGAAGTGAAAGACGGGCAAGTCCTCGCGGACGCACTTGAGGCTGTTTTCGGTGCCGACGCGGTCGCACGCTCGCCGCTCGGGCCGAAAATCAGCGAAGAAGACGCCCATGCCCATGTCCTGAAGATTGCCGGCACCGAACATTCGACCCGCGTTCCCGCCGAGACCACCGCAGCGATTGGCATGCTCATGTTGCAGTCACTTGGCATCGTCACGGTCAACACGCATGGTCAACCTGGAGGGCGCGTGTCCCTCCGGCTCAAACCGACTGCCGGCGCGCTGAAACGTGTCGGTGGTGCCTCGGCGCTGGCAGATTGCCTTAAGGCTGCCATGACCGAAACAGCCGGTCACCTGGAGGACGCTGACTGGTTTTCAGAGTTGTTGTTTGGAGACGTATGAATGCCGGAAGACGGACACACTGCGCGGCTGGATGCCCGGCTCGACCAGCTCGTCAACATTGATATGGGCGAGCGTGGCGTCGAACATCTGTTCGCTGCCGCCCGTGAGCTTCAGGGCGGTTCGCTGATCGGGGCGGCGGCAGACCAATTGATGGCTGTGCCTGAGGGTGGAACGGTTGTGATGACGACGGGCTCGGTGTCCCGGGCCTGGATAACGCCTCATCTTGGCGAAAATGATGGCCCCTCCGGCGCCGCTGCTGTTGCCCGTGCGCTTGTGCTTGGGCGCAATGCCACTGTTGTCATGCTCTGCGAAGAAACACTTCTGGCAGCGATCCGCAATGTCATGCAGGCAGCGGGATTGTTTCCGGTAACACTCGAGCAGGCGGCCATCGCACGAGCGGACAAGAGCCTTGCAACCATCGTGATGCAATCCTATCCGACCGACGACGAAGCCGGGAAGGCGCAGGCCGCACCACTTCTCGACGAACTGAAGCCAGACCTTATGTTTTCAACCGAGCGCGTTGGGCGAAACGCGTTCGGCATCTACCATTCCATGCGCGGTATCGATTACGGCATGGGTCGAGCGCGTGTGGACTTTCTGTTTGACGAAGCACTGGAACGCAGCATTCCGGTGGTGGCCGTTGGAGACGGCGGCAATGAAATCGGCATGGGGAAGGTTGCCGAACATGTCCGCCAGCACGTGCCTTACGGTGATCGCTGCCAATGCGGCTGCGGCGGCGGTATCGGGGCGGTCACGGGCTGCGATGTCCTCGTCACCGGAGCATGTTCGAACTGGGCGTGCACAGCGATCTGCGCCGCCATGGCGGTGCGCGCGGGCAGTTCCGCCCTGCTGCACACCCCGGAACGTGAAGCGCTGCTGCTCGACACCATGGTTGCCAACGGTCTGATCAACTCCACCCACGGAATCGTCGACGACAGTGTTGACGGTTTCCCCAGACAAAGTCATATCGGCATCGCGGAGCTGTGCCGCGCCATCGTCAGCAAGGCTCTTTAGGATCTTCAGGACTTTAAAATGATACAAAACGATACCGCCCTGATCGCGGCGATCAGAGACCGCTTTGCCCACGTGGACAGTTGTCCGTTCCAGGGACCGCGCATCTTCTTCGAAAATGCCGGCGGTGCGCTGACCCTCAAGTCCGTTGTCGAGACTTCATCCTTCTACGCCTCGCTGCCGGACAATCCTGGCCGGATCAATCCTGCTGGTCAGGCGACCCAAACCACTATCGACAAGGCGAAAGCCGATCTGGCGATCTTCATGAACGCCTCTTCCGGTCAGTTCTTTGCCGGCGAAAGCGGCACGGAGCTGCTGTTCCGGCTCGTCCGGACAGCATGTGTGAACGCACCTGAGGGGGCAAAGGTCATAGGCTCGTCCATCGAGCATCCGGCAACCCGCAGTGCCGCACGCCGTTGGGCGGAAATCGCCGGCCTCACCTATGTGAACGTTCCGCATGACGACGCAACCGGCCTCGTCACGGCGGACGATTATGCCGCGTTGGTCACTCCAGATGTTGCGGTTGCCACAATACTGCATGCATCTCCGGTATCGGGCATGGCCATGGATGTTGCGGCGATTTCCAAAGCGATCCGGGCGGTCGCTCCCGACTGCCTCATCATTGTTGACGGCATTCAGCACGCTGCCCACGGCCAGCTCGATCTCGACAGCTACAATATCGACGGCTACGCGATCTCACCCTACAAGGTCTTCTCGCGCCACGGCTACGGCATCGCCTGGATCTCCGACAAGCTGAGCGCGATGCCGCATGACATGCTCATCGATGCTCCTGCTACGGGATGGGAATTCGGCACCCGCGACGCCGGTGCATACGCCGCTATCTCAGATGTTGTCGGCTACTTCGAATGGCTCGGCGGTGAGGTTTCGGTAGAAACCGGACGGCGCGAAAAGATCGAGGCTGCGGGGCGTGCGATCCATCAATACGAAGCCTTTTTGATCGACGCCATGATCAACGGGACGGGCAATCTGCCAGGTCTGAAGGACCTTCAGCATGTAACGATCATCGCCGGAGCCGACAACTCGGCGCGCGAAGGACTGGTTTCCATTTCGGTGGACGGCATGTCATCGCCGGACGTGGTCGAGGCGCTTAACCAGCAGGGCATCCGCACCCACACACGCAAGGCAGATCATTACAGCGGCAATGTACTTTCTCCGCTGGGTCTCGAAGATTGCGTGCGCGTGTCGCTGTGCCATTACAATTCGGTCCAGGAAGTTGCCGAATTCCTCGCCGCGATCAAGGACATAGAAGCACGCCTTGCGGCCTGATCGTGTTGTCGTCCGGCAATTGCCGTGCGACGCACAAACAGATATTGACGATTGGGTTTTCAGGCAAATTTCGAACTCTTTCATAACTCCTTCAGGTTTTCCGTACCGGCTTCCGCTAGATCGGAAAGCTGAAACACCGGAGGCGAGCCAGTTCCGGCGTGTCGGCCGTTTGGCGGGTGTGCCGGTATCGGAGCAGAAAGATGACACCAGTCCTTCCCATCGCAGGTGGCCGGCTCCGTCCGGCCACAATGCACGATCTTGACCGGGTCCTAGGCCTTCTTCACGACGAAACCGTGCGCCGCTATCTTTGCGACGAAATCTGTCTGCCGCGCGAGACCGTTCGCGACATGCTCACACGAAGCGAAACCCTGGCAGCGTCCGGTCTCGGCTTCTGGGTCATCGAGCAACGACCAAGTGGTTTTTCCGGTATTGTCGGCCTGCAGCCGGTGTCGACGCACGTCATGAAGTCTCCGCTTGTGAAAGACGGAATCGAGCCGTTGATTGCGCTTCAGCCGACCTACACAGGGCGTGGTCTCGCGAGTGCAGCGCTGCGATCTGTGATGAGGTACGCTGGAACTAGTCTTGCTCTCGACCGGTTGGTCGCGGCCGTGGATGAACCGAATGAACGATCCCGTCGTCTGATGCAGCGAACAGGGTTCAAAGAGGTCGGTCGCCTAGAGGGCCCGGCACATGAACTTGTGCTTTACGAATGTCAGCTTGTCGCTGACCCGGCGCCGTCCGGAAACAACTGCGTGTAGCAGGCGCAGTGATTTCACAAGAGACCGAACATGAGCCAACTTGATATCATTCCCTTTGCCGCCGAACACCGGGAAGATGTGCTTGCCCTGACGATTGACGCCTGGACGCCGGTCTTCGCCAAAACCGAAACCGGAGTTCCAAGGTTCGTCTTCGATGCTTTTTATCCCGACGGTTGGCAGGTTCGCCAAACCAAGGATGTCGCTGATCTGCTGGAAAATGAACCGGAAAACATCCGCGTTGCATTCCTGGACGGGGACCTGGCTGGCTTCATCGGACTTCGCGTTCACCTGGAAGACCAGATGGGCGAAATCTACATCCTGGCGGTTTCACCCCGATTTCAACGCAGGGGGATCGGGCACACGCTTATGAAATATGCGGAAGATCACATTCGTGCCCAGGGCTTGAAGATGGTCATGGTGGAGACCGGTGGCGATGACGGTCACGCGCCGGCCCGGGAGACTTATGAATCATTCGGCTTTGTCCGCTGGCCCGTCGCGCGGTACTTCAAGGAGCTCTAGGATACGATGACCTTTCAATTGGAAGGCAGGGCGGCCGAGATTTATGAAGACGTCCTCGTGCCCTTGTGGTTCGGCCGGTGGGCGGAAGCTCTGGTCGACCTTGTCGATCTTCACCCGTCAGACCGTGTTCTGGATGTTGCCTGCGGGACCGGTGTCACGACACGATTGGCGCGGCGCATGGTCGGACACGAAGGCCGGATTGACGGTCTCGACATCAACGCCTCGATGCTGGAAATCGCCAGGGAGCTGGCCGAAGGACAGGACATCGGCTGGATAGAGAGCGACGTCACCGATATCGGGCTTTCCCCGCTGTCCTGCGACGTGGTCATGGCTCAGCACGGTTATCACTACTTTCCCGACAAACCGGCAGCCCTGGCGGAGTTCCGCCGTCTGCTGGCCTCTCGCGGGCGCCTCGCGCTGTCGGTCTGGGACGGGCACAGTCCCTATACAGAGGCGCTTTGTAATGCCGTTGAGCACCACATCTCATCTGATGTGGCCCGAAAGCAGCGGGCACAGAGGGAAACGCCCTCCGCCGATGAATTGACCTCGCAGTTTCAAGCCGCAGGATTTGCGGATGTTTCTGTCCATCGGCAGGAGCTCCTGATCGAAGTTCCTCTGATGCAGGAATTCGTGCCATTGCACCTTTCTTCCATGCCGATTGCCGGCGCATTTCTGGCTCTTAATCAACCTGCCAGGCAAGGCCTGATCGACGACGTGGCCGCAGCGCTTGAACCCTATGTCCAAGAGGACAAGGTCGCTTACCCGGACGCCGTTCTCGTCGCGGTTGGTATCAGGACGTGAAAGCGGCCTTCTCATGAACATCTGCGACCCATTCGGAAAAGACATCTGGATCGTTGATGGTGACGTTGTGAGGATGTACGGCGTCCTGCCATTTACCACACGCATGACGGTGGTACGGCTCGGTTCGGGAAACCTGTGGCTTCACTCTCCCGTCAAGCCGGCGCCGGAGATTGTGTCAGCAGTCAATGCCTTGGGACCGGTGAAATTCCTTGTTGCTCCCAACAAAATTCACAGCCTTGGAATATTGCCCTGGAAAGCAAAATATCCGGTTGCCGACGTCTGGGGATCACCGCAGTTCAACCAGCGTCATCCGGATATCAGCCTTGATGGCGTTCTTGCCGATGATGGGGTCAATCCGTGGGAAGGCGAAATTGCACAGCAAACCATCGACGGCCATTCGTTTCTTGATGAAGTCGTCTTTCTTCACAAAGCATCGGCAACGCTGATCGTTACTGATCTGATCCAGAAGCACGAGCAGTCAAAACAGACCTGGTTCTGGAAAATCGTCAAAGGTCTTGTTGGCGTTCTCGGCAGAAAGGGAGGCGTTCCCCGGGACGTTCAATGGAGCTTTCATGACCGCAAGGCAGCGCGGCAAAGCCTGGAAAAAATCCTCGACTGGGAGTTTGATAACCTGATCGTTTCGCACGGGATCTGTCTCAAGGGCGGGGCGAAGAAAGACGTGGAACGCTGCTTTTCCCATTTGCTTGGCTGATCTTTGCGCCAAGCGTTTCAGGCAGCTGCGAGCAGTTCGTTCAACCGCATGAAACGGGGGTTGCTGTGAAGGTGCTTCAATGTGTCTTCCTGAAGCAGCCAGCGCGGGTCGCGGTAGCCCTCGTCAACTGCCCTTTCGATCGCCTCCATGGAAAGGCGTGTTTCCCCAAGAGCGCCATAGCCGAAAGCGAGGTGGATCGCGCAGTAGGTATCGACCTGCGGGATGTCGTTCAGGTTTTTCCAGGCCGTTTCAGGCTGCCCGGCGAGAGCCAGGGCCGGGCCGAGTGTGTAAAGGGAACGGACGTCATAAGGGTCTTTGGCAAGTTTTTGGCGGAGCGCGGCAACGCACCGCTCTGCCACCCGCCCGGACTTTGCCGCATCGAAGTGCCTTGCGCTGCGCGCTGCCAGGAAGAGCGGACGTGAGGGATCGGAGACGAGTTCCGCGGTGCGCAGGCAAAGACCAAACGCGATGCGGTGCTCACCTGCGGCAAAGGCGTGTCGTGCGGCCAGATAGTGCCCTTCACCGGATGTATCGCCTTGAGTGATGCTCGCCGTGAACCTGTCTTTCGCGTCGCCATAAGATTCCAAAGCACTCAAAACATATCCAAGTGCCGCATGGCTCTCAGAAGAAGTTTTCAAGACCCCGGTGGCGCGTTCCGCATAGACCAGTGCATTGGCAAAGTCCTGCCGGTCTCCCGCGCCGTAAAGCCCGCGGACGGCAAGCGCGTAAGCATAGAAACTGTTGGCCTGTGCGCAGTCCGGCGCGATGTCGACAACCTCTCTGCCGCATTCGACCGCATTGGCGACTGCGCCGCTTTCGGCCCGGACCAAGGCGGATTCAGCCTCGACGATCAATGCGTAGGCTGCCAGATCCATAGGCGCGGTCTTGTCTGGATCGGCGCCGGATACACCACCTGTGGTCATCGGCTTTGTGAGCAGCCTGTAGCCGGTGCGTGAGACGGTCGCGATCATCCTGGTGTCCAGACCGTCCGACCTGAACGCCCGCCGCAGTTCGGAGACTGCCTGGGTAAGGCTTTCGTCCGTGACCGTCACGTTCGGCCAGACAACATCAAGAAGCGCATGGCGCGAGACGGTCGCCGTGCCGGCTTTCACCAGTTCTTTCAGCACGTCGATCGCACGCGGAGAGACATTCACCTCTGTGCCGCCGCTTGAAAGACGGCGGGAGGTAAAATCGATTGTCCAGCTGCCAAGACGAACAGAGTCAAGCATTGTGGCACCAGTAGCTTCAGAAAACGCGGGTTCTTGGCAATTTTCGATCAGGATTGCCGGGAACGCTGCCCGGTGAATGACAGAAATCCGCGGTTCGGTCAAGAAATGCTGCCCTCAGTGAGGGCGGTTTGCCAATGCCTGATCAGGGTGTCGAGGGAGGCATTCGACACTTTCAGAAATTCTTCAGATCAGTTTCAGGAGTTTCGTTTCAAAGCGCATTACCACGTTGCCACCCAACCATGTGCCTTGGAGGCACAAGACCGGAAGGAACGAAAATGACGCTTTCTATCAACAGTACCGCGCCTGACTTTGTTGCTGACAGCACCGAGGGTCAAATCCGTTTTCATGATTGGATCGGCGATGCCTGGTGTGTCCTGTTTTCCCACCCCAAGGACTTCACACCTGTCTGTACCACCGAACTTGGTGTGGTGGCCCGGATGAAGCCGGAATTCGACCGTCGAGGTGTCAAACTGATCGGTGTCTCCATCGATCCGGTGGCGGACCACATGCGCTGGTCGGAAGATATCCGCACGGCTGTCGGTCAGGCACCGAACTATCCGCTGATCGGTGACACGAACCTGAAAGTGGCCAAGCTTTATCACCTGCTGCCGGAGGACGCCGGTGATAGCGCGCAAGGCCGCACCGCCGCCGACAACGCTACGGCCCGTACGCTGTTCGTGATCGGCCCGGACAAGAAAATCAAGCTCACCATCTCCTATCCCATGACGACCGGCCGGGACTTCAACGAAGTTCTTCGCGCCATCGACAGTCTGCAACTGACGGCCCGCCATCAGCTGGCAACACCTGCAAACTGGTCCGCCGGCGAGGATGTGGTGATTGTCCCGTCGGTTTCCGACGACGCCGCGCGCGAACGGTTTCCAAATGGCTGGAAAAGTCCGGTTCCTTATCTGCGCCTTGTTTCGGCGCCGTCCTGACATTCAAATTCAAGGATCAACTCAATGTCTTACAAACTTTCCCGGCGCCAATTCGCCGCGATCACTCTTGCTGCAGCGTGCGTCACCTTGCCTGGTGCTACGTGGGCAAAGGTTTCCGACTACGCCAATCCGCATCTGCTGATGGAACCGGAGCAACTCATCGATATGGTGCCGGCGACCAAGGGCGCGTCATCTGCGAGCGAAACGGTCGGTCTTGTCGTTGTCGACGTTCGACCGCGTGAGCAATTCGATGAAGGCCACATTCCAGGGGCGCGCCATCTTGATCCGAACGCGGTTGTTGCACGCCACAGCCCGGTTGACGGTACCTTGCTGTCCGTTCCTGAACTTGAAAAGCGCCTCTCGGATCTCGGGATTGCCGCAGACCGCCGGATTGTCTTTTACGATGACCGGGGCGGGTTTCATGCGGCCCGCATGTTCTGGCTGATGGAGTATCTCGGACACAGGAACGTTGCCATTCTGAATGGCGGCTGGTCGGGCTGGCGCGCTGCGGATGGGCCGGTCTCCAAGGATGAGGCCTCTTTTCAGCCGGCAAAATTCCAGGCCGCGCTGAGCCCCCGGCGACACGCGAGCGCTGAAGACGTTTTGGGACACCGCCATGAGCCCTACAGCGTCCTGATCGATGTACGCCCGCCCAAGATGTATGACGAAGGCCATATCCCCTGGGCCATAAACGTTCCATGGGCCAAGAACCTTGGTGAGGATGGCCGGTTCCTGGACGCTGAGTCCTTGCTGGTGCATTTTGCGGCTTTCGGCATCAAGCCGAAAAGCAATGTGGTCATGCATTGCCAGAACGGGCTTGCATCTGCGCACAGCTATGTCGCGCTTCGGCTGCTGGGGTTCCCCAGGGTTCGCGTCTATCATCGGTCCTGGGCCGAATGGGGCAAGGATCCGTCGCTGCCCAAAGCGGCATCGTGACGGGTGACGCGTGATAGGGTTGGCTGGCGCGAGGAATTTCGGGCCAGCCAACTTTCAGTCCAGACACGCGGTAGCAGTCAGTGCCCGTCATCCGCATGTCTTTCAAACCATTATTGAGCCGGCAAATGAAAACGACGTCTGAGCACGTAAAGTTCAGATTTGGCGAGGCACTTGACTTGAGCAGCCTTGCCAAAGCCTCTGAAGAATTGACCACAATGATTTCCCGTGGCTCCTGTCGCTCGTTCCAGGACCGGGAGGTCAACCCGGAGCTTTCCAGGCTGTTGTGCGCTGCTGCGTTGGCATCGCCCACCAAGAGCGACCTGCAACAGCGGGATATCATTCTCGTTCGCGACCCGGCTGTGAAGGACAGGCTGCTTGAGCTGGCAGGACCCGAGGGCTGGACCCGGAAGACCCCGAATGTTGCTGTTTTCTGCGGCAACAATCTGCGTCAAAGGCAGTTGCATGCGTTTCGCGGGCTGCCATTTGCAAACGACCATTTCGATGCGTTTTTCAATGCAGCCGTTGATGCCGCGGTCGCTCTTTCTGCCTTCGTGACAGCCGCCGAGAGTGTCGGGCTCGGTTGTTGCCCGATCAGTGCTGTGCGCAACGAAGCCGCAAGGGTCAGTGATCTCTTGAAATTGCCGGGCTATGTCTTCCCCGTGGCGGGACTGGCATTCGGGTATCCGCTTTCCAACACCCCAACCGTCAGCATGCGTTTGCCTCTGTCTGCGACTGTTCATGAAGACAGGTACGGTGAGGACAATCCAGTGAGTGTGTTTTCCGACTATGACGCGCGCAGACAGGCAGAACAGCCCTACCCAAGACAACGAGCAACGGACACCTATGGCATCTCGGACTCCTATGGCTGGTCGGAAGATAAATGCCGCCAGTATTCGTTGCCCGAACGCAAGCACTTCGGTGCCTTCATCCGGGCCAAGGGTTTCGACCTGACTTGAGCGGAAGATGCAAGTTAGGGTAGAGAAGAGCCGCGACGAAATAGTGTGCTGTTAAGATTTGATCAACTTTCTTTCTGGAGTAAGTCTATCGATCTAATCGTCATTGACTTTAAGTATATTAGATAAATCGTCCTATTTTCGTTATATGCATAACAGTCTCCGAGATTAGTAGTTACTCTTGATCAAGAACAACATAAATTTGAGCCGTATTCGGTCAGCAGTTCCGTTCGAGTGAGGGTCTGTTGTCGGTTATCCGGAGAAGCAGACTTTTTGTCAGCAACCAGTAAGCGCTTTCCTTGTTTCAGCGCCATTCGGCGCTTCAAAGGACACCGACCGCCAAAGACGGTTTTTCTGGCGCTTCTTCTAGCGCTTGGTGCTTCAGTTGTTTACTTCGCGATCGCGACGGCAAAACTTGTTCAGTCGGAACATGCAAGACAGGGGCAGTTGATCGACCTCACCAACGCGTTCACGAAGGTCTATTCTGACGAGCGTACTCAAGACGCGATTGTTCCGGCAGTTTTCAGACGGATCGGGATGCATGAGTTCAGTGCTAATTCTGATCTTATGTCCAATTCCAAGGTGGCCAGTGTTTCCATGCGGATGCCCGGAGTGCCGGGTCTGGAGCTGAAAACGATAGAAACCAGTGCGACTATCCTCCAGTACATTCGGGGCATGGCGCGAGACAAATCTAGCCGCGGCCTGAAAGAGTTCACTTTGGAGGATGGCAAGGCGATTGCCCGAAGAATAGTGCCTTCCATCGCTTCTGCGGAAAGCTGTGTTTCGTGCCACAACAAGCTTCTAGACGGCGATGTGTATGCTCTGGGCGACGTTATGGGAGCCTTTGTTGTCGAAACCGATCTGACCAGGCCGATCAGGCTGAATGCCCTTTTCGCCGTTGGTGCCTTTTTTTCGGTTCTATTCGCTTCCCTTTTGGTCATCAAGCGCGAGAACCTGCGCATGCAGAATGTTGTGAACGCTCTCACTGGCCGCGTGAAGGCGGAGAGCTACGCAAATTTCCTGGCCTCTCACGATTCGCTCACGGATCTACCCAACCGAAAACTCTTTCTCGAGCGGTTGGATTTAGACTTTGCAAAATTTCGCGAAAAGACCTGCAAGAACGTGATTGTCGCCATCGTCGATGTCGATGACTTCAAGTTGGTCAATGACACCATGGGACATGATGTCGGTGATGCACTCCTAAAGGAGATCGGCGCGAAAATGTCCGGCTTGCTGACAAGATATGGCGGGTTTACCGCTCGTCTTGGAGGCGACGAATTCGCCGGCGTCGTAACCGTCTGCGACGGTGGCCTATGGCCTGAAGACCTGGGCTCCGATCTGCTCGACGTACTGTGCGTTCTTTATGAATGCAATGGTGTCTCGGTCTATCCGAAAGTTTCAATAGGCGTCTCTGGCCTGAACGACCTCGATGAGCGCGGGCCGACGCAATTGCTGAAAGCCGCAGATGTTGCGCTTTACGCTTCAAAACGCAAAGGCAAGTTTTGTGCAAGCATTTTCGACGACGACCTGCGGAACGAATTCGGCCGGCAGACCTATCTCACCAGTGTGCTGCCAAGAGCCATCAACTCCGGTGAAATAAAAGCAATTCTGCAGCCTCAAGTCGACGCGAAAACCCATGAACTCGTCGGGTTTGAAGCGCTTGCACGCTGGACCCATAACGGACAATCAATTTCCCCCGCCGAATTTATTCCCCTTGCAGAAGATACTGGTCTGATTGGATACCTTGATGTTGCGGTCCTGAAACACGCGATCGCTCTTCTGCGGCAGCTTGTGACGCGTTCCGAACGTGGGTTCAGACTCTCTTTCAACGTGAGCACCAAAGACCTTCAGACGGACGATATTGTCAAGAATATCAGGGACGTGTTGTGTTCCAGCGGGTTTGATCCACAGCTGCTAACACTCGAAATCACCGAGTCCGTTTTTCTCGAAGACTGGTCCTCGGCGCGTCGGCGTTTGGACCAGCTGAAAAACCTGGGTCTGAAAATTGCCCTCGACGATTTCGGAACCGGATATTCAGCGCTTTCCTACCTGACGCAGTTTTCCTTTGATGTCATCAAAATCGATCGCAGCTTCCTGCAGCAACTCGATGAAGACGAAACAAGATCAATCCTCCTCAGTCATGTAATCAAACTTGCGACCAACCTTGGGAAGACTGTTGTTGCGGAAGGTGTTGAAAGAAGCGATCAAGCGGTCATGGTCGCCGAGCTCGGAGCACATGTTCTCCAGGGAGCTCATTTCGGCCTGAACATCGACACTGCGCCGGAGTTGTTGCTGCGGTCGTCAGTAACGCATCGCATGAGCGCCTAGCGAAGTGAATCTGAACTACGGCTCAGCGTCGTAGAGCGTCCTTCAGCAAAACATATCCGCACCTCCGGGTTTTGCACCCTTGGACACAGACTTCCGTTCAAGGCAAAAAGTGGCCGATGAACGCACCCGACTGTGCGCACGCCCATCGGCCAGGTGCCAGGAGAGGGAAGGTTCGAGGTAACGCTCCTGGTTGGGAAACTTGTGAGAGTGGCCTTTACGCGATCAGGAATAGCCCTCGATGCCGGCGATGCAGCCGTATTTCAGTTCGGTGAACTCCTCGATGCCGTGACGAGATCCTTCCCGTGAATTCCCGCTCTCCTTGACGCCGCCAAAGGGCGCAAGTTCTGTAGAGATCAAGCCGGTGTTCACACCCACCATGCCGTATTCCAACTGCTCCATGACCCTGAAGATCCGCGCCGCATCCCGCGTGTAAAAATAAGCGGCAAGACCGGTTTCTGTGTCATTGGCAGCCGCAATCACTTCGTCCTCGGATCGGAACTTGAAGACGGCGGCCAGCGGACCGAATGTTTCTTCCTGCGAGAGCTTCATGTCCGCGGTCGCGCCAACAAGGACCGTCGGCTGGAAAAATGTCTGGCCAAGCTCGTGTCGTTTGCCGCCCGCGACGATCTTGGCACCTTTCGAGACAGCGTCGGCAATGTGGTGCTCGACCTTGGCAACTGCTCGCTGGTTGATCAAAGGACCCTGAACGACACCATCGCTGAAGCCGTTTCCGACGTTGAGCGATGCGACTTTCTCTGCGACCTTCTCGACAAACCGGTCATGAATTCCGGCTTGCGCATAAAAGCGGTTGGTGCAGACGCAAGTCTGTCCCATGTTGCGGAACTTTGACACCATCGCACCTTCCACAGCCGCATCCAGATCGGCGTCGTCGAAAACGATGAAGGGGGCGTTGCCGCCGAGTTCGAGAGCGACTTTCTTAACGGTGGATGCGGCCTGAGACATCAGGAGTTTGCCGACCGGCGTTGAGCCGGTGAATCCAACCAGACGCACCTTGGGGTGTGTTGTCAGAACCTGCCCGATTGCGACCGCGTCTCCGGTAATGATGTTGACGGTGCCTGCCGGGAACCCGGCGCGCTGAGCCAATTCCGCCAGCGCGAGCGCAGTGAGCGGTGTCTCCGGCGCCGGTTTGACGACGACTGTACACCCGGCAGCAAGAGCTGGCGCGATCTTTCGCGTGATCATCGCAGCTGGAAAGTTCCAGGGTGTTATCGCTGCAACCACGCCGATCGGCTGGCGCAATACCGTGATCCGGGCGTCGGTGCGGTGTGAGGGAAGGATCTCACCGGCAACCCGTTTTGCCTCTTCCGCGTAGTACTCAACATAGGACGCGGCGTAGTCGATCTCTCCCAAAGCCTCGGCCAGCGGCTTGCCTTGTTCGGAGGTCAGGAGTGTCGCCAGGTCCTCACGATTAGCGAGGAGCAACTCAAACCATCGGCGCAGGATAGCGCTGCGCTCTTTTGCTGTTTTCGCCGCCCAGGGTCGAAAGGAGCGAGATGCTGCTTCAACGGCCTTTTCCGCACTCTCAGTTCCGAAATTCGGGACACGCGCAATCTCCTCGCCGGTTGCCGGATCAGTAACCGGCAAGACCGCATCTCCGGTAAATTTGCCGTCGACGAAGGCCTGCTGCCGTAGCAGGCTTGGGTCTTTCAGATGCAGCATGAGTTCAGTTTCCTGCGTTTCGGGCAGCCTTGAGAGCGCCTTCGAGCAGGACAAGTCCCTCTTCAAAAACGTCATCGGAAATCGTGAGGGGATTGAGAAGGCGGATCGTATTGGCGTGGACACCGCAAGAGAGCAGCACCAGGCCGGCGTCAAGCGCCGCCTGAGTGACGCGCTTGGTTGCGGCAGCGTCCGGGGTGTCGCCGCCAGCGTCGGAAACGATGTCGAATGCGACCATTGCACCGGGCCCACGGATTGCAGAAATGGGCACAACATCGTTTCTTTTCGAGATTGCTTCGAGCCGCGTCTTGGTCCGCTCTCCCAGTTCATTGGCACGATCGACGAGCTTTTCTTCCGCTATCACGTCCAGAACGGCAAGGGCAGCGGCACAGGCCATCGGACTGCCGGCATATGTGCCGCCAAGTCCGCCGGGCTCTGCTGCCTCCATGACATCCGCCCGGCCAATGACGCCCGAAAGCGGAAATCCGCCGGCCATCGACTTGGCAACAGTCATGAGGTCGGGGGAGACGCCGGAATGCTCGATACCGAACATCTTGCCGGTGCGGGCGAACCCCGTCTGAACCTCGTCGGCAATCAGCAAGATGCCGTGCCGGTCGCAGATCTCGCGCAAGTTTTCAAGAAGCTCCGTGGGGGCCGGGTGAAAACCGCCTTCGCCCTGGACCGGCTCAATGATGATTGCAGCGACGTCGTTCGGACCGACATCTGCACGGAACAGATAATCGAGTGCGTTGAGTGCGTCCGCCACACTTGTGCCGTGCTGAGGAACGGGGAAGGGGACGTGATAGATACCCGGCGGCGAGATGCCGAACTTGACCTTGTACGGGGCGACTTTCCCGGTGAGTGCCATGGTCATTGCCGTCCGGCCGTGAAAGCCGCCCGAAAAAGCGATGACACCCGGTCTGCCGGTGGCGGCGCGCGCTATCTTCACGGCGTTCTCCACCGCTTCAGCGCCGGTTGAAAACAGGATTGCCTTTGCGCTTTTGATCGGCGCCAATGCCGCCAGACGCTCGCAGACCTTCACGTAAGGTTCGTAAGGCAAAATCTGAAACGCGGTGTGCGTATAGGCATCGAGCTGCCTCTTGACGGCTTCGATAACCTTGGGGTGGCGATGACCTGTGTTCAGAACCGCAATTCCACCGGCAAAATCAACGTAGCGGTTTCCCTCAACGTCCCAGATCTCGGAATTGGAAGCGTGGTCGACGAATTTGGGATATGCGGTTGCTATGCCGCGCGGAACCGCGGCGAGGCGGCGATGCTGGAGGCTATCGTTGTTCATATTCCTGTCCTCAACGGCAACTGTGATTGCCGAAGAGTAGTACCGGATGAAACCCTTCTGGTAGCAGATTGATTATGATACTGTGGTGCATCCAATGCACCACAGGTCAAATCCTCAATGCCAGCGCCAGTCAGATCAAGACCGCCAAAAAGCGTCCGTTTTGACGCGGAGCGGCCGCTTGCCGGACGGTTGCCGCCACTCAACATGCTCAGGGCGTTCGAGGCAGCCGGGCGAACCGGCAGCATGCGGAAAGCGGCCCACGACATCGGCATCAGTCACACGGTTGTCAGCCGGCATATTCGGAATCTGGAAGCCTGGATGGGCTGGAAGCTGCTCAACGCCGGGCCGCGTGGGATCACACTGACGCAGGAGGGTGCGACTCTGTTTTCGGTCGTAACGAACGCGTTTCAGTCGATTGCAGGCACGTCTGCCCAATTGAGGTCGAAGGCGGGGACGGATGCCTTGCATATCTGGTGCATTCCAGGTCTTGCAACGCGCTTCCTTACGCCGCGCCTGGATGATATCCGCCAGTCCGTTTCGTGTGGCGAAGTCCTGCTGCGGGCAATCGACCGAATGCCGGATTTCAGCCGCGCGGAAGCCGACCTCATGATCGGCTTTACTGATTTTGATCGCCTGCCGGATGGTGCGATACCGTTGCTGCAGCCGCGCATGTTTCCGGTTGTCAGTCCGGCGTGGCTGGACGTGAATGGCAACCCTTCATCGCTGGAGGACCTCACACGCCAACCGCTCATTCATGAAGAGTCTTACGAACAATGGGCGACCTGGTTCAAGAAGGCCGGACTTGCAATCAATCACAGTTTGACCGGCCCTCGGCTTTGGGATGCAAATCTTGGATTTGATGCGGCTCTCGCCGGGCAGGGGATTGCCCTGACCAGCAATTTATTGGCCGCACGCGAGCTGGAAGACGGACGGCTTGTCGAACTGTTTGAGACCGACATTCGTGTCGGCGGGTATTTTCTCCTGAAGCGGCCATCGAGCGTTGCGGACGAGCAATTGCAAAGATTCCAGTCGTGGATCGAACGCCTGATCCGTGAGGCAGAATGACCGGTGCCTTTGGAGGCTTGGACAACCGCCTGCGGGAAGACCTTTCTGACTTTCTGGCAACAAAAGCGTCCTTGGCAAATGCCTTCCGGAAACAAAAAAGCGCGGCTCGGCGACCGCGCTTTCCAGGTTTGATGGCAGGCTTCAGGCTCAGTGCCGGTTGGGCCGCAGTAATTTCCAGATCATGGGCATGAGCGCTGCGGCAAGGAGCAATTTTGCGGCATCGCCAAAAAGGAAAGGCGTCATGCCCCATGCAAGGACCGGCTTGTCCCACCCGACAATTGTTCCGAGCCAGAGCAGACCTGGAATGTAGATAAGGACGTTTCCAAGAAACATTGCCACGGCAGCGGTGAAGAAGTTGCGGTCGAACCCTCGCTCTGCAAGGTAGCCGACAGCTCCTGCCGCGAGAAGATATCCCAGCAAATAGCCACCTGTCGGGCCCATCATGTAGGCAAGTCCGATCCCTTTTTCCGGTGTGCCCGCAAAGACGGGTAATCCGGTCATACCCTCCGCAAGATAGAGCGCAATGGTTGCAACGCCGAGCCGCATTCCGAACGCCATTCCGATCGCAAGAATCACGAATGTCTGCATCGTGATCGGGACAGGATAAAAGGGCACCTGGATCTTTGCTGACATCCAGAGAGCCGCGCTGCCGAGGATTGCGAGCACCACATTGCGCAGGAGGGTGTTGTCTGTTTGCCAGAGGCGGTCGGCAAGCGTTGTGTGCGTTTGTGTGTTGATCATAACGTCTGTTCCTTTCCCGTCAGGCAAACGTTTGCCGGATACTGTCGAGTGTCGCTGCGCGTACCCGGCGTGCTGAAAGTGCCGTATGCATGTTGACCCTGACGAAGCGGGTCTCGGTGTGAGGCTGGAGTTGTCCTATCAGGTCCATATCGGCTGAAATCACGGTTCCGACCATGAAGTAACCGCCCCCGGAGACCGCATCCCTGTGCAGGATGATCGGTTCCGTTCCGCTGGGGATCTGGATCGAACCATAGGGATAGCAGGCATCGGTGATGTTGGACGGATCCGACCCTGCCCCGAAGGGCGGCTCCCGGTCCACAAACTCAATCGGAGAACCGCCCTGAAAGCGATATCCCATCCGGTCGGCTTCGGACGCCACTTTCCAGCTGTCACTGAAGAACCGGTCAAGGGACTCTTCTGTCACCCGATGGACATAAAGCCCGGGCAGGACACGAAGCTCGGCAGGGTTGCCGGGCATCCGTCTGAGGTTCCGGGGGACACTCGTTCCCTCCGCCACATTGCGAAAATCGCGACCGACCGGGATCGCGTCGCCGGGCTGAATGGCGCGGCCGTCGATCCCGCCGAGAGCGCCAATGGCGTATGTCGAGCGGCTGCCGAGATTTGCCGCGGTGTCAATCCCGCCGGCAACGGCAATATAGGCGCGAGCGCCGGCGCGAAGGTAGTCGAAGCTGAGCACCTGGCCTTTCCTGACCGACAGGGTCGTCCAGGTTTCCCTGGCCTCACCGTCGATTTTGGGTGGCAGCTCGGCCCCAGTCACGGCGATTTGCGTGTCCTCGGTAAATTCAAGCTCTGGGCCCATGAACACGGCTTCAAGACAGGCAGCCCCTTCGTCATTGCCGACGAGCATGTTTGCGGCACGCAGTGCCAGCCGGTCCATAGCGCCGCCGACCGGAATCCCCAGATGGTAATAGCCCGGGCGACCGAGATCCTGAATGGTGGTCGCAAGGCCTGCTGATTTGACATTAATCGGCATTGAGAACCTCCAGCAGTTTGGCATTGGTGCCGTCGATGTCCCGGTTGAATTCATCGAGCGAGAAAACGACTTCGCGAATGCGGGGTGCGAATGTGTTTGCTTCGACTTCGCTGAGGTTTTTGTCGTATTCCTCACGCGTAATCGGCTTCCATTTCACAATGTCTCCCGGCTTGAAGAACACCAGGAAGTCTTTCAGATAATTGACCTTTTGCTCCGGGTCGTAGATCGGCATCGGCGTGATGCCGAACATCTGGTACCCGCCGGCACCCCTGACCGAATAGATGCAGGAAAAACAGCCGCCATACCCAACCGTCAGTTTCGGCGTATCCGTGCGTGGGCGAAGGTATTTCGGAACCTGGATCTGCCGGTCCCGGTCGACCATCTGGTACAGGAACGGCAGTCCCGAAACGAAACCGACCATGGACACGAACCATGGTGAGGCCGAATGCGCAGTGACGAAGTCGTCGACACTGTCGTAGCCGTTGATCCGGGCCGCGTATTCGATGTCTGTTGCGTTCGGGTCCTGATGCCTTTCCCGGAACCGCATCAGCGTTTCGTGTGTCCAGGGGTCCTGGTAGTAGACCGGGATTTCGATGATGCGGGTGTTGAGTACAGCTTCCGCCTTGTCGGCAATCTCTTCCATCCGTTTCAATTCGTTCATCAGATCGTCGGGATGAATGACATCCGGATCGAACTTGATCTGAAACGAGGCATTGGCCGGACAGATTTCCGTGACGCCCTTGATGTCGGCATCCCGGACGGCATTGGTCATTGAGAGCGCTTTGAAAAACGCCTCGAGAGACATTTCCTCGCTCACCTCCACGAAGATATGCTCATCACCTCCGAACGTATATCTTGAGCTCATGTGGACCTCCCTAGTGCCCTGAGAGTTTGTCGGAATTGGCTTCGAGCCAGGGTTCGAGCCATTTCGTGTGCACGGACCCGGACAGGACATCCGGTGTCTCGGCGAGGGCCGTGAACAACGGCGCCGTGGTCTTGAGATCGCCAAGTCCAAGCTCGCCGATCGCGCGTTTCAAACGAATGATGGCTTTCTCCCGCGTGTCCGCGTTGACGATCAGTTTGCCAAGCAGGGAGTCGTAAAATGGCGGGATCTGGTAGCCTTGGTAGAGCATATGATCGAAGCGCACACCGGGACCTCCCGGCACGCGCAGATCGCCGACCACACCCGGGAATGGCATGAAGTTGGCCGCCGGGTCTTCGGCGTTGATCCGAACTTCAATCGCGTGTCCGCGGAAGGAGACGTCCTCCTGGCGGATTGACAAGGGCTGCCCGTCCGCGACCTTGATCATCTCCGCGAGCAGGTCAATGCCGGTGATGCTCTCCGTGACAGGATGTTCGACCTGAATGCGGGTGTTCATTTCGATGAAGTAGAAGTCACCGCTGATATCGTCGTACAGATATTCGATCGTGCCGGCGCCGCAGTATTTCACCGCTGCGGCGAGGGCGACCGCTGACGCGCACAAACGCTCGCGCACATCAGGTGTCAGGGCTGCCGACGGCGCTTCTTCCCAGACCTTTTGCCGGCGGCGCTGCAAGGAGCACTCCCGCTCAAAACAATGAATGAAATTCTCGCCGTCACCGAGGATCTGTACCTCGATATGCCGGGCACGTTCGATCACCTTTTCGAGGTAAAGTCCGCCATCGCCAAACGCGGCCGATGCTTCGGACGACGCCTGGGGCGCCAGCGTCATGAATTCCTCGGCGCTGTTCGCGATCCGGATACCGCGTCCACCGCCCCCCGCCGTTGCCTTGATCATGACAGGGAAGCCGATCTGCTGTGCAAGGGCGCAGGCTTCTGTGAGATCACCGATTACACCATCGCTTCCGGGCACGGTCGGTACGCCGGCTTCCTTCGCCGCCTTGCGTGCCGAGGCCTTGTCACCCATCCGGCGGATCACGTCGCCACTCGGTCCGACAAAGCTTATGCCTGCGGCGGCAACGGCATCGGCAAACTCTGCGTTTTCAGCCAAAAATCCATACCCTGGATGAATGGCATCAGCACCTGTTTTATCTGCTGCGGCAAGTACGGCCGCCACATCGAGATAAGATTTCTTTGCAACCGGCGGGCCAATTTCGACGGCTTCATCCGCCAGTTGAACGGCAAGCGAGGTTTCGTCTGCGGCGCTGTAGACCTGGACTGTCTTGAGACCCAGCTCCTGCGCTGCGCGAATGATGCGCACCGCGATCTCGCCTCTGTTTGCTATCAGGATTTTGGTCAGGGACATGACGGCTCCGATCAGACTTCGATCTCTGCCAGAACCTGTCCCGGCATGATGGCTTCCTCGTTGTCCGCCTGGAAGGACGTAATGGTTCCGTCCGCGTCGGCGACAACTTCATGAAAGGACTTCATGACCTCGATCAGGCCGATTACGTCACCCTTGGCGACGCTGTCTCCGGCTTCCTTGTAACTTGGGTCATCTGGCGACGGCTTGCGGTAGAAGATGCCGGGCATCATCGCCCTGACTTCGTGAATTGCCATGTCTGGAACTCCCCTCTTGTTGGAATGACACCAGCCGGATCAGGCTGCTTTGATGTGGTCAGCAAGGGCGGCCCTGGTCGCCTTTGCGATCTCGACAACATTCGGCGTGTCAGAGTGAATGCAGATCGTCTGTGCTTTCACCGGAACATCGTTTCCGGTGTTGGACGTCACCTTGCCCTCCGTCACCGCACGCAGGGCTTTCTCGCCGACCGCCATCGGATCAAGTTCGGGATGTTCCCGCGTGATGATGAGGTTGCCCTCGGCGTCGTAGTCGAGATCAGCGAAGAACTCGGCCACAAACTCGAGCCCGCGCGCCGTATAGATTTCCTCGTGAAGCGTTCCGCTCAGTCCGAAGACCGGGACACCATAGATTTCGCAGGCATCGCAGATAGCGTGTGCGATGTGTTCGTCGCGCGCGGCCATCCCGTAAAGAGCTCCGTGCGGTTTCATATGGTTGAGCTTCAGCCCGGCAGCATCGAGAAAGCCCTTGAGCGCACCAATCTGGTAAAGAACGATATTGGCCATCTCAGGCCGGTCGATCTTCATTTCCCGCCTGCCGAAACCGGGCAGGTCGGGGAGTGAGAAATGGGCTCCAACCTTGACCCCGTACCGTGCGCATAATTCGACGGTTTTGCGGATGTGGTTCGGGTCCGAGCCATGAAAGCCGCAGGCAATGTTTGCTTCGGTGATGTAGGGCATGACGGCCTCGTCATTGCCCATCTTGTAGATGCCGAAGCTCTCTCCCAAGTCGCAATTTATTGTGGTTTTCATGTCCGAGCTCTTAGTCTTTGAGTGAGGCGACGTAGCGCAAACGGATCTGGTCGGCGATGACGGCAAGGATCAAAAGCCCGCCGAGAACCACCGTTTGCAAATAAGATTCAATGCGCGCCAGGTTCATGCCGTTCTGGACGAGACCGATGAAGAGGGCTCCGAGGATGACGTTCTCCAGTCTGCCGACACCGCCGCGCAGGCTCACGCCGGCGATCACGCAGGCGGCGATCGATTCCAGCGGCATGGAGGCACCGATATTGGCTTCACCCGTATCGAGACGCGCCGTCAGCAGCATTCCGGCAACCGAGGCCATGCCGGCACACATGATGTAGGTCCACAGTAGGGTTGCCCTGGTGTTGATCCCGGAAAGCGCCGCCGCTTTGGTGTTGCCGCCAACGGCATAGATGAACCGGCCGAACGGTGTCCGGTAGAGATAGATGAAAAGCAGGATTGCCAGGATCACGGCGACATAGATTGGCGTATGGATGCCGAGAAAGGACCCGAAGCCGAAGATGTCGCCGAAGGTCTGAGGCATTCCGTAGACCGGTGTTCCACCCGTCAGAAACAGGGCAATACCGAAACCCACGGAGGTCATGCCGAGTGACATCATGAAGGGTGATACGCCGAAAAAGGCGACGCCGACACCGTTGCAGACCCCGATCAGCGTTCCGGCCGCGATGCCTGCAAAGCAGCCAATGAGAATGGCAAGCCAGACGGCGTCAGGCATTGCCGCATAAGCGGCGGCCATCGTCATGGCGCCGACAACCGAGGTCACGGCAAGCGTGGTCCCGACGGACAGATCGAAGCCACCGGTCAAGAGCGCCAGCATCTGGCCCATGGAAACAATCGTCAGAAAGACCGATTGTCTCAGAACATTCAGAAGATTGCGTCCTGTCAGGAAGTTGTCCGACATGAACGTGAAAACGACAACCGCGATGACCAGCAGAAACGGAAGGATCCCGAGCCTGACAAAAAGCCGTTTCGGCAGATCCGCCCAGTTCATCGGGCTTGCTGCAGAGTTATCAGATGAGACGGTCACTTAAACCTCCTCCCGTTCAAAGAAGTGGGCCAGAACATTTGCTTCGGTGATGTCGTCTCCGGCGAACTCTGCCTGGACCTCGCCCTTGTATAAGACGTATGCTCTGTTGGTCAGATGAAGGATCTCCGGGAGATCAGACGAAATCAGAAGAATGGCTGCGCCGTTTTCGCAAAGCTCGGCAATGAACTCGTAGATCGCCGCGCGCGTGCCGACATCGACGCCGACGGTCGGCTCGTCAAAGACAATCAGGTCGAATTCACGCGTGAGGCTGCGGGCAAGCATGAGTTTTTGCTGGTTGCCACCCGAAAACTGTCCGGCCAGCCGCTCAATTCGCCGTGGCGAAAGATTGAGGCGATCCGCGAGGTCGGATGTAACCCTGTTTTCAGCCTTTATGTTCAGGAAGAGCCCGTTGCTCAACGGGCTGTTCATCAGGGATGCGAGACTGATGTTTTCGCGGGCCGGCCGCATCATCATCAGTCCGTCCGAACGCCGGTCTGACGGGAGATACATGAAGCCGCGTTTGAGCATCTCCCGCGTCTTGGGTGACAGGACGGTCTGACCCTTGAACCGGATGTGACCGCTTTCTATTGGGAAGGACCCAAAGCAGGCCTGGGCAAATTTAGATTTTCCCGATCCGACGAGCCCTGCGAAACCCACGATCTCGCCGCGCCGGACAACAGCCGAGGCTCCGTTAAGGCCGCCTGCTCCCGGGGTGTGCAGGTCTTCCACTTCGAGGATGGTCTCACCCGGACTATAGGCAACGGCCGGAAAAATCTGACCAACCACCCGGCCCGTCATCAACTCGACGAGACGGTCTTCGCTGGTTGTCTTTGCGTCGACAGTATCGATGTACCGGCCGTCCCGCAGGATCGTGATGCGATCACCGATCTCTCTGATTTCGGCCATGCGGTGCGTGATGTAGATGATGCCGACGCCGCGCTGTTTCAGCTTGTTGACGAGTTTGAAAAGCTGTTCGGTCTCGTGATTTGTCAGCGAAGCGGTCGGTTCGTCGAGAATGAGGACCGACGGATCAGTCCGGAACGCCTTGGCGATTTCCACCATCTGTTGCTCGGCGCGTGTGAGATGGTCCACGCGTCGTCCGGGCTTAAGGTGGAAATCAAGGCTTTTGAGGATCTCTTCGGCCTTTCGCTTCTGCTCCTTTGAGCGAAGGAAACCGGCCTGCGTTGGTTCGGCCCCGAGGAACATGTTCTCGGCAACCGTCATTTGCGGTATCAGCGAGAACTCCTGAAAGACGGCGCTGATGCCAAGATCCCGTGCTTCGTGCACGCTGCCCAAATGAACTTCCTCACCATCAAACAGGATCTTGCCACTTGTCGGGTGGTTGGCGCCCGCGAGCATGGAAATCAGCGTGGACTTTCCGGCTCCGTTTTCTCCGAACAGAATGTGGACTTCACCACTGCGCAACTCGAAGTTCATTTCGCTTAGCGCGCGAATGCCCGGATAGTCCTTTGTCAGACCCTCGGTCCTGAGGAGCGGATGCGCGCTTGAACGCGCATCCTCCCCGGTCGCCCGAGTGGGTTCTGAGGCGAGGTGGGTCATTTTCAGTCGACCCGGAACACTGGCTTGAAGCTGTCAGGCGCGAGGGTCGACGTCGCGTCGAACTCCGCCAGATTGCCCTGGTGAACGACATAGAGTTCCGGTCCGACATGTTTTTCGAACGGTTCGCCCTCGAGCGCCCGCACCGCGATGTCGACCGCGATCCGTCCTTGCAGAACGGTCGAGTCTGTCGGGGCGGCAAGTATCTGGCCCCGCTTCAGGCCCTGGGCGACGCCCGGCGTGAAGTAGTAGGAGGCGACCTTGATCTGATCCGTCAGGCCGCGGGATCTCAGGATCGGAATGGCAACTTCGGCAGTAACGGCAGTGCCGACAATATAGGAAAGGTCAGGATGCGCTTCGAGCGTGTCCTCGACCAGCTTTGCCTGGACTTCCTTTCCGGTGTCTCCGTACTTGGTTTCGACCAGCTCGATATCGCTGCCTTCGATTGCCTTGGCGAAACCGGCGTTTCCAGCTTCGACCCAGCCGGCACCCGACGGACCGGGGAACCAGGCAGCTTTGACCTTACCTGAACCGGAGGGATGAATCTTGGCGAGGTATTCACCGGTTTTAGCCCCCATTTCACCGAACGAAACCAGAGACTTCGCCGTGATTTCGTTGGACGAAATGCCGTTGATGACATCAATGACAGGGATGTCCTTTGCTCTGACTTCCTGGATGACGTTGTTCAGGCCGTCTGCGGAAATGGCGCCGATGATGACCGCCTCCGCGCCGGCTGATACGCAATCCTCGATTTGTGAGATCTGCTTGTTGAGTTCGGTGTAGCCACCCGCCTCAACCACTTGCATCTTGACGCCCAGACGCTTGGCTTCTTCGGTAACGCCATAATCCACACCCAGCCAATACGCGTCCTTCATGTGCGGGAAGGAGACGCAGATTTCCCAGGGTTTGGAGGCTTTTTCGAGGGGGACGTAAGACATTTCCCGCCTCGGGCTGTCCATGTCGAATGCAGGCTCCCAGACTTGAACCGGAACAGGATACCAGTCTGCGGCGGCGGGAATTGTAAAAGATGCAAACGTAATTGCCGTTGAGGCCAGCAGGCCCGCTAATGTGCGTTTCATGGGTTCATGTTCCCCTTGCTTGAATGCCTGGAAGATGTCGAATTCCTCGGCCCGGCGGACCTCATTCAGGGTCTTCTGCTGCGGACATCCAAGCTTATGAAGGGAGTTAAGATATTGTAAAATATAAAAATAGATAAACTAATATCTGAAAAACAGATAATACGGTCTGATTGATCCCGCGCCTGTCAGTTTGCTCAGGTCACTTCGAATTTTTTGTAAGTATCTGAAAAAAATAGCTTAAATAACGAATGCTTTCATCAATTGGTCTTTTCCATGGTTTTTGAGGCATCACTTGTGGGATGGTGAATTGAGATTTTGCTATAAGTCGAATCGGAAAATCAGATGGATCTTTCTCTCAGACAAATCCGCTACTTTCTCGCCGCTGCGAATGCCGGTCAGATTTCAAGAGCTGCAATGGAGATCAACGTCTCCCAATCGGCGATCACAACGGCGATCAAGTCTTTGGAAGACGTCATTGGGACAAGTCTGTTCGAGCGTCATGCGGGAGGCGTTTCGCTGACCTATGAAGGCAATTTGTTTCTGGAACATGCCCGGCATATCACCGAGTCGGTGGAGGAGGCTATCCGGATACCGCGCCGGATCCGGGACGATGTTAAAGGCTCGATCAATCTGGCAGTGACCTACACGATGTCGGGATACTTCCTGCCGCCGTTTCTAGCACGCTTCTCGCGTGCGTTTCCGAATGTCCAGATCAATTTGTCAGAGGCCGATCGCCCTTCCATCGAAGAAGGGTTGATGACAGGCGGTTTCGACCTCGCTGTCATGCTCACGTCGAACATCGTCAATCACGAGGGCTTGTCACACGACACTTTATGGAAGTCCCGGCGCAGGCTCTGGGTCGATGCGCACCACAAGTTTTTGCAAAAAACATCCGTCACGTTGCAGGAAGTTTCTGAAGAGCCGTACATCATGCTGACTGTCGATGAGGCCAGCAACACGGCTCAGCGCTATTGGAACAGAACGCCCTACAGGCCGAATGTCGTCTTCCGGACTTCGTCAACAGAGGCGGTGCGCAGCATGGTCGCCAATGGAATGGGGGTCTCCATTCTGTCCGATTTGGTGCACCGTCCCTGGTCGCTGGAGGGACGACGGGTCGAAGTGATCGAGATTACCGATGCGGTTCCCACCATGGATGCAGGTGTCGCCTGGTGCAATGCGCGTGAACCGGGTGAGGCTGCAAAGGCATTTCTGGACTTCATGCATCTTGGCATGGGCGCGAACCAGCCGCACAACTTCCCTGGCAGCGAAGTGCGGTCCCGAATGCCTTGATGGAGGCCGGTAACGGTGCCCGGGTCTGACCCAGATCTGGAGATCTGCCGCGACGGTAGTCAAAAACTCATTGAGCTTTCTGATGGAGAGGGCCTTCGGAACCCTACCGGAATTGTGGGAACCAAAGATCAGATCGTAATCGTGGACGGGAATCAGGTGATTTCCACTTCGACCGACGGTACCGTCGCTTGGCGCAAAAGCCTCGATGAGGACGGTGTTTTCTTCTACGATATCGAAGCACTGGACGACGCAACGCTCGTTGTCAGCGATTTCGGGCGCGGGGTCTTTGTGCGTGTAGCGTCGGACACCGGCACTATTCAGCCCTATCTTCCGGAAATCCAAATCAGTGGCCTCGCCCGTTTCGAACTGGACGGCGACAAGATCTTTGCAGCGTCGTGGGGTGCTGACGATGCCTGGGACAGCGCTATCTATCGTGTCTCGGATCTAGATGAGATTGCGGTGTCCGAAAAGCTTTCGGATGGTTTTGGCAATCTGGAATCTGTCGAAGTGATTGACGGGCAAGTGATCCTCGGCGCCTATCGCGGGCATGAAGACCATCAAACAACCAAGCTCTTGAAACTGGACGCCAGAGAGATAGTAAAGCCATTGCAACTTGGCTCGGACACGCAAGGCGTTTCGGACATCTATTTCGATGGCAAGAGAGTGTGGCTGACCCATTTCTATGACGCATCGTTTTCAGCGCACCCAGCCGAACGTGTGTCGGTCGTGCGACGAGATAACTGACGCCCCGCCAGGTGGAACAGCGTTCCTGCACCAGTCTAAATTCAAGTGTCGTTGCGCTTCACTAAATAACTGGAAGTTCGCGTGGCGCCCGCTCTGTCAGGAGCTCGGCGCCATGCGCACGCACGACAATGTTTTCTTCATGGACCATGACGCGGCCGCCGCCGTAACTCAGCGAAGGCTCCAGTGTCAGGACCATGTTTTCTTCAATGACCGTTTCGTCAAAGGCGGCGTGCGAAGGCCATTCGGTGAGCTGCATCCCCAGTCCGTGCCCGAGACGGCCAACGTCACCCCCCTGATTGTCCAGTTCTTCAATGACGGCCTGCATCGTCGCGAAAAGTTGCCGGCAAGTGGTTCCAGCTCGAGCTGCGTTAATGCCCGCCTCGGTCGCCCGCCACAAGACGTCGTAGGCGCGGCGAGATGCGTCATCCGCGCTCCCGATGGCAAAGTTGCGGTCGAAGTCGCAAAAATATCCGTCCCAGGTGGCGCCCGTGTCCAGCATCAGGATATCGCCACGGGTCAAGGGCCGGCTTGAGGGTGGTGAGATCACATCATGGTAGCCGCCCTGATCCGCTCCCCCGACGAGGTAAGGAACATCATCTGCACCTTGTGCAAGACATTCGCGCCGGAAGGCGCGGAACAGGTCTTCAATGGCCAGTCCTTCTTCTGCCAACTCGGGAACTCTCGCGAATGTCCGCGATCCGATGCCGCAAATATGGGAAATTTTCTCGATTTCCCTTTCAGACTTGACCATGCGCAGGCCCCTGACAAGTCCGGTCGCATCCGCAATCGTCAGGCCCGGAAGGCCATCTACCAACCGTTCGTAGTCGCCCAAAGGCATGCGCAGCGAAGTTTCATGACCCTTCATCACACCGATGGTCTTGCGCGCATCGGCGAGAGGCGCGAGCAACTCCGTCAAAAGACTCAGGCCGTCATCGTCAGGCCTGGGAGCGCTCCAGGTTCGGATATCGTCCAGCCACGTGGTGCGCATGAGTTCTGCGCCAATTTCAGGGATAACGGCGACCGGTTTGCCGGTCAGCGGGACAAAGACAAACCAGGGCCGGGTCGGACTTTGCCAAAACAAGGTGTGAAAGCCACTGAAGTAGCGAACTTCTGCTTCGCTCATGAGCAACAGACCGTCCAGGCCCGACGCGCGCATTCGTGCCTGTGCCTGGTCCGTCCGTGCTGCAAATTCCGCTTCAGAAAATCCGCGTGAAGGTACTCGGGTCACTTGTTGTCCTTTCGCGCAGGCAGCCTGTCACGAACAAGCTGCACCCAGAATTCCGCGCCGATGGGCAGCAGTGCATCGTTGAAATCGTAGTCCGAAGCGTGGAGCGGGCGGCCGTTCGCGCCGGTCTCGCCATTGCCCATCAACAGGAAACAGCCCGGCACCGCGGCAGAGAAATACGCGAAGTCTTCGGAAAAGCTCATCGGCAGGCGATCCCTTACAATTTCACAGCCTGCGGCTTCGGCGGCCCGATAGACAGCGGTCGTTGGCTCCTGTGCGTTGATCGTTTCGATGAATTCGGTAGCACATTTCACCTTCACGGAGACATCATGGGCCGCGGCGACGCCGTCGGCGATCTGTCGCATGAACGTTTCCACGGCAACCCGGTCTTCGGGCGATCGGGCGCGGTAGTCTCCCTTCAGAGTAGCCCGCCCGGGCAGAACATTGCGCTGCCCATCCGTCAAAAACTCAGTCACGGACACGACCGCACCGGCGCCCGGCGGCAGCTTTCGGGCAACAATTGTCTGCAGCGCGAGGACAAGTTCTGCGCCGACGGTGATCGCGTCGACACCCATCTGTGGCATCGACGCATGTCCGCCACGACCCTCTATTTCGATTTCAAACAGGGTTTCGCTGTTGCAGATGATGCCGGTCCGGGTTGAGACCTGACCGGTCGGAGCGCCCGGGAGATTGTGGATCGCATAAATTTCGTCTACCGGGAAACGTTCCAACACGCCTTCGTCGATCATCGCCTGGGCTCCGAGCCCATGCTCCTCGTTCGGCTGGAACAGGAACACGACCGTGCCGTCAAAGTCCGGACACTCCGAAAGGCGTACAGCCGCACCCAACAGCATCGTCATATGACCATCGTGGCCGCACGCATGCATGACGCCGGGCGTATCTGACGGATAATCGTGAGTGGACATTTCGGGAATTGGCAGCGCGTCCATATCTGCGCGCAGTGCAATGGCACGGTTTCCCTGGCCGCTGCGCAGGACACCGACAACACCGGCGCCTTCGTGGACCTCAAGACCGAGCGCGCGCAATTCGCGCGCGATTTCGCGCTTGGTTCTCGTCTCCTGAAATCCGAGCTCAGGATTACGATGAAAGTCTCGCCGGCGCTCCGTCAGACGTTGCTCAAACGCGTTCATGGTATGGCTCCCGTCCCATTCGTCTTTAATTACAACGTCCCACCAGGTGGGCGGCGTCGATTTTGATCTGCTTTTGACGAAAAACATTGAGCTTAGGGCAAAATACGATCAATTTCGGAACATGGATGAGAAAGATCTGGAAATCTTGCGCCTTGTTCAGCGCAATGCCCGCATGACGGCGGAGGCGATCAGTCAGGACGTGGGCCTGTCCCCGCCGGCGGTGCAGAAACGTCTGAAAAGGCTTCGTGAGACCGGGGTGATCGAAAAGGACATTGCCGTTCTTTCACCCTCGCGCATCGGTCGCGACATGACAATTATTGTTGACGTTATTCTGGAGCGTGAAAGCCGCCGGCATCTTGATGAGTTCAAACGCAAAATGCGCAACGCCCGGTGCGTGCAGCAGTGTTATTACACGACCGGCGAGGCGGACTTTATGCTGATCCTTACCGTTCAGGACATCAAGGAATATGAAGAGTTCACCCAGGAACATTTCTTCGATGAATCAAACATAAGCCGGTTCAAAACGTCAGTGGTGATGGACAGGGTCAAGGTGTCGCTCGACGTTTTGTAAGCTCAACGCAGTCTCTCCGGAATCGTGGCAATTTTGACTGCTGGAGCTGGAATTGTTTGTTCTCAGATTTCCAAGAGCGCAGTCAACCGGATTAGTTCAGTCACAACGGCAGATCTGAACGTTGGCCGGTCTTCTTTGCTAAAGCCTATTCGGTCAGCATCAGCAATTTCGTTGGTTTCGACGATTTCTTTCGTCTTGAAGCATCCTGGCGATGAAAATAGTCAAGAAAGCCTAGGTATTTGAGAATTGGAATAATGTGGACGTGCTAAATTGCGACGCATGAAACATCCAGACACTCTCGATTTTGAACCGGATTTCATGCGAGCTGCCGCATTCTTTCGGTCGCAGAAAAACTATGCGGTTTCACCGCTGCGACGATTGCAGGGACCGGGCGCGTATTCTGTTTGGGCCAAAGACGAAACCGATCGGATGGGCCTGGGAGCCTTCAAGGCACTTGGCGCCCCTTATGCCGTCGCGCGGTTGGTGGGGGATGCCTGGTTTGAGAAGACAGGTGAGATCCTCACACCTGCGCGGCTCACGGATGCGGATGTGCGTGAGGTCGCAAAAACGCAAACCTTTGTTTGCGCGAGCGCCGGCAATCATGGTCTTGGAGTGGCCGCTGGTGCGCGGCTTGTGGGTGCCAAATCACGGATCCATCTGGCGAGAACCGTTCCTGTAGGCTTTGCCGACCGGCTGCGTGCACAGGGCGCGGAGGTGGTCCGGTCGGGCGATGTCTACGACGACAGCGTGGCCGCCGCGATCGTTGACGCCGACCAAAGCGGTGCAACGTTGCTCGCCGACGGGACATGGCCCGGATACACCGAGATACCGAAATGGGTGATGGAAGGCTATTGCGTCATCGCCGAGGAATTACGCGTCGCATTCGAGGCCAACGGCCAATGGCCGACGCATGTCTACTTGCAGGCCGGTGTCGGTGGTCTTGCCGCCGCGATGGCGCATATGATCCGGCTCAACTGGAGCGTTCAGCCGAAGTTGATTGTTGTTGAACCGGAGGCCGCGGCCTGCCTGAAGGCTAGCCATGAAGCCGGTGTTGCGACCCGGTCCGACGGTCCGGACTCGAACATGGGCCGCCTGGACTGCAAGGAGCCCTCTATCGTCGCCTGGCAGGCGCTTGAGCGCTGCAACGTCACCTATGAGACGCTCACCGAAGAAGACGGGATGGCCGCGGCAGAGGCCGTCACGAAACTGGGCATTGCCACCACGCCGTCGGGCGCCGCAGGGTTTGGCGCCCTATGCAAACAGCTTCCGCAGGTGGCGGCCGGCAGCGGTTTCTTGCCGCTTGTCATTATCTCCGAAGGCCCGGCCTGACTTGCCTGTTGATTGAATCACACTTCGGACGCCGGCCTGGTCTTCGCAACTAGGTGTCTTGGAGAGTTGGGGCTGCGTTTTGCTCCGCACGCTGGTTGCTTCGAACGCGTGAAGACCCTCGCCTGCGCACGGTCGAAATCGCTGCGCCCGATAAACCGGGTCTCATCACGTATTTTCTGTCTTTGATCGAAAATGATCATTTAAGGTCGTTTTTGATCATATCATGCATTATGCCTCTATCAATCTGATCAATTCAGATGATATCGGAAGATCCCGGGAGGCAAAATGATCAAGAAGCAACGCCAAAAACGCATACTCGATATTCTTCGCAAGGAAGGTGTTCTGGATCTGAACGATCTGTCACGGACCTTGCCGGAAGTGTCGAAGGTGACGCTTCGCCGGGATATTGCCGAACTGGCGGACGCTGGCGCCCTGAAGAAGACCCACGGCGGCGCGGTCTTGCCGGATGCCGATCTGGTCGGTGCCAACAAAGCTCAGGTCGAAACACCGGAGAGTGACTTCGCATCCCTGGTTGACCGCCTCGACGCGATCATCCTGCCGCCCATTACCGGTCGCGGTGCCGATGCTTTGCGCCGCCAGGTCATTCGGCGTCACATTCCCTTCGTTGCTGAAAGCGCCCTTCAGCTGGGCGGGGCTTATCTGGGGCCGGACAACCGCAAGGCCGCCATGGAACTTGGTGTCGAAGCTGCCAGGAACGCGGGGGAGCAAGATATTTCGCTGCTCATCGTCGGCCAGCCCGAACTCACAAACACCAGAGACCGCGCGCAAGGGTTCGAAGACGGGCTGAAAGACCGGTTTGAGGGTTCTGTTGCCACAACGCATGTGAACGGGCAGGGTCGGTACAAGACGGCATACCGGGTCGCGCTCGATGCGCTGAAGGCACACGAGGACATTTCCGTTGTCTTTGCCGTGAATGATCATTCCGCAGTTGCAGCGATTGAAGCCGCCGACGCACTGGACCGCCAGATAGCGGTCTATTCGACAGGAGGTGAGTCTGCTGACTTTTTGAAGCGGCTTGGTCAAAATGGGCCACTGAAAGCGGTCGCGGCTTTCTTTCCGGAAGTTGTCGGCGCAGTTGCTATTCGGAACATCATCGCGGACGCCACCGGTCTGCAGTCGCTTCAACCGACACAGACACCGCACGCAATTCTGACCGCTGCCAACCTCTCGTCCTTCTACGATGCGGAAACCTCTTCGCTCTTGCCCGCTTGCCGCGATGATCTTCTTTCGCGCATGCAAGGTCCGCAGGCGCTGCCGAGAGCCAATCTCAAAATCGGTTTTCTGCCCCATTATCCGGCTCACGACTGGTACAGGATCATGATCCAGTCCATGCGCGAGACCGCCGCGCTTCACGGTTGTGAACTGGTGATTGCTCCGCCGCATCATGGCATTGCGGCAGAGCTGTCCCGTCTGCGGCGCGAGATCGCAACGCTTGCAGCGGACCGGATCGATCAAGGATCGACCATAATTTTGGGAGAAGGCGAAGCAACGCTGCTCCTTGCGGAGGAAATCCGCTCCCGCTGCCATCACCACAGCGAAACCCTTTCAGGCCTTACCGTCATCACCAACTCCCTCGATGTCATGCATTGCCTTCAGGGAGTGGCGTCCCTGAAAATCATCATGACGTCCGGTGAATATCAGGCCGCGGACCGCTGCCTGGTTGGGCCGAGCCTTGGCGCGCTCTTTGAACTGATGCGTGCAGACGCGGCGTTTTTGTCCGTTTCAGGGGTATCGCCTGAGTTTGGCATTACCCAGGTCGATGAGCGTCTGGCGCTCGCCGGCTCCCGCTTTGTCAAAGCCGCACGCCGGACAATCGTCCTGGCCGATCACACGCTGGTTGGCAGCGATGCGAACTACCGGATCGTTGGCACGGCACAAATCCATGAAGTCATCACCGACGACGGCGCCCTTTTGGATGACCGTCAACGGCTCAGAGCTGTTGGTGTCGAGGTTCTCATCGCCGGAGAGGAAGCCGAGGACCCGACGCTGCCAGCATCTCAACCGGACCTTCGGGCGGTTCAGCACGGCTAGGTCTTTCAATCACTCGGGAGGAATGAAATGAAACAAACACTCTTTGCTGCCGTTGCAAGTCTTGCGCTTCTTGCCGGAACTGCGGCTCAGGCGGAAGAAGTCACACTCAAGTTCTGGGACAACCAGCAGACCGAAAGCGGTCTTTCGGATGTTCAGCAGGAGGCTGTCGACCGGTTCATGGCTGAAAACCCGGATATCAAAGTGGAAGTGACGACCATTCCTTATCCGGAGTACCAGCAGCGTCTGTTGACGGCAGTCCAGGGCGGCAATGCCCCCGATATTGCGACACTTGACCAGATCTGGGTCGCGGCCTTTGCCGAGGCTGGTGCTGTAAGCGACCTGACGGACAAGGCGAAGGAGAGCGGCCTTGAGCGCAGTCAGTTCTTTGGCGGCGCCTGGGACTCCGCAGTTTACAAGGATGCTCTTTACGGCGTTCCCTTCAACGTCGATGTCTGGCAGTTCAGCTTCTACAACAAGGATCTACTGGACGGTGCCGGTATTGATCCGCAAAGCCTGGCCAGCTGGGAAGGGCTTAAGGCCGCTTCCGAGAAACTTACAGGTGACGGCAAATTCGGTGTCGGTCTCTTTGGGCACCGCGGTGAAGACACCGTCGTGGTTGTCAATTCCTTCATCTTCTCCAACGGCGGCGAGGTCCTTGATGCGGCCGGAAAATGTGCGCTGAACCAGCCGCCTGCTGTCGAGGCCATGACCTACCTGCAGGACCTTGCACAATACGCTCCGGAAGGCATCTTGAATGCGAATTCCGGCAACATGCGCGAACTGTTTCTCAACGGCTCGCTGGCTGTCGAATTCTGGCCCGCGCTTGAGCAGCCGACGCTTCAGAAATCCGACATCAACTGGGGGTTCGTGAATGGCACGGCTCCGGAAGGCAAGCAGGCGATCGGGACCTATGGCGGCTGGAACCTGGCGGTGTTTGAATCGTCCGAGCACAAGGATGCTGCCTGGAAGTTCATCGAATTCATGGTGCGTGAAGACGTCAACGGTGACGTTGTCGACCTGATCCCGGCGAACAAGGCTGCCGCGGAGAAATTCCTGGCCGAAAACCGCGAAGGTCCGCAGCAGATCATCGAGCATCTGTCGCTTGCGAAACCGCGCCCGCTGTCGGCTCGTTATCTTGAAGTGGCGGAAATCCAGATGACCCTTTTCCAGGATGTGTTTGCCGGCAAAGAAGTCCAGGAAGCGGCCAATGCCGCCTGCTCTGAAATCGATGCTCTGAACTGACGCGCCGCAACAACTGTCGTCCGGCGGCTCAGGCCGCCGGCGTCTTTTCAAAACGCATTGTTTGAAAGTTCGTCATGACCAGTTCGGACCAGCGGCTCGTTTGGGCCTTTCTTGCTCCGACCCTGCTGCTTTTGGGCGTATTTCTTTATTACCCCATGATCGGCACGGTGATTGAAAGTTTCTACGACACGTCCTTCATTTCGCCGGAGCCGCGGTTTGTCGGGTGGTCCGTCTACGAGAAGGTCCTGTCTTCGCGCGCCTTTCCTGAAGTGGTCTGGAACTCCATCATGTGGACGCTCGGTGTCGTGCTGCTGCAAAACCTGCTCGGCTTCTTCACCGCGATGCTTTTGAACCAGGGGCTGCCCGCCCAGGGAATGACGCGCGCACTGGTGCTTCTGCCGTTTGTTCTGCCGGGCGTCGTCACCGCGATCTTGTGGCGGTTCATGTACGATCCGCAGCTTGGCCTCATCAATTCGATTCTGATCCGCCTTGGTGTTCTCCAGGAAAATGCCGCCTGGCTGGCATCATCGGACACCGCCATGGCTGCCGTCATTTTCGTCGCGGTGTGGAAGGGGTTCCCGTTCTCGATGCTGATCTACCTGGCAGCACTTCAAAATGTCGACAAGAGCCAGCTGGAAGCTGCCACCCTGGACGGCGCCGGTCCGGTGCGGCGCCTGATAGATGTGACGTTGCCGGCCATCAAGGATGTCATCCTTGTCAACATCGTGCTGACGCTGATCCTGACCTTCAACTATTTCGACATCGTCTGGGTCATGACACGCGGGGGACCGCAAAACGCGACGCACATCTTCCCGACCAAGATATTCGAAACCGGCTTCGGCCAGTTCCGGTTCGGAGAGGCGGCCACCTATGGCGTGTTCTCGATCCTGGTTCTCGCTGTTCTTGTCGCAATCTACATCATCGTGCAGCGTTCGGCTGCGGCACGGAGGCCGGTCGGATGAAGCAAAGCGCTGCCACACGCTGGATGCTGATCGGTTTCCAGATCCTGCTTGCACTCTTTGTGCTGCTGCCGTTTTTCTGGATGCTGTCGGTCAGCCTGAAGCCGGCCACGGAACCGTTCGCCATTCCGGCAAGGCTGTGGCCGCAGGCACCGACACTGGAGAACTATGTCACTGCGTTTCGCCCGGAATTCAGAACCTATTTCATGAATTCCATGATTGTCTCCGGCGCGTCGGTGCTGATCACGGTGTCCCTTGGCCTGCTGGCTGCCTATTCCTTCACCCGGGGACGTTTGCTTGTCATCACGGCATTGATGGGCCTGGTCGTGCTGGCGCAGATGTTTCCGCACTCCGCCATCATCATTCCATTCTACAAGCTGATGCGCAGCGCGGACCTCCTCAACACCTATGCGAGCCTCATTCTGGCTTACGTGTCGGTGACGCTGCCTGTCGCGGTCTGGATGCTGCGCGGCTTTCTGCAGAAGTTGCCCGTTTCCCTTGAAGAGGCTGCGGCAATCGACGGTGCGGCGCCTTTGCGGATCTTTTGGGAGATTGTCGTTCCCCTTGCCCGTCCGGGCATTATCGCAACCGCAGTCTATGTGCTGATCGTGACCTGGCAGGAGTTTCTGTTCGCGCTCTCCTTCACGTCGACCAAGGAAATGCGGACGTTGCCGGTCGGACTGAACGATTTCATCGGTCAATATGGCATCCGCTACGGTGAACTGATGGCCTCTTCAGTCATGGTTTCCGTTCCGGTGATCGCGGTTTTCTTCTTCCTTCAACGCTATTTCGTTGCCGGACTGACGGCCGGTGCAGTGAAGGGATAGGTGCGATGATCTTATTCGGAAAAGGGTCGCAAAGGCCCGGTGTCAAAGAGGTTCGGGAGGAAAGATGTCCCTGATCGAAAAAGAAGAACTGGCCACAGGCGTTGTCCAGCTGCTGTTCAACCGGCCCGACAAGCTGAATGCTCTGTCGACCCCCTTGATGGCGGAGTTCGATGCGGCACTGGACGAAGCTACGCGGGATCCAGACGTCCGCGTGCTGGTCCTGCGGGGTGCAGGCGGCAAAGCCTTCGTCGCTGGTGCGGACATTGCCGAATACCAGGGGGACAAGCGGCCGGAGTTCATTGCCTATCAGATGAATTCGCGCCGCGTGTTCGACAAGCTCGAGCGGCTGCCCAAGCCGGTCATATGTGCAATCGACGGGTTCGCCCTTGGGGGCGGCTTCGAGATTGCGCTGTGTTGCGACATTCTGGTCGTCTCTGACAAGGCGCAGCTTGGTTTGCCGGAGGGGCGCCTGGGGTTGTCCCCCGGCGGAGGCGGGACACAAAGACTTGTGCGTGCGGTCGGCAAGTATGCCGCCTCCGACCTGATGCTAGCAGGCTGGCGAATGAGCGGCCGGCGCGCTTTCGAACTTGGCCTCGCCGCAGAGGTGGTTGTAGCGGAGGAACTTGGCGATGCCGTTTTGAAGCGTGCCCGGGCTTGTCTCAAGATGGCACCTCTTGCTCAGGCCGAGATGAAACGGCTGATGCGGGAAGGTTTCGACGCTCCCGTCGAAAGCGCCAAAAGCTACGAGCAGGAAGTCCTCTTCCGTCTCTATTCGACGGCCGACGGTCAGGAAGGCATCAACGCCTTCCTTGAAAAACGTGATCCCCGGTTCAAGGGAGCCTGAGCCATGGAATTTGAAGGAAAGGTTGCAGTCATCACCGGTGCGGCCAACGGGATCGGACGATCCTGTGCAGAGCTCATCATTGAACGTGGCGGGTCGCTGGTCCTGGGAGACATTGATCTTGACGAGGGTCTGAAACTCCAGAACGAGCTGGGCGAAAGAGCGCTCTTTGTCGAGGCCAACGTGCGTAACCTCGCGGCCATTCAGGCCTTGGCTGATAAAGCTGTGAACCACTTTGGCGGACTGGACATTCTCGTCAACAACGCTGCCGTCGCCCTGAACGGTGTGGTCGACGAAATAGACGAGGACCGTTGGCAGACCGTCATCGACACCAATCTGACCGGCTTCTGGCGTGCAATGAAGGCCTGTGTTCCGCATATGCGCGAACGAGGGGGCGGATCGATCGTGAACATGTCGTCCGTGCAGGGGTTGCGCGCCTTCAAGGGCTGGCCTGCCTATGCCGCAGCGAAGGGCGCCATCAACGCACTGACGGTTCAAACGGCCGCCGATCTTGCTCCAGCCGGCATTCGCGTCAACGCGGTTGCCCCAGGCACGATCATGACGCCGATGAACGAAAAGATCTTTGCGGCGATGGATGATCCGAGCGAGTTGATCGACCGGTGGAACAAGGCGCATCCCATCGGCCGTTTCGGCTATCCGAACGAAGTCGCCGAAACAGTCGCGTTTCTTGCTTCTGACCGGTCCAGCTTCATTACCGGCGAAATCCTTCGCGTTGATGGCGGTCTTGCTATCAAGGGGGACTGATGCACGCTGAAACGTTCATAAAGCTGGAGTCTGATTGCGGTTCGCTGATGTTCGATCCGTCGATCGGGAATCTTCCGTCTCTGCGTTTCCGGACAGAGGGAAGCGAACTGAAGCCGTTGCACACCGCCCACTGGGTGGGATCTGCGGAAGCAGAAGCAGACCCCGGCATGTCGCCGTCGTTGAAGCGCTTGTCCGGAGATTTTTTCTGCGCGCCATTTGGCGCCAATGATCTGGAAGACGGTCCGGCGCACGGCTTGAGCGCAAATTCCCGCTGGATGCTTGAGCGGCAAAGTACAAAGGACGCCACGTTTCGGCTTGAGCGGCCGGTCATGGGAGCGACCTTGAGAAAGAGCATCCGTCTTTGTGAGCGGGCTCCGGTTCTTTATCAGACCCATTGGCTTGAAGGCGGTGAGGGAGGCGTCACCTGCGCTCACCACCCGATGATCCGGCTGACGGGGAAAGGCCGTTTCTTTGCGTCGCCGAAGCGAAAGGCGATCACACCAGAGCAGGCCCTGGATGCAGGCCGCAACAAGCTCGCCTGCCCGGGCGAAAGCGCTTCGATCTTCGCGTTTCCGGCGCGTTCCGGGCCAGACGTTGATTTGTCACAGCTTCCGATTGGCGAAACGCATGAAGACTTCGTCACCCTGATCGAGGCGGAACCATCTTCGATTGGCTGGTCAGCCATCCTGCGCGAAGAGGAAGGAGATATCGTCTTTTTCCTCAAGGACAGTTCTGTCCTTCCGATCACCATGTTGTGGCATTCCAACGGGGGGCGCGACTACTGGCCCTGGAACGGGTCCCATAAGGGTGTTCTCGGCGTGGAGGACGGCAGAGCGGCCGGCGCGGAGGGGCACCGTGCGTCGTTGTGTGACAATGCGGTCGCGCGCTGCGGCGTCCCGACATTCTTTCCGCTTGCGAGCGGAAAAACCCATCGCATCGCCCATGTTTGCGGGGCAATCAAAACACCACCGGGCTGGGCTGAGATTTCAGACATACAGCTGGGCAGTGGCGAGTTGCACATTCTGGAACGCAGCGGCGCTCGCGTGGCGCTTCCGTTCGACACCGATTTCTTCCAGCGAGACGAGACCCATGGCAACCGTTGAACTCAAGAACCTTCGAAAAAATTTCGGCAGCTTCGTTGCGCTCGAAGGTTTGAACCTGTCGATCGAAGATGGTGAATTTCTTGTTCTTCTTGGGCCGTCGGGCTGTGGCAAGTCGACGACGATGCGGCTTGTGGCCGGCCTTGAAGAACCGTCTGACGGTGACATTCTGATCGCTGGCAGCAGGGTCAACGATATCCCGGCGCGCGACCGCGACCTTGCGATGGTGTTCCAGAATTACGCGCTCTATCCGCACATGACGGTGGGAGAGAACATCAGTTATCCGCTCAAGATTGCCCGCATTCCGAAAGCCGAACGGCTGCGCCGGGCAAAGGAGGCCGCGGCTAAGGTCGAGATGGACCATCTGCTGACACGCCGCCCGGCTGAGCTCTCCGGTGGGCAGCGTCAGCGGGTTGCCCTTGCCCGCGCGATTGTCCGCACGCCGCGGCTTTTCCTGATGGACGAACCGCTATCAAACCTTGATGCCAAACTGCGCACCGTGATGCGCGCGGAGCTGAAGCATCTGCAAAAGGAACTGGCCACGACGACGATCTACGTCACTCATGACCAGGTTGAAGCGATGACGCTGGCGGACCGGATCGTGATCCTCAACAATGCCGTGATCCAGCAAATGGGCACGCCGGCTGAAATCTACGCCAGACCCGCCAATACATTCGTCGCCGGTTTTATCGGATCGCCTCCGATGAACCTCATCGCTGGTGCGGTCAATGGCGGTACCTTCGCCTATAAGGGCGGGACGATGCAGGTTGCCACCGCCGACGGGTCGGTCACACTCGGCATTCGTCCCGAAGATATCTCCCTCTCAGAGGGCGATGCCGACATCGAGGGCAAAGTCTATTCCTCTGAGCTTCTCGGCGATTGCACGCTTTTGAATGTGCTTGTCGGCGACAGTCTTGTCGCGGCCAAGGTCGGCGCCGACGAGGGGATGGCAATGGACACGCCAGTCGGGTTGAAGCTGCGCCCGGACCGCCTGCACTTTTTCGACACCGACAGCGGCAACCGACGGGAGGCGTGAGCATGCCGTTCCAGTTCTCCACGTCCGACAATCCGGTCCTGCCGATGGAAAGCGCTTCGGTGCTCTTTGACGGGATTTTTTCAACGCCGAAACTCAGCCACCCGGAAGGGGTGGCAGTCGGTCCGGACGGCTGGATCTGGGCAGGCAACCAGGATGGTGACATCTGCCGTATCTCGCCGGACGGCACACGGTTCGAAAGGGTTGCGTCCACCGGCGGCTTTGCACTCGGACTGGCATTTCAGGGAACGCAGGCACTTTTCGTGTGCGACCTGAAACATGCTGCTGTTTTCCGTCTGGATCTTGCCACAGGAGATCTCGACCGGTTTACGGCACCCGGCATCAAGATCCCGAACTATCCCTTGGTTGATGTGGCCCGGAACCGGCTCTTGGTGTCGGACAGCCACGCCTCCGGTACGCCGGGGCCGGGGATCTGGAGCTATGATCTTGTGTCTGGCGAGGGCGGGCTCTGGTACGACAGGAACCTCAATTTCGCCAACGGACTGGCGAAGCGTGCCGGTGAGGACGCACTCTATGTCTGCGAAACCTTCGCGACCGCGATCACCCGCATAACCATTGAACCCGACGGATCGGCCGGGCCGGAGGAAACCTTCGCCGACGACCTGCCGGGTCTTCCGGACGGCATTGCGTTCGACCGAGAGGGCAATCTGATCGTCGGGTGTTACGAACCGTCCCGCCTTTTGCGCGTCTCCCGAGACGGCACTCAAATCGACGTTCTGATCGAAGATCCGACGGCTCATGTTCTGTGTCACCCGACCAATGTCGCCTTTGCCGGAGAGAGGCTCTACACCGCAAATCTCGGCCGCTGGCACGTGAGCGAGGTGCTGATGGACATCGGTGCCGATCCGCTGTGGAGCGCCGCATGACCTTTATCGGCCTGACATGGGATCATCCACGCGGGTACGACGCGCTCGCGGAAGCCGCGCGCCAGGTCAATTCCGGCCGGGCATCCTCGCTGATCCACTGGGACAAGCAACCCCTGGAAGGATTTGAAAGCGCTCCGATCGCGGAGCTGGCGGCTGCCTATGATCTGCTTGTTCTGGATCACCCCCATATTGGTGAGGCGGTTGCCGAAAACTGCCTGATCCCGCTTGAAGATCTGTTCACTCAGGAGACGATCGAAGCGTGGAACAGGCAATCGGTTGGTCCGTCGCTTGCCTCTTACCGGTGGCAAGGCAAAACCTGGGCGTTGCCGCTCGATGTTGCAACGCAGGTGATGGTCCGTCGGCCTGACCGCGTATCGGCTCCGCCGCAGGAGTGGGGCGCCATTCTGGATCTGGCTAGCACGCATCCGGTCGCTCAATCGCTTGCAGGCCCGCACGCATTTCTCACCCTGATATCCATGGCAGCCGGCGAGGGTGCGTGGGCAAAAGGGGACATCCTGCTGGCAGATGAAGTCGCCGAAGCGCAACTCGAACGCATGCAAGCGCTCTTTGAGCTGAGGCCTCAGGGATCAGAAAAGCTGAACCCGATCGCGCTTTCTGAAGCACTGTCTTCAACGGACGATATTGTCCTGGTACCACTGGTCTTCGGATATGTGACCTATGCGCAGGTCCGTCCGGGCGGAAACCGTCTGGCGTTTTCCGACACCGTGCGAAAACCCAACGGTGCAGGCGGCGTTCTGGGCGGAACCGGTATCGGCTTCACGAAGCGCTGCCAACCGGATCCAGCTCTGCTTGAGCATATCGCCTGGCTGATGAAGCCGGAGACGCAGAGCGGTATGATCCCGAATTTCGGCGGCCAGCCCTCTGCACGCGCCGCCTGGCAAGACCCGGCTGTCGATGCGGCCTGGGGCGCTTTTTACTCCGGGACGCTGGAAACCGCCGAACACGCACTGCTGCGACCGAGATTTGACGGTTACATCGCCTTTCAAACCAAAGCTGCCGAAATCATCCGCGAATCGCTTGCGGATCGGCAGGAACCATCAAAAACACTCACCGCCCTGAGGCAGGTCTGGCGCGCGGCACGCGCCGGCGCGAGGGGCGATCTCGATGATAAGAGAGGACCTCACCGATGAGCGAGAACGCGCTTTCAGGCGTCACCATCCTGGATTTCTCCCACTTGCTGCAGGGTCCGTTTGCCACACAATTGCTGGCTGATCTGGGCGCTGACGTGATCAAGATCGAACGGCCAGGCTCGGGGGATCTGTTCCGCTCGCTCACGTTCCGCAACAAGTGGGTTGGCGGCAGCGAGAGCCCGAACTTCCTTGCCTGGAATCGGAACAAACGCAGCCTTGCCCTCAATCTGAAAGCGCCGGAGGCGCGGGATATCATCATGAAACTGGCCGAAACCGCCGATGTCGTGGTGCAGAATTTCCGCCCCGGCGTCATGGATCGGCTCGGCTATGGCTATGCCGACTTCAAGGCCGTGAACCCGCGCATCGTCTACTGCTCCGGCTCCGGGTATGGTGAAGACGGGCCTTATGTATCCCGCCCGGGACAGGACATGCTGGTGCAGGGTCTGACCGGGATCATGGCCGCGACCGGCCAGGCCAGCAACCCGCCGACCCCGGTCGGCGCCGGCTTTTCCGATCAGGTCGGTGCCATGAACATGGTCTACGGAATTCTTTCAGCGTTGCTGTGGCGGGAAAAGTCCGGCCAAGGTCAGGAAGTCAAGATCAACCTGCTTGCCGGAATGCTTGCGCACCAGAACCAGGAAATGGTGATGGCAATGAATTTCAACGAGGATTTCCAGCGCCCCGATTCCGGCATCGGCCACCCGGGAATGGATGCACCCTTTGGAACCTATCCAACGCAGGATGGCTGGGTCACGATTGCAATGAGCCCCTTTAAAACCCTGGTCGGGGTGCTCGGCAACGACGACCTGCTTGTCTATGACGATCCGAAGACCTTGTTCGACAAGCGCGACGAAGTCTGGCGCAGGCTGGCAGCCGAAACATCGAAATGGTCGACTGAGAACCTGATCGAGGCCCTGCTTGGCGCGGACGTCTGGTGCGGCGAAGTCAAGACGCACCTGGAAGCTGCTGCTGATCCCCAGGTCGCGCATCTTGGACTGATCCAGAGCTACAAGCACCCAAAGGCTGGAGACGTGAAAGTCGTAGGCCCGGCCATTGACATGAGCGAAACCCCACCCGCGATCAGCCGGCCTGCTCCGTCCGTCGGTGAACATACGCGCGAAATTCTTCAGGAGCGGGGGTGGGACACCGCTGAAATCGACAGGCTCATTTCTACTGGTGTTGCCGGCGAGGACGGCTAGGAATTCGCCCGCCACTGACAAACATCGACGGTCAAAAAACGTTGGCTGCCGGGTGCTGTCATTCTCGTTGAAGTGCAGTTCAAAAGAGAACACCGAAAACGGACAAAACCTGCGCGACTTTTCTCCCTACTCTTGTGCGCAGGTTTGTCGGCGTGTCGGAACAGTTTCCCTCTCGGTTACACGGTAGTGTTTGCTGTTCCGCACTTTTTGACCGAGGACCGGTCCGGCGATGTTCTGTCGATGTCGTGGTCGACATGCGTGTTGCAACCAACATGCTTTGAGCAAAAATTCCCAACATACCAATCACCTCCGCGAACAGGATAGGTGCTCAACTGGTTATCGGTGAAACGAATTAAATTGCTAATATTGATGAACGTTGCTTATGATATGAAGCATGAAGCGGGACCTCGAAATCGATCTTTTGCGATCCTTTGTTGCGGTGGCAGCGCATCGAAACTTTACAAAAGCTGCGAACTCCGTCGGCCGCACCCAGTCAGCGGTGAGTTTCCAGATAAAGCGGCTTGAAGACATCGTCGGAAAGCGTCTGTTCGAGAGAACCCGACAATCCGTTTCGATTACGCATGTGGGGGAAGCCCTGCTCGTATACGCAAATCGTATCCTCGCTGCGAATGACGAAGCCCTTGCACACATCCAGAGACCGGAAGCCGCAGGCTTGGTACGGATTGGCGCGCCCGACGACTACGCGACCTTCTTGTTGCCGCCCATACTGTCTGCGATCAGCCGGGACAATCCCCGGCTTCAGATCGAAGTCACCAGCGACAATGCCGATGAACTCTTGTTGCGCCTCGGCAATGGGGCCCTTGATATTGTATTGGCAACTCACCCGATCGAGGCCGTCGCTGGCGAAGTTGCGCGCGTCGAACCCCTCCACTGGGTGGCCGCTCCCACGTTTCTGGATGATCCGAGTGAGCCGCTCTCAATGGTGTTGTTTCCATCGGGTTGCGTCTGCCGGGATATTGCCCTTGATGCCCTGAAACGGATCGACCGTTCGTGGAACATCGCGTATTCGACCCGAAGCATCGGGCTGATGGAACAAGCGCTCCTCGCAAATCCAAGCGTTTCGGTCATGGAAGCGTCGATCATTCCGGACAGCCTGAAGGTGATCGATGGCCGGGAAGGTTTTCCGATGCTGCCCAATGTGGCGATTTCGGTTCATCGAACAACCAACTGCAAAGCGCACGCCGCTTTGGTTGCCGACAGCATTTTGACGTCGCTTGGCGGAACGCAAATGAGAGAAGCAACTTCAAAATAGATGCTTGTTTCCTATCCGGGTGGCTTCCTGATCAATGGAACTCAGGACAGATCTGACGTTTTCTGCGTTCACAAACAATGCCTTATCGTTCACTGTCAAAAACGAGCCTTGCGGCAAGACCGCCGAAGACAAGGCCGAGAAAATACCTCGACCATCGTGAAAACACTCTCCCGTTGGCAGAGAGTGATCTCACGCCGCCGGCCAACCAGATCACCACTGCATGCACGGCGAAATCGATTACCTGGAGAATGATCGCCAGCACCATGATCTGGAGGGCGACAGAACCTTTTTCCGGGTCCAGAAACTGTGGGAACAGGGCCAGGTAGAACAGCGCCACTTTCGGGTTCAGCAGATTGGAAAAGAAACCCTGTCTGAATATTGCATAGAGTGACAGTCGCTTTGACGGGGTCGATCGGGGCGCAAAGCTGTCATGTGCCCTGAAGACCTGCCACGCAAGATAAAGCAGGTAAGCGGCACCAAGATATCGAACAATATCATAGGCATAAGGAACCGCCAGAAAGAGTTGGGACAGACCAAGCGCAAGTATGATCGCGTGGAACAGGGATCCGGCGGTTACGCCAGCCTGTGTTATCAGACCGGCCATACGTCCCTGCGCAGCACTTCTTGCCGCAACCAGGATCATGTCAGGGCCCGGCGTTACACAGAGCGCGAAACTGGCGGCGCTGAACAGGAGGAGTGTTTGAATGTCCATCATCTGGGAGCCCCTAGGGTACGCTCTGTATTCGATCTACTGATGTTTTTCCTGTGCCGTTTCAGGCATCTTGAAACGCTTCAGAGGTATCTCGGCAATGGCGGTGATCTCCACCAGCAATCTGGGGTCATAAAGAGCTGAGACCTCCAGAGTGGTGGTCACAGGATAAGGCGCATCGAAAAAACGCGCTCTTACCTCGCCACAGCTCATGAATGCCTGAATATCTGTGGTGAATTGCTGGAGCGAGACGATATCGCTCATTCTTCCGCCCATCGCACCAAGAATATTGGAAATGTTTTCCAGCACTTGCGTAACCTGGGCAGCCATATCTCCTTCGCCAACGATCTTTTGATCCGGGCCGAGTGAGACTTGCCCTTTCAGATGGACCGTCTGTCCGTCTCCGGCAATGACCGCCTGGGAAAAGGGCCCGAAAGGGCTCCAGACGTTTGGAGGGTCGAAACTCTTTGCCACCTTGTGCTCTTTCTGTCGTGGAGCTTCAAAGACTAACTCGCCCTTTGGAATCCGTTCAAGCGGTGCTTGGTCTCAAGATGCAACTCTCGCGCAAACTGTCAGTGGTGTGGGTTTCAGTTGTTCAAAACTTGAAGGGGCGAAAAGGCAATAATTCTCGGCAATCACCAGGACAGGCGATGCATTGAAAAGTCGGCGTTGATGCCCTCAAGATCCGATTGAATGCCGTCCCGGATCAACAGGGTTTGGAGACCGGCTTCAATTGCGCCACCGATGTCGTGATGCGGGCTGTCTCCAATCATCAGAACACGATCCGACGAGGGGTTGCCGAGTGCAGCCAACGCCACATCGAACATCTTGCGTGCCGGTTTTCCCAGCGTTTCGACTGGTCCGCCAGATCGTGCGTAGTCCTCGGCAACCGCGCCGGGACCGAATACAATCGTTCCGTTTTCCGCGGCCAGATGATCGGGATTGACGAGGAGTGCCGGTGTCTTGTTCCGGGCATAGGGGAGCAAGTCTTCCGCATAGTCTGTACGGCTCCTGCGGGCCGGTTCCACAGCGGCGAAGACGATCATGTCTGCCTTTTCACCGTGTTTGGCGTGGATCAGGTCGAGACCGTCAAGCAGCTCGGTTTCTCCTTCCCGGGCGATTAACAAGATGGAAGAACCGGAAGGCAGTTTCTTCAGTTGATCGCGGGCAATGTCACCGGAGCTGACGACCGCCGTAAACAGTCCGCCTGGAAAACCGATGCGTTGCAAACGGTCTGCGTTGGTCTTTGCACGTTTGCCGGAATTTGTGAGGGCGACAATGGGGATGTTGTTGGCGTGCAGTCTCGTCAGCGCCTCAAGAGCACCCGGAAACGGCATCTGTCCGTCGTGAAGAACGCCGTACTGGTCGACGATGACAGCCGAAAATGCGTCTTCTATTTCGGAAAGACCACTTATCTCCCGCGTCATTGCTGCAACCACTTGTGTGCCAGCCTGGCCGAGCCGACGGCAGCGTCTTCTGAAAGCGATGGGCTCTGTTTGATTTCAAGCGTGTTTTCGCGAATGGCACGCCAAACTGGATTTCCGGCTCCGCCGCCAACCGTGCGCACTGATTTAAGAGCGGGTGCCCCGAGCTCGAACAGGCGGTCATAGCCCGTTCGTTCAATCCTGGCGATCCCTTCAAAGAGCGCCTGCAGGAAGATTGCGTCATCGTCCGGGCGGGGTTCAAGTCTGGGTGCGAGCGACGGGTCGGCGGTGGGAAAACGCTCTCCGGGCTTTGTCAAAGGGTAATAGTCGAGACCGGTAGGACGGTCAGGATCAATGCGTTTTGACAGCCCGTCCAGATCCTGCGGTTCGAAATGCGCGGCAAGGACGCCGCCGCCCGTGTTCGACGCGCCTCCGGCCAGCCACATATCACCGATCCTGTGACTGTAAATCCCGTATTCCGGCGCAAAAACAGGCTGCTCTGAAAGCAGTTTCAAAGTCAGCGTTGTCCCGAGGGCGGTAACGCCGTCGCCCGGTTCGCTGGCGCCAGTCGCCAGAAACGAAGCGCAACCATCCGTCACTCCGGCAACGAGGGGGACCCCCTTTGGTAGTCCGAAAGCTCCACTCAGTTCACCCGACCGCGTGCCGCAGGGCAGGACCGATGGCAAGAGATCTGTGTTCAGGGAAATCGAACCGAACCAGTCGGGCCATTGCCGTGCGACCGGATCATATCCGGTCTTGAGCGCATTGCTTTCGTCAGTTGGGACCGGTGCGCCTGCAAGCTGTTCGGCGATCCAATCCGCCTGGTGGACGATGCGTTCAACGCCGGAACGCTGCTGCAGGACCATTGTTCGTGCGAGTGCTGATGCCGGTCCATGAGCGGCGCTCTCTCGCGGCGCGGCTTTGCCAATCTGTTCGGGAATGGAGGGATCGTCCACCGCATCGTTGTACATGAGCGCATCGCCGACAGGTGCCCCGGATGCGTCGAGTGCGACAACCGTTCCTGATGTTCCATCAACGGAAACCGCTCCGACCTTGCTCAGGTCATGCTGCGCGGCAAGATCGCTCAAGACAGCATCAAGCGTCGCGAACCAAGAGGCCGGTGAGCGCCGGTTGTCTCCGTAATCAGACATGCTTTTCGACGCTTGGCCTATCGGACGTTGGTCACTTCCCAGCAGCGCCACCCGAACGCCCGAGGTGCCGATATCAATTCCAAGCGCGTGCGAACCTTTCATTGCGGACCTCCGGCCAGACGCGCCGTCCGTTCGTTCTCAAGGACCTGTCGGTATTTCTCGGCGTCCCAGTCAAGCAGGCTCAAGGTTTGTTCCAGGGTCAGCCGGGTCGGGGTTTCAGGAAGACGAAACACCACCTCGCCCATCATCTCGGCGAGCGCGACACAAGCCGGGCTCGCATTTTCCGGAACGGCTGCACCGCGGCAAGGGAACATGGCAAGGCTGGCCGGCGGACCCGGCGGGGGCGCAACGGGCAGGTCTGTTGCGAATGGCTCCGGGCCCAGAAAAATCACCTGATCCGGAAACAGTGCCGGACCGGTCAACGTTGCCAGAGCTTCGGGATTGAAGGCGAGGGCGGTGGTTGCCCCGCTCCCCAATGCCGACCAGCCGGTGCCTTGAAGATCCTTGACCAGTTCCGGGTCCGGATCGTGTTGAGGTACAGATCCGGTGTTGAAGTGCCGAGAGACCTTGTCCAGCCGAGCTTCGGCTTCGGCAACCGTATCGCCGACGACAATCAAACCATGATTTCCAAGGACTGCGCCGACTGCATCGGGTTGCCAGGCTTTCAGGACCTCGCGGGCAAGTTCCGCTCCGGGTTTGAAGTAAGGAACGAATACCAGTTTCAATGCGTTGAGTTCGGCGGCGGACAGCGGGGCCGTGGAGCGGGCAAGCGTTGCAACGCAATGCGTGTGCAGCACTACCGGCGCATCGAGCGCGGCGTGAAAACTGGTTTCAATCGAGGGACGCAAACCCTCTGCCAACAAGAACTCGGCAGGCTTGTCGGCGGAAGGGTCGCTGGCGCGCAATGCGGCTGCCATTGCTGCCGCGTCAACCGGTGCGAATATGTCCTGCTCCATCGCATCCGAAAGCCAGGTTCCAGAGGCCTTGACCAGCATGTCGCCGTCCGACTTGATTGAGACGTTCCCACCCGGTCCCTGGATCTGGAGCGGATCCTTCCCCAACCGTGCTGCTGTCGCGCGCAGCGCTGCGAATTCTGCAGCCTGGTGAAGGTCTGCGAGGCTCATGCTGCGCGCTCCTTTTTCAGCCAGTCTCTTACCGACAATTGCTCATCTTCGGACATGAAAAGATAGTGTTTGGAGCGACGGATCAGCATATCCTCAGCGGTTTCTGCCCACTCGTTCCGCATCATCCACTGGGCTTCACGCGCATAAAACAGTCCGCCGAAATGCTGTCCGAGGTCTGCAGGTTTTCGGGCTCCTTCCAGCAGCGCGTCGACCTCGCTGCCATAAGCGCGGGCATAATATCGCGCCAGGTTCTCAGGCAACCACGGATACCTTTCCTGGAACCCGGCAAACCAGTCCTCAAAGGAATTGCGCTGCAAGTCTCCACCGGGAAGGGCAACCTTCTTCGTCCAGGGATCCTTCATGTCCGGAAAGAAGGGTTTCAGTTTGTCGAGCGCTGCTTCGGACAGTTTTCGGTAGGTCGTCAGCTTGCCGCCGAATGCCGACAGCATTGGCGCCTTGCCATCACGGGTGTCGAGCTCAAACGCATAATCTCGCGTAACGGCCGAGGCGCCCTTGGAACTGTCATCGTCAAACAATGGCCGCACACCGGAATAGCTTGAGACGACATCGCTCACCTTGAGGTCAACCTTGAAGTAGCTGTTGAGGATATTCAAAAGATAGCAGGTTTCAGTCGCATCGATTTCGACATTCTCGGGACGATCGGAAAACGGAATGTCCGTCGTGCCGATCAGTGCCAGATCGTCAAAATAGGGATTGACGAAGATCAGCCGCTTGTCCGGAGCCTGCAGCACGTAGCCGTGGTCGCCGGACCACCAGCGCTTCAAAATGATGTGGGATCCTTTGACAAGCCGTATGCTCTTGGCCGAATTCACGCCGCCGACATTGCCGATCACCTGCTCGACCCAGGGACCGGCGGCATTGAAAATCGCTCGTGCCGACACCTCTTGCGACCCGGTTGCGCTGCGCAAGGTAACGCGCCAGAGCCCGTTTTCACGCCGTGCCGAGGTGACTGCGGTTCTTGTCCGGATTTCGGCGCCGCGTTTCGCTGCATCGACGGCGTTGAGAATGACCAGCCTGGAATCGTCGACCCACACATCGTAATAGGCAAAGGCGTGCTTGAAGGCATCCCTCACCATGTCTCCTTCCGGAGCCCTGTCCAGGCGGACCGAGGTGGTTCCGGGGATCCTCTCACGCCCACCCAGGTGATCGTAGAGAAACAGTCCCAACCGGATCAGCCAACGCGGCCGCTGTTGTGGTGAATGCGGCAGAACGAGACGGAGCGGCCAGGCGAGGTGCGGGGCCGCGTTCAAGATGACTTCGCGTTCGATCAGTGCCTCGCGCACCAATCTGAATTCGTAATATTCGAGATAGCGCAGCCCACCGTGGATGTATTTCCCGGACCGCGATGAAGTGCCCTGAGCCAGATCGTCTTTTTCGGCAAGCAGGACTTTCAGCCCCCGCCCAGCAGCATCCCGCGCGGTCCCCGCGCCGTTGATGCCACCGCCTATTATCAGAAGATCGTAGGGCGTTTCCATCGATCAGGCTTTCCTGGAAGGTTTCTTCGATTTCGCCTTCGTCTTGGGGGTGCGTTTGCGTACCTTCTTATGATCGTCCTGAACGCCATAAGAACCGAAAGCGCGTGCGGTTTCCGCGATCTGGTCATCGGAAAGAAGGACCGGTCCACCGATCAAAAGGGTGTTGTAATACTGCCGGGCGATCGTCTCCAATTCGACGGCCAGCCACATGGCTTTTTCGATATTGTCGCCAACGACAATCGAACCATGATTGGCGAGCAAACATGCGCACCGGTCCTCCAGGGCCTCCAGCGCGAAATTTGAAAGTTCTTCCGTGCCGAATGTCGCATAGGGTGCACAGCGGACATCGGTGCCGCCGAAAGCCGCCATCATGTAGTGGACCGGAGGGATCGGCTTCCGGGCAATGGCAAGAGCCGTGCAGTAGGTCGGGTGCGCGTGCACGACGGCACCGGCGTCTGACCGGTTTTTCAAAATATCAAAGTGAAACCGCCATTCGGTGGATGGCTTGAGCGGGCCGTCCCAGCTGCCATATTCGGCGTCGAACGGCATGGAGGCGATCATCTCGGGCGTCAGTGCATCGTAAGGTGTCGCTGAGGGTGTGATCAGCATCCTGCCTTCGAAGCGCGCGGAGATGTTGCCGGACGTGCCTTGATTGAGACCCGACGCATTCATGAATCTGCATTTGTCGATGATCGCCTGTCGCAGGTCTCTTTCAGCTTTTTTCATGTGTGTCCTCAGCAGGGGTTTAAAGGCGGTTCACCGGCGAGCCAGCGTCTGACTTCTTCGGCAGCTTTAGTCGCCGCAATGCGGACTGTCTTGACGGACGCTCCGGCAATGTGCGGCGTCAGCGTGACATTTGGCAGTTGAAGCAGCGGCCAATCCGGAGGGGTCGGTTCGATCGAAAATGTTTCGAGCATGGCGCCGCGCAGATGACCCTCTACGAGGACGTCATGGAGCGCGTCGTAATCCATCAACGGCCCCCGGGCGGTGTTGACGAGAACCGCACCCTTCTTCATCGACCTCAGGGTTTCGGCATTCATCATGTTGCGGGTTTCATCTGTCACCCTCGGATGAAGGCTGACAACATCGGAGCGCTCCAGCAGTTCGCCAAGATCCACCTTTTCTACCCCGTCCGCAGCATCGGCGGGCTCAAGTTGGACATATGGGTCGCAAACCAGCACCTTGGTTCCAAAGGCACGCAACAGCTTGACGACCCTCGTGCCGACCTTTCCATAACCGATGACGCCGACCGTCATGTCGGAGAGCTCGTCGCCGGCAATCTCAGCCCGGTAAAGGTCACCGCGATAGATGCCCTTTCGCAACGCATCATGGCCGGCGGTGATATTGCGTGTTTCCGTGATGATGGCCCCAATGGTGAATTCGGCGACGGCAGATGCGTTTCGGCCCGGCGTATTCACGACGGTGACACCATGATCGCGCGCCGCGGCCATATCGATATTGACGGGTCCGCCGCGCGACACTGCAACAAGTTTCAGATTGGGCAAGGCTTCAAAAATCCGGCGTGACAACGGCGCCAGATGCGTCACGAGAACCGGTGCATCGGAGACGTGCCCGATCACTTCCCCCGCCGTTCCCATGTATTCCTTGAGCCCGTCCATGCCTTCTACCGCATATCCGTGTTCCATGGGCTCGTCAGGCCAGGGTTGCTCCAGCAAATCGCAGGAAATGGTGTTGCCGCAGGCTTCGACAAGTGCGTCCTCGAACATGCTCGGCAGCATGAAACGGTCACCGATGATTGCGACCCTTGTCGTCATCGCAGCGCCCTCCGCATCGTCGACTGCGCGTCCCAGACCGGCTGCATTGCTTCGCGCGTTGCAAGGTAGGAGGCAAAAAGCGTGTCGTAGGTATCGACAAGTTGGCTGTCGGGCAACTGCGGGTCTTGCAGCACCGGGTGCACCCAGCGCCGCGTCGCATCCGCCGCGTCGACAAAGTATCCTTGTGCAATGCCTGCAATGATCACAGCCCCGGCGGCCCCAGCTTCAGGCTGCGCGACAGTGCGAACGGGTCGGTTGAGCGCTGCGGCAAGCAGTTGAACGAGCGTGTCGGAACGGGCGGCACCGCCGCTTAGCCGGATTTCGAGGGGAATCTCACCGAGTGCCGTATAGCAATCACGCGCTGCCAGGACGAGCCCGTCATAGACCGCGCGCACCAGGTCAAACCAGCCGCAACCCTGATCCAGTCCGGTCAAGCTCGCGCGTGCCGCCGGATTTGCAAATGGTCCGCGCTCGCCGGCTGAGGAAATATAGGGGTGGAAGAGCGCCGCCCCGGGCTGTGCTGCAAGTACCTTTTCATCCAGTCCGGCAAGGAGGTCGGTTCGGTTTCGGGCAACCCCTTCGCTCGCCAGCAACTCTGTTGCAACATCCAAAATCCAATCGATGTTGAGCGTTGCCGCCATATTGGTCTGCATCTGCCCATAGGCTTTGCCAGGCAAGGCCATGGTGTAACCGGAGCGGTCTTCATTCAGGGAAACTGCGTCGGCATCTGGTGCAAAGCGCATGTGCATGCCCGTCGATCCCAGAACCGAAAACCCGGGCATGGCGTCTGCGTCGTGCAACCCGGCGCCAAGGGCGGTGCAGATCACGTCCACGTATCCAAGGGAAACGGGCAGTCCCTCGGGCAGACCGGTGGCCGCCGCAGCCGCACGGGTCAGACCGTGGGCTTCAACAGATCCGTCCAGAATAGGCGGAAGGAGGTGGCGCAGATGCGACAGGCCAAGGGCGTCCAGAACGTCATCTGAGTATTCGCGCGACCTGAAGTCGCCGAAGGTGAAAACGCCTTCCGTGGGATCACTGGCCCTCACGCCGGTCAGACCCAGATAGAGCCAATCCTTGCAATGCAGAGCGGTTGCAGCCTTCTCCAAAAGGTTGGGCGTATTGCGCGTCATCCAGAGAAGCTGGGAGCGCATCTGGCAGACGTTCACGCCGGCGCCCGTGTTCCGGTAGATCGTGTCAATTCCGTGCGATGCCGTGATATCCGCGACTTCTTGCGCTGATCGCGCATCGAGCCACAACCATCCGTCGTGGATTGGATCTCCGTCCGCATCGATGAGCCAGGTGCCGTCACCTTGCCCTGTAATTCCGAGCGCCAGAACGCGGTCAGCGCCAACAGCTTCAGTGACCTCCCGGAGCACGTCCACAGTGTCAGTCCAGGTCCGCTTCATGTTCTGGACGACACCGCCGTCCGGACGCGTCTCGTAACTGTTTCGACGGCTTGCCGCTTCGAGTTGCCGGCCGTTCAGATCGAAAGCCACCGCCTTGATCACGGAGGTGCCGGCATCGACACCAATCAGCACATCACCGCTCATTGAGTTGCCCCCCGTGGCTGATGGCGCGGCCACCTGAGCTTTCAAAAATGTGCAGATCCTGAGCGGCAATCGTTATGCCGATGATTTCTCCCTCGGTGAGGGCAAGACGCTGATGTTCGACTGAAACGATCGATCCGCCGGCAAATTCCGCTGCAATGTGTGTCTGGTCACCGAGCCATTGATTGACGAAGACCTTTGCCGGCTTGCCGTTGCTGTCCAGATTGACTGCATCCGGCCGGATGCCGATCGTGACCTCTGTGCCACGATCCAAGCGCTCAACGACCGCATCGGAGAACGATGCCCTGTCGAAGTCCAGTGCGACATCGTCTTCAAGCAAAAAGTGGACTCGATCGTCTTGCAATCTCGTCTGCGCCGGGAAGACGTTCATGGGTGGTTCTCCGATGAACGTTCCGGTGAAGAGGTTTGCTGGCCGGTTCTTGAGCGCTCTTGGCGTATCAAATTGCTGCAGTTCGCCGTCTTCCATCACGGCGATGCGGTCGGCAAGCGCATTTGCTTCCGTTTGATCATGCGTCACGAGGATTGCGGTCAGGCCTCGTTCCTGAATGAAATGCTTGACGCGTCCGCGCAGCAGAGCGCGCAGTTGGGGCTCCAGCTGACCCATCGGCTCGTCGAGCAGATGCAGGTCTGCGTCCCGGATGAGGGCGCGCGCCAGGGAAACACGCTGCTGTTGCCCGCCGGACACAGAGGACGGATACCTGTCCAGAATGTCTTCGATTTCAACAAGATGGGCAACTTCCCGGACACGTTTGTCAACGTCTGACGAAGCCAGCCGGCTTCCCTTCAATGCGAACGCGATGTTTTCGTAGATTGTCAGAGGCGGGTAGAGGGAATAGCCCTCAAAGGCCATGGCAACGCCGCGCTTTGCCGGGGGCAGCGTGTCAATCTGTTTGCCGTCGAGTGAAATCGATCCACCGGTGACCGATTCAAATCCGGCAATCATTCGCAGGGTCGATGTCTTGCCACAGCCGGAGGATCCAAGCAGGGCAATGATCTCGCCCTTGTCGATGCTCAGGTCCAGGTCCTTCACCGCATGGACCACCTTCCCATAAATCTTGTTGACGCCCGCAAGGGTCAGATAGCTCATGCCGCTTGCTCCTTCTCGTCCGAAGCAGGAACGATGCGTTCGCCATTTTTACGGTCAAACAGAACGGCGCTGGTGCCTTCAACGGCAATGCACGCGGTGCCTGTCGACGGAGCGTCGGTTCCGGCCGGGCGCGATACGATGATCTCCCGCCCGCGCTTGGTCTGGGTAAGCGTGACAATTTTTTCGTTGAACGGCGTTTCCGCTTCAATCTCGACCGGAATGCCTTCATTTGCGAACCTGAGCGACTCCGGCCTCAGGCCGATGATCGCCTCACGTCCAACGGCTGCGTCATATCCGGAATTCAGGTGTACCTTCTGATCTGACAACATGACGAAAATGCCGCTCTCATCTCGTTCAGGTACCACGTCGAGAAGGTTGATCACCGGGTCGCCGAACAAGCTGGCAATGGCGGTATTCGCGGGGCGCAGGTAGACATCTTCCGGCGAGCCAATCTGGGTGATGTGGCCTCCATCCAGCACCGCAATCGTGTCCCCAAGGGCCATGGCTTCCTTGTAGTCCTGGGTCACGTAAATGACCGTCGCGCCACGTCCCGACAAAAGTCGCGGCAATTCAAGCCGCATTTCAAAGCGCAGTTTGGCGTCGACATTCCGCAAGGGGTCGTCAAGTAGCAGGATATCGGGTTCGGCAATCAGAGCGCGCGCCAGCGCCGTGCGTTGTTTCTGACCGTTGGACAGTTCCTTGGGCGCGTGTCCCAGGACATGGTCGATCTTCAGCAACTCGGTCACGCGGCGCACCGCGGTGCTGATCTGGTCCCGGGTTGATTTGCGGGCCTTCAGCGGACTTGCGATGTTTTCCTCAGCAGACATGTGCGGAAACAGCGCGAAGTTCTGAAACGCCATGCCGAGGTTCCGTTCCTCCGGCGGCAGGCCGGAGACATCCATTCCATTCAGAATGATTTGCCCAGCTTCCGGTTCGACAGCGCCTGCGATACACCGCAGCAAGACCGTTTTTCCCGCGCCAGACGGTCCGAACAGGGCAAGGGTTTTGCCCTCGGGCACCTCGAGCGAGATGTCGTCGAGCACCGCGTCGGATTTGTAGGTCTTTGTCAGCGATTTGATCTGAATACCGCTCATCAATTCAACCTTTCACTGCCCCGAGGGACAAACCCTCAACGAGGTAGCGTTGTGCGTAGAGTGCAAGAGCGAGTGTCGGCGTTATGGACAAGACGACAGCTGCCGCGATCTGTCCATATTGAATTCCACTTGCGGTCACGAAAGCCAGGGCGCCGACAGTCACCGGCTGTTTGTCGGCGCTTGCCAGCACGAGTGCAAAGATGAAGTTGTTCCAGGCGAAAATGAAGGCGAGCAGCGCGGCCGCCGCGATCCCCGGACCGGCGAGGGGGAGCGCTATCTTGCGAAATGTTGCGAACCATGAGTGTCCTGCGATGCGGTAAGCATGTTCGATGTCTTGCGGGATGTCTTCGAAATAACCGCGCACGATCCAAAGGATCAGCGGAAGACAGATCAGCTGGTAAACCCAGATCAGTCCGAGATAGGTGTCCGCCAGACCGATCTGCTGGAAATACATGGTTAAGGGCAGCAGCACCAATAGCGGCGGCGCAAATCGAAAGCTCAGCAGGGTGAATGCAATGTCTTCCGATCCGCGAAACTTGTGACGGGCGAAGGCGTAGGCCGCCGGCACACCGAGGATGAGCGCGACGGTGACGGACCCCACGGACAAGATGATTGAGTTCATCAGGTTGTTCATGAACTCGATGCCCATCGAGGCGACGTTGCTGTCCAACCGGCCGGCAATGATCGCCGCATAGTTTGAAAAGGTCGGTTCAAACACCATGGACGGGGGAGAGCGCAGGATCGTTTCGTTGGTCTGCAGGCTCATGAGCACGATCCAGAAGATCGGGAACATGAAGAAGATCACGATCGCTGTCAGGGCAACGCCCCGCAAAACCCGTTCGAGTGGAGAGTAGTGGTGCACGGTCAAGCCTCCCCTCTGGCGCGCTCGCGCAAACGGAGCCAGTTCTTGATGAAGAGATTGGACAGGAAGAATGTGATCGCCCACAGGATCAGCAGCAATGCGGCGGAACGGCCGACATTGGTGGACTGGAAGAAGTTCAGGTAAGCCTCGACCTGGAACACCATCAACCGGTCACCGGGGCCGCCCTGGGTCATCGCGTAAATGATGTCGAACTGCTGTATGGAGTCGAGCAGTCGGAACAGCGAGGCCGTCAGGATATACGGCAAGAGCATCGGCAAAGTGATGCGCCAGAACTGCTGCAGCCGTGGAACACCGTCAAGCGCCGCCGCCTCGAAGGGCTGCGTCGGGAGGGATCTCAACCCGGCGAGAAGCAGGATCATGATGAATGGCGTGTAGACCCAGATATCGACGAGCACAACAGTCAGAAGGGCCGTCGAGGGATCTGACCCCCATCGCATGTTTTCAAACCCGAGCACCTGGGCGAAATAGCTCAGGATGCCAAAATTCGGGTTCGTCATCAGCTTGAACATCAAAGCGGCGAGTGCAGGTGCCGTCATCAGCGGCAGAAGCAGCATGATGGAAATGAAGTTGTTGAACCGCGTGCGCTTTTGAAGAAGCAGGGCGATCCCAAGGCCAAGCAGAAGCTCCAGGCCAACCGTAAGTGCCGCGTAGACAAGACTAACCTGGAGCGTGTTCCAGAAGGAGGGATCCGTCAGGAAATTGAGGTAGTTCTCTCCCCAATTCATGCCCCTGTTCCAGGGCTGTGACAAACGGTACCGCTGCAGCGAGAACCAGACCGCCGTGAAGAACGGTATCAGGATCCCGATGCACACCAGAAGGGCTGGCAGGCTCAGAAGATAGGGAAAAAGCTTGCTCGGGATCCGGAAGCGCGCAGGCGCGACACGGACCGCGGTATCGTTGGCCATGACGAAAACCTAGAGAGGTAAAGGGAGGCGGGCCCCGTTGAGCCCGCCCATAGTTTGAAGTTAGCCTAGTCCGGCTTCCTTCAGCTGCCTGTCCACGCTGGTTGCAAGCTGATCAAGTCCCTCGTCGACGGGAACTTCATTGGCAACCATCTTCTGAAGCGTTGCCGCCCATTCGGTCGTCAGGTCAAAGAACAGCGGCTGTGCCGTGAACTTGATTGACGCGCCTGGTGCCGAGACGTCATGCATCTCGACATATCCGGGATAGGAGTTCGCCAGGCGATCCCGGAACCCGGCGTCTTCCCATACGGACGAGCGTACCGGGTTGACGAAGTCCATCTTGGTTGCGCCGAAGAGGCCGTGTTCAGGCCCGGACGCCCACTGCATGAAGTACCAGGTTGCGTCGAGGTCTTTTGAGAACTTCGACATGGCGAGCGACCAGATCCAGATATTCGGCGTGGGTGCGCCGTTTCCGGAAGCTGCAAACGGTGCATAGGCGAGCTGCCCGGCCATTGCGTTGTCGCCGCCGTTCATGAAGTAGCCGAGAATGTCGGCGTCGTAGATCATGGCGGACTTGCCTGCACCCAGATCGGTGCCGACCTGGTACCAGGTGTGGGTCGACCAATCCGCGGCACCCGATTCCTGGATCATCTTCACCCATTTGGCATGGAAGTCCTTGGACCCGGCCGTGTTCATGGCTGCTGACAACTTGCCGTCGTCGCTGACATTGAGATCGTGTTCGCCAAGATTTGCGTATGCCGACAGGAAGCCCGGGTGAATGGTTGCCCAGCTTCTAGAGCCACGGACACCTATACCGTAAACCCCGTCATTGCCGGCTTGCAGTTTCGCGGCCGTCTCAATCAGCTCGTCGAGATTGGTCGGAAGCGAAGCCTGTGCTTTTTCAAGCATGGATGCGTTGAAGGCCAGGTTGTTCTGCTCGTAGCCCCACGGGATACACCATTGCTTGGCATCGGCAGACCCGAGTTCCCCGCCCGGTTTGCCGTTCCAGGCGCATGACTTGCGCACGCCTTCGAGCATGTCGGACCAATTGTAGTTCGGGTTTGTCTTGGACGTGTCGTTGATCCATTCATTGTGGTCCACGATCCAGCCTGCCGGGCCGTAGGTCCAGGTCATGTAGGCGCCGGTCATGAAGGCATCGTATTCGCTGGACCCGGAGGACAGCGCGGCAGTTACCTTGTCGAAATAGACGTCTTCCGGAAAGATGTCGTAGGAGACCTCCATGCCCGTCAATTGCTTGAAATTGTCGAGATTGGCGATCATTGCGTCCGTGTAGGGATGCTTGTTCAAAAGCAGCTTGATCGACTTGCCATTGTGCTTTTTCCAGTCGAAGTCCGCGGCAAGCGCCTGCGTAGCAGCCGCGTTCACGAGAACGCTGGCGCTGGCGGCAGTCACACCCAGCGCCGACAGAGACCGGAGCAGGCTGCGACGGCTCATCTGGCCTCTCATGTAAGCATTTACGAGGTCTTTCTCTTTTTCATACATAGACTTTCCTCCCAGATCGCCCGCGGTTTAGGCAGCGCCGGCGACGCGACCGTCGCTCAGACCTTCGACAAGACTGCGGGCAGCTGCCTCGTCGATAATCAAACCTGTTAAAAGCCCGCTGGAAAGCGCGGCTTTGATGGCCTCGACCTTGCCGAGACCTCCTGCAATCGCGACCACTTCACGGCCACGCAAATCGTTCAGGGGCAGGGCCATGGCCCGTCCGTCCAAGGACGTGGAAATCTGGTTGCCATCCACGTCCAGAAACTGGCCGAGTATCTCGGCCGCAGCGCCCCGTTGTGTCAGTTCTTCGGTGATGTTCGCCTGGCCGACAGCCAGGGACCCGGTCGACGTCTTCAGATCGCCAATCCCGACAACGGCCAATTCGCAATCCTGCATGCGCGCAAAGGCATCGCGCAGCATCGATTGGGAGGCCAGAACAGCTTTGTCTTCCGGTGAGTTTGCGAACAGGGGGGCCGGCATCAGATAAGATTCCGCACCGGTCATCTGTGCCAGCCGATGGATCACATCATAGGGATTGGCTGCAAGCGACCGGGTCAAACCGCCAAGCAGCGAAACGAATATCGTGCCGTTGACCGACCGTCTCTGCATGGCTTCGACCGACGCGGCAATCGTCCTGCCGTGACTGACCCCAATTGTCCTGTAGGCGCCTTTTTCCAAAAGATGCCCGAGCCAGTGGCCGCCGAGAGCCCCCAGGGCACGAAGCGGGATCGGGTCGGGTTCGCCCAGATCCATCGCCACCCGGCACATGGTCAGGCCGAATGTCTCGATCAGCGTGTTTTCCAGTTCCACGCATGGCGCAGCTGTCGCATCAACCGAAATATGAACAAAGCCGAGGCCCTGCGCCTTGACGATGAGCCTGTGGGCACGCGTGCCCGAGACGCCCAGTCGTATGGCGACTTCCGACTGCGTCAAGCCGCCCACGAAGTGGAGCCAGGCGGCGCGGGCCGCCATCTCGGTTTCTTCCTGAAGTTTTGACGTGGATGCACCTTTCGCCAACAGCTTCCCCTCGGTTCACGACAAAAATGCAATTTATTCCATTTCTGAAATTATTTTCAGAATCGCATTGATCGTCAATCAAAAAACGTTGTGCGCTGCAAAGAGCAACGCCCTTGGATCTGTCCTTTTTCAAGCTGAGGGAGAGCGGTTTCGGTGCGTGGTTTTCAAGGCGCGACCGAAGATAAGCCCGTTTCTTGAATGACTTGCCATGCCGGGAGTGAACCCGGAAAGATCGCAGGAAGCGGGTTGCCCTTAGCGCAGGAAAATCGCGGCGAAGGGATTTGTTGCGCGACGGATCGCCAACGTCACGGAGGCGGAAACCAGAAAACTGAAGCCTTCGCCTTCACGGTTCCAAAGGGTCTGGTCGGCTGTTTTTCGTGTCAGGCCACACACTGAATTCCGGAGTGGCGGAACTCAAAGGCGCCTCGGAAGAGGCGTGTCCGCTGCCCCTGATTGCAGCTTTGAAGTTCATTTAAAGGAGAGATGGTCGTGTGCGAGATTTATTGGTCTGGTGCTCGTCAATAACAGGCTGAAAGAGCGCTAGCTGTGATCGTGTGCTTCTTCCGCCAGTCTCTTCAGGGTCACCCGGTCGACCTTGCCAGTTGGGTTTAAGGGAATCTCGTCAAGAAAGCGGATTTCTTCCGGTGCCTTGTAGCCGATCTGTTCTTGTGCGAATGCAATCAGTTCAATGTCGCTGGGCGACGTGCCGTCTTTGGCGACGACATAAGCACGCACGTTTTCACCATGCACCAGATCGTGCACGCCGATTACGCCCGCATACGCAACACTTGGATGCAGAAGCAGAGCGTCTTCGACCTCCTGCGGGAATATGTTCAGGCTGTTGTGGATGATGATCTGCTTCTTGCGTCCACGAAAGTACAGGTAACCGTCTTCGTCAGCATGCATGATATCGCCGCTGTCGAACCATTCGCCGTCGAAGACTTTTTCCGTCGCAACAGGGTCGTTCCAATATCCCAGCATCCGGCTTTTCGTCCGCATCCAGACGACACCCGGTTCGCCGGGAGAGACTTCCTTGCCGTTCTCGTCCCGGATTGAGATGTCGAACCCCGCCACCGGCCGGCCTGCCGAGCCCGGAACGATGCGCGCGGATGGCGGGTTCAGCGTTGCCAACCCCATCTCCGAACATCCATAGCCTTCGTCGATGGGTATTCCGGTCAGATCCAGAAATTCAGTCTCAAGCTCTATCGGAACCTTGTCGCTTCCCGACCGCACCAGTCTGAGCGATGCAAAATCCTCACGTGTCGCATGACCATCGCGCAGGAGATTAAAGAGCGCGCAGGGCAACATGCACAGGACCGTCGGTTTTTCCACGCGCATCAGCGGAACGATTTCTTCAGCGCCATAAGCGCGTGCGACGATCGCCTGACCACCCAGCGACAGAACGGAGAAAGAGAACAGAATGCCGCCAATATGCGACAGCGACGAGCCGGGCAGAACCCGGTCCTCAACGGTCATTTCGAAACCTGCGGCACAGCTTGCGAACATGTATGAAATCGACTCGCGGCTGTGCGTCACCCCTTTGGCCGGCCCGGTGCTGCCGGAGGTGAACAGCATGAAGACCGGCGTGTCGGCGGGCAGGTTTGCCGGTGCGGCCGCTTTACCTTTCCGTTCGATCCATTCTTCAAACGTTGGATAGGGTCCGATACCCCGCCACTCGAAACTCAGCAATCCTGCCATCTCACGAGATTGCGTTGCCTGGAGAATGTCTGCTTCGCGTTCCGCATGGAAAAGCATGAACCTTGCTCCGCTCGCATCAAGCGCGCGTTCGATTTCAATCGGGGTGTTCCTGTAATTCAGCGGAACAGCGATGAGACCTGCTTTGAAACAAGCAATGTAGTGAACCAAGAGAGCGCCCCGGTTTGGCATGAGGGAGGCGATGCGGTCGCCCGTCTTCAAGCCGCGGTCGAGATATTGCGCACACAGGTTGTCGCTGGCTTCATCCAGCTCACGAAAGGTCCAGGTTTGCTGCAGCGACACGACCGCCTTTTCATCGGGTTTGAGGGTCAGACCGGCATGCAGCAACTTGTCCAAGGAAACGACGTCATCGAGCGGGTTACCGGAAATAGGCATTACGATTCTGGTGCTCTCTGTCTCTTGACGACGCGAAGGAAAGCCAGCTGCGGTCCGTTCGAAACCAAGCAGCTTGTTTCCGCTGCATTCATTAGTCCGTGCCCTAGGCGTCTTGGACCACGGCCGGTTCTATTGCGTGTGCTGCAAGGCTTTGACCTGCCTCCTGCATCGTCAGATAGGTTTGGTCAGCCCCCGCATCGGTAATTTGCTGAACATGATCAGCATGCAGCGCATGGCTGACAATTGTTCCGGAAAAACCGCTTGCGCGCAGCATACGGGCCGCGATCAGCTTGGCTTCAAGATCATCCATGGCCAGGACCGCAGCCGAAATGTCCTTCAAATCCACGCCGCGCCAGAAATTGCTGTCTTCTGCATCGGCAAAGATCACGTTTCGCCCAGCCTCTGCATGCCCCTGGACCTTGTAGACATCCGCGTCGAGACCAATCGGCCGGTGGCCCCTTTCAACCAATGCGGCATAGGCGGCGGTTCCGGTCCGACCCATCCCGAACACCATGACATCGGCGTCGCCGAGTTCCTTGGGCTGTTCGTCCGGATGGCGTGCCTTCAGTTCAAACCGCTGAAGCTGAGGTTCGAAACGTTCGAAGATCGGATGGGCGAAGCGGTTCAGCGGTGCGGCAATCAAAAACGAGACCGAAACCGCAATGGCCAGCGGAACAAGATAATCCTGCGCAGCGGGAATGCCCGCAGCCACGATCAGGCCGAATTCGCTATATGCCGTCAACGACAGCGCTGTCACGAAAGAGGTCCGCGCCCTGAGCTTGAACGCAATCAACACGAAGAAGAACAGAGCACCCTTGAGCGGCAGGAGAAGGCCAAGCACAAGCGCAAAGGTGACCGAGTTCCAGTCAGGCAAACCGGACATACCAATGGAAAGAAAGAAGCCGATCAGAAAGACTTCCTTGAGCGCCCAAAGCGAGTTCGACAGCTCTCCGGCGCGCGGGTGGCCCGACAGCAGAAGTCCCATGACCAGGGCACCGATCTCGCCTTTCAGGCCGATGATCTCGAAACCGACCCCGCCAATGACGAGACTGAGCATCATGCCGGTCAGCAAAAGAACCTCGTCATGTCCTGCCAGGTCCAGCAACCGGAACAGAAGCGGCCTCAAGAGAGGGGTAGCGAAGATCAGAAGTGCCCAGGGGCCCGGCAGTTTGCCTGCGAAGACTGCCAGGACCACGAGCGCGATAATGTCCTGAACAATCAGGATGCCAATGGCTGTCCTGCCGTGAAATGTCCCCAACTCGCGCTTCGCTTCGAGGATCTTTGCAGACAGCACCGTTGACGAGAAGGCAAGGGCGATGCCGATGAGCAGGGCGCCCATCCATTCGGACGTGAAGAGCAGCCAGACAATTGGTGTGAACAAGGCAATCGAAATGGCGAAATGAATCAGCGCACCGCCAATCACCTGAGGTTCGGTGATTTGACGCACTTTCAGTTTCAATCCGATTGTGAAGAGCAGCATCAGAACACCGAGTTCTGCGACATACTCGAGGATTGGACCTGTTTCGACAGGCATGCCGAAACCTGGGCCGACAAAATTGATGAAGAAGCCGGCGGCCAGGAAACCGACCAGTGGCGGGAGACCGACTTGCCGCACAAGAAGCCCGAAGACGAAGGCCGTTCCGATAGCGAAAACTTCAAAGTGCATTATCGTCTCACTTGCTGTTTCGTTGCCTTACGGAATGCAAGCCACTTGGAATAATGTCCGGATAAGTTTTTTTCTTGCGGGTCATCTTGCCAGAAGCGTGCGCGGCCCGACAGAAATCAGCTATCGCGATTAACAGCTTTTACGGCAGATTTGGCGCTTTCGGCCAAGAACCGGCTGTTTGAGAACCTGCAGCTGCTCATTCGCCCCCTCGCGATCGCCGAAAAGGCGTTTGACGTGGACGGGGCGGTGTTCTGACTCGAGCGAATCTCAAGCTACATCATCAGGAAACTGCGTGGGGCCATTGAAACTCTGCTTTAGATGGATGGACGCGCTTCGTGCCACTTGGTCCGACGCTGAAACAGGTGTGCCAGGTCGAGCAAGGCGGGTTCCATGTAGTGGCGGCTGACAATCTGCAAGCCAATCGGAAGACCGTCCCGGGTCTGCCCGCAAGGTAAACTGATCGCCGGGTTCCCAGACAGATTGAAGCCACATGTGAAAGGAATGAGCGTGCCCAATTCCTTTGACGGATCGAAATCCGCCAACGACATGGCTGCACGCGGTGTGGTCGGTGTGAGCAGAAAGTGTGTGTTGGCCGCAGCAAAGGCAGCCGAAATTTCTCTCCGCAATTGAGAGCGTATACGGATAGCTTTCGAGAGCTGATCTGCAGGGATTGCCAGTCCGGTTTCAATCATGTCTGCAACGGCAGGTGAAAAGCTGTCTCTCCGTTCGACGAGCGTTGTCGCGTTGGCGGGCGCCAGTTCTGCGGAAAAGAGCGTGACGATCGCATCGATAGCCTTCGTGAGCGTTGGCAGCTCGCATTCAATGATCTCAGATCCCTCTTGGCGGAAAACGTCGCAGGCCGCTGAAAATGCGGCTTCGATGTCCGGATCGAGTGGGTGAACGTCGGCCAGCGCCTTAAGAGTGGCAGGGCCGAGAACGGCAATCCGGTCGCGGTTTTGTGGACTTTCGTCTTGAAATGGACGAGCTTGCAACGTGGCAGCGTCCCAGGGATCAGGAGGAGAAAGAACAGAAAGAATTTGCGCGATCTCTTCAGCCGATCTTGCAATGATTCCGACATGATCAATTGATGTTGCCGATGCCTGGCGCATAACGCCGTGCAAACTGATAAGTCCCCAGGTTGGTTTGAGGCCTGTCGTGCCGGTCATCGCTGCCGGAATACGCACAGAACCTGCAGCATCAGTACCCAGGGCGAAACGTGCGGATCCAACGGCGACCGAGACGCCGGCTCCCGCACTGGACCCTCCAGGATAGCAGGCGAGATTCCACGGATTGCGCGTTGGCGGTTGATCGAACCCACACGTCAGCTCATGGGCAATCTGCGTTCCAACGAGTGTACCGCCGGCGGAACGAAGCCGCGCTACGACAGTGGCATCAGATGTCGCAATGCGATCTTTGTAGGCTTGCGAGCCGCCTGACGTCGCAACGCCGGCTACGTCAAACACCTCTTTGACCGCGAAGGGCCAACCAAATATCGGAGAACTTTCAGGATTGGCGTCGGCGGCGTTAGCTGTAGCTTGTGCCTCGCGTTCCAACAAGTGTTTGTAGGCGTGGACCTTGTCTTCGGTACGAGCGACCGCGTCTAGGGCACCCGCAAGCTGTCTTGTGGCAGTCTCTGACATGGCTTTTTCCTAGGTTCATCGCCAGCAATTGGAAAGATTGGCGATCCGGAATGGTGTCAGCGTCGTCCAAGGTTGCAGCCATGTCCATCATATTTTTGCGTTCGCGGAAGCAATGACCTCGCTCTTCAATGATGTCGTCACAAGTGTCGGATCTCACCCCGCTTTGGGTCCGGCGTTCGCGCTCTTTGGCAGTCGCGTGTCACTGACTGTTGTGCTCCGGTCGATAACTTGCAAATTGCCGGGCTGAGAGCGCATTCCAGGTGTCTCGCATCTGCGGGTCCGGTATCACCGTTTCTCCTTCATCGCTCATTTCAGCGGCAGCGGTGTCGAGGGTTTCAAACCAGCCTGCTCCATGGGCGGCGCTCATGGCCGCCCCAAGTGAAGACGCTTCGAGGCTTTGCGAGATATGGACCGGCAAACCGGTGGCGTCGGCAAACATCCGGGTCCAAAGGGGACTGTTTCCGCCGCCGCCGACTGCGACAATCTTTTCGATTTTCAGGCCGTTTTCCTTCATTGCCGTTATCGTGCGCGCGCTTTCCAGCGTCATTGCCTCCAGGACTGCCCGGTAAAGGTGGCCAAGTCCGTGATTGGGCGACAAACCGTTGAAGCTGGCACGGGCCCCCGTGTCCCAGTGAGGATCCATGCAGCCGGTCAGATAAGGGCAGACCGTGACCCCCTCCGATCCGACCGGGATCCGAGCGGCTTCAGCTTCCAGTTTTGAAAAGACGGAAGGGTCGTCCCGCCCACCGGCGAATGTGTCGACAAACCAGTTGATCAGGAAGGCGCCTGCGCGTTGGCATCCTTCCAGGAAATAACCGTTGCCGGTTGGTGATGTCATGGTGCGCCAGTTGAGGCTGATCATCGGGTCAGGTGCCCAGGCTCCGGTGATGAGAGCTGTTCCAAGATTGAGGTAGACAACGCCCTCACGGGCGCCGTTTACGCCAAGTCCAGCGCATTGCCCGTCGCCGCCGGCGGCAACGAGCGGCAATCCTTCCGGCAAACCGGTCTGGGCGGCAGCGTCTGCCGTCACCGTGCCCGTCTGTGTTCCGGGACGTGCGAGCGTTCCAAGCTGATCGGGCCGGATCCTCAAGTGATCAAGAAACTCCTTGGACCATGCCATCTGTTCGATATCGAGCAGGCCAAAGGGGTCCGCACTTGTCCAGCTGGAGGTCCAGTTGCCGGTGAGGCGCCCGGTCAGGAAACAATGGACATCGGTCACCTTCGCAGCCCGCTCCATCACATCTGGCTGGTTGCGGCGGAACCATGACAACCTGAAGATCACGGGTGTTATGTCGACGGGCTTTCCAGACACACTATGCAGCAAATCCCTGCCGATCTCTCCGCTCAAAAGCTCGACTTCCTCGCGCGCCCTTTCGTCGAGCCAGACGACGGCGGGCCGCATACCATTTCCCTGTTCGTCCAGAAACGCGACCGTCTCGCGTTGATTGGAAATTGCAAGGGCGGCGACACGGGACACATCTATTTCACCCGCCAGCTCTCGCAAGGCCGTGCGCGCAGCGCTCCACCAGTCTTCGACATCCTGTTCGACCCAGCCGGGTTGCGGTTGCGACAAGGGAATGGAGGCGCGCCCTTCAGCAACCGGCGTTCCATTTCTTGTCCAGGCGACGGCTTTGGTCGATTGCGTGGAACTGTCGAGCCCGATGACCAGATCCTTCGTCATATATCCTCCCTCAACAATGCTTCTGCAGTTGCCTTGTCCGTCACCAGATCGGTGACATATCCTCCGGTCAGGCAAGCGTGTAGCGCCTGCAGTTTTTCGCTGCCGCCGGCAACGCAAATACGTTCCGGGACAGCTTTGAGATCCTGAAGCTCCATTCCAATCTGACGCCCGGAAAGCGGTCCTTGCAAGGCATCTCCCCTCGCATCGATGAAGCGGCCGATCACGATGCCGGCAGCGCCCGCCTTCATGTACTCCTCTACGGAGGGTTGGATGAGATTGTTGCCGTCCGCCCATCGCGTGTCGTCATTGAGTTCACCAACTCCGAAGACGACGGTTGAGCAGCTGTGAACGCGCTCGAAATGACGTCTCAGGGACGGCTCGCGAAGCAGTGCGGTGCGAAGATCGGACGTGGTGACGACAGCGGGTGCATGGAAGTTATGGCACTTTGCGCCAAGGCGATTTGCAATGAACAGCGTGCACGCTTCTGGCGACGTAACATCGTCGCCAAGCGAGCTTCCCGAAACCTGAACCACGCGAAGGCTCTCCTGACTTCGTTCAGGCAGTGCGTTCGCGAGCTCCAGCATTGTACGGCCCCACGCGACGCCGAGCGTCATGTCCTTGCGCAGGCGTGACAGGAGTATCTGCGCACCTGCTATCCCGAGGCGCTTTCGCAGCAGTGTCGGATCGTTGTCTTCGTCACCAATTTCAGGCGCGATAAATGTACCTTTCAGGTTAAAGCGCGCTGCAAGCTTTTTGCTCAGATCGGCCTGCTCCAGAAGGCCGGGCGCCAGACTGATGGTCACAAGACCCCGCTTGCGCGCATCCGCAAGATAATTGGCGACAGACGCGCGCGAGACCCCCAACGCCTTGGCGACTTCCGCCTGCGTCCGGGCTTCGGCGTAGTAGAGCCAGGTTGCCCAAGCCGTCGTGTCCTCGACGAACTTAACGTTTCCCCCGCTTGAGCCTTCAGTTTGCTGGTCTGACATTGTCGTGCTTTCGCCTTTGCGATCCTGGGAGTCTGAAATTCGATTTGACAAATGTCAATAGATGCTGTCATTTGTCATTCGTGGTTTGAAAGGTTTGGTATGCCCTCAATAAGTCATCAGACTCCCTCTTTACCAGAGCGACCGGCAAACGGTTGGATGGAGCATATTGAGGACGTTTACCTGGGCCGATGGACAAACCCGGAGACTGGCGAGACCGGGCCACGGGCACCAGTCGACAAAATTCTAATTTCTGAATCAATTGACGGAGCAGAAGCGGAACTCGTGCGCTCCGTGGGCATCGGCGATTCAACCGCGATGGTCGCCGATGCCAACACTTGGGACGCTGCCGGTTCGCGGATTGCGAACAACCTGGCGAATGCCGGTGTCACGGTCAGCGAAATACTCCTCGACGGGAAGCCGCATGCGACCGTCAAGGCGGCGGATGAGTTGGCGTCCAGGCTTCAAAACTTTTCGTCCGTCATCGCGGTGGGCTCCGGAACGGTGAACGACCTGACCAAATACGTCACCGCGAAGGACGGCCGTCCTTACTGCGTCTTCGGAACGGCCGCCTCCATGGACGGCTACGCCTCGACAACAGCTTCCATGGGATTGCCGAGCGGGTTGAAAATCTCCTTGCCTGCCCATGCACCCAAGGGTGTTTTTCTGGATCTCAATGTGATTTCCGCCGCGCCGAGCAGGATGGCCGCCGCAGGGTTCGGGGACTGCCTGTGCAACAGCGTTGCAAGGATTGATTGGTGGATGTCGCACAAGCTCCTGGGAAGTCAATTTTGGATGGAGCCCTACCTGATCTGCGAGCCTGACGCAGGCATGCTTGAAACCCATGCGGCAGGCTTGAAGCAGGGGGACATGACGGCAGTCGGATATCTCGTCAGATCGCTGGTCCTGTCCGGACTGGGAGTGGCGTTCACCAAGGTGTCGAACCATGGCTCGATGGGGGAGCACCAGATTTCCCATTATATCGACTGTTTCGCCGGCGACCGGCACTCGGGAACACTTCATGGCGAGCAGGTGGGTGTCGCGACCCTGACCATGGGCCGGATTCAGAACTGGTTCCTGGGCCAGGAGAGGCCTCCCGAGGTCCGGCCGACCCAAGTGGACGGAGAGGATATGGCGCGCCGGATGGGACCGGAAATCGCCGCGCAATGTGAGGAGGAGTACCGGAAGAAGGCGCTTGATGAGGACGGAGCTGCCCGGCTCAATGAACGCCTTCAAGAAATCTGGCCTCAGATACGTGCGGATTGCCAGAAGCTCGTGGATCCGGTCGATAACATGCTGGCGAAACTCCATGAGGTTGGCGGCGCGACGAGCGGGCGCGAGCTTGGCTTGCCGCCGGAATTCTACCGCGAGGCGGTTCGCCATGCGCACGAGATGCGCAACCGGTTTTCCTTTGCAGACCTTGCCTGCGACGCGGGCCTTCTTGACGAATTTGCGGGCAGGGAGGTTTGACACGATGAAGCCGTTGGCCTCCATGCCACAGGAAATTGCTGCTTCCGTCCACACGGTCATGGCGGATATCGACGACACGCTGACAAGCGATGGACGTCTTCCTGCCAAGGCGTATTCGGCGCTGGAGAATTTGAAGGAAGCAGGCTTTCGGGTCGCGGCCATTACCGGCCGCCCTGCCGGATGGTGCGATATGATTGCCCGCTTCTGGCCGGTTGACGGTGTCGTCGGTGAAAACGGTGCTTTCTACTACGCCTATGACGGCATCGCGCGAAAAATGAAACGGGTTTTCGCGGCTACAGACGTTGTGCGTCAGACCAACAAGAGGCGCTACGAGGAACTTGCGGCACGGATCCTTGATGAGGTTCCCGGAGCTGCTGTCTCGGCAGATCAGTCGTTCCGCGAGGCCGACCTTGCCATAGACTTTTGCGAGGATGTCCCACCGCTACGCAGTGAGGACGTGGACCGCATCAAAGCCATTTTCGAAGAAGAGGGTGCGGTTGCAAAAGTGTCTTCCATCCATGTGAACGGCTGGTACGGCAGCTATGACAAGCTGACCATGACGCGCAGGTTTGCAGCCGATGTTCTGAACCTGGATCTCGACGGTGAAAAGAACCGGATCGTCTTTTGCGGCGACAGCCCCAATGACGCGCCGATGTTTGGTTTCTTTCCGAATGCCTGCGGGGTCGCAAACGTTCTGGACTTCAAGGGAAGGATCGACACGGAACCCGGCTGGATTGCGACCGAACGGGGCGGGGAAGGGTTCGCCGAGCTGGCGAACACTCTGATTGCAGCAAAAAATGTTTCAGGCAGGAGAATGAGCGCATGAAGAAGGCCGAACAGGCATTGCGCGAGGAGATCATCACCCGATGCCGGGAGATGAATTCAAGCGGCATCAACCAGGGAACATCCGGGAACATCTCGGTCCGGTTCGAAGACAGGATGCTGATATCCCCCTCGGCGACGCCCTATGACCAGATGACGCCCGAAATGATCGCGTCGGTTGGCCTTGAAGATACGAGCGGTCGCTACGAGGGGCCCTTGAAACCGTCAACGGAGTGGAGATTTCACCAGAAGCTGCTGCGCGGCCGTCCGGACGCAGGTGCGGTGGTCCATGCTCATCCGACCTACTGCACGACGCTCGCGATCGCGCGCAAGGAAATCCCTTCCTGTCACTACATGATTGCTGCGTTTGGTGGAAACAATGTGCGGTGCGCAGGTTATGCCACATTTGGGTCGGAGGAACTGTCGAAGCTCGCGATCGATGCGATGACCGACAGGACCGCATGCCTTCTTGCCAACCACGGCATGATCGCCGTGGGGGAAAATCTTGCCAAGGCGATGTGGCGTGCCATCGAACTGGAGACCATCGCAAAGCAATATTACCTTTCTCTCGCGATTGGCGGCCCGGTGCTTTTGAGCGATGCGGCCATTGACGATACGCATCGCGGGTTTGCCGGCTACGGACTTCAGGACGACAAAGGGCAAGACAAACCGAAACCCAAGCCTCGTGCTGCCAAGAAACCGGCTGCCAAGACGGCAGCCGCCAAAAAGCCGGCGGCCAAAGCGGCATCCGCCAAGAAGCCTGCGGGCAAGACGGCCGCAGCCAAGCAGCCAGCGGGCAAGACGGCAGCCACCAAAAAGCCTGCGGGCAAGGCGGCAGCAGTCAAGCAGCCAGCGGCTAAGTCGGCAGCCGCCAAAAAGCCAGCGGCCAAAACAGCTGCAACCAGGAAACCTGCGGCCAAAGCGGCGGCGTCCAAAAAACCGCCCGTAGCGGAGAAGCCTGCTGCGAAGACGTCGGCCAAGAAACCCGCTGCCAAGGCGGCTGCAGCCAGGAAGCCAGCGGCCAAGACGGCCGCGGTCGAAAAGCCTGCGGCAGCCAAGAAACCACCGGCCAGAAAGACGTAGCGGCGCCATGTTCACGGGAGGATCAGCATGGCGTTCGTAAGAACCCGAGGATTGCAAGGCTACATAACGGGCGACAGCCCGGTGCCGTGGCTTGCGCCGCTGGTTGCCATGCTCGTGGTCTTCACGATCTATCCGCTGTTCTACAACATCTGGCTCTCGTTTCACGAATACGCTCCGTTCAAGCGGCAGCTGGTCTATGTGGGCACGGAGAACTGGAGCACCCTCGTTAATGATCCGAGGTTCTGGGAAGCGCTGTCCGTCACATTCACTTATTTTTTCGTCCTTCTGGCGATCCAGGTCGTGCTGGGGATGATCATTGCGTTGCTCCTGGATTCCGACGAGCCGGGTTTTGGATTGCTGCGCGGGCTGCTCACGCTCACGCTCGTGATCCCGCCCGCCATCACCGGCATGATGTTCCTTCTCATGGAAGATCCTGAATTCGGTGTTTTGACCTACATCCTCGAAGCCATGGGAATTTTGAGCGGCCAGGATCCGATCCTTGCAACGAGTTCGACCGCGCTTGCAGGCGTGATGCTCGCCGATATCTGGCAATGGACGCCCTTCATGGTTCTGATTTTCCTTGCTGGGCTGAGGTCGCTTCCCCAGGAGCCCTATGAAGCCGCCATGCTCGACGGGGCGTCTGCGTTCCAGACATTCCGCCGCATAACGTTGCCCATGATGTCCAAGGTCATCGCGGTTGCCGTCCTCATCCGGGGCATCGATCTGTTCCGGGCGTTCGACTACATGTTCGTGATGACATCCGGCGGTCCGGGAACGTCGACCTATACGCTTTCCCTCTACGCCTGGCAGCAGACGTTCAGCTTCATCAAGTGGGGATACGGGGCAACGCTGAGCCTTGTCAGTCTTGTGCTGATCCTGGTGATTGCCAACCTCTTTATCTGGATTGCGAAGGTGCGCTGGTGATTGTCGAGAGCAAATATCGGCGCTATTCGCGCATGGCTGCGGCGTGGTTGATCACTGCGCTGTTCGTGTTCCCGCTCTATTACTGGGGCACCACGGCCTTCAAGGACGCCAAGGAGATCTTTTCCGTTCCGCCGACGGTCTGGTCTTTCTCACCGACCCTCAAGAATTTCGAGGAAGTGTTTGGCATTTCCTTCGGCTTCCTGCGCCAGCAGGAAGTGCTGCCCGGTGGCGGAAATTTCTACATGGCGCCGCGCTTGTGGGACTCCATCGTCGTTGCGGTGTTTTCGACCGCGCTTGCGATCGCGATCTCCACGTTTGCCGCCTATGCGCTCAGCCGGATGGATTTCCGGGGGCGGCATCACTTCGTCGCCTGGGTTCTGTCAACCAGGATGATGCCTCCCGTCGCGGTCGCGATCCCGATGTTCTTTATCTACAAGGACATCGGGCTGATGGATTCCTATACCGGCATCATCCTGATTCACGCGCTGATGAACCTGCCGCTTGCGGTTCTGCTGCTCAAGAGTTTCTTCGACGACATTCCACGAGAGATCGATGAAAGCGCCATTGTCGACGGTGCGTCGCGCTGGAAGATCTTCCGCCGCATCATATTGCCGATGGCGAAGGGCGGCATCGCGGCAACTGCAGTCCTTTGTTTCATCTTTTCCTGGACGGAGTTCATTTTCGTTCTGACCCTTACACAGACGGGTCTGAAAACCGTGCCGGTCGTGTCGTCGAGCTTCGTCACGTCCACAGGTACCGCCTGGGGCAACATGGCAGCCTTGGGAGTGGCTGCCATGGCCCCGGCATTCATCTTCATCCTGCTGGTCCAGAAACAGCTGGTCCGCGGGCTGACACTCGGTTCCCTCAAGCAATAGGAGCAACAGACTTTACGGGACCATCTTTCACGTATCACGGGAGGAGTTAGTCATGAGAGATACAGACAGAAAGCAATATCTGGCCAAAGTGGTGGACGCCTTCGTCCATCGGCGCATGGGGCGACGGGATTTCATGCGAAATGCCGGCCTGCTCGGATTGAGCGCTGCGGCCTTCGGTGCGGGCATGCGCCGGCCCTTCGGTCTGGGTTCGATGCCGTTGGCGAATGCTGCCGACGATCTTCGGCCGTCCGACGAGGTGCTGAAATGGGTTAAGGACGTGTCCGGCCCCTTCAAGGGCACGACTCTCAAGCTCGCCACCGAATCCACGCCACCTTCGAATGCGATCAACAGCCAGTTGAAGAAATATTTCGAAGAAGCTTCGGGCATGACCGTCGAAATCGAAGTGCTGCCGCTGGAGCAGGTGCTTCAGAAAATGACCCTGGATATCGCGTCTCAGCTCGGGACGTATGACCTTTACTACATCGACCAGAGCTGGGCGGCTTCGGTGAGCCAGGATGTCTTCGATCCGCGTGAGCAGATCGAGAACAAGCCGGATCTCGCGATGCCGGACTACAATATCGATGACTTCCTGCCGGCGCTTGTTGACGGCATCGCCAAGTATGAAGATCGCTGGGTCGGCGTTCCCTACGATATTCCGATCTTCATCATGATGTACCGGAAGGACATCTGGGAAGAAATGGGCTTCAATGCCCCGTCCTCGCTCGAGGAATACTACCAGCAGGCCAAGGCGATCACCGACGCCAAGGGCCCGGACCTCTACGGTTCCACAGGCCAGATGAAGTCCGGTCACTACAGTCTTGAATGCGACTGGACGGCTTGGCTCTGGGGCCATGGCGGCTCGATCTTCAACGCGGACGGAAAATTCTCGGGCAACGACGAATACGGCCTTGAAGCGATGGACTACTGGACCAAGCTCTGGAAGACCATGCCTCCGGGCGTGACGGGCTGGACTTGGGACGGCCAGGGGCAGTCCGTTGCCCAGGGCGTTGCCGCATCCATGATGAGCTGGGGTGAGTTCTTCCCCTATTTCGACGATCCGTCGGCCACGAAGGTGTCCGGTCTCATGGAAGCCGTCCGCTGTCCGCCTCCGGTACGCGATCTTCGCACGGTTGAACAGACCGGGTTCGGAGAGATCCCCGGTGTCGGACACCAGGGCGGTTCCTCGCTTGCTGTGTCGAAAAACTCCAAGAACCCGGATGCTGCCTGGATCTTCATGCAGTGGGCGACGAGCTACGACACGCAGGTCCTTATCACCGCACTTGGCGGCGGTACCGGCCCAACCCGCGAAAGCGTCTACGACGATCCGCGCATCATCGCCAACAACCGCGTCGGTCCGGGAACCACCCGTCACCTCAACGTTGTGCGCGATACAATTGCAATGGACATGGGATCGGAACCGGATCTGCCGCAATGGGCGGAACTCTCGAACGACACGATCCCTGTCAGGCTCGGCAAGTACTTTGCCGGTGACTACGGATCGCCGAAGGAAGCAATGGACGACATTGCGGTTTCCGTCGACAAGATCGTTTCGGGTTAACGGACCTTCGCAAGACAGAACGGGAAGGGTGGCGACACCCTTCCCGTCACTCAGTGTAGGGAGGATCCCGTGACAACCAAACCTCTTGTCGCAATCACCGGAGCGAGTTCCGGGATCGGTGAAGCAACCGCGCGTGCGTTTTCTGAAGCCGGTCATCCGGTCCTGTTGATGGCGCGCCGGATGGACCGGATGGAAGCGCTCGGACTTCCGAATGCTGTCATCCGCCAGGTTGATGTCCGTGACCGGGCGGCTATTGCGGCTGCGGTCCGGGACGCGGAGGACAGTTATGGACCGGTGGACATGATGTTCGCCAATGCGGGCATCGCACGCCTTGCAGATATCGGCCGTCAGCCTCCCGAAGAGTGGGACGAGATGATCGACATCAACACCAAGGGTGTGATGAATACCGTTCACGCAGTCATGAAGGGCATGATGGACCGCAAACGCGGTACACTTGTCATGATGAGTTCGATTGCTGGCCGCAAGGTCTATCCCGATCACACCGTTTATTGCGGGACGAAGTATTTCGTGCACGCTGTCTCGGAAAGCCTGCGTGAATACCTGTCTTCACACGACGTGCGCGTCATTGTCGTGTCACCGGGCGTGATCGAGACCGAAGTGCTTTCCGGTGTGCTGGATGAGGAAACGCTTGCAAATTACAAGACCAACAAGGTCAAGATGGGAGGAGGCATCGGTGCGGACATTGTCGCGGACTTGATACTCAATGCCTATCAGCTGCCGCAAAAGGCTCTGGTTCAGGAAATCTGCCTGACACCGACGCGGCAAACCTACTAAGGAAATCAGCTTTTATGGCAGAAGTCGCCTATCACAATATCTGCAAGTCATACGGATCGGTTGAAGTCATGCGTGACTTGTCGCTGTCGATTCATGACGGTGAATTTGTCGTGCTGCTCGGGGCATCCGGCTGCGGCAAGACCACGCTGCTCAGAATGACGGCGGGGCTGGAAAACATAACCGGCGGCGAACTGACCATTGACGGCAAAGTGATGAACGAGGTGCATCCGCGTGACCGCGACATCGCGATGGTGTTCCAGAACTATGCGCTCTATCCGACGATGAAGGTGTTCGACAACATTGCCTTCAGCCTGGAGGTAAAGCGCCTCAGCAAGGACGAAATCAAGCGGAAGGTCAACGAGGCGGCTGCCGTTTTGAATCTGACCGACTATCTGGACCGGTACCCGCGTGAGCTGTCCGGCGGACAGCGGCAAAGAGTTGCCATGGGCAGGGCCATGGTCCGGGACGCAAAGGTGTTTCTGTTCGATGAGCCGCTGTCGAACCTCGACGCCAAACTCCGGGCGCATATGCGCGTTGAAATCCGCCAGCTACACGAACGTCTCAAGGCGACAACGATCTACGTCACGCATGACCAGATCGAGGCGATGACGATGGCGGACAAGATCGTGCTGATGAAAGGCGGCAAGATCGAGCAGGTCGGAACACCGGACGACCTTTACGACCGGCCGGCAACCCGGTTTGCCGCGGATTTTATCGGGTCACCCTCGATGAACTTCATCGAGGGCGAAATCACGTCTCAGGACGGACGGCCGCATTTCGTCGGTCCGCATATCAACCTGCCACTGGATGCCGAATTGAAGGCCGAAACGGGCCAGAAGGTTATCTGTGGTTTGAGGCCGCCCGACCTTGTTGCGACACAGAGCGGTGAAATCACGGGCACGGTCAAGCTGATCGAGAAAACCGGTGCCGATGTGAATATCCACGTTGAATTGAGCGAGACGGCAAGCCTTGTTGCGACGATGGCCAGGGACAATGGCGCAACAGCGGGAGATCCCATCGATTTGACGATACCGCCAAACGCGGTTCACCTATTCGATGCTGCAACCGAACAACGCCTGCTGCTTGAAAAGTCGCCGGTTGTGCTGGAGCAACGGCGAACGCGTTCCTGAGTGAAACAGTTGCTTCCGGCAAGTCAGGGTGCGCGGGCCCCTGGATACGGGTCAAGACATACCCATTTGCTCGCACAGTCGATAAGCGTCGCCGTGTTGGCGACATCCGCTCATTCGGAAGTTGCCTGGACGTAGGAATCTCTGGTGCGGGCAATATGGCGTTCGAGGATTGACCGGAGCTCTGGCAAGTCGTTTCCGTTGCAGGCGTCCTTCAACTCAAAGTGCTCTTCGTATGAGAGCTTCGTGTGCAACGGCAATGCGGCCATATGTGTGCGCAGCGCTGCAATCTTGCCTTCATAGCGTTCATAACTTGCGGACAGATACTCATTGCCGCAATGCTTGAAGGCCAGCCTGTGAAAGGCCGTGTCGAGGTCAAGATACGTCTGGATTTCGCCTGCATCCATGGCCTTTGTCATGCTGGCGACAATGTCTGACATGTCGGTCAAGAGACCCTCGTGACTTCGCGCCATGGCAAGCTCGAATGCGGCGAATTCGATCGTCATCCGGAAATCGCAGATCTGTTCGACCTCGTCTTCGGTGAGCGTGAAGACCTTTGCACCTTTCTGAGGCTCGATCTGGACAAGGCCCTCCTCGCGCAGTTGTGCAAGGGCTTCCCGCACGGGTGTCTTGGAAACCTGAAGCTCGTCCGAAATGCTTCGTTCGGAAAGCGATTGGCCCATGGCCAGGCGTCCGCTGACAATTCGGTCCCTGAGATTCTCCAGGACCAAATCGCGAAGTGACTTGGGACGTTCGATCACCATTCCAATGAAACCTTGGCGCGCAAAAAGTCGTTCAGATTGTTATCTGGTATTGCAGATCGCACGGTTTGGAAAGATCAAACGTGACTTGTCCCGTCTTAAGAGCTTTCGACTTTTGGCGCATGGACACCAGGCCAAATCGACAAAGACGGACAAGTCTGTTTCCCGGGAGCGGTCGAGCTGGTTCTCATTACCAGTCTGCTGCGATGGCTTTGAAACGGTCTGGAATTGTTTCTGTCACAGTCTTCAGGACGAGGGATTTCAGTTTCATGGGCAAGGTCACCTCGGCCGACCAACCATCCTCGGGCTTGTACCCGATCAGGTTCCTGGTTGGTTCAAGGTCCCAGCGCATTCCCGGATTGTCAGACATCAGGTTCAAGACCGCGTAGGGCAGGTCGGTTGCAGCGATCGCGCACTTCATGCCCTGGAGATAATCGCGGTCGCTGAGCCACATTTCCTGGCCCCAGCGTCCCATGGCCATGTGCCGCCCGGGCCTGTTTTCATGCGTCCATTGGGTCCAGCCTATTCTCAGGCAAATGACCGAGAGGCCGTGTTCGGACGCGAAATATTCACCGACCCGTTCGCCGAACAGCTTTGAAACGCCATAGGCATTGACCGGTTTCGGGTCGAGGGAAGGGGCAAGTTTTTCCGACGAAAACCGGTACCCGCCCTGAACCCAGTTCGAGCTGGCGAACACGACCCGCTTCACACCGTTCTGCGAGGCCGCGTGGTAAAGATTCAGCGTCGCATTCATGTTGTTTGCAACAGACGATCCCCAGCTTGCGCCCGGGTCGCGATCGGCAGCCAGATGTACAACGGCATCGGCTCCTGAAAGGTGCTTTGTCCAGTCACCCATCTTTGAAAAGTCGGCGACGTGGCAATCTGGACTGTCCGTTTCCCGGATATCGAGGCCCACCGGATGCCAGTCCGTATGGGCTTTTATGTCGTCATAAAGCTTGCCGCCAAGATGCCCCGAGGCGCCGGTGATCACAACGCGCTTGCTCATGGTGCTGTCTCCTGGATCCGGTACTTGACAGAAAATGTTGCCGTTTCGCCCGGCAACAATTTCCGGGCCGGTGCGTGCCACTCGAGCTCTGCATAGTCGTAGTCGGCTGAATTGTAGACTTCCAGCGCGTGTCCGTGGGCATAGTCTTGCCGATCCGAGAGCAACGACGCTTCAGCGGTCAGGGTGAGCGTGCCGGTCTTGCCGCCTAAGACAATCTCGGCGACGCGACCGGCGGGATGCGTCCCAATCTTGAATTCATCTGCTGAAACACAGTCGACCGAGAGGTGCCCGGTTGAGCTTGTGACAGCCCGCCCCGGGTTGCCCATCATGACTTTGCAGCTGTCCGGTCCGGGAACCTTGCAAGAGATCCTGACCGGGCGAAGAACCATCATCACAGACCAGATTCCGCAGTAGCGATCTGTCTTCGAACAGTTGATCATTTCATGCTCGACCAACCAACCGGTCCCCTCGCTTTCAAGAGCGACCGTGCGCACGATCTGAAGTCCGCTCGCGGGACAGATGCCGCTGGTCATGCGAACTTTCGTGTCAGACAGGTTCAAGCATTCGTATGGACCGGAATCGAGTACCGGATGCGGACCAGCTTCCGGCCACCCGCTTTCCGGTGCCACCCAGGTCTTTTCTCCGCCCCATAGCGGAAACGGCAGATGTTTGGCCCTGGTTGGAACCTTGCTGAGATCCGACAGGTCCGGTTGAAACTCCAGGGAATCCGGGTTTTCAAACAGAAGAGGTTCACCCCGAAAATGCACGTTCATGACACGCCCGCCGATCCCGGGAAGCAGTGATAGCTTCACAGTGCCGTTGGAGAGAATGATGTGCTGCCAGAGGCCTGGATCAGTCATGGTGTTGCTGGACGCATTTCAAACGGTTGGCACGCGGGGAGACGTCCCCGCGTGCCCTTTGCCTAGATGTGCTTGAATTGATCGACGTTTTCCTTGGTGATCGTCATGACGCCGGTCACCACCTGCTCCGGCAGGGGATTGATTTCAGCAGCTTTCCAGTCAGGCACCACCTTCAGGCCTTCCGTGTTCTGCCAGTGCATCATGTGGATGGCGAGATAGGCCTCGAGGTAAGACTTCTGGGCAACCGCGCCATGGATCGTACCGTCCTCGATGTAGGGCAGCATGTCGTCATTGCGGTCCATTGCGACGATCTTGATATCGCCGACACGACCAGCTTCGTTGACGGCGATCGCTGCTCCCTTGCCGCTGTCACCGTCGGTCCCACCGATGCCGACGATATCCGGATGCGCCTGGATGCCTTGGAGATAGGCGGTCGGAGCATAGGATGGATCGGCGCGGTCGTTGACGACATCAACCACCTCGATACCGGGGTACTTTTCCTTGAAGATCGCCTTGTAACCCTCGACGCGTTCGAGCGTGGACGGGGCAGGGAACGTGCCGAGAAGAACCTTGCCCTTGCCGCCGATCGCCTGGGCGAGCAGCTCGCCGCCGACTTTGCCCGCTTCGAAGCCGTTGATGCCGAGGAACGAGGAGCGCGGGCTTTGCGGCACGTCGCCAATGCAAGTCGTGACCGGAATTCCCACTTCAACAGCGCGTTCGATACCCGGTGCCAGGGTTGCCGGATCCCCTGGGAAGATCAGGATGCCTGCCGGACGGCGTGCAATCAGCTCGTCGAGCTGGCGAGCCTGGCCCGCAGTGTCAAAGTCCAGCGGACCGGTGAATGTCGTCTTGATATTGAGGATCTCCTCCAGATCCTCCAGTGCAGCCCTGTGGTCGACCCAGAAGGGTACTTGCGTGACGATGGACAGGAAGACGTATTCCTTGCCCGCGCCCTGGGCCAAGGCCTCGCTGGAAAATGTCGGCAGGCTCAGCCCGGCAAGGCCGAGCCCTCCCGCGCCGGCCAAAAGGTTTCTGCGATTAACGTTGATGCTGGTCATAGGGTCCTCCCGGTTGATGTGACCAAAGTAAAAAAGGTGAGTTAGGCGGACTGGCGCCGCACGAGCATGTCGAGCGCAACCGCACAGACCAGGACGGCCCCGATAACGATCATTTGCCAGTAGATGGAAACGGCCAGCATGGTCATGGCGTTGTTGATGAGAGCGACGAAAACCACCCCGAGAAAAGCGCCGAGGATCGTACCTTCGCCGCCGCGCAAGGAGGCGCCGCCAATGACGGCTGCTGCCAGAACCTGTAGCTCAAGGGCGTTGCCTGCGGTTGGGGTGCCGCTCATCAGGCGGGACGCCAGGAGGACACCCGCCAGCGCGGCCAAAGTGCCGGTCAATATGTAGGCGATGATCCGGACCCGGTTGACGGCAATACCTGACAGCATGGCGGCCTTTTCATTGGCGCCGATAAAGTAGATCTGCCGGAAAAACCGGGTGTGGCGCACGGCGAGATCGAACAGGACGATCAGCGACAATGTCAGGATCACCAGAAGCGGGATGCCGAACAGGCTCGCCTTGCCGATGTAACCGAATGCAGGCGGCAGGCTGCTGACTGAAAATCCTTCCGTCAGGACCAGGGCAATACCGCGGGCAATCGACATTGTTCCCAATGTCGCAACGAGCGGATTAATGCCGATAACCGTTATGAGAATGCCGTTCGCAAGGCCTGCGACCGCACCCAGCACCAGCCCCAGAACGACCGCGACCGGTATCGGAACACCGGCCAGGAGCAACAAGGCGACAACCGTGCTGGACAGCGCCATGACGGACCCGACGGAAAGGTCGAAGCCACCGGAGGCGAGCAGAATGGCCATGCCGATCACGATGATCGCCGTTGGCGTCATGCCAACAGCGACCGCCCTGAAATTGCTGGCGCTCAGGAAATAGGGTGTGACGAAGGACATAACCACGACAATCCCGAGGATCATCAGCAGCAGGGTGATTTCGCGGGTATGCAGGCAAGCGGATATCACCTTGCTCATAAGCGAAGGCGCGTCTTGTTTGTCTAGGGTTTGCAGGCTCATTGAATGGCACTCCGCTCGACTTCATGAAGGGTGTTTTGGGGTGCGGCCTCGACACCGGCCGCAAGGTTCAAAATGGAGTCGTCGGTGGCCATTTCCGCGCCGATTTCACCGACCAGCCGGCCTTCGCGGACGACAATGATGCGGTCAGTCAGCGTTGCAAGCTCTGGAAAATCGGAAGACACGACCAGAACGGCCATGCCGTCCGCGGCCTTCTTGCGCAGTTCATCGTGAATTTGAAACTTGGCCCCGACATCGACACCCTTTGTCGGTTCGTCGATGATCAGAATGTCAGGTTCGGTCTCGAGCCATTTTGCCAGCATGATCTTCTGCTGATTGCCGCCGGACAAAAACCGGATGTTGGTATCCTGGCTTGCCGCCTTTACCGAAAACCGTTCGATTGCGTTCTGCGTCGCCTGCCGGGCGGATGCCGTGCTGAAGATACCGTGTGTGGTGTGCTTCTTCAGGCTGGCGGCGACGAGATTGTCGCGGACCGAGTGATCGAGAAACAGGCCGTCGGTTTTTCGCTCTTCAGGCACATATCCGATCCCTGCCTTCATCGCGCCGGACAAGGAGCGCAGATCAACGGGTGCGCCCTTGATTTTCAGAACGCCGTCGCGCGCTGTAAACAGTCCGGCCAGCGCTTTGGCGATGACACTACGCCGCGATCCCATCAATCCGGCAAGGCCGACAATTTCGCCGCTCCTGAGCGTCAACGAGATGTCCTCAAAAACGCCGGGAAACGACAAGGCCTCCGCTTCCAGAAAAACGTCTCCGATCGCATCGGATGCATGCTTCACGCTTGCCGGGACATGGCCGCCAATCATCTCCGTGACAACTTCGTTTTCACTGGTTTCAGATGTCTTGTGCGTGCTGATTTTGCGGCCGTCGCGCAGAACGGTGACCCGATCGGCAATGCTGAAGATTTCCGACATGTGGTGGCTGACATAAATGATGCCTATGCCGCGCCTGGTGAGATCGCGCAGGATCGTGAACAGCGCGTCGACTTCATCAGGCGTCAGCGCGGAAGTCGGCTCATCCAGAAGAATGACCCTGGAATTCAACGAGAGTGCCTTGGCGATCTCAACGACCTGGCGCGTGCTTATCGGCAGCTTGTCGACCGGTGCTGTCACGTCGATCGACAAATTGAACTCACCAAGTAGCGTTTCGGCGCGCCGACGAAGCTTCTTCCAGTCGACGATGCCGAAGGTTGCCGGCGCATGGCCCGCGAAGATGTTTTCGGCAACAGACAGTCCGCCGGCCAGGCTGAGTTCCTGAAAGACGCACCCGATTCCAAGATTTTGCGCATGGGCGGGGTTGTCGATGACGGTCTTTTTGCCGGACAAGGAGATGGATCCGGCATCCGGCTGATGCAGCCCGTACATCATTCCAAGACATGTCGACTTGCCGGCGCCGTTTTCACCGACAAGTGCGTGAATTTCGCCGGGTAACAACTCGAAATCGACGTGGTTTATGACCTTGTTCGAACCAAAACTCTTGCTGACGGTCTGAAGCTCGATAAGCGGGGTCTTTTTGCTCATTTTGTCCCCGCTTTACCATTCGGGTGCGAGTCTGCTGCCGCAATGTCGGTGATTTCGGCGGTATAGGTCGTGCGGGTCCGGTCGATATGCTGGTTCAGGATTCGAACCGTTTCTTCAACGGAGCCGCTGCGGATCGAGGCCAGGATTGCCTCGTGTTCCTGCATGGAAAGCTGCGTATGCGAGGGCTTGACCGCCAAATGGGTGCGCAAGGCCGCGATCTTGCCGGCATATCTGCGGTAGGTTTCGACAAAGTATGAATTGCCGCAATATTTGAAGAAGGTCATGTGGAACTCGGAATCGAGATCCAGGTAACGTTTGACGTCGCCCTTGTTCAGGCGCTCCCGCATCTCATTGACGATCTCCGAGATTTCAAACAGGACATCGTTGGGGTGGCGGGTGATCGCCAGCTTGACGGCTGCCGTCTCGATCGGTTGCCGGAAGTCACAGATGTCCGCGACCTCATCGCCGCCGAGCGTGAAGACGAATGCGCCCCGCTGCGGGAAAATCTGCACGAGGCCTTCTGACCGCAGCTGAGCCAATGCCTCGCGAACAGGTGTTTTGGAAACCTGCAGGCGTTCAGCCAGCTGCCGCTCGGAAATGGCTTCTCCCAGCTTGAGGTCCCCCCGCACGATCAGATCACGCAGGTGATCGCGTACCGTTTCCGTCAGCAATTTCGGACGTTCAAAACCAGTCATTTTCCTCCCCCCTCAAATTTGAGGCTTGCTACAATATGAAATCTGGTATATCAGATGTCAATAACGATTGTGCCGGCGTTGAAAGAACGCAGGACACAAGTGCGAAAGTTGGGAGGTTCGCCGAAATGCAGGCCGAGTTGCTGCTCGATTGCAAGAACGAACATGGCGAGGGCGTCTTTTGGGATGCGCTTTCGAACCAGCTCTGGTGGACGGATATCCACGGCCAGAAGCTCTGGCACTATGATCCGGAAACCGGCAAAGCGGCTCACATCGACATGCCCCGGCGCGTCGCCTGTTTCGCGCCGCGCAAGACGGGCGGCCACATCGTTGCCTTCGACCAGACGATCGCCCTTTTTGACCTGGAAACCGGCGCCACCGAAATAATCCACGAGTTCGAACCCGAAAATGCGGACACCCGTCTGAATGACGGCAGAACGGACCGTCAGGGCCGTCTCGTTGTCGGCGGCATGAACGAGGGCTCCGGCGTTGCAGATTCGACGGTTCTGCGCGTCGATGCGGACCTCTCCGTCACGCGCCTGATCGACGGGGTGGCGTGCGCGAACTCGACCTGTTTCAGCGCCACCGGCGACACGATGTATTTCGCCGATACGCCTGAAAAGACCGTCCGTGCTTACCCTTACAATGCCGAGAGTGGCGAGATCGGGCAGCCGGAAATCCATTGCGACATGCGCGACGAACCGGGGCTGCCGGACGGATCCTGCGTGGACGCGGAAGGCGGGGTCTGGAACGCGGAATGGGAAGGTCGCCGCGTGGTCAGGATCGCGCCGAACGGAAAGATCGACCGCGTGATTGAAGTTCCGGTCTGGAAGCCGACGTGCTGTGCCTTCGGCGGACCGGACCTCGACACGCTGTTCATCACGACATCGCGATTGGCGAGCTCTCAGGAGGTTCTCGACGCAGAACCTGCCTCAGGAGGGTTGTTCGCCGTCAAACCAGGCGTCAGGGGCGTGGAAGACGTTCCTTTCGCCGGATGATTTTTCACCAACACCCCGGGAGGAGACACATGAAAAATCTCGTGAAATCAATCGCATTTGGTGCCAGCCTCGCTGTAATGAGTGCTGGAGCGTCCGTTGCAAGTGACTATCCGGCGTCCGTGCCGCTCCAGGACGGAGCACAGGCGGGGATGGATACGATCAAGCCGGTGAACGACACGTTCCGGATTGCCTACATGCCGCCGGCAACCGAGTTCAACTACTACATCGCGATCGGCGAAGGCGTCAAAAAGGTCGCCGCCGAAAAAGGTGTCGAAGTCTTCATGCTGGCACCCCAAAGCGGCGCTGATATCAACGGCCAGATGGGCATGATCCAGGACGTTCTGACCCAGGACGTGGACGCGATCATCTTTGGCACGCACGACGAATTCGCTGCTGCACCTCTGCTCAAGAAGGCGGTCGACAAGGGCGTCGCGGTTGTCATGATCAACTCCGACATTCCGAACTTCCCGACCCCCATCCACGGCGTTGTCGGTTATGCGCAGCGCAAGGGCACGCACAAGATTGCCGACTGGGCGATCGAGAAAGCTGATGGTCAACCCGTCAAGGTGGGCATCATTGAAGGGCAGCCCGGATACCACTCGACAGAACGTGTCGGCGGCTTCCTCGATGGCATCAAGGACGCGGAAAACTTTGAAGTGGTCGTCTCCATCGACGGCAAGTGGAATGTGGAAGGCGGCAACACGGCCGGCATGGACATTCTCCAGTCGCATCCCGATGTCGACATGCTCTTTGCCGCCAACGACTACATGGCGATCGGTGCCTCCTATGCGGCCAAGGCCATGGGCCGGCGTGACCTGACCATTCTCGGAAACGACGGCGACACGTCGGGCCTTGAAGAAATCGCGGCAGGCAACTTCACCGCAACGGTCAACACCGTTCCTTTCCTGATGGGTCAGGCGGCCATGCACGCCACGCTGGATGCGCTGAATGGAACGTTCGAAGGCGGATGGATCGAGATCCCGACGACCATTATCGACGAGAGCAATGTGGTTCAGGTGCTTCAGGAGCCTGAGAAGCTCTACCCGCAGCCTTCCAAGTCCTACTGATCCACAAACAACGCGGCCGCGTGGCGTCTTCGGACGCCACCGGTCCCAGGTTGGTTGTGAAAGCCGAACTTATCCGGGCCAAAACGATGACGTCGATTTCTGAAATCAAAGAGCCGCTTTGGGAAGTGATTGATCTTGTTAAGCGCTATCCGGGCGTCCTTGCCAATGATCATGTTTCATTGAAGCTGTTCGAGGGTTCCATCCACGGTTTGCTGGGCGAAAACGGTTGCGGCAAGTCAACCCTTATCAAGATGTTGTCCGGAGTGCAGCCACCCGATGCCGGCCGTATCAGGTGCCGGGGCGAAGACGTTCAGCTTCACAGCCCGACGGATGCGCGCGCCAAGGGAATAGCAACCGTCTTCCAGGAGTTTTCGATTGTCCCGTCTCTGACGGTCGCTGAAAACATTTTCCTCGGCAGGCTGCCCACAGGCAGGTTCGGCGGTGTCGACTGGACCGTGATGAACCGTGAGGCGAAATCCGTTCTTGCGGAAATGGAAGTCGATCTCGATCCAGAAGACATCACGGGCAATCTGTCCGTTGCCGAGCAGCAGCTCGTTGAAATCGCCAAGGCGCTGGCCTCGGACGCACGCATGATCATCCTGGACGAACCGACAGCGGCGCTCGGCCTGTCGGAAATCGATCATCTGCACAAGCTTTTGCGGCGGATGCGCGAAAAGGGATGCGCCATTCTTTATGTTTCGCACCGGCTGGATGAGGTCGAAAGGATTGTCGATGAAGTCACGATCCTGCGCGGTGGCCAGGTGGTGCGGGCCAGCGGTGAAACAGAGATTTCGGTCGACAACATCGTCGCTGCGATGATCGGCGAGGATGTCGGCGAACACTATCCCAAGACCGACAATTCCCGTGAAGAGATTGTCCTTGAGGCCCATGGTCTGACAACAGCCAAGGGTGTTTCGGGCGCATCCTTTTCAGTGCGGGCGGGTGAGGTTTTGGGTCTTGGCGGCGTCCTGGGGTCCGGGCGCACGGAGATTGCGCTCGGCTTGTTCGGCGCTGACCCGCTTCTGGAAGGTGAGGTCAGGATCCACGGCAAGCCGGTCAAGATCAAGAGCCCTATGGATGCCATCCGCGCAGGGATGGCGCTGGTATCTGAAAACAGGAAATTCGACGGCCTGTTTCCCAATTTCGCTGCCGGCGGCAACATCACGACGGCAGGGCTCTCAAACATAACCCGAGCCGGCTTCCTCGATCTTTCGACCGAGGACAAGGTGACTGCCGAGTACATCCAGAAGCTGGAGATCTCTCCGCAGGCCGATTCCAAGACGATCAACCTCTTGTCGGGCGGCAATCAGCAAAAGGTGATCCTTGCCCGCTGGCTGTTCTGCAATGCCGACATTCTGATTTTCGACGAACCGACGCAGGGTATCGATGTCGGTGCCAAACTTGCGGTCTACCGGCTGATCAACGAACTGACCGCCCAGGGCAAGTCGATCATTCTGATCAGTTCAGATCACGATGAACTTCTGGCCATGAGCGACCGGATTGCGACCGTCCAGCACGGAACCGTCACCGGTATCGCCAAGGCATCCGAGCTTTCGCATGTCGACCTTGTGAAAGCATCTTCCGACGAGGCAACCCACAAATTACAGGAGTCGGCGGCATGAAACGCATATTCGACGCGCAACTGCTCGGCCCGGCGATCGCCCTGATCGTCATTGCAACACTTGTCGCCTTGACGACAGACCGGTTTCTCAATCCGGGGAACCTGTCCAACCTGTCTCTTCAGGTCAGCATCGTGGCGCTGATCGCGATCGGTTCGACGATCGTCATCATCACGGCCGGAATTGACCTGAGTGCAGGGTCCATGGTCGCGCTTTTGACCATGTTGCTGGCCGAAATGCTCAAGTTCATGGGCCTGCCGTTGCCGCTTGCGATTCTGCTCGTTCTGGGCTGCGGTCTGGCACTCGGCCTGACCAACGGGGTGCTGACGGCCTATCTGCGCATCCCGTCCTTCATTACGACGCTGGCCGGTCTGATCGCCTTCCGCGGTCTGGCGCTGCTCTTCAACAACGGCTCCCCGATCTTCTCGCTCGACCCGAACCTGGAGCCGCTGTTTTACGGTTCCCTCTTGGGGATTCCCCTGCCGTTCTACTATCTGGTCTTCTTCTACGGTCTTGCCGCCGTGGTGATGAACTATTCCAAGCTCGGCCGTGAAATCTATGCCATCGGCGGCAATCCCTCGGCGGCCGCCCTCTCCGGGATCAACGTACGGCGCGTCCAGACCTACGCATTCGCCATCGCCGGCTTCATGACTGCGATTGGTGCCGTCCTGATGGCAGCACGGTTGAACTCCGGATCACCGAATTACGGACAGACCCTTGAGCTGCAGGCCATCGCGGCGGCCGTGGTCGGCGGGGCAAGTCTTGCCGGCGGGCGCGGCAATGTGCTTGCCACGCTTATCGGCTCACTGACCATTGTTGTCGTTCAAAATGCGCTCAACCTGAACGCAGTCCCGACATCGGTTCAGAACATCGTCCTTGGCATGATCATTCTTGCTGCCGTCGGCGTCGACATGTGGCGGAACGAACTCTCGAGCAAGATCGGCGCGCTGTTTTCGTTTTCGTCCGCCAAACAACGGGGAGCATAGGCAATGGATCTCGAACTCCAGGGAAAACGTGTCCTCGTAACGGGCTCCGGTGCAGGCATCGGCAAAGCGACGGCCAAGGCGTTTCTGGAAGAAGGTGCCAGCGTCATCGTCAACGGTTTGACGCCGCAGGAGGTTGAAGCCTGTGTTCAGGACCTTGGCCAGATCGGAGATGTCAGCGGTTTGTCGGCCGACCTGACAAAAACCGAAGATGCCGAAAAGCTTTTCGCGTTTGCCGCCGGTCCCGGGCCGGTGGACATCCTGGTGAACAACGTCGGCATCTTTTCCGTCAAGGCGTTTGAAGACCTGACTGACGAGGAATGGCTTTCCTACTTCAATATCAACGTCTTGAGTGCGGTGCGCATGAGCCGGCTCATTCTTCCTGGAATGCTGCAAAAGAATGCGGGCGCCATCGTCAATCTTGCCAGCGAAGCGGCGGTCAAGCCGTTGCCGCAGATGGTTCATTACTCGGTCACCAAGACCGCAATGCTGGGGCTGACCCGTGGCATGGCGGAACTAACCAAGGGCACGAAGGTTCGCGTGAACTCAGTGCTTCCCGGACCGACCTGGACAGAGGGCGTCCAGAATTATTTCGAAGGTCTTGCCGATCAAAAGGCCGAGCCCATCGACGAGATCGTCTCGAATTATTTCCAGCACGACGAACCGACATCTCTCATTCAGAGGTTCGTTGAACCCGACGAAGTGGCGCGAATGATTGCATTTGTCGCCGCATCCGGTGCGGCCAACGGTGCGGGTTACCGCATCGAGGGCGGCATCATTCGAAGCATCGTCTGAACACCGAAAGACAACGGAGCAAATTATGCCAGCACTCACCTTTTCTCACATCGGCATCACCGTCCCGGACCTTGAGAAAGCCGTTGAGTTCTACACGAAAGCATTTGGCTTTTATCTGATCATGGGCGCGACCGAGATCAAGCACGACGACAGCGCGATCGGCCAGATGTGCGACGACGTCTTCGGCGAAGGCTGGGGATCGTTCCGCATTGCCCACCTGAGCACGGGAGACGGCATAGGCATCGAGCTTTTCGAGTTTCCGAACACCGAGCAGGAAGAGAACCCCTTCGAATACTGGCGTCCCGGGCTGTTTCATTTCTGCCTGCAGGACGAGGACCTGGAGGCGCGCGTCAAGGTCATCGAAAGCCTCGGCGGACGGCAGCGCATGAAGGAGGTGCGCCGGTACTATCCAGGCGAAAAGCCGTATCGCATGGTCTATTGCGAAGATCCGTTCGGCAACATCATCGAGCTCTACAGCCACTCGTACGAACTCACCTATTCGGCGGGCGCTTATGTCTGATGTTCCGGAAAAACCGTGGCGCGATGACCGGCCCAAGGTGGTGATCACCGATTTCGATTTCGGTGACATCGACGTGGAACGGGAAATTCTCGAAGCCGTGGGAGCCGAGGTCGTCGGGCTGCAGAGCAAGCAGGAGGAAGACCTCTTCGAGGCTGCGCGCGACAGTGCGGCCATGATCAATCAGTATGCGCGTATCGGACGGGCGACGATCTCACGGATGCAGAAATGCGAAGTGATCGCGCGCTACGGTGTCGGCGTCGACATCGTTGACGTCGAGGCTGCAACCGAACGCGGCATCCTGGTCACCAATGTGCAGGACTACTGTACCGAGGAGGTCGCCGACCACGCCATTGCGCTGTGGCTCACGCTTGCCCGGAAGCTGCCCGACTACGACCGGGCCACCCACAACGGGATCTGGCGCTGGCAGAGCGGACAGCCGGTCAATCGGATACGTGGGCGGACAATGGGTGTCGTGTCGCTTGGCAAGATCGGCAAGGCGATTGCCACACGGGCGCGCGCTTTCGGAGCCAGGATTATCGCCTACGACCCGTTCCTGCCCGAGGCCGTGGCCAGAGAGCAAGATGTTGAGCTGGTCTCGAAAGACGAGCTGCTGAGACGCAGCGACTACGTCCTTATGCAGGCCCCGATGACCCCGCAAACGCGGCACTTCCTCTCCGATGCGGAGTTTGCCCAAATGAAGCCGGGGGCGATACTGGTCAACACGGGCCGGGGGCCGACTGTCGACAATGCTGCGCTTTACAGGGCCTTGAGCGAGGGACGGCTGGCCGCCGCGGGTCTTGACGATCCGGAAGAGGAACCAGCGAAACGGGCCACGTGGAACCCGGCAGACAATCCCCTGTTCAGCTTGCCGAACGTCCTGGTCACGCCGCACGCTGCTTACTATTCAGAAGAGTCGATCACGGCAGCACGCACCATCGCCGCGACCCAGGTCGCCAAGGTTCTCACGAAGCGTGAGCCGGATTATCCGGTGAATTTGTCAGCGCTCAGTCTTTCCGCATAGCACAGGAAATTAGGAATGCTTAAAGAGTTCAACGATTTCGAACGCCGCCCGGATCTCCTGGAGAAGTTCGACGACGTCGTGAAGTGCTACTCCGCAACGGCTGTGTTTGCCGATGTGCAATACCGCACAGGCGTCATGGACAGTGGGATCAAACCGGCCTTCAGGGCAAAGGTCACCGGTCAGGCGATTACGGTGCAGTTGTCCAAGGGTGATCTTGTCGATCCTCTCAAGGCGTTGGAGATGGGCCAACCCGGCGACATTATCGTCGTCGATGCCGGTGGTGATCCGAACACCTCCGTTTGCGGTGGCCTGATGGGCGGACTGGCTCAGAACCGCGGCATTCGCGCCATGATCGTCGACGGTGCCGGGCGGGATACCGACGAGCTGGAGGACATCGGCTGGCCGATCTGGACCCGCGCGATCACGCCGCGCGGAACCCACACCATGTTTTCCGGCCGCAAGGAAGAACTTTCCATCAACGTGCCGATCCAGTGTGGCGGCATTGTTGTCAAACCCGGCGACTTCATCGTGGCTGACCTGATGGGTGTCACGGTTATTCCGCTGGAACGGGCCGAGGAGGCCGTCCAGCAGGCCCGAGAGCAGGCGGATCGGGAAGAAGAGACCCGCAAATGGGTTGCGAAGGGGAAGACCGTCGAGGATTTGCTCAATGAATTCGGTCGTATCTGACGCCGCCCTGATTGGAATGGACTGGGGGACATCCTCCTTGCGCGCCTTCCTGATCGGAATGGACGGCGAAGTGCTGGACGTGATTTCCACCTCCCTGGGAATCATGCACGTGGAAGACCGGGATTTCGACTCGGTCTTCCACGATCTCTTAAAGGCCTGGCTTGCCGAGAAAACGCTGCCGGTCATTGCATCCGGCATGATTACGAGCCGCAACGGTTGGGTGGAAACGCCCTACGTCCAGGTGCCCTCGGGCATTGAGGAACTCGCATCCGCGCTGGTAACGCACGAAACATCGAAGGGTGTTCAGCTGAAATTCGTGACCGGCATGACCACCGAGCACGATGGCGCCCCGGACGTCATGCGCGGTGAGGAGACCCAGATTGTCGGCGCGTCGGCAGCCGGACTGGGCGACGGCGTTTATGTCATGCCGGGCACGCACAGCAAGTGGATCACCGTTTCGGACGGCCGGATCGGCGATTACATGACCTACATGACCGGCGAGTTGTTCGGCACTTTGAAGACGCACACAATTCTGGGCACCCTGATGGAAGACGGTCCCTTCAACGAGACGGGATTCCGGTTGGGCGTAAAGTCGGGACTGTCCTCAAAGGGGAACCTCCTGCACGAACTCTTCCATGTCCGGACGTTGCCCCTGTTCGGCAAGATTTCGGAAGAAATGTCTGCAGACTATCTGTCCGGCATGCTGATCGGGGCGGAAGTGAAATTTGCCGCCAAATCCTTGAAGGCTGACCAGACCGTGACAATCGTCGGCCGGGGAGACCTGGCAGACCGCTACGAAATCGCCTTGGGCGTCGCTGACCTGGCAAGCCGGAGAGCACCGGACAACATTGTTGCGAGAGGCCATTTCCTGATCGCCAAGTCTGCCGGGCTGATTTCATGAAGCCATGGACCGAAGCGCTGGCGGATAATCCGCTGATCGCGATCTTGCGCGGCCTCACACCTGAGACCGCGCTCGATGTTGCCGGGGTGCTTGTTGAATCCGGTTTTCGCATCCTTGAAGTCCCGCTGAATTCACCCCGGCCAATGACATCAATCTCCGAAATCGCAAAGAGATATGGAGATGAAATTGTTGTTGGAGCAGGAACAGTTCTGTCACCGGGCGATGTCGACGCTGTCGTCGATGCAGGTGGACAGCTGATCGTGGCGCCGAACATGAAACCGGACGTTGGGGGCAGGGCGGTCAAGCTTGGCGCCAAATGGTGCCCGGGTGTCTTCTCGCCGACCGAAGCATTCGACGCGCTGGACTGTGGCGCGTCCGTCCTGAAGTTCTTTCCCGCCGAGATGGTGCCGCCGAAGGCGATATCAGCAATGCGCGCGGTCTTGCCAAAAGATGCCGTGGTTGCTGCGGTCGGTGGCATCACGCCGGAGACGATGGTTGACTATTATCGCGCCGGTTCAAACAGTTTCGGTCTCGGCTCAGCGCTTTACAAACCAGACTATATGCTCGCGGATATCGCAGACCGCGCAACAACGTTCGTAGAGGCTTTCAGGGCGCTGAAGCACAGCCAATAAGTGTTGGCTTGATGACTCGGCCGCCTCCTGGCGTCACCCCGATGTCGCCTCCGTTTCCGTAACCAGCTCTTCATAGACTTCCGACCCGCGATAGATCTGCTTCTTGAGGACGGCTCGGGCCTTGCGGTCCTGTCCGTCTTTCAAGCCTTGCAGAATTGCACCGTGCTCCGACAGAGACAAATCCGTTCGCAGGTGTCCGCGCGAGAGATGCGTCCGTATCGTCGCGACCTTGCTGGCCGCCATCTGATAGGCGGCTTTGACATAAGGGTTTTCAGCCCGCTCAAAGAAAGCGGCATGGAAGGCGGTATCGAGTTCCAGATATCGCTTGAAGTTGCCGGTCTCATGGGTTGTTCGCATCTCTGCGAAAATTCTTTCCAGATCCGCAATCAGGTGATCCCTGTTGTGCTGCAGGGCCATGTCCAGGGCTAGGCTCTCCATTGCATGGCGGAAGTCGCAGAGCTGAGTGACGCCTTCGCGCTCTAGCGTAAATACGAAAAAGCCGCGCTGAGGAAAGCTGATCACCAAACCTTCTCTTGAAAGAAGAGACAGGCCCTCTCGGATCGGTGTCTTGCTGATCCCCAGACGCTTGGTTAATTGCGCCTCGGGCAGCGCTTCGCCGAGCCCGAACTCACCCTCGATGATGGCCTTTCGAATGGCATCCGCCGCACCTTCACTCAGTGCCGCGGGCCGCTTGATAGTCGTGCTTTCCATGAGTTTCGCACCGTGCCTTGTCTCGTTTCAAACAAGATACAAGAAAACAATTGCGATGCAATATTCGATCTGGTATGTCAGATAGCAGATCGAATATAAGAGTGAAATAGTGGAGGAGCTTATGAAACGACTCTTTGTAAAATTGGCTGTGGCGGCGACGCTGATGGGCAGTGCTGCAAATGCCGAGGTGTTCCTGATGGACGGCATGGTGCCGCGTGACGGGGACAACCGGGTCATTGAGGCCGGGAAATACGCAAAAGACGGGCCCTGGAAGATCGGCTTCAGCATTTGGGGCTTCGGCAACACCTGGATGATCCAGATGGCCGAAGAGGCGCGTTATGCGGCCGAGCAAAACGAGAATGTCGGTGAGTTCATCTTCACCAACGCCGATTCAAATCCCACCAAGCAGATTGCCGACATCGAGGATCTGATTGCACAAGGCGTCGATGCCTTGGTGATTGCGCCAATCTCCTTGAGTGCCGTGTCGCCGGTGATTGACAAGGCACATGAACTGGGAATTCCAACGGTTGTTCATTCAACGGCTGTCGATACCGACAACTACACCGTGGATATCCAGGGAGACCCACATCACTTTGGCAAAGTCATGGGCGACTTCCTGGTCGACGAGCTGAAGGGCGAAGGCAATATCTGGGTGCTGCGTGGTCAGGCCGGCGTTTCGGAAGACCTCTTTCGCTACGAAGGTCTGCTGATGGCGCTGGAAGGCCAGGAAGGCATCACGATTTCGTCCGAGCAGCACGGCGACTGGGCCTACGACAAAGGCAAGCAGGTTTGCGAGAGCCTGGCGTTGAGCGACCCGAACCCGTCCGGCATCTGGTCCTCAGGCGCGGCCATGACCCATGCCTGTATGGATGTGTTCGCTGAGCTAGGACTGGAGATGCCGCCGATGTCCGGTGAAGGCAACAATGGTTTCTTCAAAGTCTGGAAAGCCTCGGGCGCAAAGTCGATGGCAGCTGTTTTCCCGCCTGCTCAAGGTGCTGCTGCTGTTCGTGCCGCTGCCGCTCTTTTGGCTGGTGAAGAAATGATGCACCGCTATGTCGGCCGGCCAGATCCGATCCTGCAGCCGGATCTTGATAAGTATCTCCGGGAAGACTTGAACGAAAACCTCTGGTTCCCGTCTTCGCTTCCCGAGGAAAAGCTGCAGGAAATCTACGGTCAATAATCGACGTCCGATGCGGCGGGCAGACCCGCCGCATCGTTTGCTGACTTTGGGAGGACGGCATGATCCGCGTCGAAAACCTGACAAAATCGTTTGGGCCTGTGGTGTGCCTCGATCAGGTGTCTGTAACCTGCGAAGACGGTTCCGTGCACGCGTTGACCGGTGAAAACGGCGCCGGCAAATCCACGCTGATGAAGCTCATTGGCGGGGTCATCAAACCGGACAGCGGAAAGATGTTCCTTGACGGGGACGAGGTTCAGTTCGCAACGCCGCGGGAAGCGCTCTTCGGCGGTATTTCAACCGTTTTCCAGGAGTTTTCCCTGATTGAAAACATGAGCGTTGCGGAGTCGATTTTCCTCGGTCACGAACGTGTTTCGGGCGGGCTCTTGCGCAAATCCGAAATGTTTGAAGAAACCGAGCGGGTGCTCGATCACGTTGGGCTTGGGATTTCGCCGAAGCGGTTGATCTCAACGCTGTCGGTTGCTGAGCAGCAAATGGTCGAAATCGCTCGCGGCGTTTCTGCCAATGCAAAAGTGTTCATCTTTGACGAGCCGACGGCCGCCCTTGGCGATGAAGATGTCAAAAAGCTCAAAAGGCTCATTCGGGAGCTGCAGAGAGCGGGGAAGAACATTTTTTATGTCTCGCACCGTTTGGAAGAAATTTTCGACCTGTGTGACACGATCACCGTCTTGAAAGACGGTGCGCATGTCACCACAAAACCGGCTGCCGACCTCTGCGTTGACACACTTGTCTCTCTTATGGTCGGGCGTGAAATGGGCGATTGGTTTCCGTCCGGAAACCCGCCTCAGAGCGATCTCTCGGTTCAGGTTCGCGAGCTGAGACCTGCTTCCGATGCGCCAGAAGTGTCGTTTGACGTCCGCAAGGGTGAGATCCTTGGCCTGGCAGGCCTTGAAGGGCAGGGGCAACAGGAGATCCTGCGTGCCCTTGCCGGAGTTTATCCAGAGACCACCGGTTCAATGGTTTCTTGGAATGACGTCACCGAAGTGCAGCACCGGCTCGACGCGGGCGTTGGGTCCCAGGTCATGAAGGGCGTCGCCTTCGTGCCAGAAGATCGCAAGAAGGAAGGGCTGTACCTGACCCTGCCCATCGACCAGAACATCGCGCTGGGCCAGCACCAGAAAAACGGGTTCCTAAGGTTCGTCCGGAAGACCCGCGACAAAGTTCAAGCGCTTATGGGTCAGATGAATGTTGCCGCTTCCGGGCCGGGCCAATTGGTCGAAACGCTGTCGGGTGGCAACCAGCAAAAGGTGATGCTGGGCCGATGGTTCTTGTCCGACGCACATGTGTTTCTGATTGAAGAACCGACGCGTGGTGTCGATATCGGCGCCAAAGCCGAGATCTATCAACTCTTGCGGGATTTCGTGGGTGGAGGGCGCTCCGTAATTGTCCTGTCGCGCGAGATGAACGAAATCATCGGCCTTTGCGATCGCATTCTTGTGGTCCGTGCTGGTGAGATCGTCGCCGAGATGGACCCTGAGACCGCAACCGAACACAGCATCCTGCGCGCCGCGATTACCGGCGATCCAACACAGGAGATGGCGGCATGAAACTTCCCGCGTTGGGCATATCGACAACATCGCGCAAGGGAGGACAAAACCTGTCGCTCCTGATTGTGCTGATCGTGGCGATTGGCCTGTCCGTTTCGACCCAGGAGTTCCTGAGTGGTGAAAACACCCACAATCTTGTTGTGCAGATTACACCGCTCTTGCTCGTGGCGCTCGGTCAGGCTGTCGTTGTTTTAACGGGCGGTCTGGATGTATCCGTTGGGGCTGTAATCGGCCTGTCAGCGGTGATTATTACGTTGCCGATTGATCCGAACCTGGCCTTGGCTCTGGTTGTTGCTTCAGCGCTTGTGATTGGCGTCGTCAACGGTCTTGCGGTTGGGGCACTTGGCATCCACCCGATCATCGCCACGTTGTCGACCAGCACCATCGTGACAGGCATCGCCCTGACTTTGCGCCCGACACCCGGCGGAGATGTGCCACTTTGGCTGGACCGACTGGTAGGCACGGATGTGTTCGGGTTGCCGGTTGAGTTGTTCTGGAGCCTTGCAGCAATTGCCATTGGTCTGGCCTTGCTTCAACGCTCACGCCTCGGCTTGCAGATCCACGCTATCGGCGGGTCGCAGAGCAACGCGCGTCTTGCCGGCATCAAGGTGCTGCGAACGCAGGTTCTGGCCTACGTCATCTGTTCGATGTTTGCGGCGGCAGCGGGGCTGTTTCTGGCGAGCCGCATCTCGGACGGAGATGCGATTGTTGGCTTGCCGTTCACGCTGATGTCGATCACTGCCGTGGCACTCGGCGGCGTTCAGTTCACGGGTGGACTTGGCAGCGCCACAGGGGTTCTTTTCGGTTGCCTTTTGCTCGGGTTTCTCAGCAACGGCATGAACCTGTTGAACGTCTCGCCTTTCCTGCAATCGATTGTAAGTGGCCTGCTGCTTCTGATCGCGATCGCGTTCACACGGCGCAAGACCATAGGGATCTGAAGATGACCGTGACAGAAATGTCGAGTGTGCCCCGCGAACCGCGAAAGAACACTAACACCCTGCATCAGATCGGGCGGGTCCTGAACCTGCCACCGTCCGTCTACGTCGTGATCGGGCTGGTGCTCCTGTCGATCTACATGGTGCCCGTTCTGACCAAAACACCGTTTCAGATGGTGATCCTGCGACAGGCTGCACCTATTGGGCTGGTTGTCTGTGCACAGCTTCTCGTGATGCGAACGAAATCGATCGATCTTTCGGTTGGTGGCATTTTCATTCTCATGAACTACATGGTCACCAGTTCCTTCTTCACAAGTTTGAACCCGGTCGCGGCCCTTGCGGTGCCAATGGCGGCCGCAATCCTCATCGGGGCAATCAACGGCTTCTTCATCGCCCGGCTTCGCGCCTCTGCTGTCGTGGTCACCCTGGCGATGGGGGCGATCCTTCTGGGTCTGGTCCTATTTCTGAGCAGCGGCCGTCCTCCAGGGTCCGCCGGTGATTTTGTGCGCTTCCTGGGTGTCGGCAAGGTCGGCATTATCCCAGTTGCGGTCATCATCTGGTTGGGCCTTGCCGTGTTGCTTGAGATTTTCCTTCGTCGAAGCATTTATGGGCGTTTCGTCAGTGTCATCGGCTCGAACCCGACAGCAGCGGGACTTTCGGGCGTACCGGTCGAAAAGACCCTCTTCTTTACGCACGTGCTGGCTGGAGCCTTTGCAGGGTTGGGCGGCATCCTTCTCGCCGGTTACATCGGAATGGGGTCGGTCAAAATCGGCACCGATATCGTCATGATTTCAATTGCCGGTGTGATCCTGGGTGGCATCACGTTTGGCGGTGGGCGCAAGTCAATCTACGGGGCCATCCTCGCAGCCTATGCACTTGCCTACATCTTCAACCTGATGACCGCATTGAAGCTTGGTGAGCCGGCTAAGCTGATCGTGCAGGGTGTTGTGATTTTTGCTGCCTCTGCCATCGCAAGCTACAACTTGAAGCGCAATTGAGATGGACAGTTTTGACCACATCGTCGTGGGTTCAGGCCCTGCGGGCAGCTTGATCGCGCATCATCTCGTTACCGAAAAACGCGCCAAGGTGTTGTTGCTGGAAGCCGGGCCGGAAGACAAGGGTATCTTGTTCCGCATTCCGGCAGGCTTTTTGAAGTATTACGTCACCAATCAGAACTACTGGCCATATCGGGGAGTGGTCGAAGAGTCCCTCGTAAACAGGGCGCCGAGAATGCAGAACGGGAAGGTGCTCGGGGGCGGGTCCTCGGTAAACGCCATGGTTCACATCCGCGGCACGCGTGCCGACTATGATGACTGGGCCCAGGCAACCGGCATGAATGACCTGAATGGCGACACCATGTTCGAGCTCATGTCCGGTCTTGAGAACAATGCCGTTTTCGGGGGAGAAGGGCATGGCAATGGCGGGCCGCTTCATGTGTCAAACCAGACCCATATCGATGCGCTGTCACAGGCCTTTGTCGCGGCTGCGCAGAATGGCGGATTGCCGTACAATCCCGACTTCAATTCTGATGGCCAGAACGGTGTCGGGTTCTATCAGCTCAACACCAAGGGTGTCCGCCGATGGAGCGCAGTCGATGCCTTTTTGCGGCCCTTAAGCAAGGATCCGAATCTCAAGATCGTGACTGATGCGCATGTCGAGCGCGTTCTGTTTCAGGGAAAAGAAGCGAAAGGCATCCGCTACCGCAAATCCGGTGAAGCGGTCGAGGTGAGCGCTTCCAAATCCGTGATCCTCGCAGCAGGCGCAATCGGCTCGCCCAAGATCCTGATGCAGTCCGGCATCGGTGACGGGTCGGCACTACGTGAGCTTGGCATCGATGTCACACATGACAACGCCAATGTCGGCGCCAATCTGATTGATCATTGCGAGGCGCCCGTCGCAGCCTACACAAAGGCGCGGATGGGATATTACGGCATGGATTCAGGCTGGCGCAGTTGGTTGGCCGGGATGCAGTACCTGGCTTTTGGCACCGGTCCGGCAGCATCGAACGGTGTTGAGGCGGGTGGCTTCATGAGTACCACAGGCGATACGGCGCGCCCCGACATTCAGGTGTTTTCGGTTCCCGGCATCTATGTGGACAAAGACGTCACCGACGTGAAGCCTGGGCCGGGGATAACGCTCAATGCCTGTTTGCTGCGTCCAAAATCCCGTGGTTGGGTCCGGCTCCTCGACAAGGATCCAGACACGCTGCCGGAGATCCGCACGAACTTTCTGGCTGAAGACGACGATTTGGAAACGCTCGTTGTGGCGCTGCGCTCGCTACGGGCCCTGTTCGATCAGGAACCGCTCAAAGGCCTCATTCACAAGGAAGCGCTGCCGGGCCGCGAGGTGGAAGACGATCAGGACTTCAAGGCACATATCCGGCGCTTCACGAAGACAGTTTATCATCCCATGGGCACCTGCCGGATCGGGCCTGTCGGGGACGACAATGCCGTCACTGATCCGGAATTCTCAGTACAGGGTGTGAACGGGTTGAAAGTGATCGACGCTTCGGTTTTTCCGGGACCTGTCAGCGGGAACACCAGCATGGCGGTCTATGCCCTTGCCAAGTATGCCTGCCGGAAACTCTGAAGCGGGTCTTGCGCGATCAGCCGGGTCCTTATTTCTTCGTTCGAGTAGGAACAAGATCAAGGATCGCGGTGACCATCGGGTTATAACTTTTGGCGTTCCACGCGATGGCTGCCGTAACGACCGGGATATTCTCCTTCAGAGGCCGGACGGCAACATTTTCAGGTGCAAGCCGCTCGACGGTGGCCGGAACGAGAGCGACGCCCTGTCCACAACTGACGTATGCCACTTGCGAGGCAACTGATCTGACTTCGTATTGAAACCTTGGAGAAAACCCGCTCGCCCGGCACCAGGAGACGAGCATGTCAAAATAGACCGGGCTTACCTCTCGGGCGAAAATGACCATCGGTTCGTTCTCCAGGTGTTTCAGAGACAGGACCTTTTTTCTGGCCAGTTCGCTGGAAGCAGGAAGCGCCACCGCCAGACGGGCTTCTTCAAGCGCCTTCCATGAGATATCTCCCTCGATATCGCCCTCAAGGCGGCCAAATGCCAGATCGAGCTCTCCTGCTTGCAACGCTGGAATTGCTTCCACCGTATCGATTTCCTGAATGAAGATTTTTAGATTCGGGTATTTTTTTGAGACTTCATCCAAAAGATCGGGGATGGTTTCAAGCATCGCGGATGTAATGGCGCCAACGCGCAGGATTCCGGTTTGACCCGAGGCAACCTCCCGGACTTCAGCTTCCAGTTTTGAAACCTGATCTGCAAATCGTCTTATTGAAGGAAGTATGGCCTGACCAGCAGGGCTCAACCTGGTGCCGCGTCTGGAGCGTTCGAAAAGCGCCAGGCCCAAGGATTGTTCCAGGACCTGGATCTGCTTTGTCAGAGGTGGTTGTGACATTCCCAGTTTCTGAGCCGCGCGGCCAAAGTGCTCTTCTTCAGCAACAGCCAAGAACATCCAGAGTTGCTTGACGAGCCTGAAGTCAATCGTGGCTGACATTGCGCAAAACCCCTCTGCGTGGAAGAAGTGGTTTCTGATATCAAAACTGTATCACAGAGATAGATTTATAGAATTTTGAATAATAAGAAAACCTTGTCAGACTTGCGGCTCCTGCTTCGACGGAAGAGACCACATGTCTGATACGGATTTGCTGAAACGGTTGGAAGTTCTTGATACGAATACGATTTCTGATGCCTTGGACTTCTTGAACATGAATGGTGCGACCGTCGGCATCACGCCGCTTTGGGACTGTCCAAAAGTTGTGGGTCGAGCCAGCACGATCCAGCTTGGTCCCAAAAGGGAGGCGAAGCCGACCGTTCATCTGATTTCGCCTGTAATCGATACAGTGACCACGGATGATCGTGTTCTCGTCATCGCAGGCGGCGTAGACGGCGTTTCCTGCTGGGGCGACATTCTCGCCAACGCCGCCAAGGCAAAAGGCGTGAGGGCGTCCATCATCGATGGCATGAGCCGCGACATCGAGGGCAGTGAGGCGATCTCCTATCCTGTCTATGGCAAAGGCCTCACAATGATCAGCGCCCGGAACCGCGTCATTCAATACGCCTCCGGGGAACCAGTGAAGATGGCCGGCGTTACGGTGAAGCAGGACGATTACGTGATTGCGGATCGCTGCGGAACGGTTTTTGTCGAAGCTGAAAGAATTGCCGAGGTGCTTGACCTCGCAGAACGCATCGATCGCCGCCAGAGCGGAATGGTGGAAGCTGTGCGTCAGGGCAGGTCTGTGGCCGAAGTCATGCATGACAAAGAATTTGAAGCCATCCAGACAAGGTGATCCCGCGCTTAAGAACCCGATCAATCAGGACTGTTGGTCATGACAGATAATCCCCACAAAGCATTGCCGGAGGACCAGGACCTTGTGGAGCTGTTCCAGGGCCTGGACACAGCAGGTGTTTCAGATGCTCTTGATAAACTCGGCCTTCATGGTCAGGCGCTCGGCATCTTGCCGCTCGATAACTACAAGGAAGCCATCATTGGCCCGGCCTTTACCGTGAAGTACGTGCCGGCTGCATCCCCAGCCGGTACGGTCGGCGATTTCATCGACGATGTTGCCGAAGGCGACGTGGTCGTCCTGGACAATGATGGCCGGACAGATTGTACCGTGTGGGGCGATATCATGACCCAGTACGCGGGCCTGCGTGGCATTGCGGGTACGGTTATTGACGGCGTGTGCCGCGACGTCTCAAAAGCGCTCGGTGATGGCTATCCGATGTTTACGGCAGGACGGTTCATGCGCACAGGCAAGGACCGCGTTCAAGTCGACACCGTCGGCAGCCCCGTCGGCATTGGCACTGCGCGTGTCGAAAACAGGGATATTGTCATCGCTGATGCCAGCGGTGTTGTGTTCGTCCCTCGCGGACGTGCCCGAGACGTCGCTGCTGCCGCACGGGAAATTGAAACGGTGGAAGAAACGATCCGTGCGCAAATCGCTCAGGGCAAGTCCATTCGCGAGGCGAGAACCGCCACTGGTTACCACACCCTTCAACGCAAAAACTGAGAGCAATCGTGATGACGAACGCGCAGGCCTATCCGGAAGATCTCCTTGAGCAGGCGCTTAAGCTCGGTACCTCGACAATTCACGAAGCTTCGGGGCTGGCCAGCAGCGCGACTGACATCAACATACGCCCTGTCTGGAAGGGAGCTGCTGTGGCCGGGGCCGCCTACACTTTGCAATGCTCACCGGGTGACAATCTTGCGATACACCACGCGATGAAAAAAGCCCCGGCGGGTAGCATCCTGGTGATCGATACCAAAGGGTTCATGGCAGGTTACTGGGGTGAGGTCCTGACCGTTTCAGCCAAAACGAGCGGCATCAGGGGTCTTGTCACAGATGGCGGTGTCCGGGATATCGATGCCTTGGAAGCCCATCAGTTTCCTGTCTTTGCACGCGGCGTCTGCATGAGGGGGACACTCAAGGCCAGTTTCGGTTCCGTTGGCGAGCCGCTGCACTTCACCGGGACGCCTGTGAAAACAGGGGATCTGGTCGTTGCCGATACGGATGGCGTCGTGATCATCCCGGCCGAGCATGTCGCAGAGACCATGGCCAAAAGCCACGCCCGATTTCAAAAAGAAGAAAAAATGATGGAAGAGCTGCGCCAGGGTGCGACCACCTACGATCTGCTCGGCCTTACCGGGTAAGGGCTGTCTCATGAGCGCGTCGCAAAAAGTTCTCAACGAAGATATGGCGCTCGCCAAACCGTCCGCGACATATCGCTTTATCGACCGCGTCGTCGCCCTACGGGCAGACAGCAAACAGATCATCTCTCCCACGCTCATCTGATGTGAACAAGGCTCACCTGCAAATGAAGACGGAATTTGAAATTTCCAGATGTCCATTCGAGATCGACGGAGTTTCCCTCGAGGTATCGGCGATGCATCGTGAAGGGGCAGGTGATCCGATCGTCTTTCTTCACGGGTTCGGCTCAACCAAGGAAGACTATGCGGACATTGTCAGACAGAAGGACCTTGGCTCCTATCCGTTCCTGGCAATTGATGCTCCCGGCTGTGGTGAAACGATGATGTCTGATCTCACCAAAACCTCGATCCCGTTTCTGGTCAAAACAGCGCTCGCCGCGATCGACAAGGCCGGTTTTGATCGTTTCCATCTGGTGGGGCATTCGATGGGCGGCTTGGCGTCCTTGATGTTGGCCAGTTCTTTCCCGGAACGTGTCCTGAGTTTCGTGAACATAGAGGGCAACATTGCACCGGAAGACTGCTTTCTCAGCCGGCAGATCGTGGATTATCCATCTGACGATCCGGACGCGTTCCTTGCAGAGTTTATCCGGCGAACCAGGCATTCACCGGCTTATTCATCGGCTTTGTATGCGGCCTCTCTTCCCTTCAAGGTTCGAGCCGAAGCGGTCCGGGGTATCTTTGAATCGATGGTGGATTTGTCCGACAACGCAGGTTTGATGGATCGCTTTTTAGGCCTCAAGTTCCCCAGACTGTTTGTCTATGGCGAGCAGAACAAGAGACTCTCTTATCTCGCTGACATTGAGAAACAAGGCGTGCATCTTGCCGAGATCCCGGAAAGCGGACACTTTCCCATGTATTCCAACGCCCCTGTGATGTGGCGAAAGATTGCCCAATTCTACAAGCTTTCAGCTGCTTGATCCCTATTCCTTCCGGAATTTCATCGGGGCTGGCTTTTCCGGCAACAGCCCTGCCCGGAACCGTTGCAGCACGACCTGCAGCAACAGGCCGACCAGAAGCATACGGATGAAGGAACTCCGCGTCGCCCATTCAGGTGGCAGCCGGTTGGTGAAGATCTCAGTGACGGACCAGATCGTCCAGATGCACAGGGCGCCGAGGATTGCGCCCTTGTTGTTCCCCGAGCCCCCCGCCATCAGCATCACCCAGACCAGGAAGGTGGTCAGCAGCGGATCGGTTGCCGTCGGCGACAGGAAGCGGAAGTAATGGGCGGACAACCCACCCGCGATACCCATGACAGCGCAGCCGATGACGAAGGTCTGGACACGGAATTTCTCTACGTTTTTGCCTGCTGCGGACGCCGAGGTTTCATTGTCACGGATGGCCCTGAGCGTCCGTCCCCAGGGGCTTTCGTAGAGCCGGGTGGTCGCAACATAGACAAGCAGGACGATGACCCAGACGAAGCCCAGAAAGGCAACGTCCGACATCCGGCCGGTCGTGACATCGGCAAAGGGCCGCGGGATGCGGGAAACGCCCAGGCTGCCGTTGGTCAGCCAGCTTTCATTGACGAAAACCAGGCGCAGGATTTCCGCGATGCCGATCGAGGCCATGGCAAGGTAGTCGCTTTTCAGGCGCACGCAGATCCTGGCGACCGCCCAGCCGGTCACGCCCGCGACAATTGCCGCCCCGACAAGGCCGATCGGGACGGGCATGGAAAAGCCGCCCAGATGCCTGCCAGAGGCCGCCGTCGTCAGGATCGCGGAGGTGTAGGCTCCGACACCGTAAAACCCGGCGATCCCGGCATTGAACAGCCCGCCCATTCCCCATTGCACATTGAGCGCAAGGCAAAGCAGCGCATAAATGCCGCCAAGGATCAGCAGACTGACGATGTAGAAAAAGAGGCCGGTGAGTTCCATTAGGTCAAACCCTCACAAAACAGGTCGCAATGGCGCTGTAAACGGCGATGAGATGCGAGGAAAAGCGCGAAAAGCGGGCTTCCCGCCCGGTTGAGCGCTTTGACGCAGCAGATCGAAGCCGTTTCTGCGTCCCTCCGGGATAAGGTGGATTTGCCCGGACACTTTGTTGCGACGCTTTGAAAACCGGACGGTTTCCTGCAGCCTCGCGCCGCGTTTCCGAACAAATTCATCCATACCATTTCGGCCTGCTTTGTAAGGGTATGACCTATAGTAACCTCCCCTTGAACAGACCTTGCGGCCGGAAGATCAGAAGCCCGATCATGATCACGAAGGCGATTGCCGTCTTGTAGGAGGGCGAGATCAGCGCTTCATCGCCGATCCAGTGATAGGAGGAGAGTTCCTCCGCCATGCCGATGATGAACCCGCCCGCCATTGCGCCCATCGGCTTGCCGATGCCGCCGAGAATGGCGGCGGCAAACATGGGCAGAAGCAGGTTCCAGCCGAGATTGGGATGGGCGCTAGTGTTGAGCGCGGCGAACGCGCCTGCCACCGCGGCGAGCGCTGCGCCGATAATCCAGGTCCAGCGGACGACCTTGGCCGTGTCGAGACCGGAAACTTCCGCCAGTTCGGGATCGTCGGCAACCGCGCGCATGGATCGACCTGTCTTGGTGGCGGTCAGGAAATAGTGCAGCAGCACAGCGATAATGGCTGTCGTGACAATCGCCTGCAGATGCAAAACGGAGACGCGGAACGTATCAAAGAGAACCAGCGGCGGGCGCACGCCGGCCACGAGCACCTGGTTCTCAGACCCCCACACGAGCTGAATTAACGAGCGAAAGACGAGCGCGATCCCGAACGAAGAGATCACCGTGTAGATGGTCGGCAGGTCCCTGAGGGGCCGATAGAAGAAACGGTCAACAAAGAGCGCGGAAGAGATCGTCAGTGCCATTCCGAAGGGAATGAGCAGCAGGGGATTGACCGGCATCAGCGCGGTCGCCGCCATGATGCCATAGGCACCGAGGGTCATCAGGTCGCCATGCGCGAAATGGGCAAAGCGCAGGATTCCGAAGATCATTGAGATCCCGACGGCGCCGAGCGCGTAGATGCTGCCGATGGTGAGCGCCGGGAACAGGTAGAAATTGACAAACTCGGTCATGCGGCCGTGCCTCCGAGAAAGAGGCGGCGGACATCTTCGTCGGCCAGCAATTCCTTGCCCGTACCGCTCAGATGATTGCGGCCATTCACCAGAATATGGCCGTGGTCGGCGATCTGCAGCGCCTGACGCGCGTTCTGCTCCACCATCAGTACGGTGATCCCGGTCTTGCGGATATCAAGCAGCAAATCGAATATGCGTTCAAGATAGGCGGGAGAGAGGCCGGCAGTTGGTTCGTCCAGCAACACCAGCTTGGGTTCACTCATGAGCGCACGGCCCATCGCGACCATCTGCCTTTGACCGCCGGACAATTCGCCCGCAGGCTGTTTCAGCTTGTCTTTCAGATCCGGAAACAGTGCCAGCACCTTTTCCCGGGTCGCTTTTTGATCCGCGGGCGGCGCGGCATAGGTGCCGACATCCAGGTTCTCGTCAACCGTCATGGAAGCAAAGACGTTCTTGTTCTGAGGCACCGCCGAAACGCCAAGAGGCACCAGCGCTGAGGTCTTGCATCCGGCCAGTTCCTGCTCCCCGAGCCGGATTGAACCGGCGGAAACGCTCGTCAGCGCGAAGATCGACTTCAGCAGTGTCGACTTTCCGGCCCCGTTCGGTCCGAGCACCACGGCGATTTCACCGGCTTCCACGGTCAGCGAGATTTCCTCGATGATTGGTGGTCCGCCATAGCCTGCCGATAGTCCGGCCACGGCAAGCTGTTCGGTCATAGCTGGACCTCGTATTTGCCGCCGCCGAAATAGGCTTCGATCACGCGCTCGTCCCGCTTCACATCGTCGACGGTTCCTTCCGTCAACAGCGTGCCCTGCGCCATCACCAGAACGTGGTCACACAGCCTTGAGACATAATCGAGATCGTGTTCGATCAGGCAGAAGGTGAGGCCGCGCTCCGCGTTGAGCATCATGATCTTGTCGGCCAGTTTGCCCAGAAGGGTCCGGTTGATGCCCGCCCCGATCTCGTCCAGGAGGATGATCTTGGGATCGCGCATCAAGGCCCGGCCGAGTTCGACCAGTTTCTTCTGACCGCCGGAGAGATTGCCGGCTTTTTCGTCGATGACATGCTCCAGTTCGAGCAGGCGAACCGTTTCACGCGCGGTTTCGTAGATTGCGCGTTCTTCGGCGGAATAGCTTCCCCTCCGAAAGATAACGTTCAACACGTTTTCGCCCCGCGGCGCCGAAGCGGACGCCATCAGGTTCTCAAGCACCGACAGCTGCGCAAACTCGTGCGGGATCTGGAAGGTGCGCGCCAGCCCAGCTTCGGCCCTCTGGTAAGGCTTCAGCGCAGTGACGTCCTTGTTGTCAAAGAAAACACGGCCTGAACTCGGTCCGATCGCCCCCGCGATGACGTTGAATGCCGTCGTCTTGCCCGCGCCGTTCGGTCCGATGAGACCTGTGATGCGGCCTGCGCCGATTTCGAAGCTTGCGTGGTCAACCGCTCGCAAACCACCAAAATCGACGCAGATTTCGTCCAGCCGGATCACGTCTGACGCGGCTTATTCGACGATTGCAATCTGCTTGTAACCGTCGCCATCGACAATGAACTTGCCAATGAAACCGCCGACGTCGCCGTTCTCATCGAACTCGGCGGTGCCGCTGGCACCGTCATAGTCAATGTCCTTGCCTTCCTTGATCAGCGCGACGGCTTTCGCCCACTCGCCCGGTCCGACCTTCTCACCCGGTGCCATGGCGACTTCGCGCAGCGCTTCCGCCATCTTGGCGCGGTCCGTGGAGCCGGCCTTTTCAACGGCAAGCAGGGCCAGGAAGGTCGCATCATAGGTCTGGTCGACAAAGGCCTTGTCCGCGCCTTCGCCGTACTCGGCGTTAAAGGCGTCGTGCAACGTCTTCTGGGCCGGGTTTTCCGCAGGCGATGTCGGCGAGGAGAAGAAGGATGTCTTGAGCGCGTCCGCGCCGACATTCTGGATCAGGAGTTCGTCCCGGAGCCCGTCGGTGCCAACGAACTTGTCAAAGAGGCCGCCCTCGATCGATTGCCGGACAATCTTGCCGCCGCTGTCACCCGCATAGGCGATGACGACAAGCGCGTCCGCATCACCCTTGGCAAGGCTTGCCAGTTCAGAGCGGTAGCTGTCCTTTTTCTCTTCGTGCTTGTTTTCCGCGACGATCTCTCCGCCGGCGGCCTTGTAGGCTTCCATGAAGGTCTGGCCGATGCCGACACCATAATCATTGTTCACATAGGTGACCGCGACCTTGTTGAGACCCTCGTCGAGTACCATCTTGGCCAGGATTTCACCCTGGTAGTTGTCGGACGGCACGATCCGGAAAACGAGGCCGTCATCCTGCAGGTCTGTCATGGCAGGCGAGGTTGCCGTCGGCGAGATCTGTGCGACACCAGCGGGGATGATCGCGGCCTCGGCGGCTGCGATCGTGGTGCCGGACATGAGCGACCCCATGACGATCGGAACATTCTCGATATTGACCAGCTTCTGGGCGGCATCGACGGCGCCTTGCGCGGTCCCGGTGGTGTCGCCATAGACAGCGACCACTTCCCCGCCGAGCAGGCCACCTTGGTCATTCACGTGCTTGACAGCCAGGTTCGCTGCGTTCTGCAGCGGTGGAATAAAGTTCGCGATCGGTCCGGTAATGTCCATCAGAATGCCGATCTTGGTTTCGGCGTAGGCCAGTGAACTGGTGCCCAGCATCAGCGCGGCGGCTGCGAGTGTCGTCAGTTTTTTCATGCTACTTCCCCTCATCGCTTTTTCATTGTTTCCGCTGCGCCCGTCCTTACCTCCCGGGCGCTTCCAGAACTTCGGTTTTGAACCGTCCCGGCAGGCTGACTTCAAGCAGCTCAAGGTCGGTTGTTGCGCCCGTGTATCGCGTCGCCATCTGGGGCGGGATCACGAAGGCGTCTCCGGCGGACAGGCGGTAAGGGTCTTTTCCTTCGCCCTCGAGTGTCATTTCACCTGCCAGCACAAAGTTGAACAGAATATCGCAATCGTGCCGCGTCCAGGGAGAGGTCTCCCCGGTCGCGCGTGCAACCATAACAGATGCCACCCCCTTGGTGTTGTCCGAGATGGTTGTGTCACGGGCCTCGAAGCCCGGGATCCTGAACGGGCTGAAAACCGCGTCCTTTGCCAGATTGTGCACGAACTTCTGGCCTTGCCATTCCCGGTCCGGGCGTTCGGTTTCCGTCGGCAGCGTCATTTCATGATCGATCTCGGTGATATGTTCTGCGGGAACACCGATCTCGACCACCTCGATGCCATCGGCGGCGTGCATGACGCGGTGCCGGATTTCGGGCGGTTGTATGAAGCAATCGCCCGCGGTCAGCCGGCGCATACCGCCCTGGTCCTCATAGAGAACGTCGACCCAGCCCCGGACGCAGAAGATCAGCTGAAACCCGACCTTGTGGAAATGAACCATGTCGGGCACCGGACCGTCGGGCACCCGGATGTGAGACGCGATCATCGCCCCACCGAGGCGGGTCGGCACCAGGTCCCGGTATTCCATCCCGGCACGGCCGATCACCCAGGGGGCCTGATCAGCGAGCCGTCGCACGACAAAGGCATGTTTGGTATCGGGAAGGATCAGGGGCGGGTTCAGTTCATCGATCTCGACCCTCGTGCCGTTGGGCGCAACAAGCAGCCGCTCGCCATTTGCGAAGTCATCAGGTGCATCGGTGAGAATGCGCAACGTTCCCGGGCTTTCCGGAGCGCCCTTTTCAATGCGCACCCTCAACCCGTGACCGGAAAAGACCGCGATTTCCGGATTGTCCGCTGGATAGATCATGTCCAGGCGCATCTTCAGTGTCCTGGTGAAGAAGGGCAGATCCTCGGCCAGATCGTTGGTGGGCAGTCGCACTTCAGCGCGCGTTTCCATTATCGCGGTCCCATCAGCGTGGTGTCTTTCCGGGCAGCAGTCGCTGTCCGGGATTGTTTGATTGGTTCACTTCCGCAGCCGCATGCGCGGCGAGATAGGCGGATTCCCCATCGAAGACGAAGCGCAGGATGCGGTCTGCGGCTGCGACGGCGTCCCGCCGGCGAAATGCCTGAAGAAGACCTGTGTTGCCGTCCACGATCACCGGATGGTTCGCGGGGTCCGCGAACGTCATCATGCGCACGGCCTGAACCTGGGTCATGTAGCGCTGCACTGCCTTGCGGAGTGATATGTTCGGGACAGCATTAATCCAGCCGTTCCGGAAAATCTCGCAGGCCCGGAACAGCTTTTCCCGTTCGCCAGCTTTCATTGCGCGGCGCGCGTTTATCAGAGCTGCCTCCAGATTGCTGAATGCGTCTTCGGAGAGGTTCTGCGCGGCAAGCGCCGCAGCCCGCGGTTCGAGCAGGCGCCGGAGATCAAAGATTTCGAGGATTTCCTGATGGTCAATTCTCGGCAGCACAAAACCTTTGGTGGTCTGTTCCAGATAACCCTCGTGCGCAAGCCGCATCAGCGCATCGCGCGCGGGCATTCGCGAGACACCGAATTCCGTCGCGACAGCGGTATCGACAAGCCGCTCCTGCGGATCGACTTCACCGTTCTGGATGCGGGCCATGAGAACGTCGTGGATCTGTACACTGGTGCCAGGCGGTGCGTTGGAAGCAGAGGCGGATTTCAAGATCGCGATGTTCTCTTCCTCCGTCTCAGACCCAAAACCGTATACGGAATGCGGGGCGCAGTGCTCCAGACTCCGCACTAAGCTTGCCCGATCTGGTGGTTTTCAGATCTTTTAAGCTTGAACTAACGTGAAAACTGTATACGAATATTTTGTGCCTGGTCAATACAGGAGCAGGCGGTCCAAGACGTCGATTTCAGGAGACTGGCATGACAGAAAGGAAGGCGGGTTACTTCCTTTATCACTCCATTGGCCAGTATCCAGGAAAAGAGGCGGATCTCAGCGATGCGATGGCTGAGCTTGCGGCTGTCTGGAGCGCTCCTGACGATCAGCAATGGTCCTACATGCTGGGCAAGCGCGCGGAATTCATCCATCTGTGGCGCGAGCTGATCGGCGCTCCGGACGGTTCGGTCACCACCTGCGAGAATGTCACGCAAGGTGTTCACATGCTGACCACTTCGCTGCCAGCCGATCTCCTGCGCGGCCGCAAGGTTCTCGTTGCCGCCGACTGCTTTCCCTCCAACCACTTTCTGCTCTCACGGCTCCAGGAAAGGTTCGGTTTCGAACTCAAAACGGTTCATCCGCGACAGGGCGCACATTGGGTCGCGGACGAGGACATGATCGCGGAGTGGGATGGCGATGTCGCCCTTGCCCTGATCACCTGGGTCAGCTCGACCACCTCGCACAAGGTCAACCTTGATGCTCTGGTGTCGCATGGCCGCGCCAAAGGCAGCCTTATCGGTGTCGACATCACACAGGCGTCCGGCCTGCTGCCTTTTTCGGTGCTCGAACCCGAGATCGATTTCGCGGTCTCCACGAGCCTGAAATGGATGTGCGGTGCGCCCGGAGCGGGCATGCTCTATGTCCGGCCTGACCTGATCGAAGATTGCCGGCCCGAGCTGCGTGGCTGGTTCAGCCAGGACAATCCTTTCAACTGGGACATAGACGCTTTCGACTATGCGCCTGACATCCGCCGGTTCGACAACGGCACGCCCGCGATCCTGCCCGCAGCCGCGACCGTGCCGGCGCTAAAATGGCATGCGGAAACGGATCGCGCAGCGATCCTCCACCACAACAGATTGCTCTGCGACATTGTGATCGAAGCGATGGATGATCTCGGTGTAGGCCTGTTGTCGCCGCGCAACCACGCTGAGCGTGGCGGCAGCCTGATGCTGGATCTGAAAACCGCTGAAGCGGCCTCAAAGACGCTCGCCGATCTGAACCAGGCTGGGTATTCGGCAGATACGCGCGGCGCAACGCTACGACTTTCCCCCGGCGTCCAGACAACGGAAGAGGCTACACGCGCGCTTATCGACGTGTTTGCAACGTCGATCAACCGGATCTGATTTTAGCCGGCGAAGCTTTCGATTGTTTTCAACGCGCCGTCGAGATCCGTACCCTTTTCATCCTTTAGTGCGGCCTCGCGCAGCCTGGCAACCCATGCTGCGCCGTCGTCGCGGTTTTCCACGAGACGGGCGCCGGCGAGCACCTTGTCGAACTTGGAAAGTCCGCGCGCATGTGTGTCCGAGTATCCCTTGATCAGCCGCCGGCAGCGCAGGATCTCCACGGCCATGTCATACCGGTCGGGGAGATATCCGGAGACCATCTTGAGCCATGCCTCAAGATGATCCTGTTCCATCTTGTGCCGCAGGGTCTTCAGCCGCCACTTGCGCATCCCGCCAAGGACATAGAGCATCGCAAAGCCGCGCAGGCCGTCCGTCCTGATCCGCCGTCCCCGGTTGAACCAGCGATCGATCCGTTTCATCCAGGCCGGATCGTTTTCCAGCTTCCGGCCGAGCTTTTCTGGCAGGAGGCCGACAATTTCCTCGGCGCGCGGATGCAGGTAATCCGTCAGGTGAAGCAGGTTCTCCGGTTTGACGCTCATCTCATCCTCGATGCGGCGAAACCGCTGCGGGCGGGTCTTAAGGTCCGCGACCCGGATGACGTCGTCATAGGTCATCGCATTGGCGATGTATTTCGCTGCCTCGCTTGACAGTTCGTAGTTCTTATCAGCGCTGTCTGCCTGCACCAGAACCTGAAGCCGGTCGAGGTATTCCGACCCGTAGTCGCAATCCTGGAAATCGACCACTTTGGTCAGGCCCGCCTTCGTCATCTCCTGAATGTCTTCCGGCAGGCCGGCAACGCGTGCCTGAAGCGCAGCCCAGGCCGTCTGGCTGGCCTGAGGCCCTTTCGGTTCCACAATCTCCTGTCTCGCGGGCGCCGGTTCTGGTGCTTTGGGTACTTCGCCGTTCTGCGCCAGATCATATCCGGCAGCGAATGCCCTCAGGCTTGCCTCCACACCTTTGCCGCCCGCGCGAATGGCGTTCTCGAAGGCTTCACGTTTGAACGGCAGCGCTTCGGAGCCAGCCAGAGCTCCGAACAGGGACGCTGAAATGACCGAGCCAACCGCAACGGCGGCCGTATCCATATCCGCAAGGATCAGCTTCTGTGCGGCGACTTCGGCTGCTGCCTTGACCTCTTCGGAGGATGCCATGCCGTCGCCGGGGACGGTTTTTTCAGAAACCGCGAGCATCCGATGCGTGGACGCGATCAGCGTGGTCCGGTCAGGCGTCACGAAGCCGCGCATGATGGCGCGACCGGCTTCCATCATCTCGGCGGCTATGGTGATGTCGACATCGCCAGAAGAGGGGGCGAGCGAGAAGACCGGCGTTGCCACATCGCCCGGAGCCATTTCGATATAGTAGATGGTCGCGCCGGTTCTCTGGGCGACACCGGCGACACTCGTCGCCTGGCAGTGATAGCCTTCGGAACGCGCAAGCGTCTCAATCCAATTGGTCAGGACGCCGCCGCCCTGGCCGCCAACGGCCATGACCGCAAGTTTGATAATGCCTTCCAGCGCCGGATCTGTCGGCTGGGCATCAAGAGGCAGGGCCAGCGACATCAGGCATTCTCCCCGGAAAAGCTCAACCGCTTGCCGGATCGCCGGTTCTGCAGCCAGGAAATAATCTTCCGGCGAAGGCCCGCATACCAGGTTTCGAACCCGGACGGATTGTGTACCACCTTGGCTTCATAGAAGGACGGGCAGAGGATCGCCGCGTCCGCGACCTCTCCGCAATTGCCGCAACCGACACAGGATTGGTCGATATGCGCGACCGGATCGTCCCGGAGGGGATCGTCGAGCTTCTTGAGCGAGAGCGACGGACAGCCGGACAGACGAATGCAGGCGTGGTCACCCGTGCAGACATCCTGATCGACGCCGAAACGTGGCAGTTCGACCCGTTTGCCATTAGCAATGGCTTTGTTGCGCAACGGCTTCTCGCGCCTTTGCCGGTTCAGCATGCACTCCGAAGAGGCAACGATCACCTTCGGCCCCTTGTAATCCGTCGTCAGCGCTTCGCGGATCGTGTCGCGCATTTTGGTGACGTCATAGGTATGGTCGATCTGGCGGATCCATTTCACACCGACACCGGCGAGAGCCTTGGAAATCGGGTTGTTGGTCGACTTGGTGTCGTTCTGAGCGCGGCTGGACATGACATCCTGGCCGCCGGTTGCCGCAGAATAATAGTTGTCGACGATGATGGCGACACTGTCGGACTTGTTGAAGACCATGTTGCCGATGGAGGAACTGAGCCCGTTGTGCCAGAAGCCGCCATCGCCGAGAATTGAGATTGCGCGTTTTTCTCCGCCGCCATCGAATGCGGCGTTGGACGCCGGACCGAGTCCAAAACCCATCGTCGAGCCGCCGATTTCAAAGGGCGGCAGGCTCGCGAACAAATGGCAGCCTATGTCGCCCGTGATCTGTCGGGATCCGAGTTCCTGTTCCGCCAGTTTAAGGGACGCAAAAATCGGGCGCTCGGGACAGCCAGTGCAAAAGCCCGGTGGCCGGATCGGTACCGTTTTGCTGAGGTCTGGAAGGTTCGTCTTGGGCGTATTCGGCGCCAGCACCTTTCCCGGCAGCAGTTCAGGTGCGTACTGGCGAACGAAGGCCTCCAGACCGTCGAACATGATCTGTCCGGTATATTCCCCGGCCTTTGGAAAAATGCCCTTGCCTTCAAGCTTTGTGGTGGCGCCTTCCTTGTAGAGCATTGCCCCGATCTGCTGCTCGATGAACTCCGGCTGTCCTTCCTCCACCAGCAGAACGGCGTCCTTGCCCCGGCAGAAATCCAGCACGTCCGATTTGATGATCGGATAGGTGACGTTCAGGACATAAAGCGGCACGGAGGTGTTGCCGCTGATATCGGCAAAACCGAGGCGCTGCAGCGAGCGGATGACGCTGTTATACATGCCGCCGAGACACATGATGCCGACTTTGCCGGTCTCCGGTCCGAAGCGTTCGTTGAGCTTGTTTTCCAGGACGTACTTCTCGGCGGCCGGCCAGCGGTTGTCGATCTTGTCGTGCTCATGCGCATAGGACATAGGCGGCAGAACCACACGTTTGAAGTCCTTCTGCGGATTGGAAAGGGCATCGCGGACAGAGAGCGGCGGCGGCACGTTGTCCGAGGTGTCGAAGCTGCCGGTTACGTGACACGAGCGGATACGGACCATCAGCATGACGGGCGTATTGCTGGCTTCGGAAAGCGCGAAGCCATCACCAACGGCCTTGACGATGGAGGGCAGGTTCGGGCGCGGATCGAGCAGCCAGAACTGCGATTTCATGGCGAATCCGTAGGACCGCTCCTGCATGATCGAGGAGCCTTCGCCATAATCTTCGCCAACGATTACCAGCGCGCCGCCATTCACGCCGGAGGAAGACAGGTTGGCAAGTGCGTCGGAGGCAACATTGACACCGACCGAGCCCTTGAAGGTGACGGCCCCCCGGATCGGGTAGTGCACTGAGGCGGCCAGCATGGCCGCAGCGGCGGCTTCCGATGCATTGGCTTCGAAGCGAACGCCGAGCTCGCTCATGAGATCCTGGGCGTCGGCGAGCACATCCATCAGATGGGAGATGGGTGCGCCCTGATAGCCGCCGACGTATCCGACGCCGTTCTCCAGAAGCGCCTTTGTAATGGCAAGAATGCCTTCGCCCGTGAAGACGTCTCCCGTTCCCTTGCGAAGATGCTCTACCTCAGCCTTGAACGACCTCTCGGCCATCGGCCCCTCCCTGCACAGTCTCTGGGTGCTAAATCGGATGTTTGCGTATGTTCTTCAAAATAGCCTGCAGCGTCGCAACGAAAGCGCGCTGATCGGCGTCGCTGATGCCGCGGAACATCTGCTGGTAAGCGGTCGCCAGGTGCGGCCAGAGCATGTCATGCGTCTGGCGTCCTTTTGTCGTCAGATGGATGCGCACGGCCCGGCTGTCTTCAGTGTCGGTCACCCGCTTGACCAGCCCGTCGCGTTCCAGGGCATCGAGCGCACGGCTGAGCGTCGAGGTTTCGACCACGGCATAAACGGACAGGTCGCGGATCAGGAGGCCGTCCAGAACGGACAAGACCGCAAGCGTCCGCATTTTCGGTGTTGTCAGCCCGAGCTTTGCCATCTCGTCCCGCAGAGCGCCGTTGTAGCGGCCCATGATGCGGTTCATGAGATAGGGAGGAAAGTTTTCAAGGCCGATTTCGCCCAGGCGCGGCACCGTCGTCTTCTGTTCCGCCAGTTCCAGCCCGTTTTCGTTTTTCATGCGCCCATCCCTTTCGCCAGGTTGTAGCCAGAGCCGCCTCCGAGGCCCGGACCCGGATGGGTCGACGCACCGATCACGTGGAGGTTGCCAATCGGCGTGGCGCTGTTGACGGAACGGGTAAACGGGCGCCAGACGAAAAACTGGTCGATATTGCAAGACCCGCCATAGGGGTCGCCTCCGACGAGATTGATGTTCATCTGGTTCAAGTCCGCCGGCGAATAAGCACGCCTTCCAAGCTTGATCTGGTCGAAGTTCCGGATGTGCTTTTGCAGGACGGCTTCGATGCGGTCGGCAAAGGCCTCCCGGATGGTTTCCGTCCACTCAGGGCTCGTTTCAAGCTGCCTTGCAGCGTCTCCCTTGATCACGCGTGGTGCATCCGGGATCTGAATCCACAGGATGGCCTTGCCATCGGGAGCACGTGAGGGGTCAAGCCTGTGCGGCTGGCCGACGCAAATCGTTGGCGTTTCGGGCAAGAGACCCCGTTCGGCCTCGTTCGATGATTTCGAAACGGCGTCGACACCGTCTGTCAGATGGATCAGCGCGACATCTTCAAGTCCGTCCGCGATCCAGTCCGGTTCAGCATCAAGGGCATAATGAAGCTGGAAATTGCCGCGGCCGTATCTGTAACGCTCCGCATGGGCTGGTGGCGGTTCATCCTGAAGGAGGCGCTGATGAAGCTGCGTCGGTGTGACGGACGCGATAACGGATTGGGCGTCGATCCTGTCTCCATCGGCCGTTTCAACGCCAACGGCCTTGCCGTCGCGCACAAGGATGCGCTCAACATCAACGCCGGTTCGGATTTCGCCGCCTTTTTCCTCAATCAGTTTGCGGAAGGCCTCCGGCACCGTTCCGGCACCGCCTTTCGCCACCGGTGCGCCGGCTGCTTCCAGCGCGAAGGCGATCACCCGGCCCATCTGGCCGGAATAGGTACTCTCGGGCGTCAGGCCGGTATGAAGCACCCAGGGTGCCCAGAGCGCCTGCACTGTTTGGCTGCCGTAGCTGTGTTCCAGCCAGGCCCGCGCCGGTTGCAGCGCGTCTCCGATCCATGTCTTCAGTCCGTTCAGGCCACGCTTCCAGGCCTGCTTCGCCATCAGACGCGCCATCTTGCCCGACCATAAGGGGCTGCCCAGCAAGGCGAACAGGAATTCGGCATCGGCTTCAACGGTGCCGACATCGGACCCGTGCTGTTTGCCGTCACCGGAAGCAAGCCCGTCGAAAGCGGCAATATTCGCGGCGCGGTCCATCGTGAGCACGGCGGACTGACCATCAGGCCGCAGCACCGCGGTCGGTTTCTGCGTGTGGCAGAATTCCAGACCGTGCCTGCCGAGATCTTCCGCCAGCTCTGCATGTGCGGGCGATGTCAGGAACAGCACGAAGGTCGCGGCCAGGACATCGTGACGGAAGCCGGGCAAGGTTATTTCCTCGGTCCGCATGCATCCGCCAAGCAGGTCCGACCGTTCGAGCACCAGAACCTTTTCCCCCTTGCGCGACAACAGTGCGGCCGCGACAAGGGCGTTGATCCCTGACCCGATTATGACATGCGGCGCGGTCACGGGATCGGCCTCAGCTCCTGGGCACCAGCGCCAGGGCGCGGATCGGGCTGCCTGTTCCCCGTTCGATCTTCAGCGGAGCTGCGATCAGGATGGCCCCCTTGGCCGGCAGCTTGCTCAGGTTGGCAAGTGAGGCCAGCCCAAAGCAATTGTCGCGGTGAAGAAGGTTGTGCGCCGGATAGGGCGGTTCCATGCCGCCAGCCTGTCCCGCATCCGTGCCGATGCATTGCGTTCCCCAGCCGACAATCTTTTTCGACAGCAGATATTCGATCGCATCCGGCGTCGGCCCGGGGCTGTGCGGCCCGGTCTCATCCGTGTTCAGGAAGAGATCTTCGTCATGGGCACGGTTGTCCCAGTCGGTGCGCATGAGAACCCATTCGCCGGCACCGATCTCGCCATGCTCGGCTTCCCAGGCCTTGATCAGATCTGCGGTCAAGAGAAAGTCGGCATTCTCCGCACTTTCCTTCGAGCAATCGATGACGTTGACCGGCGCGACCAGGCGCTGAACATTGAGCGTGTCGGTGAAACCGTCCTCGTAGTCCTTGCCGGTGATCCAGTGATGAGGTGCATCGAAATGGGTGCCGGAATGCTCACCCAACACCATCCAGTTCCAGGCGAAAAACGGCCCGTCGGAATCGTATTCACTGATCTTGTGAATCTCGACCTTCGGCGTGTTCTTGGCAAAATCGGGCGGCAACTGAATGATCGGGGTGTTGGGGCCCAATACGCCCGTGCAGTCGACCACCTCGACTTCACCGGACAAAATCTTTGCTCCCAGTCCGCTGAGCGCGTTCTCTGCTGACATCTGATGCTCCCTCTCTACGTCTTGGCCGCTTGGCTCATTATCGCAACTTTGATGCTAGACAGGTTTATTTGTATTTGCAATTATCTATTTCGAGGGAGGCACGGCTTGCACCATGGATGAGACACTGGACGGCGTCATTATCGGCAGCGGACATAACAGTCTCGCCTGCGCCGTTCATCTGGCCGCTCAAGGCTGGAAAGTGGGTGTGTTTGAGCGCGCGCCGGTCGCCGGCGGTGCGGTGAAGACCGGCGAATATACCTTGCCCGGGTACAGCCATGACTGGGCGGCGATGAACCTGTCGCTGTTTGCCGGCTCAGCCTTTTTCAAGGAATACGGTGAGGAGCTGGGCCGGAACGGGCTCGAGTTTGCTCCAGCATCCGATTGTTTTTCTTCCGTTTTTCCCGACGGCACCTGGCTTGGTGTCAGCAATGATCTTGAAAAAACGGCAAAGCGGATCGAGGCTATCAGCGCTGAAGACGGGAAGACCTGGCGGGAACTGACAGCCGACTTTCCGGCCATGGCCGAGCCGCTTGTCGGTCTGCTCGGCAGTCCTGCCAAGAAACGTGCATTTGCATATATTCTCTACAAACACTGGCGAAAGTCCGGCACGGATGGCGTGCTGGACCTCAGCCGCTTCCTGATGTCGTCACCACGCGATTGGCTCAACGAGACGTTCCGTTCGCCGAAAGTGCGCGCCCTTCTCGGCGCTTGGGGCATGCATCTGGATTTTGCACCGGACATCTCCGGCGGCGCGCTGTTTCCCTATCTTGAAGGCATGGCGAACCAGGCGTTTGGCATGGTTCTGGGCAAGGGAGGTGCCGGTGCCGCGATCAAGGCAATGGTGTCCACGCTTGAAGCACGCGGCGGAAGCGTCACTCTTAACGCCGAAGTCACGCGCATTCTTGTCGAGAACGGCGAGGCAAAAGGCATCGAACTAGCCGACGGGCGCAAGGTCATGGCGCGCAATGCCGTGATTGCCAATGTTGCCCCGAACGCCCTTTTGAAGCTCGCTGGGGAAACCGGAGACAAACGCTACAATGAGGGCCTGAAGAGGTTCTCCCACGCGCCCGGCACGATGATGATCCACCTGGCCGTCGATGCGTTGCCTGACTGGAGCGCCGGAGAAGAGCTAAAAAACTTCGCTTATGTTCATCTGGCGCCGGAGGTCGACCAGATGGCGCGCACCTATGCCCAGGCGCAGGCCGGACTGTTGCCGGACGAACCTGTGGTCGTCTGCGGACAGCCCACAGTCATTGATTCGAGCCGGGCACCGGACGGAAAGCACGCGCTCTGGCTTCAGGTGCGCATGGTTCCGGGGCTCATCAAGGGTGATGCAGCGGGGCAGATCGAGGAGACCGACTGGGCGGTTGTTGCAGACAAATACGCCGAACGGGTGCTCGATATCCTGGAAAGATATGCGCCCGGCACGCGTTCAAAGATCCTTGGCCAACACGTTGTTACACCGCTGATGCTGGAGGCGGACAATCCCAATCTGGTTGGCGGCGACCAGATCTGCGGTAGCCATCACCTGACACAGCATTTCATGTTCAGGCCCGTTCGCGGCTTTGCCGACGGCAGCACACCGGTGGGGAACCTGTTCCACACCGGAGCAGCCGTCTGGCCGGGGGCGGGCACCGGAGCCGGGCCCGGATATCTGCTCGCGCAAAAGCTCGCCGGATAGCGACAACGAAAACACATCCGGCCAACGTAAACATGGGGAACAGGACAATGAAGGTATCAAGACGCACGCTTTTGAAAAGTGCGGCCGCCAGCGGAGTGCTGACAGCCGTTGGAACGCCTGCTTTTGCAAATGAGATCGATGAACTGGTGATTGCCTATAATGTCAATCTGCCCAGCTGGGATCCGACGGTCGGCCCGTCCGCGGTCAACCCGACCATCCAGGGGATCTACCAGTCGGTGTTCGACATGTTCATCCACCAGAACCCGGATCTGAGCTTCGGCTCGGGCATCGTCAGCGACTGGGGATGGACCGAAGACAAATCCAAGATCTGGCTGGAAGTCCGCGAAGGCGTCACCTGGCACAATGGCGACCCGCTCACACCCGAGGATGTCGCCTGGTCGCTTGAAAGGGCAGGTAACCCGGATACAGGCAACCCCATCCAGTTCATCTGGGGCAAGATCGGCAACTTCCAGATCGACGGAAACCGCGTCACGGCGGACGTCAAGGAGTACGAGCCGACGATCTTCAAGTGGATGAGCTTCCTGACCGGCTATGTCCTGCCGAAGAAGTACTATGAGGAAGTCGGGGCGGAAGGCTTCGAAGCCGCACCGATCGGGACTGGCCCTTACATGGTCGACAATTTCGAGCGCAATGCGTTCGTACGCCTGAAAGCCAACGAGAACTACTGGGGCGGCGCTCCCGAGTTCAAGACCGTCACCATCAAGTTCGTCACCGACGCCTCCAGCCGCACCTTCGAGGTCAGCTCGGGCAATTCACATGTAACGCTGGAAATGCCCTATGAGGAATTCGACCGCCTCAAGGAACAGGACGGCATTGTCGGCACAGCGGCTCCGATTTCCGATATCGGCATGATCTTCATCAACGATGTCGAGCCGATGAACGACCCGAATGTGCGCATGGCCATGGCGCATGCCATCGACAAGGAAACCATTATCGAGCGGCTGTTGTCCGGCTACGGGGTCGCCATCGATACGCTCCAGACGCCCGACTACACCGCCTATGATCCGTCGATCACCGTTCCTTACGACCCGGAAAAGGCGAAGGAACTGCTGGCCGCGTCCGGCTATGGTCCGGACAATCCGGTCAAGTTCAAAATCCAGACGACGCGCGGCTTCAAGCCGAAGGACTACGAGATCATCCAGGTGATCGTCGGTCTGTGGCGCAAGGTCGGTATCGAGGCCGAGATCGAGGTCTACGAAATCGCCAAGCATTTCGAACTACGGGCGGCGGATCAGCTGGCTCCTGCGGCCTTCTACAACTGGGGCAACGCGATCGGCGATCCGACCACATCCACCGGGTTTGCCATGTTCGGCCCGTCGCCGCATTCCGTCTGGGACGGTGAAGACCTGATGCAAATGATCTTGCCGCTCTGGGGCGAAGCAGACGAGGAGAAACGCATCGCAGGCTGGAAGGCCGTCGACAAGCACATCGCAGAAAACGCGCTCGTGCTGCCGCTGATCCAGTATGTGCAACCGATCCTGCACAGCGATCAGGTCAAGGTCACACCACATGCTTCGGGTGCGCTGCTGCCGCATCTGATGACCCGTTCTTAAGTCAGGAAAACGTTCCTCACCTTCGCCGCAGTGCCCTCCTGTTTGCTCCTTAGGGCGCTGCGGCGGCTCTTTTTCCTGAACGAAGGGCTGCGAATCTTTTCATGCAAATCGTGCGTACGCTGCTGACGCGCCTGGCGACGACAATCATCACTCTCCTCGGGGCTGCCATCATCGTTTTCGTCGTGATCCGGGTCGTGCCCGGGAATCCGATCGCGATGATGCTGCCGCCTGGCGCGACTGATGCCGACATCGCGCGTCTGGAAGCGCTGTACGGCCTGGACAAGAGCATCTTCGAACAGTTCCTGATCTGGATTGCAAATGTTCTGCAAGGCGACTTCGGAACCTCCATCACAACGCGGCAGCCAGTATTCGACCTTGTGATCGGCCGGTTGCCGGCGACGCTGGAACTGTCGGTGATGGCACTCCTGATTGCGATTGTCGTCGGCGGCTCGGCAGCGCTCACCGCCACGCTTTACCGCGGCACGAAAGTCGAGGGCGGCATCGATGTTGCCGGCGGTGTCGCCCTGTCGCTGCCGGACTTCCTCTGGGGTCTCGCGCTCATACTCGTGCTTGGTGTTCTCTGGCCGCTGTTTCACATTTCCGGGCGCGTGTCGCCTTCTCTCGGGTTCGAATTCAACACCGACTTCTATCTGATCGAAGCGCTGGTGCGCTTCCGCTTCGACGTGGTGCTTGATCTGCTGGGCCACATGTTCCTGCCTGCGCTCGCGCTGGCAATCCCGTTGGCAGCAATCATTCTCCAGCTCCTGAAACAATCGCTCAAGGAATGCATGCACGACGACTACATCACGCTGGCGCGGACCAAGGGTTACTCCGAAACGTCGATCATCACGCGCGACGCGCTGCCGAATGCCATCCTGCCGACGCTGACACTCGTCGGCGTCCAGTTCACCTTTCTCATCGGCGGGACCGTCATCATCGAACGCCTGTTTTCCTATGAAGGTCTCGGAAACATGGCGATCGACGCGGTGATCAACCGCGACCTGCCGCTCATCCAGGGCATCGTCCTGGTGTTTGCGCTTCTGTTCACGCTCGTCAATCTGCTCGTGGACATGACCTATGCGGCGCTCAATCCGAGGCTTCGTCATGCGTGACGCCCGTGGACAGGTCCGCCGCATGCCCGGCCTTCGTCTCTGGCTCAGCGGCAGCTGGTTGCTCATTCTTATTCTGGCGGCAGTGTTCGCGCCAATGATCAGTCCGCATGATCCGCTGGAACAGGATCTTTTCGCGGCGCGGCTACCGCCCTTCTGGCAGCAGGGCGCGGATCCGGCCTTTCTGCTTGGCACCGATTCCCTTGGCCGCGACCTCCTGAGCCGCATGCTTTACGGCGCACGGCTGGCGCTGACCGTTGCGCTGGTTGCCGGGACACTCACCTGCCTCGTCGGGGCCACCCTTGGCCTGATCGCCGGGTATTACCGGGGCTGGGCCGATCTGGTGATTTCCCGACTTGTCGACATCTGGATGGCGTTTCCGCCCGTGCTCTTCGCGATCCTCCTGATTGCCGTTCTGGGAACGGGGCTGACCTCGATCATCGTTGCCATTGTCGTAATCGACTGGACGCGGTTTTCGCGGGTCGTACGCGCCGAAGCCATGAGCCAGGGCGCGATGGATTACGTCGCCTCCGCACAAGTTGCCGGACGCAGCCGTCTCGGCATTGCGCTAGCCGAAATCCTGCCCAATGTGCTGCCGACAATCGTCGCGCTTTTGACGCTTGAAATGGGCATCGCGGTGATCGTCGAAGCGATCCTGAGTTTCGTCAACCTGTCCATCTCGACAGACCAGCCGACCTGGGGCGGCATGATCGCCGAAGGGCGCACATCGATCTATCAGGCCTGGTGGGTGCTGGTGTTCCCGCTTGCTGCCCTGTTCCTCACCGTGCTCAGCTTTTCGCAACTTGGCGAAGGCCTGAAAGACTATTTCGATCCGGTGCTGCGATGAGCTATCTGACGACCAAGGACCTGACGGTCAGACTGAGGAACGGCGCACCGTTGCTGCGCAAGGTTTCGCTGGCGGTCAAATCAGGAGAAGTCCGTGCCTTGGTGGGCGAAAGCGGCGCGGGCAAGAGCATGATCGGCAAGGCCGTGCTCGGCATCCTTCCGCGCGCGGCAAAACTCACCGGCGGCGAGATCCTGCTCGACGGCGAGGACCTGCTGACCTTGCCGCCGAAACAGCGGCGCGCGAAGATCGGTGCGAAGGTGGCGCTGATCCCGCAGGATCCGCTCACCGCGCTCAATCCATCTAGAAGGGTCGGCCCGCAGATCACAGACCGGCTTGTCGATATTCTCGGATGGAAGCGCAAGGAGGCGGAAGACCGCGCAGTCGAACTTCTCGACGAGGTGCACATCCAGTCGCCCGAACGGGTGATGAGATCTTATCCGCATGAGCTGTCCGGTGGTATGCGCCAGCGCATCCTGATCGCCTCGGCCTTTGCCGCCGAACCCAAACTGATCATCGCCGACGAACCGACGACAGCGCTCGATGTCACGGTCCAGAAACAGATTCTCAAACTGATCCGCGAGATGCAGGAACGGCATGACACGGCGCTTCTCTTCGTAACGCACGATCTCGGTGTCGTTTCCAAGATCAGCCAGTCCCTGACGGTTCTCTATGCCGGCAAGGTCATCGAGGAGACGGATGTCAGAACGTTTTTCGCGGCACCGAAACACGCCTATTCAAGGGCGCTGCTTGCGGCAACGCCGAAGTACACGGACCCTGACGGTTCGCTCATGCCCGTTCCGGACAGCATCATTTCCGAGGTGGAACAGGAAGTTGCCGCCTTCGATGCGCAGTTGAAGAGGTGAGCGGCACCATGAGCGACCTCATATACCGTGTCAAAGACCTGAGGGTCTCCTTTCCAGACCTGTCCCGAAAGCCGTTATTCGGTGCCGCGCCGCGCATAGATGTGCTCAAGGGTCTCAGCTTCGATGTTGCCAAAGGCGATGTGCTCGGCATTGTCGGCGGCTCCGGGTCGGGCAAATCGACCCTCGGACGAGCCATGATCCGCTTGCTCCGGCCCGATTCCGGATCAATCCTGTTCGAGGGAACGGAGATCGCCGAATTGAACGAGGATGAACTGCGGCCGTTGCGAAAACAGTTTCAGATGATCTTTCAGGACCCGATGTCTTCGCTCAATCCGCGCCGCCGTGTCGGCGGCATCATTGCCGGCCCGCTTCGCCTGCAAGGTTTCGACAACATTCCATCGCGGGTCGATGAAGCGCTGGAGATGGTCGGCCTGGCGAAGCGTTTTTCCGAACGGTATCCGCACGAGCTGTCAGGCGGCCAGCGGCAGAGGGTTGGCATTGCGCGCGCCATCGCCCTCAAACCGGATTTTATTCTGGCCGACGAAATCGTGTCGGGTCTGGACGTTTCCTCGCAAGCCCAGGTTCTCAATCTTCTGGAGCAGCTGGTGCGGGAACTCGGACTGACGCTTGCCTTCGTCAGTCACGATCTGTCGGTAATCCGCCGGCTGTGTACCCGCATATTCGTTCTCCAAAAGGGAGAAATTGTCGAAAACGCGCCAACAGCCGAGCTGTTCGATAATCCCAAGTCTGCCTATACCCGTGCCCTGCTCGACGCGATCCCGCTCCCTGACCCGGATCAGGTCTGGAGTTGACAGCGCAGGCAGCACCGTCATCACCACCACCGGCTTTCTCTACGCCCGTGACGCAAAAGCCCGGCTACCTGTCGAGCAAACGAATCTCGATCCGGCGGTTCTCGGCGCGACCCTCGGCTGTGTCATTTGAAGAACGCGGACGATGTTCGCCGAACGCGCGCGCTTCCATGAGACCTTCCTCAATGCCTTCACTGGCGAGAGCGCGAAGGACCGACAAGCTGCGTGCGGATGAAAGCTCCCAGTTGGTCGGAAACCGCTGGGCCAGCGCGCCGGTAATCTGCGTGTTGTCCGTGTGGCCTTCGACCGAAATCCGAAATTCTCCGCTCGCCCCGATAGTGGACACGATCTGGTTGAGAAGCGCCGCGCCGGCAGGAGTGACGTCGGCAGACCCGCTTGCGAACAGGATAGTACCGAGAACCGTGAGGGTGATACCGTCGTCGTCCTGCCGTACGTCAACCTCTTCATCCGCCAGGTTTTCGCTCAGGTCCCTGAAGGTGCTGTCGAGTTTGCGCTGCAGCTCGAATTCGAAAGCAACGTTGTTCGCATCTTCCGCGAAAAAGGCCAAAGCATTGCCGCGCAAGACCCAGTCGCCCTCAACATTGGCGCTGTAGCGCACAAATTCCATAGAACTTGGCAACACCCAGACATAAGCGAGCTTGTCGATGCCACCTGTAAAATAGAGACCGAAATAGGTCTGGCCATTGATCGTTTGCGTGGTTTCTTCGTCCCACGTCTTGTAGATTCTAGTGCCCTCCGGCGATGTTGTGAGGACACCGGCATCATCGCTCAGGCTGCCAAGCACCATTTCCGACCGATCCGCACCGCGGGTGGTGATGATCGGGAAGCTGAAACGGCTTGTGTCGAAACCGTAGTCGTTAGGAAAGAAGTACAGGTGTTCAGACAAGCCATCATCGGCACTTTGCGCCGACTCGCCCACTGGTTTGAACAGGTTGCTGAACCCGGTGCGTATTGATGTGAACCGAGTGTAGCCGTCCGCATCGTCGTCGAGAAAGGTCACAGTTTCAATGACGGTTTCCGACCAGGCGGCGATGGGTGAAAGGATGGTCAGGATGACGGAAATCAGGATTGGGGCAAAAGACTTCATTGTGAGACAATTTTCCGGTTTGAGTATTACGCAGGAATTCTTTGGCTATCGAGCTTAGCGTCATGGTATTCCGAAACAAGCCCGCTATCGCGAAGGGGGCCGAACAGGCACATTTGACTTCTGCAAGGAGCACACACGGGCAGCCAACAGGATGAGCGATTGTCCATGGCGCTGCATTTGAACAACCAGGATGCCTCGGTCGTGGCAAGCGACGCACTGACAGCATTGCATCCCTGTCTTGTTGCCGCGGATCGCCCTTCAATAGCCTTATGCGATGCGACGCCACTTTGTGTTGGTTCGTCGACGCCGTGGGTCACCTCGTAGAAACGGCCAAGAATTTCTGAATGCCCGAGTTGGGTTTCACGGCAGCTGCTTGTTCCTGAAGACTTTCCAATAAATCCATTTACCGAACATACAGCTCGCCGCAGCCCGTAAGCTCTATTGCCGCGGGGTGCCACCCACTGCGGCGCTGACGATAGGATGCAATAGCCGTGGCCTCTCCGCGTAAAAATGCGTGAGACGTTGCACAAAACGGAGGTCACCCACTTCGCACAAGGTTTGGTTTCATTTTCTGGGAAATTTGGTAGCGGAGGACCGCTACCACCGTTACCCCCAACCCATGGGGTTCCAGTTTGTGTTGGCTTTGTTTTCTCGTAATCAGTTGATTTGAATTGGAAAACCGTAAAGTCTCTAGCCAGAGATCATTGAACTTGCGGAAAACCAAAGTGCCGACCCGACTTCGCTACATCGACCGTGTATCTCTCAATCGAGACAGCCAATATCCGAAATGGGGCTGGAAGCAAAATGGCAGGTTTTGTGTTTCGGTTGGTTGAAGCTGACATCTGACCGGATTGGTCGTACGCACCTTGACTGCCTCAGTGGTTACCATACCCGAGCCGACAGTTAGGTTCAGAAGCGATGCAAGTACGTTCGCATCCGGAAATACTTAAAGACGCAACTTGAAGAAGACATCATGGGAAAAGTCGAGGTTCCCGGTCCCGGTACAAACTTCGCGACTACCTAGTCATCCAAAGATCGCGCAAAGGCCATAACCCAGCCTGACACGATAGCGCCTACGTGCGCACCTGAAGATGTTAGGCTCATAGATTTTGGGGATCAGGCCATCAATCGCAATTTACGGACTTGAGTATTCGCGGGGTGCTTTTGATGAGTGAGAAACTCTTATGCACGCTGGATCGTTTGTGCGGATTGCAGCATCTGAAACGTCTGCCTTCAAGGCAAGAATCCAAAGCCGAAATCAACTAAAAATTGTCTGCGAAGGGATGCGTTGAGCCGTCCACCAAATCCGAAATGGATTTCAGTTTTGGTCCATGCGCAAGTATCTTTTCTTCATCATATGCGGCGAACCCGAGCAACAGACCTTTCCGTCGTCGATTGGACGAATAATAGATTGAAAGGGCGCGCGCAGTCGTTTTTTGCTCCCACAGATCCAACGACACTTGCCGATCGTTAGCGGACATCTGCAAGGGCAAGATGAAGTGCATTCCGCTTTCAAATTCGGCTGCTGGAGGCGTGTATCCCAGAAATCGGTCCAGAACATGCGCCATGCAGATTTGTCGGGCGTGGTAAAGCTCGCGCATGCGGCGCAAATGGGCGGCGTAAAGGCCGCGGTGCATGAACTCGGCCAGAACCATTTGCTCAAGGATGGGCGCGTGCCGGTCTATGACAGCACGCGCCCTGGCGAAATCAAGCGCCAGGTCCTTCGGCGCAACGACATAGCCGAGACGAAACGAGGGCAAGAGCGTTTTTGAGAACGTGCCGATCATGATGACCCTGTCGTCGGCATCTTGGCTTTTGATCGCAGGTCGTATGCCACCCTTGTAAAAAAACTCGCAGTCGTAGTCGTCTTCCAGGATCCAGGCACCGGAACTGCTGGAAAACGAAAGCATCTGTCCTCTTCGTTCACTCGACATTCGGCCCCCGAGAGGATAGTGGCGCGCTGGCGAGGTCACGATCATCCGGGGGGCTGGGAAGGACTTTCGCCCCTTTTCGAAATTCATGCCGTTTTGGTCGGCTTCGACAGGATAAACCGTGCAGCCGTTTGCAGCCAATGTGGCTCGGGTCCCGATGTAACCCGGTTCTTCGATCCATACGGGATCGCCGCGTTCGAGCAGCAGTCGCGTCACGAGATCAAGGCTTTGTTGCGAACCGGTCGTGATGATGACCTGATCGGCCTGGCAATCGACTTTGCGCGTGACCCGCAGGTGGTGAACGATTGCCTCGCGCAGCGGTTCATACCCGGCGTTTGTCACGTTGACGAGGATGTTGCCCTTGAGGCGGCCGGTGACCTCGTTCATGAGTCGAAGCCAGGAGCGCATGGGGAACGAGGTAATGTCCGGCACATCCGGCATGAACGGTGTCGGGGTCTCAGTCAGCGCTCCCGGGTTCTGGGTTACCAGATTTCTTCCGCGCGCGGACAGCCGTCGAAACGGGTAGCTTTCGGACGCAACGGGAAGTCGTTCGCCTGGCTCCTGAACGTATCCTTCAGAAAGATCTTCGGTTTCGTCGGTTGTCACAAAGGTGCCGGCGCCGACGCGGGAGTCCAGCAAACCCTCTGCAGTGAGAGTTTCGAAGACATGCAGAACCGTGTTCCTGGACACGCCCCAGTCTCTGGCCAAGGCTCGCGTTGACGGGAGCCGTGTTCCTCTCTGCAGTCGCCCGGACGTCACCGCCTGGCGAAACACAGCACTGATCTGTTCATGGATCGGAGTGTCTCCATTCCGATCCAGCTCTATTGAAACCAGCGCCCCCAATGAGCCGATCCGTGCCATCCGGTATTCCACGTATAAGAGCCAATTTCGCTCAAATTATCTCAAAATGGACCTGATGCTCAATGGCTAAGCATGCACAAATTATATCCACGCGACACGCTCAAAAAGAAATACCCACGTGTGATCGGGGTCTTTCAAACTAGAGCGCGAATAAACCCAAAACGTTGGTTCGAAACTCTTAAGCAACTTGGTCGCGTTCAAAAGTCAAAACATACCCAGTTATTAAAGAGTTGAATCGCTTAGCCGGGGAATAAATATGTCAAAGAGAGAAAATCTAAAGTCGGCCGTAAATGATCTTGAGTCGGGCGCGCTTACTCGACGTACTTTTTTAGCTCGAGCGTCAGCACTTGGCGTTTCAACCGCTGTTGCGAACTTCATAGTGCAATCTCCACTCGGTGCCTCGAAAGCGTACGCGGCTATCTCGGGACCGGAAGAACGCGCCTGGGCGCTTGCTCAGGAAATGGCGGCAAAAGCACAGAAAAAAACGCTGACGCTTTTGATCCCCACAGGGTCGATCGGCAACATGACACCCTATGTCGACAAATGGAAAAATGAGCTCGGCATCACGCTTGAGTTCATTGAGGAACCTGACGAAGTCGTTCACACAAAAGGCATGCAGGAAGCTGTCGCCAAGACAGGGCGATACGATGTGATGATGCCGACAGCTATGTCCTACCCGGACTGGATCGATTCGGGTGTCATTTATGACCTGACGGAGTGGACGGAACAGTACAATCCTGAGCTATTCAACCCGGACTATGGTGTTGTTTTCCCCGCAAGCCACCATGCGCAGCTCTACAATGGCCGCGTCGCGGGCCTGTTGAACGACGGCGATCAAATCACGCTGATTGGCCGGGCAGACCTCATCGAAGCGAAGGCGAAGGCGTTCGAGGACAAATTCGGATATCCGCTGACGATGCCAAAAACCTGGAAGCAATACTACGACATTGCATCCTTCATGCATGACCCGGACAACAACTTCTTTGGAAGCCTCGAATACCGTTCGCGCTACTACGTGAAGTGGATGTTCATGCAGCGCTTGATGTCGAAGGGGCGCCTCTATTTCGACGGCGAGATGAACCCGACTTTCAATTCCGACGAGGGTCTGGCGGCACTTGAAGACATGCTGGCGATGAACGCTTACCTGCATCCGGATGCGTTCTCGTTCACCTGGTCGTCAAACTACAACTCGTTTGGTCGCGGCGAAGGCTTCATGAACATCGTTTGGCCGTCCGGCTACAAGTATTCGATGAACCCGAAAACAGGGCCGGCGACCCACGGCAAGATTGCGGCGACGGTCATGCCGTCGGACACATTGGCCGATGGAACCGAACTTTATGCAGGCCTGTTCTGCTGGGGTTATGGCTACGCGGTCTCCAAGTATTCGGCCAATCCCGAACTTGCCTATGCGTATGCCCAGTGGATGACGTCTCCGACGATCGGAGCCGACGCTATTCCGTATCTCGGCGGCTATTCGGATCCCTATCGCGTCAACCACATGAAAGAGCCGACTCCGCGCCTCGTCGAAACGTATGGCGAACCTTATCTGCAAACGCTTTACGACAACATGGTCAACACAGTGCCGGATTTCTGCCTGCCAGGAGGCTTCGAATATCAAGATGCCCTCGACAAGGAGATCCACGCCTGCATGACCGGTGCGAAAACACCCAAGGAAGCGCTCGACGACGCGGCGCGTTCAGTGGACCGCATCACGCGGCGCGTTGGTCGCGACAAGGTAAAGCAGTCCTGGATGGCGCTTGCCAAAAACCTTGCCGATCCGATCAAGAAGGCCTCCGGCGCCGACACCTGGGTGTAACGGCCGATCGCCGAAGCCGCGGGGCACCTGCCTCGCGGCCGATCTCTCAGACATGATCCTTGCCGAGCCTCAAGCTTTTTCCCGTGACCACACCGGTATGACCAGATGACCATGCGCACAGATACACTGCCTGAAGCTATGACGGTTTCCGCCGACGAGGAACCCGTTAGCCAGCGCAAGGGAACGCGGCGCAAGACGCTCGGCAAGGCGCTCCTTTTACCGGGACAACTCATCTCCGTGTTTGTTCTGGTCGTGCCGCTGCTGGTGGCATTCTACATGAGTTTCACGGACTGGTCGCCGACGCGCGGAGCGCTGACGTCAGCCCGGTTTATCGGCCTCTTCAATTACGAAGAGCTGCTGGTCTATGACACGCGCTTTGTCGAAGCCGTTCTGCGTACACTGGTCTTTGCCGCAATCTGCCTGTCGCTGGAGTTCCTCATCGGGCTCGGTCTTGCTGTCTTGTTTCTAAGGAAGTTTCGCGGCAAGGCGATCCTGTTTTCAATGCTTTTGACCCCCATGATGGTGTTACCGGTTGTCGTGGGCTACACCTTCTGGATGCTGTTCCAGTCGAACGGCCCGATCAATCAGTTGATTGAACTGGCTTTCGGCGCAGGGGCGTCGCCCGATTGGTTCAAAAGCGCACTGCTGGCCCAGATCACCGTGATCGTGACAGAGGTTTGGCACTGGACACCGCTGTTCTTCCTCATCCTGCTCTCCGGCCTCAACGCGGTGCCTGAAAACCCGATCCGTGCGGCGGTCATTCTTGGCGCCAGTCCGCGGCAGGTTTTCTGGCGCGTTGTCTTGCCGATGCTGTTGCCTGTGATCGTAATCGCCTTCGTCATCCGCGCGATGGAAATCATCAAGCTGTTCGATGAGGTATTCATGCTTACGCGTGGCGGCCCCGGATCGTCGACCGAGACAATCAGCCTCTACATCTACAAACTGGCTTTCAACGATTTCCAGCTCGCCTACGGCGCGGCCGCAGCCTTCCTCGTCCTTATCGGGACGCTCGGGCTTGTTCATCTGCTGCTTACACCGGTGCGCAATCAGCTTCTGGAGGCTCGCAACTGATGTCCGACCGCCCGCTCACTCTGCCGCTTGCACTTCTTCTGGGTCTCGTCACCGTCGTCACCTTGTTTCCGGTGTTCTGGATCCTGATGACGGCCATCAAGCCGCCAACCGACTGGAATGCGGTTCCGGCGATCTGGGTGCCGAGCGAACCGACGCTTGTCAATTTTCAAACCCTGTTCGACCCGGAAGCTCTGGGTGTCTACGGCGTCGGCGGCGTCAGCGAAGCAGCGACCCAGGCCGTATTCGGGTCGCTTCTGGCTTCGATCGTTGCGACAGCACTTTCCGTCGGCATCGGCCTCGCGGCTGCCATTGCACTGTCGCGCTACAGCGGCGGAGGGCGTGCAACTCCGTTGATTATCCTCTCCGGGCGTATGTTCCCACCGGCCGCGATCGCCGTGCCTTTTGTGATCATCTTCTCCACGATTGGCCTCATCGACACCTATTTCGGCCTGATTGCGATCTATATCGCAGTGACTTTGCCTTTCTCGACCTGGATGCTCAAAAGCTTTGTCGACGAGGTTCCAAAAGAGGTCGAAGAAGCGGCGATGCTGGACGGTCTGACACGCGTCCGCGCCCACCTGACCGTTACGATCCCGCTGATCAAAGGCGGACTGTTCGCTACGACCTTGTTCATTTTCATTCTCAACTGGTCGGAATTCCTGTTCGCGCTCGTGCTGTCCTACACCACGATCGAAACGATCCCGGTTCGCCTTGCCAAATACGTGACGGCGACAGCCGGCACCCTCTACGGGGTTCAGGCAGCACTTGCGGTGCTTGCGATGGTGCCGCTCGTGATCGCCGGTTTCCTGATCCAGAACCATCTCGCGCGCGGGATGACATTCGGAGCCGTGAAACGATGACCCGACACAAGCTGGAACTTATCGGCCTGCGCAAGGAATATGACGATGGCAACGTCGTTGCGGTGGATGGCATCGATCTCGCTGTGGAGAGTGGTGAAACCATTGCGCTGCTAGGACCTTCAGGCTGCGGAAAGTCGACGACACTCAACATGATTGTCGGCCTGGAAGAACCAACCGGCGGCGACATTCATATCGACGGCAAATCGGTTGTCGGGCGCCCACCGGGCAAACGGAACATCGGCCTCGTCTTTCAGGACTACGCCGTGTTCACGCATATGACGGTGGCGAAAAATCTGTCTTTCGGGCTCGAAGTCAGCGGTCTGCCGCGATCGGAGATAAATCGGCGCGTGGGGGAAGCCGCCGAACTGCTGGGTTTGACGGACTTGCTGCAGGAAAAGGCGACGCGCCTTGGCGGCTCACAGCTTCAACGGGTTGCAATCGGACGTACCCTGGTCACCAAGCCCGCAATTCTGCTGCTGGACGAACCGCTTTCGAACCTGGAAGCGGAGGCCCGGCAAGCGATGCGAAATGAGTTGCGCCGTCTGCAAAACGAGATCGGTTTGACCATCGTCTACGTGACGCACGATCAGACTGAAGCGCTCTCACTCGCAAATCGGATCGCAGTCATGAGCGCGGGTAAAATCCGCCAGTTCGACGCTTCCGGGACGGTTTACAATGAGCCTGCCCATACCTTTGTCGCCAGCTTCCTGGGCTCTCCGGCCATGAACCTCGTCCGCGGTGAACTTCGCCGCGATGGGCAGGCACTCGCCTTTAAGTCGGGCGCGTTGACCGTTCCGCTGCCGGCCCGCTTCGATGCGATGGCTCCTGCCGATCAAGCGCCGGTGACGCTGGGAATTCGTCCGGAAAACCTCAGGATCGGTCAGCCGGGCGACAGTGGACTGATTTCGACTGTTTCCGTTGTTGAACCGAGAGGCCCGGAGGCAGCTCTGACTGTTGAAGCTGCCAACACGGATTTTGCAGTTGTCGTTCCGTCCGCAGCCCGGCCCGAACCCGGAGAAGAAGTCTCCCTGCAATTCCCGGAGGACTCACTCGTTCTTTTCTCGGGTGAAACAGATCGCAATCTGGCCCTGCCTCACAATGTGGAGGAAGCGGCATGACCGTCCATCCCATGATCACAAGCGCGGCCCTTCATATGGATGGGGTGTCGAGAAGGTTCGGCAAGACCCAGGCTCTGAACGCGATCAATCTGACTGTTCCGACCGGATCGTTTGTTGTTCTCCTGGGGGCGGCAGGCGCCGGTAAGACGACAACGATGCGCATTGCCGCCGGTCTGGAGGACGCCGACGAAGGCGCGGTGCTGCTGAGCGGTATTGATGTCGACGGTGTTCAGCCAAAGGACCGGGACATTGCGATGATTTTCGACAATCTCGCGCTTTATCCGAACAAGACGGGATACGACAACCTCGCAAATCCCCTAAAAATCAGAAAGATGGCGCAGCACGCCGTTGATGAGCGCGTTCATGCGGTATCGTCCACGCTGCGCATCGGGCACGTTCTGAAACGTTTACCGAAAACAATGAGCGGCGGCGAACGTCAACGCGTGGCCCTTGGCAGGGCGCTTGTGCGCGAGCCGAAGTTGTTTCTGCTCGACGAACCGCTCTCGAGTCTCGATGCAATGCTGCGCGTCGAGCTGCGGGCCGAGCTGAAGCGATTGCAGCAGGAGCATGGCTACTCTTTCCTGCTGGCGACACCTGATTTCAACGAAGCGCTCGCCGTTGCCGACACGATTGTCATGCTCGTTGAGGGCGAGGTCCGCCAAGTCGCGAGCCCACAGGAGATCTACGAAGCTCCGGTCGACCGTGATGTCGCACGCTTTGTTGGTGCGCCTGAAATCAATCTGTTACCCGCCAGTGTGGTCGCCGGCGACGATGGAAGACACCTTGAGCTCCTCGGGGCCAGTCTACCGCTTCCGGCAGGTCGTTTGAATTTTGACGGCGACTTCGAGGCGGGTATTCGGCCTGAACATGTCCAGATCGACCCGTCTGGAGCAGGCGCGCTTCAGGCATCCGTGGTCGATATCGAGCCGCTTGGACGCCTGTCCGCGCTCACGCTGGGCATTGGTCAGGAACAACTGCGCGTCACGCTCGCAGCGTCGCAAGCGGAACAAATGATCCCGGGATCAACGGTTGGTGTCGACATCGCTCTCGATTTTCTGATTGCGTTCGAGCGCGACACCGGACGGCGGCTCGACTGAGCGAACCAAAAAGAGGCCCTCCATGTCCAAAGAAAATCGGAAATTCATCAAGACGACCTGCCCTCGCGATTGCTACGACGCCTGCGGAATGGTTGCAGCGGTAGACGACGGCCAGGTTCGTAAGGTCCTCGGCGATCCGGATCACCATGTGGCCAAGGGAGTTTTGTGCGGCAAATGTGCCATTGCCTATAACGGGGTTTGGCGGCAGCCGGACCGACGACTGACGCAGCCCCTTAAACGTGTCGGCAAAAAAGGTGAAGCCGCGTTTAAGCCGATTTCGTGGGATGAAGCCCTTGAGACGGTGGCCGGGCGGTTGAGGCCGCTTCTTGAAGAGAAACGCAACGAGACAATCGTCCATGCCCACTACACGGGCACCGTCGGGCTTATCGCCGGCTGGTATCCTCTCCGGTTCTTCTCGCACATAGGGGCGACTGAAATCGACCCGGACACAGTTTGCAACAAAGCAGGCCATGTCGCTCTCGAATACACGGTCGGTGATTCTCTTGACGGGTTTGATCCGGAAACCGTCAAAGATGCCGCGACCATTCTTGTCTGGGGGGCAAATCCTTCACACTCCGCACCCCACATGCACAAGGCCTGGCTGCGCGACCGATCAGCAAACATTGTCGTCATAGATCCTGTCGCCACCAATACGGCGCTTGATGTTGCGCAGACGCATTTGCAGCTTCGTCCGGGAACCGACGCGGCACTCGCGTTCGGTCTTCTTCATGTCGCGAAGTCGCACCAGCTGCTTGATCGCGTGTTCATCCAGTCAAACGTCAAGGGCTTCGATGAAATTGAAGCGGCAATCGATGCATCGGATCCGGAAACCACCGCGGAGCTGACGGGGCTCCCGGCGGAAAAAATTATCGAAGTCGGGCTTGCCTACGCGAAGGGTCCATCGATGATCTGGATGGGGCAGGGCATGCAGCGGACATCCCGCGGCGGGAACGCATTCCGCGCCATCCTCGCGCTTGTTGCAGGCACGGGTCAGATGGGCAAACCCGGCACCGGCTTTTGTTACATGAACGGGCCGGGCACGCGCGGTATCGACATGGACAGCGCGACCGCTTCCCAGATCGCGCAGGACGGCAAGTCTGTCAGCCATATGGACATGGCAGATACGCTGGAAAACGCAGCGCAGTCGCAGGCCTTTTTTACCTGGAACTGCAACCCCCTGGCATCGTCGCCCGATCAAACGCGTCTGCGCAAGGCGCTGGAGCGCGAAGACCTCTTCACGGTGGCGTGCGATGTCTTTGCCACCGACACGGTCGCCTATGCCGACATTGTGCTGCCTGCGGCGAGTTTCCTCGAGTTCAACGACATCGTCGCCCCGTATTTCCACCACACCTTGTCCGCACAGGTCAAAATCCAGGAAGCGCCCGGAGAGGCGTTGCCAAACCAGGAGATCTTCCGCCGTCTGGCCAGCAAATTGGAGCTCGAGGAGCCGCTGCTTTTTGAAAGCGACGACGACCTGCTTTCGCGAATTCTGGCGATGACTTCTTACGAAGGCGATTTCGCAGCCCTGTCCGAAGCTGGAACCGTTCAGATTTTCGATGAGCCGCGCATGCAGTTCCCGGACGGGTTTGCAACACCGTCCGGGAAAATCGAAATCGCATCTGCAGCCGCCGAAGCTGACGGTTTGCCGCGCGTGCCGGAACCGCATGCCGACAAACCGACCGAAGGCGGTCGGTTGCGCATTGTCTCCCCCGCATCCAAGTGGCAGATGAACTCTTCCTACGCCAACGATCCGGGCATCCAGGAGCAGATCGGTGCGATCGCTCTGCACTTGCATCCGCAAGACGCCGAAGCGCGCAACCTCTCAACAGGAGACGTTGCAACGCTGACCAACGAGGCCGGGGAACTGCCCGTCACAATCGACGTGAGTGAAATTGCACAACCCGGCATGGGTGTCGTTTACAAGGGCCGCTGGCCGAACGCAGAGGCTTCCGCAGCCAACATAAACGTCCTGCACAAGGGCGCAAAAAGCGATATCGGGGAAGCCACTTGCGTTCATTCCCTGGAAGCGGAGCTTGTTACCAGGGAGGCAGCCGAATGAGCACGGACGTGGATGTCGTCATCGTCGGTGCAGGGCCTGTGGGGCTTTTTGCGGTTTTCGCATGCGGGCAACTTGGCATGCGCGCGGCGGTGATCGATGCGCTCGCCGACCCTGGCGGGCAATTGACGGCGCTTTATCCGGAAAAACCCATCTACGACATCCCCGGACGTCCGCAAGTTCGAGCGGACCGGCTTGTCTCAGACCTTGTTGAACAAGCGGCGCCTTATCGGCCAGCGTATCTTCTTGGGCAGGAGGCGAGGAGCTTGTCCGAGGATCCTTGCGGTGTTTTTTCCGTCGAGACGTCCAAGGGTGAGTCAGTGCGCGCACGTGCAGTCGTGATCGCCGCAGGTGCAGGGGCGTTCGGCCCCAACCGGCCACCACTCAAGGACATTCGCGACTATGAGACAACCAGCGTTTTCTATCACGTTGCGCAACGGGATCGTTTTTCCGGCAAGCGCCTTGTGATCGCCGGCGGCGGTGACAGCGCTGTCGATTGGGCGCTGTCTCTGGCCGAAGTCGCGCAGGAGGTGACCGTCATTCACCGCCGCGACAAGTTCCGTGCCCATCCCGCCAATGTCGCGGCGATGAGCGCGCATCCGAACATAAACATTTTGACGAAACATCAGCTTGTCGACCTGAAGGGCTCCAATGGAACCCTTGAAGGGATTGGTGTCGGGCGGATTGGCGGTGAAACGACGGTCCTTGAAGCCGATGTGCTCCTCGCTCTATTCGGCCTTGCCAGCGACATCAGCGTGTTGCGCGATTGGGACATTGCCATTGAGGGCAAAGTGCTCCCGGTCAGTGCCGAGACCTGCCAAACCAGCCGTGATGGCGTCTTTGCGATCGGCGATATCGCGCATTACCCGGGAAAGCTGAAACTGATCCTGACCGGATTTGCCGAGGCGTCTCTTGCAGCCCACTCCGCGCATCAGCGCGTCTTTCCCGGCAAAGCAATCCACTCTGAGTATTCGACGACACGAGGTGTTCCCGGATCGTCGGAAAACCCTGTCCTTCAATCTGCCTGAGGCGACCATGAACATTCTTGTTTTTCAACATGTCGATGTCGAACATCCCGGAGTTTTCAGGGACTTATGGCTTGATGCGGGTTTGAGCTGGCATGCCGTTGAGATCGACGAAGGCGAACCGATTCCATCATTGGAAGACTTCGATCTCCTTGTGGTGATGGGAGGGCCAATGGATGTCTGGGAAGAGGATCTTTATCCTTGGCTGAAACCGGAAAAGGAAGCGATCCGCCGCTGGGTGATGGATCTCAACAAGCCGTTTCTCGGTATTTGCCTCGGCCATCAGCTGCTGGCAGAAGCCGTCGGCGGCCGCGTGGCGCCGAGCGCCTTGTCGGAAGTCGGTCCGACGCCGGCAAAGCTGACGGACGCCGGCCGTTCCGACCCGTTTTTTTCCGGCATCGGACCTGATCTCAAAACCTTTCAGTGGCACTCGGCTGAAGTTTGCGAACTGCCGGAAGGGGCAGTCGTCTTGGCGGAAAACGACGCGTGTGGCGTCCAGGCCTTCCGGTTCGGCCGGTACGCCTATGGCCTGCAATACCACGTTGAGATCACCGACAAGACGATCTCCGAGTGGGGAGAGATCCCCGCATACAAAGCATCACTCGAAGATGCGGTCGGCATTGAGAATATCCCGAAAATGGTCGCTGAAACCACAAGCCTTCTACCGACTTATCGTGCGGTGGCCGAACGCCTCCACACCAATTTCATGACGCTTATCGGCGTAGACAACCTTGTTGTGGCGCGCTGAAAGACGCGTTGCTGTCCAGGAAAGGAAAGACCAATGCTCGATACCCTCAACCTGAGCCAACACTGCAACACCGTCCCGGACCTGCAACTGGCAACCCGTGACGGCTCGGAAGCGTTCGTTAAAAAAATCGCCGATGCCGGATACAAATATGTCCGGTTTGAATTCCCTGACATGGCTGGTTTGTCACGCGGCAAGACCATCCCGATCGGCCACGTTGCTTCCTACATGCGCTCGGGCCTGAACTTTTACGGTGGAACGGTCGCTCTGGACAGCTATTCGATCCCGGTGAGGAACTCCGGCTACAACGAGGAAATGAATTATACCGATTGCATCCTTGTGGTCGACGAAGACACGCTGACACCGGTGCCGTGGCTCGACGAGACCTGTCGGGTGATCTGCGACACGATGTGGTACGACGGCAAACCGCAAATGGCGACGCCGCGGTTGCTCTTGAAGAAGATGCTGATGCTGGCCGATTCCATGGGTTACACCGTGAAGATGGGCCATGAATACGAATTCTACCTCGTCGATGCGGAAAAGCGTGCGCCGATCTTCTCCGGCCAGCCGATTTTCGTAACGGCTCGCACCCACGAACACCCCGCCGTCGACACCTTGATCAGAACGCTTGAAGAAAGTGGTATCGACATCATCACTTACAATGTTGAGCACGGTCCTGGTCAGGTGGAGATAAACTATTCGGCGCTTGACGGCGTTGCAGCTGCCGACCGGGCTTTCGTTTTCAAGAACACAGTCAAGGAGTTCATGAAGACGCAAGGGCTTCTGGCGACATTCATGACCAAACCCTACAAGGGACTTTCGGGAAGCTGCTCACATTTCCATGTTTCGTTGCTTGACAAAGACACTGGACAAAATGCGTTCCTGGATGCCGAACCCGAAGACGGCATGTCGCCTCTCATGCGGTCTTTCGTGCAGGGTATTCTCGATCATGCCCGTGCGTCGATGGCGATCTGGAGCCCGTCTCCGAACTGTTATCGCCGCATCCGTCCGCGCACTTATGCTCCGTCCAACATCTCCTGGGGTGTGCAGGACCGCTCGGCAAGCGTTCGTGTCAAGGCGAGCCGGGACCAGTCGCAACATCTCGAAGTACGCGTTCCCTCGGCACTGTCCAATCCGTATCTGGTGGCCGCATCGGTCATTGCCGCCGGGCTCTTGGGCGTGACCCAGAGACGAACGCTTGTCCCTGCAGGGCAAGGGCCAAAAGAAGACAACGATTCCTTTGAGAAACTGCCGACAACCATCGAAGACGCTCTGGAGGCGCTGGAAGCGGACGGTGCACTTTGCGAACTGCTCGGCGACGAGTTTATCAAGGTCTATCTTGCCATGAAGTGGCAGGAAACCAGCCGTTTGCGCGACCAGATCCCACCAGCTGAAACCGAAGAGTATTTCGAGCTCTATTGATGTTGAACTTGCGACAAACGCAACAGGTGCAAAAGCACCTGGCGGATCTCAGTGTTGACGAGTTGACGAGCCTGTTTGTGTCGGGGGAGGCCAGTCCGGTCGACGCGGCACAGGCCGCGCTCGATCGGATCGACACATACGGTCAAACGGTCAACGCGTTCGTGCACATCGACAAATCGACGACGCTTGAAATGGCTCGGGCATCGGAGGCACGCTATAGGGCCGGGTCGCCTTTAAGCGCAATTGATGGCGTTCCCACATCCATCAAGGATCTTGCACCGGTCGCCGGCTGGCCACTTAGACGCGGCTCCGAAGCTCTCGATCCGGATGCTCCGGTCATGGAGGACTCTCCTCCTGTTGCCAGGCTTCGAGAGGCCGGAGCAGTTTTCATCGGCAAGACATCGACGCCTGAATCCGGCTCCAGAATAGTAACCCGAAGCCGTGTGCATGGCGTCACCCGAAATCCTTACGCACTCGACAGGACGCCAGGCGGCTCCAGCGGCGGCGCGGCGGCTGCGCTTGCGACCGGAATGGGCACGCTTGCCCTTGGAACCGATGGGGCAGGGTCTGTTCGTATCCCGGCAGCATTCTGCAATCTTGTCGGCTTGAAACCAGGCTTCGGGCGTGTTCCGTCCTTTCCGCCTTCTATCTTCATGCCCCATTCGGTGACGGGGCCGATGGCGCGATCTGTTGCCGACGTTGCGGCCATGATTGAAGTGATGGCGGGTCAAGAGCCAAGAGACCCTTATGCCTGGCCGGTCCCGTATGCGCCGCGGGCAATTGAAGAGTGGTCGGTTGCGGGGCTTCGAATTGCCTTCACAAAAGGCCTTGGCACGCGCTCCCACGCCGACGAGGCGACAAGCAACGCGCTCCAATTCGCCGCCAATCTGCTTGCAGACGCTGGTGTTCACGTAGAGGAGGCAGATCCAGAATGGCCGCTCGATCCATTCGATCCGTTCATTGTATTCTGGGAAGCGACCTATGCCGGCTTTCTGGACACCTATCCTGCCGACCTCGCCGCAAAAATGGATCCGCTGATCCAGGAGATTGCTGCGCGGGGCCGGCAGATTGATGTTCTGGCCTATCACCGGGCGCTTTCGGAACGGTTGCATATCGCTGCAGCCACGAAGAGCTTCTTCTCGCGTTTTGACGCGGTGCTGGCGCCCGTGATGCCGACACCGGCTTTTGACTTGGATGCGGAGGCGCCACCGGGTGAATCTCCGGATGATTGGCGCTGGTGTCCCTACACATATGTTTTCAACATGACCGGTGAACCGGCCCTGTCCGTTCCGGCGGGCTTCACGGGCGATGGGTTACCAATCGGCCTTCAGATCGCGGGCCCCATGGGAACGGAAGAGCGTCTTTTGGAGATTGGTGCAGCGCTTGAAGAAAAGCTTCGTCTTTTTGAACGGCGCCCGCCGATTTTGGGGGCAGACTGATATGGAAATCATCGTAACGCTGGCCGACGGGTCATCGCGAACACTTGTTGCGGGCGAGGGGCTTTCGGTCATGGAAGTGCTGCGAGACGCCGGACTTATTGAAGGTGAGTGCAACGGTTCGCTCGCATGCGCGTCATGCCATGTCTGGGTTGACGAGGCGTGGAACGAGTCCCTTGGAGAGACAAGCGAAGATGAGGAAGACATGCTGGACGTTGCCTTCAATCTCGCGCCGACGTCGCGCCTAAGCTGCCAGATCTTCATCGGTCCGGCCACAAACGGCATCCGTGTCGCCTTGCCGAAAGCAATCTGAGAACGCGCTGAACCAAAACACGCGTTGTGGACTATGCGGCCCAACACGAAATGTGGCGCAAGTCATTCTTCGACGCTCAACGCTTAAACACTGGCGTCGCAAGGCTAAATTGGCTACAGGCCGTCGCGCCGAATTGGACAGGATAAAACTATTTGCCCGAGCTGTAGTTAATGTCGGCTTTCGGGAACAGATCGCAAGTATAGAGACTTCCGGTTAGGGCGCGCAATCCGGCTATTTGTGCTGATCGCTCGAAGGACCCTTTTGCGCGGCTCTGCCATTCCGATTTCTTGCTTCGCTCTAAATTGGCAAAGTCTTCACTAGCGACGCATATGCACATTTTCGCTCTGCAGCGCGAAAATCAGACGTCCTTCTGGGGTGACAGCTTCAAATCGTTGACGACAAACAAGCGCTTCGCTGGGGGTGGAATTCAGCTAGGCAGATGAACCGAATACCGGATCTCAAAGTGGCTTGATCAAAAGCACCCAGTATTCTGTGTCTGTTTCCCAATCCTCTTTCACACAAGGCGCTTTTGCCGCCTCTTTGTAACCCTTGCGCTCATAAAGACGTCGCGCGCCCGTGTTATTGTCGGCCACGATGACACTCGTCTTTTGCAGACCCTCGCTGCGTGCAATTTCCTCTGCAAGATCGAGCAAGCGCGAACCAAGCCCTTGGCCACGATATTCGGGATAACAGGCCAGAACGTTCACGTACCAGCTCGCGAGGGCCTGGTTTTCCAGTTCCTGCAACGGACGAAACAGGGCCGGGAAGTCGTCCGCGATTTCTACTGGCGCCGCGCCAATCTTGTAGCCGGTCAGGCCGGCGACCGCGCCAGTTCCGTGATCCACCACCACCACAGTGCCATCTCGTGCTTTTTCTGCCTGCCGCGCACGGCCGACTTCCCAGGGTTCTTGGCCTTCTGCTGCGAGGCCCGCCCAAATGTAGTGCGGTAATCCTTCACCTGCGTAATTTACGAGTTCAGCGAGCTCAGGAGCGTCCGCTTCGGTGGCCAGTTTCAACGGTGGTGTCAGCTCAACCATCCTTAACTCCATCAATTGGACCATAAGCCCGGCATGCCGGTCGAATTAGGATTTTCCAAGTTCATATTGTTTGTCGCAGAATATCGCTCGAAGTCATCTCGTTCAGGTGTTCTTCGACAAGGTCCGCCACCTTGTCCCGGAAAATGAAGGGTCCCAGATGGCCGACGCCTTCGACTTCAATCAACCGTGCATCGGGTAGCTTGCTTTTCAGCAGCTCACCGATCCGCTTCGTCTGTCTGTGCGTTTGCGACCCGATAATCAAGGTTGTCGGGTGCTGCACCTTCTGAAACGCCTCGTCCGGTTCGTAAAGCAGTGCGCCGAAATCCAAAGGACATTTTGATATCCAGTCGGTGAGCGCCGCACGTCGATCGCGGCGCAAGACCTGCCAGGCACCGAGTCCACCCCAAAAATCGGTGAAGACTTGCGCAGCAAAATCCGGGTAACCCTCTTCAATCGCATTATGAACCGAGGTCGCCAATTTCCTGATGTCGTCAAACAGGGCGGCATCCTCGGGTATTGCTCCGTTCAAGAGGCTAAAACTGGTCGGTTCATAGAGGCAGAGCGAGGCAACCAGATCCGGATGGTTCTGCGCGATGTGGAGCGCAACGGCGGCGCCATAGGAATGGCCCACCAGATGGACCGGATCAGAGACCTTATTTAGTTGATCAATCAGTGGCTTTGCTTCTTCTTCTAACGAATAGGTCGACATCGACCACCCAGCTGCAGCCGCCTCCGGGCCGGCCAGGTTCGGACGCATCACAAACACATCCGAAGAGAGCCACCGGGGCAGATGCTCCCATTGTGTGTTATCCGATCCGGAGCAATGCAAGGCCATCACCTGCAGCGTGTCGTAGCGCGGGTGCGGCGTGTGCGAGGTTTCGTGCCAGCGTTCCATGATTTGCATCTCGTCTGTCCTCTTGTCCGGTCTGCTTCAAGCACGTTGCGACCTTTGTCGCCTTGACTTGATGAACCACTCTTTAGCCAGCGCGATCCAGGTAGAGAATGATCGCGCCACCAGTCGGGATGACCGAACCGCCGAAAGCGCTCACGATTCCGTGTCCGTGAAACCAGTGCGCAAGGCTTCAGCGCATCCAGCGTCTCAGAGCGGCTTAAGCCGCGGCAATCCATGCCGGCGTAGAGGGAATTGTCACGCCGCCATCAATGCGGCGATGTGCATTTGCCTGCGGAGGCGAAAGCCCATGTCATGGTACAAGGCAATGGCGCTTTCGTTGTTGGCGAAGGTGTGCAGGAAGGGCGTTTCAGCACGTGCGTATATGCCCGCGGCGACAACTGATACAAGTCGGCGTGCAAGGCCTCGGCGTCTGTGGTTGGGATGGACACACACCGCACTGATCTCGCAGTAGCCGGATAGTCGCATGCGCTCGCCTGCCATCGCGATCAGTTGTCCGCGGTGTCGGATGCCCCAATAGGGTCCGAGGGAAAGTGTCCGGGAGGCAAAGGGGCCAGGTCTTGTCAGGTTCACCAGGTGACGCATGTCGTTCACGTCCGGCTTGGTGAGCCTCACGACTTCGGCAGTGTCCGGGGTCCCAAGTTGACGTTCCAGAACCATCTGCACACTGGGCACCTTCAATGTGCAAACAAGGCCCTTTGGAACGTGTACATCATTGGCCTGTAGCAAATGAACGCCGTCCGCGCGTATTTGGGTCAGGCGGGCAAGGCCCGCATGATCTGTCTCGTCTTCCGGGTCGGATGCCGCAAAAGGTGCAATGTCGGTGGGATAGGCGCGCGCCGAGCCCGCGCTTATCGCAATATCTGCTTGACGCGATGTAAGCGCAAACCAGATTGGCCGATCCAGTTTTGCCTGCGCGCGTTCCAAGAGCACGGCATGTCCGATCATGACGCTGACCCATTTGCACCGCGAACCGTATTCGGCGCCGACGGCTTGCGGACCCAGGTCGGCAGATACCCCATCGGGTCGTTGACGGTACAGGCATGAATGGGCTTGGCAAGACCCACCAACCGTTTCGAAAGCATGCCATTCCCGGCACTTGCAAGAACTTCAGTGGCGCCTCCAATCAGTTCACCACCGACGAAGACTTGCGGCACCGTGCGCATCCCAGTCTCGTCGAAAAGTGCGCGCAGGATATCGCCTCCGCGGTCATCGGCCCGAAAATCTGTGCTGTCAACGTCGATGGCCTTGAACGGAATTCCGGCGTCTTCGAAAAGTCGCCGCACCGACCAGCAGAACTCGCACCATTCGAAACCAAACATGACAACTGGTGCTTCAGGGTCATGAATCGCACTGCGCACGAAAGATCTGGCGGCGCCCGAAATCGCAATCGGCTTGGATTTTTCTGGTCTTGATTTTGATTTCGCCGGGGGAGGTGCAGAAGCGGCAATCTCTTTTTCTTCCTCGGTCATGTCCACGGCAATGCGTTCGAACAGCGGCGTGGAAAGGTACCGTTCGCCGGTGTCGGGTATCATTGCAAGAATAGTGCTTCCCGGAGGCACTTTTGATGCCAGATGCAACGCTGCCGCGACCGTCGCTCCACCGCTTGGTCCGCAAAAGATGCCTTCGCGACGAGCAAGCTCCTGACTGATCTTCAGCGCATCGGCGCCGGAAACTGGCTGGAAGAAATCGATCAGGCCGGCATCGTGAACGTCACCGGCAAGTTTGGGGATGTAGTCGGGAGACCAACCTTGGATCGGATGCGCACGAGAGTTCGGATGGCTTCGCGCAGCCGCCCCGTCCGGGCGTCGCAGTTGCGGGATGCTACTGTTGAGAATCTGGGAGTTCTCAGGCTCGGCGACAACGATTTTCGTCTCCGGGCTTGATGCTTTCAGTGCGCGTGCCACGCCATTCAGTGTACCCCCGGTTCCAAATCCTGTAACCCAGTAGTCCAGACCTATATCCTGAAAGTCGTTCAAGATTTCCTGTCCCGTCGTCCGCCTGTGAATGTCAGCATTTGCCTGGTTTTCGAACTGTCGGCAAAAAAACCAGCCGTGCTTTTCGGCAAGCTGCTCGGCGGTCCGGAACGTGCCCGTTCCGCGCTCCGCTGCCGGGGTGAGGATCACCTTCGCTCCCAGAAAACGCAGCAGCTTACGCCTTTCGACGCTGAAGTTTTCCGCCATCACGATCACGAGTGGATAGCCCTTCTGGGCACAGACCATTGCGAGTCCGATACCGGTGTTGCCGGAGGTCGCCTCGATAACCGTCTGTCCTGGCAAAAGCTCTCCGGACTTTTCCGCAGCCTCGATCACCGCGAGAGCAAGCCGGTCCTTGACGGACCCCATCGGATTAAATGCTTCGAGCTTTGCATAGAGCTCGACATGGGCAGGGCCAACATGATTGAGACGAACAACCGGCGTCTCTCCAATCGCCTCTAGGATTGATGCCTTTCGGCCCTCACTGCGCGCAATATCGGGAGTTGAGCGCGCACTCCTGGTTTCCTGAACTTGCGTCTTTTCAACGAGCAGGTTCGACATGATAAAGTCTCCTGAATTTCAGATGGTTCACGCAGCGCGGCGCGCATCTAGATAGTGAGCGACGTGATGTGCGAGTTCGGTACTGTCTGCTTCGGCGCCGGAGATCTGATGGGAGCGGCGGCGGCGAAGAAACGGCAATCCGAGGACGTAAAGCCCTGGCAAACCGCAAACACCTCCTTCGTGTCGAAGGCGGCCGCGCAGGTCGAAAACGGGCAGATCGAGCCAGGAAAAATCCGGCCGGAATCCGGTGGCCCAGAGAATCGTCCGAACCTTTTCGGCTTCCAGGTCAAGGGTGAGCCGCGGATCCCGGGGTATGGATGTCGCTCCCGGGCGCACCGCAGCATCAGCACTACCCAATCCGTTTTCCTTCACCCAATCGTCTGCAAGATCGAGAGTGCGGTTCATTTTCAGGTCCGCTGCGGTCGTTACATGCGCAAGTCCGCCGGAGAACAATGCTTTGCCGTCGCGTACGTCGGAAAACCGTCCGACGATTTCGACGCCAATGTCCTGAAGCGAATTCAAATCAATTGCTCCGCCCCCGACAAGCTGGGGCGCCGGAATCCGCCGGGCGCGCTCGACGTCATCGATCTCGCCGGTCGACTGGTCCAGAACGCCGGTAATGTCCAACCAGTGTTCAATGTCCTTGCCGCGATAAGTTCGCGGCAATCGCACATGGCTGCCCACCGACAGTGTTACAGGCCGTCCCGAGAGATGAAGCTCGCGAGCGAGCTGGACGCCGGTGGCCGCGGCTCCAACCACGAGCACCTTGCCATCCGGCAGATCGGCAGGCCGACGATAGTGGTCAGGCGTAATCTGAAGAATGCCGCCCGGAACTGCTCCGGAAATTGCCGGTACGTGTGGTTTGCCCGCCGCACCGCTCGCGATCACGACCACTTCCGCGGTGAAGGTTGCACGACTGGTGTCCACGCGATAACGCGTTCCATCGAAGCTGCAGCGTGAAACCCGACAATTGCAAAGAATCGGCGCCGCTATTGTCTCCGCGTAGTGGAAAAGCTGATTGGCCATTTCGCCGGACGCCATGAAGCCGTCCGGATCGAGCCCGTTATATGGGGCTCCGGGCAGTCCGTTTGCCCAGTTCGGCGTCAACAGGCGCAGGCTGTCCCAGCGTTCGCTTCGCCAGGATTGCCCGGCCGTGCCTCGTTCAAGCACGACATGGTCGATCGATCGCCGTGACAAGGCGCGGCTCATGGCGAGGCCGGATTGACCTGCGCCAACGACGATTACAGTTGCGTGCTTCATCGAATAGACCTGTTTTGTGGGTCGGCCCCTGAGCCGACTTATGCTTCGTTCAATTTGACTGGGTTGGGGGGCGCCGGTTTCACAGCGCCCCGGATACGGCCGCTAAAAGGGAAGATCCAAACGTCTGATCCTGGCATGAACGTCATGAACGTCGTAACGGATCAGTCCGAGGTCCCTCAGCATGCGGTCATTGTCATCGAGCGTGTCCAGATGCGATTTCCGGCGCTTTGCCATTGCGTTTCGCACGCCTAACCAACGCTCTTTCAAATGCTGAAACATGGTTGATTTCCTGTTTGAGGTAACAAGCAACGAAACCCCGTCAACCGACGGTGACGTGCACGTTTCCAGGGTTGGTGATGACGTCGAACACCGCCGACCGTTTTTGCGACTGAGCAACAAGCGCGGCAATATCCTCCGCCGATGCGTCGGCATCGATGTCGAAATGCACACGGATCGACTTGAAGCCGTTGCGCACGTCTGCGTCGATGCCCAGGATGCCGGCAAGATCCATGTCTCCTTCGACGGTGGCCTTGGCCGACGTGAGCTCAATGCCGCGATTCTCGGCAACGGAAGCAAGACCGGCCATCAGACAGCTTGCAAGTGCGCCCAGGACGATTTCGACGGGCGTCGCACCGTTGTCAGGGGCGGCGAATTGCGGTGGGTGGTCCGCATCGATCGTGAACACGCGGTCGTGCTTCTGTTCTTCGCCAAGGCCGTAAAAGCTCTCGATCGTGGAGCGGCTGTGCACGCCGTCGAGCCATTCACAGGAGGCTCGCCAAATGAACTTTCCTGCTTCTGGTGCCTCCGTGAGCGCCGTGCGCGCCTCGAGGATTGCTTGGACATTGACGCCGTTTTTTTGAGGCGTTTGAATTTCAATTGTCATCTTCCGGTTTCCTTTGATTTGTGTGAACGGTGCGGACCGGATCGGGTCCGCACCGACTTCTTGGAGGTTCAGAGACCAGCGCGGGTCGGGAGTTCAGCAAACAACTGGATGTGTGCGTTTAGGCCGAATTCTCCGGGCTCCACGCCATAGGTCTTGCCGTCGCTGTGCCAATTCACGGCAAGGCCGGCGGAAAGCTGTTCGCCCGAAAGCTGTAGGCAGGTTTCGTAGGTCTGGTCGTAAACGGCTGCACCGCTTGCATCGGCGGTGAAGATCGACTGGCTGCCGTCATAAGCGCCGGCAGGCAGGTCGTAGGTGCCGATGAACGGATCGGTAGCACCGTTGACCATGAAGAAGTGCCACAGGGTATAGACCCCATCTGGTACCAAACCTTCGAAATCTATGGTGAGGTGGCCCTGACCGTTTTCGCAGCGATACTGGCCATTGCCGGAGGCGCCGAGCCACTCCCTCAGGGTAAGCTTGAGATCTGCACCTTGAGGATAGGGGCCGTCTGCCTCGGGATTGCCCGGCATGTGGCGCTGCGGCTCCGCTGAAGCGAAAAGCGGTGCGTTCGGCAAATTATCCTTCGGACCGGGACGCCAGACTTCGCCGGAGCCCGTTTCCCGCTCGATATAGACATCCTGTTCGGCGACGCCGGCATCGACGTGGTAGATGAAGTTGACGTCAAACGCGACCGGAGCGTCCTTGACGGATGCGTCGATAGCCAATGCCGGTGAGGCGATAGCCGACGACAAAAGAAGGAGTGCGATTTTGCGCATGAATGTTCCTTTTCAATTTTAAAAAATGGGTGCGGCGGCGCCGCGGTTCGGCCAGCCGTCTCCTTTCCGCTGCAAAGTGGTGAGCGGTCGGTGATCGGCAGGTTTTCGTGATGAGGTCAGCTCAAGCGTGCCGGTTGCACGAATGGCCAATCTCGTTCATCTGGCGATAGTCATCGCCTCCGACCTTTGGCACGGGCGCATGCCCGGCCTGGCGGCTGGTGGCGAAAGTTGTGATATTTCATGGTTTCACAGTGCGATTTGAATGTGTCCCATGTCTACGCGGTTCGGCGCGCGGAGCGAATGACGGGACGACCAATCCGCATGACCAAACGTCCAGAATTTCTCACGCCCGTGTGAGGTGCGCTTTGTGCAGGAAGGTGTTGCCGCTTCTCAGTGACAGTAGTCAGGGCTTTGCGAAAGCTATATGTCTGCGACGGAAAAACCGTTTCGGGCGCAGTATTCTTCAAAAGGGTTCCGGGTTCGTGCTAAGTGCAAGCGATGAAACACGCGTTTGACGATTTCCTCGTAGATCGATCCGCATTGGAACTCTGGCGTGGGTCCGACCGGATCTCCATAGAGCCGCTTGTTTTCGACCTGCTGGTTTACTTGATTGATCAAGCCGACAGAGTGGTTTCGAAGGAAGAACTCATAGACGCGATCTGGAACGGCCGCTTCGTGTCCGATGCCGCTGTTGCAAGTGCTCTGCGTGATCTGCGCCGCGCCTTGGGCGACGACGGAAACGTTCAACGCTACATAAGGACAATGCGTGGCCGGGGAGTGAGATTTGTCGCGCCGCTTGTTCCGATCGGACAGGCTCCCGAGAATACACCGGACACGGAAATGGCAGCGCCTGATCAAAGCATCCGGTTCTGTCGTAGTCATGACGGTACACGGATCGCCTACGCCATGTCTGGCGATGGACCACCCCTTCTGAAAACAGGGCATTGGCTTACGCATCTCGAGTTCGATTGGGAAAGTCCGGTCTGGCGTCATGTCAATTCTGGCTTTTCCGAAACCCATCGACTCGTTCGGTATGACGGACGGGGAAACGGGTTGAGCGAATGGGACGTTTCGGATTTTTCACTGACGCGGCAGGTTGAAGATCTGGAGGCCGTAGCCGACGCGGCGGGCCTTTGCCGATTTCCGATCCTGGGGGTTTCGCAGGCAGCTGCATTCAGCATCGTTTATGCGGCAAAACATCCGGAACGGGTGAGCAAGCTCATTTTGTATGCGGGATACGAAAAAGGCTGGCGGCAAAGAGGGGACGAGGAAAAGATCAAGTCCGTCGAAGCCATGCTGACGCTAATGGAAAACCAATGGAGCGGTTCCATTGCTGTAGCTGAACTCATCAGCGCAACATATATGCCAGATGCCCCACCGGATCATTGGCAATGGTTCAGCGATATTCAACGCCGTTCCACAACAGGCATAAATGCGGCTGCGCTCCTGCAAGCTCTCGGCAATATTGATGTTCAACCGTTTCTTTCAGAAGTCAAAGCTCCAACGCTTGTTTTGCAGGGGCGCAACGATGGCGTAGTGCCACTCGAGTGTGGACAGAACCTGGCCGCAGGTATTCCAAATGCGCAGTTCGTTGGTCTGGATACGCGCAACCACATACTGCACGCAGGTGATCCGGCCTGGAGCCAGGTATTAAAACTGTGCAGAGAGTTTCTTGCGGACTGATTAAGCCGCATCTTGGGATCGCATGCGCCAATTGACGGGTGAACGACCCATCTCCCGTTTGAAGGCGCGCGAGAAAGCTTCGGGTGCATCATATCCAACACGATAGGCTATCTCCGCCATGGTCAGTCCGTCCGTGCGCAACAGTGCGGCAGCCGTTTCCATCCTTTGAGTCAAGATGTACTTTCGCGGAGCCATCCCCATCACCTCGGTAAATCGGTCAACGAATGCGGATCGCGACATCCCGATTTCACCAGCAAGGTCCTCCACGCGCGGCGGAGTGCCCAGGCTGGTGTGTATACGTGCCAGTGCACGTCCGATGCGCGGATGAGCCATGCCCTTGAGCCACCCGCCGGGCGACGGATTTTGATCAACATAGATTCGTAGCGCTTCGATCAGCAGCAGACGGCACATCCCGCACACCATTGCATCGCTCGAACGGCGACTAAAGGCGAATTCTCTTGCAGCTTTTGTGATCGAGGCTTCGATCCAACGGCGCGTGTCGAGGCTTTCGATATTGATAACAAGAAGGTCTGGAAGCGTGTTGAGCAATGGGTTCTGCTCGGAATTGCAGGCAATAAAGCCGCAAAGGATGCGTGTCTCCATCCCACCACCGCCGTGGACAATCCGCGTGAGATCTTTAAAGCCGCCGGATGAGAGAAGATTGTCGCCGCGGACTGGTTGCGCCCCGGTTCCGCTCGCGAGCACATGAGGAGCATTTGACGGCAGAAAAACCACATCTCCAGCTCTCACGCGACGCTCCTGGTGATAGCCACAGGACTTCTCAAGCGTGACGATCGCTTCGCCTTCGGTTACCAGATGGTAGGCAATGACCTGCCGGGGGACCGGAAAAAAACTCCGGTACTCCCGTTCAGCCAAACGTGCAGTTACCGCCCAGGGGCTGCTGAACTCAGCGTTCAGAAATACAGCCCCCAAGAGATCCAAGGATCCGATAATATTCGTTAAGGGATCATTTGACATTTTTATCCCGATCTAAAAAATGATGTGGTTTCAAGGTTCTGCAGTCATGATTTTTGTGACGTAGCGCGGCGCAAGTTCTTGTTTCGATCAATTCGATCTTCCATCAGGCCTGCTGGTTCTGCGACAAACAGAACATTGATGAGTGGTGTCATCAGGCGGCAAACAAAACCTGCCGCGCTTCCTGCAAGAGGGTTGAAACACGTTTTTTTGAATGCAGGGTTCGATTGACTCGCGGCAATATATGCTTTGAGTAACGTGTGAAACCGGGCTTCTTCGCGCGCAACAGACAGCGTTTTCGCGAGGTGCGTTGTGTGTATGTCGCGCATTTCGTCTCTTCCTTCTGTGCAATCGGCGTCGGTAATTCCACGTGCACCCGATAGAGTTGCTGCTAAAGCACATGAGCAACCGAAGCTTGGTCGGAACTTGGGGACTGCTAGGGGATTGAATATCTGCGCTGAGACAGGTCCAATTCCGCAAATCGCTAGTCTGGTGATGATTACCGACTGATCCGAGCGGTGTTCAGCACCGATTAGTCAAATCCCGATCCATTCATGCCAAAATCGACGAGGAAGAGATGGCAGACCAAAGACCACTTGAGGTACAGCTCCTCGCAATCCCGGAAACGTGCGGATCGGCGCTTTATGGAATGGTTGATGTCTTGGCGACGAGCGGCAGGGTCTGGCGCGAAATTTCCGGTCTTGAAGCCGGTCCAGAACTAATTCGGACGCGCATCGTTTCACCGTGCGCTGAACAATTCCGGTGTGAAAATGGTGTCCCGGTCAGTCCGGATCTCACAACGGAATACAGCAACGTTCCCGAAGTTCTCGTCATCATGGACATCTGGGTCGGAGCAGACGATACCGTTGCCGATCGATATGAAGAGCTGAGTGCATGGCTGAAGCACTGCTGGTCCAACGGCACAATCATCTATTCGGCGTGTTCGGGCGCGATCATGCTCGCTGCAGCCGGGCTTCTGGACGGACGCTCGGCAACTTCGCACTGGGTCTACGAAGACATGTTTCGCGAGCAGTTTCCTGAAGTGAACTTCGATCCGACACCCGCGCTCGTTTTTGCTGACGGCAGCGGACGTCTGGTAACAGCCGGAGGTGCCTATTCCTGGCACGATCTCGCACTCCATATTATCTCGCGCCATATCTCTCCAGGCGAAGCCGTCTCAACTGCCAAATTTTTTCTGATGAGCTGGCACGCTGATGGCCAATTGCCCTATGCCAATCTCGCGCGGCAACGGCCGCATGCAGACAGCCTCGTGCGCAGGGCGGAAACGTGGCTGGCGGCAAATTTATGTCATTCCGATCCCGTGACCGGCGTGGTCGAAGTGATCGGTGTTCCCGAAAGAAGTCTGAAACGCCGTTTTTCACAGGCAACCGGCAATACAATCATCGGATACGTTCAAAACCTCCGGGTTGAAGCCGCGAAACAGGCGTTGGAGGTAAGTCAAAAACCGGTCGATGAGATTTCGGTGGAAGTGGGCTACGAAAACGTCGCCTTTTTCCGGCGGCTTTTCAAGCGCGCGACTGGGTTGACCCCGAGGGAATACCGCAAGATGTACGAACCGTTCTGGACTGATCAATCCATGCGAAAAATGCCGCACGTTGATGTTCAACGGAAAATCGCCTGATGCGGGTGTCTTCGCATTGGCTATGAGCAAGTTCCGTTGCGCACGACAGCGTCTGCGCGCGTCGCCGGCTCCTCTCTTAGGTCCCGCAACTCAATGGGTGAGTAACCGGTCTCTCTTTTGAATGCACGCGAAAACGCTTCGGGTGCGTCGTATCCGACGCGATAGGCAATCTCGGCGGTACTTAACCCGGTCTCACGTAAGAGCACTGTTGCCGCTTCCATTCTTTGAGCGAGGATGTACTTACGCGGACCCATTGACATTACTTCGGTGAAGCGGTCCACGAACGCAGAGCGCGACATGCCGATTTCTGCCGCGAGTTCCTCGACGCGCAGTGAAGCGCTTAGATTCGTGTGTATTCGGGCGAGCGCGCGGCCAATGCGTGGATGGGCCATGCCGTTGAGCCATCCGCCCGGTGACGATTGCTGCTCAACATGATTTCGCAACGCCTCGATCAGCAGCAGCCGGCACAAGCCGGACACCATCGCATCGCTTGAGTCTCGGCTCGCGGTGAATTTGCGCGCGGCCATTGCGACCGACGCCTCGATCCAGCGGCGGGTCTCGAGACTTTCGATGTTAATCACCAGAAGCTTGGGAAGCGTGTCGAGCAGCGGGTTTGGAACTGAATTGGAAGCCATGAATCCGCACAGTATACGCGTGCGCGCTCCGCCTCCGCCGTGGACGATCCGCACGAGGCCGTCCTGACCGGCTGGCAGCAAGAGATCGTCTCCGCAGATCGGGTTTTCGCCCGTCCCGCTCGCGAGCACATGCTGTTCATTCGACGGCAGAAAGACGACATCGCCGACTTTTACGCGCCGGTGTTCCCTGTAGCCTTCGGATTGATCGAGAGAGACGATCGCCTCGCCCTCTTTGACCACGTGATACGCGATGACCTGGCGCGGGACCGGCATGAACGGTCGACAATCTTCTTCTGTCACATGCGCGGTGATCGCCCAGGGAGCGGTAAACTCCGCGTTGAGGAAAACGGCCCCCATGAGATCGAGGGACCCGACAATGTCCGTCAATGGATCACTTGACATTTTGAATCCGCTCTCGTGTTTGGGTCAGAACCTTTCAATGACGTCTTTTGTTGTGTTTTCTCGGATTTCGGCTGACGCGTACGTCAATACCCTAATGCAAAAAGATGTGTCTATCGGCCGCAGATCACATTCTTGGCAACCCACGGACCAGAAAAACTTGATGACAATGCCTTTTGATCCTCGACGTGGTCGCGCGCGCGTAGCCTTACGGGCTTTTTTTCGGACAACCAGGATCGCAAATCCCTTATGCCCGTTCCGGGCTCGGTCTTCGTCGAAGGGGACGCAGGTGTTCAAGTCTTGCAAGCAGGCAACGCGAAATCTCGCAACGTATCGAAAAAACAAATCATTTCACCGGGCCGAGTTCACCGCCGACTTCGCGCAGCAAGGTTCCGTCATTTGGGCGAGAGATCGGCAGATCAGACTGGGTTGTCGAAAAGATCGATACCGCATCTTTTCAACGAGACTGATTTTTCGAACAGGGCAATGGCTTTGCGGTTTGGGTTAAGTGATGCCGAACTCCGCTCTCATCTGATTTCAATATCGGGATCGCTATCGGCATTCCTGCTCCATTGATCATCGAAAAAGCGAACGGTGTCTGGAAGAATTGATCGCCAAAACGCCCAGTTATGGCATCCATTTCCAACTCGCAGCTCGGGCTTTTGGCCAAGTTGACGTAACTCGAGAAACATCTCGACCGTGCCGTCATATGACCCGAAAAAGTCATCGTCACCGACGGCAAGCAAAACTCGAGGTAGGTCCGCTGCTGATGATGCTGTTTCTGCATAGCTAAATGGAGACTCTGCAATATAGTAGCCAAGATCGAAAGGCGACCCGAAGGTGTTTGCGTACCAGTGTTGCCTTTTCGCAAGGCGTGCCTCTTCCGGTCCGTGCTGCCAGGACAATCCATCTTTCTTGAAAAGGCCCGGACTTAGCGCTGCAACAGCGCCGAATACCTCGGGATGCTTGAACGCGAGCCTAAGCGCGCCGTAGCCTCCCATGGAAATTCCTGCCAAACCGCGACTGGCTGCTTTCGGCACGGTGGGGTATCGCCCGTCGATCTCTTCGACAAGCCCGCGTACAATCGCGCTCTCGTAGTCGCCTGGGCCACCAAAACGAGCGCTGTCAATGTACCAACTCTTTCCTGCATTCGGCATAACTGCGATCAACGGCGCGATCGCGCCGGTAGCAATCAAACGATCGAGTACCTTTGGAAGCTCGCCAGCGTGCTGCCACTCCTCTCCCGAAGCACCGAAGCCATGGAGAAAGTAGATGACAGGCAGGCGTACACCTTCGGCGAGAGCCGCGTCCGGCAAGTATATGTCGTATTCTATTGCCGGTGCCTTGAGGGTCGCTTTGGTGACCTGATCCTTAAGGAGGGTACCGGCGCTGGATACGGATCCAGTACAAAAAAACGCAATGATTGCTGAAACTGCGACTCGTGCCGCGTGCCAGATCAGTTTGTTGGTTCTGGCCGCGGAGGTGCTTCTTCGCGCCTCTAAGTTCGGATGTGTCATTTTTACCTTATGGCTCAATTATGAAACACAGCCGATCTATCGCCCACACTCTCTAATGAAAATGACGCAACAACCGCACAATCTGATTGAACCGCCAGTCTCTTTCACGGAAGTGTGAGTGTTTTGAGGGATGAACGACGGACCAAAATTTCAGGAGAACGCGATGTGAAACGGCGAGAGCTATCCAAACTCTTCAAAAAACGCTGGCCAGAGCTGAAGGCAGGCAGATGAAATCACTTTATTTGATTTTTTCTTGTTGCTGGTTTTCGTTCAATCAGAAGCGAATGCCAGCTTCGTGTCCAATCTGTGAATTCAATGTAGAGGTAATTAATGTCCGCTTTCGGTAGCGTGAGCGAAGCGTCCGAACGTTCGCTATGGGCGCGCAAAGAGGTCTTTTGTGTTTCTGCAAAAAAGGTCCACTCCGAGCCCTAGTGCCACATACCGCGATCATCATGAATGGCGGATTCGTGGGTCGCCTCAACTCATTCTGTGGGTGCTGTCAGCTTGGGTGTCGTTCGAGATCTAAAAGATCCAAGGATTGTGGCCAGGTGACCGAGTCTTTTCTCAACAGAGCTTCAATAGTCAAATGTGAAGCAGCTGATAGAAGCCGCTTTTCATTATAGTGTTTATGTTTTTGGTTCTATATCTTACAATGATGTGAGATATAGAGAGGGTCAATGTTACAGGCTGCGTTTGAGCGGGAGACTGTTGTCAGATCGTTGAAAGTTGCACTGGTCGTCGGAACGGCGCTCAATCTCATCAATCAGGGTGATGCGATGTTGAACAACGAACACGTCAATATCTTCAAGTGCCTGCTTACTTATGCAGTTCCCTACTGCGTCGCGACTTATGGCGCCGTTTCTGCGTTGCGGGCGAGGAAACCTGGCTCTGACCAAGAGCTGCAATGAACGGAAAACAACCGATGTCTTTGGACGATCGCGAGAAGTCATACAAGATCGGAGATCTTGCTCAGCTGTCGGGTTTGAGTATCCGCACCATTCGCGGCTATGAAGAGATGGGCATCATTTCATCTGTCCGCTCAGACGGCGGAACAAGGTATTACTCAGGCTCCGGTCTGGCGATTGCAAAACTGGCGCATCGCATGCGCAGTCTCAACATCCCGGTCACCACCATCCAGGAAATTGCGACGAGACGCCGGGACTTCGAAACCGGCGATTTGTCCAGTGCGGCAATGACGGAAATTCTGGAAAGCCTTTCGGACGAACTCCGCGGGCAAGCCGCTCGAATGCTCGAACTTGAAGACGAAGTCATGCGGACACTGCGGTTGATACGCGGTTGCAATGGCTGTCAAAACCTGCCGACCCCAAAAACCTGCCCGGATTGCCCGATGGAAACCAGCGCCAACAAAACCGATCTGTCTCAGATGATCTGGCAGGATACCTAGGCCTAAACCCTGAAGACCTTGCCGATCAGTGGCCAACGCAGCTCGAATACATGATCGATGCGTTCGAGGTCGTTGTCTTTTGGCTCAGGTATTTCGACGCCAGCGCTCAGCGCGGCTTGCAGCCCAGACCATGTCGCCAGGTATCTTTCAAACTGATCCAAATCGAACCAGTGGCTCCGGTACGTTTCAGGTAGCGTCATGGCCTCGCCCGGAATCGAAATGCCTGGATACCCAGCCATGACATCGGCGCGCGCGGTTTCCCAACAGGGATCGATGGCTTCAAAGACCGGGGTGTAGGCATGTTTTACGGGTGCAGGTATGTCGACCTCTCCCCAGCACAGCGCGGCGAACACACCGCCTGGTCTCAAAACTCGAAGCGCTTCCGACAGATGCTTGTCCCGATCAAAGTTATGAAAGGCCTGGATCGAGATCAGAAGATCAACGGAGCCTTCTTCGAAACGCAAGTGATTTGCGCTTCCTGCCACCTTTCTTACGTTTGGCTCGCAGTGCCCATGAACTGGATTGATATCCAAGGCGATTGAATGCTCGTAGGTGCTGGCCAACACGTTTGCGGTGCCAGTTGTGCCAGCACCGCAATCAACGCACAGAGCGTTGCGCTCCGGCAACCCGGAAATCCAGGACAACAAGCCCGAAGGAGTAAGTGGGTCGCCGGGCATACTCACATCTTCAACAGACTTGCCATTTCATCGGCTTCGCCTTCGTACATATGGTGAGACAAATCCGGGTTCGGGAATTGGCCTCCGTGAGCGCGTTCGAAATAGGCCGTATATGCTCTGCGCATTTCACCCATAACATCGCCAAACACTTCACGCTTGGGCGGAATTGGGAAGACCGAACAGCCGATTATGTCGCTGGAGACGTGGAAAATCCCGTGTGCGTGCGGTCCGGACCCCAGGCTTGCCACTGCGACCGGCAGATTCTCGTAGCACCATTTGGTAAACTCGACCGAGGTGTGTTCGAACAAAGCGGCAAAAATCCCGGCGTCGATCGACGCCTTTACAAGTTCGAGAATGCTCGCGGCTTCTTCTGCGGTGCGGCCCGCCGGAGCATGGCCCGAGTTCATGACCGCGCGCTCTCCCTGCACGCCGAAGTGTCCGACAACTGGAATGCCGGCTGCAACGATGGCACGGATGTGCTCTACGGTGCCCAGAGAGGGCTCAATGTGAACACCATCAGCACCTCGCTTCACGACCCGCGCGGCATTGCGCACGGATTCTTCGATTGAGATACACGCTGTTGTGTTGGGCATATTGCAGATTATGAACGGTGAAGATGCTCCACGCAGGACACCGTCCAGCATGTAGAGTTGCTCCTCAAAATCTACCGTTGCCATAGATTTGTGACCCATGAGGCCCATTGGCCCGGGGCTGCCGCAGCACAGAAGATCCATGCCGAGTTCTTCCGCGATGATTGCGCTTGGCGTGTCATGGCACTCCATGCCGACGATGCGCTCGCCCTTTGCGACCTTCTCTGCCAGGTGCTTAAGCCTTGTTTTTCTGCGCTTTACCACTTCCTCTCCTCCTATGGATTGTGATGAAGAGGACACTAGCCCGGGCCTCCAACGTTTTCTGTCAACCAGTTGACAGTCACTGAAACCGGCTGCCCGCAATGGGATTTGACAAAGTGGGAAATTTTAATAATCTAACATCTATGTAAGATAATTGATGACGCATGTGGACGCGACCTGAATTCACGAGTGTCTTGAGTACCAAACGGGGTCTCGCGCTCCACGTCGGTTACATGTCTTGAAGGGGAGGTCAGGGCATTTGAAAACTCAACGCAAGATCGACAGTCTGTGTCATGGACTGCCTTGGCAAGAATGGGACGCGGTCCTCGCAAATGGGCGGCACACAACGGTGTCGAGCAACTCCTGGCTTGAAACTGTTGTTGAAGAGGGCGAAACAATCGCGCTTTTCCTGAGTGGCCGCGTCGGTTTGCGTCCTTTGCGGGAAGACGTCGAGGGCAATGAGACCACAATCCCTTATTCCGCACCTGCGGTTCTTTCCTTGTCCGAGGACCTGGAGCACGAGAGCGCGCATTGGGTCCTGGTACAATCAACAGTTTGCTTGTTCACGTCGCAGAAACTTCAAACTGCCTTTGCTGCCTCGCCGAGATTTGCGAGCAACTTGGTGACCGTGCTGCAAGACCAGACAAAGCATCACCTGCGATGCTCCTCAAAAACCGAAGATGGCTTGGGCCGGTTAAGTGCTTCTTTGCTATCGAGATCCAAACTCTCAGGCGAGCAAAAGACGCGGGTCAAGGTAACGCAATCGCAATTGGCGACGGAGACGGGTCTCTCTCGACAGTGGGTCAACAAACTTCTGAAAGAACTCGAGAAACGCGGCTTCGCTGAACGCAAGCGCGGCCATGTTGTTCTCCTCAACCCACTAGGGTTGGAGGGCTTACCGGCGCAGCGCTAATCCGCGTAGACACCTTTGGGGTTTCTCCCTAACGCAATGGGAAACTGGAGCTAAGATGTTCAATATTGCCCGTTGGATTACAGGGAACGGACAACAAGAACGAGGAATCGAGGCAAGTCGCTCGTTCGAGGATGTGTTGTCCGGTTTCTCGATTGAGGTGATGCCTAGAACTGCGCCAAAGATTCTGGATTTTCAGACCATCCTACCGCAACGCACGCGCATCTATGTTGCCCATATCGCTGGCACGCCAATCGAGGACATGGTCTCTACCGTGGCGCGGCTCACATCAGAGGGCTTTGCTGTCATGCCTCATATTCCGGCAAGACTGGTCGACAACAAGAATACTCTTGAAAACTGGTTACGGCGATATCGCGACGCTGGAGCAAAACAAGCATTGTTGGTGGCAGGTGGCATCTCGCGCCCGGTTGGAGACTACGATAGCTCGCTCGCACTCCTGGACTCGGGTCTTTTTGACAGATACGGATTTGAGCGGTTGCACATTGCCGGCCATCCAGAGGGCAATCGGGATATCGATCCGGATGGATCCAGCAACAATGCAATGAAGGCGTTGATTGACAAGCAAAATTTTTCTGACCGAACCGGTTGCGAAATGGCAATTGTCACGCAATTTGCGTTCGAGATCGAGCCGATTGTCGCGTGGGAGCGGCAGCTGCGTGATGCAGGCGTCATGCTTCCTGTTCATCTCGGAATTGCAGGCCCGGCCAAGCTACAAACCATGATTAAGTTCGCAGTCGCATGTGGTGTTGGGCCGTCCATCCGCGTCCTGCAAAGACGGGCGAAAGATGTGGCAAACCTGTTGCTGCCGTATGAACCCATAGAAATATTGCGAGGTCTACAAGCCCACCTGAGAGCGCACCAAGACAGTCAATTGAGCCAAGTTCACATATTCCCGCTTGGTGGGCTCCAGCGCTCCGTCGATTTCGTGCAGCGATATACAGAACCAACTGATGCGGTTGGCAGTCAGCCAGGGCTGAGCTAGCCAAGTTCTCGATGTAAGTAGCAAGCAGATGTGCGGACTATTATGTTGTCGATCATCTGCACTTGTGCTTCGTCTCGATGCGAGATTGAAGTCCAAGTACGATCCCATCACAAGTGTGATGCTACCGAACATCAAACCCGATCTGTTCGCCGAAGCTGGAACCTTAAAATGCGACCTGATCGCCGCCTTTAAGTCCGAGCATTTCGCGTGCGTCGTCTGGTGTTGCGATCTGGTAGCCTTGTTCTTCGAGGATACGGCGCACCTTGAGCACTTGATCAGCATTTGATGCTGCGAGCTTTCCGCGATCCAGGAACAATGAATCCTCTAGACCTACGCGCACGTTTCCACCCAGTTGTGCAGCAACAGGCGCCAGTTTCATCTGCGCGTTTCCGGCTCCCAGTACCGACCAGTGGTAATTGTCACCGAACAACCGATCCGCAGTTCGTTTCAAGAATATCAGATTGTCCAAGTCGGCGCCTATGCCGCCAAGAATCCCCAAAACAAACTGTAAAAATACGGGAGGCTTAAAGAGACCCTGATCCATGCAGAAACGCAGGTTATACAGATGGCCGACGTCATAGCATTCATGCTCGAACTTCACTGAGTGCTCGGTGCCACCGATGGTTTTGGCAACTTCGGCAATGTCTGCAAAGGTGTTGCGAAAAATATTCATATCTGAGCTGCGGATGTATTCTTCTTCCCAATCAAATTTAAAGCTCTGATATCGATTTGCCAAAGGGTGAAATGAGAAGTTTATTGATCCCATATTTAACGAACACATTTCAGGCGAGAAGGTAGTGGCGGGCGCAAGTCTTTGCGTGATGCTCGCGTGAAGGCTCCCTCCCGTCGAAATATTCACCACCGCATTCGTTGCTTGCTTGATCCTCGGAAGAAATCTGGAAAAATCTTTGGGTTCAATCGAGGGAAAGCCGTCGCTCTCGCGACGGGCATGAAGGTGTAAGATCGCGGCACCCGCTTCGTAAGCTTGGATGGCTTGTGTTGCTATTTCCTCTTGTGTGAATGGCAACGCGTCCGACATCGTGGGCGTGTGTACAGCGCCTGTTATCGCACAGGTAATAATGACTTTCGATTTCGGCATATCTTTTCCCAAATTTTCGGTCGATCAGTGACACGACGCGCTTCCTGGATTTTGTCTAGTAGAGGTGGCATCGCACCGAATGGTCTGGCTTGACCTCAACAAGTTCGGGCTCCTTGGTGCGGCACAGATCCGTTGCGTGAGGACATCGCGTGGAAAAACGGCAACCTGGCGGGACATTCAAAGGAGATGGCACCTCACCGGACATTTCGACCCTGTTTCGGGTCGCATTCGTATCAACCTTTGGAATTGCTGCCAGAAGGCGTTCTGAATAGGGGTGAAGCGGCTCATTCAGGACACTCAGTGTCGGACCTTCCTCAACGACCTTGCCGAGATACATGACACCAACCCGGTCACAGATGTAGCCAACTGTCGCAATATCATGAGAGATGTAGAGAACGGCGAGCCCGAGTTGGCGTGACAGAGTTTCCAGAAGCTCAAGCACGCCCGCCTGCACCGACACATCCAGCATTGACACCGGCTCATCCGCCACGATGAATGACGGTTCCATAACAAGAGCACGCGCAATGGCCACCCGCTGGCGCTGACCGCCGGAAAGATCGCTAGGATATCGGTGCAGATATTCCTGCGCTGGAAGGCGAACGTGCCCAAGTGCACGCGCTATCTTTTCAGCTCGCTCTGCATCATCACCGATTTTATGGATCAGCAACGGTTCTTCGACTAATTGGCCGACAGTCAAGCGTGGATTCAGCGAAGAGTATGGGTCCTGAAAAATGATTTGCGCACGGCCGCGATAGTTCTTGAGCTCTGCGCCGGTGATGTGCGTGACAGGTTTACCGGCGAATTTTATCTCGCCTGAAGTCGGTTCGTGCATACGCACCAGCGTCATCCCGAAGGTTGATTTGCCACACCCACTTTCGCCAACAAGCCCAGTCACGGACCGTTCGCGGATAGAGATATTCACACCGTCCAACGCTCGGACGGCCTGTTTGTTTGCTGAAAAAATCGCCTGGAGCAGGCCCGAATTCGCCGAAAAGTGTGTTTTGAGATCTAACGCCTCGACAATGATCTCGTCGGCATCGCCTTCCTTCACGTGATCCCCTCCATCGCGTTCCATGTTTCTGCTTCGGCTGCCTTCCTGCGAAACTCTTCGGCCCGGGACGGGTAATGACATGCCGCGACATGTGAAGACGCCTTGATGTCGATGATTGGATCCTCGGTCGTGCATCGTTCGGTCGCAAACGGACAGCGCTGCGCAAACCGGCACCCTTTGGGTGGGCTCAATAGATTCGGCAAACCGCCACGAATTGAGATTAAGGGCGGTCGGACGCCGTCTCCGGAAGGCATCCTGGGGAACGCGTTTTCCAGACCCATGGTGTAGGGGTGCAGCGGTTTCGTCAGCACGGTTGCCGTCGGCCCGTACTCTACAATGCGTCCCGCATACATGACCGCAACCATCTCGCAAGTTTCGGCCACCACCGCGATATCGTGCGTCACCAAAATCATCGAACGATGCAGCGACTTCTGCAATGCCTGGATCCGCGCCAAGACTTGATCTTGCATGATTGGATCCAACGCGGTTGTGGGTTCGTCGGCCAGAAGAAGTCCTGCATTCAGACTAAGCGCCATAGCGATGACGGTGCGTTGGCGCATCCCGCCAGAAAACTGGTGAGGATACTCACGAAGGCGCGCGGCCGGCAGGCCCACCATAGCGAACAGCGCTTCAGCTCGCTTCCAAGCCGTCGCATAAGAGGTGCCAACATGCGCACGAATGGACTCGACGATCTGATCGCCAACCCGGACAACCGGATCAAGTGAGTTCATTGCGCTTTGAGTGACCAATGCGATCTGCGTCCATCGCACTTTCTGCAACTGTTCTGCGTTCATCGCGATCAGATCAGCACCGTTGACGAGAACCCGACCAGAAAGCGCAGCGTCTTCGGGCGTAAGTCGCATCAGTGCTTTAACGACAGTGCTTTTCCCGCAGCCCGATTCACCAACCAGCCCGAGGTTGGATCCCGGAGCCACTTCGAAACTGATGTTGTCGACCGCATGGAACGAGCCCTTGACCGTTTTGTAGGTCACCGCCAAATCAAGGACTTCAAGATGAACGGATGGTTTTTCATCCAGTTGTGCTTGCAATTGTTCAAATGTAATCGCCACGACTAGCGCCTCCTTAGCCGGGGATTGTTCAGTTCTTCATATCCGCGCCCAATCAGGTAGATGGATGAAATGAGAACCACCAATGCGATCGATGGCGGCGCGACCCACCACCAAGCTGTTCGCAAGCTGCCGCTCACGAACGCCGTGTTCAGCATCTGGCCCCAACTCACTGCCGTAGGGTCGCCGAGGCCTAAGAAACTCAGGCTTGCCTCGGTCAGAATGGCGAAGGCAACGGACATCGTGATCCAGAGGAAAACGATCCGGAACACGTTCGGCAGGATATGATTTATGATGATGTGGAAATGTGAGGCACCAGCCGTTCGCGCCCACTTCACATAGATTTTCTCGCGTTCTGTGAGCACGGTTGACCGGATGATCCGTGCACCGTTTCTCCAGAATAGGACGGTAATCACCAGGATGATGTTTTCGATACTAGGCCCAAGCAGACCGACAGCAACAATTGCAAAGGGCAATGTTGGGATCGACAGCGCAACATCGGTCAGCCGCATCAACAGGTCGTCGATGACCCCACCGAAGTAGCCGCTGATGATGCCGATAAGAGTGGACACAAATCCAACAGCAAGCGCAGCAACAACGCCCACCACAAAGGCCAGCCGAAACCCCATGATCAGCTGCGAAAAGACGTCGTGGCCAAAGGTCGTCGTGCCCAACCAGTGATCTATGGACGGAGGTTCCAGTCGGCGCAGGCGTCCTGCTTCGCTCAGTGACGACTCGAAGGGCGGATAGGGTGCCAAGTAAGGGGCAAATATCGCAACAACGGCAAACAGGAAAAAGACAATCATGCCAATGCGCGCACTGCCATCCTGCCACAACATTGCGACCGGGTTTAGCATTCGGTGACGCAGACCGACATTTGCAGCCTTGTTTGTGAGTGTTGGAGTTTTAGCCATGCTTCGCTCGTGAATAAGCGACCCGTGGGTCAAGTTTCGTGTAGGTGAGGTCAGCGGCAAGGTTTGATAGAACGATCAGAAGAGCCATCAATATGAATGCAGCTTGTGCAAGCGGATAGTCCTGTCGCGTTACTGCCAGGACCAACTCCCGCCCAACACCTGGCCAGGCAAAGACGATTTCGATGACGATAAGACCAGCAACCGTTTCCGCGAGAGCTGGAAAGAGCCACGTCACAAGTGGCAGTAGTGAATTGCGGCCCGCATGCCACGCCACACGTGGCTCGGAAACGCCTTTGGCGCGGACCAGTTCGATGTAGTCTTCGGTCCTGCTTTCGACGACGCCGCTTCGCATCAAAAGTAGATTTTCCGGCAAAAAGAAAATGATCACCGCCAGCAGCGGCAAGAATAGATGATGGAGAAACTCAAACGTGAAGTAGCGTTGACTGCCAGCAGCATCGCCGGGATCGCCCATGCCGAACGCCGGGAACCAACCAAGCCAACTTGAAAAGACCGCAAGAAGGGCAATTCCAACGATGAAACTCGGCGTGCCTCGGGCAATGGTGGCGACGAAGATGCCGATGTTTTCAATACGGCCGCCCCGTTTGGACCACCCCACAACCATGCCCAGACCGGCTCCAATCAACGCACCCAACAAAAGTCCCGGTATTGCCAGAATCAGAGAGTTCACAATGAGGGGCAAAAGAACATCCCAAACGGGCTGACGATAAAAGAATGACTCCCCAAAGTCGCCGACCGCGAGATTTCCAAAGTATCGGAGATATTGATCCCAAAGAGTTCCGGTCAGGCCCCATTTCTCCAGGAGTGCTTGACGGGCCTCTTCCGGCATTCCCCTATCGACGAGCATTGCAGTCGGGTCAGACGGCATTATCCGAAACATCACAAACATGATCGAAGTGACGACGAAAACCACAAAAAGCGATTGCACATTCCGACTAATGAGATACGCGCGCACCCAATGGCTCCTGACTTGACACGAGTTCGTTTGCCCTGCTTGAGAGGCTCAAGTCGGCCTGACACAAGCCGCGGCTCCAGGCAGTTGCGGGCCAGCCTTTCAAAGCAGGAGCCGGCCCGCGTTCGATCCGTTAGTTTGGGGGGGGATAGTGCAGCCGTCCCTGGCTGTCCCAGCCATAGCCCGCTTCTTCCAGGATTGCGCGAGCGCCTTCTATGTCGAAAGCGTCAGGCTTGACACTTTCGTCATGCCAGAGGGCAAGCTGATTTGGCACAGGCCCGGCACCGGCCGGGATGAAGAAGCCCTGGAAAGCTTCAATGCCGACGCGCTGGTTGTGCGTTGCCATGCGAAGGGCCTTCCGGAAAGCGAGATCTGTAAACGGCGCTTTTTCATTGTTGACCCAGACCAGCTGAGACGCATGCGTCGGCAGCTCAATGAAATCCAGATGGTCTTCCCTTGCGGCGAGGTCGCTCATTGCTGCCACAGGCAGCACCGCGGTCGCAATATCACCGTCGCCTGCCTGAAGCGCTGCGCTGATCGCATCGGACTGACCCAAGGCAAGCCGTCGCACACCATCATATTTCGGCGCAGCGAAATGCGCGGTATGCGTCGACAACTCGTGAACCTCATTGGGGCGCCAGGTTTCGAACTTGAACGGTCCGCTTCCGATGACTGCGTTATCCGCCACAATGTCACGATCGACAAAGTCACCGCTATAATCGGCCCAGACGTGTTCCGGCAGGATAAACAGAAACGTCAGCGCGGTCGGAACAAATGCTGAGTCAGATGACTTCAACTGTATGTCGAAGGTGTAATCATCGACCTTTTCGACATTGGCGATGTTTCCTAGGCGAGCGGCCATCGCAGGGGGCTGTATTTCGACAACCTTGTTCAATGTGAATACGGCGTCATCCGCCGTAACAGGCTCTCCATCGTGGAACGTCATGCCCTCTCGCAGCTTGACCCGGAGATTTGTTTCATCCGTAAATTCCCAGGACTCGGCCGCCCAGGGGACAATTTCACCAGACGGGTCATTTTTCGCAAAAGTATCGAAGACAAAGCGTACCCAGCCGACGGCACCTTCCTCAGCCATTGGATTGTATCCGCTTACGTCTTCCAAATAAGCCCAGTCGAGAATGCGATCATCTGTCAAAGGCTCAGCTGAAAGCCAGGGACGCACCGGGTCTTCATGAGGGGCGAGCGGCGCGGGGCTGCTGATATTGCCCCACTTTTCGCTGTTCCAAACCATACCATAGACATAGTGGGTGACCGGCCACCAAGGGGCCTTCTCATGGTGATAATTCTGAAGCTGGTTGACAGTCTTAATTCGCTCGTCGAGATCTATCTGGGTTCGCTGCAAGGAAGCCAAAGCGGAGTATTCTTCGTCGCACCACTTTGAAGCGTTGCGCCTCTCGCCACATGCAGAGGAATCGGACAACCAATAGGTAGGGTCCGTACGGTCTGGGTCCGCACCGACTGCAACAACCGCCATATCTTCGAGGCCCCCACCCACATTAATCGTGGCGACAAACGTGCCGAATTGGATGGGTTGCAGTTCGAATTCTAAACCTAGTTTCGCCCACTCGGACGAGAGGATCCGAGCAGATTGCTCGTGTTCGATACCAATATCCGCAGCGTAGTAAACCAGGCTAATCGGCGGCACAGGTTCGCCAAGTTCCTCAGCATTTGCTGCACTCAACGCGCCGAACGACGCAAGTAACACGGTCCATTTTACGATTGATTTGGATTGCAAAGCTTGTCCTCCCAAAAACGCCAACGCCCTTCATCGCGTTCGCCAATCAGAGTGCATGTATAAAACATATAAAAATACGCAATACAAGATTTTATGCATAAAAATGGAAATTACCTATAACTCTTGCGCAAATCCATGGAACTATGGTAACGACGGCGACGATGAGGCGGCTCCCCTGCGCGTCACGCGAAAGGAAGTTTCAACGACCTAGTCTCGTGAAGAGGACACGAATGGCAGAAACGTTCACCGAGTTGATAGCTAGCTCCGCCCGCGGAACTCTCACGGAGCAAGCTTTGGAGACGCTCCAAAGGGACATTCTTTCTGGAAAGCTAAAGCCAGGTGCGAGGCTAGGGGTAACAGAGCTTGCACACACGTATGGGATTGGAACGACGCCAATCCGCGAAGCGCTGTCCCGATTGTTGTCGAAGAACCTGATTGTTGCCACGGAAAGAAGGGGCTTCAGGGTTCGTGAGATGAGCTACGAGGATCTTCGAGATATTACATTGACGCGTTTCGTGATCGAACGAGAGGGGCTTCGTCTTTCAATGAAGCAAGGCGATGACGAGTGGGCCGCATCCATTATTGCAAGCCTTCACAGACTGCGACTGCTTGTCCGCCGCCAACAAGAAGGGGAGAGTCTTGGCGGTCCTGAGTTCGACGACTTGCATCAGCAATTCCACGCATCCCTGTTGTCCGCGTGCGATTCACCACGATTGATGAGTCTTGCAGACAACCTATATCTCCAAGCTTATCGCTATCGGGCCACGATGATGGATAGCTGGACGGATCCCCAACAGTTCATTGCTGCGCATGAAGCCTTGGCGAACGCCGTCACGGAGCGCCGCGAAGCTGAAGCAATTTCCTTGTTGGAAGACCACCTCACAACGACGCTTCGGCATGTTTATGAGCGTGAGAAGAATACGAAAACTGACTAGGTTTCGTGACGGATCACTGTTCAGGCTCCGAGCACGTAAGCCTGGATTTTCGGTGAGTCGTAGGAACCTGTTTAGGTTGTCAGAACCGCTTGGTCCATAAATCAGCATTTCGCATGCGCAGACCCAACGCAGCAGGATCATATAGTGCGATACCCATTTTGAGTTCTCCTTCGGCCACCATTGGCCGTCGGAATAATGCGCAAACGCAAAGAGTGATGGGCCGTGATGAGAGTGACCGGTTAGGGCATTCCCAAAACCGTGGTGGACAATCGTCCGCACTCATCAGGAGCGCGCGTGTGGCTCAAAACGGACTTTCATTCTTTTGTTGGCTCTACACGTCGGCTAGCGGCCACAGGGCTGGGCATAATGGCGGCCGCTAGTCGACGTACAAGCGTTAAGAAACACCGTACCACATATCTCATCGACCCCGTTCACTTGGCAAAACGGGGCATTCGACCAATCAGCGTCTGGGTGTAGCTGTGTTGAGGATGTTCAAATAAGGCTTCTGTTTCCGATACTTCCACGAGGTCCCCAAACCGCATCACGCCGACCCGGTCACACATTTGCCTGATCACCGGAAGGTCATGGCTAATGAAGAGAAGGGTCAGCTTCAACTGGTCCTGGAGGTCCTTTAAGAGATTGAGAATCTGTGCCTGGATGGAGACATCGAGCGCACTGGTGGGTTCGTCGCAAATCAGGAACCGAGGCCGTGTAGCTAGCGCGCGTGCAATTGAAATCCTTTGGCGTTGCCCGCCTGAAAACTCGTGCGGGTATTTTCGGGCGGCGTCTTTGCCAAGTCCTACCAGTTCCAAGAGATCGGCCACGATTTCGCGGCGCTCCTTCCCGTTTTCGGCGAGCTTGTTAACAAACATCGGCTCAGCCACGATTGCGCCGATCTTCATGCGTCCGTTCAGGGAGGAATAAGGGTCCTGAAACACCATCTGGATGTCTTGCCGCACTTGCTGTTTTTCTTTGGCATTCTTTGTGTTGATCAGATCGTGGCCGTCGAACTCCATCTCGCCGCCCGTCGCAGGATAAATACCGGTAATCACACGTGCGACCGTGGACTTTCCTGAGCCGCTCTCACCAACAAGCCCAAAGGTTTCGCCGGCCTTTACATCGAAACTGATGTCTTTGATTGCGTCCAAGTATTTGCGGTTGCTCGGTCGGATCGCGCCTTTGATGAGGAACTGCTTTCGCAGACTGCGGACTTCGAGCAGGCTGCCTGAACTCGTTTCGTAAGCGCTGCCACGGCCCAGCCAATGACTTTGCAAATCGAAGTCCTGCAAGGCACTGCCATCACTTTCTGCGATTGCGACCTTGGGGAAACGATCGATTTTCTTGTTCGACGGCGGAACGGCGGCAATCAGAGACTGAGTATAGGCTTCTTTTGGCGCGTTCATGATTTGCGAAGTGTCACCAAGTTCGATCAACCGGCCACGATACATGACCGCAACCCGGTCGGCCGTCTCTGCAATCACACCCATGTCGTGGGTCACTAGGATGACACCCAGCTTGCGGCTCTTGCACATGTCTTTTATCAGCTGCAGGATCTGCGCCTGAATTGTAACGTCGAGCGCCGTCGTCGGCTCGTCAGCGATAATCAGTTCAGGTTCGACGCAAAGCGCTAGAGCGATGACCACACGCTGACGCATTCCGCCCGAAAACTGATGCGGGTATTGTTTGATCCGCACAGACGCCTCTGGAATACCGACCTGTTCAAGCAATTCAACGGCACGTTTTCGCGCTTCAGACATGGAGACATCCAAGTGCGCCAGGATTGTCTCGACAAGCTGGAACTCTATTGTCTCGATCGGGTTGAGCGACGTCATCGGGTCCTGAAAGATCATGCCGATCCGCTTGCCGCGGATGCTGCGCATGTCAATTTCGCTAAGTTGATCAATTCGCTCGCCGTTCAGCCGGACCTCTCCCTCAGACATCCGCCCGGGCGCTTGCAGCAATCCCATGACCGCGTTGCCGATGGTCGATTTTCCGGCGCCGGATTCGCCGACAAGGCCCAGGATTTCGCCTTCGTTCACGTAGAGACTGACATCGTTCACCGAAGTGAAAACACCATGCCGACCCGGGAATTCAACGCGCATGTTCTTAATATCGAGAAGGGCCATGTCAGTCGTCCAATTTCGGGTTGAGCGCATCTCGAAGCCAGTCGCCCAAAAGATTGACCGAGAGTGCAAGCATCAGAAGCGTCATGGCAGGGAAGAACAGGATCCACCATTCTCCCGAGAACAGGTAACCCTGTCCGATCCGTATGAGAGTACCAAGCGAGGGTTCCGTAGGCGGTGCTCCAACACCCAGAAAGCTGAGTGTCGCTTCGGCAATGATCGCCAGCGCAAGCGAAATTGTTGCAATAACCAATACCGGCGACAAAACATTGGGAAGGATATGACGGAAAACAATGCCGAGCGGGCCGCGGCCAATAAGGATAGCGGCTTCCACATATTCCTTTTTCTTTTCGACCAGCGCCGCCCCCCGCACGACGCGCGCAAACTGAACCCAGTCAGAAAGACCAATCGAAACGATTAGGACCCATATCGCCATTTGGTCGCGAAGGTGAACGGGGGTAAAGCCTTTGGCGATCCCAAAGACGAGCATCGCAACAAGTATCGACGGAAAGGTCAGTTGCACGTCGGCGATCCGCATGATGATTGCCTCGACTCGCCCACCGGCATAGGCGGACGTCAGTCCCAGAATGATGCCGATGACCAACGCGAAAATCACTGCGGCAAAGCCGACGAACAGGGAAATCCGCATCCCGTATAGGATCGTCGAAAAGACATCCCGCCCTTGGTCATCCGCCCCCATCAGAAAACTGTCGCCCGTAAGAGCGTTGGGTACCATCGGTTGGGAAAATCCGTTCATCAGATTGAGGCTGCCTGGATCGAACGGGTTGTAGGGTGCCAGTAACGGTGCAAAGACAGCAGCAAGGATCAACGTGACGGCAACGACGAAAGAGATGATTGCCACGGGTGAGTGTCGAAACGACCAGAACAGATCGCTCTCGAATGCGCGTTTAACCATGTCCATGGGTTTAGTGTCCCTTGCTTTCGCGAAGCCGGGGGTCAATGGCCAAATAAGCCATGTCAACCAGGAAGTTAATGCCGACGAACATGACGGATATCAGCATCAGATAGCTGGCCATCACGGGTATGTCGACGAATTGGATCGAGTCGATGAACAAGAGGCCGACGCCCGGCCACTGGAACACTGTTTCGGTGATGATCGAAAAAGCGATGATGGAACCGATTTGGAGACCAGCGACCGTGATGACGGGGATGAGTGTATTCTTTACGGCATGTCGGAAGTTGATCGCCTTCTCCGGTAAGCCGCGCGCGCGGGCGAACCGAATGTAATCCTGGCGCAAGACTTCTGACATTTCGGACCTCACCAGCCTCATGATCAACGTCATCTGGTAAAGCCCCAGCGTGATCGCCGGCAGGATGAGTGACTGAATGCCGGTCCACGTCAGCAATCCCGTGTCCCACCAGCCAAGGTCGATGACGTCTCCACGCCCAAAACTTGGCAACACCTTAAGTTCGACTGAGAAGACGTAAATTAGAAAGATGCCGATGAGAAACGTCGGAAGCGACACACCCACCAACGAGGATGTCAGGATGAAGTTTGTCATGACACCCTTGCGCCGGATCGCGGTAAATATGCCAAAAAGGATTCCGAAGGTCATGGCTAAGAGCGCCGAGACAAGAGCCAGTTCGAGCGTTGCGGGTAGACGCTCGAGAATGATCTCCAACGCGGGGCGGCCTTGCCGGAAACTCACGCCCATATCGCCTCGCAACGCGCCGGAAATGAAATCCCAGTATTGAACCAGAAACGGGTCGTTCAGGCCCAGTTGCTCCCGGAGCCTTTCAACTTCGGCCTCAGTGCGCTCCTGGCCCAACATGTTTTCGACTGGATCGCCGACAAATCTAAACATGGCGAACGCCACCAACCCGGTCACGAATAAAACGAGAACCGACTGAAAGGCGCGTTTCAGGATATGCGATATCATGATGCCCTCGAGATCGATCTGACGCGGCCCAAATTGCTCTTGGACCGCGCCGGGAGGATTAGTTGAATTTGAAATACTTGAACTTCGGCGAATCTTCCGGGTCGACGACGGTTTCAACCTTGTTCGCCATACCCCAGTTCAGAACCTGGTGGTGGACAGGCAGGTAAACGACATCCTCCTGCACCTGTGCCCAAATCTCGGCAATTGTCGCGTTGCGTATTTCCAGATCGGTTTCCGAGGCCAAAGAGACGATCTTCTCGTCGATCTCTGGGTTGGAATAACGGGTCCCGTTCCAGGTGCCGATCTCTTCCTGTTTGGAGTGGACAAGGAAATTGAAGATATACTCCGAGTCATAGGTCGGGACCCCCCAGCCCAACATGTAGAAGTCGGTTTCAAGGTCAGGTATATGTGGGAAGTGCTGCGCTTTTGGCAGCGACTCTAGCTGAACTTCGATACCGATCTGCGCCATCATGCCGACAGTTGCCTGACAGATTGCCTCGTCGTTAATGTACCGATCGTTCGGGCAGTTCAAACGCACCGAGAACCCGTCACCGTAGCCGGCTTCTTCCATAAGCGATTTCGCGGTGTCGATGTTGTTTTCCGGGATAGTATCAAGCGCTTCGGTCCAACCGTTGACAAACGGCGGCATCACGGCACCGGCCGGGATCGACTGGCCACGCATCACGATCTTCTGGATTGCTTCGCGGTTCAGAGCCATGTTCATGGCCTTGCGCACACGTGCGTCGGCAAAGGGATTTGCACCCTCGATGTTATCGGTTGTCAGGTCAGCATCACCTTGGTTGATCCCGAAGAAGATAACCCTGTTCTGTGGCGCCTTGATCACCTTCAGGTTCGGATCGCTATCGACCCTGGCCAGATCCTGCACCGGCACGTCCTGCGTGAAATCCACTTCTCCCGACAGCAAGGCTGCCACGCGGGTCGCTGGGTTCTTGATCGGGGTATAGTTGATCTTGGTGACTTCAAGCGGGAATTCGGCCTTGCCCCAATAACCATCGAAGCCTTCCAGAACTGTCCTGTTGTCAGGAACTCGGCTGATCAGCTCGTAGGGTCCGGTCCCATTGGTATTGCGCGATGCAAAGGTTGCTTCGCCGGCTTCGAAATTTTGAACTTCAACGGTGTTGTTTGCTTCTGCCCAACCTTTGTCGATGATGAACAGGTTGGTGAGATTGGCGGGCAACAGCGGGTTTGGACCGTTGGTCTCGATCTCAAGAGTATAAGCGCCAGATGCGCGAACTTCCTTGACTGAAGATAGCAATTCTTTCATGGCGCTGTTAGGTGTCATGGCGCGATTTAACGAGAATTCAGCATCCTCGGAATCGAAGTCTGCGCCATCGTGAAAGGTCACGCCTTCCCGCAGTTTGAACACCCAGACGTTGGGATTGTCAGGACTCGGAGTCCATTCGGTGGCTAGTCCAGGTACGATTTCACCCGTCATGTCCCGTAAAAGCAGAGGTTCGTAGATCTGGTGTGCCAGCGCGTGCGTCGGTCCCTCATTCTGAGCATGCGGGTCAAGCGTGAGGCTGTCGCCGGCGCGAGCCCAGTTCAACGTTTCGGCGGAAGCAAAGCCGGTTGTCGCCAAAAGCAACGCCTGAGCCGCAATTATGAGTTTTTTTTGCATAGTTCCCCTCTTAGTTTGAACCCCTGTTCTCCAGGGCAAAACGCAAAGACGTCAGGGCGCGGCAACTGCGTCACAGCCTGATTGTGATCCCCCTTCATTCGCCCTAAAATGCGAGGGTGGTGCTTCTTCCTGCGGCACAAGCAGTGCTCGTTCGGATGGCAATCGCGCGCAAATCGTAAGATTCGGAAGGCAAGTTTGACGAATGCGAAATAGTCATGGCCTATGAGTGCGAGGAAAACCGTTGACCTTCAGACAGTTGGAGATTTTCCTCGCGGTTGTGCGCATGGGCACGGTGTCGGCTGCAGCGGACTCAATGGGAGTGACCCAATCCGGAGCAAGCCGAATGATCTCCGAGCTTGAGAACAATGTTGGTTTCGCGCTGTTCTTTCGCTCTGCGCGCGGTGTGGAGTTAACCGCACAGGGGCGCGCGTTTTACGAACAGGTGGAAAGACATTTTGCCGGCGTTGACGCACTGAAAGACGCCGTTCGTCTGATCCGCTCCGGGATTAATCGTCGGCTACGGCTTGCCTGTCTGCCCACACTCTCCACCGCGATTTTACCCGGCGCAATTCGTAAGCTCCACGCCGAGCGCCCGGACATCGCGATAGAGATTGAAACCGCGACGTACAACGAAAGCCTGAGTCTGCTGAAATCGCGACGTGTGGATGCCCTGCTGTCATTCCTGCTGCCCGAGTTGGATGGAATTCAAACCTTGAAACTGGCTGAAGCCGCTTATGTCTTTGCTGCGTTCAAAGGCCACCCACTGACAGAAAAGAAAAAGGTCACGTCAGACGATCTCAAGGGCTACGAAGTGCTTGGTTTGATCCCGAATCCTGCGGCCGACCGCGGCATGGATCGGGCGGAGACCGTTCGCGAAAAGCATATGTCCGATGTCAACAAGCGTATCTGGTGCCAAACTTCGGCGACGCGATACTCGCTTGTTGCAGCCGGGCTGGCAATATCAGTTGCGGAACCGTTTGCTGCACCGCTTTTTCGCCCTATGGGTGTTGTCGTTCGGGAATTGGTTCCAAGGGTGACGCTTCAATATGGTTTTTCAGCACATTCGGATATCTGGGATGCGCCGGAGATCGCACTCTTCAGAAAAGTGCTGGCAGAAGAGTTGCAGGAATTTGCTGAGCACGAAAACGCGGATATTGAAGTCGCAAATCCAAGCTAAGCTTCGGCTCGCAAAGTTCCTGCGCGCTGCTTAGCCGTCAATCTCGTCAAGTCAAAGAGGCCCTCATGACCAATTTGTTGGTTCACACACGTGGCACGATCAGCATGGTCAACGGTCCTCATGGTTTCCAGCCGAAAACCGGAGTTGTCGAAGACTTTGTAAATCGGGAGTTGCGCGAAAAGCTTCGTGGCCATGAAATTGATGTGTGCGTTCTTTCCCCTCTCATCGACAGTGCAAACGCCAATCCATCGGATTGGAACCGAATTGCACAGCTGATTTCCGAAACTCATGAACGCTATGAAGGATTTGTCATAACGCACGGCACAGACACCTTGGCCTATACATCAGCGGCGCTTTGCTTTGCCTTGGAGGGCCTTGCCAAACCGGTCGTTCTAACGGGATCTATGCTCCCTTTGACGGTTGAAGGCAATGATGCAGCGTCGAACATGTTGGGTGCATTTCAATGCGTTCTCGAAGCCCCATCCGGCGTCTGGGTCTTTTTTTCTGGTCGCAGACTACACGGAGCCCGTTTCTACAAAACCCATTCGCGCAAGCATGACGCTTTTGGGTCGATGGCAAGTGATCGCGAGTCAATATGGCGTTCTCCCGAGCTTGCATATCACGCTGCAGAATCTGCAAGGGTCGGTGTTATTGCCGTCGCTCCGGGAATGATAGAGAGCGTTCTTCAATTCGCGGCAACGCAGTGCGATGGGCTCGTGCCTCGGTGTTACGGTTCAGGCACCGTCTCGGAAACTCAAGCGTTCCGTGAGGCTTTGATCGCTGCGAAAAACAGGAATGTCCCTGTCTTAGCGGTCAGCCAGTGCCCTGAAGGAGGAATAGCACTCGGAACTCACGCGGCTGGTGCGGTGCTGGTTGAATGTAACGTGATCGACGGGTGTGAAATGACCCTCGAAACTGCATATACGAAAATGGTTTTTGCGTTATCAATACACTCCGCCTTGGAGCACAAGAAAGCATTTCTCGAAACATCGATTGCTGGCGAGATTTAGAGGTGCGATTGGCAGCTTCGTCAGGAGTTTACGACTTTGGTACAGGGGCCGCAAAAAAGTTACACCGGCGGTGTCAAGTGAGACCGATGCGGAGGTTTTAAACTGCTTAAGGGTTCATAGCCCTGCAACCTTGAACAAGGGCCCCGCTTGCGCTGCCACTTGCATTGCCATCAGTCCTCCTGCGAATGGCTGTGCGGACAATTGGGTGTGACTTAAGAACCGGCGCTGATTTGTGACAAACAGATGGTTCCCATCAAAACCTCCCAGGCATGGCATTGTCGGTCGGGTTACGGGAGCTGGAATGCGCTGCAACTCGTCACCATTAAGCGAGATCTGTCGAATGTCACCCTCGCCAATGAGAGCAATCCAGAGATTCCCGTGACAGTCAAAACAAGCGCCGTCCGGGTGTTCACCTGTACCAAATTCGGTGATTGTTCTCCGTGTGACGAGCTCGCCGGTCGCTTTGTCACTGGCAAGATATTCAAGCTTTCGGCTGGGAGTATCCACAAACGTAACGCCACACCCGTCTGGGGATGGAGCGATCGCGTTCGGCACAACGATATTTTCCTGGACGATCTGAATCGAACCATCTCGGTCCCTGCGATACAGCCTGCCAGTTGCGCAGCCCTGACCCGTCATGTCCATCGAACCGAACCAAAGGCGTCCTGCTGCGTCCGGTTTGCCGTCATTAAGTCGAACGGTGACACGATCTGCTTCAACTTCGCAGATGCGCTCCAGTTTTCTTGTCTCCGGTTCAAAAAGATAGAGTCCGTTTTCCAGTCCGACAACGAGCCGTCCGCTTTCTGCATGTGTTACGAAACCGGGTTGCCAGGGAAGGGGGGTCGCCGCCGTCGTCCCGTCCAAAGTCGTTCTCAAGAGGCGTTGTGCTTGAATGTCGATCCACCAAACACAGTCTCGCGCTGGATCCCAGAGCGGCGATTCCCCGGTAATCGCCATTGGATTGGTCAGCAACTCGAACGCCATGTTAAAGGTCAAACCTGCCCGCGGGCAGACCTTTAACGTCACCTTCGATCCGAATGAGATTCCCAGATTGCGGCGCAATTGCCGAGTAGCCTGCCGGCATTTTCAGATAGGTCGACGTTACTATGAGGGTGTTTAGCTCGGGCCCGCCGAATGTCAGTGCCGTCGGCATCGGCACGGGTAAGTCGACTTTTTGTTGTAGCGACCCGTCTGGTGCAAACCGGTTGACCGACCAGCCGCCATACATTGTCGCCCAAATGAAACCGTCGCTGTCGACAGCGATTCCGTTGGGGTGGCCGATGTCTCGTGAACCCTGCACAAGGATCTGCCGTTGGCCGAGGCTTCCGTTTGCGTCTATCGGATATTTGCAAAGTGCGCCGATGCTGCCGTCAGAGATGTAAAGGCTCTTGCCATCTGGCGAGAGAGCGGGGTTCTTGGGCAGGCCCGCATTTTCCAGCATGACGTCGACGGATAGATCGGGGCTAATTTTGTAAAGGCTGCCGTATCCAGTGGTGTTGTCCAAAGGCATGGTGCCCACCCAAAGGTTGCCTTCCCGATCAAGACCGGCCGAATTGAACCGGTTGTCAGGCTTATCTTCTTCCGGGTCAAAGAGAAGAGTGGTTTGGCCGTTCGACGGGTCAAAAAGCTGAATACCCTGGCGACCGGCCAGCAGGAGCCGACCGCTTCGCGTGAGCGAAAGGCCACCGGTCAGGTCTTCCAGAATGACGCGGCTGGGATGTAGTCCGCCATCATCCAGCCAGCGCAATGCCGGTGCGAGGATGTCCAGCCACCAAAGGCGTTTGTGCTTTGAGCACCATACCGGGTTCTCTCCCATAAAGTCGCGACCGGTATTCAGGACTTGCAGTCCTGGACCGCTAGAAACTGGTTTAGGAGGGAGTTCGGTCGAATTGTCTGTGGTGGTGACATTGCCTGACGCACGCTGCGCTGCCTCCCTTACCAGGCGACCGGTTTCATGCAACTCTTCCGCTGTTTCGGTGCTTGTTTCGTAATGACAGCACAACGCGGCGACGGGATATCCGCTCGAATCGACGATTGCAGAGGCAACGGATTGGTCATCACCTTTTGAAAGGGCGTATCCGAGCGCCTTTACCTGACCTAACGCTGGATTTGCCTTGCCATTACTTTCCTTGTGCGGAAGGCGCGCCGCAATGGCCAGTCCAGGTGCGGAGGTCGCAGCCGGTATTCGCGGCCAAACCCTGACAACGCGGGCGCTTCCGGCATCTGGATCTTCGAAGTAGAGAACAAAAACGAACTCACCGTCCTGCACGTAGAGGCAGCAAGGTCTGTTCAACGAGCGCGATAATCGAGCGATTTCCGGTTTTGCCGCACGAATAACTGACGACTGGTCGATCGTTCGCCGGGCGAGGTCGAAGACCTTTGAACCCAGTGAATACCGTTTGCCGTGTTCCTCGAAGCGGACCAGATCCCGGCTTTGAAGCGCCGCTAGTAGTCGGTGGAGCGATCCTTTGGGAATATCAAGAGCTTTCTGCAATTCTGCAAAGCGCATTGGGGCGGGGGCGGCACCGATTGTCATGAGGACATCGAGGCCACGGACCAATGCCTGTGCGCCCGGCACTTCGGCGGCGGGTTTATCCATGAACGGGTCGCTGTGTGTCATGGAGCGAAACTATTTTCATTCACACGCGCGTTCAAGTTTAAATTTGATACATATTGACAGATGCTCTTAAAAATGTTCCGTATCATGGAACAAAAAGAAAATTGAGGTGAGAAAATTGAGTTTTTTGGAAACTCAACCACGATGCACGATTGTACGCGTTGACGGCTATCAGGTTCAGATTTCCGGCAAAACGACCTGGGTGTTCCTGTGTCTGGGCTTCTCATCCGGCGTCAACGGCTGGGGAGAGGCGACGCTTTTTGGCGCAGAGCGTGAATTGGAAAGCCTGCTCAATCGCTTGCAGGAAAGTCTGCGTGTCGAACCTGCTCAAGATATAGCTGATCTTATCGGGCGCTTTCGCCAGGCCAATATGTCAGGTGCGCGCGCAACTTTTGCCTCAGCCCTGGAACAAGCCTGGCTACACGGCCTCTCTCAAATGGCTTCGGTACCACTTTATTGTCTGTTCGGAGGTGCGGAGCGTGAAAACGTTTCCTTTTATGCCAACATCAACCGCGGAATAGCCGACAGGTCACCGAAAGGCTTTGCGGAGCAAGCGGAAAAGGCGTTGGCGTCAAGCGGTGCGCAGGCGGTTAAGATCGCACCGTTCGATGGGTTGCGCTGGGATAGCACACCGCTCAGACAGCAGGCGAAGCTGATCGATAACGGTTTACAGCGCATTGCAGCTGTTCGGGAGAAGCTTCATGCCGGTCAAAAACTGCTTGTTGATTGCCACGCCCGCTTCAACCCATATCTGGCGCGCTCGATATTCTGCGACCTCGGTGCGCTCGGAGTCTTCTGGGTCGAAGAACCTTGCGCAATGGCATCATTGTCCGGGCAGGAACAGCGTTCCCTAAGGCAATCCGCTAATGCGTCGGACCTGATGCTCGCTGGCGCTGAAACAGTTTCGAACCTAGCGGAAATGGAATTAGTCCTTGCCGGCGAAGGTCACGATGTTGTCCTGCCCGACATTAGAATGACCGGTGTTGCAGACGGTATCGCGATGTTGCGGCTGGCAGCAGCAAAACAGATTGCCTGTAGCCTTCACAACCCGGTCGGCCCCGTGCTTGATGCTGTTTCCACCCATGTCGCTGCTGCATTGCCTTCCTTCCTGATCCTGGAACGCCAGGTCGGCGAAAGCGCGAAATTCGATGAGATACGCGGGTCCGAAACTAACGTCTCCAGCGGTTCGGTCACTGTGGACCGTCAACAAGGGATCGGCTTTTTCCCAGACGAGAATGCGCTTGATCCGCTCGATGTCAGACAGCTCGAAACTGCGTTGAGCTTTGCCGGTATGAGCGGCGCCGGTCCGGACGCCTAGGAGTGAAATGAGTATGACAGGTAAAGTCTCATCTTCAGAGTTTGCCGGACATCGCGTTTTAGTCACCGGGGGAAGCCGTGGTATCGCCGCCGAACTTTCCTACCAGCTCGCGATGCGCGGCGCGAATGTCGCGGTGAATTTCAGTGCTGCGGCCGACAGCAGCTTTGGCCGTGCGGAAGCAGCGCAGGTGCTTGTCGACCGGATACTGGCCGATGGCGGCAACGCCATCTGCGTCGAACAAGACCTGATGCAGGCAAATGGAGGTATCCTGTTGGCGGAAAGGGCCCAGGAAACCGCTGGCCCGATCGATACACTCGTTCTCTCCGCATCCATCCAGTATCACGTTCCGTTTTTGCTTCAGTCGCCAGCAGACGTCTCCGACCAGATCCGGATCAATCTTCAGTCCAACATTGAACTTCTGCAGACGCTCATGCCGAAAATGGCGTCATCAGGCTACGGGCGCATACTTGCGATCGGCTCGGTTCAGGAGGTTGCGCCCTCGCCGGAAATGCCGATCTACGCCATGACCAAGGCGGCGATGAAGAACCTGATCGAGAACCTCGCCATTCAGGCGGCGCCCAAAGGCATCATGATCAACAACATTGCTCCAGGCCTCATCCAGACCGACCGCAACGCATTCCGGCGGAGCAACCCTTCCGACTGGGACAAGATGCAATCCAAGGCAAATCCGGTCGGGCGCGCGGGCCAGCCCCAGGATTTGACCGCGTTGGCGCTGCATCTGCTGAGCCCTGAAAACACCTTCACGACCGGGGCAACGATCTATGCCACCGGAGGGGGGCATCTTCCAATTGGCACGGGAGAATACGCTGAACTCATTTTACCACAAAATATTGAAAGTAAAAGGAAAAATCTGAAAATCTCGTCGTAGGACTCGACATTTCTTGGGAGGAGGAACATGAGCATCTTGAAGAAATCCTGTTTGGCCGCATTGGCGCTGGTCTTAGGTGCGAGCGTCGCGTTGCCTGCGCTTGCACTCGATAAGGTTGACCGTGAGAAGACATTGATACTGATGCCTGATGACGGTGGCGCACCGCAGTTCCGCAATCCAGGGCAGTTGAACCCCTACCTGCCGTCAAACTTGACCTTCCGCTGGTCCGGCGGACCGATCATGGAACCGCTCTTCTACTATAATTCGCTCAAGGACGAGATCATTCCTTGGGTCGCGGAGAGCTTCCAAAATAATGACGAATTCACGGAAGTGACGGTCAAACTACGCGACGGGGTTAAGTGGTCAGACGGTGAGCCATTCACGGCTGACGATGTTGTTTTCACCTACAATATGCTTCTTGAAAACGGCAAAGGCTCCGGTGGACTCATGCATTCCTCAGATGTTGCCGACCGGGTGGCGTCGGTGACAGCCCCTGATCCGATGACTGTGTCTATCAAGCTGACGCGTCCCGACAGCCGTTATGCCTACCGCCACCTGATCAACCATTTCGGTAAGGGCCTGTTCTGGCTGCCCGAACACGTATGGTCCGGCAAGGACCCTCTGACATTCAACAACTATGCGGAAGACGGCAGTCTTCCCGTTGTGACCGGCGCTTGGAAGATCGTCCGCTCGACGCCGCAACAGATTATTCTCGATCGCCGGGACGACTGGTGGGGTGCTGAAACCGGCTTTCGCGATCTGCCGGACGCTGAACGTGTCATAAATATACCCAAAACAGGGCATGACCGCGCCGCGCAGCTTGTTGTCGCCGGTGAAGTCGACATGACCGGGGATCTCGTATCGGCACCGCTTACAAAAAGCGTGGTCGAGGGTGCAGACCACGTTACAACCTTTTCCGGAGACGTGCCGCCCTACGGCAATCTCGACTGGTGGCCGAACTCTCTCTACATGAACCACAAAACCGGGACCTGGGATGATGTTCGTCTCCGCCGCGCCATCAACTACTACATCAACCAGCAGCAATTGGTCGATATCGCCTATCTCGGCGCCAATCCGGTCAGCCGCACGCCATTCCCGGCGTTCGGGTCGATGGCCCCCTACATTGAAGACAGCATTGAACTTGCCGATAAATTTGAGATCGGCGTGTTCGATCCAGCCAAGGGCGACGCATTGATGGATGAGATGGGCTACGTCAAGAATGGCGACGGCATGTGGGAAAAAGACGGCAAAACCATTTCCGGATCGTTCCATGGCCTAGCGCTCTTCGAAGCTGTTGGTCCGATTATCGCCCAGCAGCTCCGAGATGCAGGGATCGATGTGGAGTTTCAAACTAATACCGAAAGCCGCGGCCTGATGGTCGAAGGCAAGACGGAGTTGTCGATCTTCGGACATCGCGGTGGCGTTGCCGATCCCTATGACACGCTGGATCTTTACCACTGTAAAAATGCGGTTGAAGTTGGCAAACCGCTGCTGATCCTCGATCGCTGGTGTGACGAGGAATACTCAAAGATCGTCGATCAGATCGGTTTAATCTCACCGGATGACCCGCAGATGCGCCCGCTCGTCAAGAAGGCCATGGAGATCTGGTACGAGAATGCCGTTGAGGTTCCGCTGAACCAATGGGTGCACCGGATCCCGTACAACACAACGTATTGGGATAATTTTCCCACGACTGAAAATCCGTACATGCAACCGGCATTCTGGTTTGCTTCCGGGCAGTTTGGTTACGTGTTGCATAATCTCGAAGCCAAGCAATAGCCTGGTTTCCGCCGGCCGTGTGTCCTGCGGCCGGCGGAACATCAGATGATGGACGGTGGCATCGATGTATCTGATTTATCTGACGAAACGGTTGGTAATGCTGTTTCTTGTCGTGGTGACCGCCGCGACGTTGAATTTTTTCATTCCGCGTTTGAGCGACAAGAGCCCGGTCTTGGAAAAAATCACCGAGATGTCAGAGAGTTCTGCGCCCGGTAGCGTGAACATGCAGGAGCTGCTCGTCATTTTCAACGAGCGCTTTGGTCTCGATAAGCCACTGCTTCAGCAGTATTTCGATTATCTCGGCGATATGCTGACGTTGGATCTGAACTATTCCATTACAAGTTATCCAACTCGCGTGGCGGATATGATCCTGGCTGCTCTGCCATGGACTCTCGGATTGATGGTGACGTCTACGCTAATTGCTTTCTTGGTCGGTTCCGTCCTCGGTGCGCTCACTGTTTGGCGCAAGGATCTGAAGCTTTTGCAGTTCTTCGTTCCAGTGGTGATGGTTTTCTCTGCCATCCCGTTTTACCTGATCGGGCTGATCCTGATTTATTTTGTTGCCTATAGAGGTGGCTATTTCCCGATCGGTGGAGGTTACTCGCTCACCGCGTTCCCAGCGTGGGACTGGGAGTTCGCATCCGACGTTCTCTACCACTCCATTTTACCGGGTACATCGATCGTCATTGCGTCAATCGGAATCTGGGCGCTGGGCATGCGCGGCATGATGGTTACTGTGCAAGGCGAAGACTACATGAATTTCGCGGAAGCTAAGGGCCTTAAAAGCCGCCGAGTGTTTCTAAGGTATGCTGTCCGAAACGCCGTTTTGCCTCAGGTCACGCAACTTGCGCTGTTCATGGGGCAGTTGGTGACCGGCGCAATCCTCGTCGAGATCGTTTTTGGATATCCAGGCATGGGCAGCTTGCTGCTGCAGGCCGTCGACTATCTCGACTACTACACAATCTACGGTATCGTCTTCGTCCTCATTCTGGCCGTTGCCGTATCGATGCTGATCCTGGATCTCATTTATCCGCTTCTCGACCCGCGCACGCGGCATCATCGTGCCTGAGGATATCCGGATGACTTTGGCAACAATGGCTTCAGAAAATCGTCAGGCTCGAAGTCTTGATTATGTGAAGGGGTATCTCGCCCGCAATCCTTCGCTTGCGATCGGCATCGTTTTGGTTGGCTCTTTGGTTCTGTTTTCCTTCGTCGGAAGCTTTTTCGTCGACGCGCGCATGGCCCGGCCGTTGTCGGCGGCACCGTCACAACCGCCAAGTCCCGAGCTTCTGTTTGGAACCGATACACAGGGCCGCAACCTCTTTGCCGTCTTGGTCTACGGAACCTGGCTAACGGTGCAGCTTGGCCTGATCGCAGGAGCAATCGGTATCCTGGTTGGTGGCAGCCTCGGGTTCATGTCCGCCTATTTCGGAGGCTGGACCGACCGGATCATCAACTTCTCGACCGATGTTCTGCTGACCGTGCCGGCGCTTCTTGTGCTCGTCATCATCGCCTCAGCCTTCAGGGAGGGCATGACGCCGACAATGATGGCTCTTATCATTGCGGCGCTGGCCTGGCGCCGTCCGGCGCGCCAGATCAGGGCGCAGGTCCTGGTAATGCGCAATGCGGGTTACGTCGACACGGCCCGGATATCGGGCGCCGGGCCCTTCGAGATCATCTTCTTTGAATTGGTGCCCAACCTGATGCCGTATCTCGTCGCGTCTTTCGTCACTGCCGTGTCGGCCGCCGTTCTCGCCTCGATCGGCTTGGAGGCCATGGGGCTCGGTCCGCAAAATGCGCCGACCCTTGGCATGAGCATCTACTACATGATGAACTTTTCCGCTTTTCTTTTGAAAATGTGGTGGTGGATCATTCCGCCGATCGCGGCTCTGATCATTCTTTTCGTAGGGCTATATCTCATCAACACAGGCCTCGACGAATTGGCCAATCCGCGCCTGCGCAGGAGGGCCTGACCTGTGCTTGCGATCAAGGATCTCTGCGTTGATTTTCCAGTGATGACCGGGATTGTTCATGCCGTTGCCGATGTCGACATTTCAATTGGTTCCGGCAAGCGCGTCGGCTTCGTCGGCGAGAGCGGATCCGGCAAGACCACCACCGCGCTGGCGGTCATGCGCATGATCAAAAAACCGGGAGAGGTGTCCAAAGGACAAATTCTGCTGGGAGAGACGGACATTCTGGCCCTCAGCAGCGAGGAAATGCGCCAGACGCGGCTCCGTCGGATCAGTTATATCCCTCAAGGCGCAATGAACTCTCTGAACCCGGTCATGCGGATCGAGCAGCAGATCTGGGACGGCATCGTCGATCACGAGGGAGCGGTTTCGCGGTCGGAGCTGAAACGGCGATCAGACGAAGCGATCGAAGGTGTCGGCCTTCCGGCCCGCGTCGCGCGCATGTTCCCGCATGAACTTTCCGGCGGCATGAAGCAGCGCGCCTGCATCGCCATTGCAACAGCACTGAAACCTGAATTGATCATCGCCGACGAGCCGACGTCAGCGCTCGACGTGATTACGCAACGCCAGGTCATGGAAACCCTGGAAAACGCCCAGGAAGCGATCGGCTCGGCGCTGATCCTGATCGGGCACGATATGGGGCTGATGGCGCAATGCGTTGATGAATTGATGGTGATGAAGGATGGCCGTATCGTCGAAAGAGGCGCAATCCGCGACATCTTCAAGTATCCGGAACATCCTTACACCCGCCAGTTGATCGCATCCGTGCCGTCCATTGGGGGCGAAAGTTTCCTTCCTAATGTGTCGGCAACGACTGCAAACGGGCAAAAGCAAGGCGACGCACCGCTTCTTGAGTTCGATGGTGTTTCGAAGGTTTACGGTGGCGGGTTTTTCTCAAAGAAGGGCAACACGGCACTCTATCCCGTGAGCTTTGCCTTGGACGGGAGCCGGCCCATGATCATTTCCATTGTGGGACAATCCGGCTCTGGAAAATCGACCATGGGAAGTCTCATGCTTGGGTTCAACCGCGCGACCACCGGTGTCGTCCGGTTCGAAGGACGTGACATGGCCATAATGAAGCGTCATGAAGTAAAAGGCCTGCGTCGTCATATTCAGGCGGTCTTTCAAGATCCCTACGGTGCGTTCAATCCCTACTACAGGGTGGAACGTGCCCTTTCTCTGCCGTTGCGGCGATTTGGAATCGCTCAGGGCGCTGCTGAAATCCGTGAACGGTGCGCTGAAGCCTGCCTCGGCGTCGGTCTTGATCCGGCCCGTATCATTGGGCGGTTTCCACACGAGCTATCCGGCGGCCAGCGACAGAGGCTGATGGTGGCTCGGGCTCTGATGCTGTCGCCCAAGTTGCTTGTGGCCGATGAGCCGGTAAGCATGGTGGACGCCAGCCTGCGTGCGTCCATCCTCAAGAACCTTTATGACCTCAAGGACAAGCACGGCATCTCGATTGTCTACATCACCCATGATCTGGCGACCGCCTATCACGTCAGCGACTTCGTGATCGTGCTGCACGAGGGTCATGTGGCGGAAGCAGGTGCGCCGAAGGAAGTTATCGGAGATCCTCAGCATCCCTATACCAGGCTGTTGATCAACTCGATCCCCTGGCCGGATGTCGACAGGCAGTGGGGAACGTCTGCCTCGGCACGTGAAGAAACTGCCAGGCTGATGAAGGACGCCCGCGACCATCCGCCGGTCGACCGGAGCGCGGTGCCCGGCTTCGTGCTGGCGAGAGCGTCATGACGACTGGGAGTGGAACAACCCGACCTCCTAATATTCTTTTCTTCATGCCGGATCAGCTGCGGGCCGATTTTCTCGGCTGCTATGGTGCCGGGTTTGCAAAAACGCCCAACATTGACGCATTGGCTGCGCGGGGCACGCGCTTCGAGCGGTGCCTGTCGCCCAATCCGATCTGTGTGCCTGCCCGTGCGAGCCTTCTGACCGGTACGAGCTCTCTTGAAAACGGTGTGCTGGTAAATGGTGCCTGGCTGCGGCCTGACAGGTCGCAGTGTGGCCTGGACAGTTGGCCGGAAAGACTGTCTGCAGCCGGATATCGGACCTACTCCGTCGGTAAGATGCACTTCTTTCCCTGGGATGCGTCCGAAGGCTTTGAAACGCGCGTCACTGCGGAAGACAAGCGGCAGATCGGCATTCAGGACGATTACGCGGACTTTCTCGCTTCCCGTGGGAAACAGAAGCAGCACGCCCGGGAGTTCAAAGGATATTTTGAAAATGGCGGGGCCTGCTACTCTCCCTTGAGCGAAGACGAGCAAGTCGATCTTTGGTGTGCCGAACAGGCGATTGCCCTGCTAGAACGTCACAGCAGCTCCGATCCCTTTGCAATGATGATCGGATTTCCCTCGCCGCATTGTCCCTACGACCCGCCAGAGGACATCGCTGTACTCTTTGATCCAGCGGACATGCCTTCGTCTCTTCAATTGACTGCCGAGAGCGAAACGCTGCGCCCGTGGTTGATCGACAACATGAAAAAACCATGGGCCGATATCGATTACCAGGTTTTCACCGATCACCAAAAGGCAAAGGTGCGAGCCCATTATTGTGCGCTGATCCACCTAGTCGACCGCGCTGTCGGTCGTATTCTAAAAGCACTTGATCGGCTGGCATTTCTTGACAACAGCCTTATCGTCTTTGCCTCCGATCACGGCGATTTTGTCGGGGACTATTCACTCGTCTGCAAGAATTTCTTTTTGGATCCGTCAGTTCGCATTCCGATGATTGTGGCAGGGCCCGGTGTACCGCACGAAGTAAGGTCGGATACCGTGACTTTGAGCGATCTATACCCGACGTTTCTGAAAGCGGCCGGCCTTGAGCTTCGCAAAGACTCCGCTTTCCGGAATCTGCTGCGACCACCTCCAATGCGTTCCCGCGTTATTTGCGGGGCGACACACTGCGGCTTCATGATCGAAAAAGAAAGAATAAAGCTCGCCCGCTATGTCGGTGGGCTCGTGACGCTTTACGACATGGAAGCGGACCCGGGCGAGCAATTCAATCTGGCGGAAGACGCGGCATGGCGGCCGGTCAGAGAAGAGCTTGAGTCGGCACTGACAGACTGGCAAATTGCGGAAACAATCAAGGGCCATCAGGATAAGTCTATCGTCTACGCGGCGGAAACCAGCGCGCAGAAAGGTAGCGATCCCGGGCTCTTAGGGCGGAATTGGCAACGACCGTATCCGTGGACAAAGGAGGCGGGAAGCAGATGAAGACCGATGATCTTGAAGGGATCTTGCCAGTTCTTTATGCTTTTTTCGATGAGCGCGGCGGTCTGAGGCTGGATGGCTTTCGCCAGCAGGTGGACCATTGCATGGAGAACGGGGCGGGCGGCGTGATCCTGTTCGGCTTTGTCACCCAGTTCTACCGCCTGAGCTTCGCTGAAAAGGTTTCGGCGATCCGAGAGACCGTGCGGGGCCTCAATGGCGCGGGGTGTTTCGGTGTTACGGTCATGGAAGCCAACACAGACAGTCAGCTCGAACTCTGCCGGGTCGCCAGGGAGGAAGGTGCCGATTGGTTGATCCTGCAGCCGCCTCTCGGTCCAACGGCACGGCCGTCTGACTGGATAAACATGCTGAGACAGATCATCGACAGCGCCGGTCTGCCGGTTGCCGTCCAGAATGCGCTGATTGCTGGAACGCACCTGACCAATGACGAACTCGTTGCGCTTCAGGACGCATCTCCGAACCTTGTTGCCGTCAAAGCGGAAACCGCGAGCGAAGACATTGCCGCATTTGCTAAGGAATTCGGTCATCGGTTTCGGGTTCTGACGGGGAACTGGGGTGTCGAGTATCCGTTTTTTTTGAGAAACGGGGCACATGGGCTGATTCCGGCGCCTAATTTCGTGCCAGAACAAGTAGCGTTGCATCAGGCAGCACTGAATGGGGATTGGGAAACGGTCGACCGAATACACTCCGATATCCTGCCGCTGATGCAGTTTTTCAGGGAACGTCCAGCCCCCGAAGGACAAATCCTCTTGGGTAAACAGGCCTATGGTTGGCGCACCGGTTTTGACCCCGGCGGGAATCGGGCGCCCGGTCCGCCTTCATGCAATCCCCGGATTGTAGAGCATGCACGCCGCCTTTTTGAACGGCTCCCCAAAGCACGGGCGGCGACATGAAAACCTTGCTCTTCACCGACGCGAGCCGCGGGCTCGGCCTTGATTTCGCAACGCAGTATCTTGAGGATGGCGGGCGGGACTTTGCGTGCTGCCTGTCGCTCTCAAACGTGTCAGATCTCAAAATCAGCGGTCTTGATCTGATTGTAATGGACCTCGACGCCGGAAAACGTCACTTCTAAAGCGGCGGGCTTGTGTGGTGTAAAAATTGACATCCCGTTGAAAAATGCCGGCATCAACCACCAGACTTCATATCTGGATGTTCTGTACGGGTTTGCCGTGGTCATTTCAACGCAAAGAATGGCGGCGCCAAAAACAACTTGCCGAAGGACTGCGTATTGAATCTGCTGACGTTATCGATCTACTAAGGATAAACATGGTCGAGGCTATTAAGCTCCCCCAGGCAGGTGCTGTCACATCCTGAGCGTCCGTCAATTTCAAGCGAATGAGTGTCGAGGTTACGATGAAAGGGGACGTTGACTTGCTTAAGTTGGCAGGCCTTCACGCTCCACTTGTTGAGGCGATCTAACCACCTGATGAAGTACAGAAAATGGTGGGTTCAATGCTGTTTGCCGAAGCCCACTAGCCCCCATAGTTCGCCGAAGTCGATCCTGAAACCAGGGAACGTTTGCGCGGCTCGAAAATCAAGACAAGTAAAAAGAAGTTCGCTCGGTTGAACGCATACGAGTTGTACGAAAGATACTTGGCGTGAAGGAAGAAACGGACGATGGCTTGCACCAGATGCCAAGATGATGGGTGGAGCCGTATAGCACGATGCTGAACGAAAATTTGCGTCAGCGGCGTGCTGGCCGCCGTACAATCGTTAACGTGTCGGTATGATCTTTCGGAGAAATAGGAGTTATTTCTAGACCTCCAATCAATGCCTTCGCTCAGGTCGTACCGCGTTCAATAATCTCATAAGCCACAATTTGCGAGTTGCCTCTTGAGCCGTCGACAATGCGCCCGATGATTTCCTCTCCGGCGCAGCGGCCGATTTCATACCGCGGTATGCGGACGGTGGTCAGTTGCGGTGTGACCTGCGATGCGATGTCCGTATCGTGCAGCCCCATTATGGCAACATCATCGGGAATACGGACCTTCAGGGCGCTCGCGCGCAGGTGAGCACCAACGGCGAGTGTGTCGCCATTGAAGAATATGGCATCAGGTCGAGGCTCTCCACTTACAAGACGTTCGAAGGCTTCAGCGCCGCCCTGGAGAGTAGGCTCCGTCCAGGATACATCGATCTTGTCTTCAAGGCCCGCTTTCTTCATTGCCGCTTTATATCCCTCAAGGCGCTCCACCGCGCGGGCGCGGTTCTCGGGCGACACATAAGTGATGCGCCGATAACCCTTCTGGATCAGATAGAAGGTCGCATCTTCAGCCATCTGGCTGTTTGAAAATCCGACATAAAGATCGAGCGGGTTGCTCGGCACGTCCCAGATTTCAACGACCGAGATGCCCGACTTTTCGATCAGCGTTCGAGTGGCTTTGCTGTGGTTCTTTCCAGTCAGAACGAGCGCATCGATCTGGCGGCCGACGAAAGTGCGTATGAGCTCTTCTTCTCGGGTCGCGTCATAGCCGGATATGCCGATCAATATCTCCATCGAGGTCGACGAAAGGGTGTCTGACAAACCCTGTACCGTGGCTGAGAAGATTGAGTCTTCCAGCGTCGGCACGATCATGCCGACGACACCTGACTTCGAGGTGACGAGGCTACGTGCAACCGCGTTGACCACGTAGCCGACTTCCTGAGCTGCGACACGGACCTTTTCTGCCGTTTTCTCGCGCACCATGTCGGGCTGGTTCAGTGCCCGCCACGCCGTGATAAACGAAACCCCTGCCGCATCGGCGACGTCCTGAAGACGACTGCGTTGACCCATTTTGATTCTACCAAATGGAAGTGTTCCGGCTAAGGTATTGCCAGAACACTTCATTGCAAGTCCGCAATCGGGTCAGAGCGACCATTCCGCAATTCGCCATTGCGGAAGGCCGCGCACATCGCCCGCGTCCTTGTCGGTAAAGACACCCGCCGCAGGCGTGCTGCCGACTTGGGCATAGGCCGATTGAGTCGCGTCCGCACCGCGTTGGAGCGTCGCCTTGACCTGCTCGGCCGTGAGCGGCGTTTCGAAGATCTCAGGTTCCTGCGAGAGGCCGACTAGCGTCGCCGCATCGCCCTCGGTGATCCAAGACCAGCCGCGGCGATACCACAGCGTCACGTCGACAACCGCGTTTTTCGCATCGACAGAAGCGGATTTCGGCCAGTGATCACCGATGATTTCGGTCACTTGGGCGGGTTCCATTTTGGACAATGCGTCGGCCGCCTGGTGGTTGGCGACGAGGAACGCCGTGACGGCTTCAGGTGCCTGTTCCAGGAACTGCTGGCGCACCGCCCACCAGATCCGGTGCGGATAAAAGGCTTCGGGCGCAAATGGCGTTTTTTTGAACCATGAAAGTTCATGACCCTCACCTTTGCCTTCGGGGCCGTCGTAGTGCTTGCCGCTTGTGCCGTAGTTGGTCATGAGCGTGCTGAGAACCCCCCGTTCTTCCGCACCGAACGATCCGGGATTGAGGCCGACAACGGCGTCAATCCCGCTTTGCGGCTCGAAGAGTTCGGTGACCGCCGTGATGTTGCGCATGGTTATGTCGAGGTCCTTGGCATCGGACGTGTCGAAATAGGCTTTCAGCATGTTCACCCACTGCAGATGCAGGTCCGAGCCGACAATCGTCAGCACTGTCTTGCCGCGCATGTCTTCCATGTTGCGGATCGGGCTGTCCGGCGGAACTTGCACCGGAAAATCCAGCCCGCCGCCGGCGATCGCGATCGGGATAGCCGGGTTGGGTGTTGCTAGCAGACGGATCAACGGAGTCGAACCGAGCATGCCGTATTGCAACTGTCCCGCAGCGACGCCCTGAAGCATGCGAAGCAGCGCCTGAAAATCCTGAAACTCAGGCGCAACGTCGACGCCGGCCGCTTCCGAGGCTTTCTCAATCAAGCCGTTTTCCTGCATGTAGATGACCAGCGGCCCGCCATTTGTATGGGTGCCCACGCCGATCGGCATTTCGATCTTTCCGGCGGCGAGGGCTCTTGGCACGGCGAAAGCCGAAAGCAAGCCGAGCGCCGCGCTTGTGCGCATCAGGTCGCGTCTGTTCAGTGTCATGTCATTCCTCCCTGGTTGTTTTCAGTCTTCCAGAATTGCCGAGCGCGCTTCGTCCCTGATCTGATCCCAGATCTGCTGGACAAGCACACCTTCGGCAGCAAGGTCGCGGTGTTCGAACCGCGGACGGTTCAGGTCGATTTTCAGGTCCGCCTTGACACGCCCCGGCCGGCGGCCCAGCACGATCACGCGATCGGCCAAAAGCACGGCCTCGTCGATACCGTGAGTTATGAACATCACGGCCGGCCGGTCCGCGGGTGGCTGGTCTTCACCCCAGATTCGCAAGATCTCCTCCTGAAGCAGCGTGCGCGTCTGCAGGTCGACCGCCGCCAGTGGTTCGTCCATCAGCCAGGTGCGGGGTTCGTTCGCGAGCATGCGCGCAAGGGCGCAACGCTGACGCATTCCGCCGGAAAGTTCGTGCGGCAGCCGCGTGTCGAATCCGGAGAGCCCCACGACGGAGATCAGCCTGTCGACCTCCTGCTGCCATTCCGAGGAAGGCACGCCTCTCGCTCTGGGGCCGAACGAAATGTTTTGCCGGACCGAAAGCCAAGGAAACAGGGCGTAGTCCTGGAAAAGCACGCCGCGGTCGGGGGAGGGGCCAAGGATCGGCGCATCGTAGTGATAGGCAGCGCCGGAAGTCGGTTCCAGAATTCCGGCAATGATCGACAACAACGTCGACTTGCCGCAACCGGACGGCCCGACGATTGCGACGAATTCGCCCTGGCTCACTTCGAGATCGACGTCTTTCAGCGCGACGACTTGCTCACCGGTGCGGCTGGAGACAAAGGTCTTGGATATTCGATCGATCCGGATTGCCGTCATGCGTACTCCCAGGGCGCCCGCATGCGGTGCAGCCGGCGAAATCCCTTGTCGATGAGCAGCCCGATCAGGCCGATGACAATCATGTAGCCGACGAGGCTGTTGACATCCCTGTCGAGAAAAAGCGTTGACACCATGAGTTGACCGATGCCGGCATTGATCGCGCCTCCCGTTTCCAGTTTCACGCCGATTGCCAGTTCGGCGGCGACGATCGAGGCCCAGGCGAACCCCATTGCGATGCGAGCACCGGTTATGGTGTTTGGGGCCACGGACGGCAGCACGACGTGTGTGATGATGTGCCGGGGGTCGGCACCCAAGGTGCGCGCCGCGTTGACCAGCCGCATGTCCACCTGGCGGGCTGCCTCGGAGGCATTCAGGATGATCGGGAAAATCGCCGCGTAGCAGACAATGAAGACGGCTGAATTTCCAGTGACGCCGAACCAGAGGACGGCCAGCGGAATGAGTGCGATCGGCGCGATGGAACGCAGGGCGTTGATAATGGGTCCGAAGGCGAGGTCCAGCCAGCGCGAACGGCCAATGGCAACGCCGATGACACTGCCGGCGATTGCTGCAAAGACGAATGCGACAAGAATGCGGGACAACGACTGCTCGATCGCGATCGGAGCCTGCCCGCTCAAAATGTTGCGGACGAGAGCCGTTGCGACTCCGGTCGGCGAAGGATAACGGTCCGGCGTCGGCGACAAGCGCACGGCGAACTCGGCAACAACAAGCGCTGCTCCGTAGATCGACAGCACGGACAATCGAGCGCGAACGGTCATGTTGCCGCCCCTGACTGCGCCGGAGACCAGCGTAGCAGCCTTGCCTGGAGCAGACGGATGATGCCGTCAAACAGGAACCCGAGAACGCCGACCACAAGGATCACGGCCAGGTTCTTGTTCATGGCGAAAAACTGCTCGTACCAGAACGCCCGCCAGCCCAGACCGCTATTGCCTCCAATCAGTTCCGCGCCGATCAGGGTCATCCAGGCGACCCCGAGGCTCAGCCGGAAACCCGCGAGGATCATCGGAAGGGCAGAGGGCAGAATTACGTGCCAGCGGATGGTCGAAGGCGGCGCGCCCAGAACCTTTGCTGCGTTGATCAGGCGTCCGTCGACACCTGCGATCCCGGCGACGGTATTGATGTAGATCGGAAACACGGAGACATAGGCGATCAGGAAAATCGGAACGGTTTCCCCGACGCCGAACATCATGATTGCCAGAGGGATCCAGGCGATGCCGCTGATAGGACGAAGCAGTTCGATCAGTGGGTCGACCAGACGCTCCACAAGCCGGTTCTGCGTCGCCAGCACGGCAAGAGCGAAGCCGATCGTCACGCCGAAACTCATGCCGACGCCAAGGTGATGGAGGCTGGCCAGAATGTCGCCGACCAGTTCATCCTGCATGATCGAAACCAGCGCGGTCAGGACCGAGTTCGGCGGCGGCAAAAGGATGGGGTTTTCAAGCCACCAGGACGCGGCGGTCCAGGCCGCATAAAGTCCGGCGCAACCGACAATCGGTGCCGTGACTGCGGACGCAACACGCTGAATTTTCCGGGTCTCTCGGCTCATGCATTTTCTTTTGAGGCAGACTTGACTTTCAATTTGATAAACGATTATCAATTTTGCTGTCAACAAATGATAATCGTTTATCATAATGCATCGCAAATATTGCAGGGCGGCGGAAGCCGGAGGAATTTTTTGGTGGGTGCCATCGTAGCCGTAAGAACGCAGAGCGTCGTCGTCAGTGATCGGACCACCTGGTGGCACGTGCTTCTGGAAACGGATGAGGGCCTAGTTGGCGCCGGTGAAGCAACGCACGAGAATGTCGCAGACGGGTTTGCCACGAGACTTCAGGCCGCCGCATCTAGGTTGATTGGTCACAAACTCGCTGAATGCATGACACCGGTCGGAGCGCTGAGCACAGGCAACTTCGAACAGCGCACGATCCATTCCGCTCTCAGCCAGGCCGTCTGCGACCTGAAGGGCCAAAGACAAGATGTTCCGGTGCGGCGGGTTCTGGGCGCGGCGATACGTGGCGTCGTTGTTCCGCTCTATGCCAATATCAACCGGGCGAGCCGCGACCGGTCGGCAGAGGCCTTTGCAAAGAACGCTGCTGCCGCTGCGAAGGAGGGGTTCAACGCCATCAAGATTGCCGCTTTTGACGACCTGAAACCGGAGACTTGCGGTACGCAGGAAGGCCGGGACCTGATCGACCGCGGCCTCGAGCGGCTGACCGCGGTTGCGGAAGCGGCGACAGGCGTTGATGTCATGGTCGACTGTCACTGGCGGTTCACCCCGCTGGAAGCGCGGTCCCTCGTTCCTGCCCTGAAGGAGATTGGCGTGAAATGGCTCGAGTGCCCGTTGCGCGAGACCGAAGATCACATCGCGGACCTGGTGCAGCTCCGGAAACTGGCAAATGACGCCGGGATCCGGCTCTGCGGCCTGGAAACCTTTGGAGGGTGGGGGGATGTCGCGCCATTTGTGACGGCGGGTGCCTACGACGTGGTCATGCCGGACGTGAAACACGCAGGCTCGCTGAAAACCATTGTGGAACTTGCCGATCGTGCCGCCGAACACCAGGTTGCCGTCTCTCTACACAACCCGACCGGTCCGCTCGCCCATTTCTTCAGTGAGCAGCTTGCCGCTGCACTCGACAACGGGGAACGGCTGGAAATTCAATGGCGCGAAAGTCCTTTGTTCTTCGAACTCACGGACCCTCCTCCGACCGTATCCGGTGGTGTCTGCCGGGCCTCCGACAGGCCGGGTCTTGGTGCGAGCCTCAAGACGCTTGCCGAAGCCGCACCGGTTACGTCGACTGCCGGTGACACCGCACTTGCCACCCCGAAACGCGAGGCCAATCAATGAATGCGGGTGCATTTTTCGACGGTCTCATGATCGCCTTGCAGTGGCCCGGATTCGGCTTTCTCCTGCTCGGTGTCGCGTTCGGCATCTGGCTGGGCGCGGTGCCGGGACTTGGCGGACCGCTCGGCATCGTCCTGGTTCTGCCCTTCACCTACGGCATGGATTCCGTGTCGGCGTTTGCGCTGCTACTCGGAATTTTTGCTGTCACCTCAACGTCGGACACGATCGCCTCCGTCATGCTCGGCATTCCGGGAACCGCATCGGCGCAGGCGACCGTTCTCGACGGGCATCCGATGGCGCGCCGGGGCGAGGCGGCGCGCGCCTTCGGAGCGGCCTTTACCGTCTCCGCCTTCGGAGGCGTGTTCGGGGCCGTCATTCTGGCCTTGTCTTTGCCAATCGCCTTGCCGATCATCTTGAGGTTTAACAATCCGGAACTCTTCGTGCTGGCACTGCTCGGCCTGACCATGGTCGGATCCTTGAGCGGACGGTCCGTCTCCAAGGGACTTGCAGCCGCGGCTTTCGGGCTGGTGCTGTCCTGTGTCGGCTATGCCCAGGACGTTGCCATCCCGCGCTACTGGATGGATTCGGCCTATCTGCTCGACAAGCTACCGCTCATTCCGGTCGTGCTCGGAATTTTCGCGCTGCCCGAACTGATCGATCTTTCTGTCCGGGATACGAGCATCTCGAACCGTGCACCCAAGAGCAAAAACAACTGGCACCAACTCGGCCAGGGGATGGCGGATGCCGTCCGGAACTGGTGGCTGGCGCTGCGGTGTTCGGCGATCGGTGTCTATATCGGCATGATACCGGGCATCGGCGGTGCGGTCGTTGACTGGATCGCCTACGGTCATGCGCTCCAGTCCACCAAAAACCCCGAAAGTTACGGTACCGGAGACGTGCGCGGTGTCATTGCGCCGGAAGCCGCGAACAACGCCGTGCGCGGGGGCTCGCTCATTCCGACTGTTGCGTTTGGTGTGCCGGGAAGCGCCATGAATGCCCTGCTCCTGAGCGCCCTGCTGATACAGGGGCTCCAGCCGGGCGCGCAGATGCTGACGACGCAGCTGCCGATGACCTACTCGATGGTCTGGAACATCGTCCTGGCTAACATTATTGCCGCCGGTCTTTTGATGGTGATGGCGAACCACATTGCAAAACTGTCCTTTGTCTCCGGTCACCTGATTGTGCCGATCGTGGTCCTGTTCGTCTTCATGGGTGCGTGGCTGACCATGGCCGAACTGGGTGACTGGATTTCGCTGCTGGTGTTCGGTGCGCTCGGATATCTGATGAAACGGGGTGGCTGGCCGAGGCCACCGGTCATTCTGGCCTTCATTCTCGGCGGTCTCATGGAAAACTCCTTCCTGCTCAGCTGGAAGATCCACCAGGGGCTGGGCTGGGTCGGGCGGCCGATCGTTCTGGTCATTCTGGCTCTGATCGTGCTGACGCTGGTCGCATCCCTGCGCCGCGCTGCCAGGAAAGCACGCGCCGCACGAGGAGAAGAGCCGGAGGATTTCGTTTCAAGCCACCTCGACAGCGACGAGGACCAGGACCGGTTTGCCTCTCTTTTGATCGGGCTTGTCCTTGTCGCCGTCTTTTTGGCTGCCGCCGTTCCGACATTCGGCTGGCCCGCGGAAGTCGCTGCCTTTCCGCTGATCGGGATCGTTCCGGGCGTGGCTCTCAGTCTTTTGGTCTTGGGCAGGGAGTGGTTTTCCTCAAAGGCCCCGAGACAATTGTGGCGCGACTTTCAAAGCCGTCGGGAAACACGACGCGCCTTACAGCTCCTGCTTTACCTCATCGCAACGGTCGTGCTGGCCTTGCTCATCGGCCAGAAGCTGGCGCTTCTCGTGCTCATCGCGACCTATCTCGTCAAATGGGGAGGCTACGGATGGCGGCTGACCATTCCTTACGTCGCCGTCTGCTGGGCGATACTGACAGGATTCTACGACCGCATCGTCCATGTCTTCTGGATGAAGCCCCTATTGAACGACCAGATCCGGGCCGTGCTTCCCGATTGGTTGCCGGCATGGGTGATCCTGTGAGGCAAGTCTCGTCCGGACACACGTTGAAACCAGAACGGAATACGCAGAAGAGGAGGAATTAACATGCTGACGAGGAGAGCGATTGGAGGGCTGGCAGTGTCTGTTGTCGCCCTTGCCGGGTTCACGGCGCTGCCTGCTGCGGCCGAGGACTATTTTGAAGGCAAGACGATTACCTGGGTGCTGCCATGGCCGGCCGGCAGCGGAGGGGATCTTCATGGCCGGCTGACCGCCAAATACATGGAAAAACATATTCCCGGCAATCCGCAGATCATCGTCAACAACAAGCCCGGCGGCAAAGGCACCATCGCCATCAACTACGTCTACGAGCAGGCACCGAAGGACGGTACCTCCTATTTCTACGGAAACTGGAGCCCCTCGGCAGTGCTCGACAAGTCGCCGGGCGTGCGTTACGTGCCGGAGGAAATGGGGGTCGTCGGGTCCGCGGGCGCCGATCTTGCATTCATGATCCGCTACGACCAGGTTCCAGACCTTGGGTCAATCGAGGAAGCCGACTTCATTGTTGGTGGCCGTGGCGCAACCAATGCGATCGAGGTGCTCGGCAATCTCGCTTTAAGGACCATGGGTGCGAATTTCCGGTATGTCGGGGGCTTCGGCGGCTTCTCGAAGATCCAGGCCGCCATCAAGGCCGACGAGGTTCACGGTGGTCATGCCGGCCTGCCGGGGTACGTCAAGTTCTTCGGTCCTGACAGCGACGTCGCCTATCCGCTCTACTATCACCAGCAATTCGATGTGGACGGGAACCCGCTGCCCAAGCCGGAAAAAGCCTATCCGGCCAGTACGCCAACGTTCTACGAAGCTTACGAAAGCGTTCATGGTGAAGCGCCTTCCGGCAAATACTGGGATGCCTACAAGTGGTGGAATTCAAGCCTGATGTCGGCGGCAACCGCCATCCTGGCCCCTCCGGGGGTCGATGACGGCGTCCTGGAAATCATGCAGACCGCCTTTCAGGAGGTCGCCAAGGATCCCGAATATCTGAAGGAATACGAGGATTCCATCGGCGTGCCGCCGCCGTTCAACCCGACGGAAAAGACCAAGCAAATTCTTCAGACCTTCCGCGACATGCCGCCGGAAGTGGAAGTCGTGGTCAAGGAAGTGTCCGCACTTTGATCTGGAACGGAGACAGCGGAGGCGCACCAATACGTCTCCGCTGGCATGATTATCTGCATAAGCATTCTTCATGGGAATGTCTCTGGACATCGCACAGGCTGGTGAACGATCCTGACGGCACTCATTCTTGCCGAATCGTTCACATTGAGACCACCTGATGGAAGCCCAGAATCTTATCATTGTCATGTCCGACGAACATGCCGGAAAATATGCCGGTTATGCGTGTCACCCGGTCGTCCGGACGCCGAACATGGACCGCTTGGCGCTGCGTGGAACAGCCTTTCTTCAAGCCTATTGCAACAGCCCGATCTGCATGCCGTCGCGAGCCAGTTTTGCAACCGGCAAATATCCGCACGAGACCGGTTACTTCTGTAACGCGACACCCTATGACGGTGCGGTTCCCGGCTGGCCGCATGTTCTGAGCGCGCAGGGCATACCTGTTCAATCGATCGGAAAGCTTCATTACCGGGACAAGGAGGTTTCCTCCGGCTTCGACGAGAGCCACCATGCAATGTATGCGCTGAACGGCATTGGCGACGTTTTCGGGGCCATTCGCCAGCAAGCGCCACTGCCGGTCCGCTACGGTGTCAGGCAGGTCGCCGAGAAGGTCGGTGCCGGAGAGTCCGACTATACCCGTTATGACCGCAAGATTGCGGACCGGACCCTCAAATGGCTTCGGGAAACCGCACCGCGGCTCGACAGCCCCTGGGTTCTCTTCGTCAGTTTCGTTGCACCCCATTTTCCGCTGATCGCGCCCGAGGAATTCTACTCTTTGTATGATCCGGATGAGCTGGACCTGCCGAAGGCCTGCCGTCCGGACGACTGGCCAGACCATCCCTGGTTTTCGGCCTTTCGGCACTCCTATATAACCGACCAGTATTTTGACGACGACCTGCGCCGCCGGGCGACGGCTGCTTATTTCGGTCTGTGTTCGTTTGTCGATCACCATCTCGGCCAGATCATCGACGAGGTCGACGGCGGTGCCTTGGCCGGCAACACTAGGTTGATCTATACATCCGATCACGGAGATAACCTGGGCGTGCGCGGGCTCTGGCAAAAGAGCAATTTCTACCAGGAATCTGCACAAGTTCCGTTGATTCTTGCGGGCGAGGGCGTGCCTGCAAACGTGAAAGTGGATTTGCCGGTGTCGCTCGTTGATTTTCACCCCACGATCCTTCACGGCGCCGGTCTCGACCATCTTGCCGGAAGCGTCAATGACGATGCCGCGAGCCTCTTCGATATCGTGAACGGCAAGGTGCAGGCCGACAGGATCGTTTTCGGCGAGTACCACGCGGCAGGCGCGGTGAACGGTGTGTTCATGCTGCGCCAGGGCCCCTGGAAGTATGTTCACTACGCGAACATGGCAGCGCAACTGTTCAATCTTGCCGATGATCCGGAAGAACTGACCGATCTGGCGCCGATGGAGGGCTATGCCGATCTTTGCCGCGTCTTCGAACAGGAACTTCGGCGCCGGATAGACCCTGAGACGCTCGACGCGGATATCAAGGCGGCGCAACTGGAGATCGTCAATCGGCATGGCGGTGCTGCCGCCGTCCTGTCCAAGGGATCGATGGGGGCATCGCCGCCTCCCGGCACCACGTTCAGCGGGTCTCGCACGGAGTAGGGTAGGGACGCATTCATCCAAGTTTTTGAGCCCTGACGCGGGGCCGTCAATGTTTCACGGAAAGGGGAAGGATTGAGCTTTGCGTGAAGAACTTCTGACCATCGCGACCAGTTCCGGCCCGATGCAGACCTTTGCAAGCGCGCCTGCAGGACGCGGAAACGAGCGGGCGGTGATCCTTTACATGGATGTTTTCGGACTGCGCGAAGAGCTTTACGGTCTGGCGCGCGAGTTCAGCGAACTGGGATACGTGGCAGTTGTCCCGGACCTGTTTCACCGGCTTCCAGTTTCCACATTCCCGCTTCCAGGAAGCGAGAGCGATCCGCTTCCCGCCGATGCCGTCGAGGCGAACCGTGCAACGACACTTGCCAAAACCCTTGCGGACACAAGTGCGCTTATTGACTGTCTGGAACATGGAACGCAAGGCTTCCGGGCTCGCGAATTTGCCGTGATCGGGTATTGCATGGGTGGACGTCATGCCCTGGCGGCAGCCGCCGCCTTTCCGCTAACAGTCAGGGCCGGGCTGTCAGTTCACGGTGGCAAGTTGGTCAAGGACGGAGAGGCATCGCCCCATCTGCTGATCGAAAAACTGCAGGTCCCGTTCCACTTCGCGTTCGCAAAGGAAGACCATACCTGTCCGGAGGCGCACAAAGCCGTATTACGGGAAGCGGCACGAAACGCATCCGCGCGCGTCACCTTTTCCGATCATGATGCGTATCACGGGTGGACGTTTCCCGGCCGCTGGTCGCACGACGCCGACACTTGCGACATGATCCTGCAACAGGCCGCGACATTGTTTGCGTCTGCTTTCGGGACCCGGGCAGAGCTGGCATGAACCGCTCCCAGAGTGCGACACGCTTTGCATTCAGCCTTTGGAGTATGGCTTGCTCAGGCGGCGCACTTCACTGATCAGTTCCTTGGCGAGCGGGGGCATATAGGACGACCGCCGCGTTATCAGACCCGAGACCCGTTCAATGTCGAGCGGATTGTCCGGCACCCGTGTGACCGCCGACAGACGCCTTTCATGGATGCGAAGCTCGGCGACATAGGAAAGCAGATCCGTCGCTTCGACGATCTGGAACAGGCAGGAATTGTCTACACACTCGATGGCCGGCGCCGGCGCCTTGATCCCGCGCTCCCTGAAACCCTTTTCAAATCTTTCCCGGATGACTGTTCCAGGAGGAAGGACCCAGTCGGCTGCAGCGAGATCTTCAATTGTCAGATCCTGCCGGTTCATCAGCGCATGGTCCGCGCGGGCAATGACCGTGACCCTGTTCCAGAGCAAGGGTTCGATATTCACCTTTCCCGCAAACGCATCGGGAATATCGATCGGCGCGAGCACCAGATCCAGATCCCCCTTCAGCATCTGCGCAACAAGCTGTTCCGGCGTTCCGGGGACGATGCGGATTCGGCATTTCGGCCGTTGCGTGTAAAGATTGGCGACGGCCCTCGGCAGAAGCACTTCCTGCCAGGTGCCGCCGGCACCGATCACGATCTCCCCGAGTTCGGCATCCCGAATGGCGTCGATCCGTCGGTAGGTTGCCCGCAGATTGCTGTCGATATCGCGCGCGGCATCCGCAAGCAGATCCGCGAACAGTGTTGGCGTCACGCCGCGTGCCTCGCGTTCGAAAAGGGGTACGCCAAGTTCGTTTTCCATGCGCTGGACCGCCTTGGAAACGGCAGGCTGGTTCATGCCGATCCGCTCGGCGGCGACGGTAATGTTGCCGGCGTCATAGACCGCGAGAAAGAGCTGGATGTTTCGGAGATCCATATATTCCAATTCGGCATGTTAAAAGATAAATTCTTTTTAGGTTGGGCATGTCAGGCTGTCTAGTCTTCTCCTGAGACCGGCTGGCGCGCTGTGGCGCGTTGCGGTGCAAGGGAGGAAAGAATGGCTGACATGAAAAAGTATGTGGGCGCAGCAGTCCTGGCTCTTGCTTTGGCGCTCGGGATGAGCGCTCCGGCGAAAGCGGAATACCCCGAAAAACCTGTCACCTTTGTCTTGCCGAACGGCGCGGGAGGTGCGGCTGACATCAATCTCAGGATCATCCTGAAACACCTGGAAAAGCACGTTCCGACCAAACTGATCGTCAAGAACATCAAAGGCGGGGCGACGGCGACCGGAACCCGGGCAGCCTATGATGCACCAAAGGACGGATACACGCTCCTGTTTTTCCACCAGGCCTTCATGGGAACAGCTGCACAGGGCATTCTCGGGCGCGAGTTTCGCGACATGGTGCCGGTCGCCCGGGCAGGTTCGATCGACATCATGTATGCCGCCGCAAAGGACGCCCCGTTCGACAACCTCCCGGAACTGATCGCCTTTGCAAAGGAAAATCCGGGCGCGGTCAAGGTGGGGGTCTTCTTGCGGGCGCACAGTCACATGGTCGCGCTGAAGGTCATGGATGCACTCGGCGTCGAGTTCAACATGATCAACATTCCCGGTGGCGGCGGTCCGATCCGCGCCGCCCTGGTCGGCCACCAGATCGATCTCGGCATCACCTCCGTTTCAGAAAGCCAGAAGTATTTCGAAAGCGGCGACATCAAGCCGCTGTTTGTGTTCCGGCCCGTCGAGGTGCCCGGTCTGGAAGAGCTTCCGTCTGCCGAGGAGAGCGGCTATCCGAGCATGGCGGATGTCGGCAGCGTGACTAACTATTTCTGGGCCCACAAGGACGTCCCGGAAGAGATCCGTACCTATTGGGCGAACAAGATCGAAAAGGTCATGGCCGATCCCGAACTCCAGGAAGAGCTTGGGCAGCGCATCATCGACCTGCGGTTCGCGCGTGATAACGAACTGCAGAAGGAGGTCGATGCGCAATACGCGAACACGGTTGCGATCGTCGAAAAATTCGATCTTGGAACCGGCTCGAATGAATAGCGGTGCGCAGGCCGGCGCGAAGCGGCGCCGGCCGGGTCCGCAAGGGTGGCTGGGTGTCACCCTCATCATCGCCATGAGCTGGCTGGCAACGGTTGCGGCGCAACTCCCGCCACCGCAATTCGAGCCGGTCGGCGCCCGCCTGTTCGCGCTGGCCATCCCGATTGTGCTCGTGTTTCTCGGCGCGGTGCTGACGGTCCAGGATGTGCTGCTCGGATCTTATGAGCAGCAACAGGACGAGAGCCTTGCATCGGCATCCTCGATTGCCGGTTCGGCCGCGCTTCTGTGTGTCTTGGCCTTCTATGCGTTCCTGGTCTCTCTCGGACTCAGTCCAATCGTCTACATCCTGATTTCCGGGGTCTTTGCAGGGTGCGTCTCCCTGCTCGCGTCCCGTCCGGCAAAGGCCGGTATCGTTGCGCTGGCGACGGTTGCAGGCACGCTTCTGGCTGCTGGAATTGCCTGGAGTTTCACCAATTTCCTTTACGTCGACATTGTGAGTTAACCCATGGCCGGTTTCGACTACGGATTTGTCGGTTTGGGCGCGATGGGGTCGGGCATGGCGGGTGCCATGGCCGACACGGGCCTCCGTATTGCTGGTGTCGACCCGGATCCGGGCGCCCGGTCGAGGGCGGAGAGCTGGGGTGTCACCACGGGAGACGATCTCGCGTGGCTCCTGGAGGACTGTCATTCGGTGGTCATGTCCCTGCCGTCGGAAAGTGCCCTGGACACGGTCTACCGTGAAATCGAGGTGACACCTTCCAAGGGCGATCAACTCGTCGTCGAAACGTCGACGGTCTCGCCCGCTCGCGCCAGGGACCTGGCCGCGATTTCCCGGACATCGGGCCGCCGGCATATTGAAGCCGGTCTGATCGGACTGCCGCAGGATGCGCGTGCGGGCGCGCTCTATCATTTCGTCGGCGGGCAGGATCGAGATGTCGCCGCTGCAGCGGAGTTTCTGAGTCGAACCGGCCGGGCCTACGCCCATCTGGGTGACGTTGGCAGCGCCGCGGTCGCCAAAGTTCTCAACAATGCCATCGGCAACGCGACGATGCTTGCGTATTCCGAAGCCATTGCGGTCGGTGAAATTCTTGGAATGGACCCCGCGGTGTTCGTGACTGCCGTTAAGGTAGCAGACGGGTCGGGCATGTCGAAAGTCTTTGCCCGTCATGCACACTGGGCGACCGGCGGTTCGAAACGCCAGCCTCCGACACCCATCAACCGCAAGGACATGGCCGCTTATGCGGCAATGGCGAGAGAGGCCGGTTCCCTCTCCCCCGTGCTCGGCGCAGCCTCACGGGTCTTGGCGGAGATGAGTGACACGGACGGGCTGGTGCAAACGCATGCCGACCAGGTGCGTGACAGCGCTCGCACGACGGAGCGCTCATGGAACTGAGCAGCGCCCTGATCGACCATCTGGCTGTTTCGCCGCTGCTGTTTTCTATTGCCGGTGTCGCCATTGGCATCGTGTTCGGAGCCATTCCCGGCCTGAACCAGGGCGTCATCATGGCGTTGACGCTGCCGTTGACCTTTCACATGGACAGCTATCTCGCCCAGGTTCTGCTGATAGGCATGTATGTCGGTGGCGTCAGCGGTGCCATGGTGACCGGTGTCACGCTCGGTATCCCCGGATCCCCCGCCGCGATCATGACCACGTTCGACGGATACGCGCTTGCGAAGCGCGGGCAGGCTGCGCGGGCTCTTGGCCTTGGCGTCTCGGCCTCGCTCGTCGGCGGCCTTATCTCCTGGCTCTGCCTCGCTCTGGTTTCCGAACCCATTGCCAGGTTCTCGCTGCGCAATTTCGGCAGTTTCGAATATGCGGCCCTGGTCTTCGGCGGGCTGCTCATCATCGCAACGTGCTCAGGCAAGAACTTCGTCCTCGGACTGACGTCCGGTCTGCTCGGCATGATGTGCGCTCTTGTGGGGCTCGATCTCGTCAGCCAGGTACCCAGGTTCACCTTCGGGTTCGAAACCTTCGACAGCGGTTTCCGGATCGAAGCCGTACTGGTTGGCATCTTCGCGATCGGGCATCTGCTTTACGACATCAGCATGCGCGCCTTGCCGCCACGCCAGATCTCCGTTCGCACGTTTGAAATCTGGCGATCCGTCCTGGCGCTGACCCGGCACTGGTTCAATCTCATCCGGTCCAGCCTCATCGGTGTCTGGATCGGCATCCTGCCCGGCATCGGCGCAAATATCGGCTCCGTGGTGTCTTATTTCGTGGCACGCAATATCGACCGCGATCCGGAGAGCTTCGGAACGGGACGGGAGGAGGGCATTGTCGCTTCCGAGGCGGGCAACAATGCCACGGTCGGCGGCGCGCTTATTCCGATGATTTCCATGGGGATCCCCGGAAGCGGGGCGGACGTCATCCTGATGGCCGCCCTCCTATTCCACAACATCCAGCCCGGCCCGCTGCTGGTTCTCGAACACCCGGACGCCTTTTACGGCATCATCGCAACTTACCTCGTGGCCACCCTTCTGGCCTTCGTTTTTTTGATGTCGCTGGCGGTCTCCCTGTCCAAAGTCGTTGGCGTGCCGCGGTCCATTCTCGTTCCCCTGATCTTCATTCTGGCGATCGCGGGAACCTATTCGCTCAACAATCTGTTTTTCGACGTCTGGGTGATGATCGGCTTCGGCGTGGTCGGGCTCCTGATGCGCCTGTCCCGCCTGCCGTCGGCCCCTTTCATGATCGGGTTCGTCTTGACACCGCTCTTTGAGGAGAAATTCCGCGCCAGCATGATGGAATCCAATGGTTCGCTGATGCCTTACCTGGAACGTCCCCTTGCCTTGGCGATCCTCCTTTTTTCCATCGCATTTGCCGTTGCTCCGGCGGTTTTCGGTCTGATGAACCGTGCTTCCGGGCAACGCGCCACAGACCGTAAGGAGGAAACCGGATGAAAACAGTCCTCGTAACAGGGTCGAGCCGAGGGCTTGGACTGGAGTTTTGTCGTCAGTACAAGGCGGATGGCTGGACCGTTCTGGCAACCTGCCGCACTCCTCAGACATCTGAAAGCCTGCAAACGCTCGGTGTGGAGATTTTCCAACTCGATACGGCTTCCGTCCAGAGTGCACACAGCCTGGCTGCGCGCCTTGCCGGAAGACGGATCGACGTCTTGATCAACAACGCCGGTGTGATGGGTGACAATGCCCGGTCGGCCCTTGATGCCGACCTGGACGATTGGGAGGAGGCTTTCCGGATTAACGCTCTCGGGCCAGCCATAATTACACGCGCATTACTTGAAAATCTGACGCTTTCCGATGCACCGGTCGGCGTGACGATGGGCAGCCAGGCCGGAATTTTCGACATGATGAAAACACCGAAGCTGGCGATCTACAGGTCCACGAAAGCGGCGGCCCACGCGGTCACGATCTCGCTCGCAAGGGCGCTCGAGCAGCACGGTGTTCTTTATTTCTCCCTGCGTCCCGGCAGAACGAAGACCGATATCACAGGCCATACCGGAGACTATGAAGCTGATGATTCCGTTCGACTTATGCGTGGCCTCATTGACCGTGCCGATCCGGCTTGGCGCGGGCTCTTTGTCGACCGTAGTGGTGCGGTTTACAATTACGGCGGGGGCTTTCACGCCTAGCTGCGATCCTTGAGCCATGCGGCTTGGCTGGTTCAATCAGTCTTCTTTTCGGCGAGCTCACCGACGCTCAATCGCCGGTCTGTAGCCGGCCAAAGGGAGTTTTCCATGTCTATGCGATACAAGGGAATTTGGCCTGTTGCGCCGACGCCGTTTCATGACGACGGTGCGATCGACACCGAGGGTATGAAGCGTGTTCTGGACTTCATGATCGACGCGGGAGTCGACGGCTTGTGTATCCTGGCGAACTTCTCCGAACAGTTCGTTCTGACCGATGCTGAGCGCGACCAGCTGACGAGACTGTCGCTCGAGCACGTGGCGCAAAGGGTTCCCGTCATCGTGACGGTGAGCCACTTCGCTAGCCGTATCGCGGTGGAACGGGCGAGGCAGGCGAAATCGCTTGGCGCCGGCATGGTCATGCTGATGCCTCCCTATCATGGCGCCACGCTGCGCGGCGCGCCCGAACAGATATTCGAACAGTTCCGGGCGGTCGGAGAGGTCGGCATTCCGATTATGGTTCAAGATGCGCCGATGGCGGGCAACGACCTTTCCGTGCCGTTGCTGGTCCGCATGGCGCGGGACATCGAGATGGTCAAGCTGTTCAAGATCGAATGCAGTCCGGCAACCGGAAAGCTGCGCGAGCTGATCGCGGCGGGCGGCGATGCCATCGAGGGTCCCTTTGACGGGGAAGAGGGCATCACACTCTTCGCCGATCTCGAGGCAGGGGCGACCGGGACAATGACGTCGGCCACGATCCCCGACAAGATCAAACCAATTCTTGAGCTTCATGCCGCCGGGAGCGCGGAGGCTGCTGCGGATGTCTATCGCCAGGTGCTGCCCTTCATCAATTTCGAGAACCGCCAATGCCAGTGGCGTGCAGCGAAGGCTGCCATGATGGAAGGCGGCATCATTCGCTCTGACTATTGCAGACATCCGATCCAGCCGCTTCATCCGGATATCAGAGCGGGACTAATGACCGTACTGCGTCCGCTCGATCCACTGGTGTTGTGCTGGGCCGATTGAGACCGAAGCTAACAATGGAATGGGTCTGTGCTGATCCGTCACCGAGAGCAATAGCGGTAGAGACATGGATGAACGGGGACAGATCCATGTTGCTGGCGCGGTTGATCACCGGACTGAACATCTTGGCATAGAAGCTCGTATATTCGTTGTTGGACCCCTCTTTGATCAGCCTTTTTCCTCCCAGCGACAAGCGGGCGTTGGCGTCAATCGAAATCTCTTTCGGCTGCTGGTTTACGATACAGTTGGATTATCTTAGCTGAAACTGGTAGCGGAGGACCGTTACCGCCATTACCCGCAACCCATCGGAATTCGGTTTGTGTTAGTTTTGTTCTCTCTTAAGCAATTGATTTGAAAGCATGAGAACTGCACGTCGCTCGTAACGATTGCTCGACTAGCTGTAATGCCCGCGGGCGCGCATCAGGGCATCGGCCTGGTTCTGGGCATTCGACAAGGCCCGATCCACGCTGATCGTGCCTTGCAGCATGTCGTGGATCTCCGTTCCGATAATATTGATCAAATCCGTTATCTCCGGAACCGGCGGGCGCGGCCAGTATTGCAATATGCCGGACCGGGCCATGCCGTCGACGATCGAGATGACGGGCGAAATGCGGCGTACTTCCGGGTCCATGCTGACGCTGAAGCGCGGCGTTACGAGGCTGCCGTTTTCGATATAGAGCTTAATGGTTTCCGGCGAGGTGAAGGACTGCAATGCCGCCCAGGCCGCGCTTACACGGTCGGGAGCGGTGTTGGCGGGAATGGCGAGTGCATATCCCCCGACAGGGGCAATCGGCTTTCCGCCTGGCCCAAACGGGTGCGGCAGAAAATCCGTTACGCCATAGGCGGGCGATTCCTTGTTGAGTTCGAACAGAGGTGCAAGGAGTGTCGCGCAATAGGCCATGGCAACCTCTCCGTCGGCATAAGCGCGGGCGCGTTCGTACCAGGACATCGACAGGATCGACAAGGGTGAAAAATCAAGGAGCTCGCGAAGATACTCCGCAGTCGAGTAGGCTTCTTCCGACTGGAGCATTGGTCGCATGTTTTCGCCTTCAGGCCACTCGGCATCATAGTCATGACCATCATGCGCAAGGTTTAAAAAGGGCTGCCCCATGGCGCCCATGACAAACATGAACGTGTGTCCAAGCGGCGTTCCGCGACCGGCATTCCAGGCGATACCTGATCTGCCGAGCGAACGGTTGTGCATGCGCCGCGCGGCCTCCAGCGTATCGGCGACGGTAAAGGGCACACCAACACCCTCGGCGGCGCAAAGATCCCTGCGCACGCACAATAGCTCGGGCGTCGTCTGCACCGGCAGGCCATATTGAATGCCGCGATACCGGGCCGAGGCGAGCGCAACCTGGTGGAAATCGGACAGCTCTGCGCCGCTTTGTGCGATCAAATCGTCAATCGGCAACAAAACGCCTTTCTCGGCGAGTTCGCCAAACCAGGGAAGGTCGCACGCCACAATGTCGTAGCGCGAGGACTTCTGCTCTGCGTTTGATAGGATTTCCTGTCTCAACCTGTCGATGGACAGAGCGCGGCTGTTGATGCCCACTCCGAAAAGACCTTCGAATTGCCGCTTCAAAACATTCATTGCCATGAAGGTCGGATCCGCATGCACAAGAACGCGCAGTTCATTTTGGAGGTTCAGCTTCGAGACCAGCGGGGTCGGCGGCGGGATCGTGTCGGACTCGCTGTAGGAAGCCCCGAAAAAATAGTCGCTGAAACCGCGTTTGCCGGCCGCACCAATGCCCAGTGTGCTGCCGATGGCGCCGCGTACGCGGCGTGCATACTCCTGCCACTCGGCAATGAGCTTGTCGGATGGATGCAGCGAGAAACTCTTTCCGGTTTTTGTTCTCGGGCGGCGGATCAGAAGGCCGCGTTGCTCGATCGACGCAATTGCCCGGATCGCGGTTCCGTAACCCAGGCCGCTCGCGTTCGCGAGAAAACTTGTGGTCGTGAGTTTTCCCTTGAGGTGGTTGCGGAGCAATGTGGTGATCAGCCGCGTTTCGTCGTAGCCGCGCTTCAGACTGAGAACCTGCTCCGCCTCGGTGCCGAGTGCGTCGATGAAATCGAGAAAAAGGGTGAACTCTTCGGCCGACACGCCGCCTGAGCGCGGCAGATCCGGACTTTCAAAGGGGCCTTCGGGTCGGGCCCTTTTGTTTCCGCGCTGCAGGTTCATGACCTCCCTCAGCGTTTCCGGCATCTCCGGCACGATCCAACCTCTCGTCAGCTTCGCAGAGGTCAGATTAGGTCCATTCTGGACTGTTTTCCAGTTTCGGTATTCAGCCCGGCGAATTTCTTAATCGTGCGATCTTGTCGGCGAGAATACTTCGTCGTCGGTCAGCGTCCTGCAAGAGCTGAGAGCGCCGCTGGCTTCCCTCGAAGAGCCGGCTGCCGGTTTGAAACATGATGACGACAAGAAGCAGAATGCCCAGATACATCTGCACCATGAACGCAGGCGTTACATTGAAGACAAGCCCGGTGTTCAAGAAGTTGACCGTCAGTGTTCCGATGGCCGCACCAATGACACCGCCTTTTCCTCCGAGGATCGAAACACCGCCGATGAAGGCGGCAACCGTTCCTGCAAGCAGAAGATACTGTAGCCCGAGTGCCTGAGCGGTCCCGGACCGAAGGCCGATGATGACGCCTCCCAGACCTGCGCAGAAACCGGAAATCGCGAACACGATAATCATCGGGCGCTTGAGCGATATGCCCGAAGCAAGCGCTTCTTTTCTTGCGCCGCCGATGGCGTAAATCTCGCGGCCGTAGCGGGTGTAGGTCATGAAAAGGCCGACGAGAACAAACATGAAGATCACCAGGATCGAGGCTGGCGAGAAATAAACGAACATTTTCGTTGAGATGAAATCCGGAATGCGGAAATCAGTCAGCATCACCGTTTTTTCTTCCGCGGCGAACAGCGCAACCCCACGCAGGAGCATCAATGTGCCGACGGTTAGCACGATCGCGCGTATCCTGAGATATGCGATGAAATAGCCTTGAATTATGCCGATTGACGTGGATATGGCCAAGGCAATCAGGAGTGCGTTGATCGCGCCGAGGCTGTCCGTAAAACGCACAGTGATGACCGCGGCCAACGCGGCATTGGACCCGATCGACAGGTCAATTTCACCGGCAATGATGCACAGGGTCAGTGCGAGCCCGACAAGTCCGAGCACGGCGAACCGTTCCATGATGGCGAACCCGGTCCGGTGCGTGAAAAACAGCGGCTCGGTGATCGCGAAAAAACTGTAGACGCTGACCGCCAGAAGGATCGCGAAGCTTAGATCGGGGTTCTCGGTGACCCAGTGTTTGAGGCGTTCCATGGCGGGCTCCTATTCCACGGCGCGGCTGCCGCGGCGGACAAGTGCAAAGACGATGATGGAAAAAACAATCATGAGGCCGACCGCAAGCACGCGCGCGCCGGAATTGAAGCCGTTCAACACCATCATGTTGTCGACCGTCGAGATGAAGATTGCTCCAAGAGAGGTTCGGAGCGTGGACCCGTAACCGCCCATGATGGAATTGCCCCCGACCATGACGATGGCAATGACCATGATGGTCATGTCGCCAGAGGATCCGAACTCGGAAGAGAAATAGTTTACATGCGCAGACGAAACCTGGCCGGAAAAGGCAACAGCGACAAACGCGGCGCAAACGCTGGCAATGATGCAGCACTTGATCGCCATGCCGAAGTTCTCATGTCCGGTCGCCCGGCCGGCCGCCCTGTTTGCCCCCACCAGATAAACCTGCCGGCCAAAGGTCGTGTAACGCAGCACAAGCTCAGCAACGACGGCGATGACAATGAAGGCAACGGTGATGTTCGGGATATCGCCGAAAAACGACCCGGTTCCGAGCCATTCGGCGCCATGCGGCCGGCGGTAGCTCACGACAAGATTGTCCGACCACCAGGACCCGATTCCGAAGAACAGCCCTGCTGCGCCGAGCGTGACGACGATCGGATTTCCACCCAGACCGATTAGGGCGCCTTGAGCGGCACCTGCGATCGTCGCGACCAACATGGTGATCATGAAAGCAACGAGAAACGTCGCCAAGAGCCCGAACGTTGTCACTTCCCCGCCGGCGGAACCCCACTGGTTCCAGTCAGCGCCCATCAGCGTGGCGAAACAGATGATCGACAGCGCTGCAATCTCCTTCATCGACAAAAGGAAGAAGTTTCCCGAGAGCGTCACGAAGGTCAGGCCGATTGCCATGATCCCGACGAGCGCGGCGTCGCGAATAATCGTTTTGACGTTAAACCAGGTCAGGAAATCGTCAGTGATAAGTGCACCTGAAATCAGGACGACCAGGAACAGCCCGACCATCACGATGACAACCGGAGAATGGTCCCGCCTGATACGTTTGATGATGTTCAGTCCGGTTGCGGATACGGCGGCCGTGTCGCTCATGATACTTTCTCCGATACCGCAATGCCGGCTTCATGAAAGGGATCGGTGATTTGTTCGAGGATGTTGGCCGAGGTCATGTCGGCAAGATGAAGTTCGCCGATCTGAATACCCCGGTAAAAACTGATGATCCTGTCGGGAAGGTTCGTTATTTCCTGTATGTCGGTCGACGCGACGATGATCGCGGCGCCCTGGTCGGCCAGCTCTCTGAGGATCTGGTAGATCTCCGCCCGCGCGCCAACGTCAACACCGCGCGTCGGTTCATTCACCAGAATGACGCTCGGTGAGATCGAAAGCCATTTGCCCAGAGCCACTTTCTGCTGGTTGCCGCCTGACAAAACGCCCGCCTCTTGAGGCAGTCTTTTGGGGTCGACTGTGAACTTGATGGCGTTTTCAGAGGTCGTCCTGCGCTCCTTCGCGCCATCCAGAATTCCACTTGTCGAAATTGTCTCGAGTGCAGGCGCCGACATGTTTTCCATGATCGGACGGCCGAGAAACAACCCGTCTCGCTTGCGATCTTCCGAGCAGTAGGCAATTCCGCGGCGGATAGCCTCTTTTGCCCTAGCGGGAAGAAACTCCTCGCCGCGGTAAACAAGCTTTCCGCCGCGCGACTTTGTTGCCCCGGCCATCGCACCGAGAATTTCAGAAGTGCCGGACCCAAGCTGACCGGCAAGACCGAGAATTTCTCCTGGGTATATCTGGAAACTGACCGGTTCGAGGATACCGTCCGGCCAGAGCTCCCGGACTTCCAGCGCCGGTTCGTCGCGCGCTATCGGATGGCGCTTCGGATACATGTCGCCAAGCTCGAAGCCAAGCATGAGTTCGACCAGACTGTTCACATCCATATCGGCGGCGGCTCGCGGCTGCTGGCTTTCGCCGTCTCTGAGGACGGTGATCCGGTCGCAGATCTTGAAGATTTCGTCCATTCGGTGACTGACATAGATGACGGATTTTCCGCGCTCCTTCAGCCGTTTCACCATTTCAAGAATGCGGATTGAATCCGTTTCCCCAAGGGCAGCCGTCGGCTCATCGAGGATAAGGACCTGAGGATTGTGTGCGATCAGGCGCGCCACTTCGACCAGATGCTGCTCGCCGACGGACAGGCGATTGGTTGCCCGGAGCGGGTTGATATGTCCCAACCCGACCTCTTCCAGAAAGGGACCTGCCTTGCGGGCGAGATGCCCTTTCGACGCGATGCGTGGAACACCGTCTCCGGCCAGAAAAATATTTTCGGCCACGCTCATGGTAGGAATCAGGCTGAGTTCCTGTTGGGCGATGGCAATTCCGCACTGCTCGGCAGCCGTGGGACTGCTGAAATTTCGGATCTCGTCGTCGTAATGGTATTCGCCCGCAAAGCCGGTATCGAACCCGCCGATTATCTTGACCATCGTGGACTTTCCGGCACCATTTTCGCCGACAAGTCCCATGACTTCGCCTCTGCCAATTTCGAACTTCGCACCTTTGAGCGCCTGGATTGCGCCGTAGTGCCGGCTAATGTTCGTAAGCCAAAGAAGCGGTTGCTCCGCCATGGCCCCTCCCTGACCCAGCCTTAGCAGTGTTTTTATGTGATGAATGGCACCCCTGTCGCAGGGCGCCATTCTGTGTTTTCCGATTAGTTGCCCCAGGCGCCGGAGCAAAGTTCGTCGATGCCGTAAAGCTTGCCATCGTAGCCACGCAACGCAACCGTCTCCATGTTGGTCGCCGTTACGGCCGGGTTTGGCGTGAAGTTGATGTAATTCGCCAACTCACCAGTCGCCAAATACTCTTCAACCATCTTTATGGCGAGTTGTCCTTCGTGGAGAGGCGACTGCAAGGTCGTCCCAAACTGCTTGCCTTCTTCGATGAGCTGTTTGTCTCCGTTGCAAACCGTTCCGACCGCAATGACATCCTCGCCCATATCGTAACCGGCTTCTTCCAATGCCTTGATGCCCCCGGTGAGGATCGCGTCATCCATACCGTAGACGAAGTGAATGCCTTCGTCGCGCAATGCCGCAATGGCCTTGGCCGCGCCCTTGTAGCCGTTCGCCTGACCGAAACCTTCGTCCACATCGCCGATGATGTTCAGGTCGGACCCCGCGATGGCTTCCTTGAAGGCATTGATCGACAAACCATAACCGCCGTAACTGTGCGGATAGCTGAGAACCAGGACGTTAAAACCTTCACCTCCGGCAGCTTTCTTGGCGGCGGCAGCTTCGCGCATCATATAACCGGCATTGCGGGCGCGCAGGCGGTCATCCGGTCCGGCGTAGCCAAAAATGTACTCCTTGTCCTGCTCGTTCGGCAGCTGATTGATTTTCAGAACCGGGACACCTGTCTTCGCCAGCGCCCGCAACGACCCGAGGCCTGCGACTGCGTCCGACGGCCACCAGATGAAAACATCGGGTAGGACACCGGCGGCCAGAACCTGTTGCACCTGCTGATCCTGCTCAGCCTGATTGAACTGGTTCTCGAACACCTTGATGTCATACCCTTTGAGGGCGGCCGTGTCCTTGATACCCTTTATGAATCGGCCGATATACGCTTCACCGGCGGGGCCGTTGAACGACACGATCGACTGCGCCATCGCGGCGGTCGATGCGGCACTCAAGATTCCGACGGTCGCGGCAAATCGGAGCGCTGTCTTCAATACCGTCATTCCTTCCTCCCATAGCATTACCAGACGAGCCTATTTCGTCTTCCGCACCGTTTCAGATCGCACTGGTCTACGCCTATCAAATTTGGTCCAGTCTGGACGAAATTCGTCTGAAATGGATAAAACTCCAGTGTGCTCCCCTTACTCCACACGGCACGGTCACTCCGATCGAAGCTTGACGTGCTCTGGGAGGATCACATCGATGGACACGAAAAGACTCGCCGGGAAAAATATTCTCATCACCGGCGCTGCCCAGGGTATGGGTGCGGCAAATGCCGAGTATTTCGCAATGCAAGGCGCAAATGTTTGTATTGGGGACCTTAATCTCGAAGGTGTCGAAGCTGTCGCGGAGCGGATCAATGCCAGGGGCAATGGCAAGGCCGTCGCGGTGAAAATGGATGTCACCAGGCGCGCGGACAATTCGGCAGCGGTCGCAAGGACGGTCGAGGCATTCGGGTCGATCAACATTGCTCTCCTGAATGCAGGTGTAAACAAACCGCGCATGTTCATGGACATAGACGAAGACAATTGGGACATGATCATGAACATCAATGCAAAGGGTGTTTTGCTCGGCATGCAGGAGGCGGCCCGCCAGATGATCGCCCAAGGCCCGATGGACGATCATCCGTACAAGATCATCCCGGTGGGGTCCATTGTCTCGCGAACCGCATTTCTCGACGTTGTCCCTTACTGTTGTTCGAAATATGCGGTGCTCGCGATGATTATTGGCGGCGCGAAAGCGCTCTGGCAACACAAGATTACCGTCAACGGCTACGCACCTGGTGTTGTCAAGACAGAGCTCTGGGAGCAACTCGACAAGGATCTTGTCGAAATCGGCATGTTCGAAAAAGAAGGGCAGTCGATGGATCACCTCGCCCAGACCATGATCCTGATGAAGAAGCTTTCGACGCCTGATGATGTGAAGGGAACAGCCGCTTTCCTGTGTTCGAATGAATCCGACTACATGACCGGACAGCTGATCATGATCGACGGCGGCATGATCATGCAATAGCGTCAAACCGGCTGTATTTTTCTGGACATCGGGGAACCCGGTATCGGCGCCGCATCAGAATTAAATTTCTATGACTTGGGTGCTGCCGTGCTTCCGCGCAGCACCAGTTCTACCGGCAGTATTGTTTCTGCAACAGCCTGCCGGTCGGACTGGTCAAGAATGTCAAGAAGCCGCTGCGCACAAGTTTGACCCGCCCGAAATTGCCGGATCCGGATGGTCGTCAGTCCTGGAGGGATCAGGTCCAGGAACGGCATATCGTTGAAACCGGTCAGAGACACATCATCCGGACATTGCAGACCACTCTCTTGCAGCGCATTCAGTGCACCGAGCGCCAGACGGTCGTTGGCGCAGATTACCGCCGTAAACGGCTTGCCCTTGTCCAGCAATCGCCTTGCAGATTTCCTGCCTTCCTCCTCTTCGAACTGCTGCGCGACCTCGATCAGGTCGGGATCGGCAGTTAGCCCGTATTCCTTAGTGGTCTGCAGAAACGCCTCATATCGCAAAAGACCCGTGGACAGGTTTTGCGGTCCGGCAATCTTCGCGATCCGTCTGTGCCCCAACTGATAGAGATGATCGACAATCATTCTGATGCCGTCCTCTTCGTCGTTGATGACATACGGTATCTCGTGACCATCGACTTTCCGGTTCAATGTCACGACAGCGAGGCCCTCGTCGGCTGCCCATGAAATCGTGGGGTCATCGCGCAGCACTGCAGCATGAATAATTCCGTCGACGCCACGGTCTCGCAGAACCTGGATTAAGCGTCCCTCGCGCTCTGCAATGTTGTCGGTGTTGACCAGAATTGATGCGTACCCGCGGGGCTCCAGAACATTTTCAATGCCGCGTACGATCGGCGGGAAAATCACGTTGGTGATGTCCGGGATCATGATGCCGATTGACATCGACTTTCGTGTCCGCAACCCGGCCGCAAGGCGATTTGGTCGATAGCCCAGTTCCCGTGCCACATCGCGGACGCGTGTAATTGCATCCGCGGACAGGTTGCTCTGTTTTTCGGGATCGAGCGCGCGCGACACGGTCGAAACATGCACGCCCAGGTGCTTGGCAATGTCTTTTAGGGTTACACGTTTGTTCATAATCACGTCCTGGATTCTCAACAAACATAGTGCGTTACAGGGAGCTAGGCAATCGTTTGCACTTTCCTGTTGACATTTCGAAAAGCGGTCTCGTATTGTTTATGCAATCGTTTGCGGCAATCGTTTGCGTAAATGAAAAATAACAATTTTAGGGAAGTTGGGGAGGCGTGCATGCCAGTCGTTGTCGAAGAGAAGGATTTCACCAAACCGGTTGTCCGACGGAAGGTCCTGAGCGCGGTGAACGACGCTTCGCTCGCAACCAATGTCAACTTCGGCGAGTACGGCGACTTTACCTTCGACGAGCCTTCTGCGCATGGCGGATCTGATCTCGGGCCATCTCCGCTCCAAGGGGTTCTTGGTGCTCTCTGCGGCTGCGAAGCAGTCACCTTTGGGCGCACGGCACGCGATATGGACTTCAGCTACGCCGGTATCCAGTTCGAAGCGGCCTTCACAATCGACATTCGCGGCCGGCAGGGAATGCGTGGCGTCGTTCCGCATTTCCAGTCGGTCAAGGTTGAGGCTCGCGTCACCACGGAAGAGACCGACGACCGGCTCGCCGACGTTGTCGAAGAAACCGAGGCTCGTTGCCCTGTCTACAACCTCATCAAGGACGCGGGCGTCCGCGTCGACATGGTCTGGATCCGCTGCGCGCCGGAGCCGCAGTGATTTTTCTGAAAGGAGTACGAAATGAGTTCGAAACGGATTGGCTGGATCGGTATGGGCCGCATGGGCTACCCGATGGCGGAACGGCTCGTGAAGGCCGGCTATCAGGTCAGCATCTGGAACCGGACACGATCGAAAGCCGAACCTCTGGCTGAGCTTGGTGCAACGCTGGTGGATTCTCCCGCGGATCTTGCGACTGTCGATTTGCTGTTTACGATGGTGTCGACCGGCGCCGATGTCGAGCAGGTTTATTTCGGCGAAAAAGGCGTGCTCTCCGGCGAGGCCACACCGGGCGTCTTTGTTGAGTGTTCATCGATCGGCGTTGACCAGTCCGCTGACCTGCGCGGGCGTCTGAAGGCACGCGGTGCGGAGTTTCTGGCGGCGCCCGTTTCAGGCAACGGCAAATGCGTCAAAGCCGGCAAACTGAGCCAGGTCGCGAGCGGACCGCGAGCGGTCTATGATGACGTCGAGCCCATGCTGGATGCGATATCCGGTCGCGGAGCCTCTTATGTGGGCGAAGGTGAATTGGCCCGCTTCTGCAAAATCGCCCACAACGTGTTCCTGGGCGTCGTGACGCAGAACCTGGCCGAGATCACGGTTCTTGCGGAGAAAGCCGGGGTGCCGAGGAGCGCCTTCCTAGAATGGATGAACAACTCGGTCATGGGGTCCATCTTCACCCGCTACAAGACCAACGCTCTCGTGAATCTCGACTGGACCACGACATTCACGCCGGCTTTGTTGCGCAAGGATCTTGATCTTGGTCTTGCTTCGGGCCGGGAACTGAATGTGCCGATGCCGGTCACGGCCGCAACCCGCGAAGCTCTGCAGACACATTTCGGGGCTGCCCAGCTCAAGAACGACCCGGACGCCTACTTGCAGGAAGATTTTGCAGCCCTTCTGGAGACGGTGGCGCTGGGAGCGGGGCTGGAGCTCAAAAGCGAAAACAATCCGGTTCCGACCGGTCTCGAACTTCCCGTGGCCGCCGAATAGGCGGCCCCCGGCAAGGACACGAACATTTCCGGAATTTTTTTGTGGGAGGAAAGAATGAAACTCGGAACACTGGTCATAACAACCGCGGCCGCCGCACTCATGTCGTCGACCGCCCTGGCCGAAATCAAAATCGGCGCCTCTTTGCCGCTCACCGGTAATTTCTCAGTCGCCGGGCAGAAACACCAGCAGGGTTATGAACACTGCGTCGCGCTTATCAACGAACGAGGCGGCATTCTGGGCGAACAGATCGAGCTGATCGTTTCCGACAACCGCTCAGACCCGGCCACGGCAATCAATCAGTACGAACGGTTCATCAATGTCGACGGCGTCGATGCTGTTTACGGCACTTTCTCGTCGCGCCTGACGTTTCCGGTTGCCAACATCCTGGCCAAATACGGTTTCGTGCATCCGATACCGGCCGGCGGCGCCCTTCGCATCTACACCCAGGGTCATGACAATCTCTTCTATTTCCAGCCGAATGCCGCCGAATATGTCGGTGCATCGCTGGCCGGCGTTCTGGCCGATCTCGTGCCGGAAGACGGAAAGCCCGTCACGGCTGCGGTGATTTCCGCCGACGACTTTTTCGCCAACGGCGTCTGGTCGGGCCTGATGGGTGAAAAGGTTATGGATCCCGCCGATGGTAGCGAAGTTGCCGATCTTGCGCCGGGTTACCTTGCGGAAAACGGTATCGAAGTCGTGTTCTCCCAGAAATGGCCCGAGGAAGGCTTCAATGACTGGTTGAACCTTGCCAATCAGGTCAAACGGTCCGAAGCGGACCTGATAATCGGCCTGACGGCATCTGCGGAGGAAGCCGTGCAACTGACCCGGTCCTTCAAAACGGTTCGTGCTGAACCTAAAATGGTCTACCTGAGCCAGGGCACCCAGGCCGAATATCTTGAAGGAACCGGCGAGAGTTCGAACGGCGTCCTCGTTCACACATCGTGGCACAAGGATGCCCCGTTCGAATCCGTGCTTGCAGGAGAGCCGTTCTCAAACGGCGATTTCGTGGAAACCTTCAAGGCCAGATACGGCAGCGTGCCGGATGAGGACAGCGCGATACCGTTCGCACTCTGCCAGGGCATCGAACAGGCCATGGTCGGCGCCGGAAGCACCGATAATGCCGAAATGGGAGACTGGCTGAAGGCCCGCACGAAGGAAGACCCCGTCCGCACGATTCTGGGGCGTTTTAACTGGGATGACGTCGGCCTTCCCGACAACAAGCCTTTTCTCATGACCCAGTGGAACGGTGGTGAACTCCAGTTCGTCTACCCAACCGACGAATTCGAGGGCTATTCCGCGATGACTTACCCCAAGGGTGGCTTCTAAAGGTCGCTGACTACCGGGCCGGCGAGGCCGCCGGCCCGGCTTTTTCAGATGTATCGAAAGGAACAGCCATGCTCGAGGTAAAGGGCCTGTGCAAGTATTTCGGCGGCATCAGGGCCGTTGATGACTGCAGCTTCACGGTGGGAAAAGGCACGATTACCGCGTTGATCGGCCCGAATGGGGCCGGCAAGACCACTGCATTCAACTGTATCAGCCGAACCGCGCGCCCAACCAGCGGCGAAGTCTGGCTAGACGGTGAGCGCATTGATCATCTTCGTCCCCACAAGATCACCCAGAAAGGTCTCAGCCGGACCTTTCAGATCAGCCGGAACCTGGCCGACATGACCGTGCTGGAGAACATCATCGCACAGTCCAAGGTGCATGGTTGGCGCGATATGCTGAAGCCGGCCATGAGCGCCGATGAAATCGACAAGGCGATGGACCTGCTCGACTTCCTGGGGATCACCCGCATCGCATACGAAGACGGCGCGAACCTGAGTTACGGCCAGAAGAAACTGATGGACCTGGCCGCGCTCCTGATGAGCGATCCCAAGATCATCCTGCTCGATGAGCCCGCGGGCGGCGTGAACCCGTCGCTTCTTGAAAAAATCGTCGCCGACATCCGTAAACTCAACGAGCGCGGCATGACGGTGCTGATCGTCGAACACAACATGGATCTGATCATGCGTCTGAGCCACCGGATCGTGGTTATGGCTCAGGGCAAGGTCATCGCCGAAGGCGAGCCCTCCGAAATTCGCGAAAATCCTGCCGTTCTGGACGCTTATCTGGGCGGTGTTCTGGAGGAGGCCGCCTGATGACCGATTTGCTGGAAGTCACAAGCCTGACCGCAGGCTACGGCGATGGCCCTGCCATCCTGGACGGTGCGCATCTGAACGTCGAACCGGGCAAGGTCCACTGCATCATAGGCCCGAACGGGGCAGGCAAATCCACCTTGTTGAAAGCAATCTGCGGGATGCTGAAGATCCGCAAGGGCGATGTGCGGTTGAAGGGTGAAAGCCTTAAGGGCTTGCGCCCGGACCAGATCCTTAAGAAAGGCATCGCGTTCGTTCCGCAGGAGCGAGCGCTGTTCCCGAAGATGACGGTTCGCGAAAACCTGCGCATGGGCGGTTACTCGCTGGCCGACAAGTCGGATCTCGAGAGCCGTATTGATGCGATCGAGGAACGCTTTCCGATCTTGCGTGAGCGCCGGGATCAGCAGGCCGGCACCATGTCCGGCGGCCAGCAGCAGACCCTTGCCATGGCACGAACGCTGATCATTAAGCCCGACATCGTGATGCTTGACGAACCGTCGCTCGGCCTCGCTCCGAAGATCGTGCAGGAGATGTTCGACATCATGAAGATGATGGCCTCCGAAGGCATAACCATTCTTTTGGTTGAACAGAACGCACTGATGGGACTGAAGAATTCGGACTGGGGTGTCGTGCTCGACCTGGGCCGGACCCTCTTTGAGGGACCGTCGTCCGAAGTGCTCGCCGATCCCCGCATCCAGGAACTCTACCTCGGCGGCAAGAAAGCCGCCTGACGGAGGAAAGAATGGCAGACATCATTCAAACCGTGATCCTCGGCCTGGCTCTAGGGGGCGTTTTTGCGCTCATGGGCTCCGGATTGAGCCTCATCTTCGGCGTGATGCGGATCGTGAACCTTGCGCATCCCGCGCTGATAGTCGCCGGTGCCTATATCGCATACTGGGGATTCCGCTTGGCCGGAATCGACCCACTCATCATGCTTCCCGTCGCCGCCTTCGTACTCGCCGTGGTGGGGATCGTCATCTACAAGCTGATGTTCGAGCGGGATGCCAACTCGGCAAAATACACGCAGATGACCGTGTTGCTGACGTTTGCTCTTGCGATGATCGTGGAGGGGGCGCTCGGGACCGCGTTTACCAATACCCAGCGCGTTACGTCGCCAAGTTACGCCACCGATGCGTTTTTCATCGGTGACGTCTTCATACCCAAGGGGCAACTCTACGCCGGGCTTGTGTCGCTAGCGATCATCGGCGGACTGTCGCTGTTCCTTAAGTATTCGCGTTTCGGCTACGCGATCCGGGCAACGACGCAAAATCGCGAAGCCGCCGAGCTGCTGGGCGTCAACGTCAATTTTGTCGCCATGGCAAGTTTCGCGATAGGCATAGGTCTTGCCGGCGCGGCCGGCGCCCTCGTGTCCTTCGTGTTTTCCTTCTTCCCGGCCAAACACTGGGAATGGATCGCCATCCTCATGAGCCTCGTTGTTCTGGGTGGCATGGGGTCTATCCTTGGCACGGTGCTGGCTGCATTCATGCTGAGTGTGGTCGCTGCCTTTGTCGGCGACATCTTCGGCGCCACCTGGTCGACAATGACCTTCTTCCTCGCCCTCTTCCTCGTATTGCTGATCCGGCCACAAGGTCTGTTCGGCGAGAAGCCGGAGCTCGCGTGACCATGGCTATAAACGATACATCAAGCGTCCTTCAGGCTCGCGAAGCCCACAATGCAAAGCTCGCCAGTGCTCACGACAAGACACGCGTCATCTGGTTTCCGGTAACCCTGCTGGCCGTGCTCCTGATCTTGCCCGCTCTGCAATTTGCCGGAAACTACAACTATCTGCTGCATCTGGTGCTCTTCACCGCGTGTTACGTAACGATGGCATCCGGCTGGAACGTTTTGGGCGGTTTTACGGGCTATATCAGCCTGGGCCACAACGTGTTCTTTGCAATTGGCGGTTACTTCGCCGGGATGATCTTCGCGCGCTACGGCGTCTCGACGATCATTCTTGCACCCCTGGCCGGTCTCTTGTGCGCAGCTGCCGGTTTCCTCCTCGGGCAGATCATGCTGAAGACCCGTGGGCCGTCATTTATCATCTCGTCGCTGGCGCTGGTGATGATCGCGCGGATCCTGCTTGATCACTGGCAGTTTGTCGGCGGCGCCAATGGCGTCGCATTGCCGGCGAATGACTTGCCCGTGCAGTGGGCCAAGTTGCCTTACTACTACGCCTTCGTCCTTCTGGCCGCTTTCACGGTCTGGGCCTGTTACAAGATCAAGCACTCCAAGTTCGGCCTTGGCCTGAGGGCCATCTCGAAAGACGAGATCAAGGCCGAAAGCGCAGGTATCAACACACGGCTCTACAAACAGCTTGCGTTTGCAATCTCCGCTGCCTTCGTCGGCATGGCGGGTGCCATCTGGGGCGAATACCTCACTTACATTCGCCCGAATATCTTCACGATCATTCTGGTCAGCGTCTACATGGTGCTGATGTGCATTCTGGGCGGCAAGGGGACAATTGCCGGACCGGTCATCGGCGCGATCCTGATCCTGGCGTTCAACGAGTTCTTTGTGGCGACGCTCGGTGCCTCGGAAATCAACATTCTGGCGACTGGTCTGATCATGGCACTGGTGCTGATGTTTTTCCCCCTGGGGATCGTCGGCACCCTCGCCAAAGCGGGCAGGCTGCCACGAGTGCTGAACTGGGATTGATGGTCATGACCGAACTTACGCTCCACAACGCGCCGCAATCCACCTGCTCCCAAAGAGTGCGTTATACGCTCCACGCAAAGGGCTTGCCGTTCGAGGAAAAGAGGCTTGATCTCTTCTCCGGCGATCAGTTGAAAGCAGACTATCTTCAGCTCAACCCGAATGGCGTGGTCCCGACGCTTGAGGACGGCGGGGCGGTGATCATCGACAGCGCCGTCGTGATGGAATATCTCGACGAAACCCGCCCAGATCCGGCGCTCAGCCCGGCCGATCCCGTGGCACGGGCGGAAATGCGGTCGATGATGCGTTTCATTGACGAGGTGCCGACGCCCGCGGTTCGGGTGCCGAGCTACAATCTCGCCTTTCTTCCGCATTTCCGGGCAATGAGCGAGGAAGATTTTCAGGCTCTGTGTGACTCAAAGCCGCTCCGCCGGGAATTCCTGATGAAAATGGGACGGACAGGCTTCCCGCAGCAGGAAATGGACGAGGCCACGGGACGCCTCCGGCGCGGGGTTGAACGCACGGCGGACTGGCTTCAGGCTTCCGGCGGGCCGTGGATCATGGGCGGGAAGATGACGCTCGCGGATGTTTCGATCATGCCTGTTATCGTTCGGCTTGACGATATTGGCATGGATACGCTCTGGGACGCCCACTCTGGCGTCGCGCGCTGGTTCGAAGCGATCCGGGCAACCCCGGCATTTGGGAAAACCTATTATTTCGGTTCTCTTTTGACCGAAAAGTACCCGCACCTGGCCGAACGGTTCGCAAAGCCGGGGAGCGCAGCGTGAACCATGCAGGCATTTCCTTACATCATGGCTGCAATCTTTCTGGGAGCCACGATATCCGCGCAGCCCGCCATGAACGCGATGCTTGCACGATCGATCGGCTCGGCATTCGGAGCTTCCGCGATTTCCATTGCGGTCGCGCTGGCGCTGATCCTGCTGGTTCTCGGCATAACCGGCGCTGGCCGGATCAACGGTGAAACGCTGGCGGCAGTCCCCTGGTGGGTCTTTCTGTCCGGCCTGGTCGGCATGTTGTTCGTGACGGGCGGGGTGGTCATCGCACCTGTAACAGGAGCGTTGATCTTCTTCGTTTGCGTTGTCGCGGGGCAGCTGATCGGGTCGGTTTTCGCAGACCATTACGGCGCATTCGGCCTCCAGGTCCGGGAGATCTCGGTTATGCGGATACTGGGCATCATGCTGGTGCTGCTGGGCGCAATCATAGTCACGAAATGGTGACGAAGATGGAAATTCATCCAATTTGGACGGTTTCGCTGTCGAGGCACTGTCCAAGGCAAATTAAAGACAATCAACGCCACTCAGCTGGCTGAACCCGACCAGGAGAGGACGGTACCCCATGAATGCACTGACCCCGAACATTTTGACGCCGCAGGATCTGGAGCCCCACTGGCGTTGGGAAGGCCGTCTTCCGGCCTGGGGCCATACGTCGGTGGATTTCGAACGCCGCATCGATCACGACCGTTTGCGCCGGTATCGCCTGAGCCGCACACGCCAGGCTCTCAAATCATCGCCGGCAGGCACGCTGTTGCTCTTCGACGTCAACAATATCCGTTACGTTTCGGCCACCAAGATCGGCGAATGGGAGCGCGACAAGATGTGCCGGTTCTGCCTTTTAACCGGTGATGACAGCCCTTACGTCTGGGACTTCGGCTCCGCTGCGGTCCATCACAAGAAGTTCTCCGACTGGCTGGAACCCGACCACTGCCGCGCAGGCGTTGTTGGCATGCGCGGGACGATCCCGCCGGAGTTCGGGCTGATGCGTAAATATGCCAGGGAGATCGCGGGTCTGATCCGCGATGCAGGTATGGCCGACATGCCGGTGGGAGTCGACTACGCCGAGACGTCCATGTTTCATGCGCTTAAGGAAGAAGGCCTCAATGTCATCGATGGCCAGCAGATCATGCTTGCGGCCCGGGAGATCAAGAACTGGGACGAGATCCAGCTTCTCACGCAGGCGGCCTCCATGGTCGATGGCGTTTATCACATGATCTATGAGGAGCTGAAACCGGGCGTGCGCGAGAACGATATCGTCGCCCTGTCCAACAAGATGCTCTACGAGATGGGCTCGGATGATGTGGAGGCGATCAACGCCATCTCCGGCGAGCGCTGCAACCCGCATCCGCACAATTTCACCGATCGGTACTTCCGGCCTGGCGATCAGGCATTTTTTGATATTCTTCAGTCCTATCAGGGATATCGGACCTGTTACTACCGGACCTTCAACATCGGACGTGCAACGCCTGCGCAGCGCGATGCCTATGTCAAAGCTCGCGAGTGGATCGACGCCTCCATCGAAATGATCAGGCCAGGTGTCTCGACCGACAAGGTGGCCAAGGTCTGGCCTAAGGCCGAAGAATTCGGGTTTCCGAATGAAGACGCTGCCTTCGGACTTCAGTTCGGTCACGGACTGGGGCTGGCGCTGCACGAACGGCCCATCATTTCGCGTGCGGTCTCGCTGGAGCATCCGATGGAAATCAAGACCGGCATGGTCTTCGCGCTCGAGACCTATTGCCCGGCGGCCGACGGCTATTCGGCGGCCAGGATCGAGGAAGAGGTCGTTGTCACCGACACCGGCGTGGAGGTCATCAGTCTCTTCCCGGCCGAGGAACTGCCCATCGCCAACAGATACTAACCTCCCCACCTGACCCGGCCCTTCGGGGCCGGAATTTTTTCGAGGCAGAAACATGAGCGCCGCCAGGAAGAAGCACAACACCGAAGACTATCTGCGCATGTACAAGCAGATGGTCCGCATTCGTGCCTTTGAGGACAAAGCAAACCAACTGTATCTGTCCGCCAAGATGCCGGGCCTGACCCACATGTATTCCGGCCAGGAGGCGGTTGCCGTGGGCATTTGCGAGGCTCTGACGGACGAAGACCGGATCACCTCAACGCACAGGGGGCACGGCCACTGCGTCGCCAAGGGTGCAAATTTCCGGGAAATGTTCTGCGAGTTGCTCGGCAAGGAAGAAGGTTATTGCAGGGGCAAAGGCGGCTCAATGCACATTGCCGACCAGGCCAACGGCAATCTGGGCGCCAATGCTATCGTCGGCGGCTCCATGGGCATTGCCACCGGTGCCGCTCTGTCTGCCAAGAGGCTCGGCAAGGATTTCGTCACGGTCTGCTTCTTCGGCGACGGCGCAACGGCACAGGGCCTCTGGTACGAAGTCATGAACATGGCGGCCCTGTGGAAGCTGCCGGTCATCTATGCCTGCGAAAACAACGGTTACAGCGAATATACGAAGACGGACGAAATCGCGGCCGGGTCGCTCGTCAAACGTGCCGAAGCCTTCGGCATCGAGGCATTCCAGGTGGACGGTCAGGATGTTCTTGCCGTCAATGAATTGACCAGCCGGCTTGCGGGTCGCTGCCGCAAGGGCGAGGGGCCATTCTTTATCGAACTCGACACGTATCGCTACCACGGTCACCACGTCGGCGATATCAACCGAGACTACTACCGCACCAAGGAGGAAGAGGCGGAGTGGAAAGACATCCGCGATCCGATCACGAATTTCGGCAAGTCGCTGATCGACCAGAAGATGTTTACCGCCGAAGAACTTGTGGCGATTGACAACGACATTGCCGCCGATGCCGAGGCGGCGGTCGACTATGCCCTCAAGGCCCCGTATCCGGACGGCTCGGAAGTCGACATGCATGTCTTTGCCGGCGTCGACCACGCCCTGGATTACCTCAGAGGAGCCCGCTGATGACGCGCGAAATCACCTTGTCCAAGGCAGTCAACGAAGCCATCGCCGAGGAAATGCGCCGCGATCCGACGATCTTTCTGCTAGGAGAAGACGTGGCGGAAGCCGGAACCCCTTTCAAGGTCCTGTCAGGCCTTGTCGAAGAATTCGGAACGGAGAGGATCATCGACACGCCGATCTCCGAACCTGGTTTCATGGGCATGGCCGTCGGAGCTGCGATGACCGGCTCCCGGCCGATTGTCGACCTCATGTTCGGCGACTTCCTTTATCTGGTCATGGATCAGCTATGCAACCAGGCCGCCAAGACCCATTACATGTCCGGCGGCAAACTGAAGGTACCGCTGGTTCTGCGAACGAACATGGGCGCGACCCGGCGCTCCGCCGCCCAGCACAGCCAGTCGCTTCAGGCCATCGTGGCGCATATTCCCGGCCTCAAGGTGGCGATGCCGTCTTCCGCCTACGAGGCCAAGGGCCTGCTGAAGACCGCGATCCGTGACGACAATCCGGTCGTGATCTTTGAAGACAAGCTGATGTACCAGGACAAGGCACCGGTGCCGGAGGAAGAATACCTCATCCCCTTCGGCCAGGCGAATATCAAGCGGGAAGGCCGCGACGTGACCCTGGTCGCCACGTCATCCATGGTTCAGGTAGCCGAGGAAGCGGCCGAAACCCTCGCACGTGAGGGGATCAGCGCCGAGGTCATTGACCCGCGCACCATCGTGCCGCTCGACGAACAGACGATCATCGACTCCGTGCGCAAGACCTCGCGCGCCATCGTTATTGACGAAGGCCACCAGAGCTACGGCGTGACCGCGGAGATCGCCGCGCGGATCAGCGAGAAGGCGTTTTATCATCTCGACGCCCCGGTGATCCGGATGGGAGCGATGGATGTCCCGGTTCCCTTCTCTCCAGCGTTGGAGGACCTGACGGTTCCAACGTCTGAAGGCGTTGCTGAAAACGCCCGCCGGATCTGCCGTGGGGAGCTTGTTCATGCCGCATGATGTGATCATGCCCGCGCTCGGTATGGCTCAGGACACAGGCCAGATTCTCGCCTGGCACAAGAAGCCGGGCGAGGCTGTCGAGGAAGGGGACGTCCTTTTCGAAGTGGAGACCGACAAGGCTGCCATGGAAGTCGAAGCTCAGTCCGGGGGCTATCTGACCGACGTCACCGTCGAGGCCGGCGCCGAGGTGCCGGTCGGTCAGATCATCGCGTCGATCTCCGAAACACCCGAAGGCGAGGGCGGGGCGTCCGCCTCCCAAGAACCGGAAAGCCCGCCCGAACCAGCCCCCGAGCAGGAAGCGATCGCAGGCGACAAGGTCATCATGCCTGCACTCGGCATGGCCCAGGACACGGGTCTTATCATTTCCTGGGCGAAACGGCCGGGCGACCAGGTGTCAGCGGATGACGTCCTGCTGGAAGTGGAAACCGACAAGAGCGCCATGGAAGTGCCTGCCGGGTACGACGGATATGTTGCCGAAATCTTCGCCGAGGCCGGTGAAAACGTTCCGGTTGGAAATGTCATCGCCATCATTTCCGCGCGGAAACCGGAGGCACCGGTAAAACGGTCCACCAAAAGTGGCCAGCCGGAGGAAGACGCAAACCCGAAACCCGCTGAAGCAGTTGACGCGACCCTGGCTGCGACACCTTCGACATCTGCTCCCGGGCTCGCTCGGGCAATTGCCAGCTCCAGCGACAAACTTCTCGCTTCGCCCAAGGCCAAGCGGCTGGCCAGGGAACAAGGTCTCGATCTGGACCGCCTTATCAAGGCGGGCTATCCGCAGCCCTATCATGTCGCAGACTTGGAAATCCTGAAGGCGCTACCCGCAGAAACCGCGCCTGTTGCCGCTGTGGCGACTGCGATTTCCCGGCGCGTGACTGCGGAAGTCGAGTCGTCGGAGTTGAACGGCTTCTTGTCCTGGCTGTCGGACGAACTCGGACATCCCGTCCGCCGCGAAACGGTCCTGGCGGTCTTTGCGGCGGCTGCGCTACGCACGGTCAACGCAGGCGAAATCGTTATCGGAACGGAAGCGCGCGGCGTTAGCCGCACCTATCTCGACCCGGACCTGAGTGGTTTTGGGCAGGTTGAACCGGTAGATGCAGATCGGGCGCCCGGCCTGATTGTACGGGATCTCGCCGCGTCACCAGTCACCTCCATTCAGCTAGGCGGCGAAGCGGTTCCCGTTCTAAGCGTGTGCGGTCGGGGGGAGACGTTTTCACTAACCTGCGAATGCGCCGGCGACACTTTGTCTGGTGAAGCCACGCTGGCGCTTGCCAACGGATTTGCCGAGCGGGTGGCTGATCCGCTCCGCCAGCTGCTCTGACGAACGAAAGGCACCGATCATGGATTACGCCGCTCAAGATTATGTCACCGATCTTTACATCAACGGCGATTGGCGCCCGGGATCGTCCGGTGAGCGATTTGACGTTCTCAATCCCGCAACGGAAGAGGTGCTTGCGAGTGTCGCTTCGGCCGAGTTGGCCGACGCGGACGTTGCGCTGGACGCCGCCGAAGCTGCATTTGCCGACTGGGCGGGCAGAACACCACGCGAGCGGTCTGAAATTCTGCGCAAAGCCTGGGAGCTGATGACGGCACGTCTCGACGATTTTGCACGTCTAATCACGCTGGAAAACGGCAAGGCCGGCGCGGATGCGCGCGGTGAGGCGGCCTACGCCGCCGAATTCTTCCGCTGGTTCGCAGAAGAGGCGGTGCGTGCCGACGGCCTGATCACGCATGCGCCGGCTTCAGGGGCCCGGATCATGGTTCAGCACAAACCTGCGGGGATTGCGGTCCTGGTGACGCCCTGGAACTATCCTGCTGCCATGGGCACCCGCAAGATCGCCCCGGCGCTGGCCGCAGGTTGCCCGGTTATCATCAAACCGGCACGGGAAACGCCTTTGACCATGCTCGCCCTGATGCCGCTTCTGCAAGAAGCCGGTGTTCCGAGGGGCCTCGTCAACGTTCTGCCAACAAAGCAATCTGGGAAGCTGGTAGATCATCTCCTGCATGATCCGCGCGTGCGCGTGGTCTCTTTTACCGGGTCCACGGGTGTCGGACGCAAGCTGCTGCACTCCGCCGCTGACCAGGTGCTCAAACCCGCCATGGAACTCGGCGGCAACGCCCCGTTGATCGTGTTCGAAGATGCCGATCTCGATACTGCTGTGGAGGGTGCCATGCTCGCCAAGATGCGCAACCTCGGAGAAGCCTGCACGGCGGCTAACCGCTTCTATGTCCATGAGGATATAGCCGATGCCTTTGCCGAAAAATTCACGGCGGCCATGGGCGCTTTGAAGGTCGGCAGCGGCCTCGACCCGGACGTCGATGTCGGACCGCTGGTCAACCGGGACACCCAGCAAAAGGTCGCCGCCTTTGTTCAGGACGCGGTTGAGAAGGGCGCCAGGATTAAACTTGGCGGCGCGCTTCCTGGCGGCAGGGGCTTTTATTATCCGCCGACAGTGATGACGGATGTCCCCGAGACCGCAGACTGTGTTCATGACGAGATTTTCGGACCGGTCGCCGCGCTTCAGACATTCACCGACACGGACGACGTCGTCCGCCGCGCCAACGACACGGAATACGGTCTTGTCGCGTATGTTTTCACGGAGAACATGAAGCGCGGGCTTCAGGTCTGTGAGCGTTTGGACTATGGGATGGTGGGCCTTAACCGCGGCCTTGTGTCGGATCCCGCGGCACCGTTTGGCGGCACAAAACAGTCGGGTCTCGGCCGCGAAGGCGGACATGAGGGTATGCAGGAATTCATGGAAACCCAGTACATATCTGCGAGCTGGTAGGGAGAGTGAGATGAACTACATCGCGTCTCCATCGGTGCGCTCCTACGCGGGCCGTCTTGGCGTCGACCTCGATGCGGTTGCGGGCGTCAGCGGCCGAAAGACCCTCGCAAAGGAAGACATCGATCAATATCTGTCAGGCGGAGCCGGAGACGGGGCCAACGTACGGCCAGCGGCAAGCACGCGCTACTGGGACGTCGATCATTCCGAATATGGCCCCGTCAGCGATGAACCGGTCAGCCGTATGGCGAAGATCGCTGCAGACAACCTCGCCTCTGCCAATGCTCATATTCCGCAGGTGACGCATCACGACCGCGCGGACATTCGCAAGGTGGAGGCATTGCGGGCCGGACTGAAAGAAGAGGCGGTCGAGCGTGGCATCAAGCTGACCACGCTTGCCTTTCACGTCAAGACGCTGGCTGCCTGCCTGAAGGCCAATCCGAAATTCAATACGTCGCTCAGTGCAGACCTGGAAACGCTTTACCAGAAATCTTATATCCATATTGGCGTTGCAGTGGACACGCCGGCAGGCCTGATGGTTCCGGTCGTGCGCGACGCCGACAAGAAGGGTCTCTGGCAGATTGCGGGCGACATCGCCGATCTTGCCGTGCGGGCCCAGGGGCGCAAGATCCGGCCTGAGGAAATGGGCGGGGCGTCAATGTCGATTTCCAACTTGGGCGGCATCGGCGGAACAGCGTTTACCCCGATCGTCAATCCGCCCGAAGTCGCGATCCTTGGCATTACGCGAACAGAAACCGTCCCTGTTTGGGAGAACGATGCCTTTGTTCCCGTTTCCATGGTGCCGCTGGACCTTAGCTACGACCACCGGGTGATCAACGGAGCGGATGCAGCGAGATTCCTGACCCACTATTGCACACTTCTAAAGGAGCCGAGGCGTTTGCTGCTTTAATCTAGGCTCGTCTTTGTGCGTGGATTGAACCATGAAAGTCTTTTGAAAACACTGTCGTGTCCACTCGTCAGGCCATCGCTGAGTTGATTTGAAATCGAACTGTTTGGCAAGAATTGCCGCATCCGCATGCAGGTGGAAACCGAGACTTTGGACCATCGGAATGCAGCCTTTCGAGCGGCGCGGAACCGCCTGCGGCCAATCGTGATGACACCGCTTGACTTCAGACGAGGCGTGGTTCCGCCAACGCTTGCAAAAAGCGCCAAGCCGGAAATGTGGCAGGCACTCGGAAAGTCACCCTTTTCGGATAAGGTGCTTCAGAAGATAGTTGTCCTTTGACTGTAAAGAAAAAGAGTTGCTTAACTAGCGACTCGTCTGTCCTGCTTTCACACAATTGGATTGTTTTGGTGCCCGACCTGAGACATAGGTGACAAAGCGTTCCGGACACATAGGTAACACTTTCGGTTTTTTCGGGAGGTGTCGAT
>NZ_JASHKA010000007.1 GCF_030732845.1 Roseibium sp. MMSF_3544
GGTCTGCCAGGGGTGGGTGGTGCCGTAACTCGTGCGGTTGGGATTGTAATGCACTGTGGTATCGCATCCCGATCCCGGGTTGCCGCTTGAATCGACCATGCCGTTGTTATTGAAGCCGGTGACCTGGTTCCCGCCGCTGGTTTCAACAATCGTGATGGTCTTGCCGGAGCGATGCATATCGTTCAAGAGTTTTGCGCCTGACGGCGTCTGCGCGATCTTGGCAAGCGCCTGAACGGTCTTTTCCCTGAACTCTTCGGTGCCCTGGATCTGGATGGACGGGCCGACGTTGGTCGTGCCGACCGGGCCGGGTCCGGCACCCGCTCCTCCTCCAGCGCCGCCGCCACCTCCACCGCCGCCCTGAGTGCCGATAAGCACATTGGGCAGCCCCGTGACGATCGATCCGCCTTTCAAGGTCAGATCCGTCATTCGGGCGGCTGGCAGTTTCTCAACCAGGACCGTCCAGGCGCCAGTTATGATCGGATCGCCTCCGATTGGAGGCGGAGGACCCAGGCAAAGGCACAGGTCGGTAACGCGTGCCTGAGGCATCTTGCCGGTCCAAACGGTCCATGCGCCCTTCCAGACAATAGGAACTGGGAACCCGAAGGTCATCGGGCAGATATGGCTATCGAAAATAATCCGGGCTGCAGGAAATCTCATGGAAAAACCAGCTTTTCAAAAAATCTTGCGAAAAGTGTCTGCCGAGATGTGCTTTCAGTCAATGCCGCTGCGTCACACTTTGAGTGATTGCCCGGCTGCCGATGCTGTGCCCAAAAAGACCAGTTCGACGAGTTTCACTGGCGAAGCACGTCGATCGCCGAACCACCTTTGTCCAATGTCAGATTGAGCTGGCGGACAGTCCAGTTGCCGTTTTCCAGCGTCGAATAGGAAAAGGCTCTGGCGCTGCCAAGGTCACCTTCAACAGGAATGGAGAGTGATGCCTCTCCGGTGCCTCCGCCTGAATATGAAATGCTTCCCGCGACAAACCATCCGGCGACAATATTGTCACCAAGTTGTTCCGCGACGACGGGATTTGATTGAAGCTGTTCCATTGTCAATTGGTAGGCGTCAGATCCCTTGATTACGGACTGCACCAAGAAAACAATGCCAACCGTCAGAAGAAAGAAGAACCCGAGGACGACAAATCCGGCAATCGCCCATTTGCGTTGCGTGCTGCGAAAATGGTCCAGGTCACGCCAGGTACGGTTTCGCCAGGCCCAACGGCTGCCGCGCGCACCCAGAACGAAAATCATCACGATGTTCACAAGCGGAACAAACATCAGCAACGCAATGAAGACGCTGTTGCCGATGCCCCAAATCCAGTTCAGCAGAAATGCGCCCCAGTTCCAGCGATCAAATTCGGCAGGCAATTCAGCGGGGGTGTTCAAAGGTTCCTTGCTCAAAATTCTCTCCTTAAAAAACAAAAAAAGTCCGTCAAACCAATTCTTTGTTTGGACGTTCGGGAAAGCTCCAATCCGGCTCAAAAAACTTGAAACATCAGGCAACACAGGTTGCAGGAAATCTCATGGAAAATCCGGTCTTTTGAAAAATCTTGGGTCAAGTCTCCGCCGAGCCGTTTCTCCAGTCAATGCCGGTGCGTCACACGTTGCGCGATTGTTCTGAAAGGAATGTCACGGGAACCCAATCGGTGAGCCAGACATTGTTGTCCGTTCGGTAGAATGTGTACCCGTTCAGGGCCATTTCGCCGGACTTTACGAGCAAGACGACGGGTTTCCCGTGTCGCCGTCCAACCCTGGTGGCGGTTTCGCGATCCGCCGACAGATGAACATGATGCCGTTTCATCGGCTTCAGGCCTTCGCTCAGGATCGAAGGCAGAAACCGCTCGGCAGTTCCGTGAAAGAGACTTTCGGGAGGCGTTACCGGGATCAGCCCGAGCTCGATCTGGAGTGAGTGGCCTTGCCTTGCACGTATGGACCGGCCGTCGGCAGAGAGCTCGAACCGCTGCTTGTCATTTTCGGCAATGACCGCATGGAGGCGTTCGATATCGCACACAAGACCCTTTCGATGAAGCGCCTCAAGGAGGGCGCTCACATCGGTCCAGCCACTCTCGGTTAGTGTCAATCCGGCATCGTCCGGCCGGTGCCGGAGCCAGAAGGACATCTGTTTTGAAATTGTTTTGTCAGTACTCATTCTTGTCGTTCAATTTTTTTGCAATAGCGCCGTCCCGGCCTTGGGCCGGGACCTTCGGACCAAACCTTGAGCTGGCCCCGGCTCGGGGCCGGGGCGGCCAAAAGCGTGGTTTGAGGGCTCCGGCTCAAGGCCGGGCCGGCTGGTTGCAAAGGTCCTAGAAAATGAGAACGGCGCAGGGTGCCCCGCGCCGTTCAGTTTTAGTCCACACTGTCCTCGCGCAGCCTGACGAGGTCGTTCATCAGGCCTCCGGTTCCGTTGTGGACCGTCAGGCGGTCCACCTTGCCGGCGATCGACTCCAGCGCTTCCAGTTCCTTCAGCCGCAGCATGACCGGGTTATCGGCCATGACCTTGGCGGTGTTCAGAAGCGAACGGGTTGCGTTCGTTTCTTCACGGCGGCGGATCACGTTGGCTTCGGCTTCCTTTTCAGCCGTCACCACCTTGTTGAGGATCTCACGCATTTCGCCCGGCAGGATCACGTCCTTCAGAACGATATCGGAGACCTCGATCCCGATCGTGGCCATGTCGGCCTTGATCTTCGCCGTTGCTTCCGCATTGACCTCACCCTTTCGTTCAAGGATCTGGTCAAGCTTCAGTGCACCGAGCTGCTTGCGGAACACCATCTGCAGGGCCCGGTGCAGCGTGTCGGTGAAGTCCTTCACTTCCTGCGCCGCCTTGACCGGATCGACCACACGGAATTCCGCGGACAGGTTGATCCGGATGGTGACGCGGTCGAGGGTCAGGACCTCCTGACCGGTGACGTCAAGGCTCTGCCGCTTCAGGTCGATGAGCCGCTGGGTAACCGTGCGGCCTGCCTTCCAGAAAGCGTGAATACCGGCGTTCAGCGTCCGCTCAAGGACACCGTCAACGAAGAGCAGCGCAACGCTGCCTTCGGTGACCGGTACGATCACGAACTGCTGTGTCTGCTTGGCATCGCCAAGCCGGCGCATCAGCTTCTGGGAAAGCTGCGGTTCAGCCTGGGTGTCGACCAGTTCAGACGTCCACGGACCTGCGTCGGTCCAAAGGACAAGACGCTGGTCGGGAACCAGAACAGTGTAGACACGGCCGTCCCGTTCGACGACGGCGACCTCTCCGGGCTTCGTCCTGACGACAGTCAGGTGCTTTTCAGCCACGTCGGGAAGCTTATCGAAAAGCGCTTTCTCATAACCGGACCGGAACTCGGGGGTCGCCAGCGACTGACGCTCGATCACCAGTGTGCCGCGCCCAGTCTTAAGGCTGTGCTCACCCGGCCCGAGGATGCCCTGGAGCTTACCTTTAACGAGGTGAAGCGCCCTTTCGTTTTCGGAAACTATAACGCGGGTCCGCCCGCGGATTCTTTCGAGAAAAGTCGTCATTTCAATAGTCCTTCCATGGCTCTAAGGCACTTGGCTGTCCTTTCTTCAGGTTGATGTTCGGTTGGGGGTGAGTGGAATCCGGAGCGCTCTATTTTGAGCCCCCCGGGGTGAAAAACGTGATGTCGTGGTGCAATTTCTGACCGAAACCCCGTTCCCGTCTGCAGAATTGCTCCCGTTTTGATTTCAAGAGACCTGAAGAGAGCACGAGGGCTCCCGACGGGTTCCTGCCCAGAGGGCCTTGCGGCGGATTGGCGGGGCGCGCTCATTCGAAAACGGGCGGTACCGGCTAATGCGCGGCGCGGTCTTGACCAGGGACCGGGCGAGGGCGCCTGGCGTCGGCGGTCCGGTTTTTCCACCCGAAGGCGAAAAGAGCCGGCCTGCGTCTGCAAGCTCCCTTCAAATCCCAAATTTTAATCAGCGTTCAAAGCTGCTGGCTTAAGAGGCCAGTTCGGCTTGGCAGGCCGGTTTTGGAGTGGGAATCGAACCCACGACAGTCGAAGTGAAATCCGATGCTCTAACCAAACTGAGCTATCCGTGGAACACATGACAGGAGTCGAACCTGTGACCTTCGGGCAACATGCCCGATGCTCTACCTGCTGAGCTACACGCGCTGGCAACCGATACGACAGAGCAGCATCCGGACGTGAAGTCGGCAGGGCCGGATCACGCGGGCGGCAAAAAACAGCCTGACCGTTGACGTCTGCGCCAGTCTCCTGATCGGTGGCAGGGTGATACTGCAGATTGACCGTCAAGTTCAAGTGACAATTTCATGACGCAACAAAGTTGGTGCAAAAAGATCACTTTATGTTGCTAATTTGCAACTATGCGAATTCGTGGTGATTTGATGGGCGGTGAAACGCGCCCTGCCGGTCAACCGTCCGGAACACTTTGTAAACCAGCGCGCCTCGCGGCCCTTGCGCGAGACTTACGCGAAAGGCACACTCGCCGCCCAGTTGCAAATCAAGCCTCGCGAGATGTCATGCCGAACAAGCAGTCCCGCTTTCTGATCGACACTTATTTTGCCGCCTTCAACGCGGGCGACACCAAGAAGATGGAAAGCCTTGTCACCGAGGATCTGGTCCACGATGTCAACCAGGGAGAACGCCGGCACGGCAAGGACAAGTTCTGGTCCTTCAACGTGCACATGACCCGCTGCTACAAGGAGCGGCTGTCGGACATCGTACTCTTCGTCAATGAGGAAGGGACGCGCGCGGCAGCGGAGTTCATCGTCCACGGGACCTATATCGGCACCGACGAGGGCTTGCCGCCCGCGAACGGTCAGACCTACAAGTTGCCCGCAGGCAGCTTCTTCGAGATCCGCAACGGCCAGATCTCCCGCATTACCACCTACTACAATCTCCAGAACTGGATTGACCAGGTGAAGGGCGAAGGCGGTGACGAGGCGGTGGGCTGAGGCTGGCCTTGAGAACACAATTTTGAGCTGGAAACGCATCGCATGACGCCATCCTTCGAGACGACCCTTTCGGTTCTCCTCAGGATGAGGTTGGAGACTGTGGTAAAGCTGGTCGTTGCCTTTCCAGGCGAATGCAGCAAATGCTAGGGACCGATCCGGATCCCAGATTGGCTTTCGGCTTCGTCCCTTTGTCCGAATAGACCATTCCGTTCAGTTCAGGTCTTTCAACTTCAATCCAACCTACCTCATCCTGAGGAAGCGCAGAGCGCTGTCTCGAAGGATGGGCGGCTGGCTCCAGAGTTCGCGACCTATCTCTCGAGGCTTCGCGGCGCGTTGCGCCTCAAGCCAAGGGGTTCACCTAATGCGCCATGAAAACCGGAACAGGTGTGTCTCGGATGACGTCGGTGGTGACGCCGCCGATCAGGTCGTGGCTGAACTTGCTGTGTTCGTAGGCGCCCATGACGATCAGGCGCGCATCGGCTTCCTTTGCATGCGAAATGAGCGTGTTGGCTATGCTGCCCTGGCGTTTGACCGACTTGGCCTCGACGGTGATGCCGTGCCGCTCCATGTTGCGGACCATGCGCTCGGTCCCGCGCAGTTCATCGCCCACGGTCAGAAGGGTGACAGAGACCTTTTCAGACAGGATGTCCATGGCATCGCCGATGGCGCGGGCAGCGGAGCGCTTGCCGTCCCAGGCGACAACTGCTCTTTCGGCAAGACCGTCGGCCGTGTAACCGTCCGGCACGACCAGCACGGGCCTGCCGCTCCGCAGGGCGATCATGTCGGGATAGGCTGACATATGCGCCTCGTTGGCAAGGTTCGAATGCACACCCGTCACGACGAGATCGAACCCGCGCGCGAATTCGGACAGTGATCCATCCTTCTCGGTGATCAGATCAACAAATTCGAAGCTTCCTGCAAGACCTGCCTCCGACACCATGTTGGTGAAGCGTTCCTCGACTTCCTTGATTTGTTTGTTGTCAATTTCCATGAGGGTGGAAAGAAGTGACTGAGGTACCTGAAAACCGAACTTCTGTTCGATCAGAGCTCTGCCGTGACGCAACACTCCGGTGAGATGCGCATCGTGGTGTTTTGCGATCTTGATTGCATGTCTGAGTCCGCTGCCTCGCGCGGCTTCTCCGCTATAGGCGCACAATATTGATTTACAGGCCATCTGTTCTCTCCGGCAGCGGTATCAGGATCAGAAGGCGCACTATGCCCGACCCAATGCCGATGGCATTGCGGTCGATCAATTGGCGCTTTCCAATTGAAGGCCTACAGTTTCACGATACCCGTTTTCGGATCAAGCCTTTCGTTTCTGGCATCTTTTCCGGATTTTTCCCTGTGCTTCTCAACATTTACCAGCGGGCATGCAGCAGGCCATGACGGTTGCATTGTTCTTGCAGCAGTCATTCAGGAGATAGCGCATCAGGGCGCCGACTGTTTCAAAGTCGATCCGGTAGGTAATCTGACGTGCCGACCTGCTGGAGACGACAAGTCCCGCGTCGGACATGTTCGACAGATGAAAGGAAGCGCGTGATGGCGTCGCGTCGACCGCCAACGCGATGTCGCCTGCGGAAAGACCCTCGCTGCCAGCTTCCACCAGGCGTTTGAGGATGCGCAGGCGCGTTGCGCTGGAGATCGAGGAAAAGGCTGCAAGAGCGCCGGTTTCATTCATATTTCAAACTCTCTTGAAATGAGTGCTGGATTGTGCATTTAATATATTTCAAGATTATTTGAAATGAAAGGCTGCGCCGATGACACCTCTATCCCTGCTTGAAACCCTGCAAGCTTTGCCTTCCGATCTGCCTCTCGTGTTCCGGACGGAGGAGGGTGCAATCGGCGATGGCTATCATGTAACCGAGCTGAAACTGGCGCAGATCAGCAGCATTGACTGCGGCGGCAGGCTTGCCGCGTGGACCGAGGCTGCGTTGCAGCTCCTGGACGGGAACGGTGGAGGTCATATGCCGGTTGGCAAATTTGCTGCAATTCTCAACCAGAGCATTGCCAGGGTGAAAGGGCTCGGCGACTGTCCCGTGCATGTGGAATTTGCACACGGAAACAAGGGTATGCGTCTTTACGACATTGAACTGCCGGAGCTGCTGAGCGGGCAGGTCGAAGTCGCCCTCACCGAAACGCGCGCGAACTGCAAACCAGCTCTGGACTATGCGGCGGCAAACGAAGTCGCCCGCTGTTGCGGCTCAGGTGCGGCTGCCGCGTGTTGCGGTTGAAAGAGCCTCGGATCAGGTTTTTTCCCAGACTGGAGACCTGCCGATTTTCTCTAGCAGGAAATCTATGAAGACGCGCACTTTTGCGGTCAGCACGTTGGATTTCGGATAGACCAGCCACAGGACCGACTGGTCGTCCACCTCGTATTCGGGCAGGACGCGTACCAGTGACCCTTCCTGAAGTTCAGCGTGAATGTTCCAGAGCGAGTTCATGGAAATGCCCGCGCCCGCAAGGGTGGCGAGTTTCAGGGACCGGCCATCATCAGTGACGAGCCGGCATTGCGCGTCTCGCGGGTCGAATTGCGCAACTTCTCCGTCCTTGCCGACAAGTTGCCTCGGTGCCTTGCTTTGAAACGCGATCAGGTCATGGCCGTTGAGATCGGACGGTGATTGTGGCGTTCCGCGTCTGGCAAGGTAGACAGGTGACGCACACAGAATGCGCGTATCCCTGGCCAGCTTTCGCCCTTTGAGGCTGCTGTCCTCGATGGCGGAGTTTCGAAGAGCAAGATCGAAGCTCCCCTCGATCAGGTCGAAGCGGGTGTCGGATAGTTTCAGGTCGAGGCTGATGCCCGGATACCGGTCCAGAAACTCCGGCAGCAATGGGACAATGTAAAGCTGTGCGAAGGTGCTCGATGCGGCAAATCTGAGCGTACCGGTTGCCTGCGGACGGGTGAGGCCGAGTGCGGCGCGGGCAGCGTCTTCCTGTGCGAGCATTTCCCTTGCGAAGGGCAAAAACTCCTCGCCCTCCGTCGACAGGGAAACTTTACGCGTCGAGCGATGCAACAGGTCGGACCCAAGGCTTTGCTCAAGCTTGGCTAAGCGGCTGCTTGCCACGGCAGGAGGCATTCCCAGATCCCGTCCGGCGGCGCTGATGTTGAGCTTTTCAGCCGCCAGTACAAAGAGGCGCAAGCTGTCAGTGTCCATTTGATTATATCCAAAATCCGAATTTTGAACTCATGATTTGCGTATTTATATCGAATTTCAAGATTCTTATTTTGCGGTTCGACGCTGCGAAACACAGCGGCCCGGATCAGCAAAGAGGAACTTATGACATGGCATACTACTCGGTTCTTGCAGTTACCCCGACCACTGAGGACTGGATCGCAGACTATATCGCTCCGGCCAACAGGCTTGTCGCGCAGTACGGCGGCAAATACCTGGCGCGCACGTCGTCGCACGAACAGCTGGAAGGCAGCACAGACGAAGCCGCGCTTCGCATCGTGATTGAATGGCCGTCGCGCGAGGCTGCGGTCAACTTCATGAACGACGCCGAATACGGCCCGCATCTGAAAGCCCGGACCGCCGGGTCAAACAGCTTCCACTTCCTTATCGAAGGCAAGGACGATCTCGCCTGAACGGCTGAAGTTGACCAATGACCGTCCCGTGTGTTGCGGGACGGTTTTCGGATACCCGATTTAGCCGTGGAATGGCGACGGCGAGAGGATGAAATGCTAACGCGTGTGCAGACCCCTGGCTTCGAGCAGATCAATCGAGGCTACAATTCCGTATTTCAGCCGGGCCGGCTGACACTTGGTCTGGTGGTGCCGCTTGAGAATTACAGTTCAAGTGCCGTGCCGGAAATGCAGCGCCACCTGGAGCGCGTCCAGCTTGCCGAGCGCCTTGGCTTTTCGTCGGTCTGGCTGCGCGACGTGCCCTTCAATGTGCCGTCCTTTGGGGATGCAGGACAGATGTTCGACCCGTTCGTCTACCTTGGTTATCTCGCGGCCGGAACCCGGTCGATCGCGCTTGGTGTCGCCAGCATCATCCTGCCGCTCCGTCATCCGGCGCATGTGGCAAAGGCGGCAGCAAGCGCGGATGTGCTGTCCGGCGGCCGGTTGCTTCTGGGTGTTGCCTCGGGCGACCGGCCCGAGGAATATCCTGCTCTCAACATGTCCTTCGAGTACCGGGGCCCCCGTTTTCGCGACAGCTTCGATTACATCCGCCACATGGCCGAACAGCAGCCGGATTTCAAAAGCGGGCAGGGCGCACCGAGCGGCGGGATGGACATGCTGCCAAAGCCGATTGCGGGCAAGCTGCCGATGCTGATCACCGGTGGCAGCCAGCAGGACCCGGGCTGGATTGCTGCAAACGGTGATGGCTGGATGACGTATCCGCGCCAGGTGAGCTTCCAGGAGAAGGCCATTTCCGACTACAGGAGCAAAGTCCGGGCGGAAGGCTCTTTTGACAAGCCGGTAATGCAGCCTTTGTACATTGATCTGGCGGACACAGCCGATGCTCCGGTGCAGCCGATCCACCTGGGTTTTCGTTTGGGTATCAACGCTCTGCGCAGCTATCTGAAAGGGCTCGAGGCCATCGGTGTCAATCATGTTGCTCTGAATTTGCGGTTCAACCACGCAAATATCGAAACCACTCTGAACCGGCTCTCCGAAGAACTTCTGCCGGACTTTCAAGGACAGGAAAACCCGTGATGTCAAAGACAATATTGGTGACTGGTGCGACTGACGGTATCGGTCTTGAAACCGCAAAAGCACTGCATGACCAGGGACATTTTGTTCTGTTGCACGGCCGCAACGCCGGAAAACTTGAAAGCGCAAAAGCGGAGCTGCTGGCAACGCGTGCAAGCGGCGACGTGGAGACGTATCAAGCGGACTTTTCAAGGCTCGGCGATGTCGGCCGAATGGCTGAGGAGATCAAGTCCCGTCATTCAGGGCTTGATGTCCTGATCAACAATGCGGGGATACTGCGCGCTCCGAACGAGGTGACACAGGAAGGTCTCGACATTCGTTTTGTCGTCAATCTTCTGGCGCCGGTTTTGCTCACGCGCGAGTTGCTGCCGCTGATGGACGCCTCGGGCCGGGTGGTGAACCTGTCGTCTGCTGCGCAGGCTCCGGTCAACCTTCAGGCACTCGCAGGAAAGCTTCGTCTTTCCGCGATGGACGCTTATGCGCAAAGCAAACTGGCGCTGACCATGTGGTCGCGACATCTGTCAGCGGAATTGGGCGCGCAGGGACCGGTCGTTGTCGCGGTCAATCCGGGTTCACTGCTCGCCAGCAAAATGGTCAAGGAAGGCTTTGGCCTTGCCGGTAATGATCTCGGGATTGGCGTCGACATCCTGATGCGTGCCGCGCTGTCCGACGAATTCGCTTCCGCGCATGGCAAGTATTTCGATAACGACAGTGGCCGTTTCGCAAATCCGCATTCGGATGGGCTGGATGACGACAAGGTGAGCGCGCTGGTTCGAGCGGTGGATGAAATTGTGGGGTGAGCTGAACACCAAGGTGTCTGCTCACGCCCTGAACATTCCCAGATGCTCGAAATATGTGGCGACACTCGCCAGATCTTTGCTGCGATAGGCGACGTAACCGTCAGGTCTGAGAAGATAGATGCATGGTCTGTCTGCAGCAAAGTTGCGATGCATCTTTCCTTGCCCGTCGACAATCACGTCGTGGTCTGCAAAAGGACCGCTGGTCTGTTTTGTGCTCACGACGTAAGGCTTCAGCCAGGACGCGAAGCGTTTTGAGATATCCGCAGCTCTTTGAATGTCGGCTGCCGGAGCGTCGTTCGAAACACCACAAAAGAGAAGCAGCCTGAACTGGTCGTCTGCAGGCAGTTTGAACAAGCTCGTGGCTTCGTTGTTGACAGCAAGGCCCTCCGCGTCGGGTGCCCGCGTTCCAGGCGCAGGACCGCCCCCGAAGTCATCGTCGAGCGACAGGCTGAGCGGGCTTGCACCGTAGTCGAGATCGAGTTCCTGTAAATGGCGGGCGGCGTCTTTTTTCGCTGCCTCCGGCGTGAACAGGTTGGCGACAAACGTGTCCCGCTCCTCCTTAGACAGGTTCGCGTAGCTCTCCATCATGTTCGTGATTTTCCGAGTCGTTTCCACGACTTCGTTGGCGACAATCCGGCGTTCACTTTCATAGCTGTCCAAGAGGTCGGCGGAAGCTTTCTGCTTCGCGACGAGCGCCAGTTTCCAGGCCAGATTGTGTGTATCCTGGATGCCGGTGTTCATACCCTGGCCAGCGAGCAGGCTGTGAACATGCGCAGCATCACCTGCAAGGAAGACCCTGTCCTCACGGTAGTGCGGTACAAGCCGGTAGCTGATCCTGAAAAATCCCAGCCAATGCGGATCGTGCAAACGAAGGGTAGGCCCGCTCCTTTCGGTGACAATGGCCTGGAGCTCCTCCAAGGACGCTGCGCCCCCGGTTTCAGCATCCTTATTCAGGGTTGCGACAATGAAATGCCTGTTGCCCGGGAGCCGCGTGAACACATAGAGTTCGCCGCTGTCGTGAAAAAAGATGTGTCCCTTGTCTGCTTCCAGATCGTCGTCGCCATCGATCAAGACGTCTCCAAGGATGTAGGGAATGCCGTCGGCTTCGCCGGGAAAGTCCAGGCCGACGAAGTGGCGGACTGAGCTGTGCGCACCATCGCAGGCGATCACCCATTGAAAACGGCCGGTTTCCTGCCCAGCGCCGTCACGCTGGAGGGTGACGGTGACGCCGTCTTCATCCTGTGACAAGGCGGTGAGGGACACGTTGCGCTCCACTTCGACGCCCAGGCTGTTCAGATGGGTTTCCAAAGTGGCCTCGGTATGCGCCTGCGATTGCGACATGCCGAAGGGAAACGGTGAGTCCACCGGCGCATGGGGGCTTTCGCCGAAGCGGGCACCGTCGCGATAAAAGGCAAGGCCGATTTCGGGAACAGACCCCACCGTTGCTTTTTCGTCGAGCCCGAGGCCCTGGAAGATTTCCAGCGTGCGCGAATGAATAAGGTTTGCCCTGACATGGGGATCAATTCCGGGCGATTTGTCGATGCACCTCGTGGGTACACCGCGCCTTGCCAGTTCGGCAGCCATCATCAGGCCAGTGGTTCTTCCGCCGACAACCAATACCGTGTCCATGGTGTCTCCTCCCAGCGTCATTAGACCCTTTCTCGGTCAGATTGGAAACATCCTGCTTGGCGGAGGGGTGATCCTAACCGCGCGCCCCGAAGAAGGGACCTGCCTAAGGCCAGTCTGAAAATTCACGCTTCAGCTCCGAGATGTCCTGGCTGTCCGGTCTTGAAACGATGGCGCGGTAAGCCCCTGGCGACATGTCGGTGCGGCGTTTGAAAAAGTGGCTGAAGCGGGTGGCGTCGGCAAAGCCGAGGTCCGCGGCTATCTTCTTGAGCGGCGCACCCGATTTCTCCAGCCGGGCTTTTGCCTCAGCGGTCAGGCGCTCATGGACAAGTTCCGCAGGGCTGCGCCCGGTCTCCCGCTTGCAGATCCTGTTGAGCCTGTCGTAGTCGATGTTCAGTTCTTCCGCGTATCTCGCAACCTTCCAATGGTCGCGGTAATGCAGTTCCACCAAATGCCGGAATCGGCTCAAAAGGCCTGTTGGCTCACCGGACTTTTGCCCCGGATCAGGCTGGTGAATGCGAAGCGCGATAATCAGTAGCAGTCGCAGATATGCCGCAAGCGACATGGGCGACTGCCGTTCGGCATCCTCCAGCTCGGCGCCAAACCAATCCATCAATGTCTGGACCTGCTGGAGCACCGGTCCATCCTGGAGCCTCACTTCGAAAGACTGCTCGACAAGCATGCGCAAATGGACCGATTCCGCGCGCGCTCCGATCGCATCGAGAACGCTTGTATCGCTCAGGCCAAGGATGGTGGCGCGCGCTCCTGCATTCAGATGAAGGATCGGGCGCTCGAGCGGCGGCCAATAGCACAGTGCCGGACCCGACAGTTGCTGCTCGACACCCTCAATGCCGAGTTCACCCTGTTCCAGAAACAAGAGCGTTGAATTTGTCTCCGGAATGCGAAGCCTCAGCGACCGTTTGTGAAGGGCTTCCCGTTCGGTCTGTGCGCTCGCGTAATCGTTTTTCATTCAGTTTTCCAAAAATCTAACAACAAATGCCCAGAAATGAGCATTTAATGTATTTTGTCGCAATCGATAATAGAGAGCAAGGGAGGCCGGGCAAGACCCGGAAACGAAATGGCAGTCACCAGTCAAGCGCCAGTTTCTGAGAATGAACCGGTCATCGAACGTGTGAGCCCGGTAAGCAGACGTGTCGTGAGCATCGAACGCGCACACGACAAATCGACATGCCTGAACTTCGCCGCGAGGGCGGCGTCGGCGTTCCCCGGCTGGTCCGCAAAACGAGCTTCGGAACGGGCGAAATATCTCATCGAAGCTGCCGATGTTCTTGAAAGACGACGCGAGGACTTTTCTTCGGCAATGATCGATGAAATCGGCGCGCCGCAGGACTGGTGCCACGAGAATGTCAGGTTTGCGGCTGACATGCTGCGTCAGGTCGCAACCTATGCCGATGAAACAGAACGGGTCGAGGCGGTCCATGAAGACCGCGGCGTCGTCAGCAAAGCAACCCGGGTTCCCTGTGGTGTCTGCCTTGGTATTTCTCCTTGGAACGCACCGCTGATCCTCGGTATTCGGTCGGTCGCTGCGCCGCTCCTCTGCGGCAACACGGTTCTGCTGAAGGGCAGCGAATTCGCGCCCCGCGTCTTCCGGCTTCTAGGGGAGGTGTTGCAGGCATCTGGCATACCTGAAGACGTTGCGCGGGTCATTCTGACCCGAGCCGAAGACAGCGAAGAGATCGTCGAAGCTCTGATAGCCTCGCCGGTCGTCCGCCGCGTGAATTTTACCGGTTCGACCCGCGTAGGGCGGCTGGTGGCGGAATTGTGCGCGAAGCATCTGAAGCGGCCTTTGCTGGAGCTTGGCGGGCAGTCGACGATGCTTGTCCTGGACGATGCAGATGTCGAACTGGCCGCGGCCGCGGCACTCAAGGGGGCCTATCTCAACCAGGGCCAGATCTGCATGTCGACAGAGCGGCTGATCGTCGACGATGCGGTTGCCGATCAGCTTGTCGAGCGGATCGAAGCGGGGCGGAAAAACCTTCGGCATGGCGATCCAAACATCGCGGAGACGAAGGTCGGCCCTGTGATCAGCCTTGCGGCCGCCGAAAGACTGTCCGGTCTCATCAGCGATGCTGTTTCAAAAGGCGCTCATCTGGTTGGCGGTGGCCGTGTCAGAGACTGTTACCTGGAGCCGACGCTTCTGGACGGTGTCGAACCGGACATGCGGATCTATCGGGAGGAACTGTTCGGTCCGGTCCTGTCGGTCACGCGGGTTGCAAATGACCTTGAAGCCGTGACGGTCGCTAACGACGGCGAGTACGGCCTCGCGAGTGCTGTTTTCAGTTCGGATCGAGACCGCGCGGAAGCCGTAGCGAGCCAGGTGCATAGCGGCATTTGCCACATCAACCGCTGCACGGTCGACGACAATCCCCATGCGCCCTTCGGAGGCGTCAAATCCAGCGGGTACGGCCGGTTCGGCGGCCGCTGGGCCATTCATGAATTCACGGAACTGCGCTGGATCTCCAGCGCTGCAGCAGACGGATAAACGTCTGCTTGCGGAAAACGGGAGGAAACCAAATGACCTTAGAGATCAAACGCCGCTCACTTGTTATGGGCGCAGGTGCTGCGGTCGGATTGTCCATGCTGCTGACAACCACCGCGCTTGCCGCCGAACCGATCAAGATTGGCGTTGTCTCGCATCTGACCGGGCCATTGGCCGGCGGTGAAGCTGTCACCCACACGCCGAACATCGAGCTCTGGGCCAAACAGGTGAACGATCGCGGAGGACTGAAGGTCGACGGTGGCCAGCGGCCGGTTGAGATCATCACCTATGACGACAAGACCGATCCCGCCGAACACATCAAGGCAGTGCAGCGTCTTGCGACCCAGGACAAGGTCGATTTCATGCTCTCGCCCTACGGCACAGGGTTCAATATTGCTGCCGCGCCGATCTACGCGAAATATGAGTATCCGCTGATCGCAGTGAGCGCGATCACCGACAAGATCCCGGAGCTTTCCAAGCGTTTCCCGAACATGTTCTTCACGCTCGGCACGACGACAGGCTTTGTTGAAGGTGTTCGCGATACGCTGGTCAAGATGCGCGACGACGGCACCATCGGCAACAAGATCGCCATGGTGAACGTGGCCGATGCGTTCGGTATCGAACTTGCGGACAAGGCGCGTCCAATTCTCTCCGAGGCGGGTTTCGAGATCGTCTACGACAAGTCCTACCCGCTCGGCACACCAGACATTTCACCAGTGGTAAAGGGCGCCAAGGCTGCAGAACCGGACGCTTTCGTCGCCTGGTCCTATCCTCCCGACACGTTCGCCCTGACGGAACAGGCGATCATTGAAGGTCTCGACGTGAGAGCGTTCTATACCGCTGTTGCCACATGCTTCCCGGCTTATGCGGATAAATTCGGCTCGAAGATTGAGGGCAACCTCGGCGCCGGCGGCGTGAACCCCGACACACCCGCAATGCAGGAGTACCGCAAGGCGCATAAGGAGGTGACGGGCAAGGAAGCCGATTACTGGGCGTCTGCGACTTACTACGCCAGTCTGCAGATCCTCGAACAGGCGATCGAGAATGTCGGCACAATCGATCGCGCTGCGACCGTCGACTACATCAAGAACAACAGCTTCGACACGGTGATCGGGACTGTTTCCTTCGACGACAACAACAACTCGGAGAGATACTGGTCGGTCGGCCAGTGGCGCGACGGCGTCTTCCGGGCCGTGGCTGACACGGGAATGGGCGACTCGGTTCCGGCAGTTGCAAAGGAAGGCTGGAACTAAGGCCTTCCTGTCTACCCGCCCGGTGCCCTGATGCCGGGCGGCTCCTCAATCTTCAGGCAGATATTCAAATGGACATCCTCATTTCGGGACTGCTCCTGGGCGGGACCTATGCCCTCATGGCTATGGGGCTCAATCTTCAATACGGCGTTGCGCGCATCATGAATCTTGCCAATGGCGAGATGCTGGTTCTCGGCGGTCTGGCGGCCTTCTGGCTGTTCACTACCGCTGCCGTCAGTCCACTTCTGACGGCCTTCGTCGTCGCGCCACTGGCCTTCGCAGGCAACTGGCTGATCTACCGCTACCTTTTGCTGCCGCTTGTCAGGCGCGCAAAGTCAACGGGACAGCTGGAAGTCGACTCGATCCTGGCGACATTCGGTATGAGCTTTGCGCTGGTTGGCATTATGGTTTCGATCCACGGCGAGTATTTCACCTATTCTTACCTGGCCGATCCCTTCTCGATCCTCGGCAGCACGGTTGCCCTCAACAGGTTTATCGCCTTTCTGGCGGCGGCCGCTATCGGCTTTGCACTCTACTACTGGCTCAACCACACCTATGCGGGCACGGCTGTGCGTGCTGTCTCCGTGAGCACGGAGGCTGCGGGGCTTGTGGGCATCAATGTCGACAAAGTCTCGGCGATGGCGTTTGCACTCGGGGGCGCAGTGACGGCGGTCGGCGGTACGCTGATTTCCACCTTCATCACATTGGATGCATCCGTTGGTGTGATTTTCACCATGAAGGCGCTGATCATCATGATCATGGGAGGTGTCGGTGACATCCGCGGTGCGGTGATTGCGGCGCTGATCCTTGGCCTTGTGGAGACCGCGGTTGCGACAATCATCGATCCCGGCCTGACGCTTGCATCCGCCTATGTCATCTTTCTCGCGGTGCTGCTGTTCCGGCCGCAGGGACTGTTCGGGAGGCGGTCCTCATGACGTCGGCTGAAACGGGTAAACTGGCACTCGGCGCCGTCTGCGTTCTGGCTGCTGCGTCGGCCCCCTTCTTTTCCGACGGCTACTGGCTGTCGATCGCGACAACGGCAATGATGTACATTGCCCTGTCCACGAGCTGGGCACTCTTTTCCGGACCGACCCACCTGATTGCGCTGTCGACAGGTGCCTTCTTCGGGATCGGCGGTTATCTGGTCGGGTCCGGCATGAGCGACTATGACCAGGGCTTCTGGACAATGGCGCTGATCGCGCCCTTGGTTGCGACGGTCCTGGCTTTGCTGATCGGTCTGGCGACACTGCGGTTGAAGGGCGTTTACTTCGTCATCTTCACGCTCGGCCTGTCTGAGATGATCCGCAACCTCGTCTCGTGGGTTCAGAACAATTTCCTCGGCTCGCGCGGTCTTTATGTTCTGACCGATTTCACGGAAGCTCATATCTACTGGATGCTTCTGACCGTCGCGGCGGTGGTTTTCTTCTCCGGCTGGTGGGTCAACCGGTCACGGCTCGGTTTCGCGCTGCGGATCATCGGAAACGACGAGGAAGTCGCCAGGCATGTCGGCATCAATACGGCGTGGTCGAAGGTCATCCTGTTCATGACGACAGGCTTCTTTGCAGCCCTGGTCGGAGCGATTGTCGCACCGCGTTACTCTTACATTGAACCCAATGTCGTCTTTTCACCGCAGCTCAGTTTCCTGGTCGTGATCATGGCGCTTCTTGGCGGTGTGCACCGTCTTTGGGGGCCGTTGCTTGGCGTGATCCCGTTCACCCTCATCTGGGAAGCCATCACCATCTCGTTTCCGGCCTCGACCACACTCTTCCTCGGCCTGACCTTCTTGCTGATCGTCTATCTCATTCCGAACGGATTCGTGGGTGCATTTGAAACCGTCACCGGGAGGATCCGCAAATGACACCGGGTGACACGATCCTGAAAGTAAATGATCTCACCAAGCGGTTTGGCGGATTGGTGGCGGTCAACGGGCTCTCCTTCGACGTGCAGGAACACGAGGTGATGGGCATCATCGGGCCGAACGGTTCGGGCAAGTCGACGACCATGAATCTGATCTCCGGGGCGTTGAAGGCAACCAGCGGATCAATTGTTCTGGAGGGGCACGACCTGACGCCGCTGCCGCCGCACAAGATTGCCCGTTTCGGCGTTGCCCGGACGTTTCAGCTTGTCCGTATTCTGCCGCAGCTGACCGTGATCGAAAACGTTGTTGCCGGCGCGGCGTTTGCCCATAAACCGCGATGGGGCGCGGAAGCGGAATCCTTTGCTGCGGCACTCCTTGACCGGCTTGAATTGGGAGACAAGAAGGACCTCGGTATCGGGTCGCTGACTTACATCGACCAGAAGCGGCTTGAGCTTGCCAGAGCACTTGCGGCGGAGCCGGAAATCCTGCTGCTCGATGAATGGCTCGCCGGCCTGAACCCCAGCGAGCTTCAGATCGGTATCGAGCTGATCGCAAATCTGCGCAGGGAAGGCCGCACCATCATCCTCGTTGAGCATGTGATGGACGCAATCCGTTCCCTCTGCGACCGCTGCATCGTGATGAACTCGGGGGTGAAGATCGCCGAAGGCACGCCCGCAGACGTCCTTTCAGACCCGGATGTCATCCGGGCTTACCTGGGAGACGACTGATGCTGACAATTTCCAATCTGACGGTTTCTTACGGCCTGCATCGGGCCCTCGGCGACGTTTCCCTCAACGTTTCCGCGGGTGAGATCGTTGTCATGCTCGGCGCAAACGGAGCCGGGAAAAGCACCTTGTTGCGCAGCGTTGCCGGCATTTGTGAAGGCCAGACCGGTGGCCGCATCGACCTCAGCGGCAAGGATATCCTGACTCGCAAATCGGATGAGATCGTGGAGGCCGGGATCGCGTTTGTACCCGAAGGCAGGGGCATATTCGGCGATCTGACCGTTTGGGAGAACCTGATGCTGGGCGCCTATTCGGAAAGGGGCAGGCGCGGCAAGACGAAGAATCTGGACTGGGTCCTGGAACTCTTCCCCAAGCTCAAGGAGCGCAAGAGCCAGCTGGCACGGACGATGTCGGGCGGTGAGCAGCAGATGGTGGCAATCGGCCGGGCGATGATGGCAAATCCGGAAATCCTGATGCTGGACGAACCGTCCCTGGGACTGTCACCACTCCTGTGCAAGGAGCTGTTCGAAAACCTGTCGCATATCCGGGAGACAGGCATGGGCGTGCTCCTGGTCGAACAGAACGCCAAGCAAAGTCTGGCCATCGCCGACCGAGGATACCTGATCGAAAACGGAGAGATCACCGGCGAGAACACCGCAGCAGCGATGTTGACCGATCCCGCCGTGCAGGCGGCCTATCTGGGTGGTGGTGCTGGTTCAGAAAACCGATCTCAAGGAGGCGAAGATGGTTGAAGGCAAGAAGATCATTGTCACCGGTGCAGCATCGGGCATCGGCGAAGAGACTGCCAGACAGTTGAAAGCCGGGGGTGCCGAGGTCATCGCCGTTGACCGCGACGAGCCACGCGTCGATGTCGATGCGTTTCACAAGGTGGACCTGACGGATGAAGCAGCCGTCGATGCATTGATCGAGACCCTGAAGCCGGTCAACGCCGACGGCCTTGCCAATATTGCGGGCGTACCGCCGACAGCACCGCCCGAAGTGGTCGTAACCGCCAATCTCGTCGCGTTGAAAAAGCTGACGCTTGGCCTTGTGCAACACCTTGCCGACAACGCTTCCATCGTGAACCTCGCCTCGCTCGCGGGTATAGGCTGGGAAGGCGCGGTCGACCGGATCAAGGCCGCAGACGAGCTGAGCTATGCCGGTGTTTCGGAATTCTGTGACGCGAACAACATCACGCCGGACAATAGCTATTTCTTCACGAAACAGGCGCTGGTTGCCTGGACGCATGAATTGCGCTGGGTGTGGCGCGACCGCGGTATTCGAATGAACGCCGTCAGTCCCGGCCCGGTCAACACTCCGATCCTGAAAGACTTCCTGGAGACGCTCGGCGAGCGCGCGGAGGAGGACATGAAAATCATGGACCGTCCCGGAACGCCCGCCGATATCGCGCCGGTGGTGGTGTTTCTGCTCGGTAACGGGTCTGTCTGGCTGCGCGGGGCCAACATCGCAGCCGACGGCGGCATGCGCGCCCATATCGACGCCACATCCAACGGGCTCACCTGAGCCAAGACATGAAGAGATCAAAATGAAAATTTCCATGCTGATTGGTGGCGCCGACGTTTCCGCGCGCGAAAACCGAACCTTCGAACGGCACGATCCTGTGACCGGGGACGTCGCAACCATTGCTCCGGCAGCTTCAGTCGAAGACGCAAGGACGGCCGCCGGGGCAGCCGGCAAAGCCTATCCGGAGTGGTCGGCGACCGCTCCAGCCCTGCGACGCAGTCTGCTGCTCAAGGCGGCCGACGCACTGGATGCTATGGCTCCGGAAATTACCAGTACCGCGACCGCAGAAACGGGCGCGACGGCACCCTGGATCGGCTTCAACTGCATGCTCGGTGCGGGCATGTTGCGCGAGGCGGCGTCGATGACAACTCAGATCACCGGTGAGGTCATCCCTGCCAACAAGCCCGGCACATTGGCAATGGCGCAGCGAAAACCGCTTGGTGTCTGTCTCGGCATCGCCCCGTGGAATGCTCCGGTCATTCTTGGCGTGCGTGCCATCGCGATGGCGATCGCCTGCGGGAACACCGCGATCCTGAAAGCATCGGAACTGTGCCCGGCGACCCATCTTGCAATCGGCGAAGCCTTCCGCCGCGCCGGGTTTCCCGATGGCGTTCTGAACGTCGTCACCAATGCCCCGGAAGATGCCGCCGATGTGGTTTCGGCACTGATCAGTGCGCCGGAGGTCAGGCACATCAATTTCACGGGCTCGACGTCCGTCGGCCGGATTATTGCCCAGAAGGCGGCAACACATCTCAAGCCTGTTCTTTTGGAACTGGGTGGAAAGGCACCCATGGTCGTTCTGGACGATGCCGATCTGGACGGCGCTGTGAATGGTGCCGCCTTTGGCGCCTTCATGAACCAGGGCCAGATCTGCATGTCGACGGAACGGATCATTGTCCACCAGGGCATAGCCGAAAAGTTCGTTGAAGCCCTGGCGGCGAAAGCGGCAGCGCTTCCCGCAGGCAATCCGCGTGAAAAGGTGGTGCTCGGGTCTCTCGTGACGCGGGAAGCTGCCGAAAAAATGGACGCGCTCATGGAGGATGCGACTGCCAAGGGCGGCCATGTCGTCGCCGGCGGCAAACGAGACGGCGCCATTGTGGAGGCGACGCTGATCGACAACGTCACGCCGGACATGCGCATCTACGCCGAAGAGAGCTTCGGTCCGGTGAAATCGATCATCCGGGTTGCAGACGATGACGAGGCAATACGTGTAGCCAACGACACCGAGTATGGGCTCTCCGCCGCTGTCTACAGCTCTGACATCCAGCGGGCACGTTACGTCGCTGACCGGATCGAAAGCGGCATCTGCCACATCAACGGTCCGACCGTCGGAGACGAAGCCCAGATGCCGTTTGGCGGCGTAAAGGACTCCGGTTACGGCCGCTTCGGCGGCAGGGCAGGCGTCGACTCGTTCACCTCGATCCGCTGGGTCACGATTGAAGACCCGCACCAGCACTATCCGTTCTAATTCAGCACAGAAGGGATTTCCCATGAGCGATCTTGAGCAGAACAAGCAGAACGTTACCGCGTTTTATGAAATGATGTTCAACGACTGCCGCCCACGTGAAGCCATCGAGACCTATGCCGGCGCGGACTACATTCAGCACAATCCGCATGTCGGCGACGGCAAGGAGGCTTTCATTGCCTATTTCGAAGAAATGGCAGCCGGGTATCCGGGCAAGAGGGTCGTGATCAAACGGGCATTTGCGGAGGGCAATCACGTTGTCCTGCACTGCCACCAGATCTGGCCGGAAGGCCTGGAATACGCCGGTATCGACATCTTCCGGCTGGACGAGAACGGCAAGATTGTCGAACACTGGGACGTACTCCAGGAACTGCCCGCCACCAGCAAGAACGACAACGGCATGTTCTGAAGGTGCAGATACGGGGTGGGGGTTACACGAAGGCACCGATGAGAGGCCAGTGGGCGACCGTCAATCGTCTCAGCGCCGGTTGTATGGCTGCTTCCTCGTAGACGCGCCAGACGCAACTTCGGAGGTCATGTGTTGATCTCGGAAAGATATCGTTCCGCGTCAAGAGCGGCCATACAGCCCATGCCCGCGCTTGTTACAGCTTGCCGATAGACACTGTCGGTCAGGTCGCCTGCTGCAAAGACACCGGGAACCGATGTTTCGGTGCCGTTCCCCGTCAGTTTCACATAACCGCTGTCCAATAACTCTATGGAGTTTTTGAACAATTCTGTCGCCGGTGAGTGTCCGATCGCGACAAACACGCCCTGGCAATCCAGTGCACGCACCTTTTGGGTGGTCGCGTCCCTGACTTTCACCCCGGTCACACCGAGAGGTGTCTCCTGACCGGTCACTTCTTCAAGGGTGTGGTTCCAGAGAACGTTAATTTTCCCGTTCTTGAACAGCCGGTCCTGAAGAACCTTTTCCGCCCGGAGCTTGTCGCGCCGGTGGATCAAGGTCACCCTGGATGCAAAGTTCGTCAGAAATAAAGCCTCTTCAACTGCTGTGTTCCCGCCTCCGACAACCACGACATCCTGTCCGCGAAAAAAGAAACCGTCGCAGGTGGCACATGCTGATACGCCAAAGCCCTTGAATTTCTCCTCTGAGGGAAGTCCAAGCCAATTTGCCGTCGCACCTGTCGACAGAATGACCGCATCGGCGCTCAGGCTGAGGCCGCCTTCGGACTGTGCCGTAAAAGGGCGGGTGGACAAATCAAGGCGGGTTATGTGGTCAGTTACCACTTCACAACCCGTTTCCTTGCAGTGGGCCTCCATCCGGACCATCAGGTCAGGCCCCTGGACGGAGGTATCTCCTGGCCAATTTTCCACATCTGTCGTGGTTGCAAGTTGACCACCGGATTCGTGACCCTGAACCAAGATTGGCTCCAACATCGCACGGCTTGCATAAATGCCAGCCGTGTATCCTGCCGGGCCGGATCCAATGATCAGCAGCTTTGTGTGTTTGACGCTCGTCATGACCGCATACGCCTCTCAAATCGCGTTGTTGATTTGCCTTCGCTGGGCATGGCTTTCACGGAACCTGAAAACGCATGGTGGGGCTAATACATCGCAAGCCAGGGCAGGGCCCACAAAACGCACAGCACAAGCACCTGGATGCAGACGAAAGGAAGATAGGACCGGAAGATCTTCTCCAGTTTTATATGCGGCGGGGTTACTGTTTTCATATAAAAAGCCGCAGTTCCCAGAGGCGGTGTCATGTATCCGATCTGGCAGGCGATCGCGAACATGACGCCGAACCAGATCAGGTCATAGCCGAGGCCCGAGGCGATCGGCGCAAACACCGGAACGGTCAGAAGGGCGATCGAGGTGCCGTCCATGAAAAGGCCGAGAAGACACCAGATAACTAAAATGGAGCCCATGAGGACGGCCCGTGAAAGGTCGGAATCGAGATAGAGCTTCTCGATGAACGTCGTTCCGCCGAGAAAATTGTAGACGCCAATCAGGGAAATTGCTCCAAAGACGAGCCAAAGCACGATCCCGGAAGTTTCGATCGTCTGCATCGACGCCTTGCGGAGCGTTTCAAAGTTGAGCCGCCCACGCAGCGCCGTGACCACGATCATTGCTGCGGCCCCAAGCGCGGCTGCCTCGGTAACGGCGGCAATACCCAGATAAATGCTTCCGAGCACTCCGCCGCCGACGAGCAGTGGCGGCACAAGGCGGAAAAGGATGGAGAGGACCTCTCCACGGGAAGGGCGTTCGCGGCCTGTGGGAGGTCCGAGTTTGGGATTAATTGTGCAGCGTCCCATGATGTAAAGGATATAGAGAGATCCTAGCAGCAGGCCCGGGACGACGGCTGCCTTGAAGAGATCTCCAACCGCGACATTGGCAATGAGGCCAAAGAAGATGAGATTGATGCTTGGCGGGATCATTGTGCCCAACGAGCCGCCGGCGCCTATTGTTCCGATCGCGAGGTTCTCATCATAGCCGTGCCGCAGCAATTGGGGCAGGGCCAGCATTCCCAAAAGCATGATCTCACCGCCAATGACGCCGGTCATCGAAGCGAGAATGACCGCGACGATCATCGTCATGACCGCCAATCCGCCCGGCATCGCCCCTCCAAGAAGACTCATTCCATTGAACAGGTCATCGGCAATGCCGCTTTTTTCCATGAGCGTTGCCATGAAAATGAAGAATGGCAACGACACCAGAACATAGGTGTTGATGAAGCTGAAAATACGTCCTGACATCAGCACCAGAAGCTGCAAATTGTCCGGATCGAAGAGGAACACCGTGGCAACGATGCCGGTGGCAACCCCGATCGGTACGCCGATCAACATCAGCACAATCACCGACCCAAACAGCAGTATGGAGATCAGCTCAATGGGCATCGTGGCCACTCCGCCCGTTTCTTTGCGCCGACAGTGTTCGCTTGAACTCCAGAATTGCCTGCGCCAGGAACAAAAGGCAGGCTAACGCAAAGATCACCCGAAGAGCTGCCGGAATGGGCACGTCCCAGGTTCCGGGAAATGTTTCCGGCCGCCATTCGCCGCCCCGGAACCGGTAAGTCGCCTCATAGGCCTGGATTGAAGCAGCGTAGGCGAGCGTCAGCCCCCAGAGCACCGTAAGAGCCGAGCTGAGCAGGTCTGCCAACCTGCAGCCGGCTGGAGGCAACCTGTCATACAAAAACGTGACCCGGATCAGCTTCCGCTGTTGCAGGACATAGGGCCCTGCCAGAACAAATGATATGGCCGCAAATGAAACCGCGGTATTGAAGACCCAGTTCGTCGGGGCATTGAAAACATACCGGGCGAGGACCTCGTAGGCCGACACAAGAATTGCGGGCACGATCATCAGCGCGGCAATCTTTCCGGCACCAAGAGACAATCGATCAATCAGGGTCAGATCCACGATTTTCAGCTCCAAATCGCCGATAGTTCACTGTGGAGCGCGAGGCACGTTATGAAGGCGCCCCGCGCGTAGAAACTGTTGCCGGAAGGGGCGTTACAGCAAGTTCAGCTTTTCCATGCAGGCAATGTGAAGATCATAGGCTTTTTGCGCGCTGCCGCTGTCTGATGCGTATTCCTTGACAGCTTCCGCAGCGAGTGCGCGGAACTTCTGTCTGTCTTCGACGGACCAGTCGTGAACGGTGACGCCAAGATCCTGCATGCCGCCGAGTGCTTCCTGGTCTTCAAGGAAAGTGACCTGGGCCAGATCGGTTGCAAACTGGTTTGCAGCAACCTCAACGATCGCCTTCAAATCGTCATCCAATGCGTCCCATTTTTTGGAGCTGAACGAGATTTCAAAAGCAGGCATCGAGGTTATGCTTGGATAAATAGTGTGCTTGGCGAACTCGTGCAGTCCAGCCTGCAGATTTGTGCCGAGTGTGCTGTAATCCGTCGCATCCACCAGTCCTGAACTCAGTGCTTCAAAGACCTCGCTGCCAGGCAAGGTCACGACACTCACGCCCGCGGCAGAAAACACAGACCCAACGACGCCGCCAGGTGCCCGCATTTTTATGCCTTCCATGGCGCCAATTCCCGGCAGCGGGATATTTGATGGGATCGCTTCAGGTTGCCAGAAGGCGGTGCCAACCAGATGAGCGCCATATTCGCCGTACAGCTCGCCCAGCATTTCCTTGCCGCCACACTGATCGTAAAACATTTTGAACTGATCAGGAGTTTCGTAACCCGCCATGAAATGACCCAGGACGGCAAAGGCCTTGTCCTGGCCGGCAAAATAGCCAACGGACGCAAAGTGACCGTCCAACAGGCCCTTGCCAATCGCATCGAGCGTCTCGCTGGCGTCGACCACCGCTCCATCAGGCAGAATTTCAATCGTAAGCCGGCCCCCTGACATCAGGCCGACATTTTCAGCGAACTTCTCCAGCTGCTGGTTCGCGGACGAGCCGGCGGAGACCACGGACTGAATCCGCAAGTTTTCTGCACTGGCGGTGGATACTGCACCCAGTATCAGGATGGCGCTGCAGGCACTTACTAGAACAGTTTTCATTTTGATTCTTCCCCTCTTCGGAAAAGGCCGGGCCCCTCCTGACCCTCCTTTTGAAACGCAAAAGCGTCACAAGATGAATTCTTGATTATCATATTGCATGCAATAGTCAATCTTTGAAAGATAAGTTTGACTCTGCCCTTTATAATTCGTGAATTTTTCACTTTTGTACAAGGTGTATTGTAATAAGCTTTTCATAAGCGTCTGACAAAATTGACTTTTTAAATGAAAGAATTAACTGGAAATGGCAATCACCCGACGGCATTTGAATGTAAGAGAGTCGATTTACAAATTTAAACAATATATTCTGAAAACAATATAAACTATTGTTTTTAATGTTTTTTAAAAACTTGTAAAAAAAACAATAGCTGATATATTCGCCTCCGAATTTGGTTCAGGAGAGCTGATCATGACAACTCAGGGAGGAGGGGCTTCCACGCACGATATCGCGGTGTATTGGCAGCCAGGGTGCAGTAGTTGCTTGAGAACAAAGGAGTTTCTTACAAGAAACGGTGTCGCGTTCGAGTCCAGGAACGTTCTGGCTGATGAGACGGCGTTCGAAGAACTGGCCCGGCTTGGTATTCGCCGCGTGCCGATCGTTGTTCACGGTGACAAGTGGGCGGATGGGCAGGTTCTGGCAGATGTCGCCGAGCTTTGTGGAATTTCGCTCGGGAGGCGCGAGACCGTTTCTCCTTTAGAGCTGGGAGAACGCACCCTCTCGGTGCTGGATGCGACGATCGCAAACACTCGATGCTTGCCGGAGGAAAAACTTCAGGATCTGCTCCCAAATCGGCCGCGCAGTTATGCCGACCTCGTCTACCACATCGTCAATATTGTTGACGCCTATCTGGAGCACGAAGAGGGTCAGCCATTGGTCTATGAATCGTATTTCCGCACACCAGCTTCCGATTTGATGACCACGAGAGCATTGAGTGAATACGGCGAAGATGTGCGCAACCGTTTTGACGGGCTTTTGCAATCCTTTCAACCGGACACCGACTGGGGTGCATCTGCAAACGTCTATTACGGCACGCAGACCTTGCATGAGTTTCTTGAGCGCACGACATGGCATTCCATGCAGCACGCAAGGCAACTCGTATGGGTCCTTGAAAACCTGAGCATTGAACCTGCCGCCAAAATTGACTCCGGCCTCATGGCGAACCTGCCAATGCCGGAGAATGTCTGGGATGACGCCAACGATTGAGTGACTGCCTTGCCGGATCTGTAAACGACAGGCTCATCTGCGCGGATTACTGTTTCCAATTCGCTCCCAAGCTATTGTAAGTTGGACTCAAATTAGCGTTGAAACCAGGTTGGTGAGGTTCGGCAATGGCCGTTGTTTCCAAGAAAATCACTCAGGCCATTCGGGACAAGATCCTGAGTGGAGAGTTTCTTCCTGGAGAACACTTGCGCGAACAGCCGCTGGCAGAAATGTTCAAGGCTTCCAGAACGCCGGTGCGTGTCGCGTTGACTGCGAACGCGCAGGATGGGTTGTTGGAATATGAGCCCAACAAGGGTTTTCTGGTCCGGTCCGTTAGTCACGATGATGTCCGGCAAGCCTTTGAGATGCGGTCCCTGGTTGAGGGGGCGGTGTGCCGCCGTGTGGCGGAAAGAGGCATGTCCTTGGAGGCCGAGCGGGAAGCCAGATACGCATTGGAACTCGTCGACAAGCTGACCGACAAGAATTCCGTGGTGGATTCGGATCTGCGCAGCCAGTGGCGCACGCATAACCAAAAATTCCATTCGGCCATTCTGTCGAGTTCAGACAACAAGTTCTTCGACAATGCTCTCGAGGACGTCAAAAAAATCCCATCCGTGTTTCCTCCGGTCATCGGGCACTACACGCTCAATGACTTGAGAACATTCAATGACCAGCACCGGATGATTCTCGAATGCATCTTGAGGCGCAGCGGTATGCGCGCCGAGGCGCTCATGAAAGAGCATATTTTTTCAGCCTATTCGACTGTCAGCAAAAATTTCGATGACGGCGTCTTCTTTTCGTAAGGCGAGCGCCCGGAATGCGCATCGCAGCACCGGTTCCGATCTTTTGGGAACACGTGCGATGACCGAACTCCCGGTAGAAACTTTCACACGTGTGAACAGGTAAAACCTGCCTCTTTTCTTAATTGGCGCGGTGATGCCAGTCTCGGCGTGGCAGTTTGCGCAAGAGGCTCTTTTCCGTTGATCAGTTTCGGTCGAAGCCATCTGCTCCTGAGTACCCGACGGGGTCATTTCCCAGGAAAGTACAGTCCTTGACAAGCTTCAAGAAACTATATAACTAGAAATATAGTTATATTGAATGAGGCGAGAATGGTACTTGAGGAAGCTGCGCAGGGGTTTGCGGCGCTAGGCTCGGAAGCCCGTTTGCAGGTGGTGTTGACTTTGGTGAAGGCGGGGCAGAAGGGCCTGACGGTTGGAGACATCCAATCCCGGACCGGCATGGCCGCGTCGACACTTGCGCATCATCTGAAGTTTCTTTCCTCGGCCGGGCTGGTTCATCAGGAAAAGGACGGCAGGTCCGTCATCAACCGGGCGGCGTTCGATCACCTGGAAGGCCTTGCCGGGTACATTCTCAAGGAATGCTGCGCTGACGAAAACGGCTGCGAGCCGCAGGCGGGGAAGGGGTAACTGGAATGTCCGATACGCTGGAACGCATCGAGATCGACCCGGGCTCGGGAACGGCAAGTGGTGGTTCTTCGGGAAGCGCGTGTTGTGCGGCACCCGAAGCCAAATCCAAATGGTCCTGGAAAAGCTTTCCGGGCAGGAATTACATCCTCTCGACCTGGACAATTGTTATCGGCGGCCCCTTGCTGGTTCTTCTGCTCGACCAGGTCCAGTTTGTTCCCTTCGTCAGTTTTGCAGTCAAGGCGTTCCTTGGAACGCTGCCGTATATTGCTTTTGCAGTTGCGCTGATCGCGTGGCTCAAGGCAGCCGGAGCAGAAGCTTATGTGGGCAAAGCCTTTGAAGGCCGCGAAACGCAGGCGATTTTTCTCGCTGCCCTTTTCGGCGGCCTTGCCCCTTTTTGTTCCTGCGAAGTCATCCCATTCATTGCCGGGCTGCTGGCCGTCGGCGCGCCGCTTTCGGCAATCATGGCGTTCTGGCTGTCGTCACCACTCATTGATCCACCGACACTGCTGATCACCGCAGGTGCGCTTGGATGGCCATTCGCCATCGGCAAGGCGGTCTTTGCCGTCGCGCTCGGTCTTTTCGGAGGCTTCCTTGTTTCCGTGTTGCTGAAGACCGGTGTGTTTTCCAACCCCGTCAAGATCGGATCTTCGGCAAGCGGCTGCGGGTGCGGCGCTTCCCCCAAGACAGGCCGTCCGGTCTGGAAATTCTGGGGCGAAGCCGAGCGCACCGACAAGTTTTTCGAAGAACTCAAGGCCAACGCCTTCTTTCTGGTGAAGTGGCTGGCGCTGGCCTATGTGCTGGAAGCTGCGCTTGTGACTTATGTCCCGGCCAACCTGATTGCCGGTGTGGTCGGCGGTGAAGGCGTCGGATCGATCGCGATTTCCGCTCTCGTCGGCATGCCTGCTTACCTGAACAGCTATGTCGCACCGCCACTTCTGGCCGGTCTCATGGAACAGGGCATGAGCGCGGGCGCTGCCATGGCCTTCATGATTGCCGGTGCCGTCAGCTCCATTCCCGCCATGGCCGCGGTCTGGTCACTGGTGAAGCCGCAGGTCTTTGCGACTTATCTCGGACTTGGTTTCGTGGGCGCGGTTCTGTCCGGCCTGATCTTCCAGCTCGTTATCTGAGGACGGACAGATGCAGACTTCAGTTTCGGTAACTGTCGCGCCACATGAAGACGCGTCCCGGAAATTGCTCGTTCCCGTCGGACTGCCGACCCCCTACCAGATGCCGGTTCATTTCGACGTCTCCGGCGGCAGCTTCAATCTGACGGGCGAAGAGACGACAGGCCAGATCGTCGCCGTTGTCGCACCGGAGCCCGGACAGGCCGTCGAAGTCCGCTACACGTTCCGGGAACGCGGACCCGGCTATCCGGACGCCATCTTCACACCGCACCGGAACAGATTTACGCAAGCAGCAGAAACTCTTGTTTTCGATGCGATCAACATCTCTGAAGCACAGCCGGACGGGCATGCGGCGATCCAGGCCCTGGTGAATTCGGCAGCGGAAAAATTCCGCTACGCCCATCCCGAGGCGCGCTTCAACGACGGGTGCGACGAAGTTCCATACCTTGCCTGCGGTCTGACCGAGGGGTCCTGCATCGACATAAACACCTACCTGATCGCGTCTCTGAGGGCGGCGGGTTATGAGGCCGGCTACATCACCGGATATTTCTTTCCCGAAGAGAAGAACGGATGCTGTCAGGACGCCCATTGCTGGGTGGTGACGCGACATCAAGGTGTTGTCCTGGAGTGGGACATTGCCCATCACCTGAAGATGGGCACGCGTAACGTTTGCTGCGGTCTCAATCCCAAGCCGGGCGACCGCGTCGCGGTCGCGCATTCCATGGGGCTCACCTTTCCCGAACTCGGCATCGTCTGCGAAAAACTGATCAGCGAGCCGGCCTGGATTTCTGGCGAGGGCCGTTTCGAGAAGTCGGACGTGACGATCAGGCGCACGATCCAGTCATCCGAGGCTGTAGCCTGAAATCCGGCAATCAGCCGCGCTTGCGGCTGAACACCATTTTCTGGTTGCCGAGTTTTTCCTGAGGACCCGTCCAGGCGTAGGCCAGAAGCGCCGGTTCAAGTTTCGACACCGTGATCCGGTGGGTGTGCTCCGGCGGGTTGAAGATCATCGAGCCGGGCGCATAGACCCCCTGGTGGTTCTCCGAGACGGCGCCGGACAGGCAGATGTAACTCTCCGAAATGCCGCTGTGGGCATGGGAGGGATAAACACAGCCCGGTGCAAACAGCACAAGGCCGAGAATGACTTCCGTCGTGAGCACGGGACCATTGGGTCCGCACAGCTCCGCGTAGGCGTAGCTTTTGCTAAGTCCTCTTGGCACTTTTTCGTAGCCGTATTGCCAGGCAAGGTTTCCCTGGACGCTTTCAATCGCGCGGATAAGCGGTGCCGTTCTTTCGAGCCTGCCTTCGTCCAAAGCACGTTTCAGATGCGCCGTGACCGGTTTTTGGGCAGGCTCGCCGAAGCGGATGACCGTCTTCGCTCTGCTGACCCGGCTGATCGCCTCACGAACGGTGCGCTGGTGAGCCCGGATCTTGTCGCTCCCGCCCGACGACAAGAACCGGTACACCTCGTAGAATTCCCGTAGCAGATATCCCCAGTCCGGGTAATCGGACAGGAATTCCGGTGCCAATTCCTGCTCGTCTGTCTTGCCGTCTTCCAACACGTGTGCCTCTTACGCCGTTTCCCGATCTCGTGCTTCCATAACACCCAGGTCCGGGGTTCGGGCAAGCAGGATTTACGCCAAACGACGCGAGTTCTTTGCGATGCCGGTTCAGGCGCAACGGAGTGCCGCAACACCGAGGTTTGTTCTGAACCTAAAGCGGCTTGTAGGCGACCACGTCAATTTCGACCTTGGCATCGACCATCAGCTGGGAGCGGACGGTTGAGCGCGCAGGCGCACCATCGGGAAAGTAGCCCGCGTAAATCCGGTTGAAGGTCCAGAAGTCCCTTGTGTCATCAAGCCAGACATTGACCTTTGCCACATCGTCCAATGTGCACCCGGCTTTCTTCAAAACTGCGACGACATTGTCCATTGTGCGTTTGGTCTGGGCTTCGATCCCGCCAGGTTCGATCTCGCCTTTTTCGTTCATTGCCACCTGACCGGAAATGAATACGAAATCGCCTGCGCGCACGGCCGGTGAAAAGGGCAGGTTCTGTCCACCCGCTCCGGTGCGTTCAACACCGATACGTTCGATTGGCATAAGTGTCTCCTGACTTGCTTTTGCTGAAGATTGAGCCTTCTGTCGGTCCGCTCACCAGACCTGGCCGCGCGCGGCGACCGGTAAGGGGCCGAGGACATCGGTGCCGCGAATGCTTTCGACATGCTCCAGCATGTTGGCAACGACACAGGCATGATTGGGAACGATCCGCAGTCTTTCACCCACCGCAAGGTTGATCGGCCCGGATGAGACGACGCGACCGTGTTCCTCGCTGAGCTGGTCTATCGAAAGATCCTCGCGGCCCAGTACATGTCCGTGCCCCTGAAGGCCGAACAGATCGGTTGTCAGTACCTTCGACCCGGCATCCACGATCGCATGAGTTTCGGAGGGAACCGACACGACGGTTGCCAGCACCGTCAGTGCGCAATCCTGCCAGCTGCAATTGCCCCGGGTCACAAGCGAGCGGTCATTGTAAACGTAAGTGCCGATCCGATGTTCCGTGACCGGGGCTGCGAGATGGGCTTGCCACATATCCTGCGATCCGCCGGAAGACACACGGGGAACCTTGATCCCGTCTTTTTCGATCAGGTCTTTTGCCCGGCTCAGCCAGTCGGCTGCTTCGGTGAAACCGCCGAACGCGGGAAAGGTCATCAAGCCGGCAAAGCTCAATCCGGGCAACTCCGTGATCCGGCGCGCCAGTCTTGCCGCATCCTCCGGTGTCGCGACACCACAGCGATCAGCCCCGGTGTTGCATTCCACGAGCACTGAAAGTGGATCGGACGCATCTGCGAAGGCCTGGCTCAAGCCCTCTGCAACAACATCGCTGTCGGCGACGACCGACAGACTGACTTTCTCGGCGAGCGCGCGCAGACGTTTTGTCTTTCTCTCGCCGACGATGTTGTAGGTGATCAGAACGTCCTCGATGCCGCCTTCGGCGACCATCGCTTCAGCTTCGCTGACCTTCTGGCAGGTGATCCCGACGGCGCCTTGCGCAAGTTGGTATTTGGCCAGCGAGGGCAGCTTATGGGTCTTGATATGGGGGCGCAGTTTCAGTCCGTGGGTGTCGCAATACGCCTGGTATTTGCGGATATTGGCCTCGGCAACATCGAGGTCGACAAGGACGGCGGGCGTGTCGAGGGTCTCGAAGATCATGCAAATTCCTCTTGATGGGGATTGTCTACCATTGGCCAGAGCGCACGCTTCAGACGCGTATAGGCAGTCCGGCGCGGATCGTTAGGATAGGGCCCATCAACGGCGGCATAAAGGATTTCTCCCGCAAGAGGTGCAAATGCTCCGTGAAAATGATTTGTCGACTTGACGATCAGGATGCGTTTTGCGCCGATATCAATGCCGAGATTAGTGAAGAGGTCCGGCGAGAAAGCCTGGGACCGGTTGGAATTCAGCACGATATCGAGATCTCCGATCCGAATGGCAGCGCTGTTTCCAAGTGGTACGACCGATGCGCCGAAGCGCTGGACGGCGTTTTCGACAAGCGCGGTGACCTTGACCCTGGCATCGATGGGTTGACCGGCATGTGCCGAGGTTTTGCCGCCGAAGCGAAGATCGAGTTCGGCACCTTCCCCGGCTGCGAAACACAGGCGGACCGCCATCGGGTCCCAGATCGTTCCAAGGGCAACCCCTTTCAGGTTCTGGTCCAGAACATGCTGCAGCAAAATGGTGGAGTCGCCGGCAACACCGCCACCGGGATTGTCCCAGACATCGGCGATGACAACCGGTGGTGCGTTGCTTTCATCGGCCCGTTGCAGTGCATCGAGTGGTGCCAGGAAGTCCGGTGCGGCACGACCGCGAAATCCGAAAAGCTCCATGCCGAGCTCGCGGGCGAGCGCATCGCCTTTTGGCCGGTCTCCATCGGTTGTGACAATGACCTTGGCGCCAAGATCGGGTGAATCGCCTGCCATGAAACCGTGAATGATGGAGGCCGACAGGATTTGGCCGGACCGTTCCAACTGCCGCAGCCTGTCGATGAAGCCGCGCATCGGCTGTGTGCTGGTTGGAAGCACGTCGATCATGCGCACGTCAAAGACACTGGTTTCCGGTCTGATCTCTCCGCGCACGGCGCGAAGTGTCAGGTCGACACATGTTTCGCCGGCCTCAACGAAATCCGTATGCGGGAACTCCTTGAAAACGGTAATGACGTCGGCATTTCTGACGCGTTTTTCACTCAAGTGGCTGTGCGGGTCGAAGCTGGCTCCAATGCGGCACTGGGGCCCGACAATCTGTCTGGCTGCCTCCAGGAGTTCGCCTTCACAGTCGACAGAGCCGTCGGCGATCATGGCGCCGTGCAGCCCGAAGATGGCCGCATCAAGGGGGAGGGCGGCTTTGAGCTGATCAAGGACTTCGTTTTTCAGGCGCTGCCAGGTGCCCGCGCTGACAAGGCCCCCGGGTTCGGCCCAGGTTGCGGTGCCCTCTACCAATTCGATTTCGCCGCTTGCTGCGCGATTCCGCAGAGCCGGAAAAATGGCGCTGCACAGGGTCGGTGTTTCCGGATGTCGTCCGGGAGGGGCATAAAAGCTCTGTTGGAAATCCGAGAAGTCAGTTCGCAAGGGAGAAAACGTATTGGTTTCGGTTGCGACAGACGCACAAAAAACGCGCATGAAAACCCCAGGTCAGTAGGAAAAGTCGGCGAGGGGAGCCGGAGCACCCCCCGCCTGGGAGGACCGCTGAAATCAGTTCAGGTAGCTGCTGTTGTTGGCGGCGTCGACTTCTCCCTTGAAGAGGGTCAGAAGTTCGGTCGCCTTCGCATCAAGATTTTCAGCCACATGGGTTTCGAACGCCGGTTGGGTTGCGCTCGCCATTGCCTTGCGTTGGTCGTCGGTGAGAGCGGTCACCTCGATCTTGTCCATGAGGCCGGCAAGACCACGATCGGACGCCTCGATGATGCGGGAGAGGCCCCGGCTGGCAGCGACGCAGTTTTCCGCCGCGACACGCAGTGTGTTCTGCTCGGCTTCGCTCAATCCTTCGAAGAAGGCGCGATTGACCATGAAGGTGTAGGGCGAAAACAGGTGGTTGGTGAGTGTCATGTATTTCTGGACTTCCGCGAAGTTCGCGAAGGAGATGATCGGCACAGGGTTCATCTGACCGTCGATGACACCCGTCTGCAGTCCGGAGTAAACCTCACCCCAGCTGAGCGGATAGGCTTCGGCGCCCAGAGCCTGGACAATTTTCTGGTGCGAGGGCAGGGTCATCGTCCGGATGCGGATGCCGTCGAAGTCATCAAGATCGGCAATCGGCCGCTGCGAGTTGGTCACGGCAAAGAAACCGCCCGTGTCTGGGAAGCCGAGCACCACGACGTCACCAAGGGCTTCTTCAATGTCTGCTGCAAGCGCTTCACCGAAGGGGCCGTCGAAGACAGCGTAGGTCGAGGCGTTGTTGGCAAACGCAAAGGGCAGATTGAGAACGTCGATCCGCGGATAGTAGCTGGCGAGCGCGCCGGTCGATGTCAGCGTCGCCTGAATAACGCCATCGCGAACCTGCTGGACGTGTTCGGCCGCGGAGCCGAGCTGGTTGGAGCCGAAGACCTCAACCGTCACACTGCCGTTGGTGTCCGCGGCAACGATATTGGAAAAGACTGCAGTGCAGGCGTGAGCCGGGTTTTCAAACGGATCTGTCTTGTTGTCATGGCCGAAACGGATCACGCCGCCTTCTGCCAATGCTGTGGTTACCGTCAGCGCTGCGATAGCGCCTGCGACGAGCCCTACTTTCAATGTCTTCATAAGTACCTCCTCTGTTGAAGACGTGGCCTATTGGGCAAATCCGAAGGCGCGCGGCAGCAGCAGCGCCGCGTCCTCCCAGAATGCAAACAGGAACAGGATGGTGATTTCTGCGATCAGGAACGGCATCAGCTTCACTGCGATCCGTTCGAGCTTTTCGCCTGTGACCGAGGACAGGACGAACAGGCAGGCGCCGACGGGCGGCGTCATGAGCGAAATGTTCAAAGCCAGGACGAAGATGATGCCGGCATGGATCGGCTCCAGCCCGATCTGCTCGGTAAGCGGAACCAGAACAGGGGCCAGGATGATCAGGATCGCGGTAATGTCCATGACCATGCCGACGAGCAACAGGATCCCGATGACAATGGCGATCACGGCATAGGGGTTTTCGGAGATCCCGAGAACGGTTCCGGCAAGCATTTGCGGAATGCGTTCAAAACTCATCCACCAGCCGAGGATGCCGGCAAAGGCGATGATCACGAAGATGACGCCGGTGATCCGCGCCGTGCGCACGAGCATCGAATAGAAATTGCGAACGGTCAGCGTGCGATAGACGAAAATTCCGATGAAGAGCGCATAAGCGACCGCGATTGATGCAGCTTCGGTCGGCGTAACGACGCCACCGAGAATGCCGCCCAGGATGATGACGGGCATCAACAATGCGGTGATCGACGAGACGAACGTTTTCCAAACTTCGCTCAAGCTCGCACCGCGCGCTGCCTTCGGGAGGTTCTCGCGCTTGCCGCCGATCACGATGACGGCCATGCATACGAGACAGATGACGAGACCGGGCAGGATACCGGCGGCGAACAGACCGCCGATCGAAACGCCCATGAGTGATCCGTAGACCACCATCAGCCCTGAAGGCGGGATTGTCGGACCTATGATTGAACCGGCGGCGGTGACCGCGCAGGCATAGTCGCGGGAGTACCCTTCCTTTTCCATCGCCGGAACGAGCGTTCGGCCAAAGGCGGCCGCGTCGGCGGTTGCTGAACCGGTCAGCCCGGCAAAGAACACGGAGGCCAGCATGTTGGTGTGCGCGAGCCCGCCCCTGAACCGGCCTACCAGAACCTGCGCCAGTTTCACCAGCCGGTCGGTAATACCGATGCCGTTCATGATCTCGCCTGCGAGAATGAAGAAAGGCATGGCCAGGAAAGGGAAGATGTTCAGGCCGTTAAAGATCTTGCTCGGGCCGATGGCGAGGAAATTCGGACCACCTCCCATGTCGATGAGGCCGACAACACCGGCAAGTCCAATGGCAAAGCCGATGGGCATACCGAACAGGATCAGAAGAACGAAGGTAACGGCAACAATCATGCGCTTGCCTCCGCTGCCTGGTCGAGCTGCAGGCCCTGATCCCGAACCAGAACAAGAGCCAGTTGAACGATTGCAAGAAACGCAGAAGTGGGTATCGCCCAGAAGAAGGGCTCCAGCGTTGCGCCGAAGATCATGGCCTGTCGCGTTGCTCCGCTTTGGGCAAAGCCGATGCCGAACCAGAACACGTAAAAGAACAGTGCGATGGCAAGTAGGTCGATGACTATCAGCACCACTCGGCGGAACCAGGCGGGCAGCGTCATCAAAAAGGATGTCAGGCCGATGTGTTCGCGGCGGGCAATGCCCGACGAGACCGCCAGCATGGCGGCCCAGATCATCAGATAGCGAGCGAGGGTTTCCGGCCAGGGCAGCTGCCAGTGAAACCAGTAGCGATCGATGACGCCAATCCAGACATCAATCACCAGTGCCAGCATCAGCAACGCGACAATCGCCTCGATGGCACGGTTCAGTCTGCGGCTGATTCCTTCTGCCAGAGTTTTCAAACTGCCACCCTCCCAAATGAAACTCCGTTAGATAATTTCTTGGAGAAAGCCCAAAAGTCAAGCCAAATTTGTCATTTAATTACAAAAATGCGTTTTAACACGCTGCGAATGGCGTCAATATTGACCGATTTTTGTAACTGAGTTACAGAATGGGCAGGAGGAAACATGCAGGCAAGGTTGAAAGTTGATGACGGTCTCGGTCACGCGGCCGTTGACGTATTGTCCAATTTGAAAAAGTCCGACGGACAGCTTTCCGCGCGTGAGCAGAAGGTTGCTAATTTCGTCTCGTCCAACCTGGAGCGTATCAGTTCCATGACGATTGCCGAGGTGGCACAGGCTTGCGATGTAAGCTCGCCGACGGTGGTTCGCTTCTGCCGCACCATGGGCTGTGACGGTTTCCGGGAGTTCAAGATCCGCCTTGCCCAGAACCTTGCCGTCAGTCTGCAGTATCTCGACGTTGGTGACCGGTCCGAACCGGAGACCGGTTCCGGAATTCTCGACCAGGTCATCGGGGCTCTGTCGGCATCACTCAATGTGATGCGGCGTCAACTGGACGGGGAGGCGTTTGAAGCAGCAAAAAACCACATCGCCGGCGCCAGAACGTTACTCGTCGGCGGCATCGGCGGAGGTTCGTCAATGCTTGCTCAGGAAACGTCAAACCGTCTGTTTCGCCTGGGCATCCCGGTTGCTGCCGTCTCCGACAGTTATCTATTGCAGATGCGCGCCGCGACCCTTTCGAAGTCCGATGTGATCCTCCTGATTTCCTCCAGCGGAGAAGCCGACGAAGTGTTGAGCGCGGCAGAAATTGCGGGTGGCTATGGCGCGACAACCCTTGCCATCACCAAGTCGGAGAGTACGCTTGCCCGCAGTGTGGAATGCGCGCTTGAGATCGATCTTCCGGAAGACCCGGACATTTATAAACCGACCGCGTCCCGTTACGCCTATCTGGTCATAATCGACGCGCTCGCCATGGCAGTGGCGCAGTTGAGGTCTGATGACACAACGGAAAACCTGCGCCGGATAAGAGCATCCCTGACGGCCTATCACGGACGCACCGGACCGCAGCCGCTCGGCGACTAAATGGCTCAGGAGTTGATTCCAGTGTCAAGAATAGATCATTGATAAATTTGCATGATTTTCTTATCCGGCTTTTGATTTTTTGAGGGCGCCAATGGGTTGCCTTCATGTGAATTCTCAACGGCTTCAACCGTCGTGTCAGCGCTTAAATGGCACATGACCGGCATGCGTGAATGGCGGCAAATCGCCCCTTGCGCACAGCGTTCCTCCGGCTAAATTGCCGGAACACATCGCAAGGTTTTTTCATGACAATACTCGTTGTCGGAGCCGGTATTTCCGGCCTTTCCACCGCCTGGGCCCTGACGAAGCGCGGCATTCCGGTCACGCTTTTCGAACAGGGCCCGGTCCCGAATCCGCTCTCGGCTTCCGGCGATCAGCACCGGATCATCCGGCGGGCCTATGGCGGGCAGGGCGGCTATCAGCGCCGGATCGGCGACGCCTATGCAGCCTGGGACGAGATGTGGTCAGATCTAGGAAAGAAACACTTAGTCGATACCGGCTTCATGGTGATGTCCCAAACCGAAGACGACGGCGGCGAAGACTACAGACGTGGCCTTGTTGCGGGCGGATATCCGTTCCAGGAACTGACGCCGGACGAAACAGGAGAGCGCTTCCCTTACGTTGATCCGGCAACCATCCGCTATGGCCTGTTGAGCGAAGAGGGCGGAGTGCTGCTGTGCCAGAAGATCGCGGCAGACCTTCGCGACTGGCTGCGCGCCAACGGCGCGAGCGTACGCGAAAAAGCCGAGGTCATTGCCGTCGACCCGTCGGCAGGATCTGTGACGCTGGCGGATGGCAGCAGCCACAGCGGGGATCATGTCATCGTCACCTCCGGTGCCTGGACGCTCGGGCTGTTTCCGAAACTGGGTGTAAGCCTGACGACCTATCGTACGGCCGTTGTCTATCTGTCACCGCCGAAGGATTTGCGCGACGCATGGCAGAGATCACCCGCCATCCTCGATCCGGGCGGGCCGGTCGACGGTTACATTCTCCCGCCGGTCGCCGGGACCGGTCTGAAATTCGGAGCAGGTATTCATAAATACAAAGCCGGGCCGAACCAGGACCGTGTGGCGAAAGACGGTGAGGGGGAGACTTTACGCAATCATTTCGCGCCACCCTTTGCCAGGATCGAAGAGTATCGTGTCGACGATGTGGTGACCTGCGCCTATACGTTCACGTCCGACGAGCACTTTTTCGTCAAGACCGAGGACAGGGCCACCGTTGTTTCGGCCTGCTCCGGGCACGGATACAAGTTCGGCGCCGTGGTCGGACAAAAGCTTGCTGAGGGCATCGTGTCGAAGGATTTGGAGGCCACCCGTTTGTGGCTGGAAGCGCGAGACTGATCAAAGTCGGTATCGATGGTCGGCACACCGCAGTTGTTTTCGAGAACGGCGCTCCGCGCGTTGAAGAAGAGGCAGTCGGGCAGCCTGACAACGGTTCTACGATGGGACTCTGAGACGGAGGCTTTGCCGCTCAACGAAGCGAGTTCCGAAGTGGCAATCATACCAGCCGGTAGCGGTTCTAAAGTGACCTGGTCTTTTTGATCGTCGCGTAAAGTTCGGACGTGTCGGTTGGCTGATGGGGCTCTCACCTTAATCCGCCGGCAATTGTGTGCCCTTTGCGGTAAACGCCCTTATTGCTCCGGTGGCAGTGATGTCGACCTTCGCCTCCCGGCGGCACCAGACCGCGGCAAACACGTGCTCGATCAGCACGAAGCCCGCCATGGTAAGGGCAATACCCATCAGGCCGCCGAGCCATCCGAAAAGAACGAGTGCTGCCGCGTAGACCGCATATAGAAACGAGCGATAGATCAGGAAGAAACGTTCCCCGCCGCTGATCATCAACGTGCTGGTCCCGAGACCGAAGAAGGCCATCACGACGGTCTGGCTGGCCACGGCCAGCATGAGGAGGGGCGAGACTTCGAACGCCGGATTGAAGATCTTCACCACATAGGGTGATAACGGAACCAGAATGGCTGTTCCTATCAAAGACAGCACAAACGTGACCACGGCAAATGCGCTCAGGATCTGTTGCGCACCGTGGCGGTCGCCTTCTCGAAGACGCTCTGCCACCATCGGCATCGCGTAGGTTTCCATGCTGATCTGAGGAAGATTGAGGAGCATTGCCAGCCGGAACAGGACAAAGAAGAGAGCCACTTCTTCAAGTCCCAGAACGAAGCCGACAATGACGACTTCAATGTGAAGCGCCACCGCGGTCATGAGACCGTTCAGGCCGAAGTAAACCGACTCACGGTTCCAGGTTGACGCGGTTGGCTCGACTTTTCCCGGCTCCGCCGGCTTTTGGTAGCGGTGCCTTGCGTCGCGAACAAAAAAGTGGGCTTGCAAGGCAACGGCAAGTGCCAGGCAAGCTGCAACCAGGATCAGCGCGTTTTCACCGTTCAGGGACAGACCAGACAGCACCGCCATCCAGATTGCCGCGGTTGCAAAGGGACGCCAGAAATTTTCGCGCGGGATCAGAGCCAACTTCAATTGATTGCGCGCTCGAAAGTAACTCTGAAAATACTCGCTCGCCATGAAGACGGACGCGAAAATCAGAACCGCAAGCACAGCCCCGGACTGCAGCGGACCAAGTCCCGAGGCCACGGCGCTTAATCCCGCAACCCAGGCAATTCCGGCTGCGATCGCCTGCCACTTTACGTTTCGCGCGACCAAGAGTTGATTGTTGAGATCTCCCGGCAGATCCTCTCGATGAAGGTGCTTGACGACCAGCGTGGTTTGGCCGCTGGTCAAGACCAGCCCAAGAGCACTGGCAATCGAAAAAAGCAATGCATAAAGACCATACTCAGCAGCGGGAAGCACCCGTGCGAGTGAAATAATCAGAGCGAAACTGAAAACGGTGCTCAAGCCTCGGCTCACCAGCGTGAGGAAAAGCCTCCTGACGTCGATGCGGCCTGCTACCCGCTCAAGAAGTGACATCGGCGCTCCACGTGAACGATGCGAAGGCGGCCAAGCATGTGCTGTTCTTCATTTAAATACTTCTTTAACCCAAAACGAGAACTTTGCGATTCTCTCTATCGCGCTAGGGGATTCTAAACAAATAAATACTAAGTATCTGTGTGTAGCAGTGCGTGTAGGAGGTTGGTTTTTGTTAACTGATCTGAGGAACATTTCGGAGAAGTGGGGCGAGGGAATTGCGGAAGTTCAGCATGACCTGAGCGAAAACGCTCTCTTTTCCCTGGAATCTCTGGCGGAACTGATCCGGCAGAACCCGGATTGCGTGAGTGAAGCGGCGACGATGAACAACAGCCGCGAAGATGCCAGTACCTGGCGAGACGCAGGCATAGCCAATGCTCCGTCGAACGAGCTTATCGACGCGATACAGAACGGAAGTATCTGGGCCAATCTTGGCAAGATAGGTGAGCGGGACAGCAGGTATCAAACAGTTGTCGATCAGATCATGGATCAGATCGAAAACGAGGTTCCCGGGCTTGCCACGTTCAATCGGCAGATCGGCATTTTGATTTCTTCACCGAATGCGCGGGTATTCTACCATGCAGATGTGCCTGGCCAGGCGCTCTTGCATATCAGCGGTGAAAAGCGGATCTGGCTGTATCCGGGTGAGGAGCCTTTCCTGAACCAGCGCGACTTTGAGAAAGTGGTCACGCACAGCACCGCCGAAGAAATCACATACGATCCGTCGTTCGAAAAGGTTGCGACAGTCTACGACCTGACGCCGGGAGCAGGCCTTTTCTGGCCGCTCAACTGGCCACATCGCGTCGTTAACGGCAATACGGTCAATATCTCCGCTACAGTCGAGTACAGCACGAAGACGACACGGCGGCATTTCAATGTGAACTATGCAAACGGAATGCTGAGCCACGTTTTCGGTTACCGGCCGAGGTCTCAGGCCGTCGAGGGCCCGGGTTTCTGGTCAAAGGTGATGATGAGTTATGCCTTGCGCCGGAGCGGTATCGGGCCACGTTTGGTTCAATCCATGTCCAAAACGGACACGCGTTCGAATACGGCGGTTCCCGAGACCACGTCATAGAAACACCTGATGAGCGTTGCATGGCTGTCTGTCGTTATTGAGGTAGTAGGGACGACAGAACAGCCTGCTCGGTCAAGAAAGAGGTGTTGGGTTATTTGATTTCATGAAGAGAGGGTCATGAAACAAAATCGATTTTCAATTGAGTGTTTTTCGTCGATTGACGACCAGTGTCTTGTAGACGCCTGGAACAGGCTTGCGGAAACCGGAACGGGGACTGCGTTTCAAAGCTATGATTACGTGTCTGCCGTGCACAACGCCTTTTTTGAAAGCGGGTCGCACAAACCGCATTACGTTGCATTGCGCGACCAGGCCGACAATCGAATTGTTCTCATCATGTCCATGGTCGAGAGAAGGCGGCTGAATCTCCGTATTCTGGAAACCCTGGACTACGACGTGATCGACTACGCCAGACCGATCTACTGTCCAGACGTGTTTTCCGAAAGCACCGCGGCAGACCAGGCAACAATCGCATTTTTGGAGTATGCCTCCAAGTTCGATGTTCTGAAGTCCAAGAACTGGAGCATCGGCGCCGGTGCGCTGGAAGGTGTACAGCCGCTTCTCGACAAGTCGCCGCGCACCTGCGAAGTGACTTACAGCGTACCCCTCCTGGCAGAACAATTTGAGAGCTATCGGAAAAGCAACAGCGCGTTCAAACAGTCTCTGAAGAAGATGCGTCGAATGAAGAAGGAGTTCGGCGCTGAAATTGACTATTTCACGGAAACGGGCGACATCGATGCGGCCTTCGACAAAATGTTCGAGCATCGCCGCGTCCGCTTTCAGGCCATCGGGAAGATGGATGGCATGGCCGACCCCCGGCGGCAGAAACTGTTTCGTTCTATCGCTCGTCAAAGATGCCCGAAGAAAGAAGCGTTGTTTCTGGGTATCCGTATCAATGACGACTGGATCGCGACCAGCTTCGCCTTGATTCAAAACGGCGTCATGAATGCGCAGCTGTCATCTTTTGCCGACGGTCCTTGGTCGCGCCACTCTCCCGGTGTCGTAACCATGGCGCTGGAAATCGAATGGGCCTATGCAAACGGTTTGAGCACCTACAATCTGGGCCCCGGAAAAGCCAACTACAAAGGACGCTTCGGGGTCGATGAGTTGCACAGAGTGATTGTGAAAGAACCGATGTCGCCGGTCGGTACCCTTTATCTGGCTGCGCACAGAACGAAGCGTGGGCTAAAGGATGCGGTCAAGAAGACCTTGTCGATATTGCCGGATTATAAGTTGCCCAAAACCGGAGACGGTTCCTCTTTTAAGGGCCAGACGCAATCATTAGGCATTTGAACGGAAGCAATCGAGGCCAGTGCCTTGTCTGTGCCGGAGCCCGAATTGCTTTTGCAGGTTCACAACCTTAGCCGAACGCCTTTTCCTGAGGTCAGGCGTTTTGTGTCAGGGCGCGCCTCGCGCTGCAGGACGTAGATTCCGCTGACAATGATGACCGCGATCCCTGAAAAGGTGAGCGGCGAAGGCACTTCCGACCAGACCAGAAAGCCCCAGAAGACCGCAAGCGGCATCGCGACGAATTCGAAAGGCGCCACCACGCTGACGGGCGCAACCCTGTATCCTTGCGAAAGGCAATAGAAGCCGAAGGCCGCGATCACACCGCAAATCGCAATCAGGAACATGTCGCCGGACGTCGGCAACACCCATCCGCGAAGCAAAAAGTCGATGCTCGGGTGATAGGACGCTGCGCCATACCCGGATCCCAGGAACAGTCCTGCCAGCCCGCTGACGGCGATAAAGCTCAGCATCGCGTAGAACGCGAGCGATGGTCCGGTCTGATTTCTGCCGATGTGACGCGTAATTATGATGCTGATTGCGTATGCCAAAGCCGCCAGAGCGGGCAGGAGCATTTCCATGGAAACAGCTCCGTCGGTAGGACGCACGATCATCATAACCCCAATGAAGCCTGCGAGAACGGCGGCAAGGCGCCGAACGCCCACTGTTTCCCTCAGGAACAGAACCGACAACAGCGTAACGATCAACGGGGCCACGAAAAAGAGCGCGGTTGAAACGGCAAGCGGCAGTGCCTGCAACGCCATGTAGTACAAGGTGTAGGAGGTGAGGGCCAGGACGCCGCGCAGGATGTTCAGCCAGGGATGAGCCACTCTCAGTGTCTGCAATCCACCGCTGAACATAACGAAGACGAAAATGGGTATGATCGCGACGAGCCCCCGGATGAACATGATCTGAAAACCGGGATAGGTATCGCCGAGCACTCTGATGAAAACATCCTGGATGCTGAAGACGCCGATGCCCAGCGTGATCAGTACAATTCCTTGAACTGATGCATCCGTTCCCGATTGCGGCATTGCCGCTTTGAGCAGATTGGCGTTGGGATTGGAAGCCATGCCGGAACCACCGTCTCGAATAAGCTGAGAGGCGAATGATGAGCTTCAACAGTCAATCTGAAAAACGAAATTGTATGATAGGATCAATCGAATATTCCGATTAGAGAACGTACTCCCGCATGACGCTTGACCAGATCAAAACCTTTCTCGTCCTGGCAAAGACCGGGAATTTCAATCGAACGGCCGACATTTTGAACGTCACCCAGTCGACCGTGAGTGCACGGTTGAAAATGCTCGAGCAGGCTTTGGGTCATGCGCTTTTGATACGTGAGCATTCCGGATGCCGATTGACCGCTGCAGGTCATCAGTTCCTGTCTCACGCTGCCAACATTCAGATGTTTTGGCAAAAATCACTGCAAACCGTGACGCTGCGGCCGGAGTTTCGCGGCGTCCTGACGCTGGGAACGCAGGTCAGCTTCTGGGACAGTCTGGTTGTCGACTGGATGGCCTGGATGCGCCGGCAGGCCCCTGATATCGCGCTCGACATCCAGGCGGACTATTCCGTTGCCCAGATGTCGAAATTGTCCGATGGCCTGATGGATATCGGTATCATGTATCAGCCACGGCACACGACCGGATTGACGATCGAAAAGCTGCTGGATGACGAACTTGTTCTTGTGAGTACCAGAGAGCGGGAGATGTCGTCAGGCTGGATTGAGGACTTTGTGTTCGTGGACTGGGGCGACGTTTATCTGGAGGCACACGCTGCAGCGTTTCCGGACGCGGAAACGGCTGCCGTAACCGTCGGACTTGGTGCCCTGGGGCTGCAGTACATCCTGCAGTTCGGCGGATCGGGCTATTTCCCGCTGAGGGTCGTCAGGGAGCTGCTCGACGAGAGAAAGCTGTTCCGGCTGGATGCGGCCCCGTTGCTGAAAAGGCCAGCCTATCTGGTCTACAGAAACGACCCGATTGATGCCGCAGCTGTGGAAACGGCCATAAAGGGTCTCAGGCAGATTGCGGGCAATGTGTAAGCCGCTCAGGCCTTTGCCCGGCCTTCCTCGACCGCGTCCAGGATGAATTTTGGCAGCGCGAACGCGGCCGCATGAACCTCGGGCGTATAGTAGGTCGTTTCAAAACCTGCCGAGCCGAAGCGTTCTTCCAGGACGGACACAGCGTGCCTGCGCAAGTCGGGATTGTCGGTTGCCCAGCCGAGGGTCATGTGACCGCCGAAATAGGTCGGGATCGCCGCGATATAGGCGGCGGCATCCTTGAAGATGCGTGCGAACCGCTCGACGCTTGTCACCAGTTCGTCCCTTTGCAGGAACGGCACGCCGTTCTGGGTGACTAGAACGCCACCCGCTGTCAGCAAGCGGTGAATGTTGCGATAGAATTCTTCTGAAAAAAGCACCGCGCCAGGCCCATGCGGATCCGTGCTGTCGACGATCACAACGTCAAAGCGGCGCTCGGTTTCGGCCGTGAATTGCATGCCGTCGGCGATCACCAACTCAAAGCGTGGATCGTCGAGAACACCCTGGTTGAAATCACCGAAATGCTCTCTTGAAAAATCGACGACCGATGCATCGATTTCGACCTGGACCAGCTTTTCGACCGATGCGTGCTTGAGCACCTCCTCGGCCAGGCCGCAGTCCCCTCCGCCGACAATCAGAACGGTCTTGGCAGCGCCATGGGCAAGGATCGGCACATGCGACATCATCTCGTGGTAGATGAATTCGTCAGCCGTCGTGACCTGTGTCACCCCGTCCAGCATCAGCACCTTGCCAAAGACCGGATTGGAAAAGAGCACCAGATCCTGGTGCTCGGTTTTTTCCTGATAAAGTATTTCGTCGCAGCCGTAGCTGACCTGAACGCCGGGATAGAGGGTTTCGTTGAAAACCAGGCCGTTTTTCATTCGGCTGCTTCCAGCGTGTGCGGCTTGGACAGCTGGTGGGCGACTTCCCGTCCGCGCAGCAGTTCGGAGACCGCTGTTTTGCCTGGATTGAACGCCTTCTCAAGCACCGCAACGCACTTTTCCGGCTGCGCGTCACCGCACATGAAAACGTCGAAAGCTGCGTATCCGGCCTCCGGCCAAGTGTGCACGGAAATGTGGCTCTCCGCGAGCACGGCCACGCCGGACACACCCGTCGGTTCGAACGGATGCAGGTGAATGTGCAACAGTGTCGCCCCGGCTTCTTCGACACAGGTGCGCAGCGCCTGTTCGACATGGGGCAGGTCATCGAGCCTTTCGGCATCGTAAAGATCAATTATCAGATGCGCACCAGCGCAGTGGATCCCTTCCTTCTGAATGAAGTGATCCAGGCGGTCGTCTGCGTAAACGCCAGCGACCGCGGTCGAAACGTTTTCTTCCTTCTGGGTGGTGCTTCTCGGCTCGGCAACGCTGTTTGCGTCTTCTGCTACACGAGCCTCCAAGTCCATCCCCAGTTCGAAGAGGGCGTTGCTTTCCATATCGCTCTCCCAAACCAGCAGATGTCCCCGGGATATTTCCGGAGCGCACTCCTTACAGAAAAGGGTGTTTAATCTCAATGGGAAATCTGCAAAATCTTTCTAAAGAATCTCGTGAAAGTTGTGCGCATTCCGCGCATTGACATCTCGCTGGTCAAATCCTGTTGCCGTTAGAGAGGGTTAGTTGTGACGCTTCAGATCAAGAATTTAAGCGGCGAAGATTTAAAAAACGTTTTGGGCGATCTCGCCAGATTGCGGATATCAGTCTTTCACGACTGGCCCTATCTCTACGAAGGGTCGATGGAATACGAGGCGAAGTACCTTCAGCGCTATCTGGAGACGGACGGGGCGTTGATCGTTGGCGCCTATGATGGCAGCAAGCTGGTTGGTGCGGCGACCGGAGAACCCCTTGGAGATGAGTTCGAAGCCTTCCAGGCGCCGCTAAAGGAACGGGGCTATGATCCCGACAAAATCTTCTATCTGGCGGAATCCGTGCTTGAACCTGCTTATCGCGGTCACGGAATTGGGCACCGGTTTTTCGATGAGCGCGAGGCCCATGCGCGAAGGCTGGGTTATGACCAGGCTGCCTTTTGTGCCGTCATTCGTCCCGACAATCACCCGATGAAGCCTGAAAACTATCGGCCCCTTGATCCTTTCTGGAAGAAACGCGGTTACGAGAAACTGCAAGACGCCATCGTGACCTTCCCCTGGTTGGACATCGGCGAACATGAAGAGACCGAAAAGCCCATGCAGGTGTGGTACAGACGTTTGTGACGGGCTGTAAGTCGATTTTTTTGGCATCGAGCCGCAGTCCGCCCGTGAATCGCGATCGCGAACCCGACTGAGCAATCGTGATTATTGCGAATATCCAATCATCTTTTGTCGAGCGCGTTGGCAACCTCCTGCTGACTTGAAGCGTTCATACGCCCGCAATTTGCGAGTTGCCTTCATTAAAGTGACGGGACAGCGGCAAGCGAGGCTTTTTCGCGTGCTTGCTTTCGTTCATGATTGAGAAAACGGAAAGACTGTGCGCAATGACTGGAACTGCCAGGCGAGTGACCATGAGGCTGGACGCAGCCCCCGGTAGCGGGATGGTTTTTCGTGTGCTCGCTGTCGCGTTTTTGGTCTGCCTGGCTGTTGCAATGGCCGGACCAGCGAAATCGCAAGAATTGAGGCTCATCACATCACCCTGGCCACCATCCAATTTCGTCGGGCCGGACGGATCTCCTGCAGGCATCAGCATTGACGTCATCGAAGCGCTGAAGGAAAAGCTCCAGCTCGATACGCCTGTCGAAATACTGCCTTGGGCACGGGGCTACCTGATTGCACAATCCGAGCCGAACGTGATGCTGTTTACCGCGGGGCGCACGGAAGAGCGGGTCAGCAATGGCTTCCATTTCATCGGTCCAGTCGTGATGTGGACCCATGCGCTGATGGCAAAAAGCGGCGCGAACCTGTCAATTGACGATCTGGATGCCGTGAAAGCTCAAGACCTCACCGTTGCCGGCGTACGCGGATCCTGGCAGATGCGCTTGCTAGAGGAAGCTGGCGTTCAGACCGTCGATACGGAAAACCACGAAACCGGTGCCCGGATGCTTTTGGCCGAGCGTGTCGATCTCTGGATTACCTCCAGTCTCCAGGCCTCTGTGATTTTGAAAGATCTGGGCGAAGACGCAGACCGGGTGGAACCGGTTCACGCAGTCCGGCGGTCACCGTCCTTCCTGATGATCTCAAAGGGTAGCGATCCGGACGTCATTGCCCGCTGGGAAAATGCCTATCTTGACCTGAAGCAGACGGATTTTTTTGAGAACGCGGCAAAGAAGTGGAGCGAGCAGCTTGGAATTTCGCTGCGTTTCAGCTCTGAGGACGGTCTCTCCGCAATATCGAACCCTCAGGACAAGACAGGCTCCTGAGCGTGGCTCAGGCTCTAGCAAACTTTCTTTCGAATTTCCCGCTACAGCGTTTCAAGATCCGTCTGAAGAAAGGATATGACGCTTCGGATCTGGTTTTCCCGGTCCTGAAGCTCAGCGATTTTCGCACGAAAAACTTCTTTGGCCACGTCCTTGTCACAAGATCCTTCCATTGCGTTGGCGATGTCCTTGAGGTCGGCAATCGACATACCCGCTTCGCGCGCCTTTGTCAGAAATCCGAGCCTGAACAGACTTTCTTCCGGATAATCCCGGTAATTGTTGGTGTCGCTGTTGCCGGGCGTTGAAACAATAAGCCCGTTTCGTTCGTAAAAGCGGATCGTGTCACGCGTGACACCGGACCTTTCGGCGAGTTCACCGATTTTCATCATTAACTCCAAACCATGGACAATGGTCTATTGTTTTTTGTTTTATCATGATTAGATGGGAATCGTTACAGATTTTGCAATCGTCCGACACAGCAGACCTGGGAAGATCGAGACATGTCCAGTCGTATCGTTATCATCGGAGGCGGGTATCTCGGCTCCGAACTTGCCAAGTCGCTGGAGCAAGAGGCCGAGGTGACGCTGATAGAGCGGGCACCCTATTTTGTTCATGCGCCCGCCATGATCCGGGCCGTCACAGATCCTGCCATTCTTGAACGCGCTTTTATTCCCTACGACAAGTTGCTGACGCGGGGGGCGTTCGTTCAGGGCACCGCTAGTGCCATTGATGCGCAAGGCGTAACTTTGGAGGACGGGTCGCGCGTTGAGGGCGATTATGTTGTCGTTGCGACCGGATCGAGAAACAGCCTTCCCTTCAAGCCGGTCGACGGCGATGTGGAAGCCTTGCGAGAGGCCAATGCCCGCGTGCATGCGCAACTGGTCTCGGCAAAGACCGTCGCGATTGTCGGCGCTGGTGCCGTCGGCATCGAGTTGGCCGGCGAGATTGCGCATGCAATGCCGGACAAAAGCATAATCCTCGTCTGCAACACGGACAGACTGATGCCGGTAAAGCCGGCAACATTGGGCAGATCTCTCAAGCAGAAGCTGGAAGCAGCAGGTGTTGAGATCATTTTCGGCGCAAAAGCGGAAAACCTTGAGCACACAGACGAGCCCTATGCCGGTATTCTTGACCTTTCAAGCGGCCGTGAGCTGTTGGCGGATCTCATTTTTCCGGTCGTTGGATCGCATGCGAACACACGTCTTTTGGAAACTTTGCCGGATATCCGGAAATCTCGCTCCGGCCGCTTCGCGACCGACGGCCGGATGCGTCCCTCGAGCTTGCCGAATGTGTTTGCAGCCGGCGACGTCGTGGACAATGGAGACGCGATGACGATCGTTGCGATCACACGGCAAGTGCCCTGGCTCGCCAAAACGCTGCGAGCGTTGATGAGCGGCAGAGCCATCGAGGACATCAAGCCCTACGCACCCTGGGGCAGGGCGCCCATTCTGTTGCCGCTCGGGCCGGTGATCGGTAGCTCGTTCCTGGTTTTGTTTACGGCCGGAAACTGGGTGACCAGCAAGATCAAGGGTGCGGATATGTTCTTGACAAAATACCGGAAAAACCTCGGAGCGGCGTCGAACGCACGCGCGAAATCCTGACGGGTCTCTTGGCTGGTCCGGACGGAGGGCCTCTCCGGAGCGGCTTCGGCACACTCCGGAAAGGACCAGTTTCTTCCGTTACTTCAACGCCCAGCGGATAGTGACATTGGCGGCGATTGTTTCCTCACCCGCTTCGATCGGAACCGCTTCGGCGCTCGCAGCCATCATGCTTTCAGCGCGCATCATCAAAGGGCGCGGCATCTGGGTGCCGGTTTCTGAAATGGTGATGATGTTGCCGAGTTCGACACCCGCTGCAGCGGCGAAAACCTCCGCCTTGTGGCGTGCGGCTTCGACGGCTCTCTTGCGGGCTTCGTCGAGCTTTTCGTTCGGATCGCTGACTTCGAACCGGATGCCATCGACGGAGTTGGCGCCGCTGTCGACGACGAGCGTCAGAAGGCCGCCGAGTTTGGCCAGATCGCGGACATTGACTTCGACACCGTTGCGGACCTCGTAGCCGATAATGTTCGGCTGGCGATCCGAGTTGCCGGTGATGCGCTCATATCGAGGATAGATTCCAAATCCCCTTGTCTGGATGTCTCTGGCTTCAATGCCGGCGCCCTTGATCGCGTCAATCACCTTGGAAATCGCCGCCGAATTTTCAGACAACGCATCGGCGGCCGTCTTGGCAGTCGAAACCACATTGGTGGAGATCACCGCCATGTCGGGGGCGACAGAAACCGTGCCGCGTCCGTCCATGGTGATGCTGCCCACCGCGACCGGCGTTTCCTGGGCCTGGGCGGCACCGGTCGTCAACATGGCTGCGCCAAGCATGGCGGCAAGCGCGAACTTGCGCGCAAAGGCAAACGGATTGGCCTGATAATTGGTTATTGGTCCGGTCATGCGGAGGTCCTTTCAAGACATTGTGACTTGGCCGGGAAGATTGTTGGCCATTGAGGCATGGATAAGGCTTGCCGGTTCAGCTTTCGTTCATTTTCAAGGGCTTCGACGCAGAGCTTGTCACCCGGCACCAGCCGGCGGGTCGCTTTCCCGAATGCCGACATCGCCGGTTTCGGACAGGAGGACGGCAATTGGCCTTGATCCTTCGAAACGCGCACAGACGATGACGATCATCACGGTCAGCGGAACGCACAGGACCATGCCGACGATCCCCCAAATCGCCCCCCAGAAGGCAAGCGACAGCATGATCACAAGACCTGACAGGTTGAGGTTGGACCCCATCAATCTCGGTTCGATCAGGTTACCGACCGCAAACTGGATGAGCCCCAGGCCGGTGGCAATGGCAAAGAATGGCGCCAGCGTGTCGTAATAGACGATCGCCAGAAGGCTCGGGAAAATCACACCGATCAGCGAGCCGATGGTCGGAATGTAGTTGAGCACGAAGGCGATGAAGCCGAAGAGGGCCGCGTAGGGCAGGCCGATCAGGATCAGGACGAGGCTGGTGAGGACACCAGTCGCAACCGAAACGGCGGTTTTGATCGAGAAATAATGCATGATCGAGCGGTTGATCTCCGCGCGGATCGCGAAGGCGGCCTTGGCGCGCTCGGGCGAGGCGAACAGCCGCTCAAACTTTCTGTCGAAGGTGGATTGTTCCAGAACCAGGAACAAGACGTAGATGAAAACCAGGCTGGCGGATCCGGCAAGCGTGGTGACGAGGCTGGCACCGGCGGTGACCATGCGCGGGACCACGGAGTCGGGCAAAAGATCCTTCATTTCAATCGGATCGTTCAGATCCAGATGCGACGAAATCTGGTTGAAGAGTTCTTCAAGACGCCTCTGATAGGTCGGCGCGTCCTGGGCAAGCTGGGAAAGGTTGACCGCGACGATATCGAGCACGACGGTCGAGACCGCGAAGATCGTCAGCAACGAGAGGGTGAAGCATACGAGCCCGGGCAGGCGCCACCGGCCGATCGGGATCTTTTCAAAGACGTGCGCCAGTGAATTGATCATATACCAGACGATGAGCGCAATGACGAAGGGGAGCAGGAGCGAGCGGCCGACCACAAGCAGCCACCCGATCATGCAAACCAGGAGAACGGTCAGCGTCAAGGACACAAGGGGACTTCGCATTGCGGCTCCGGTTCCGATAATTCGTGTGATTCTGGCAACATGGAACGCACCCATTTAGACCCCATGCGGCACCGGAACGGAAGCCGGTTTCTCCAAGAAGGCATTGATCGGAACAGCAAAAGCAGGCGGGAGATGCCGTCGGCGATGCTCACCGATGTCGTTCGCGCAATCGGCCAATCCTTCGGTCGATCGATCGGGTGACGGGAGAGCAACGCGTTTCCAAGACCTTTTTAAGCTTCCCGCCGCAAAGCACTTGCTCCGGCCTCAGGCCGTGGTATAGGGGAAACCGTGCACGGCAGAGCTTATGTGTCAAAGCCGTGCCGTGGGCCTGTAGCTCAATTGGTTAGAGCCGTCCGCTCATAACGGATTGGTTGGGGGTTCGAGTCCCTCCGGGCCCACCATTTTTCCTATGTATCTGAATTCAAATCGAAATATTGGGTGTTTCACGCCTGAATGCTCGGGTGTCGCCAGCGTTCGGCGGACATGTGTCGTTTTGCTCTTTTTGCCGGACTCTCCGCAATCGAATATCCCAGTTGCCTGATCGCGCAATGTTATATAGTAACGTAATCGCAGAAGCAGGATCGCTGGAGGCACTTGATGAATACGCGGGGAGAAATGTGGCAGGCAGAGATCCTTCGGGTTCTGAACCGGCACCATACTCCGATTTCAGCTTATGACGTTCTGGAAACCTTGCGCGAGACCCATGAAAAAATCTCGCCGCCGACGATTTACCGTGCGCTGTCGGCGCTGACGAAACGCGGGCGTGTGCATCGAGTGGAATCCCTAAACGCCTTTATTGCCTGCCAGTGCGGCCAGCACCAGCACACATCGATCCTGTCAATTTGTGAAGACTGTGGCGCTGTCGAGGAGAGCGTCGCCCCAAAGATTCTGAAAGACCTTTCGAGCGTGATCGGAAAATCCGGATTTTCTCCAATGCGTCATGTGATCGAAGTGCACGGCACATGTGCTTCCTGTGGTTCGAGGAAGGCACAGTCATGAGCGCCCAAAAATCACTGCGACTGCTGCTCGTTGGAGCGGGTGCCCGGCTCATCGGTGCGGTTATTGTTGTGGCCGCACTCTGGGCCGGCTTTTACTGGGCAACATCGACACCGGGGGCCTTATGACATCTGCTCTCGCGTTCAAAGACCTCACGTTAGGCTATGACCGGCTTCCTGCCGTGCAACAGCTTCGGGCCGATATTGCGGAAGGCAGCCTTACGGCGATCGTTGGACCAAACGGCGCCGGCAAGTCGACATTGCTCAAGGGCGTGACGGGCGCGCTGGCGCCCTTGCAAGGTAAGGTGGATCTCGGTTCGCTGGAGCGCGACGACATTGCCTATCTGCCGCAGCAGTCCGACATCGACCGTTCTTTCCCTCTGTCTGTGGTCGATCTCGTGGCCATGGGATTGTGGCGTGAGATCGGGCCATTCGGCTGGCTCGGCAAAAAGCAGCGGGCGCGCGTCGATGCCGCCATTGCGTCCGTGGGTCTGACAGGGCTTGAGTCGCGTCCGATCGGCTCGCTGTCCGGCGGCCAAATGCAACGCGCACTTTTTGCAAGGCTTCTCCTGCAGGACGCTCATCTGGTGCTGCTGGATGAACCCTTCACCGCAATCGATGCCCGTACGATGGCCGATCTTATCGAAGTTGTTCGCAGTTGGCACAAGGAAGGACGCACGGTCCTGGCTGTGCTGCATGATGCGGAAACCGTTCGTGCTCACTTTCCCGAAACGCTTATGCTGGCGCGCGAACTCGTGGCACACGGGCCGACCGAACAGGTGATGACCGCTGAAAACCAGTTTCGTGCCCGCCAGATGTGCGAGGCGTGTGCCGGGCCACCTCACGTTTGTGGGCGGGATGCGGCATGATCTGGGAAGCTGTCATTCAACCGTTCGCCGATTTCGGCTTCATGCGGCGCGCACTGCTCGGATGTATCGCGGTCTCGCTGGGCGCGACGCCTGTGGGCGTGTTTTTGATGCTCCGGCGCATGAGCCTGACCGGAGATGCGATGGCTCACGCAATCCTGCCGGGGGCCGCCGTCGGTTTCCTCGTGGCGGGGCTATCGCTCGGCGCCATGACCATTGGCGGACTGATCGCCGGGATGGCCGTGGCGCTTTTGTCTGGCCTCGTGACCCGCGTGACGGCCTTGCGCGAAGATGCCAGCCTGGCAGCGTTCTATCTTATCTCCCTTGCGCTTGGCGTTCTGATTGTTTCCACGCGCGGCAGCAATGTTGATCTGATGCATGTGCTGTTCGGCACGGTTCTGGCGCTTAACGACGCGGCGCTCATCCTGTTGTGCTCAATCGCCAGCATTTCGGTTCTGATCCTTGCTGTCCTGTTCAGACCGCTTGTTCTGGAATGTGCGGACCCGCAGTTCCTGCGCTCCGTCAGCCGGCTCAGCGCTGTCACACATTTTACCTTCCTCTCGCTCGTGGTGTTGAACCTCGTTGGCGGTTTTCACGCCCTCGGTACGCTCATGGCCGTTGGGATCATGATCTTGCCGGCCGCTGCCGCGCGCTTCTGGGCCAACAGCATCGGCGGGTTGATCTTTGTCGCGATCGCCGTCGCATTTCTGTCGAGCCTGAGCGGCCTTTTGCTTTCTTACCACTACAGCTTGCCGTCCGGGCCAGCGATCATCCTCGTAGCCGGGATCGTCTACGCGGTGTCCCTGGTGCTTGGTCCGGCAGGTGGTCTCATCGCACAGGTGCTGCCACGCCGGCCCTTGCAGAACTGAAAGGAAATTTCATGAAGTCCCGCAGAACCGTCCTGAGGTCCGCGACCGCTCTTGTCGCTCTCTCCCTGATGTCCCCAACGATCGCTTGGGCAGATGATCATAAGCATGTTGTCGCGACCTTCTCCGTCCTGGGCGACATGGTCGAGCGTATCGGCGGCGATCATATCGAGTTGACCACTCTGGTCGGCCCGGATGGCGACGCGCACGTCTACCAGCCGACTCCCCAGGACGCACGCGCCGTGAGCGAAGCGGATGTGCTGATTGTAAACGGACTTGAGTTTGAGGGCTGGCTGGAGCGCTTGTCCGAGGCGGCAGACTTCAAGGGAACGCTTGTCGTTGCCACGACCGGCATCGAGGCCATTCCTTTTGAAGAGGGCGACGACCACGACGACCACGACGACCATGACGACCATGGTGATGATCACGCCGAAGCCGAGCATGATCACGACGACCACGATCACGAAAAACATGCGGATCATGACGACCACGATCATGAAAAGCATGAGGAACACGCAGAGGCTGAACACGATCACGACCATGATCACGAAAAACATGCGGATCATGATGACCACGATCATGAAAAGCATGAGGAACATGCCGAAGCCGAGCACGACCACGACGATCACGATCACGAAAAACATGCGGACCATGACGACCACGATCATGACAAGCATGAGGAACATGCCAAGGCAGAAGATGGTCACGATGACCACGCTGGCCACGACCACCACGGTCACAATCATGGGGCGTTTGACCCGCATGCTTGGCAGAGCCTCGACAATGCGGTGATCTATGTCGACAACATCACTGCCGCGCTCGCAAAGGCCGACCCAGCTCATGCAGGCGTTTTCTACGAAAACCGCGAAGCTTACGTCGCAGAGATCAAGGCGCTCGAAGCTGAAATCGACGCGATGATCGCAGCCGTACCCGAAGATCGCCGGACGGTCGTCACGTCCCATGATGCCTTTGGCTATTTTGCAGACCATTACGGACTGACATTCGAAGCACCGCAGGGCCTCAGCACGGAAAGCGAGCCGTCAGCCGCTGATGTTGCCGAGCTGATCACCCAGATCCGCGAAGACGGCATCTCTGCCGTGTTCGTGGAGTCGATTACCGACAACCGGCTGCTCGAGCAGATTGCAAACGAGACAGGTGCGACGATCGGCGGGACGCTTTACTCGGATGCGCTGTCGGGCGGTGACGGCCCGGCTGGAACGTATCTCGACATGATGCGTCACAACGCAAAGACATTGTCGGACGCGCTCGGGTCCTGAGGCGACATGAGGTCGTGACTTTGGCGAGACCGGTCGTTCTGCGATCCTGAACGGTGGCAGTGACGACCGGTCCGTCCTTTCAAAACTTTTGCATTCATCTATTCAGGGAGGTCCAAAATGAAAACGCGTGCTGCCATTGCCTGGGCACCGAACCAACCGCTCGAAATCGAGGAAATTGACCTCGAAGGTCCCAGAGAGGGAGAGGTGCTTGTCCGGATCGTGACGACAAGTCTCTGCCACACGGATGTTTTCACCCTTTCGGGTGAAGACCCGGAGGGCCTGTTTCCGTGCATCCTCGGCCATGAAGGCTGTGGTATCGTCGAAGAGGTTGGCAAGGGTGTCACGTCGGTCGCACCGGGCGACCATGTCATTCCGCTCTACATCCCGGAAGATCCCGATTGCCCCTATATCAAGTCGGGCAAAACCAATCTTTGCCAGACGATCCGCAAGACCCAGGGCGCGGGGCTGATGCCGGACGGCACGTCGCGCTTTTCCTACAAGGGCAAGCAGATCCTTCACTACATGGGCACCAGCACGTTCAGCGAATACACCGTGCTGCCTGAAATCTCAGTTGCAAAGATCACCAAGGACGCGCCGCTTTCCAAGGCCTCCGTTATGGGCTGTGCGGTTCCGACCGGTATCGGCGCTGTGCGCAACACCGCAAAGGTCGAAGCCGGTGCGACGGTTGCTGTCTTCGGCCTTGGGGCGGTCGGCATGGCGGTGATCCAGGGCGCGGTGCTGAACGGTGCTTCCAAGATCATCGGCATTGACATCAATACGGCAAAGTTCCCGCTTGCGAAGGCGCTCGGGGCCACTGAATGCCTCAATCCGAAGGACTATGACACGCCGATCCAGAACGTCCTGGTCGAGATGACCAATGGCGGCCTGGACTACACATTCGAGGCGGTTGGAAATGTCGAGTTGATGCGCTCCGCCCTTGAAGCATGCCACAAAGGCTGGGGTGAGTGCACGGTGATCGGCGTTGCCGGCGCCGGACAGGAGATCGCAACACGACCCTTCCAGCTGGTCACCGGCCGGGTGTGGCGCGGGACGGCCTTTGGCGGTGTCCTGGGCCGCAGCCAATTGCCGGGAATGGTCGATGAATGGCTGCGAGGCGATTTCAGCGTGGATCCCTATATCACGCATCACATGAACCACGAGCAGATCAACACGGCGTTTGATCTTCTCAAAGCAGGCGAGTCGATCCGGTCGGTCATTCATTTCCGCCCGAGCGACACAATGACGGTCAATTCGCTTCCCGGGAAAATTGTTCCGGCTTAAGGCGAAACCGTTCCCTCTATAGGGGTCTCATGAGCAGCGGGCCGGGTGTCTTGCACCGCCCGCTGCTCAACCGCTTCAAGGAAAGAGTCTGCTTCCTTGCAGTGTCTGCACCCTCAGCGCCTCGCGCCGAATATCAGATCGGGCGCCTTTCTTCGTTGGCTCGGTGTTAAGGGCGATAGCCCTTCTGATCATGCCTTCACGTCCGCCGCTTCGGCGACATCCGCCTTTGTCACGTCAGCCATCGTCGTGTGAACCCGGATCGTAACGATGGGCTTGTCCGGTTCCAGCACGCCGATCACTGTTTCGATGTCGGGACAACCTTCTTCACGGCAGGCGAGTTCAGCGACGGTGATCGCTGTATCTTCCGGCAGCTGCATCAGCTCACGAACCCAGCCCTTTATTTCCGTCGACCTGTTTTTCAACCGCGTGAATTTTGGTGCGAGCGGATTGTGGAACCTTGTCATTCCGCAGCAACTCCTCGCGGAACGACACACTGCCGGAAGCCGTCTTCGATGGCATCGCGCGGCAGATCGCGTCCAATGAAGACGAGCCGGGAGGTCCGTGGTTCGTCCGCTTTCCAGGGCCTTTGATGATCGCCTTCCAGCAGCATGTGAACACCTTGCATCACAAAGCGGTCGTCATCGTTGTCAAACGCGATGATCCCCTTCATGCGCAACATGTCGGGGCCATGATTTTGTGCGATCGCCTGCATCCAGGGAAAGAACCTTTCCGGATCGAGCGGAGCGTCGCTCACAAGCGAGAAACTCGTGACGTGATCGTCGTGGTCGTGATCATGGAAATGCTTTAAGAACTCCGGTTCGATTTCAAGCACCCGGTCCAGATCGAAGGCATTGCGCCCAAGAATTTCATCAAGCGCCACCTGGCAGCGTTCGCTGTCGTGGATCTGTGCCGTCGGATTGATCCTGCGGATCCGTTTTGCGACTTCGGCGCGTTCCTCACTGCTGACAAGATCGATCTTGTTCAGAAGGACAATATCGGCAAAGGCCAATTGTTCCTGGGCTTCATGTGCCTTGTCGATTTCCTCCAGCAAATGCTTGGCATCAACGACGGTCACAATCGCATCAAGCTTGGTCTTGGATTGCACGTCTTCATCAACAAAGAAGGTCTGGGCAACCGGAGCCGGATCGGCCAGTCCTGTCGTTTCGATCAGGATCGCGTCAAAATGGTTACGTCGTTTCATCAAGCCTTCGATGATGCGGATAAGGTCACCGCGCACCGTGCAGCAGATACAGCCGTTGTTCATTTCAAAGACTTCTTCGTCCGCATCCACAACGAGATCGTTGTCGATGCCGACATCGCCGAATTCATTGACGATGACCGCGTATTTCTTGCCGTGGTTTTCAGAAAGTATGCGGTTGAGCAAGGTGGTTTTACCTGCGCCCAGGTAACCGGTGAGCACGGTGACAGGTGTTCTCTGCAAAGCGTTCATTGCGACCTCCGAGAAATACTGGTGAGGGTTGAGAAGGCTCGGGTAAACGAAGCCCAAAAGGCGTTGCCTGCCTTTTTGAAGGACCCGGAAAAGGAAAACGGAACGGCGTCGATAACGGCTGTGAACAGTGCGCGCACCGGCTCGGGATCGACACCGTCGGTGATGAAGACGAGCCGGGTGCGGCGGTCCTCGTCGGGCCAGGCCGGGAGCCGAACGGGTCTGGAAACGACATGTTGCACCGCATGGACAATCAGCGGTTCCTCAGGCGTGGCTTCAGTCGAGACGATCCCTTTGACACGGAGCAGGCGCTGCCCTGCCGAATCCTGCAGGAGGGAAAGAAACCGGCGAAACTTCTGCTCGGGCAGGGGAGTGTCACTGACAATGCTGAAGGTGCGAATACCGGCCCCGTGTCTGAGTTGGCCATTTTTCTGGTCGGTCCGGGTGGCGTGACCTGCTTCAAGCGCCAGCGCGGCTTCCAATGCCAGCCACCCGGCAACATCTTCTCCGCGATCCAAGACGGCGTAGGGTCTTGGAGAAAACAAGGCTGAGACATCTGCTGACTGACGATCCAGGATCTCGGCGCTTGCGTTGAGTTCTCGCAGTTCGTTCGAAAGAGCTGCGAAATCCGCTGGCGTCTCCAGATTGCTCGCCAGGTCCGTCTTCGTCAGGACGATCCGATCGGCGAAAGCGATCTGTTTGAGCGCTTCGAAGTGGTTTTCAACCGAACTTGCACCTGCAACCGCATCGAACAGCGTCACAACCCCGGCTAGATAAAACTCAATGGATTTGGCGTCACCTTGCGGTTGCTCAGTCCCGTTTTTTTCGCCAGAGAGTGCGTTGACCAGCGGAGCCGGATCACCAAGCCCGCTCATCTCGACAATCACGCGCGAGAATTTGCCCGTCACGCCCTCCAAAGCGGCGCTGCTGAGATCCTGAAGCGTTTGGTGGATGTCTGTCGTGTCCGAGCAGCACAGGCAGCCTGTCGAAACCTGGCTGATTGTCGTTTCCCCCCGGCGCACGAGCAGGTGATCGACCGGCACTTCCCCGAATTCGTTGATGATAACGGCTGTATCCTGAACCGACGGATCATTCAAAAACGTGTTCAACAAGGTTGACTTGCCCGAACCGAGAAATCCGCTCAGCAAAATGACAGGTATGCGGCCGGGGGTGTTCATGAAGGTCCAGTCACTTGGTCTAGTGCGCCTTTTCGCATTCAAAGCTCCACGCTGGCTTCAAACGCAGCGTGAGGAGTGGTGTCCGGTGATCAGCCAGCGCGACCCGATCTCTTCGAAGGTGAACAGAAAGCGCGCGGGCACGGTTTCATCCCCGGCGGGCCGATGAAAGCAAAACGTGTAAATGCCGCCAATCGCGACAGTGCAGCGAATGCGGTCGGTTCTTATTTTCTCAAAGTCGATCGCGCAGTCAGGGCCGCCATCGGTCAAGAAAAATTCGAAATAGCGGCGGCGCCCGTCCTCCGTGACAACGATTTCGTTGGACAAGGTGGGTACGAGAATTGCGTCTGGAGCATAAAGATCCAGGATCTCATCGATCCGACCCGATGCCACAGCTTCCGTCCATTTTGTCATGGTTGCGCGCGCGTGTTCCAAAGGCGAACGTTCACGATTATTTGCGTGGTTAGCCAGGCTCTGTTCCAAATTTTGCCCCTATTTTCACCCAACGATCCTGCCGGCGACACGGTATCGGAAACGTTTGATCCGGCACTTTGTCGCGCTTGACCGGAATCGGCGGGTGCGCCATTTCCATCTTGAAATGTTATGTTATATCGTATCATGTCCAAATCAAGGAAGTTCGATTTTGCTTATCCCGAAGGAAAGAACGGCCTTCAGAAGGGCTCTATCTGAAACGGGCGATAGCGTGAGTGATCCAGTGTCCGGATTTTTGCGCAAGCGCGCTCATTGAATGCCGCGCCAAGACAAAGCAACTCAGCCCGGAAAATCAACGACAGAGGTTTTGAATAGTATGACTTATGCTGCGAGTGTTGCGGCCATGGCAGAGTACAGAAAAGAACACGGGATCCGGCCTTCGCGCGCGGATGCTGAAGCTGCTGTCCGTGTTTTGCTGGAATGGAGTGGCGATGATCCCGATCGCGAGGGATTGGTCGATACACCGTCCCGCGTTGTGCGCGCCTATGAAGAATTTTTCGAGGGATACAAGATCGATCCGGCGGAGCTGCTTGCCCGCACATTCGAAGAGACAGCCGACTACGACGATTTGATCGTGCTTCGGAACATGCGGCTGGAGTCGCATTGCGAACATCACGTTGTGCCGATTATCGGGAAAGTGCACGTGGCGTATCTTCCGGCAAACCGGGTTGTCGGCATCAGCAAAATTGCGCGTGTTGTGGAGGTTTATGCCAAGCGTCTTCAGATCCAGGAGACGCTCACGTCCCAGATTGCCGACACGATTCAGGAAGTGCTTCAACCCCGCGGCGTTGCCGTCGTTATCGAAGCAGCGCACATGTGCATGACCACCCGCGGGGTCAAGAAACCGGGTGTATCCATGCTGACGCGGCGGCTTCTCGGCGCCTTTCAAACGGATCCGGAGCTCCGCAGGGACTTCCTCTCCTCTGTCGCGGTGGCCAGCGGAGGGCAGGGCGCGTGACGGACAACAAACCTTTTGCGAACCGGATTTCCGTCGAACAGGTCGAAGAAGGTGCGCTGCTGGCGCCCAAATTCGACGGAAACGGTCTTTTGCCCGTCGTCACCACCGACGCTGAGACAGGCGAGGTGTTGATGATGGGCGTCATGAACGAAGAAGCCCTGCTTCGAACGATCCGATCAGGTGAAGCGCATTACTGGAGCCGCAGCCGAAAGTGCCTTTGGCACAAGGGAGCGACAAGCGGGCTTGTCCAGAAGGTTGTCGAAATCCGAATTGACGACGATCAGGACGCGGTCTGGCTGCGCGTCGCCGTTGAAGGTGGTGCCAGCTGCCACGTCGGCTACCGCTCCTGCTTTTATCGTGCGGTTCCGGTGACGACAGATGAGGGGCCGATCGAATTGAGCTTCAAGGAGACAGAGAAGGCCTTCGACCCGGTCGAGGTCTATGGTGACGCTCCAAACCCAACCCAGTTGTGATGGCTGTTCGCCGGGAAAACGGACATTCGCTCACTATGGGCGTGTGTCCGTATCCCGGCGAAGATTACGCAAAGACTGTCTTACTTCCTTGCGCCCGCGAAAAGCAGTCAGACGACCTCGACCGGGCCGTGATCGTCACAGTGACCGTTATGCGGGTGATGCAGGCGGCCGTTCACCAGGTAGCAGATATGGTCGCCATGTGGCACTGCTTCGTGGCCACAGCCAGGGCCATGAACGTGATCCGGATCGTGGCCAAGTTCACTGGAGCCAACCGGAGCGCATCCGCCGGGATTGGTCGCTGAGACCTCTATGACATGTTCTTCCACGTGATCTCCATCCTGGTGATGAAGGTGACCGTCGTGGAGATAGTCGACATGGTCTCCGTGGCGAATGCCGGTGTGGCCGCAATTGGGTCCGTGCACGTGATCGTGGTTGGGGTCGTCGTTGTGGTCGCTGGTCATGAATTCTCTCCTTGGTCTTCCAAATCTGTCGCGGTGTCTTCAGCCGCATGGTCCAGAATGTCGCGCAAAAGATGCGCCACGTGATGGTCTGCAAGCGCGTAGTAGATGTGTTTGGCTTCACGCCGCCGCGTCACAAGCCGGGCTGAATGAAGAAGTTTGAGACGTGCGGATACCGTTGCGACTTTCTCATCTTCTTCTGCCGCCAGCTCGGTGACGCATCTTTCGCCACTTGCCAGCAACACCAGGATGCGCAGGCGCGCCGTATCTCCTGCAGCGCGTAGCATCATGGCCGCGCTTTCGACGGTCGCCATTGCAGGCAAGGTCAGGGGCGGGCGTTTCTGGTGACTGCTTTCGTCGCAGCTCGGTACGTCAGAATGATCGGTCATCTCATTATTCTGTCATTCAATGGATTGATAGAATGTCATAGGCAAAGCTGTCTCTCAAGCAAAATCGGAGCCTCGATCGAAATCGTCTCCTCCGATCTCGGGTCGGGGCTGAAAAATTTCTTTGCGGAAAGTGTAAGGATCGCGCTCCGGCGTCCGTCATATGACCAGGTACACCAAAAAACCACGGAGAAACCAATGGCCGGTTCCAAGTCATGCGCCTGCGAGAATTGCCCCCCTTCCTGCAATTGCGCGCAGAGAACGCCCGGGGACCAGGGGTGTTGTTGCGGTGACAAGTGCACCTGCAAGGACTGTACTTGCGGGCCTGAGTGCGGGTGTCCAAACAGGGCGAAATGAGCTAGATTCTGGCTATGCCGGAGTTTGATCCAAATGCGTGCGTTGCCTCCGCATTGCGGTCCCATCGGGGGGACTTGATGCGGTATGTGTCGTCCCGGGTGCCTCCGGGCGACGTGGAAGACGTGCTTCAACTTGCGGCGCTGCGTGCCATTGAAAGGGCCGGGGACCTTCGGGACCCGGCGTTGGTTCTGCGTTGGCTTTATCGCGTTCACGCCAATGTCGCGATCGACCTCAGCCGCAAGAATGCGAGCGAGCGGCGCTTGCGCGAGGCAATGGCAGTCGAGGACGAACCTGTCGAGAGCCGGGACAAACCCGTTTGTGGCTGCAGTGTCGCGCTCGCTCGGCAGCTCGGCAGCAACTACGCTTCGATCCTCGACCTCGTCGACATTTCCGGTAAATCACTCAACCAGGCGGCAGAGGCTCTCAATATTTCCGTCAACAACGCAACGGTGCGGCTCCACAGAGCACGCGCAGCGCTCAAAAAACGGCTGCAGGAGCACTGCGGCGTAACAAGTCCGAGCAGCTGCAACGATTGCAAATGCGCTTACGAGGGCTGTTGCGAGAGCTGAAAGCGGTCAGCATTTCGCGCACTAAGGACGATCAGGCACTGTGTCAGCGTGGCGCCGCTCCCAGCGTGTCCCGAATGCAGATGTTGGTTGGCAACTCGACGCTGTCTGGTTCCTCGCCATTCAGGGCGGCCATAAGTGCCTTGGCGGCGAACTGACCCATTCGGCGGTGGGGAACGTGAACGGTCGTCAGCGGCACCGGTGCAACGCTGGCCAGTTCGATGTCGTCGAAGCCGGTTATGGAAACGTCCTGTGGAATGCGCATGTTCAATGCGGACGCGGCCCGGAGCGCCCCGACGGCAAGCACGTCGTTGCCGCACATAACGGCTGTTGGACGGACAGGACCCGACATCAGCTTGCGAAAGGCGATGTCGCCGTTTTCTATCGAGTACTGGGTTTCCTCGACCATCAATGCCGCCGGATCGAGACCGGCGGCCTGCATGGCATCGCGAATGCCATGGACACGGTCCCTGGCACGGTCGTTGGGAGCCGTTTCTGCCGAAATGCAGCCGATGGACGTATGCCCTTTTTCAAGGACAAGGTCTGCCAGCAATTTCATGGCTTTTCGGTTGTTGAAACCAACGGACAGGAGATTTTTTTCCGGGTCGGAAACCCAGGTCATCACCGCCGGGATCTTGCGCTTTTCCAGAAATTCGTAAACACGCCGATCGCGCTGGTACCCGATCAAAAGCAAGGCGTCTGCGCCGCGCACCGTCAGCGTTCTGATCTGTTCTTCTTCCAGGTCTTCACGGTATGACGAACTGGCGACCAGAAGCGTGCATCCGTTCTCCTGCAGTTCTTCCTGAAACGCCTGGATGCCGCGTGCGAAAATCGCGTTTTCCATGGTCGGGATGATCGCGCCGAAGGTGTTGGTGCGTCCGGCGGCGAGGGCGCGTGCGCTGTAATTGGGCGAATACCCAAGCCTGTCGACCGCATCCATGACGATCTTAAGAGTCTTTTTCGTCACCCTGTCCGGGGTGTTCAGGCATCTGGATACGGTTGCCGTCGAAACACCGGCGGCAGCGGCAACATCTGCAAGCTTCGGGACCTCGCTGGTCGGCTGTTTTGTTGTCTGTTCCATCTGCCCGGATGATGTGTAAGCCACTCGGTTATTCCATCAGTGAACCTGAATTACCGTCATTTCCAGCTCCAGAGAATATTTTTTTCGCTTGCATTGAAAAATGTAAGCGCTTACATTTTTGCTGACCAAGTTAATTGATCGTTGGGAGGTGATCATGCTTTTGGTTCTGGCGGCCGTTCTGTTTGCCGCTTTCGTGATCAACGTTTCAATCGGTTCTTTTGGTGGGTCGCCGCCGTTAGGCAACGTCGGCGAGATGATTCTGCTGTTCGCCGTGTCTATCGCGTTTACCGCATCTGTCCTGAAAAAAGAGGCGCAAAAGCGAACCGACAAAACCTAGATCAGATTCGGATTTTTGGGAGGAAATGATGAAAAAGACTGAAGACCTGGCCTCTGTCGAGCGCCGCAATTTCCTGAAGCTGGCCAGCGCCGGTGGTTTCACGGCGGCTGTTGTTGCAGGTGCCGCAGGTGTGCTGTGGTCAGACGAAGCTGTCGCGCAGACCGCACAGGAAGAGCGGGCCCGCGAGCAGGGGGCAGACCATATCATGACGCTCGCAACAGCCTACGTGCTGGGTGCGTCGCGCAGCTATCCGATCATGCAGCTTGACCTGAAGGAGAACATTCAGAACGCAACCAACGGCAAGGTCTACGTCAAACTCGCCCCCGGCGGGCAGCTCGGCGCAGGCGGTGCACTTGCCCAGGCCGTGCAGGGCGGCACCATTCAGGCGGCCCAGCATTCGCTGTCCAACTTTGCGCCTTTCGCGTCGGCTGTCGACCTCATCAACATGCCGTATTTCTGCGGGTCCAATCAGCGGTTCACCAACCTGGTGACGTCTGAAGCCTGGAAGAAGGAAGTTCACCCCAAGATCGAAGCGTCAGGCTTCAAGGCTCTGTTTTATGTGGTGATCGACCCGCGCGTGGTTGCCGTGCGCAAGGGCGGTAACAAGGTGATTACACCTGGCGACCTCTCCGGCGTGAAGTTCCGCGTACCGGGATCCGCCATGCTGCAGCAATACTACCGCATGGTCGGAGCCAACCCGACGCCTGTGGCCTGGGGCGAAACCCCGTCCGCGATCAAGCAGGGTGTTGCCGATGCGCTCGATCCGTCCGTCGGTGCGCTCTATGTCTTCGGCTTCAAGGATATCCTGAGCAACGTCACCTTCACCCAGGCGGTGCCGGACAGTCAGGTCTATTCCATGAACCTGGAGTGGTTCAATTCGCTGCCGGCAGATGTGCAGGAAGGCATCGAGTTTGCCGGTGAAATCACCGCGCAGCAAAACCTGGCCAAGGTTCCGGCGGCACGGGCTTACGCAATGTCCGAGCTTGTGAAGTCTGGCGTGGAGTTCCATTCGCTGACGGAAGATCAGCTGAACGAATGGAAGGCAGCCGGCGGTTATCAGCGCGAAGAATGGGATCAGTTCAAGGTTGAACTGGCCGGTTCGATGGAAGCGTTCGGCCGCCTTGAAGAAGCCGCCAACACCATGGGCCGCTATTACGTCCACGACGCATAAGCCTTGCGTCAACCGGCCGGCGCCTTTCGGCGCCGGTACCGGACCTGATTTCAATCATCCAATTCGCGCGACCGCCGCATCAGACCCTTGTCTGATGGGAACGGCAGAGGAGTGCCCATGTCGAATGTCATTCAAGCCCTGGACCGGAACGGCGAACGTTGGCTGTTGCTGGTCTTCTACGTCATGCTCGTCATGACCATGTTCGTTGAAGTGGTCCGGCGCGAAGTCTTTGCGTATTCGTCGATCTGGGGCGAGGAAATCGTCCGCTACTCCTTCATTTACCTGGCCTGGATCGGCGCTGCGGCGGCGGTAAAGGAGCGTGGGCACATCCGCATCGACGTCCTGATGCAATATGTCGGGCCGCGCGTGAAAGCCCTGCTTTACATTTTCGGCGACCTCGTCATGGCCTTCGTCGCAGTGATCGCTTTCTACTGGTCACTGGAAACCGTTCTGGTCTCCGCAAAATTCGGCTCCGTCACTCACGGGCTTCGGATCTCCCAGGTCTGGTTCCTGTCCGCGGTTCCCTTCGGTTTCGCCCTGGTCCTGTTCCGGCTGGCCCAGTCCCTCCTGCGCGATGTGCGCGACTTTCGTGACGGCCGTCCCGTCTACGAAGGCGACAAGCTGTTCGACTGAGGGAGGCGACAATGCTCTGGCAACAACTACAGCAACAAACAGTCGAACTGGGCTGGTCCTTTTATGCTCCCGTCCTGATATTTGTCGGCCTAGTCGCCCTCGCAGTGCCCGTTTGGGCCGCCATCGGGGCCGCCGCCATCGCCATGCTGATGATTTCCGGCGCCCTGCCGCTTTCGCTTGTCGGCGAAAGCCTGTTCCACGGGATCGACCACTTTGCACTCACCGCGGTACCGCTTTTCATTCTGACCGGCGATGTACTGGTGCGAACGGGCCTCAGCCGCAAGTTCCTCGACGTTGCCGAAGCGCTCACCTGCTGGGCCAAGGGTGGTTTCGGATCTGCGACCGTCCTGGTCTGCGGCATGTTCTCCGCGATCTCGGGCTCTGATGCCGCAGGTGCGGCCGCCGTCGGCCGGATGACCATCGACAGGCTGGTGGAAAGCGGTTATCCACGTCCCTACGCCTGTGCCCTTGTCGCCGCTGGTGCCTGTACCGGCATCCTGATCCCACCGTCGATCGCCTACATCATTATCGGCCTGGTTCTGGGTATTTCCGCCTCGACGCTGTTTCTGGCAGCGCTGATCCCGGGGATTGCCATTCTGGTGTCCATCCTCGTGACAAATATCGTCATGAACCGGATCTACGCCTATGAGGGCGGCGGGTTGATGACGTTCGGCGAATGGGCGGCCAATCTTGGCAAGGCGCTCAAGTCCGGGTGGTATGCTTTCATCGTTCCCGGCATCATCTTCTACGGCATCTTTTCGGGACGTCTGACCCCGACAGAAGCCGGTGCCGTTGCGGTGATGATCACGATCGCGATGGGTTTCATCCTTGGAACACTTAAGCTGTCCGACTTCCCGGCGATGCTGGTGAGTTCGGCCAAGGTAAACGGCGTGATCGTGCCGATCATCGCGTTCTCGTTGCCGCTCGCCCAGGCGCTTGCGATTCTCGGCGTGCCGCAGGGTTTCGTCTACGCACTGACGTCGATCACCAATGAACCGGCGATCCTGATCCTGATGATGATCCTCATCCTGATTGCCGCCGGCTGCGTCATGGAGACAACGCCGAACATTGTGATCCTGGCGCCGATCCTCAAGCCGCTTGCCGACAATATCGGCATGAACGAGATCCAGTTCTGCATCATGATGATTACTGCACTCGGTGTCGGGTTCATCACGCCACCGCTCGGGCTCAATCTGTTCGTGGTGTCGGGTTTGACGGGCGAGTCGATCCTCAAAATCGCTGCCAAAGCCGTTCCGTTCGTCTTCTTCATGCTGCTCGTGACGCTGCTGATCGCCTATGTTCCGGCGATCTCGACAACGCTTCTTCCCGAGATTTACAAATAGGCTCAGCCATGACTGTTGAATATCTGAAAAAAGCAGTTCGCACGTCCAAGACCGATGCCTCCGAAACGACCAAGATCGTGCAGGAAATACTCGACACGATCGAGGCGGGGGGCGATGCGGCTGCACTCGATTATGCCGCCAAGTTCGACAAGTATGACGGCGACATTCTGCTGGACGAGGCGGCGATCGAGGCAGCTTCGGCGAAGGTGCCGGAGAAGCTCAAACGCGACATAGAATTTGCGCATGCCAACGTGCAAAGGTTCGCTGAAGTTCAGAAGCAGACCTGTCAGGATGTCGAGGTCGAGGTCATTCCGGGGCTTGTCGCCGGGCAAAAGAGCATCCCGGTGGAGACCGCCGGCTGCTACATCCCGGGCGGCCGTTACAGTCATATCGCGAGCGCGATCATGACCGTGACGACGGCGAAGGTCGCCGGCTGCAAGAACATCATTGCCTGTTCGCCGCCACGTCCGGGCATCGGCATCAATCCGGCCATCATCTATGCCGCAAAGGTGTGCGGGGCCGACAGGATCCTTGCCATGGGCGGGGTGCAGGGCGTCGCCGCCATGACGTTCGGGCTGTTTGGACTACCGCGTGCAAACATCCTGGTCGGGCCGGGAAACCAGTTCGTCGCCGAAGCCAAGCGGATCCTGTTCGGCCGTGTCGGCATCGACATGATCGCCGGTCCGACGGACAGTCTCATCCTTGCCGACGTTACGGCAGATCCCGAAGTGGTTGCCGCAGATCTCGTCGGACAGGCAGAGCATGGCTACAACTCTCCGGTCTGGCTGGTTACAGACTCCCGGAAGCTTGCCGAGGACGTGATGGCGCTGGTGCCGGGAATGATCAACGACCTTCCGGACGTCAATCGCGACAATGCGACAGCCGCCTGGCGCGATTATGCGGAAGTCATCCTGTGCAGCGACCGCGAGGAAATGGCAGTGACCTCCGATGCCTACGCACCCGAGCACTTGACGGTGCAGGCGCAGGATCTGGACTGGTGGCTCGACAGATTGTCCTGCTACGGCTCGCTCTTCCTGGGAGAAGAAACCACGGTCGCGTTCGGCGACAAGGCGTCAGGTACCAACCACGTCCTGCCGACCTCCGGTGCCGCCAGCTATACCGGCGGGCTTTCGGTCCACAAATACATGAAGATCGTGACCTGGCAACGTGCAACGCGCGATGGGGCGAAGCCGGTGGCTGAAGCGACGGCACGCATATCCCGACTGGAGGGAATGGAAGGACATGCACGTACAGCCGATATCCGTCTCAAGAAGTATTTTCCGGAAGAATCGTTCGATCTGACCGCCGATGCCGACGCCTGAAGACATAAGCACACTCTTTGATCTGAGCGGCAAAGTTGCCTGCGTGACCGGGGCAAGTTCCGGTCTCGGGCGCCGTGCCGCGACGGTCCTGGCGAATGCCGGCGCTTCTGTTGTCGGCGTTGCGCGGAGGTCGTCGGATCTTGAAGACTGGAGGCGGGAAGCAGGGGGCCAGACCGCAGCCGTGACAGCTGATCTTGCCGATCAGGGCGCGCTTGACAACGTTGCCGGAAACATAGCCGGGCCATTCGGGCCTCCGCAAATTCTTGTGCACGCCGCCGGCATCAACACGCGCGAGGTCGCGGACGAGGTCACGCCGGAAGGCTGGGATGTGACGCTCACCCTCAATCTGACGATCCCGTTCTTTTTGTCTCAGGCCTTTGTCCCCGCCATGCGCGAAAGGCGCTGGGGCCGGATCGTCAACTTCGCCTCGCTGCAGACCACGCGTGCCTTCCCGGGCGGGATCGCCTACGGCGCGTCCAAGGGTGGTGTTGGCCAGATGACAAGGGCCATGGCCGAGGCCTGGTCAAAGGACGGAATCAATGCCAATGCCATCGGGCCGGGCTTTTTTCCGACCGAACTGACGGCTGCCGTTTTCGGAGACGAAGAGCGCGCGCAGCGCAACGCTGCGCAGACCTGCATCGGCCGCAACGGAAAAATGGAAGATCTCGACGGGCCGCTTCTATTTCTTTGCTCCGACGCATCTGCTTATGTGACAGGTCAGATCCTGATGGTCGACGGAGGGTTCACCGCAAAATGAAAGCGCTCGTCTATACCGGCCCGGAAGCCCAATCGTACCGGGAGGTCGCCGATCCGTCTCCCGCACACGGTGAAGCGCTCATCCGCGTTGCGCACACAGGCATCTGCGGTTCGGACATGCATGCGTTCCTGGGTCATGATGCGCGCAGGCCCGCACCGCTGATCCTCGGCCATGAGGTTGCGGGAACCGTGCTTTCCGGTTCGCTGGAAGGCAAGCGGGTCACGGTCAATCCTCTGGTGAGTTGCGGCAAATGCGAATTCTGCCTGTCCGGCCGGGACAATCTGTGCCCAGAGCGCCAGATCATCTCCATGCCGCCGCGAGAAGGCGGGTTCGCTGACTATCTGGCCATGCCGGAAGACAATCTGGTGGTTGTGCCGGACCATGTCAGCGATGCACAGGCAGCGCTTGCCGAACCGATTGCCTGCGGTTGGCATGCCGTGCGGCTTGCCAAGCGCGCGCTCACCAGTGACCCGGAAAGAGCAAAGGCGCTTGTCTATGGCGGTGGCGCTATTGGACTGGGTGCCGCGCTTTCGCTGAAGGCACAGGGAATTGGGAATGTCCGACTTGTTGAACCCAATGAAGAGCGGGCACGGTTCCTCGAAAACGCCTGCGGCGTCAACGTCCTGACCCCTCAGGAGGCTGATGCAAGCGGACAGTACGATCTCATTGTTGACGGCGTTGGACATGCCGCAACACGTGCGGCAGCCTCCGCCCGCGCAAAGCCGGGCGGTGTCATTGTTCATATCGGTCTCGGCTCGGCTGAGGGCGGGCTCGATATCCGCAGGATGACCCTTCAGGAAATCACCTTCATCGGAACCTACACCTACACGGCCCAGGACTTCCGCGACACCGCCAGCGCCATGTTTGAAGGTCGACTGGGTGCGCTTGACTGGACCGAAACCCGCCCCTTGTCGGATGGGCTGAAGGCATTCGCAGACTTGCGGGCCGGGCAGGTTGCAGTTCCGAAAATTCTACTCACACCAGACACTTGAGGAGACATTCATGTCTGAAATCCCCCATCTGCTTGTCCACGAGCATGCCGACAATGTCGGGGTGGTCGTTGTGGAAGGCCTGACAGCGGGCACTGACATGCTGTGCTGTGTTACCCACGACAATTCCACCTTTCGCCTGACAGCCGGTGCCGATGTGCCGATCGGGCACAAGATTGCACTCCAGGATCTGAAAGAGGGCGACACGGCCATGAAATACGGTGAGGACATCGGCAAGATCATTGCCGATATCCCAAAGGGCGGTCACGTCCATACCCACAATTGCAAAACGAAGCGCTGGTAAGGAGCCGTCCAGATGTCCACCAAATATTCCAACATGACGGTCAAGGCCTACCGGCGCGAAAACGGCCGGGTCGGCGTCCGCAATCATGTCCTGATCCTGCCGGTTGATGACATTTCCAACGCAGCCTGCGAGGCTGTTGCGAACAACGTGAAGGGAACGCTTGCGATCCCGCATGCTTATGGCCGGCTGCAGTTCGGCGAAGATCTGGAACTGCATTTCCGCACCATGATCGGCACTGGCGCAAACCCGAATGTTGCCGCCGTTGTCGTGATCGGGATCGAGCCCGGCTGGACCAAACGGATTGCTGACGGCATCCGGGAAACCGGCAAGCCGGTCGCGGAGTTTTCCATTGAGCAGAACGGTGATTTCGAGACAATCCGCCGGGCCTCCTGGGCAGCGAAGGACTTCGTGCACAAGACGTCTGAATACCAGCGGGAAGAGTGTGCGCTGAACGAACTCTGGATCTCGACCAAATGCGGGGAGAGCGACACGACCACCGGTCTCGGCTCCTGTCCGACCGTCGGCAACATGTACGACAAGCTCTTGCCGGAAGGCATCACGGGGTTCTTCGGCGAAACCTCCGAGATCACGGGTGCTGAGCATATCTGCCAGAAACGGGCCATCAACGAAGAGGTGGGCGAGCGCTGGTACAAGATGTGGAAGGCCTATCAGGACGATGTCATCTTCGCCCACCAGACGGACGATCTTTCCGACAGCCAGCCGACCAAGGGCAACATCGAGGGTGGCCTGACAACGATCGAGGAAAAGGCGCTCGGCAATCTGGAAAAGATTGGACGGACAAGCCAATACATCGACATTCTCGATCCCGCGGAAGCCCCGCAATCCGGAAAGGGGCTCTACTTCATGGATTCCTCGTCTGCGGCTGCTGAATGCGTGACCCTGATGGCTGCGGGAGGCGCCGTGATCCATACCTTCCCGACAGGGCAAGGCAACGTGGTCGGCAACCCGATTGTCCCGGTAATCAAGATCACCGCAAATCCGCGCACGGTTCGCACGATGAGCGAGCATGTGGACGTGGACGTTTCCGGTATCTTGCGCCGGGAGATGACAATCGACGAAGCGGGCGACGAGTTGATTGACATGATCTGCCGGACTGCGAATGGCAGAAGCACTGCTGCCGAAGCCCTTGGTCACCGGGAATTCTCCATGACCAAGCTTTATCGCAGCGCTTAAGGAAACGATCCGGTGGCCGGTTTGCCGGCCACCGGGATCTGAAGGGAAATCATGCAAGCTTCCGAACGTCTCAGTCTGTCCGACGCTGAGGCCCTGATCACATCGGCTTTCGTTGCCGCAAGCGTGCCGGAGCCCGCCGCCCATTCTGTTGCCAGGGCACTTGTTGCCGCTGAAGCGGAAGGTCAGGTCGGTCACGGGTTTTCGCGCGTCGAGGACTATATCGCGCAAGTTAAAACCGGGAAGATCAAGGCGGATGCCGTTGTTGAGATCCAAGAAGCCGGAACAACCAGCCTCCTGGCTGATGCCGGCAACGGATTTGCCTATCCGGCGCTCGATGCGGTCATCGAAAGGGGGGCAGATCTGGCCCTTCAACACGGCTGCGCCATAATGGGAATTACCCGCTCTCATCACTGCGGTGCCTTGTCCATCCAGGTGGAAAAGCTGGGACGCAAGGGTCTGGTCGCGATCATGGTGGCGAATTCCCCCGCAGCGATGGCACCCTTCGGCGCCAAGGACGCTGTCTTCGGCACCAACCCGATCGCTTTTTCCGCGCCACGCGACGGTACCGACCCGTTGGTGATCGATCTTTCGCTGTCCACGGTTGCCCGTGGCAAGGTCATGAATGCGCACAAGGCGGGCAAGCCTATTCCCGAAGGTTGGGCGCTCGACAGCGACGGCAATCCAACCACCGATGCAGCCGCTGCCCTTGCCGGGACAATGCTGCCGGTCGGTGGAGCGAAAGGCACGGGCCTCGCGCTAATGGTCGAAATTCTCGCCTCGGTCATGACCGGGGCAGCCTTCAGCAATCAGGCTTCCTCCTTCTTCAAGGCCGATGGGCCACCGCCCGGTGTCGGTCAGTTCTTGATTGCGATGAAGCCGCAGGACGACCTCTTCGGGTCACGGCTCGAGGACTTGCTCGGACTTATCGAAAACATGGAAAGCGCGCGGCTGCCGGGCACACGGAGGGCTACCGCCATCCGGGAAGCGGTCGGGAATGGCATAGACGTGCCAAAACGATATCTGGATGCGATCCGGCCGCTTGCAGGCGGTCCTGCGTGAGCAGCCAGCGGAACAGAAGGGTTTTGAACCGATGTACAAGCATATCCTCATTCCTGTCGCGCTTGATCATGAAACACTGATTGCCCGAAAGCTGGATATTGCCCGTCACCTTCTGGCCGACGACGGTCAGATTACGCTGCTCACCGTTCTGGAAAACATCCCAGGGTTTGTTTCGGAATTCGTTGATCTGAAGATCGACAATCATCTGACCAAGAAAATCGAAGACAAGTTGCGCAATGCGGTCGGAAATGACGGCAAGACGGCGTGCGAAGTCGTTCAGGGAAAGCCCGGCGTGGAGATCGCAAGGTTTGCTGAAAACAAGCACGCCGATCTCATCATCGTCGGCTCGCACCATCCCTCTGCGCAGGACTATTTTCTCGGCTCAACTGCTTCAAGGGTGGTGCGGCGGTCCGGTTGTTCCGTCTTCGTGGTCAGGGACTGATCTGCAGCGCGAGACAGGTTGAGGCAGCAGGCGGCAATTGCGGCCTGCTGCCTTTTTGTGGCGCTTGGCGTCAGCGATCTGCCTGTTCTGCGATCAGGTTCCGGCCCATTTGCTGAAAGAGATCCAGATAGTCGAGCAGAACCCAGTTCTCCATAATCTTTCCATCTGCGCAGCGGTAGAAATCCATGACGCGAAGGGTCAGCGACTTGCCGGAAGCCGGAACGCCCAGATAGTCCGCCTGGTGGGTCATGGTCATGGATGGCCAGCCGCTGACCGCTGCGTAGTTTTCATCACCGATCCGGCAGTAATGATTGCCGCCGATACGGTCCGGAAACGCGGTCAGGAAAGCTGCCCGGTGATCCTTTTCAAAGCCGCTCCAGCGATAGTTCGAACCGATCCCGCCCGGACCATACCAGAGCATGTCATCGTGCCAGTAGCCGTCTTCGCCGGTCTGCTTGTTCGATGTGAAGGTCTTTGGGTCGTAGTTCTTGAGGTCCGCGAGCATGGCCTCGCACAGGTCGAGCGTTTTTTCTCCATCGCCCTGTCCGGACGGCAGAACACCGTCATGCGTTGCCGGCCCTGGAAACAGCATTTCAGTGCCGAGTATTCGGGGCAGGGGAAACCGGCCGGCCTGACGCATCAGGTCGATGAGGTCGATGATGATCTTGGCTTCCGAAATCCGGCCGTCCGGTTCGATGCGGTAGAACTCTCCCGACCTTAGAAAGGTGAGATGATTTGACGGCCGAACACCGAAGAGAGATTTTTCGAAGTTGCCGACGTAGTGAGCGACGCTGGTAACCCAGTGGCCACCTGGAGCCCGCCGGTTGGGCCCGCCGATGAAGATTTCGTCCCGGCGTCGGACATGACTCAGAGCCTCTTTCAGGGGTGCAAAAAAGCTCTCCCGAACGCTCTGCCGACCAGTCAATCGATTGACGGGATGAGCGACGTCCCAGATGACGTCTTCGGTTAAGTGACTGGAAATCAGGTCTTCTTCTTCTGCTGCCGTCGCCGTTAGTATGGTGCTGAGGAAGCTGTGCGGCACTTGCCGGAAATCGGACATTTTGAACCTTGTGGGGTTTATGGAGATCTACGTATAGCAACAATTTTGCATTCGTATGCAAAAAATCATTGCCAAAGTCATTTCTCTGTGTCTAGCTAATTTGCATAGGAATGCAAAATTTGGCTCGCGGACAGTCGAGGAGGGGACGCTGTGGCTGAAATCCAGCTAAGAAATGTGTCGAAACGCTGGGGATCTTTTGTCGGTGTCGACAATTTCGACCTGACCATCGCTGACCGCGAATTTCTGGTTTTGCTTGGACCGTCCGGATGCGGCAAGACAACGACCATGCGCATGATCGCCGGTCTGGAAGATGCCACGGGCGGCGAGATCGTCATTGGTGACAGGGTCGTCAATGATCTCGACCCTAAAGACCGGGACATTGCCATGGTGTTCCAGTCCTACGGTCTTTATCCGAATATGAATGTCTACGAGAATATCCGCTTTCCGCTGAAGGTTCGGAAGGTGGATCCTGCGACCCACGACGAACGGGTGCGCCGGGCGAGTGCGATGGTTGAGCTGGACGAATTCCTGCACCGCAAGCCCGCAGAGCTCTCCGGTGGTCAGCGCCAGCGCGTGGCGCTTGCGCGCGCCATCGTTCGCGAACCGAACGTCTTCCTGATGGATGAGCCGCTGTCCAACCTAGACGCCAAATTGCGGGTTTCGACGCGGGCGCAGATCAAAAACCTTCAGCATGAACTGCAGGTCACCACGATTTACGTCACCCATGACCAGATCGAAGCGATGACGCTCGCCGATCGGGTCGTGGTGATGCAGCGTGGCATCGTGCAGCAGGTTGGTTCCCCGACGGAGATTTACGACCGGCCTGCAAACACATTCGTTGCCAGCTTTATCGGCTCACCCGCCATGAACCTGATGGAAGGCGCCTTGTCGGGTGGAACCTTCACCGGCGAAAACGTGACCATCAACGGTCTCAACGGACCGGACGGCCCGATAACGCTGGGCTTCCGCGCCGAGGATGCTGCTGTTGCCGAGAGCAGCGCGGAAGCGGAAATCAGCGCTCCTGTCTACACCATGGAACTGCTTGGCGACGCCACCATGATCACGGTGAAGGCTGGTGGCGCATTGGTGTCCGTGAAGGCAAACAAGGACTTCCGGATCGAAATCGACGAGACGGTCGGTTTGCATATTCCAGCTGATATTTGCCATCTTTTCAATCACGAGACAGGCGCGCGCATTGACGCGTAAACCCGTCCGGACCCGGCACTTCGCCGAAAAAACCAGAGCTGCGCCCTTCGGCGCATGGAACAGCAGGGAGACCTGACAGATGTTGAAGAAACTGCTTCTTGCCGGCGCGATGTCGCTGGCGGTCACCGGTGCGGCAAGCGCCTGTGATTTCGAGAACACCACACCGGTGAAATCCCTTTCCGCAGGCTTTGAGGCCTGGAAAGCCGTTACCTCGTTCATGGCAAAGTGCGGCGATTTCGAAGCCGAGCTTGACCAGGAATTCCGCACCAAGCAACCGGCCGCCTTTGCCGCAGATCCTTCGCTTTACCAGATCGGGGGCGTCGCCAACGGCACTCTGGTTCCGCTGATGAACGAGGGCACCGTTCGTCCGCTCGATGGTCTGGTGGAGAAATACGGCCAGAACCTCACTCCGAACCAGCTCATCAAGATCAACGGCGAAACCATGGCGATTGCCATGATGGTGAACGCTCAGCACCTGATGTACCGCGAGGATATTCTGACCGAACTGGGCATTCCGGTTCCCAAGACCTATGACGAGGTTCTGGCAGCCGCGGCAAAGATCAAGGACGCCGGTGTCGTCGAATATCCGATTGGCGCAACCATGAAGACCGGCTGGAACCTCGGCCAGGAATTCGTAAACATGTATCTGGGCATGGGCGGTGAGTTCTTCGGCCCGGACAATGAAGCGACAATTGAAAACGAGCAGGGCGTCGCTTCCCTTGAGATGCTCAAGAAGCTGACCGAGTACATGGATCCGGAATATCTCGTTTCCGATTCCACCTACGTTCAGCAGCAGTTCCAGCAGGGCAAGATTGCGATGGCGAACCTGTGGGCGAGCCGCGCAGGTGCCATGGATGATGCCAACGAATCCCAAGTTGTCGGCAAGGTGAAGATGGCCGGCGCCCCGACCGCGGATGCACGTGCCGCATCGACGATCTGGTGGGACGGTATCGTTATTGCTAACAACACGTCCGATGAAGAAGCTGAAGCGGCTTTCCGTGTCGCCATGAACGGCATGACACCGGAAATGGTGAAGGAAAACAACGACGTGGCCGTATGGCTGATCGAGGGTTACGTGCCCGGTCCGCTTGCGCTTGGTGTTGTGCAGACGGCTGAAGCAGGTGCACTGCCTTATCCTGCAAGCTCGCAGATGGGCCTGATGCACACAGCGCTCGGCAATGGTGTCGCCGACTTCCTGACGGGAGCAAAAGACGCCCAGACCACCTTGAAGGACATCGCTGGCGCCTACACGACGTCGGCCAAAGAAGCTGGCCTGATCAAGTAAGCCGGCGACCGTCCTTGCGGAGGGCGTAAGCGCCCTTCGCCCTATCCAAGCACGTTTCATGGGAGGGCAGCATGAACACCAAGACATTTGCCGCCTTTGTCGGCCCGTCCATTTTCCTGATGCTGCTCTTTATCGCCGCGCCGCTTGTCAGCGTGTTCATGCAGAGCTTCTATGTCACGCAGCCTATTTTCGAGCAGGTTGAAGTCGAAACCTGCACCCCCGGTTTCCCAACCCAGACCTGCGTCACCGAAACAAAAATTCAGCCGGTTCTTGGGGAAGACGGCAAAGTGGTGACAGACGTCAAATATGTCGGGCTGGAGAGCTACTATAATGTGTTGGAGCCTGACCGGGCCTGGGCGGCGCTGAAAGTCTTCGATTTCGATGCACTGCTTACCATTGATTTCTGGAAGGCGCTCCGGTTCACCTTGACCTTCACTCTGGTAACGCTTCCCCTCGTTATCGGTGTCGGGCTGGCCATTGCGATCACGGTCAACAATGCCACCCGCATGATACGTGGCCCCATCATCTTCGTGTCGCTTCTGCCATTCATCATCACGCCCGTCATCGGCGCGCTGTCCATCCGCTGGCTGTTTATCGGCGACGGCATCATGACCGCCTTCCTGGAATGGTGGCTGAACCAGGACATCGCAATGTTCGCCCAAGGCTGGACCATTGAGTTGCTGATGATGTTCTACCGTGTCTGGCACGTGGCCCCGTTTGCGTTCCTTGTGTTTTATGCCGGCCTGCAAACTGTCAACCAGGACACTTTGGAATCGGCCGTGATCGACGGTGCGAGCCGCTGGGAACGGCTTCGCTACGTGATCATTCCGCACCTGATGCCACTCATCGTCTTCGTCTCGCTTATCCACCTGATGGATTCCTACCGCGTGTTTGAGGAAATCGTCGGCTTCTCCAGTCAGGCTTACCGCATTTCGCTGCAGTGGCTGACCTATGACCTGCTGACACCCGACGATAGCGGAAACAGGTCCATTTCACGTGCATCCGCAAGCGCGATGCTCACAATGATCGGCATTGTCGTTCTGCTAATTCCGCTCCTGCGCAAGACCTGGCGCGATCACAAGGGAGGACGGGTATGAGCCTGCCAAAATCCATGCAGCAGCCAATGGCGCTGCAACTGACCTCAGTCGGCTTCCTGGCATTCTGGTGTCTGATCGCAGCGTTCCCGATCTTCTGGATCGCGGTCATGAGCTTCAAGGATCCGATTGATGCATTTGCCTCAAATCCGCTCAGCGTGATTTTCGGACCTGAAACCGTTGCAACGGGGCGTGGCCTGTCGATCGTCAGCATCGTCGTCGGTATCGCCTTTCTCTGGTACACCGTTCATCTGGCGCTGACGCTTCTGCCGAAGATGGTCAACAAGTACACGCCGCCCCATCTGCTCGTCCCGGGCTGGATCATTGGTGCGCTTGTGTTTGCAATCGGCTTCCTGATTGTGTTCGCCGGCATCCTTCCTCCTGTCCTGAGTGCCGTGAATTCCATTCTTGGCCCCTTGGGCAAGCCGATCCTCGGTCTGACCACCGAGCACTACAGAGCCGTATGGGTCGAAAACGCGTTCTACGAGAACTTCATCAATTCGATGATCGTTACAGTCGGCGTGGTGACGGTTTCGCTGACCGTGGGAACGCTGGCCGGTTACGGGCTTGCAAGAGCCGGGTCAGCCGGATCGTTCATTGCCTTCTGGATCCTTATCATCGCACTGGTCTTCCGCGCCTTGCCGCACTCGGTGCTCGTGGCCGGTTACCTGCCGCCCTTTATCAACTCCGCCGAGATTCTCAGCCCGATCCTGGGCGACGCTGCACCAACTCTTTATGGCAAGCCCTGGGCCGTGATTGCGGTGCTGGTGTCGATCAACCAGCCTTTCACGATCTGGATGCTGCGTTCGTTCTTCCAGAACATCCCGAACGAGCTTGACGAGGCGGCTCGCGTGGATGGCTGCACGCACTTCCAGGCATTCCGCTGGGTGATCATGCCCGTGATGTGGCCTGGCGTTATCACGACCGGTCTGTTCAGTTTCCTGCTGGCCTATAACGACTATCTGGTCTGTTCACTCCTGCTCGACGCGCAGAACCAGACCATGGTTCCGGCGATCGCCGGCTACTTCAACCGGGAGACAACAACCACCGACCAGGTCGAGGCAGTCGCTGCAGCCGTGTCGATTATCGCGCCGCTGTTCCTCCTCATCATGGTTTTCCAACGCCAGATCGTGTCGGGTCTGACAGCCGGAGCCGTGAAGGGATAGGTCATGCGCTCTTTGCACTCGCACTACACAAACAGGTGAAACATGAAGGGATCGCGTCCCGAGCAGGCGGTTCTGAGCCGCGACACGGATATGAGCAAGACGGAGGACACCCGCCGTGTCATTGAGGACATGGTCGACGGTTTGAACGACCACCGGATTGCCGATATCGGCGAGTTCTTTGCAGACGGTTTCCGCTGGCTTGGCAATACCGGCTGCGGCAACAAGACAGGTCTGAAGGAATTCCAGGAAAACTGGCAAAAGCCGTTTCAGGCTGCGTTTTCAGACAAGGTCTGCGTTGACGAAGCCAGGCTCTACATGGGCGAATGGGCGGCCGCCTTTGGCCGCCAGGAAGCGACCCATTCCGGTGAGTTCATGGGACTTGCGCCGACGGGCAAACGGGTCGAAATCCGTTACATGGATTTCTGGAAAGTGGTCGACGGCAAAATCGTCGACAACTGGGTGATGGTCGACTTTCCGCATGTATTGGCCCAGCTCGGCAAGGATGTTTTCGACGGTCAGGGCTGGGAAGCGTTCGACCGGGGCGAACGCGTGCCGCCGACGCCGGAAAAGGCCGCGTGACGAGACTTAAGTAGTTTTTCGTGTTTCGCGGAAGGCCACTTGAACTTTCTGCATACGTATGCAAACTGAAGAAAAATGATAAGTCGGCGCAGGCGCACGGTCCGCAAGAAGACCAGAGCGGCTGCGTCCTGAAAGGGATGAAACATGGCTGTTGAGTATCTGAAGCGCGGCAAGCCCGAAGCTGAACGCTCGGAAGACGATGCCAAGGTTCGCTCCATCGTGGAGGGAACGCTCAAGGAAATCGAAACTCGCGGCGATGCCGCCGTGCGCGAACTCTCCGAGAAGTTCGACAATTATTCTCCCGCTTCTTTCCGGTTGAGCGCGTCGGAAATCGAAGCGCTGATGAGTCAGGTCTCGCCAAGAGACATGGAAGACATCAAGTTTGCCCAGGAACAGGTTCGAAAATTCGCCGAAGCGCAGCGCGCCTCCATGCTGGACATCGAGGTCGAGACGATGCCGGGCGTCATCCTGGGGCACAAGAATATCCCGGTGCAGTCGGTTGGCTGTTATGTACCGGGCGGAAAGTTTCCGATGGTCGCTTCCGCCCACATGTCGGTTGCAACCGCATCCGTTGCCGAGGTTCCGCGCATCATCGCGGCAACGCCGCCGTTCAAAGGCGCGCCGAACCCGGCCGTGATCGCGGCGATGCATCTGGGCGGTGCGCATGAAATCTACGTTCTCGGCGGCATTCAGGCCGTCGGCGCCATGGCGCTCGGCACCGAAACGATCGATCCGGTGCACATGCTTGTCGGCCCGGGCAACGCCTTTGTTGCCGAAGCCAAACGCCAGCTCTTCGGACGTGTCGGCATTGACCTATTCGCGGGCCCGACCGAGACCATGGTGATTGCTGACGAAACGGTTGATGCGGAAATGTGTGCGACCGACCTGCTGGGGCAGGCAGAACACGGCTACAACTCGCCTGCCGTTCTGGTTACCAATTCTCGCAAGCTTGCAACTGAAACGCTTGAAGAGATCGACCGGATCCTGAAGATCCTGCCGACAGCGGACACTGCGTCGAAATCCTGGGAAGACTACGGCGAGGTGATCCTTTGTGACACCTACGAGGAAATGCTTGCCGTTGCCGACGACATTGCGTCAGAGCATGTGCAGGTGATGACCGATCGGGACGATTGGTTCCTGGACAACATGACTTGTTACGGCGCGCTGTTCCTGGGTGCGCGAACCAACGTTGCCAATGGCGACAAGGTGATCGGCACCAATCATACGCTGCCGACGAAAAAGGCGGGGCGGTACACTGGTGGATTGTGGGTCGGAAAGTTCCTGAAAACCCATTCATACCAGAAGGTGCTGACCGATGAAGCGGCCGCCGAGATCGGTGCCTACTGCTCGCGGCTGTGCATGCTTGAAGGTTTCGTCGGCCACGCCGAACAGGCCAATGTCCGGGTCCGCAGATATGGAGGAGGCAACGTGCCTTACGGAGAGGCCGCCGAGTAAAAATGGACAGGCATAGTGAGCACAAGGACCTGATCGCGCCGCTGCGGGCGGCGATGTATGACTTTGAAGAACGAGCCGTCCGCAAGGCGCTTGAAGATTTGTGCACGCCGGACGTGGTTTTCAGACTGTGTCATCCATTTGGCGATACAACCGGCACGGATGCATTTTACGACAAGGCCTATGCCGCGCTGTTTGAGGCGGTTCCGGATCTGGAGCGCCGCGACACGATCGTGATGGCCGGTCCGACACCGGAAGGTCACGACTGGGTTGGCTGCGGCGGTTACTACACCGGCTCCTTTGAAAAACCTTGGCTGGATATTCCTGCCACAAGCCATCAGGTCTCGATGCGCTTTCACGAGTTCTTCCGCTTTGTGAATGGCAAGGTTGTCGAATTCCAGGCGCTCTGGGACATTCCCGAAATGATGATCCAGGCAAACGCCTGGCCGATGGCGCCGAGCCTCGGGCGCGAATGGCATGTGCCGGGACCGGCGACCCATGACGGGCTTGTTCCCGGGCCCTACGATGAAGAGACCGGGCGGGCCACGTGCCAGCACATCATCGACATGCTGGAACACCTCAAGAAGCACCCGTCTCAAGGCGGGCCGGAAGTGATGGAGATGCCGAAATTCTGGCATCCCCGCATGAGCTGGTATGGTCCGTCCGGCATCGGGACTGGACGCGGCATCAAGGGCTTCCGCAACTGGCACCAAATACCGTTCCTGAACGGAATGCCGGATCGCGGCCAGTATGTCGACGAAATCACCTACCACTTCTTTGGCGACAGGAACTATGCCGCTGTCACAGGCTGGCCCAACATGATTCAAACCGTCACCGACGACGGCTGGATGGGAATTGCGCCGAGCGGCAAGCGCATCACCATGCGCAGCCTGGATTTCTGGCGCGTGGAAAACGGCCTCATTCGCGAAAACTGGGTGCTGGTCGATCTGCTGGACGCCTATAACCAGCTGGGTGTCGATGTCTTCAAGAGACTGCGCGACTTCAACAAGGCGCGTGCAGGGTTTGATCCGGAAACCGGAGTGGCGCTGGCATGATTGAGCTTCCATCAACGCCAAGCTTTTCCCTTGCCGGCAAAAAGGTGCTGGTCACCGGTGCCTCCTCAGGCATTGGCCTTGCTTGTGCAAGTGCCCTGGCCGAAGCTGGTGGCGACGTGGTGCTTGCAGCGCGCAGAGCGGACAAGCTTGCTGAGGCCGTCGAGGCAATGACGGCAAAGGGATGGAAAGCGTCGGCGCTTCAACTCGATATTGCCGATGTGCTGGAAGTCCAGGTCAGTGTCGCCAAGCACGGGCCGTTCGATATCCTCGTCAACAGCGCAGGGCTTGCCCGCCATTCGGCCGCGATCGCGACCACGCCGGAAGACTTCGATGCGGTGATGAACGTCAATTTGCGTGGTGCCTATTTCGTCACGCAGTGTGTCGCCAAAGGACTGATCGACGCCGGCAAGCCCGGATCCTTGATCAACATGAGCTCGCAGATGGCCCATGTCGGCGGCATCGACCGGGCGGTTTACTGTGCGTCCAAATTTGCCGTTGAAGGTTTCACCAAGGCAATGGCGCTGGAATTCGGGCCGAAACAGATCCGGGTCAACACGATCTGCCCGACCTTTATCCGTACACCTTTGACCGAGCCGACATTCGACAACCCGGACCGGGTCAGGTGGATCGAGGAGAAAATCAAGTTGGGCCGGACCGGGACCGTCGAGGACATCATGGGCGCTGTTCTTTATCTTGCGAGTGACGCTGCCTCCCTGGTGACCGGTACTTCGCTGATTGTCGATGGAGGTTGGACCGCGGACTGATGCGTGTTGAGAAGGTCACGTCTGTCGATGTTGCCAAGCTGGCCGGGGTCAGCCAGTCCGCCGTCAGCCGTGTCTTCACGCCCGGTGCATCCGTCTCGCCGAAGATGGCGGAGAAGGTCTTGAAAGCAGCTCAGGAGCTTGGCTACCGGCCGAATGTTCTGGCGCGTTCGCTGATTACGGGCCGTTCCAGGATCATCGGCCTGGTGGTCGCCTATCTCGAAAACCAGTTCTATCCCGATGCCCTGGAAAAGCTGTCTACGGCCCTGCAGGCACATGGCTACCACATCCTCGTCTTCATGGTTTCGAACGATGATGACAGCGTCGACAAGGTCATGGGAGAGCTTCTCGACTATCAGGTCGACGGCATCATCACCGCATCGGTTGGCATGTCCAACGCGCTTGCTGCCCGTTGTGCTGCTGTCGGCGTTCCCGTGGTGCTCTTCAACCGCGGACAGGACGATGAAAGGCTCAACCAGGTCACGTCCAACAATTTCGAAGGTGGCCGCAAGATCGCTGAGTTTCTTGTCGCCGGGGGGCACAGGAAGATCGCTCACATCGCCGGGTGGTCCGGATCGTCCACCGGACGCGACCGCGAGGCCGGGCTGCGGGCAGGCCTTAAAGCGGCGGGCATCGATGTCGCCGTCTGCATTGACGGCATGTACAACCGCGAGACGGCATCGGCCGCCGCACGCGAGATATTCTCGGCAGCGGACCGGCCCGATGCGGTGTTCGTCGGCAACGACCATATGGCCTTTGCCGTGATGGATGTCTTGCGGTTCGAACTCAAGCTCGATGTTCCGGGCGATGTCTCCGTCGTCGGCTATGACGACGTGCCTCTTGCGTCCTGGCCCGCCTACGACCTCACCACATTGCGCCAGCCTTCGAACCGGATGGTGGAGGCAACAGTCTCTACGCTGCTGGGGTGGATCGAGGAAGGCAGCAATGACGTTCAGAAGATTCAGATTGACGGACCGCTGATGATACGCGGTTCGGCCCGTGTACCCGAAGGATGGCCCGATGAAAGGCTTTGACCCGCGCTGGAAGGATTTCCCCGATTACATAATCGGGATTACCAAGGAGATCTGGGAAGACCGGAAGATCGCAACCCTACATCATTATTATTCCGAGGACATCGTTGTCCGCTCACCTGCGTCTGTCGTCGTCGGCAACCAGGGTGTGATCGGCGCGACCATGGCAACGCTCTCGGAGTTTCCCGACAGGACACTGTTCGGCGAGGATGTTATCTGGTCGGGGACGCCGGAAGAGGGCATGCTTTCCTCTCACCGGATTATCTCCACCGCGACCCACCTCGGTGATGGTGTCTACGGCAAGGCGACGGGCAGGAAGCTGCAATACCGGATCATCGCCGACTGTCATGCGATCAACAACCAGATCAATGACGAGTGGCTTATCCGTGACCAGGGCGCAATCGTGCGTCAGATGGGTTGGGACCCGAAAGACTATGCGAGGGATCTGATTGCCCGTGAGGGCGGTGCTGAAAGCTGCGTCCAGCCGTTTTCACCAGCGATCGACAAGCCCGGTCCCTACAAGGGCAAGGGCAACGACAACGAGTGGGGCGCCAAACATGCCGACATCCTGAGCCGCATCATGAATGCGGACATGGCTGTGATCGAAGCCGAGTACGACCGGGCCTGCGAGCTTGCCTATCCGGGCCATGTGAGCGGCTATTCCTGGGGTCCGGCAGACCGGTTCTGGATGGGGCTGCGTGCAAGCTTCCCGTCCGCTGAATTCAAGATCGAACATCAGATCGGCCGCGACGACCCGATGATGCCGCCGCGCGCTGCCGTGCGCTGGTCGCTCCATGGCAAACATGACGGCTGGGGTGCGTTCGGTGAGCCGACCGGTGCGGAGGTCTATGTCATGGGCGCTTCGCATGCCGAATTCGGTCCGTGGGGCCTGCGCCGTGAATACACGCTTTTCGATGAGACGGCGGTCTGGAAGCAGATCGCGTTGAAGACCGGATAATCTTAAACAAACAGGTTTGGTTATGAGCCCTGAAGAAATGGAAACCCGGACAGTCCGCTATGGCGATCTGAAACCGTGCCGCACAGCCTTTATCGATGCCCACACACCCGGGTCCGATCAGAAGGAAAACTTCACGATCATTGGCGGCGGTGTGTCGGAAAGCCCCGATCAGCATGTCCACATCAAGGACACGCCGGGCTTCAATATCGGCGCGGCGGGACAACCGCCGAAGTGCCGGAACTCGCTCCATTCACACACGACGGCGGAAGTGTTCTTCGTGCTCAAGGGCCGCTGGCGGTTCTTCTGGGGGCGTTGGGGAACGGCCGGTGAGGTCGTGCTGGAAGAGGGCGATATCTTCAACATTCCGACGGGCATCTTCCGCGGGTTCGAAAACATCGGCACTGACTACGGAATGATCATGGCGATCCTGGGCGGCGACGATGCCGGTGGTGGGGTCACCTGGGCGCCGCAGGTGATTGAAGATGCTGCCGACCATGGGCTCGTACTTGGCGAGAACGGCGTTCTTTATGACACCAAGCAGGGCCAGTCTTTGCCCGATGGCATCAGCCCGATGCCGCTGTTGAGCGACGAGGAGCTCAAGGGCTATCCGGAACCCGGCAACGAGGCGGTTGTGCGCGACTATGTCGCCCGTTACTGGGACATGATGGCGCTCGCCGCGAAGGCGCCCTGCGAAGTGATCGGTGAATCCGGTCTCTTGAAGGACAAGCCCGGATTTGAGGTTGAGTTCCTGACCCGTGGGTCGATCCCGGAAACGAGCTATACCCTCAACAGCCACGAGATTCTGATGGTCATGCGCGGGCATTGGAAGCTTAGCTGGTCGGGCGGCGATAAAATCCTTGCACCCGGCGATACCTGCGCAGTGCCGCCGGGCCTGGAACACAGCCTCACACCATCCATGAGCGGTGAAGCCAGCCTCTACCGTGTCATGAACACGCAAGATTCGGCCGGTCCGACCTGGGTTGGCTGACAATAACAGGGCAGGGGCGAACTCTGCCCGGGACCTCCGGGGGAGATCATGAGCAAGATTGACGTCACCCATGTCGGCTCGCTGCCGAGAACGCAGGAAGTCGTCGACTTCATCTTCGCAAGAGAACGCGGTGAGACCTACGACGAAGCTTCTTTCGATGCGGCGATGGCGAGCGCTGTGTCAGAGACGGTTCGCAAGCAGGTTGATGCCGGCGTCACCATTGTCAGCGATGGTGAAACGTCGAAGATCTCCTACGCGACATACGTGAAGGACCGCTACACCGGGTTTTCGGGTGATAGCCCGCGCAATGCCCCGGCAGATCTGAAACTTTATCCCAGTTTTCTGAAGCGGATCGCGGAAAGCGGGGGAACACCCCAATATGCGCGGCCGATGTGCACAGGCGAGGTGCGCTCCAAGGGGCAGGGCGAGCTGGAAAAGGACATCGCTCATCTCAAGGCGGCGATGGCTGAACACGGCGCGGAGCGCGGCTTCATGAACGCGGCGTCGCCGGGCGTGATCTCGCTGTTTCTGCAAAACGACTATTACCCGACGCGCGAAGCCTATCTGGAGGCGCTCGCCGATGTCATGAAAGACGAATACGAAACGATCGTTGGCGCCGGACTGGACCTTCAGCTTGACTGTCCGGATCTGGCGCTGTCGCGGCACATGCTGTTCACGGATCTTTCGGATGAGGAATTCCTCAAGATTGCCGCAAGTCATGTGGACGCGCTGAACCATGCGCTCCAGAACATCGATCCGGCAAAGGTGCGTATCCACATCTGTTGGGGCAACTATGAAGGTCCGCATGTCTGCGATATTTCAATGGACAAGGTGTTTTCGACACTGATGTCGGCGCGCGCGGATTATGTCCTGTTCGAGACCTCAAATCCGCGCCATGCACATGAGTGGACTGTCTTCCGCGACCGCAAATCCGAAATTCCGGATAACAAGATCCTCGTGCCGGGCGTTGTCGACACGACGACCAACTTCGTCGAACACCCGGAAGTGGTGGCGCAGCGTCTCGACCGGTTTGTCGAGATCGTTGGCACAGACCGGGTCATTGCCGGCTCCGATTGCGGGTTCGGTACCTTTGCCGGTTTTGGAGCTGTCGATCCCGAAATCGCGTTCGCAAAACTACAAGCCCTTTCGGATGGGGCGGCAATCGCCGGAGCGCGTGCGTGACACCTCTCGTCTTGTTGCCTGGCATGATGTGCGATGCGAGACTGTATCGTCCGCAGATCGCCGCGCTGTCCGGGCGCATTGCGATTCACCTGGCGCCGATCACCGAACACGACACGGTTGAAGCGCTCGCGGAAGGCATCTTGAAAAATGCGCCGTCCAGATTTGCAATGGCGGGACTTTCCATGGGCGGGATCGTTGCGATGGAAGTCTACCGGCAGGCACCGGATCGTGTTGAAAGGCTCGCGCTGCTGGACACAAATCCGCGCGCCGAACTTGACGAGGTCAAGCAGCGCCGCGAGCCGCAGATTGAAAAGGTACGGGCAGGCGGTCTGCATGATGTCATGCGCGACGAACTCAAGCCCAATTATCTGGCGAACGGTCCGCTTCGGCAGGATGTTCTGGACACCTGCATGAAGATGGCGCTTGATCTCGGCGCTGATGTTTTTGAACGCCAGTCCCGCGCCCTTCAAAAACGTCCGGACCAGCAGGAAACGCTGAAATCAGTAAACGTTCCGACCCTGATCCTGATGGGCAGGGAAGACCGGCTTTGCCCCGTGGACCGGCACGAACTGATGCAGAGCCTCATCGAAGGTTCAACATTCGAGATCATTGAAGGGGCCGGGCATCTGCCGACCCTTGAACAACCCGACGCCGTCAATGCGGCCTTCAAGACCTGGCTGGACATCCAATGAACACCGAGCTTCTGGACCTTCTGAAATCCGTTGACACGCCGACGGTCTGCAACGCCATCGAGGTGGCGGAAGGCAGGCGCGGTTTCAACCGCTTCACGCGCGGCACAATGCTGGCATCCGACCCCACCGCCCGAGCCATGGTCGGGTATGCGCGCACAGCCCGCATTTCAGCGCTCGCCCCCCCGACAGAGCCGGCCGAGGTCATCAAGGCACGGCGGATGGACTATTATCGTTACATGTCCGAAGGCGCACGGCCCGGGTTGGCGGTTGTCGAGGATGTCGACTTTCCGAATGCGATCGGCGCCTATTGGGGCGAAATCAACACGACCGTTCACAAGGGGTTCGGACTGTCCGGCGCCCTGACAAACGGCGTCATGCGGGATCTCGGCGATCTGCCGGACGGGTTCCAGGTCATTGCCGGATCAATTGGTCCGAGCCACGGTTATGTGCACGTCAAGGAAATCGATATCGAAGTAAAGGTCTTCGGACTGGATATCCGGCCCGGAGAACTGGTCCACGCTGACCGGCACGGGGCTCTGGTTGTTCCAGAGGCGGTCATTCCCTCTCTCGCGGATGCAATCCGGAAGCTGCTGGCGACGGAGCATCTTGTGCTCGGTCCTGCCAGGGAACCGGACTTTACCTTCGAAAAATTCGAGGAAGCCTGGGGAGCCTTCGAAAAGGCACGGACCTGACGCAATTCACCCGCAGATCGCACTCAATCCGCGGGTGAAGGGATTCAGACTGCCGACATGTTGTCTTGCCGGACGAACACGGCAGAGATCTGCAGATCGCTCCAGACATCGGCCGCTCCCATTGGATCACCGGCCAGGAATTCTTCGATGACCGCGCGGTTCTCGGCTTCCAGCAGGAAGAAAGAGCCCCGCATCGTCTCGCCGTTATCCTGTGTCAGCGGCCCCGACAGCAGGATCTTGATGCCATGACGCTCCGGAGCTTCACCGAGATAGCTGCGGTGGGCGTCGATATTGGCCAGGCGGCGGGGCAGGGCATCCGGTTTGTCGAGGGCGTAAATCACGAAACGCATGTCACCACCTATTCAAACACGAGGCTGAGAGATGGGATGAATGTGAGGATCAACGTCACAATCGTCATCATCACCACGAAGGGGAATGTCCCGATGAAGATATCGCCGAGTGTGGTGCTCCGGTCCGATATCGTCGCCTTGACCACATAGACCGTTAGACCAAACGGTGGTGTCAGCAAGCCGATCTCAACGGCAATCACCGTCACGATGCCGAACCAGATGAGGTCGCCGCCGAGTTCCGTGACGATCGGCAGGGACAGTGGCAGCAGGATCAGCATGATCGACGTGGAATCGAGGATCATGCCCATGATGACGACGATCACCAGATAGATCAGCATGAAGCCCATGAGGCCAAGGCCGGCATCCGAGAACATCAATGTGATTTCCTGCGGGATCGTGGAGAGGGTCAACATGCGTGAATACATGGAGGCCGCAATGATCAACAGGAGGATCGACACGGAGACGAGGCCGGTGTCAACGAGAACACGCCAGAAGCGCGCCCAGGTCAGGCTGCGTTTGGCAAGGGCGACAACAATCGACGCGGCAGCACCTGCGGCACCGGCTTCGGTCGGGGTGAAGAAACCGGTGTAGATGCCGCCGAGAACGATGATCACAAGTGCGGTGATCGGGATCAGCTTTATGAAGGCAGTTCCCCAGGTCTCACCCTCGATGACCGCCGGCCGCTCGCTTTGCATGACCATTTTCGGCCGGTAGCGGGCCATCAGGTAGATGCCGACACCGAAGACGAAGGCCAGCAGCACGCCCGGGACGATGGCGGCCAGGAAGAGCGCGCCGACCGATTGCTCCGCCAGAACACCATAGATGATCAGGAGCAAGCTCGGCGGGATCAGCATGCCGAGCACCGAGGACCCCGCCACAACGCCCAGCGCGAAGCGGTTGTTGTAGCCGTTGGCGACCATCTGCGGCACGGCAACGCGCGAGAACACGGCCGCCGATGCGATGGAGATGCCGGTGATCGAAGCAAAGACCGCATTTGCGGCCACTGTGGCCATGCCGAGGCCACCTTTGATTTTTTGCAGCATCCAGGCTGCAACGCGGTAGGCATCGCGTCCAATATCGGCGGTGTCGACAATAAGGCCCATCAAAACGAAGAGTGGCACAACGCCGAAGAGATAGCGATTGATGGCCCCGTCTGCAGCCAGTGCGAGTGAGCGAATGGCAACCGTCGGGTTGTCCCGGATCAGCCAGATGCCGAGGAAGCTGAGAAGGATCAGGACGACGGCGATGTGGGCTCCTGAAAAGATCAGCAGCAACATGAAACCGATTGACGCAGCACCGATCGCGATGCGGCCGAGATCGGCAACGAACAATCCGTAGCCGAGCGCCAGGATCAGCGCGAAGGCGATCAGGATCGGCAGGCCACGCGGCGGTATGATGACCGAGTGGCGAACCTTAAGCGGTTCAACACGGGTGGAATTCAGGATTTCCTTGATGTCACGCAGAACCTGCGTTGCAAAGGCGAGACAGGTCAGCAGCGATCCGCCGAAGAGGCAGGCCTTGATCGGCCAGACAGGGGCGGTAAAGACGCCCTGTGCCCCGAAGAACTCATTTTCGACCCAGGCATCGACCAGTTTCGGCCAGGTCCCCCAGGCAATCAGAGCAAACACGAAGATGCCGGCAACGTGGAAAAAGACCCGCATGACGGCTGCGGCGAAGGGACGGTTCTCCTCAATGCTGCCGATCAGGATGTCTGTTCGGGTCATGCGGCCGCTCATCACAGTGTGTGCGGCTTGCAGGAAAACGATCGCCACGATCGAGTTGGCAACGATTTCCGCGACCCCCTGAACCGGTGCATTCAGGAATGTCCGGCCGATGATGTCGGCGCAGATCAGCAGCATCAGGCAGAAGATCCAGATTGATGCTGCCGCACTTATTGTTCCCGTGAGCGCGGAGACCGCGCCCACCGCCCGGTCAGCGCCGTGGCGGAATTGTCTTGTTATGTCTGCCACGGCGAGCCCCCACTTTTATCGTTTAGACCAGTCGATGCGCGGCTCGAGCCCCGCCTCGTTGACCTTGGCCATATAGGCGTCGAGTACGGTCGCAGCGTTCTTGTCGGCGTTGGCGTCCGCCCACTCCTTGGCAAGGTTCGGAAGCGTGTCGGCCCAGGCAGCCACATCTTCCGCCGGAAGGTTCGTGACCGTTGCGCCGACTTCCGGCAGCTTTTCAAGGAACGTGTCGTAGCGCTGCATGACTTCTTCGGCATGCGCGACGGTGTATTCCTCGCCAAGCTCGGTCAGGACCTTCTGCACGTCTTCCGACAACCCGTCCCAGACATCCTTGTTGATGCCGAGGCCTCCGGTCATCTGCGCACCGATGCCCACAAGCGTGACATAGGGGGCGACTTCATAATGCTTGTTCGGAAACGCACCGGTGATGATCACCACCATGCCGTCGGCAACGCCGGTCTGCACCTGGTTGTAGTAAGTCGGCAAGGCACCGTTCACCGGGACTGCACCCAGATGCTTCAACCAGTTCGCGGACGGTCCGGGCGCAAGAATCTTCCGGCCTTCCAGGTCTTTCAGGGAGTTTACCGGGAAATTGGTCAGCAGATGGTAAGTCTCAACGCCGCTTGCGCCAAGAAAGACAACGTTCTGGTCTTCCCACGCATCTTTCAGTTCCGGGACCTCGCGGTGAAGCTCGTTCATGATCTTCAAGGTGGCGACAAGGTCGTCCGACACGAACGGAGTGAAGTAGGTCATGTTCTGGAGCGGCATCTTCGAGCCTTCCCAGAGCGTGCCAACCCAGCCGGCGTCCGTCAGGCCGTCGCCAACCGCCTCAAGCGTGTCCTTGAAGCCGTAGAGTGCGCCGCCATAGGCTTCGGTCCACTCAACACGATCTTCCGATCCCATTTCCTCAAGGCGCTTGTTGGTTTCAGCGACCACGAGGGTTGAGAGCTGGCCAACCCAGGGCACCACCGTCGGGTGGCTGGATGCCATAGTCAGATTGTAGGTTTTTGCATCTGCTGCCGTTGCTGCAAATGCGCACAAGGCGAGTGTTGCAAGAATGCGTTTCATCGTCTTTCCTCCCAATTGGGCGGTCATCAGGTGACCGCGTGCCTTCCTGTTGAAAAATTCACTTCGACCGTGACCCGGCCCTCGTTGAGCAGCCACGGCCGCACCTTGAAACTGCGCGCTCCGGAGGAGTGCATCGGGTCTGTTGCTGCGATCTCACGGGCGTGTTCCAGGCTATCGGCGCGGATGATGACCATGCCTTCGCCGTTCCAGGTGTGCTCGTCATCGGCCCAGAAGGGACCGGCACCGAGCATGATGCCCTTCTGTTCCAGTTCGACCTGGAACTTCAGGTGCTCCTCGATGTTTTCCATCACCGGGCCCATGCCGTCGTTCGGGGTGGTGAAGACCACATAGAGCTGCTTTTGAAGCATCCCCGCCGAGGCCTTGAGAATATCGTCCTTGGTAATGTTCGGACCTGACATGGCTTTCTCCTCCTAAAGCGTCTGACAGACTTCGTCGTAGTCGAACCGCGGCAAGCGGCGGAAAATCTTGGATGTGTCCGCGTAGCCGAGATTGACCAGGAAGTTGGATTTCAGTGACGTGCCGTGAAAGAACTCCTCGTCGACCTTGGCGTTGTCGAAACCGGACATGGCGCCAACATCGAGGCCAACCGCACGGGCCGCGAGCATGAAGTAGGCGCCCTGCAAGGTGCCATTGCGGAAGGCGTTGACCTGCGCGGCGGTCGAATTGTTCCGGAAGATGTCCTGCGCTCCGGGGTTGGGCGGGAACATCCTCGGCAGTTCTTCCCAGAAGTTCAGGTCGTAGGCGATGATGGCGGTGACCGGAGCGGTGCGCATCTTCGGCCGATTGGCCTCCATGAGGCAGGGTTCGAGCCTGTCCTTGGCTTCGTCCGAGCGGACGAACAGCACCCGCATTGGCTGTTGGTTCATCGAGGTCGGGCCCATCTTGGCGATGTCGTAGAGCGCCCTGAGCGTCTCTTCGGAAACATCGCGGTCCTGCCAGCCGTAATGCGTGCGGGCGACGGTGAAGAGCAGCTCCAGAGTTGTCTCGTCCGCTGCATGTTCCTGGGCCTGGAACACCCTGGCTGCCTCGCGGGCTTCAACATGTGCAGCTTCATGTGGATCAGTCATTCTGGTTTCCTAAACAAGTGTCGGGGATACGGGTGCAAGGCCGAGAATGTTCCTGGCTTGCTGAGGTGTTGCGACGGAACGGTTGTTGGCGGCGCAGATCTCGGCGGTGCGCTTTACGAGCGCCGCGTTGGAAGGCGCAAGCCGGTCCCGGTCGAGGCGGATATTGTCCTCCAGCCCGGTGCGGGCATGGCCGCCGGCAGCGATGGACCACTCGTTCAGGGTGAGCTGGCTGGCGCCGATCCCGGCCGCGCACCATTCCGCGCCCGGCATCAGGCGCTCGACCGTCCGGACGTAGTAGTCGAAGACGTCCTTGTCCGCCGGCATGGCGTTTTTCACACCCATGACGAACTGGATGTAGATGTCGCCCGGAATGCGTCCGTCCCTGTTCATGGCTGCCGCCTGGTGAATGTGGCTCAGGTCGAAGGCCTCGATCTCCGGCTTGACGTTGTGCGTGCGCATTTCGCCCGCAAGCCAGTCGACCAGATCCGGCGCATTCTCGTAGACGCGCGTCGGGAAGTTGTTGGAGCCGACCGACAGTGAAGCCATGTCGGGCTTGAGGGGCAGCATGCCGCCGCGTTCCTTGCCGGCACCGGACCGTCCGCCGGTGGAGAACTGGATGATCATGCCGGGGCAGTGCTTTTCCAGTCCCTCCTTGAGCCGGGCGAACTTTTCCGGATCGGAGCTGGGGGTCTGATCGCCGTTGCGCACATGCGCATGACAGATCGTTGCCCCGGCCTCGAAGGCTTCTTGCGTGCTTTCCACCTGTTCCGAGACCGTGATCGGCACGGCCGGATTGTGCTCCTTGCGCGGCAGGGAACCAGTGATCGCAACGCAGATGATGCAGGGCTTGGACATGTTACGCCTGCTTGGGTGCCAGCACGAAGTCGAACTCGACGTCCCAGTAATAGGGACCGCTAAAACCTGCTTCGCGGGTCTTGCCGGCGTCTTCGATCTTTCTGAAATCGGCGATCAGGCTTTCCTTGACGCCGAACACACTGTCGGAATGGATGTATTCATCTTCCGGATCGAAGATGTGGGTGGTCAGTTCGTCATAGCCATCCTTGGAGACGATGTAGTGCAGATGCGCCGGCCGGAACGGATGGCGTCCCAGGCGGTTCAGCATGTCACCGACAGGACCGTCCGCCGGAATGGAGTAGTGCTTCGGCTTGACGGCCCGGAACCAGTATTTTCCATCGGGACCAGTGCGGAACACACCGCGCAGATTGAAGTCCGGCTGGATGCCCTTCTGCTGGACGTCGTAAAAGCCTTCGTCATTGGCCTGCCAGACGTCAATCTTGACGCCTTCCATCGGATTACCGTCGATGTCCTTGACCGTGCCATGGACCAGAAGATCTTCGCCCTTCTCGTCAAGGCAGATGTTGTGGCCCATTTCGTATTCGGGAGCATCGCCAAGGTGAAACGGCCCAAGGACCGTGTTTTCCGATGCGCCTGTCGGGCGGCGTGAGTTGACGGCATCGACCAGCATCGAAACGCCGAGCACATCCGACAGCAGGATGAATTCCTGGCGCCAGTCGTCACACTTGTGGCCTGTCGCCGTCAGGAACTGGATGGCCTTGAACCATTCTTCCTGCGTCGGTTCGATCTCCTTGACGGCTTCATGGAGTTTGCGCGTAACGACTTCCATCACTTCCTTCAGGCGCGGGTCGCTGGCATTCTTGTTCCGGCCGGTGACCACTTCTGCGGAGTTTTCTTCGGTAAAATATCCAAGCTCATGAGCTTCCATCGGGTTCTCCTTAACGTGCGAGAATTTTGGTGAAGACGCGGCGCAGATCGCCGGCCGGGTCGCTGGTCAGTCCGGTGCTGCGCCAGGCGACGTGCTGGTCGGGACGAACCAGGACACAGCCTCTGTCACTGACTTCGCGAGCGCGCGCCCAGTCACCGGTGTGATCGACAAACTTGCGGCGGGGACCGATGACGTGGACGGCCACGTTCAATCCAAATTCGGCGCCGACCGACTTGGCCGTTTCTTCCCAGGCTTCCCCTCCGATGCCAGTGAAGACGGTGAATTTTCCGCCGCCGCACAAATCGAGCGTTGAGAACTTTTCGCCGGTGTCATGGTCAAAGAGCCAGCAATGGGGGATACGCGCTCCTGGCCAGGTGGTTGGCTGGTAATGAAGCTCTGCGTCCCTTTCGAAGGCGGGCTCGGGCTGGCCGTCCGTTTCCACAGCGGAGGACTTGTAGCGCTGGTTCATCTCAACGCCGTGGGCGTCAAACTCGTACTTCTTGAAGGCGATTGCCTTGCGGATGGCGTCTCGCTGAGCTTCTGCTGCATCGGTGCTGTTGCAGCGGGCAACCAGGTTTTCCTGCATCACTTCCGGATCGACACCTTCGCCCATGCCAAGCGCTTCGAAAATCGGTCCGAATTCGGCGATGGACTGGTTGGCGCGGGTAACGATCTGCTTTGCCACCGGTGCGCGTTCAACGCTGTAACTGTCCAGCAGCGCTTCGCCGGCCTGACCTTTCAGAACGGCGGCAAGTTTCCAGGCGAGGTTGAAACTGTCCTGGATGGACGTGTTGGACCCAAGCCCGTTGGAGGGCGGGTGCCGGTGGGCGGCATCGCCCATGATGAACACGCGTCCCTTCTGCATGTTCGTTGCGTACATGTTGTTGACGGTCCAGGTATTTGCGGAGATCAGATCGATCTCCAGCTCCGGGTCGCCGACAAGCTGACGCGCGACGCTGGTCGCCATTTCCTCGTCGACTTCGGGTGCGGGCTGACTGATGTCGTAGCCCCAGACGATCAGCCATTCGTTCCACGGCCGGACCATGCGCACGAGACCCATGCCGATCCCGCCGACATCTGCGCCGGGCTGCATCACCCAGTAAAGAACCGACGGCCGGTGTGCGACGAACCGGGAGAGATCCGCCCTGAAGAGGATGTTCATCGACCCGCCAACACCCATCTTGCCTTCGAAGGGCAGATCCTCGTGTTCGGCAACGAGAGAGTTGCCGCCATCGGCGCCGACGAGATATTTCGAACGCACGGTGAACTCCTTGCCGGACAGGCGGTCCAGGCAGGTTGTCGTGACGCCCTCGGCATTCTGTTCATGTGACAGATACTGCGCCGACATGCGTGCCTGCGTGCCGCGCGAACAGGCCGTCTTGAACAGGAGTGGCTCCATGAAGGTTTGCGGCAGGTCATTCATCATGGTCGGGGACGACAGAAGGTGTTCGGCCTTTGAGAGCGGGTGATTGCCCCAGCTCTTCATGCGCCCGATTTCCTCACCGGCAAGGCTCTCACAGAAGACGTTTTCGCCCATGAGTTCCTGATGTGCCGCGAACATGTAGGCTTCGTCCTCGACTTCGCGCCCGAGATCCCTCAGCACTTCCATGGTTCTCTGGTTGGTAATGTGTGCGCGCGGTGTGTTGGCAAGCCAGCGATACCGGTTGATCGCCATGTTCTCGATGCCGTAACTCGACAGAAGCGCTGCGGTTGCAGATCCCGCGGGGCCGGTGCCGATGATCAGGACGTCTGTGCTGTAATCAGCCATGTCAGTTTCCTCCAAATTCAATCAGGACCGGGGGTCCCACAGGCGCGCGTCGAAATTCGCTTCGTAGGCTTTTCCGTCGGGGTAGCTGACGAGCTCGAGCTGCATGCCCCAGGGGGCGAGGAAGTAGACCCAAGTCTCGCCGGCCGACGGGCCTTCCGTCATCGTTGTCGGTGCGCCCAGGACCTTGATGCCCTTGTCTTGCAGGTAGGAGACAGCGGCATCCATGTCGGTTGTGTAGAACGCCAGGTGATGGCCACCGATGTCGGAATTGCGCGGCTGTTTGCTGTCCTGATCGGGTGCCGTGTACTGGAAGATTTCCAGATTGGCGCCGTTGGCGCAGCGGACCAGGCGCATTGCCGGGATCGTCGCTTTCGGATCCACGTTCAGGTGGTCCTGCATCCAGGTGCTTTCACCGCCCGAAAACGGGCCGAGCGGGTAGAACGCCTGGCAGCCAAGCGTGCCGGTGAAAAAGTCCACGGCCTGTTCAAGATCCGGCACGGTGAAACCGATATGGTCCATGCCGGTCATTCCCGGTAGGCCGTCTGCCGATGCCATCGATCCGCTTGCGAGTACGCACAAGGCTGCGAGTGTCTTTTTCATTTCATCCTCCCGATTTTTCGTTGGGGTCGCCGGAGAGCCTGCGGCGGATAGGAAAGAGTTCGATTCCCGTGCGATCGGTGAAGAGGCCCCAGAGACCGCGGGGTGCGAAAAGCATGATGACGATGCCGAGAAGGCCGAGGACCAGGAGGTACCAGGAGCCATATCCGGACAGGGAGTTCTGCAGGGCGAAGAAGACGAGAACCCCGATGATCGGACCTTCGATGGTACCGATGCCGCCGATGACCACGATGAAGATCACATAGGCCGTCCAATCCAGAACCGAGAAGGCTGCGTCTGGCGAAATCCTGGCTTTCTGGACATAGATCAGTGCCCCGGCGAGACCCGTGATGAAGGCGGTGCTGAGGTAAACAATCGTCTTGATGCGCTGGGCATCGACACCGACGGACCGCGCCGCGTTCTGGTTGTCACGGACAGCGGCGAGGCCAAGGCCCTGCCGTGACCGCAGCAGCCGGTAGACGACACCGACGGTCACCACTGCAAGGACGAGCGCCAGCCAGAAGGTGATGACGTCGGTCGCGGCGGAGGTCTTGAAACCGAAAGTGTCCTTGAGAAACTCCAGTCCGAACATTTCGCGGGTCGCGCTGCGGGGTAGCGAGGTTCCGGTACCGCCGCCGAGCGCCTTCCACTGTGCAACGGTGAGGCGCACGATTTCCGCAACGACCCATGTCCCGATTGCGAAGTACGCGCCTTGAAGACGGAATGTGAAGAACGCGGTCGGGATGGCGAGCAAAGCTGCCGCGATCCCGCCAAGTGCGATGGAGACCAGTGGATCGAGATCCAAGAGGATCACGCCACCGAACATTGCGTAGGCGCCGATACCGACAAAGGCCTGCTGGCCGACCGAGACGAGACCGGCGTACCCGGCCAGAAGGTTCCAGCCCTGTGCAAGAACCAGCATGGTGAGGATGAAAAACAGATCCTGGATAAGGCTGCGTGAGGCATAAAATGGCGCAAGCGCAAGGACGACGACGAGGACGGCGGCCAGTCCGAGGAAGATTGTCGACGTGCGCGTTCTGGTCTCTACAGTCCAGTTGGTCTGAGCGGGCATGGTCATGGTCGCGCTCCCTTAATCCACCGCCCGCGGGAACAACCCGCGCGGTCTCAGCAACAGGACGACGACAAAGGCGACGTGGCCGGCCAGGATTTGCCATTCGGGATTGATTGCAGCCCCAAGCGTCTGCGCGACACCGATGATGATGCCGCCGGCGAGCGTGCCCCAGAGCGAACCGAGACCGCCTATGATCACCGCTTCGAAGGCATAGATCAGACGTGCCGGGCCGATTGTCGGATCGAAATTGGCGCGGGTGCCGAGGTAGAGCGCGGCGATCGTTACGACGACCATCGCAATGCCGGTTGCGGTTGCGAAAATGTTCTGCGGGCGCACACCCATGAGGCTGGCGGTGACCGCATCGTCGGAGGTGGCGCGGAATGCCCGACCGAGCGACGTGCTGTAGAACAGCCGGTTGAGGGCAACGATGACCACGATGGCAGAGATGAATGTCAGCAGTGGCATCACGCCGACATTCACAGGACCGAGCGCGAGCGACGCCGTTTCAAGCTGGCCGACCGAAAGTCGTTTGCTGTCTGCCGAAAAACCTTCAAGCAGCGCATTCTGGATCACGATCGACAGACCGAACGTGACCAGGAGCGGCGGCAGGATGTCCGGACCAAGTGTCCGGTTCAGAACATGCATCTGAAGTAGCCAGCCAACGCCGAACAGAAATGGCGCTGCTATAAGGGCTGCAAGGAACGGATCGATGCCGAGCAGCGTCACGAGAACGAGGATCAGATAGGCCGCCATGACGATGAGATCGCCGTGGGCAAGGTTCACCAGCCGCATGATCCCGAAGACGAGGCTCAGTCCAGCAGCAAACAGCGCGTAAAGGCCGCCGAGCAGGACACCCTGCACGATTGTATCTATCCAGATCATGCAGAGGCTCCGAAATAGGCGTTGTGAATGGCGTCGCGGCTGAGATCCGAAGGGGAGCCCTCAAGTGTGATCCGGCCCTCCATCATGCAGTAGACCCGGTCGGCGACCTTGAGCGCCTGGCCGATGTCCTGTTCCACCACGACAATTGATGTGCCGGTTTCCTTGATCTTGGGAAGCGCGGCGTAAATGTCCTTGATGATGACCGGTGCAAGGCCGAGGCTGATCTCGTCGCACAAAAGAACGCGCGGGTTTGACATCAGGGCCCGGCCGATCGCAACCATTTGCTGTTGGCCACCGGACAGAGCCGTGCCTGCGTTGGTGCGCCGCTCCTTCAGAACCGGAAACATTGAATAGATGCTTTCCAGGTTCCAGGGACCATCTGTCTTGCGTCCGTAGGCGCCGATGAGGAGGTTTTCTTCCACGCTCAGGGACGGGAAGAGCTTGCGGCCCTCGGGCACCATGGCGATGCCCTTCTTGACGATATCCGCCGCATGCGTGGAACCGATCCGGTCCTTGTCGAAGACAATGGCTTCCGGCTGGTTGCGCAAAACACCGGAGATGGAGCGCATAAGCGTGGTCTTGCCGGCGCCGTTGGCGCCGATAATTGCGACCGTTTCGCCTTCCTCGAGCCGAATGTCGACACCGAAGAGCGCCTGGAAGTCACCATAGTGTGCGGTGAGGTTTTCTGTTTGAAGCAGCGCCATCAGACATCGATCCCCAGATAGATTTCGCGCACTTCCTGCGAATTCATGATGGTGTCAGGGTCGCCGATGCCGATGACCTTGCCGAAGTCGAGGACCAGAAGGCGCTCGGCGACAGACGTGAGAGCGTGAAGGACATGCTCGATCCAGATGATCGACATGCCGCCGGCGTGGACCTTCTGGATCGTTGCAACGAGCGCGTGGCATTCACCTTCCGTCAGGCCGCCGGCAATCTCGTCCAGCAGGAGCACCTTCGGACGGGTTGCCATTGCCCGGGCTAGCTCGAGGCGCTTGCGTTCCAACAGGCTGAGCCGTCCAGCGACTTCGTTCGCCTTTCCGATCAGGCCTGTTTCAACAAGGATATCCGCGCACTCATCAGAGACTTCGTTTTCCGGAAGCCGGTTGCCGAAGGCGCCGGCAACGACGAGGTTTTCAAAGACAGTCAGCTTTTCGAACGGTTGCGGGATCTGGAAGGTACGGCCCAGACCGCTCAGGCAACGTTCCATCGGCGGAACTTGCGTAACATCACGTCCAAGGAACTCGATCCGGCCCTCGTCGACCGGCAGATTGCCGGTGATCAGATTGAACAAGGTCGATTTGCCAGCGCCGTTCGGTCCGATCACACCCAATGCCTCGCCCTCAGCGAGATCAAAGGTGATGTGCTGCGAAACACGAAGCGCGCCAAAGGCTTTCGACACATTGTCGAGCGCTAGGATTGCCATTGATCCTGTCCTTAAAGTCGAGGCGCAGACGCCTGGTCTGCGCCGTCCAGCCGTCAGGTGATGGGTTCCATCTTGCCGCCGGTCGGAATGTTCGGTGCCGTCTGGTTGTCCGTGATTACGAGGTCGTAGCCGCCGCCGTCCTTCAGACGCCACTGGCCACCGACAAGCGGTGTCTTGGCGACGTTCTTGGCTGCAAATGGCGGCAGTCCCTTACCGTCCCACGCGATCGGACCGACGATTGTGTCGAGCTTCGTTGCGGCGATGACTTCGGAAACTTCGTCCGCATCGGTCGGATCGTCCGCCCGTTTCATCACGTCGGCAGCCAGTTCGAAGAGGGCGTGGACGAAACCGATCGGCTGGGTCCAGGGCCGACCCGTGGCTTCGGTGAAGCCCGACGCAAGCTGAGCTGAGCTTTCGCCCGTGAGGGAGGAGGAGAATGGATGCGTCGGGCTCCACCAGACCTCGGATGAGAGATTGTTGCCGGCATCGCCCAGCGCCTCGACCGCCTGCGGGAAAAGGATGGCCTTGCCGATGGACGCGACCTTCGGGGTGAAACCCTGCTGCTTTGCCTGGGTCCAGAAGGTTGTGAAGTCGGGCGGGATCATCACGCCGGTAACGATTTCCGCATTGGCCTGTTTGAAGGCGTTGATCTGCGCGGTAAAATCGTCGGTCAGGTTCTGATAGCGACCGGGATCGGTGAGGCCATAGCCGAGTTTTTCAAGAACCGGCGGAAAGCCGACATTCGGGTCGCCCCAGGCGTTGCCGTCGCCGTCATTCGGGAAAAGTCCGCCAACCTGCTTGTTGGTGTCGAGCTGCCCCCACATGTTGGTGAAGACCGCGATGACATCCTCCAGACCCCAGAAGAAGTGATAGGAGTAGTAGAACGGTTCCCAGCTTCCCGGATCGCCAGGGTTGCCCTGCTGCCCGATGAACCAGGGCTGCCAGGGAGCAACGGTCGAGATGCAGGGGATTTCCTCGCTCTCACAGGTGGTCGTCACCGGATTGGTCGTCTCCGGCGTCGAGGCCACCAGCATCAGGTTAATCTCGTCGTCGATGATCAGCTCGCGGGCGACCTCGGCAGCCCGGTTCGGGTTGGACTGACTGTCCTTGACGATCACCTCGATGTTGAGGCCCTGAGCCTTGGCGGCCGCGTTGAAACCACTGATGATGTAGTCGTCGGCCTCGGCAAAGGCAGCGAGGGGGCCGGTCTGCGGGCTGACATAGCCCAGCTTAATCGGCGCGCCCTGGGCGCGGGCCGGCAAGGCCAGCCCGGATGTTCCTGCAACAGCGGCAGATGCGGCTGAAGCTTTCAGAAATGCCCTTCTATTCAACATGTTGGTTCCTCCCAAACCAAAGGTTCAAATTGCCGGACGGGTTCCGTCCCAAGCGTCCTGCAAAAGGTTGCGAATGGATTCGCGGTCGATCGGACGCGGGTTCCAGTAGGGGTTTTCGGTAGCGATGTCGGCAGCGCGGTCCAGGTCCGCCTCGCTCAAGCCGAGGTCCTTAAGCGCCTGCGGCGCTCCGATCTTTTCGGAAAAGTCGAACAGGCCGGCGCCCGGTGTCGCGCCGAAGAGTTTGGCCACCGGTTCCAACTGGTCGGGCACCGCGCCGGCATTGAAGCCGACCGTGTGCGGCAGCATGATCGCGTGGGTTTCGGCGTGCGGGGTGTCGAAACTGCCGCCGAGCGTGTGGCAGATCTTGTGATGCAGCGCCATGCCGACAGTGCCGAGGACCGTGCCGCAGAGCCACGCACCATAGAGCGCTGCGGACCGGGCCTCGGCATCTGCCGGATCTGCTGCAAGCAGAGGAAGCGCCTCGCTGAAGGCTCCAAGACCTTCAGCCGCCATGAGGCTGGAAACGGGATTGCGGTCCTGCGCATAAAGCGCCTCGGCCGCGTGGGCCATGGCATTGAGACCGCTGGTGATCGTCATGGGAAGGGGAAGACCAGTCGTCAGATCGGGATCGTAGATGACCACTTCCGGCAGGATGCTGTCGCCGCGGACAGTTGTCTTTCGGCCGCCTTCGGTCTGGCCGAGGATCGGTGTGACTTCCGAGCCTGCATAGGTCGTCGGGATGACGACCTGGGGCAGATCGGTCCTGTAGGCAATGGCTTTGCCGAGGCCCGTGGTGGAGCCGCCGCCAAGCGCGACCACACTGTCTGCACCGGTCTGTTTGACCACTTCCATCGCTTCTTCGGTCACATCGACCGGGGTATGCATGGCGGCTTTCGCAAAAACACCGACCGAAAGCCCGCCGAGTTGCTCGGAAAGCGCAGCGGCGTCGTCGGCCTGGTGGGGCGTCGACAGAACCAGCGCCTTGCCACAGCCGAGTTTTTCGACCCAGTCACCTGTCTCGGCGCGTTTGCCGGCTCCGAAAACGATATGGGCTGCGCTGCCTCTGTAGGTGAACGCGCGGGTCATGCATCATGCTCCTGCTTGTGCGGGTTGAGCCTGAAGTCGATGTCGAGCTTCAGAGCGGCGTCCGATCCTGCGCCAGTCGCAGCGAAGTCACCGACAAGGCCGGGTTTGACGCTGAAGAGCGGGTCTTTGCCGAGGTTGGGATCCTCGCTGTCGAAGATCTGCGTGGTCAGGGTCTCAAACCCGTCTGCCGTCACCTGAAAATAGATATGCGCCGGACGGCAAAGCGGAGCGCCCAGTTTGCCGAGGAGGTCTCCAAGCGGTCCGTCTTTCGGGACTTCGTAGCCGGATGGACGGATGGTGCGATACGAGACGCTACCTGCATCGTCTGAGACAAAGTGACCGCGCAGGTTATGTTCGGGCTGCAAGTCTGGCTGCTGGTTCTCGTAGTAGCCCTGGGCGTTCGCTTGCCAGGTTTCCACCCGTGCTCCGCGAACTGGCCGGTCATCAAGGTCCAAAAGACGGATGGTGACGTCAACCGGTGTGCCGGCACCATCCAGACAGATGTTTTCGCCATGGTTCATGACCGGAACGTCCGGCCGGTAGAACGGACCACGCATCGTATTGGGCGTCGCGTTTGCGGGCCGGTCGGAATTGAGCGCATCGATGAGCGTGGACATGCCGAGGAGATCGGAGACCAGAACCCATTCCTGCCGTCGGTCGTCGCAAAGGTGGCCGACTTCGGTGAGAAACTCGATTGCGGCACGCCAGTCTTTCAGCGTCGGACGGGTTTCGCGCACGATTGCATGGAGGTGTTCGGCGATCTTGCACAGCACCAGGGCAAGCCGTTCGTCTGACGTCGTGTCGAGCCGGTCTGCAAAGAGACGCTCAGACCTTTCCGCTTCAAAAAAGGCAATGTCGGACATGCCAGCCATGGTTCCTCCCAACGGTCAGTTTCTGACCTTGGTGAAACGTTAACGGGCGGCAAAAGTGCGGTTGATGATTTTTCGAGCCGAGTTTATAACAAATTGCTATGAAACTCGATGAGCGGCATCTGATCCAGTTGGCTGCGGTGGTCCAGACCGGAAGTGTCACCGAGGGCGCCGAGCTCCTGGGCATGACCCAGCCCGCAGTCTCGCGAACCTTGTCTTCTATTGAAAAACGGCTTGGAGAGCCGCTTTTCCTGAAAGGCCAGAGGCCCCTTCAGCCAACGCCGCTTGCGCGCGCACTGGCCGACCAGGGAATGGTAATGCTGACGGCTTCGCGCAAGGCGTCGGAAACGGTTCAGAACTTCAGGGAAGGCAAAGCGGGAACCGTGCGCGTCGGCGGGACGCCCTTTTTCATGGACGCGCTCATTTCCAGTATGACCGCGGAGTTCCAGAACACCTATCCGGACATCCGGGTCGATCAAAGCTACGGCTATGTCAAGGATTTGAGGGAAGCCGTGCATGCCGACCGGATCGACCTGGCGATCTGTCCGATCGACATTCTGGGCGAGGGGTCCGGGCTGGTGTTCGAGGAGATCCTGCCGGGACGCAACGTCGTTGCCTGCAGCGTGCTGCATCCGTTGCTGGGCAGGCGAAAAACCGGGGCACAGGAGCTGCTTGAGTTTCCATGGATTGCGCCGCCGCCGGGCAGCCCGCTTTACGCAGACCTTCATTCAATCCTCCTGTCGCTGGGCGCGACCGAGATCAAGGTCAGGTATTCAGGAGGGTCGCTTGCAAGCGTGATCAACTACATGACGCGCACCAATGCGCTGACGGTGCTGCCACACAGCGTCGTCTTTGCCTATCGGAAGGAAAGGACGATGACCGCGTTGCCGTTCCAGATTCCGCATCCGGATCGGGCGCTCGGGATCTTGCGGCTGGCCGATGCGCCCTACCTGCCTTCCGTCGACAAATATGCGCAGCACATCGCCGACAGCTTCGAGAACCTCAGGCACCTGATCAAACGTCACGAGGATGCCGTCGTCTGGGGCGGTTGAGCAGGTTCAAGCAGGACGCTTGTCATGAACCCGAGGACAGAAAGTCCTCGGCAAGCTCGACCCAGAATGCTGCGCCTATCGGCAGAGCGTCGTCGTTGAAATCGTATTTGGGGTGGTGAAGCGGTGGATCGTCATCTGTCTTCGCTGTTCCGAGCAGGAAATAACATCCGGGCTTTTCCTCCAGGAAGTAGGCAAAGTCCTCGCTTCCCATGATGGGACGCTGCATGTCCGCAACCTTCTCTTTGCCGGCAAAACGTTCCGCCAGACTGCGCACATATCGTGTTTCGGCTTGCGGATTGATCAACGGCGGATAACTGCGGTCATAGTTGATTTCCACGCGCATGCCGTAGCTTGCGGCCTGGCCTTCGGCAATGGCGTGGACCCGCCTTTCCAGGTCGTCGCGTACCTCCGGATCGAGCGCGCGAATGGTAAGCTGCAATTCGGCGCGTTCCGGAATTACATTGCTGACACTGCCGCCATTGAAGGCACCCACGGTGATTACCGCCGGGTTCATGGGATGGATGTTGCGGGCAACGATTGACTGAAGCGCCATCACGATGCTGGACCCGCAAACGATCGGGTCGGCTGTGGATTGAGGCTCGGCGCCGTGCCCGCCCTGGCCAATGACGGTGATATGGCATTCATCGGCCGCCGCCATCATCGGGCCTTCGATGAAGGCGAAATGACCAAGCGGAAGCGATGGTTCGTTGTGCAGGCCAAAGACCGCATCGCACGGAAAACGCTCGAATAGCCCATCATCCATCATCAGGCGCGCGCCGCCGAAGTTTTCCTCTGCCGGCTGGAAAATGAGGTGGATTGTTCCATCAAACTGCCGGCGCTCGGCCAGCATTCGCGCTGCGCCCAGGAGCATTGCCGTGTGGCCGTCATGACCGCAGGCGTGCATGACGCCTTCATGCGTACTTGCATACTCCAGTCCGGTTTCTTCCTGGATCGGCAGTGCATCGAAATCGGCTCGCAGTCCGATGCTTTTGGTCTCCGAACCGTTTTTCAAACTTGCAACGATCCCGGTTCCCGCCAATCCGCGCGTGACGACATAGCCGAGCGCTTCGAGTTCTGCCGCGATGAATTCGGAGGTCTTGAATTCGGACAGGCCGATTTCCGGGATTGCGTGAAGATGGCGCCTTGTGGCGACCAGAGCGGGATCGATGTTTGGGAACTGGATGGTCATGCAAGCCCAGGAAAGATTCAGACTGAGGGCGGTTTCTTGCGCCCGCTAGGAGGCTGCAGCTTTGCACTTGCCCAGTAATTATTCAAGCGTATAATAACAGCGCCGCATCCCCGAATTTTTGGTATCCGCGCGGTCTCACGTGATCATCTAGAAAAGGCCGGTTCCTCGCGTTGAAACCTCCACTCGAAACGCCAAGTGCTTGTGCGGCTATGGACCGGCCCGTCTGTTTGCCTGGAGCCAAGATGAAATGAGCCGCCGCAGCTTTCATCGCGCCAGTGAAGCTGAGCGGCGCAGGGACCTTATCGTTGCGACGCTCGACTGTATTGCGGAATGTGGTTTGCAGAACGCAACCGTGCGTGAAATCGCTGCCCGAGCCGGGGTGACCCAAGGGCTGATCCGACACTACTTTTCGAGCAAGGATCTTATGCTCCAGGCTGCTTACCGGGACCTGATGGCCAGCATGGTCGCGAGCGCCGAGAATACAGCAGACCACCGTCCTTTGACCGCGCGTCGAAGGTTGCGAGAATTCATTGTCTCCAATCTGAGCGCCCCAGTCGCAGACGCAAAGAAACTGTCCCTTTGGGCAGCCTTCATCAGCCATGTCAGGGTCGATCCGGTATTCGCGGAGATCCACAAGGAGAACTATCTCGCCTTTCGCGACACTGTGGAAGGGCTTGTGGCGGACGTGCTCACGGATGCCGGGCAGGATCCGGATCCGGCGCGGTGCCGCGAACTTGCGATCGCGCTCAACGGCCTGATTGACGGCTTGTGGCTCGAGGGCACTTTGGTTGACGACCTTTTTGCCGAAAAACCTGCGGCCGAAATTGCCATCCGGTCTGCCGAAGCACTGCTAGGCGGGATCAGCCTGGCAGATGAACTCCACGCAAGTTGAAAGATCCTAGTATGCGATATGCCTCAATAACCGACCGTTTGGCCCATCTGGGATCCGGCAAGTGGAGCCTGCACCTCAAGGCGCGCGAGATGGCGGCCAATGGCATTGATGTTATCGAGCTGACGATCGGTGAACCGGATATTCTGCCGGACACGGCGTTGTTGGATGAAGCCAGTCACGCCATGAGAAGCGGCCGCACGCGCTATTCAAACGGGCGCGGCGAGCCGGGTGTCCTTGCGGCGCTTGCAGGAAAGTACCGTCAGCGACGGCAAGACGTGACCGAGCGCAATATCTTGTGCTTTCCCGGAACCCAGACAGCGCTGTTTGCCGTCATGCTGGGACTTGTTGAAACCGGTGATGCCGTCCTCGTCTGCGACCCGCTTTACGCAACTTATGAAGGGGTTATAGCGGCATCCGGCGCGTCAATGGTTCCTGTGCCGCTTCGGCCGGAGAAGGGGTTTCATCTTCAGGCAGAAGACCTGGAAAAAGCGGTTACGCGGAACTGTAGGGTTCTTCTTCTGAACACGCCGCACAACCCCACTGGAGCGACTCTGACCCGCGATGAAATCGCGGCGATTGGTGAGGTTTGCCGACGTCACGATCTTTGGATCGTGTGCGACGAGGTCTATGAAGAGCTGATTTTCGACGGCGCGTTCGCGTCTCCGTTCGACGACCCTGCATTGGAAGAGCGCACCATTGTCGTCTCATCGATTTCAAAGTCGCATGCCGCCCCCGGTTTCCGGTCCGGGTGGGCGGTCGGGCCAGAGGAATTCTGCACCAGGCTTCTGGCCGTATCGGAAACCATGTTGTTCGGTGGCCAGCCGTTTATCGCCGACATGACCGCGAAAGCCCTGTCCGAAGACTTCGACACGGCAGCGCGCATGCGTGAACGCTATCGCGGACGGGCCCAGCTGATCATCGAGCGCCTTGCCGGTCAAAATCTATTGCACCCGATGATGCCTGAAGCCGGCATGTTTCTGCTGATCGACGTCAGCGCGATGGGACTGGACGGCGCATCTTTTGCCGATCGGCTTCTGGCGGAAAAACATGTCGCGGTTATGCCCGGAGCTTCCTTCGGCGAGCAGGCGGCAGGGTTCATTCGCTTGTCGCTGACGGTCGATGACGGTCAGCTTGCTGATGCGGTGGAGAGAATTTCCGCATTCTCGAAAGGTCTTGATGGACCTGAAAGAGATCCTGCTCGTGTCCTGGAACACGACCTGTTGACGACGACCTGATCGAAGCTTAGGAGGTCAGAGCGACATCACCAGCGGATAGGTCGCTGCAGCAACCATGCCCGCAAGCATTGCCCAAATGATGCTGCGCGTCAGCGCCATCAGGGCGATTGCAACAAGGATAGCAGCGACCGTTTTGATATCGGCCGTAACGAGGGCAGACGCCACAAGGGCCGCAATCACCGATACGGCAAGACCTTCGAGAAAGCGTTCAACCCTTGGACCGGGTGGCACCCATGCCATCAAGACAACACCGGCGAGCCGCGTTGCGAAGGCCGTTGCCGCGAGCACGGCAACGGCAATGAAGAACGACCCGTCATTCAACATTGGCAAAGGCCGATACCAAGCCGCCGATGACGGCCGCCAGGATAATGTTCCAACCTGTCGGCAGCACAGGATAGGTTGCAACTGAAACAGCGATTGCAGCTGCTGCTGGAAGGGCCATCGTTGTCGCCCTGCGCACCATGCCGAATGCGGTCGCGGCAAAGAAACACAGCATCACGACACCGAAGCCATAGGCGTCAGTGTCTCCGAGCAGATCGCCGCCAAAGGCACCGAGTGCCGTGCTGGAAACCCAGGTAATCCAGAGCATGACACCGCCGCCCATGAGTGGTCCGAGGTCAGTTTCGCCGCGTTGGAGCAGGGTCTGCGTATCTGCAAAATTGGCATCGCTCAGGAACATGATCGTGGCAAGCCGTTTTCCGAGGGGGAGATGATTGAGCCACTTTGACAGGGCTGCGCCCATGATGATGTGCCGGCCGCTCAGTGCGAGCGCAACAAGTCCAAGCGATGCAAAGGCGACCGGGTCATGCAGGAATTCAAGCGAGGCAAACTGGGCTGTCGCCGTGAAGACAAAGGCGCTCATTGCTGTTGCCTGATAAGGGCCGATGCCTTGCTCCACGGCAGCGATGCCAAAGGCAATTCCGAAAGGGACCACAAACATGCAAATCGGGAGCAGGCGGCTCATTCCGCGCAAGACTCCCTGACCTGTCAAAGTGGCGCTGTGTGGGCGTGCTGCTTCCGACTCTCTAACCATAGCAATAGTTAGAATATTCTGTCCGTTGCATGTCAACCCCTATAGAGGTTAGAAGTGGCCATGAGCTATTCGAAGGGACACCCCATCCGTCTGGTCGGCGGCCGGCTTGCGCTCGATTTCGTCAACACAGCCGATTGGACGGCGGACGGAAAGGTCGCGCATGAAAAACTCGTCTCTCTGGCGGATCTGGAGACATGGTTGAAGGCTGCTCAGGTGAAAATTGATGACGACCATGAGTTGGCGGATCTCGTGCGTTTTCGGCGAGACCTTCGGGAAATGCTGCGGGCAGGCGAGACGCGGACCGCTCTGAACGAAGTGCGTAAGCTTGAATTCAGTGGCGCTTCGGACGAAGCGAAGTCAGCGCAGTTTCCGCCGCTCAAGGCGCTGCTGGCCGCGTCGGCAATTTCGGTCCTGTGTGACCCGAAAGAGTATGGCCGTATGAAAATGTGCCCCGGAGATGACTGCGGCTGGCTCTTCATCGACGAAACCAAAAACAGCAGGCGCACATGGTGTTGCATGGAAACATGCGGCAACAGAGCAAAGGCCGCGCGGCACTATGCCCGGCGGAAAGATCGCAACGTCACTTGAAGATGTTCCTGACGGCCGATTTGACTCTGAAACTCTGTCGGTCGCGGTCAATTCCGTGCTGAAAAGCAGCCGTGTTTGCGGTCAGGGATCGTTCTTTTCTAAGCACTTGGTTCAATACACAGCGCCGGTAATTTCTGCGCAAGAAATCCAAGAGGGCTTTGAAACGGGACAGCGTCACGATTTTTTTGGCGTAAAAGTCTTAAAAACCGCAGAAATCTGCCGGTTTATTACACTCATACCTAAGTATTAACCTTCAAGATTATTAGTATAGCTACGTATTCTAATACCTAAGTATCGTAATTCGTAAGTAGTGTTGAATCCCATTGGCGTGCTGGTAGTTTCCCGATCTCAGTTCTGATCATTCATCAGTTTTGGTCTGAAAAGGTGTTCTGAAGCCGTTGCCGGGTCCGAGTGAGGCGGGCGCGACGTACGGTTTGGAGCAGACGGGGAAACTGCGCCATGTTGCCATTGGATTTGACCGTGTCTACCGAACCGGATTGCGCACTCCGTGCATCCGCCTTTTCCAAATTGAACCTCTAAACCTCAGCCCTGCAACCGTCGCGGCAGCACTTCACTTGGCATCATGCGTGAAGCACGAAGGCCGGTGCGGCGACGAGGAGCAGGGGATTGGAAGTCGGAGCCGCAGATTGCCGCGGTTTCCTGGAAACAAACGGACGAACTGGAGGAGACGACATGTCCGAAAAGCCATCCCAAAACGGATACTGGTCCGCAAACATGCGGATCATTTCGATCAGCCTCGTGATCTGGGCGCTGGTCTCTTTCGGGTTCGGCATCCTGCTGCGCCCGCTCCTGAGCGGGATTCCCGTCGGCGGCACAGATCTCGGTTTCTGGTTCGCTCAGCAAGGTTCAATCCTTGTCTTCCTGGCGATCATTTTCTTTTACGCAGCCTGGATGAACAAGGTCGACCGCGAACACGGTGTGGACGAAGAATAGGGGCATCTGACAGATGGATCAGTTTACTATCAATCTGCTGTTTGTGGGCGGCTCCTTCGCGCTCTACATCGGCATCGCGATCTGGGCCCGGGCGGGCTCGACTTCCGAATTCTACGCGGCCGGGCGCGGCGTGCATCCGGTCACCAACGGAATGGCCACCGCGGCGGACTGGATGTCGGCGGCATCGTTCATTTCCATGGCCGGCCTGATCGCCTTTACCGGTTATGACAACAGCACCTTTCTGATGGGCTGGACCGGTGGCTACGTGCTGCTGGCGCTGCTGCTTGCGCCTTACCTTCGCAAGTTCGGCAAGTTTACCGTTTCCGAATTCATTGGTGACAGGTTCTACAGCCAGACGGCCCGCATCGTGGCGGTTGTCTGCCTGATCGTGGCCTCGACAACCTACGTTATCGGACAGATGACCGGCGTTGGTGTTGCCTTTGGCCGCTTTCTGGAAGTGGACAACACGACCGGTCTTCTGATCGGCGCCTGCGTCGTGTTCGCCTATGCCGTTTTCGGCGGTATGAAGGGTGTGACCTACACGCAGGTGGCGCAGTACGTGGTCCTGATCACGGCCTACACTATCCCGGCGATCTTCATTTCGCTGCAGCTGACCGGTAATCCGATCCCGGGTCTCGGCCTGTTCGGAAACGATGTTGCCAGCGGTGTGCCGCTGCTCACCAAACTGGACCAGGTGGTGACGGAGCTTGGCTTCAACTCCTATACCGCTCACCATTCCAACACGCTCAACATGGTGCTGTTCACGCTGTCGCTGATGATCGGTACAGCTGGTCTGCCGCACGTGATCATGCGCTTTTTCACCGTGCCGAAGGTTTCCGATGCCCGTTGGTCCGCAGGCTGGACGCTGGTCTTCATCGCGATGCTCTACCTGACCGCTCCGGCAGTCGGTGCCATGGCACGCCTCAACATCACCGAAATGATGTGGCCGAACGGCGGGATCAATGGAGGTGCGGTTGCCGTCGAAACGATTGCCGAGGATCCAAAATACGACTGGATGGATACCTGGCAAAAAACCGGTCTGCTCGATTGGGAAGACAAGAACGGCGACGGCAAGATCCAGTACTACAATGACGCCAATGCCGACATGCAGGCACTTGCCGAGGAAAAGGGCTGGTTGGGTAACGAGTTGACCAAGTTCAACCGTGACATCCTCGTTCTCGCCAATCCGGAAATCGCAAACCTGCCGAGCTGGGTGATCGGTCTGGTCGCAGCCGGTGGTCTTGCGGCCGCGCTCTCGACCGCGGCGGGTCTCTTGCTCGCGATCTCCTCGGCGGTGAGTCATGACCTGATCAAGGGGGCCTGGAACCCGCAAATCTCTGAAAAGGGAGAATTGCTGTCAGCCCGAATTGCCATGGCCGTGGCCATTGTTGTCGCCACGTATCTGGGTCTCAATCCACCAGGATTTGCGGCGCAAACGGTGGCGCTGGCCTTCGGACTAGCCGCGGCGTCGATCTTCCCGGCACTGATGATGGGTATCTTCTCGACCCGCATCAACAACACCGGTGCGGTGGCCGGGATGCTGGCAGGCCTGGTCGTGACGCTGGTCTACATCTTCCTGCACAAGGGCTGGTTCTTCATTCCCGGAACCAACACCTTCACGGATGCCGACCCGCTGCTGGGCCCGATCAAGTCCACATCCTTCGGTGCGATCGGTGCGGCGATCAACTTCCTGGTTGCCTATGTCGTCTCCGGCATGACCAAGGAAACGCCGCAGGCGATCAAGGATCTGGTCGAAAGCGTCCGCATCCCGCGTGGTGCCGGTGTTGCACAGGATCACTGATCCGGATTGCAGGCGGCTGGTTTCCGGCCGCCTGCAACAGGTATGATCCCGTCCTGCCCGGCCCGTCGCCGGGCAGGATTTTTCCGTTTTGGCGAGGCTATCGAGATGTCCCTGAGTGTCGACCAGATATTGCGGTTCCTGAAGTCGCTGCACCCCTATGACGCCTTGCCACACAACGTCCAGGAAAGGCTCGCAGAACGTTTCGAAGTCCGCAGGGTCGAACCGGATGCACATATTTACTCGCTCGGTGAAAGGCTGCCAGGCCTCTTCGTGATTTATGAGGGCGCTGTCAAAATCAGGGACGAAAACAGCGTCATTGTCAGTCATCTGGTGCTGCGAAACACGTTCGGGGAACGCGGGCTTTTGAAAGACGGGAAGGCTGCCACGTCCGCGCAGGCAGACGAACACTCGATCCTTTTGGTCCTGCCTCCGGCCGACTTCCGAAAACTCATGGACGACCAGAAGGTCGTCGCCCGTTTCTTCGACCGGGCCAGAAAGTCGAGCACACGCGGCCGCGATCTTGCCACCAGCCGCGCGGAAACGCTTATGGCGCGCAATCCGATTACCTGCCAGTCCGAAACGACGGTGCAGGAAGCAGCCAGGATCATGCGTGACCGGCACATTTCCTCCCTTTGCATAACGGGCCCGAACGAGACGCTGCTCGGCATTGTCACCAACAGGGATCTCACTGGAAAGATCCTCGCGGAGGGCAAGCCGGTTGAAACCGCCGTTGCCGATGTCATGACGGCGTCACCGCTGACGCTGCCGCCGTCGGCCATCGGAACGGATATCCTGCACCTTATGATGGAACGCTGGATCGGACATGTTCCCATCGTGGAAGGCGACAAGCTGGTCGGCATGGTGACCCAGACCGATCTGACCCGCTTTCAGGCGATAAGCTCCGCTGACATGGTCGGCCAGATCACACGCGCAGGAACCGCCGAAGACATGGCAAAGGTGACGGCGCATATCCCGCAGCTGCTGCTGCAGCTTGTGGCTGCCGGCAGCCCGCACGAAGTGGTGACGCGGCTGATTACCGATATTGCGGACACGGCAACGAGACGTCTCTTAAGTCTTGCGGAAGACAGGCTTGGCCCGCCGCCGGTTCCCTATCTTTGGCTCGCCTGCGGTTCGCAAGGGCGGCAGGAACAGACCGGTGTCAGCGATCAGGACAATTGCCTGTTTCTGGATGATGGCGTCAGCGATGCAGACAGGGACGGCTACTTCGCGGAGCTGGCAAAATTCGTCTGCGACGGGCTGAACACCTGCGGCTACGTTTATTGCCCGGGCGACATGATGGCGACGAACCCGCGCTGGTGCCAGCCGGTCCGGGTCTGGAAGAGCTACTTCGAGGGCTGGATCCAGAAACCTGATCCGGAAGCGCAGATGCTGAGCTCGGTCATGTTTGACCTGCGCCCAATCGGCGGCCAAAAGGATCTTTACGAAGACCTGCAGGAAACCACGCTGAATGCTGCGGCAAGCAACTCGATTTTCGTGGCGCATATGGTCAGCAATTCACTGAAACATCATCCGCCGTTGAATCTGCTCAGAGGTCTGGCAACCATTCGCAGCGGAGAAAACAAGAACTCACTCGACATGAAGCTCAATGGCGTTGTGCCGATTGTCGATCTTGCGCGAATTTACGCGCTTCAGGGTCAGATCACGGTTGTGAACACAAAGGCACGTTTGCTGGAGGCGCGGGCAAACGGACGGCTCAGTCAGTCCGGCGGCAGCGATTTGCTGGATGCCTATGACCTGATCGCCGAGACCCGGTTGCTGCACCAGGCCGGCCTGATCAAACTCGGACAAAAGCCGGACAATTTCCTGCAGCCATCGGAATTGTCCGATTTTGAGCGAAGTCATTTGCGAGACGCCTTTGTGGTGGTCAAAACAATGCAGTCATCGATCGGGCACGGACGCGGCATGTTGGGGTAGGAAAGAATTCAGGAGAAACGGGCAGGGGGATAAGCCCGAACTCCAGGCGGGAGGAATGACATGTTTGTGGAATTGATCGCGACCTTCGTCGCCGGTATCGCGGCAGCGGGCCTCGTCATGCTCGTAAACCGCGTGCTGGGTGGGCGCTTGCCGCGCTGGTTTGCCCCTGTTGCCGCCGGCATCGCGATGATCCTGACCACGATTTCAAATGAATACGGCTGGTTCTCCCGCACCAAGGAGGCCTTGCCCGAGGGTCTCGTCATCGCGCTGACGGTGGAAAACAAGGCCTTCTACCGGCCCTGGACCTATATCCAGCCATTCGTCGAGCGTTTCGTTGCCGTTGATATGCAGACGATCCGGCTGCATCCGGAGCGGCCGGACGAAAAGCTTGGTGAAACCTACTTCTTCGGCAGATGGGCACCGGTCAACAAGATCACCTTTCTTGCCGATTGTGCCGGTCATCGTCGCGCGGCGCTTACAGATGCAATTTCGTTTGAGGACGACGGTGCCGTTACCGGTGCGGACTGGATCCCTGTTCCTGCTGACGATCCCATCGTCTCAACAATTTGCGGAGGGAAATGATGTTGATGTCACTCAGTCTTCGCCTGCGAACATTTCTCCTTTTCTTCGGGTCGGCTATCGCCTGCTCAGGCCTGGTCGGCCTGTCGCATTATTTCGCATTCAGCCGGCTGGATGTCGGTGAGGAAATGTCCGCTTTCATGACATCCGGATCCCTGTCGGCTTTTGCGATCGTGGGCGTGACGACGTCTATCTGGATGCTGTTCGACGAGAATGTCGCCAAGCCGATCGAACGCCTGTCGGCAGCAATCCGAACCCGGGCGCATGCGGGCGTTGATGCGATTGTGGATCTGCATGAGTCACGCTTCCTTGGTGACCTCGGACCTGCCGTCAAGGCGGTGACCGGAAAACTGACGGAAGTCTCCGCCGACACAGATGATGTGGTGGCCACCGAAACGGCGCGCCTGATGGCGGAAAAGGCGCATCTGGCCATGCTTTTGACCGAGATCCCGGTCGCGATCATCCTGGTCAGCCCGAACCACAAGATCATGCTTTACGACGGACAGGCTGCCGACGTATTGGGACAGGTGCATGTGCCGCGTCTCAGCGCATCTGTCTTCGACTATTTCAACGAACTGGAGCTGCGTGCTGCGCAGGACAAGCTCTCGGAAGGGCGGACCGAAGTGGTCACGCAGGTCAAGTGCACCCACGGAAACCTGCGCTTCGAACTCCGTCTCAAGAAGCTGAAGCAGGTGCCGGGCTACATGATCCTGGTGGACGGAACGAAAGCCCAGATCGCTCCGGAAGCCGAGCGGCCGCTGATCTACGACTTCGACCTGAACGAACAGGCAAGCGAACACGCGATCGAGAACAGGCCTCTCAAGGATCTCAACTTTGTCGTGTTCGATACGGAAACAACCGGCCTGATGCCCAACAAGGACGAGATTGTGCAGATCGGGGCCGTCCGGGTCGTCAACGGCAAGATCATTCCCGGTGAGAAGGTGGATCAGCTAGTCAATCCGGGGCGTCCCATTCCTCCCGGGTCGTCAAAGGTTCACGGCATTACCGATGACATGGTCGCAGACGCGCCGGACCCGGGCACGGCCGTGGGCCAGTTCCACGGTTTTGCCCGCGACTGCGTCATGGTCGCTCACAACGCGCCCTTCGACATGGCCTTTCTCAACCGGCATGCAAGGATCTGCGGTCTGACCTGGGACCACCCCATGCTCGACACCGTCCTGCTGTCAGCCGTTCTGTTTGGCGATACGGAAGGGCATTCTCTTGACGCCTTGTGCGAGCGGCTCGACATCACGATCCCGCCCGAGCACCGGCATACCGCGCTCGGCGATGCGCAGGCGACCGCCGAGGCGCTGTGCAAGATGCTGCCGATCCTGTCATCGCGGGGCTACACCACCTTTGGCGACGTCATTGCGCAGACCCGCAAGCACGGCAGGCTGTTGAAGGACCTCAACTGACCGCCTGCCGGCTTTCAGGGAATTTCGGCACTCAGTCGAAGACGTGGCCGTGCTGATAACGCTCGTCCTTGCCGGCCGCCTCGGTCAGCGCCGCGACGTTGGACTTGGTGAAGAAGCCGTCGAATGCCTTGCAGCGCTCGATATATTCCGTGATCAGCAGCGTGTGTTGCGAGTGTTTGGAAAAGATCTGTTTCAGATCAGGTGAGTCCTTGCACTCGCCCACGACATGCGCCAGGAACGGCACGCCCTGCTTGCCGAGGATGCCGACGACATAATCGACATTCTTCTGACCAGATGGATGGTCGCCATCCAGGATCTCGACTGCCATGTGATGCATCCTGCGGCCGAAATTGCGGACAAAGTCTTCCGTCGGCATCGGCAGGTTTTCAAATGAATTGACGAAAGAAGGCGTGTTGTTGGCGGTGAAGACCTTTGCAGGCGATCGCTTGTCGTCGGTGACCGACGGGCAACGATTGACGTTGGTCGAGGAATTCATGTCGGAGATATTGTAAGCGCCCCAGAAATAGTAGGGCACCATGGTCTGGAACTCGAGGATCGCGTCTTCGCGCTCGCCTGCGAGAATGCGTGTCGCCATGTGGTCATAACCGAGCATCAGGTCGTTGAGGCCGTGTTCCTCGGCAAAGGTGATGCCGTCCTGCAGCGACGCCTTTTCCTCATCGGTCAGTTCAAGGTGCTCGCCAAGGCCAAGGCTGTCCGGGTCGTTGAAATCGTGATTGCTGTAGCCGATCCGGTTGCCGGTGAAATCCGACGGGGTTGAAAACAGAATGCCTCGCGACGTGTAGAGATCGTTCTCGGTGTCACCAGTGTACTCAAAGCGAATGCTCTGGGCTTCAAGGGTGCTGCGCAGCGTCCCGGTGTCCGGGCAGTGAAACACTTCGCCGACGTAGCGTGTATTCGGCTTCGGACGGGACAGCGGATAAAGCACATTGAGGCGCCGGATATAGTCCTCGTAGGTGTCGGACAACGGCTCCATCAGAATGACAGCCGGGAACTCGGGTTTGTTCTGCAGGATGTGGAACTTGTGCGTTCCGGAAACATAACTTGCCTGGTACCGGTTGGGTGTCATGCGATGTAGCTCGGCCATGGTGGCGACACCGTCGCCTGCTTCGACCTGAATGACGACCGCCTTCATCTCACCAACCAGATCATTGACCCCCGATTCCTGCCGCCGCGCGTAGATTTTCGGCAGATAGGCCTGGAAAAACTCAGAGTTTTTCTTGTCGCCCTTGGGCTCGTAGCCGTCAAAGTCAAAGGGGATCGCGTCCATCGTCCTTGTGTCCTTCAAATGGATTGCAACTGAAAAGGAAACGGGGCCATTAGGCAGGATCGGTGCAAGCCCGTCAATCGGCAGAGACGCAGATTTCGCTGTCCGGAAAAGGGAAGGGGAAGCGGCATGCCGCTTCCCCCTTTTTTACGCTGACAGGGCTTTTTCCAAAGCCGCATTCGCTAGACGATGAAGTCCGCCGAGTTGATCCCAAGCAAAGTGACGGTGCCATCGATCTCTTCGTTGCTTGCCGTGATCTTGAGACCGTCGTCCGTGTCCTCGAAGACGAGATCGGCATTGTCGATCCCCGCGAACACCAACTCGTCAGCGGCCTCGTAGTCAGTAATGACATCGTCGCCAAAGTCTTCGACAAACAAGAAAGTGTCCACGGCCGCGCCTCCCGTAAGGATGTCGTTGTCAGCGCCACCATCGATGAGATCACGGCCATTGCCGCCGTTGATCATGTCTTCGCCTTCCTCGCCAAAGAGCTCATCTCTTCCACGTTGACCGAAGATCATGTCGTCGCCGGCACCACCAAAGACGATGTCCCGGCCACGGCCCGCTTCGATCTTGTCAAAGCCATCGAGACCGAAGATCAGATCTGCGCCTCTTTCACCGGTAATCGTATCATCGCCGGCGGTGCCGATGAGGGTGTCTCTGCCGTTGGTTCCGGCGATCTCTTCACCGGGCACCCCGAAGTTGAACGATGCCACGATCGGCTCGTGATCGGACGTTGGGTCGGTAAAGTCGACATTGGTGTGCACAACGTCCACCTGAGCCCCGTCCAGCAAACCGTCCGTGACGAAGATATGGTCGAGTGCCTGGCTGTTGCCCTGGAAGTTGAACGTATAGCTGTCCTCGGCAAGAACCGAGAGGTTGGTGAGAACCTGCTCATCACCGACACCTGGCAGATCCTCGGTCAGCTCGTCCGTGAAATCAAAGGTGTTGAGGTCGCCGAGCACAACAACGTTTGCGTTCGCATCAGCTGCCAAAAGCGCATCAACAACTTCATTGATGGTTTTTGCCTCAAGCTCTCGCGCATCTTCACCAGCCTGAACAAAGGGTTGCGGGCCGCCAAAGATTGGGGTGGAACCGAAGCGCGACGAGAAGTGATTGTTGATCAACGTGATCTCTTGCCCATTGAATTCAAAAGTGCCGAGCAAGGGATCGCGCGTTCCGTCAAAGGCGGTCGGGTCCGTCACACCCAGGTCAGTGAGCTGTTCGACTTCAAGCGTCTTGATTTCGACGGCTTCCACACGATCCTCGTTATAGAGGAACGCGTTGCGGATGTTGCCACCCGGCACGCCGCCTGTTTCACCGAATTCGTCGACTTCCGCAGACTGGAACGAGTATTCCGGGCCACCGGCCGCGACAATCGCGTCCACCAGTGCCTGCAGCGTTGCATCCGCGCTCAAAATGCCATCGTCGATGGCGTTACCGTCGTCGTCCTCACTGCCGTTTTCGCCGGCAGAGCCATTGTCGTCCTGGATTTCCTGCAAGGCCAGGATGTCCGGGGAGCCGAGATTGGCGACAATCTGTTGGGCGAGGGCTGCGATCTGGTCGCCATCGTTGGCATCGGGTCCGGCGCTGACATTCAGAACATTGTACGTGGCTACCGTCAGATCCCGTTCGCTTGCAGCAATCTCGGTCGTTTCGGCAACATTGTCGCTGGCAGTTTCCACCTCAAAGGTGTCGGTCACCAGAACTTCAAAGTTCCCGAAGGAGTAAGAGACAACGCCCGTGACGTCGCTCAGGTTGTCGCCGACATTCAGCTCAGGCGGTGTGAAGCCATCGGGCAGCAGGTCGAAGAAACCATCGTACTGCATCTGAATGCGCTCAGGATTTACGTCGCCGTATCCATCCGCGTCGGCGTTAAGCGGCAATGCTCCCCGCCCGTTTAGGCCCGGCGTCGTGCCCGCTCCGTCATCGGCCACAAGCCAGGTTTCGTCGAAGCCGTTGGTTGCCGAGATGGCAACGGGATTGTCGACCGTGACACGCATGCCTTCGAGGCTTTCGAAGAAGTCAATGCCGTCAACGTCGGGATTGAAGGTACCTGGCTCGTTTTGCAGGTTTACGGGCAGTTCATCATCGGAGATGACCGTCGCGTCTGGCGGCGTGCGCCCGGCGGCGCCCAGAACAACGGCAACCGGCAGTGCGTTCCCACTCGATAGTACTGTTGAATTGGCTGCGCCTGTATCGGAGATCTGCGTGATCGACAGGTTGCCGGTGGATGCCCCTCCGGGAATGAACTCGGACACCGAGCCTTCAACCTGAACTTCATCGCCTACGGAAATACCGCCGGCATTGCCGTTGCCGACAAAGACGAAGATGGCGTCCGAGGTCGCAGTGTCGCCGTCACCGTCGGGATCCTGCAGGTAGTAACCATTGAAGTCGACCGCAGTGACAATGCCGGTTGTGCGCACAGATTGTCCGGCGTAATCGGAGACGTGACCCGCGCCCTGGATCTCGTAGATGGCCAATTCAGCCGGCCCCTGGACCTCAGCAGAGTTTTCTTCACCCGGCGTGTCGGAACCGACCGCCGGATCGAAGGGACCGATCTGCCAGTCGCCCGTACCGTTCGGCAGACGGAAGACATGACCCGGTACAAAGGTACCGTCCGGTCCGACCTCGGTTTCGCTATAGACGAGGTCGCCGGAGCCGACGGTTTCGATCAGGGCCACACTGTCGACGATCTCGGACCAAGGCGCCGTTTCAGGCGTGCCGTCGTCGTCGGTGTCCAGGTCGTCGCCGACGCTGCCGGTGAAGTCTCTCACCAGAAGATGGGTGACGTTGTCGCCGTTCTCGAAGTTGATCGTTGTCGTGAGGTCCGCCGTGCCTTGTGAGAACGTGGCTTCAGCAGCGACGAAATAGCCATTCTCGTCCAGCGTTTGACCAGACAAATCGATGACCGCTTCGACAACGCCGCTTCCACCGGTGCCGTCACCAATGACAAGATATGTCAAACCGTCCAGTGAGGCGCCGGGAGTGCCGAAGAGCTCGAAGTACTCGTCGTTGTCCGCGTCCGGCTGATCGATCCTGATTTCGTTGATGACGATTTCAGACGGGGTTGGCGGGAGGATATCGTCGAAGACAGTGTCGTCGCGGAACGTGAGATTCTGAATGCGCTCGTCGGAGTCGGGGCCGGTGTCTTCCTCGCTATAGGCCGTGCCGCCCTCGTCCGGATTGAAATTGTCATCGAGATATTCGGCCAGAGCGTCCTGTTCCGTGCCGTCGGCGGCAAAGGTTGCGTCTCCGGTGAACAGATCATCGTCGACCCCGTCCGCATCAAGGTCGATCAGATCAACCCGGTTCGGATTGGACAGGGACGACAGGATTTCATCTCCGGCATTGGCCAGGAAGTTCAGCGTCACGATCCGGAAGCTTTCGGTCGGATCACCGACAATTTGGCCGTCGCGGACAACCTCGGCAATCAGATTGCCGTCCTCGTCGAAGATGCCGGCGTTTATCACACGCTCGCCGGCAACATCGATATTGCCGTCCACGTCGTAGGTCTGAGAGGTTTTCGTCTCGTCGAACGAAAACTTCAGGCCGGAGATCTGCGGGAAGCCGCCCGACACACCTGTCGGCAGGGCACTGACGGCGCCTTCAAGGAAGGCTTTCAGCTCTTCCTTGGTGATGTCGAGCAGCGTCAAACCGTTGTTGAAGGCAAGCGTCGTGGCGATGTCGTTCTGGCTGATGCCGCCCTCCGGTTTGACCACAACGCCGTTGCCGTCGACAACTTCACTGTTAGGCAGCCGCACAGCTTCCGTGCCACCAGCCGGAACGACGATCTCGCCGATGTTAGCGCGAATACCGCCACCGTTCTTGATCGAAATGACAACCGATGAGTCCACTTCCTTCGCGTAGGCGAGGTTCGCGTCCGCGGTGAGGTTGCCGAGGTTGGTCTCCTGGGTCCGCACGCCGTCCGGATCATCCGGTGCAAAAGTGCCCGAACGGTTGCCGTTCAGGAAGACATCCGACACGCCGAAAACATTCGATTCCGTTGCCACGATCTGTTCCTGGATGGCATCGGTGATCGCGTCGATCTCCGGGTCGATCAGACCTTCTGCATTCAAATCCGCAACGCCTTGCGCATCGGTTGCGTAGGCACCGGAAACATTTTCGTCGTAGCTCTCCGGGATGATGTTGCCGTCTTTGTCGAATTCGATCACAAGGCGGCCGACATATTTATAATTGCCGTCCGTGTTCACAACGGCTGTGGAGGTCCCTCCGGCGTTGGTGATGAACAGCGGGTACTGCCCCTGATCGCTGTCTCCGTCGCGGATACGGTCGTTGTCGTCAAAGAGGCGCGTGTTGGAACCGCCGGCCACGATGATGTCGACGTTTTCGAGCCGTGCAGCGAGTTCCTGCTCGATGCTGATCTGCTGCATGTGGCTCAGAAGGATGACCTTGTTGAGCTCGGGATTGTCGGTCAGCAGCTGGTCCACTTCGGCTTGAAGGATGGCCGCAAGTGCGTCCAGTTCCGCGTCGGTCGGGTTCCCGCTGGCCCAGGCCGGGAAAATGCCAAGATCGTCACCGGGGCTCGAGATCGACCGAATTGTGGGGACCGTCGCGCCGATGATCGCGATCTTTTCACCGTTCACATCGGAGATAGTTGAGGACGTGACGACATTCTGGAGCGTGGCTGTGTCCTGTCCACCGGCAACCTCAAGCGGACCAAGGTTGGGATCCGTGGAAAAGTCCAGATTTGCGGAGAGGTAGGGAAACAGTGCACCCGCAAAGTCGGCATCTTCCAGGTCCGTTCCCACGAACGCCGCGTTTTCAAAGTTGCCCACTGCGGAGCCGTCGATCAGACCGGCGAGCAGTCCAGTGCCCAGGTCGAACTCGTGGTTGCCGAGTGCGATGGCCTGGACGCCCAGTTCATTCTGGATCTGGATGTCCGCAATGCCTTGGGAGCCAAAAACGGCCTCGGACGCATCAAAGAAAAGACCTGGGATAATCGCGTCGCCGGAACTGAGTGTCAGAGTGTTGTCAGCTATGCCATCGTTGCCAAGGTCTTCTGCGCGCAGGGCGTTCAGGACACCAGACAGATTGTCGATATTGTCGATCGTCGCGGCATTTGCCTCCTGATCGGCAAAGTGAAGCAGCTCAAGTGTGAAGACTTCAGGATCAAGGCTGATCGCTTCGTCCTTGAACTGAAGAAATTCGACATTGACGTAGGTATCGGTTCCTTCCCTGTTGCCCTCACGCAAGTCTGTGACCGTGCCGGCATCGAAATCGATCTCGTAATATTTACGTTCACCCGAGAAAATCAGGGTGTCGATTCCAGCACCGCCATTCGCGTAATCATCGCCTCGACCTCCCTTGATATTGTCGTCTCCCCGGTTGCCGAAGATGATGTCATTGCCACGCCGCCCGTGAATGTCGTCGTTGCCGCCGAGGCCGAAAATGATGTTGCCCAGCGCGTTGCCCTTGATGTTGTCTTCGCCCGGCGTGCCGATGATCAAGCGCCCGAACCCAAAGCCGAACCCAAAGCCGTAGTCGTCTGGCGACCAACCGAAAAGTGAAGAGAGCCCGCCGTCGAGGCTGTATTTTGAAAACTGGTATCCCCTCAGATTGGCGCTGAAGTTTTCCAGAGCACCGTCCATCATCAGATTGTGACGCTGAACGACATCAAGACCGTCCGTTTCGACAACCGGCTCGAACCTGGACCCGTACTGAAAACCCATAATTGTCCCTCACTTTTACTTAAGGCGTTGACCAATCGTGAGCGGAACTTCAGCATTTGTGTTGAGAAGCTTTGCCGAAATGGCAATTAATTGACTGTAAGCTTTCAATATTACTTAAGTGCCGCCTGTAAATGCATAGGGAGGCGGTGGTATCAGTGTTTTTTGACGAATTAATGAATGGTTAAAATTTAGTTAATGCAGTAAAAATACAGATTAATATTTATACCTAGGCAGCGAAATACTTTTCGCTTTGCCTGAAAGAGGTTGGTGAATTCAGGGAATTTATCAGGTTAAAAGTTTACGCTCTGCAGCCAGGGTGATCGATTTAGTCCCGATGAAAATGCCCTATCGTATCTCAAGGGTGCATCCGGGCGGGCTCAGGTCAGCGCAAAGAAGAAAGGCCACGCTTGCCGGCGTGGCCCTTTCCTGGTGGTTTTTCCTGACGCGCCAGCGTCAAGCCTGTTACCTGCCGCTCAGCACGCGTGCGTTGTCAGCCTGCAGCTTGCGGACCGGAACCGGCTCGCTGCCGTTGAGGTCGCCATAGGCCTGATCCGGGAAATCAGCATAGGCAGCAGCGTTGTTGTTGGTGTTGATGCGAACGGTGTTACCGCTTGAGGAAATCTGACGGCTGGTGAAGACCGGCTCATCACCGGAAGCGTCACCGAAGACACCGCCAAGGTCGATTGCGTGTGCCGAGCCAACAAATGCTCCGGATACGAAGACAGCGGCCAGAAGGGAAGAGACGAGTTTCTTTTGAGTACGCATGGATCAAGCTCCTTGTGGAAATGCTTTCAGTTGGTTCGATGCTTTACCGTGGTTCCGGTGTCTGCATCGCTTTCACAAAAGAAGAACGTCTCTCCTCGTATTTGGTTCCGAAATTTTTTAAAATTATTTTTCCTATATTATAATGAGTCACGCTTCTATGGAGTTTATTTTTAATAGAATTGATTTTATGATCAATTATATTATGTGTGATCTATATCACTCTTCACTTTTTACTTGATAATGCTTCAGTCTCCGAAAGGCTGGCCTGTCCGGTGACCGTTCGAAGCCCGGATTGGAAAAGTGTGTTCGCGGCCCTCGGAAATTTGTCTTTCAAATCCTGCTGTTAGAGATCTTGGTTTTTTCTTGATCACTTCAAGTAACATCTTTGTAAACTAAGCTGTGAAGGGCTTTTCTGTTTTCAGATGTCAACTCGCGATGAACTTGCGTTGAGGTCTATAAATATTTTTTCAGTAATCATTACATCCGGGTCATCGAGACAGCCGCAAGGGAGGGCTAAATGACCCGCTTTCAAGACAGCTTCACTCAAGACCTTCAAGCCGAAATTCCACACATCTGGCGGTTCGCCAGATCCATCGCTGCGACTAGAGAGGCAGCCGATGATCTGGTGCAGACAGCGCTGGAACGCGCATTACGCAACAAAGACCAATATGTGCGTGGAACGAAGCTGCGCAGTTGGCTGTTCGCTATCGTTCGTAATGCCCAACTGGACGAATACCGCAAAAGCGAGCGCCGCGGTGATCATGTGCCGATCGAGGAATGGTATCACGAAGCCCAGTTTGCCCCGGCGCAAGAAAAATATGTTGAGCTGGGCGATGTGGCCAAGAGCATCGAAGGCCTGCGTCCGGAAGAGCGCGATGTCCTGGAGTTGTGCGTGTTTTCCGGCCTGTCACATGACCAGATCGCCACGCAAATGGGCGTCGCTGTCGGAACAGTGAAGAGCCGCCTCTCCAGAGCGCGCCAGGCCTTGGCGGCTTAGGGTACGGACTCATAAATGAAGCCGATTTAGCGGCAGAAATGGCGAAATCACGCAAGGAAGCGTGTGAAGAGCGGGCTTTATGCCCGGTCAAGCGCGTTGACGCTGCGAGGTGAAGCCATTTTGCCGTCCTTCGGATTTGGCCGTTTTGGCCATCTGCTTCGTCGCGAAAGACTTGAAAATGAACCACATTTCCTGCGCTTTCCCTCCTTTCATCTGGTCAAAACGATCCAAACCAAATCGACTTCATTTATGGGTCCGTACCCTAGGGCCGTATCCTAGACTTTGAACTTGCAGATGCCAAAAAGCGGCTGTCTCAGCCGCTCAAACTGCCGAATGCGGTGATATCGGTCCCCTCTGAGCGGCGTTCGCGTGTGTACGCCGCAAATGCACCAGCAGCGTGTTCATTCTGCCAGGCCAGAAGGGCGTCCTTGTAACTTGGCCGCGCTGCAATCCGTTCAAACCAGGATTGCAAATGGGGTGTTCGCTCGAACGGCCAGCCCATAAGGTCAAAACGGTGAACGTTCGGCATCCAGGCAACATCGGCAAGAGAGAACGTATCGCCGGTCAGGAAAAGCCGCCCGTCAGACAACAGGTTGTCCAGTTTCCGGAAGGCATCGTCGGTTCGCGTTACGGCAGCATCTACGCGTGATTTTTCAAAGCCGACCTTAAAGTCACGGCGGAACTGTTTGAGCCACTCGTTCTGATGGTTTTCCTGGAATGCGTCGAAACTCTCTTCCGAACCGCGCTCGACACCTCTGAACAGGAATTCGTGGGTCGCAAGTTTCAGATCGAGCTGAGCTTCGTCGGCAAGCTTCAACAAATCGGGTGATGCAGATCCGGCGAGGTCAGACGCCGGCCCGGCAATCTGCTGTATTATGTCGACGCTTTCGATGAAAAGGTGTCCGTCGTCGACAAATGCCGGAACCAGCCCATTCGGGTGGATCGCCTGGTAGGCGGGGGACGCATGCTCGTCCTTGGCAAGGTCGACGAGGTGCGAGGTGTAGTCCTTGCCCGTTTCCGCGAGCACGATGCGAACCCGCTGTGAACAGCTCGACATCGGCGCATGCCACAAATGAAGGCCTTCAAGATCCTTCAAGCTCGGGTCTCGCGGTTCGATTTCCGGCATGTCGCCTGGCTCCTTCCAATGTACCTCAGAAAGCGACGCGGTCGCCGCCCTTTAGGTCGAGCATTTCACGGGCCTCGTCCGGTGTCGCGACTTCGCAGCCGAGGTCTTCGACGATACGCCGGATCTTAGTGACCTGCTCCGCATTCGATTTGGCCAGTTGACCGCGCGCGATCATAAGACTGTCTTCCAGGCCGACGCGCAAGTTGCCGCCCATCTGGCTTGCTGTCGTTGCAAACGGCATCTGTGCACCGCCAGCCCCCAGAACCGACCACTGATAATCGTCACCAAAGAGCCTGTCGGCCGTGCGTTTCATGAAGATGAGATTGTCGATATCGGGACCGATGCCGCCGAGAATGCCGAAAATGAACTGGATGAAGACCGGTGGTTTGAAGAGGCCGGCGTCCATGCAGAATTTCAGATTGTAGAGATGACCGACGTCGTAGCATTCGTGCTCGAACTTGACGCCGTGCGTGCCCCCAAGCTCAGTCGCGACATAACGGATGTCGGCAAATGTGTTCCTGAAAATATACCCTTCCGAATTCCGGATATAGGCTTCTTCCCAGTCATATTTGAAGTCCTGGATGCGGTCGGCGAGCGGGTGGAACGAGAAGTTCATGGATCCCATGTTGAGCGAGCACATTTCAGGCGATGCCCATTTGGCCGGGGCGATCCGCTCTTCCATGGTGTTGACCAGGCTGCCGCCGGTGGAGACGTTGACGACCGCATCCGTGGCCTGCTTGATCACGGGAAGAAAGGCCTTGAAATGCTCCGGTGCGATCGAGACGGACCCGTTTTCCGGGTTGCGGGCGTGGAGGTGGAGGATGGAGGCGCCGGCCTTGGCCGCCTCGATCGCCTGGTCTGAAATGTCTTCGGCGGTGAAGGGGAGGGCGTCCGACATGGTCGGCGTGTGGATCGCGCCGGTGATTGCGCAGGTGATGATCGTTTTTTTGCGTTTGCGAGCCAAGGTCGCCTCCTATTCTTTTTCGACCACCCGCCTCGACAGCGGGAAGATTTCGAGACCGGTTCTGTCCTTGACGAAGCCCCAGATGCCGCGCGGTGCCTTGAGCATGACGACGATTGCGACGAGGCCTAGTATCAGGAGATAGGTGGTGCCCAGGTCCGCCAGCGTTTCGCGCAAGAGAAAGAAAACGATGACGCCGATGATCGGACCTTCCAGGGTGCCGATGCCGCCGATGACGACGATGAAAATCACGAACGCGGTCCAGTCGTTCACGCTGAAGGCCGCGTCCGGCGAGATGCGCAGTTTCTGAAGAAAGATCAGGGCTCCCGTCGAGGCGGTCAGCCCGGCGGTGACAACATAGACGATGAACTTGTGGCGCCAGATGTCGATGCCGAAGCTGTTGGAGGCGACTTCGCTGTCCCGGATGGCCGTCAGGGCGAGCCCGTTTCGGGATCTGAGCAGCAGGTAGATCACCGCGATGACCAGGATGGCCATGCCGAGCGCAAGCCAATACGTGGTTGCTTCACGCATCGAGCGGCTGGAAGCCATGGAGCGCACGATACCGACGGGAAGACTGGTTCCCGAACCGCCGCCCAGCGCCGAGACCTGCGCGAAGCTGAGGCGGAAGACTTCAGCAATGACCCAGGTTCCGATCGCGAAATAGGCGCCCCGCAGCCGAAATATCAGAACCGCGACCGGCACGGCGACGATGGCTCCGAGAATGCCTGCGAGCGGAATCGCGGCAAGCGGCGACAATCCTGCAAAGATCGCAAGCGCGAAGAGCATGTAGCCGCCGAAACCGACAAAGGCCTGCTGGCCGACGGAGACAAGCCCCGCGTAACCGGCCAGCAGGTTCCAGAGGCAGGCGAGCGACAGATAGAGGAATATCTCGCTCAGGAGGCGCATGTCTGCGCGGCCTGCCCACCAGGGCGCCGCAATGAGCGCGCCAAGGAACAATATGCCGATCACCGCGGCAATCCTGCTTGCCGGGGATGATCTGGAGATGGTGTAGGAAGCTGTTGTCATCAGTCGATCCGTGGAAAGAGGCCGCGCGGTTTCACAGCAAGTACGATCAGGAAGGCGATATGTCCGGCGAGCAATTGCCAGCCCGGATTGATCTGGGCACCGATGTTCTGGCTGACACCCAGGATGATGCCGCCGATGAGCGTGCCCCAGAGATTCCCCAACCCGCCGATGATGACGGCTTCAAAGCCGAAGATGAGGCGACCCGGGCCAATCGACGGATCGAAGCTGGTGCGAATGCCGAGGAACACGCCGGCGATGCCGACCACGGCAAGGGAAAGCGCCATGGCCAGTCCGAAGACATGGGCCTTGTTGAGCCCCATAAGCTGGGCAATGTCCTGTTTGTCCGATACGGCACGGAACGCCCGCCCGAGTGCGGACTGGTAGAAAATCCATTGAAGTCCCGCGATGACGGCAACGGAAACGGCGAACATCAACAGCGGCAGAACGCCGACATTAAGGTCACCGGGCAGCGCGATACTGGCGGTTTCGATTGCACCGGCATTCATCTTCTGCGGATCTGCGCTGTAGATCTCCAGGAGGCCGTTCTGAATGATGATCGAAAGACCGAACGTCACCAGAAGCGGCGGGAGGATGTCATCACCCAAGGTCTGATTGAGAATGCCGCGCTGGAGGAAGTAGCCGATAACGGCCATGAGGGGCACGACCAGAACCAGGGTCAGCATCGGATTGACACCGAGCGCGGTGGTTATGGACAGGGCCAGAAAGGCGGCCAGGACAATGAAGTCACCGTGGGCAATGTTGACCAGCCGCATGACGCCGAAAATCAGCGACAGGCCAGCGGCAAACAGGGCATAGAGGCCACCCAGAAGCACACCTTGAACAATGGCGTTGATCCACTCCATGTTAGACTCCGAAATAGGCAGCGCTGATCTGCTCGCGGGTGAGTTCGTCGGAACGTCCCTCGAGCGAAATCCTGCCCTCCTGCATGCAATAAACCCTGCCTGCGACGCTGAGCGCCTTGGCAATGTCCTGTTCGACGATGACCGCGCTCATACCTTCGCCGATGATGCCCGGCAGCACTTCGTAGATCGATTTGATGATGATGGGAGCCAGGCCCAGGCTGATCTCGTCGAAGAGAATGAGTTCCGGGTTGGACATGAGCGCGCGGCCGATTGCGACCATCTGCTGCTGGCCACCTGATAACGCTGTTGCCTGAACGGCGCGGCGCTCCTTCAGGACGGGAAAGAGCTGAAATACCTTTTCCAGTTCCCACGGACCGTTGCGGCCCATCTGCCCGCCGATGATGAGATTTTCCTCAACGGAGAGCGACTGGAAGAGCTGCCGTCCTTCGGGAACCATCGCAATGCCCGTCTTGGCGACCTGGTCGGCCCTTAGGGCGCCAATCGGCGTGTTACGAAAGGTCACCATGTCAGGCTTGTTGTTCAAAAGCCCGGTGATTGAGCGCATAAGCGTGGTCTTGCCAGCGCCATTGGCGCCGATGATGGCAATGACTTCACCTTTGTGAACTTCGATGTCGACACCGAAAAGCGCCTGGAAATCACCGTAGTGGGCGTCGAGCCGGTTGGTGGCAAGAAGCGTGTCAGGCATCGGCATCCACCCCCATGTAGATCTCTTGAACCTGGCGGCTTGCCATGGTTTCCTTCGGATCGCCCTCGGCGATCTTTCGACCGAAGTCGATAACGATGAGGCGATCCACAACCGACAGCAGCGCGTGCACAATGTGTTCGATCCAGATGATCGAGATGCCGGTTTTCCGGATCGAATTGATGGACTCCACCAACGCGTGACATTCGTTTTCGGTCAGCCCGCCGGCGATCTCGTCGAGCAACAGGATTTGGGGCTGTGCGCAAAGCGCACGCGCAAGTTCCAGCCGCTTGCGGCCGAGCAGTGTGAGACTTCCCGAGACATCATTCGCCTTGTCGATCAGGCCAGTGAGTTCCAGCATTTCCAGGCAATGCTTGTCGGCCAGGGGCGCTGGCATCTTTGCGCCATGTGTTGCTGCGACCAGGACGTTTTCAAAAACGGTCATGCCGGCAAATGGTTGCGGTATCTGGAAGGAGCGGGCAATGCCGAGACGGCATCTCCTTGCGGCCGAGTAACGGGTGATCTCTTCGCTGTTGAAAAATATTTGCCCCCGATCGGCCCTGACCGTTCCGGTGATCAGGTTGAACATGGACGTCTTTCCCGCGCCGTTGGGGCCGATGACACCAAGTGCTTCGCCGGACGCGAGCTGATAGGACAACTCGTCAGCAACCGTGATTGCACCGTAAGCCTTTGACAGGCCTTTTAATTCAAGAACAGGCGCCATGAATGTCTCGCAGACTCTATGCAGCTGATGACGCACGGCGCTGCCGCCGTGCGCCAGGGTTCATTACGACAGCAGTTTCAACTCGCCCGTGGTGGGAATCTCGGGTGCGCTGTGATTGGACGTAATGACCAGTTCCATGCCATTTGCGCCCTTCTGCCACTGTCCGGCGACCAAAGGCGTCTTGGACACGTTCTTGACCGGACCGAAGCCCCAGTTGACGTGACCGACCACTGTTGGCAGGTCGGTTGCCTGGATGGCTTCGAGGATCGCGTTCGGGTCGTCGAGGTCGGCGCTGCGCTTGATCACATCGGTGGTGACCTCGAAGAGCGCGTGCTTGAAGCCGATCGGTTGGGTCCAGGGGCGACCTGACGAGGCGACGTAACCGTCCGCGAGCTGCTTGGCGGACTCGCCGGTCAGGGACGAGGAGAAGGGATGTTCCGGCGTCCACCAGATTTCCGAGGTCAGGCCATCGCCGCGGTCGCCGAGCGATTCAATGACTGACGGGAACAGGAGTGCCTTGCCGATCGTGACGACCTTCGGCTGGAAGCCCTGCTGAGCGGACTGGGACCAGAAAGTTGCAAAATCGGGTGGGATCATGTTGCCGGTGACGATCTCGCAGCCAGCTTCCTTGAAGGCGGAAATCTGGGTTGAAAAATCATCAGTCAGCGGCTGGTAACGGCCCGGATCGGTCAACTCGAACCCGCTGCCGACAAGAGCAGGTGGGAAGCCGACCTTGTCATCGCCCCAGGCGTTGCCGTCCGCATCGTTGGGAAAGAGCCCACCGACCTTGCGCGCGACACCGCTTTCTTCCCAAAGCGCCAGGAACGCCTTGATGACGTCTTCCAGACCCCAGAAGAAGTGGTAGGTGTAATCAAAACCCTGCGCCGGATCACCATTGCGGCCGAAGAAGTAAGGCTGCCAGGGGCAATCGGTGGTGATGCACGGAACCTCGTTGAGTTCGGCCTGATCGGAGATCGGGTTGGTGGTATCGGGCGTCGATGCGCCAACCAGAATGTCCACCTCGTCACTCAGGATCAGTTCGGACGCGACCTCGGCCGCGCGGTTCGGGTTGGACTGGCTGTCCTTGGAAATGATCTCGACCTTGTAGGACTTGTTGTTGTTTTCAACACCGCCGGCGAGGGCCTTTTGGATCCCTGCAAGGACGAAATCGTCTGCTTCGGCGAAACCGGCCAGCGGTCCAGTGCGCGGGCTGACATGACCGATCTTGATGATCGGATCAGCCGCGTAAGCCCGGGTTCTTGTCAGGATTGCAGGGGCAGCAAGCCCCGCCGTTGCACCGGCAATGAAGCCGCGGCGGGTAATGCCAAATTTCTTTCCCAATAGCGTCATCGTTTTTCCTCCCAGATGCGCCACTCATGGTCGCAAGGCGCGTCAACCCAAGATGGTTTCGAGTTTCCGCAAGTGAGCTGCAACGCGCTGACGGACTTCGTCCGCTTGTTCCGGCGTCCAGCTCTGAAATCCTTCACCCGTTTTCATTCCGAGCTTTCCTGCCTCCACAAGTTCGCGCAGATAAGGGGAAGGGGCCGGCCGATTGTCCAAATCAGCCAAAACGTTTTCGTGGATGTCGAGCGTCAGATCCGTACCGACCAGATCGGCGTTTACCATCGGCCCAAGAACTGCAAGGCGCCTGCCGAAACTTGCGTTGACGACAGTGTCGACGTCTGCAGCAGCGCACACGCCGTTTTCGACAAGGCTGATGGCCTCGCGCCACATGGCGTGTTGCAGGCGGTTACCGATGAAGCCCGCAACGTCCTTTTCCACCCGGACCGGCGTCTTGCCGACCGAAGCCAGCAGATCCACCATCGCGACCATCGCAGGTTCAGCCGTCCACTCTGTCCGGATGACTTCGACCAGCGGGATCATGTGCGGCGGGTTCCACCAGTGGGTGCCGAGCGCCCGTGACCGATCCTCAAGGTCCGACATGATCTTCGTGATCGGGATCACCGAAGTGTTGGATGCAAAAACAGTCCTTGCCGGCGCATGGCGTTCAACGTCTGCAAACAGGGCGCGTTTCAGGTCCGGTTTTTCCGGTGCGGCCTCAAACACGAAGTCCGCATCGGCAACACACGCTGAAAAATCCGGCTGGCATGTGATGCGGGAAATGGCTGCATCTGCATCGCCGCCCTCTACGCCGAGAGCCGCGAGGCTCGTCCTGACCCTCTCATGCAACGTGTCGAGGCTTGCCTGGAAGGTGTCGAAGACCTGAACAGAGTGGCCGGCGCGGGCAAATGTCAGTGCTATGCCGTGTCCCATAAGTCCGGCACCGAGAACCGCGATGTTTTTGCTCTCGCTCATTGCCTATCCTGCCGTATAGCCGCCGTCGGCATAAAGAATGTGTCCGGTGTAAAAGTCCGAAGCCTTGGAGGACAGAAACAGGAGCGGGCCGATCAGGTCCTCCGGCTCACCAAGACGTCCCTTGGGAACACGGGCCAGGAACCCGTCGCGGAAACCTTTGGCGAGCTCGTCGTCCTCAAACATCCAGGAGGTCAGCGGAGAGCGGAAGACGGTTGGAGCGATGGCATTGACGGTGATGTTGTCAGCGCCGAGTTCGCAGCCGAGCGCCTTGGTAATGCCGTCCACCGCTGCTTTCGAAGCACAGTAGGCAGTGTAACCCGCGGGGTGACCCAGAAGACCCCGTGCCGAGGAGACCAACACGATCTTGCCGCCTTGTGGCTGCTGCATCATCTGAGCGGTTGCGGAGCGTGCCAGCAACCAGGACTGCGTGACATTGGCCTCCAGGACACCGGTAAAGTCGGCTGGTTCCATGTCATTGATCTTCGCAACCTTGTTCATGCCTGACGCGACGACGAGAATGTCGAGAGATCCGTGATGCTTCACGCAGTTTTCGACCATTTCGTCACAGACCGCGGCGTCCGTGGGGCGCTTGTTGACGGTCTCGACCGCTGCCCCCTTGGCACGGCATTCTTCCGCAACCTTCTCCAGCGCCTCGCTGTTGCCAGCGGCCAGAATGAGATCACAGCCGGCACCGGCGAGCGCATTTGCAGCGACCGCACCGAAAGCGCCGGTCGCTCCCGTGACCAGAGCAACCTTGCCCTTGATGTCAAAGAGTTCAAGTGGATGGGTCCAGACGTCAGCCATCAGTTTGCCTCCGGCGGATAGGGAATGACGACGAGCATCGTGCAGATGTGATTGGACCGGTTCTCGATGGTGCGCACTTCGCCCGGCGCAATCGTGCAGCTGTCGTATTTCTTCAAAACCGTCTCGGTTGCGCCTGATATGACGGTCATTTCGCCCTCCAGGACGACATAAACCTTCTCAAACGGCGTCGAGTCGGGTCCGGCACCGCCGCCCGGAAGAAACTGGCTGAGACCGAGCCACTGATTTTCAGGGCCGCCTTCCTCAAAACCTTGCAAACGCAAGCCGACCACACCCCGGTGATTGGGGGCTTCGTAAGGTTCGGCGTCGTCGAAACGCTTTACATGCATCGCTTCCTCCCAGACGCGGCATTCGGGACCGCCGGGCAGCCCGGCGGTCTCGGTATTTCAGTTGATCAGAAGTCTTCGCCCGGTTCGATGCGATACCCCTGGCCGCGATCAATCATGGCGACAAGACGGATGATGCAGCCGTCGCCGCGATCCCAGTTCCATGGGAAGAACGCGAATGTGCAGCGCTTGCCGGTGACGGCATCGAGGTCGCCGCCGACGTTCTCGATGCCGAGAATGCCGTTGGAGAAGAGCTTGTTGTGGACCGGCTCCCATTCGGGGAAGGCATCCTTCCAGTCGATGCCGCCCGACCATTCGAGATACTCGGCTTCCAGGTGGGGCATGATCGGACCGTTACGCTGCGGGCCGATGGCTGTTGCAAGCGGGTGGTCATTGGCTTGGGTGTCATGGCCGACAACCTTGACGCCCTTTTCGATCATCCAGTCGGCGGCGGACGGGACCAGTCCCGGGCAGTAGGCGAAGTAGTCACCATCCTCATACTGCTTGTGCCAGCCGGTGTTGATGATCAGCACATCGTTTTTGCGGATGGCATGACCGCAGGCCTTTTCCAGATCGTCGCCGGTGATCTGCTCCCATTTCTTCTTGGGGACCGAGACGACCAGCCCGGACCCGAAGAAGTGCGGCAGCGGGACCTCGTCAATGAAGGGCGTGCCCTGAACGACGTGAGCCGGCGCATCGATGTGCGTGGTCACGTGCATGGTCGTGGTGATGGTCTGCGACAGCACCCCCGATTTGGCCATGTAGTGCTTCCGGTCGATCTGAACGTCCTGGAAGTAGGGCCAGTTCGGGCACTGGAAGCCGTAGCGGTGGGAGAGGTTGTAGAACTCCAGGCCCATATCGTTGTTCAGGTTTTCCTGAAAATCGATGCCGCGAATCGTCACTGACATATGTGTTCCTCCCGTCAGTCAGTGTTTTACTGTATTGCTAAACGGTACAGATGCATCATAATGTGGTCAAGAGGAATTCTCGACTTATTGTGAAATTTGACCTATATGCTGCATTTAACACTGTGCATGAAACGCAGAATCAGCGTTGGGTCAAAGAGGGCGAAAATGGTTTTGACGATGGAACCTGAAAGAAAGACTCAATCAAATCAAGGTGTTCAAGTCATATCGCGGGCGGCAGAAATTCTACGCGTGCTGAAGCAGGACAATTCGGGTCTCAGCCTTGGGCAAATTGCAGAACGCGTACGACTGCCCCGCTCTACGGTACAGAGGATTGTCAATGCGCTTCTGGCGGAGCGGTTGGTCATGTCCTCGAGCGCAGAGGGAGGCCTGCGCCTTGGCTCTGAAATTCAGTCCCTTGCTGCAGCCGGCAGGGTCAACATGAGCGAGCTGGCGCATCCCGTGTTGACCGATCTTGCGAAGAAGACCAAGGAAACGGTCGACCTGGCCGTTTTCCGGGATGATCACATGGTGTTCCTGGATCAGGTGGTCGGCACGCACCGCCTTCGAACCGTTTCCGCTGTCGGTGAGGTCTTTCCGATGACGGACACGGCAAACGGCAAGGCCGCCCTTTCGCTCATGGAAGACGATAGGGTTGTTGCGATTGCCGGGCGCGAACTCAAGGCAAACGGGGAGGGGCACCGGCCGCTGTCGGAGTTTTTGAAAGAGATCGAGGATATCCGGTCAACCGGCGTCGCCTGGGATCTCAACGAACATACGGACGGGATCTCGGCTGCCGGCTTTTCCTTCCAGGACCCTGTCGGGCTGATCTATGCCATTTCCGTCCCGGTACCGACGCACCGGTTCGAGCGACTGAAAGACGACCTTGCCGTGCAGCTTCTGGAAGCGCGGCAGACGGTGTTGAAGCTGGTTTAATCAAGGGTCTCTATTCGGCAGCCTGGTTCGGCAAGGTGGCAGTGCCGCTCTTTTGAGCGTTTTCGCCGGTTGCGACGCCTTGGTCGCTTTGGTCAAGCAAGGCCGAGGAATGAAGCGTTTCGGCGTAATTTCTCAAATCGTCCTTGTTGACGTTCGCTTCGCCGATCAGGTTCTTTACCCGGTTTGCGACCTTGGCGATCTCCTCGCCGGCGTCCATTTTCTTCAAATGCGCATCAACGAGGGGTCCCAAGCCGCCACCCGCATCGTCAGGCTCTGGCAGGCCTTGCAGAAAGGCCTCGGCCGAACCGAGCGCAACGACTTTTTTGTCATTCATCTTGGGAGCGCTCTCTGCGCCGGCTTCAAACTGGTAGGACACCAATCCGAGGCGTTGCGCGATCAGGTCCAGGAAATCGACCCTGTAGTTGATCTGGCGCATGCGCGCTGAGGCAAAACGCATCCGGTTCATGAACCGTTTGACGGCGCGCGGCGTGCCGTTGATGCCTTCAATAACCTGGTTCGCGTCTTTCAGGGCGTCGACGAATGTGCTCGGGTCGTATTCAACGTTTTTGGAGATTTCATAGGCGCGGCGCAGATAAATCCACAGAGCGAAAAGAGCCAGACCGAGGACGAACGGGACGAGAATCCAGAGTTCCTGATAGTTCCACATGGGATCGATGGGTGTCGGTGCAGGCTCGGGGTCGTCGAGAACCGGGTTTTCAGAGCCGACACCGTCATTTGCCGGGACCGGCACTGGCGTCAGGGGCGCTGCTTCCGGTCCTTGATTTTGAGGTGCGGTCGTGGATCCCGTTCCACTTGATGTTCCGCCGGCACCGCCGGAAACAGCAGGCGTATCCTGAGCTGTGAGCGTGGGTGTCAGGCTTGTCACTTTGTCATAGAGAGAGCCACCATAAAGCCAGAAGGACCAGCCGAGTGCTGCCAGCACGACAATCTGGGCGAGCCGGGAGAGGTTTTGCAGCGCAAAGGTGACCCGAGGCTTCAGGACATTCAGCCACTTCTTGTCCTCGTCCAACGGTTCGCTTCTTTGCTCCTTGCGCGATTCCGCCAAAGCTGCCGCAGCTTCCGGCGTCATTGGCGGGATCGCAATTTCAAGATTGATGAGTTTTTCCATGTAGTGCCGGGCATAGGCGCGGCGCTTGTCTGTTTCGGACTTGCCGAAATTGAACGGGATTTCCCGGTCCGGAATGCCGTCGGCGATGTCCTTCAGTTCGTCGCCGATGGAATGTTCGACCTGGGCGCGGTCGAAGCCCATGACGACGATACAGTCGCCGACCGAGACAAAATAATTGACGGCTTCAAAGATCGACAGAACCGATTTCGCCTGGCAGCGGTCCAGATCGTCGATGAAGATGACCAGCCCGGGAACACCCGGCATGCGCAATGCGGTGCACACCTCGCCGAACGCTTTCCCGAAATTGTAGCGGAAGCTCAGCTTGTCCTGAAAATCGGTCAGCCTTGTGAAAGACGCAAAGTCCCGCAAGAGTTTGACGGGTTTTGCCGGAAGCGCGATCCAAAGCGAGCGTAGCCACAAGAACAGACCGATCGCCGGAATTGCCTTGACCGCTATCCCTGTCAGCGAAACCCCTTCTTCCTCCGATATCGTCTTGAGGAAGGCTTCATATTGCTCATGCAGCCAGGCGATTTGCGGATCGGTGATGGCAAGAGCGGCAAGAACCACGGCCAACATGATCAACAGGATGATCGGAAACAGGGATTTGAGCTGGGCCCAAAGACGCGGTGCAACGAGCCTTGCGCGGAACAAGAGGCCGCGCCAGGTCCAGATGCTGGGAATTGCGCGTGAGCGCACCGCCTCGAACAGGGCGGCAAGAAGATGATCTTCGTTCTGGTGATGCCAGGCATTGAACCAGACCGCTGACGTGCCGCGCCGTTTCAGGTCCTGGCAAAGCAGGTTCATGAGGGAACTTTTTCCCGAGCCCCAGCCGCCGGCGACGCCCATGACGAGAGGCGGTTCGGTCTGCGCATTGCGCAAGAACAGCGATACTTGCGTCGCCAGTTGTTTCAGTCCCAGCGCGTCTTCATCATCCCAGCCGATTTCGCGATCTGATTTTCCGGCGGCGACGGGACGCTCGTCGCTGTTCTTGATCAGCCACCACAGGCGCAGGAAGTAGATCGCGGCGAGCAACGCGCAGAGACCAAGAACGATTGCGACATAGGAGAAGACCGGAGCGCCTGCTTCCCACTGGATATGCGACCAGTCGCCAACTCCGTTTTCACCCCGCTGGGGAAGCGATTTGGTCTTGTAGAGGAGTGCGTGTGAAGGCGCTCCTTCGAATGCCGGGCGTCCGACGGCAACCGCGTAGTTCTTGCCACGATCGACGCGGACATCCGTCAGGCGGGGCGCGTGTGTGTTTTCAATCGCAGCAGCAGTCCAGGTCGTGCCGCTGTCATGCGAGACCATGACGGTTCCGGCCTCGCCAACGGCGACACCCGTGTCACCGTCGAAATCAACCGCGAGCAGGGATGGTGCAATGTCTGCCGTGGACGGGGCGACGGCCACGTACCAGTCAAATCCGCCCAGTTCACCCGCATCCGGAAGATCGGGTGCATACTCTGCGTTGACAGGGATGCCGACGTAAATTGCCCCGGCGCCACCCACCGCGACGCGGTCTCCATTCCGGCCGACTTCAGCGACCGCGTGGATAGGATGGAGAAACGACGAGGGTACGTTTCTCCGCGTCGTTCCCTCGAACCATTGAATCCGCTCCTCACCGAAGATCAAGCGGCTCCTTGCATCGAGGGCCGTGGGGCGGACGGACTGATCGTTGGCATACTGGATTTCATAAATGTTGGTGAAGCCGACACTTGGCACCGCCATGAGCCGGCTGCCGTCTCCGGAAAAAGACAGACGGCCCTTTATCAGTCCGCTATCACTGACAACGGGGCCAACCCCCCAGGCTTCGAACAGCTCCTGCGTCTGTTGAGCGGTCGGAGACTGGGCGTCGTCCGGATTGGAGGTGAGCTGTTCCCAGGTGTTCGTGTCACGAATTTCAATGAGGCCGGATTGATGGAGTGCAGCAACCTGGGACGCATCGGGGGAAAACGCTGCGGCAATTATCCGGGCGTCTGACGAAAGGCCGCGGGGTTCGATCTCGGATGCGCCAAGGCGGTGCAACAGCAAGCTTCCATTGGCGGACAAGGTCAGGAAACGCTCTCCGTCCGGAGCGAAAAGAATTTGCCGGATGTCCCTGTTGCCGATCGTGGGCGACTGTTGGTCTCCTGCGTCGACATTCCAGCTGCTTACGGTACCAGCTTCCGTCACTGTAATCAGCGTGCTTCCGTCGCCTGAGAGCGCTGCAAGCCGGATGGGCTGTTTCGGTTCCTCAGCAACCAGCAACCAGCTTTCGGCAGCCACGTCCCACACTTGCGCGATGCCGAATTCGGTGAGCGATAACAGCCTGCTGCCGTCGTTTGAAAATTCAAGGCCGAGAACATTGCCGTAGTCGCCCTTGAAAACGGTGTTCAACTGCTCGGTTTCGCGATCAATGAACTGGATCGTCGCATCATCAAATGCGATCGCGATCATGGAAGAGTTCGGGACAAAGCGAGCATCGAGCATGCGGCCCTGTTCGTTTTGTATTTCCTTGACCAGCTGACCGGTGACCCCATCCCAGAGGAGAACCGTTCCGTTCTCCGACGTGCCCAGTAAAAGCAATCCGTCTTCCGAATAATAGGGAGGTGCGGTTGTTCCGGTGTCCTGGGACAAGATGGCGAGTTCCTCGCCGGTTACCGAATCCCAGATCCTGTTCGTGCCGTCCGATGACGTCGTGACGATCCTCGAACCATCCGGCGAAAAGACGGCGTAGCTTGCCCCGAGCAGATCTCCGGCAATCTGTGCAGAAGACCTGAGACTTTCAGCGCCTCCACGCACACGGGTTTCCTGCAGCTGCCAGGATTCGTTCTGGTAAAAGTGGACTTCACCGTCCACGCTGATCGCGCCCAGTTGGGTACGGTCGTTGCTGAGAAAGAGACGGGTGACGATTGCATCCGGTCTGTCATCCGCGCTGCGGTCAATCCGCCAGGGAGAATTTCCGGGAGCGCGCAAAAGTCCTTTTACGGGCTGATCGACCGAGGACCATTTCGAAAGCCGCTCCTTGAAAAAGAACTGGTCGCGCGGTCCGACAGGCCTGTACTCGTGACCCGCATAGGCTGGTTCATGATCTCTGGTAAAGACCGGCGGCAATACGGAGGTGGACGTATCCCAAAACGGGCTGCCTGACGGTTTGGATACGGAAAAGCCGTAATAGGCCACGGCAAAGAAAACGACCGCCAAAACACCGGCAACGGCAGCACGCACAAGCGGATCTACAAGCCAGTCCCAAATGGTTCTGCCTTCTATTTTCCTGGCGGTGCTACTTTGTTTCTTGTCCATCGCCCACTCAGCAATTCTATCTGGGCTTTCGAAACTCTTGCGCGTTCAATGCCAAGTGTAAACGTAATTGGTGTGTGTGTTCAAAGGGTATTGCCGAAAAGGGTAACCGTAGAAATGCATTCAAGGACCCTGTTTGGCCAAACGACTGGCGAGCCAAGATCTTGGGGCCTGGATCAGGCCGCAGCGCGGGAGACTACCCCCGCGCGCCAGGCATCGATGCGATCGCGCCTGTAGTCCGACCAGTCTTCCTCCTGGATGTGGCTCTCGCCGTCTGAGGTTTCGGGAAAGGCCGCCGTTAGTACATCTTCCGTGATGTCGTTGCACCAGCCTTCTACCGGGTTGCACTCCAGCACTGCCCTGACATTCTCGTACTGTCCTGTCCGGATGTCTTCAATTAGCTGGCCAACCCTCATGTCGGTGAGGTCGATTTCCGGTGTGTAGAGAGCATTTCCAAGTTCGCAAACGACCGAAAAGAACGACGTATCGAGATCAACCTTCATAAATGCCTCCTTCAACTGAAGGAAAGAATATACGCATACTGCGTACATTTCAAGCTTAATGAGCAATTCTGTACGCAAAAAGCATCGAGGCGGCGTCGATGCTGACGGCGACAAGATCTGCCGAGGCCAACCCCTCCTTCAAAGATTTCGGTCCTAAAGCGGCTTGAACACCATAACAATCCTGGCCTTGATGGTGACTTCCGTATGGTCGAAATCACCTTCCCGGTAAAGGATCGTGTCCTGGAACCTCGGATCGTCAGATTCCGGCATCAATTCGGACTCGCCATTCAGCTTGACCAGACGCTTGGCCGTGCGCTCAATGGTCATGCCGTTGTCGCGGGAGCGCTCAACCAGTACCAGATCATTTTCTTTCAGTTCTATGCCGGCGGCGAGATAGTCAACACACAAAAGCAGATCGCCGTTGGCTGCAATCCTGTTGAGCGACTCACCACGGACGCGCACAATGTACTGGGCGTGCGGGGGGAAACGTATATCATATGAAATCGTTGATTCTTCTGCATTTTCAGTTTCAAAAAGCGCCGCTTCCATCCACAGTCCGGCAGCGACCTCGCCCACGACGGGAACGCCGGTCTTTGGTAATGCCGGGGCCTTGCGCTGAATTTCGGCAACCGAGCCGTCTGCGAGCGCAAGGACCTCCTCACGGGTGATCGCCGGTTCGCCCTTGCCGGGAAGGACGGCCAGCAATTTGCTGATGAAATTCGCCGGCAGACCAGTCTCTGGATAATCAACTGAAAAGTACCGCTGAATGGACGAGGCCTGGGAATATCCCATTTCGCGGGCAATGGCCCGAAGCGAAAGGCCGGACCTTTCTTTCAGGTCCTGAAGCCTGGTGTGCAGGGATAATCCGGTCTCGTTCATGTCATTATCGGCAATCTTGTCCCAACGGAGTGAACTTCGTTGTAGCGTATGGAACTTGCGTTGACAAGTGTACGTTATATGCGTACGATTCGCGTGTGAGTTTCAGGGAGAAAAGGAACCTCGGGAAGTGGTTGTAGTGAGAAGGCAAAAGAGGAGCTGCTTGTGAGCGGACTGAAGGAGCAAATTGAAGAAGCAAGGGACAGGGTCGCCCAATTTCGACTGCGAGCCGAAAAACCGAGCGCACGTCTTGAAGACGAATACGCGCTGGAAAAAGCTCGGACGCGTTTGCTAACGCTGGAGCTGCGGAGCCTGAGGTCCGAGCTGGCGTCCGGCGGCTCTCGCATGAAATCGCCCGAAGGACATCACGCTGCTGCAGAGCGGATTGGCAAGGAGCGTGCACGGGCCGATCTTGGTAAAGTTATGAGAACAAAACATAAACATTTGAGCATGAGCGCGCGCGAGCGGGCCGAGGCGTCGTTTGCTGCTTTAAGGAAAACCACGCCCGCAGATACGGAGGGCCGCTGATGTCGTCAGGCGCGCAAGTGGACAGAATTGCTGCCGAGTATGGAGTGCACTTTGTGTCAGCTGCGAAGCGTATCGAGGGGCGTCACCAATCGAAGGCCCGGCGTACTTGTCAGACCTTATTGAAGAAACACGGCGCAGAGCACTTGCGGCTGGTTTTCGGATTGATCAACACCCCCCACAACCGGGGAAACTGGTCAGCGACGGTCGTCACCGCCGTGTCCTGGCTTGTGTTGAACAAGTCTGAATGGATCCTGCACAGAGATTTTCTGAATCTATTCGACACGCTTGACCTGGGAGCTCTGCTCAAAAGCGCCAAGGAGCTTAATCCCGGCGCTCCGACGATTACGCTGGCGGTGCTTTTGTCCTACGAACTCGACCGGATGATGTCTTCTGAATTGCGGGGGAAAGCAGCTTGAGACCAGTTGCCTCAACAGGGAAGTTGATTACACTCCCGTCAGCAATCACCGGCTGTGTAGTGCTGAGCAAAGAATGCGCGTTTTCCTTGTGGTGCGCTGTCCAGCCGATGGGGGCAAGGGGCAAGGCAGTCGACATGATTGCCGCAGTTTTCGGTGGGGCACATGAATACATATCAGACGAAGGCACAGATCCATGCCTTCGAGCGCGGCGCGGAGGCCTTCCGCCAGGGCAAGTCGCAAACCGACAATCCCTATCCACGCGAGGCCGACTATTTCGACTTCTGGGAGCAAGGCTATCTCAAGGCTCGCGATACAGAAGCACACTAACTGATATCATCAGGTCCGAAGGTGAGCGGATCCTCAAGCGCAGCACTCTTCGCAAGTTGGAGTGAGGAAAGGGATGTTCCCGGTATTTCTCAAATCCAATTGCAAAAGAGGTGCTCAAGCATGGGTTGTTCGACGCGGCCAAGAGAGCCTGGGGATGTGATGGAACGGCTGATCGAGGCTGTTGAAGTGATCGCGGTGACCGGTAAGGGAGACGGTCCGAAAACAATCCTCACAGCCTGGCCGGAGTATCGCCGCAAGATAGCAAAAAGGCGCAAGGTGTTTCCGCCCGCTCAGATCACGCGTGCAGAAGAAGCGCTGACCTGGTTTGCACTGATCGATCAACCCGACGCCCGGCGCGCGCTTCAGTTCGAGGTCATGTGCAAGGCGGGCGGCGGCTCCTTCAGCAAGCTTTGCGAAAAGTACGGTTGGAAACGCACTACCGTGACGAGCCGGAACAAGGTTGTGCTGGGACAGTTGGTGGAAAGACTGAAATCAGCCAGCTGATCGAAGCGTTTCTACTCTCCAGTTGGGGAAGGCGGTCTACTTCCCCCTCTTGGCAGGAGGGCTTTTTGTGTTTGCACCACTTGAGAGCAGCTGCCCTACCGTTCCGGAAATCCAATCGCTGAAGGCGCGGGCTGCTTTCGTGTCTGATTTGACCGACAGATAGTAGCTTTCATGCGCCGGTACCGGAACGTCATGAGCAAGTTCGATGAGACCCTGCTGCCTTGGATGAGCGGCTAGCAGTTCATGGACCAGGCAAACACCGTTGCCGTGAACTGCCAGCTGAAGCGCGGGGCCATAGGAATCCACGAATAGCGCCGGTGGTTTTGTCGCGGCACCCGTGGCGCGCGCCCAGGATTTCCAGCCATCGGAAATACCCACGGCTTCGATCAGGGGCAGGTCCTCAATTCTGCCTTGCAGGCCAGGGGCTTTGAGCGCGATCAGTCTGTCGGAACCGAGCAGGCGGGCCTCTTCTCCTGCCTGCTTTTGTGACCCGAAGCGGATCTCGACGTCTGCTGCGATCCGGGTGAATTCATCCGGCCAGACGGCGCTGATCAATCGAAGCGAGATGTCGGAATGGTCATCCGTAAAGTCCGGCAGCAAGGGAGCTATCACCCACTGAATGACGCTGACAGAGGCTGAAACGGTGAGCAGTTCTTTTTCCTGATCGGTCACGAAAGCGTCTGTCGCCGTGGTCAGGGTCGCCAAGGCGGTGTCCACCTGCGGGAGGAGCCGGCGGGCGTGGTCAGTGAGGGCAAGACCGCGGGCCTTGCGCTCAAAAAGCGGTACGCCCAGACGCAGCTCCAGTGATTTGACCTGCTGACTGACAGCAGACTGGGTCATTCCGATTTCTTCTGCCGCCGCTGTGAAACTCAAGTTTCTGGCGGCCGCTTCGAAGGCGCGAAACCAGTTCAGCGGCGGCAGTGAAATCGCCATGATCAAGTTACCTATAAGTTTGACTAATGCCTGAGACCAAAAATCAATCGTTTGTCCAAAAAGTCAAGGCGCCTGATATTGGATCGATCAGCCTGGAGGGGGCTGACACTCATTCTTGCAACCCGGCGACGGTCCGAATTTTCGACGTCCGGTGTTGTCGTGGAGGACGGGGATGGATCCAGACATCAGGAAAATCGTGACCTTTGAGGAGGAAGTCCTGATCGAGGGCTTTCGAAAGGCGGAAACGCCCTGGCGCATGTTTGCAGTCGCTGCCGTGGTGCAGAACCCCTGGGCGGGACGTTTCGTCGAGGACCTCAATCCGCAGATCCAGGCTTTCGGTCCCGTGCTCGGCAGCCTCTTGACGGAACGCGTCATCAAGCTGGCGGGAAGCGGCGATGCCGTTGAGGCCTATGGCAAAGCTGCCGTTGTCGGCCTAGACGGGGAGGTGGAACATGCCTCCGGCCTGATCCATACGCTGCGGTTCGGCAACCATTACCGGCAAGCTGTCGGGGCGAAATCATATCTTGCGTTCACAAACACGCGCGGACCGGCGAACGCGCCGATCATGGTGCCGCTCATGGACAAGAACGATGCCGGCCGGCGATCCCACTACCTGACGATCCAGTTCGCGATCCCTGATGCGCCAAGGGCGGACGAAATTGTCGTGGTTCTGGGCGGGGCAACTTCGGGCCGGCCTTTTCACAGGATCGGAGACAGGTACCAGGATCTGAAAGAGATGGGCCATGACGTGGACAACCCAGCCGCGGTCTGAAGCGGGCGCACTGGCTGTGGTCAAGTCGGGCGCAGGACCGCGCCTGCTGCTGATCCACGGGGTCGGACTGCGTGCGGAAGCCTGGAACGCCCAGATTGCCGCTTTGTCCGGTCGCTTCGAAATCCTGGCGCCGGATCTTCCAGGACACGGTGAGAGTACGGCTTTGCCGGCAAACGCTTCATTGCAGGACTTTGGCGACGCGGTCGCGCACTTGCTGGACCGGCCCACTGTGATTGCCGGACACTCGATGGGGGCCATGATCGCGCTTGACGTGGCATCCCGTTACCCGGACCGGGTGCAAGGCGTTGCGGCGCTCAACGCGATTTACAGGCGGAGCGCCTCGGCGCGAAAAAGCGTGCAGGACCGCGCCAACAGCCTCAGTGGCGCTGGCACGGCCGACCCGGAAGCAACGCTGACGCGCTGGTTCGGCAACGAGCCGTCCCCGGAACGTCAGGCCTGCAAAGACTGGCTTATCGGCACGGACCCATCTGGATACAGGTCCGCCTATACCGTGTTCGCCAGCGAGGACGGTCCAAGCGAGGCGTCTTTGAAAGCCTTACGCTGCCCGGCTCTTTTCCTGACGGGTGCGCTGGAACCGAACTCCACGCCTCTGATGAGCGAAGCCATGGCGGAACTGGCCCGAAATGGCACGGCCAGGATCGTTGAAGGCGCCGCGCACATGATGCCGATGACCCATTCGCAAATCGTGAACCGGGTCCTTTCGGAGTTTGCAGGAGGGTGTTCATCGTGAGCAAGATTGATCCGCGCGACTTACGCGATGCTTTCGGCCGTTTCATGACCGGTGTGACCGTGGTCACGGCATTGGATGCTGAAGACCGTCCTGTCGGCTTTACGGCCAATTCGTTTTCCTCGGTTTCGTTGAACCCGCCGCTTCTGCTCGTTTGCCCGGGCAAGTTCCTGTCGAGCTACGCGGTCTTTTCCACCTGCGAGAAGTTCGCGGTCAGTGTGCTGAGCGAAGGCCAGGAGGACGTGGCCAATATTTTTGCCGGTTACAAGGGCGACCGGTTCGCCCGTGTGGTTCATACGTGCAACGCACACGGTGTCCCGGTGATCGATGGGGCAATCGCGACGTTTTCCTGCAAGACACACCAGATTGTGCCAGCAGGCGACCATTCGGTTCTCATGGGTGAGGTCACGGACTTCTTTCAACGGGAGGGACGTGGCATCGGCTACGCAAACGGCCAGTTTTTCAGTCTCGGTCTTGAGCGCCAAACGCGCGACCCAGGAGCCACTAAGAACGTATGCGGTGCTGTCGTGGAGACAGCGGAGGGCGTTCTTCTCAGGCCGACACCGGAGGGCTACAAACTGCCGGAGTGCGTCGCTCCCGACAGGACTTCAATGAGAGAGTGCCTGCGAACCGAGTTGCAAGATCTCGGCGTGAGCGCGGATCTCGGACCGGTGTTTTCAGTCTTCGACGATCATGCCCAGGAAACCCATTTTGCCTATCTACTGGCAAAGGCAGGTCCCGTGAACGGGGCATGCGCGCTCAGTCACATTCCCTTCGCCGACCTTGCGGGCCTTAAATTCAACTCACCGGCGACTGCGCGCATGATGCAGCGCTTTGCAGAAGAGGTCCGCACGCGAAATTTCAACCTCTATCTCGGTGATTCGGTTTCAGGTGAAACCCACCGTCTGAACGAAAGGGCCTGAGCATGGAGTTTTCCCTTTTTGCTCACATGGAACGGTTGACGCCGGAAGAACCTCACGCCGAGCTCTACGAGAACTTTCTGTCGCTTTGCAGGATGGCCGATGAAGGCGGAATGCGGGCGATCTGGACAGGTGAGCATCACGGCATGGAGTTCACCATTGCACCCAATCCGTTTCTGTCGCTTGTCGATCTGGCTCATCACACCAGCAACGTCAGGCTCGGGACGGGAACGATCGTTGCTCCTTTCTGGCACCCGATCAAACTCGCCGGGGAGGCGGCCGCAGCCGATCTCATGACCGGCGGACGGATCGAGCTCGGGATCGCAAGGGGGGCCTATTCCTACGAATACGAACGGATGATGCCGGGGATGGACGCGTGGGAAGCAGGTCAGCGCATGCGCGAGACGACACCGCTGCTGCGAAAGCTTTGGCAAGGTGACCACGCGCATGACGGCGAGTTCTTCAACTTTCCCGCCTCGACCTCGTCTCCGAAACCGCTGCAGGAGGAGGGGCCGCCGATCTGGATTGCGGCGCGCGATCCGAACAGTCACGAATTCGGTGTCCAGAACGGGTTCAACATTCAGGTGACACCGCTTTGGCAGGGGCTTGAGGAGGCCGAAACGCTGATGGGACGGTTCAACGAGGCCTGTGCCTCTTGGGACGGTCCGCGGCCCAAGATCATGATCTTGCACCACACATATGTCGGTTCCGACAGCGACGATGTCTGTCGGGCAAGCCAGGAATTGTCTCGGTTCTATTGCTATTTTGGGGCCTGGTTTCAGAACAAGCGCCCTGTCTCACAGGGTCTGATTGCCGAGCTCTCGGAAGAAGAGATGGCTGCCAACCAGATGATGGCGCCGGAGAACCTCGCCCGCGACCTGACCATCGGAACGGCCCAGGAGGTTATCGACCGGATCAAACGCTACGAGGATCTCGGTTATGATGAGTTTTCGTTCTGGATCGACAGCGGCATGAGCGCGGAGCGCAAACGGGCATCGCTCAGCCGCTTTATCGAAGATGTGATGCCGGCATTCGGGTAAGGGAATTTGATGCAGCACTATCAGCTATTCATCGACGGCACCTGGACCGAAGGCAGTAGTGGTCTCGTCATGTCGAGCGAGAACCCGGCGACGGGTGAAGACTGGGCAACGTTCGCCTGTGCTGCGCCGGAAGATGTGGACCGCGCGGTTTCCGCGGCACGCCGTGCGCTCAACGATCCTCTCTGGCGAGACATGACACAAACGGCGCGCGGCAAGCTGCTTTACCGTCTGGCCGAGCTGATTGAAGAAAACGCCGCGCATCTGGGCGAAGTCGAAACGACGGATAGCGGCAAACTGTTGGCCGAAACCGCCAGCCAGACCAAATATGTCGGTGACTACTACCGCTACTATGCAGGCCTGGCGGACAAGATCGAAGGCCAGGTACTGCCGATCGACAAGCCGGACATGCACGTGTTCACGAAGCGTGACCCGATCGGTGTGGTTGCAGCAATTGTTCCATGGAACGCTCAAATGTTCCTGACGGCGACCAAGTTGGGTCCCGCGCTTGCTGCCGGCTGCACTGTTGTACTGAAAGCTTCGGAAATTGCCCCGGCTCCAATGCTGGAGTTCGCCAGGCTGGTTGAAGCGGCAGGGTTTCCGCCGGGCGTCGTTTCTGTGATCACGGGAGATGCCGAGAACTGCGCCATTCCACTGACCCGTCACCCGGATGTCGACCGGATTGCCTTTACCGGTGGACCTGAGACGGCACGTCATGTCGTTCGCAATTCGGCTGAAAACTTTGCCGTAACCACCCTTGAACTCGGCGGCAAGTCGCCCATCATCGTGTTCGCAGACGCGGATCTGGAAGGGGCGGCCAACGGACTGATCGCCGGCAATTTCGGGGCATCCGGTCAAAGCTGCGTTGCCGGGACACGCGGGTTTGTGCACCAGTCAATTTTCGATGCGCTTGTCGAGCGGATCGAAGAGAAAGCCAAAGCGATTGTTGTCGGCGACCCGCTGGATGCGGCGACGCATGTCGGGCCGCTTTGCACCAGCGCACAGGTTGAAAAGATCAAAACAACGCTGGAGAAATCCATCGCAGATGGTGCCAGGATACGGTTTGGCGGTGCGCCACTGGCGCAGCCCGGCAATTACATGGCGCCAACTCTGGTCGAATGCGCCACGCCACAGACGGCGACGCTGCAAGTCGAGATGTTCGGCCCGGTCATGTCACTCTTGCCCTTCGATACGGAAGAGGAGGCGATCGCGCTGGCCAACGAGACGCCTTACGGTCTTGGCTCCGGCGTCTTCACGCAGAATGTCGCGCGGGCTCATCGGGTGTCGTCACGGCTACGGGCTGGCATCTGCTGGATCAACACCTATCGGGCTGTCTCTCCGATCGCGCCTTTTGGCGGGTACAACCAGTCCGGATACGGGCGCGAAGCGGGTCTGGAAGCAATCCTCGACTACACGCGGACGAAAACGACATGGATCAACATGTCGGACCAGCCGATGGCAAATCCGTTTGTTATGCGGTGAAACCGTCCTGTTTCTGTCAAAACCTTAATTTGCGTCTGACAAGAAGCTGAGGTCATGTGTCGTAGCACTTGACATGGCCTCGTCGATTATTGGAAAAATATCCAATATTTTTTCAAATAGGGCACAGAATGCTTTTTGGTGGATGGAACAGGGATGACGAAACAGTCGTCGCCATGCTGGCGTCGGCTATCCGCCGGGATATATCCTTCGGTGTTTTGAGGCCTGACGAAAAACTCAAGATCGAAGCACTGCGGCAGTCCTACGGCGGCTCCAACCATTCCATGCGAGAAACCCTGCGGATGCTTGCCGCCGAAGGTCTGGTGGAGGCGACCAGCCAGCGCGGCTTTCGTGTAACGTCTGCAACACAGGATGATCTTGAAGACATTCTATTGATGCGGCTGCAGACCGAAAAACTGGGGCTTGCGCGTGCGCTCGACCGCGGTGACGTGGCTTGGGAAGCGCGCGTCGTTGCCGCCCTTCATGCACTCAGCCGTGCCGAAGCCGCAGTCCAGGCGCAGCCCGACGATGTTACGGCCCTGCAATGGGACGAAGCGTGCCGGGGGGCGATGGAAACGATGTTGTCAGCCTGTGGATCGCCCCGGCTGATCCAGGTGGCCGGAAAATTCTACAACCAGTCGCGGCGCTTTCGCCTTGCTCTGCTTCGGGAGGGGCGCATTGATTTTGCAGCCCGCGCAAACCGACTGGAGAGGTTGCAGAAAGCAGTCCTTGGCCGGGACAAAGACGCCGCGCTGTCGCTGCTTGAAGAAGATATCCGCGCTGACCTCGGCGCCTGAACAAAGACAAAAATAGACCTTTAAGGGAGGAACGGGAACATGAGATTGAACAGACGCCAGACCCTCGGTCTGATGGGTGCAGCAGCAGCGTCCACGCTGGCGGCACCTGCCATTGCCCAGAACAAGAAGATCGTGGTGGGGGCGCTTCGCTTCACTTCGCATTCCGGCAGCTTCATTGCCGTTGAGCGCGGTTATTTCGCCGAAGCCGGTCTGGACGTGGAACTGAAGTTCTTCCAGGCCGCACAGCCGATGGCGGTCGCGATTGCCTCCGGCGACGTAGACTATGCCGTAACGGCGGTCTCCGGCGGCCTGATTTCGCTCGCCGACAAGGGTGCCATCAAGGTTATCGGCGGGGCGCTTAGCGAAGAAAAGGGCATTGACGGTCAGAAAATCCTGGCATCGGATGCTGCTTTCAAGGGCGGGCTGACGGCGCCTGCGAACCTTGGCGGCAAAACGTTCGGAATGTCGACTGCCGGTTCGTCGTTTCACTACATGGGGTCCAAGGTGGCACAGGCCGAAGGCGTTGAAATGTCCTTCAAGCCTCTGCAGAAGGTCGGCGCGATCATCGGAGCGCTGAAGTCGGGCCAGATCGATGCCTGGTCGATCGTTCCCCATATCGCCAAACCGCTCGCCGGATCCGGAGCTGTGCACATTATCGGAGATATCTCGGACTACCTTCCGGGCTACCAGGTCACGACCGTTTTCACATCGGCGAAGAATGCGGCGGACGAGCGTGAGCAGACACAGGATTTCCTCGCCGGTTTCGGCAAGGGTGTCAGCGACTACAATTCCACGATGATCGACAAGGCCGACGGCGATGACGGTGTGAACGAGATGGTCGATCTGATCCACAAATACGTGTACACCGACCGGCCGCGTGAAAAGGCGGCTCCTTCCATCATCAATGGCACGATGCGGATCAACGAGGGGTCCAAGTTGAACATTGCCTCCATTCGTGACCAGCTTGAATGGTTCCAGTCGGAAGATCTGGTTGGAAAAGACATTACGATGGATACGCTCGTCGACGGCAGCTACGTCGAGACCTACGAGGGGTGACACTGAGACGCGCAGAAAAGCGGCGGTCTTTGCGGGCCGCCGTTTTCCATTGGATCAGGAACCTTTAGACGGCTATCAATCGGATATGGACATCAGACTGGACGCCATCAGCCATCATTATGGCGCGACGGAGGTGTTGCGCAACATCTCGCTTGACATACCCGCCGGTGAAATCGTCTGCCTTGTCGGCCCGTCGGGCTGCGGCAAATCCACCTTGCTGCGCTTTATCGGTGGGCTGGAGCGGCCGGAAAGCGGCCGGGTTTTGCAGCTTGGCACACCACCCGAGGGCAGCCTCAACCCGCTGACTTTCGTGTTTCAGGATTTTGCGTTGCTGCCCTGGCGGACAGTGAAAGGCAACATATCTCTGGTCCTGGAAGACCACGGCATTCGCGGAGCCCGTGCCAAGGCGATTATCGATGACGTCTTGAACCGCACACGGCTTGCCGACTTTGCAGATGCGCTTCCCAAACAGCTTTCCGGCGGCATGAAGCAACGGGTCGCGATTGCCCGGGCGCTTGCGGTCAATCCGGCGGTGATGCTGATGGACGAGCCTCTGTCGGCGCTTGACGCGCAGACGCGGGAATTGCTGCTCGACGATCTGGTGAGTCTTTGGACACGGCAGCCGTTTACGGCCGTTTACGTCACCCACAACCTTGCGGAGGCCGTTCGGCTCGGACACACGATCGTTGTGCTGTCGCGCCGACCGGGCCGGATACGCGAAATTGTTTCCATTGAAACGCCCATCGACCAGCGCCGCGCGGGCGACCCGGTCTGTCAGCAAAAGCACGACCTCTTGTGGGAGCTGATGCGTGAGGAGGCGCGCGCGGCGGACGAGGAGCTGATCGATGGCTGACGCAGAAGGCGTGAAACACCGTCAGGGGGACAGCCCGATCGAGGTGCGTTTTCGCGGTGGTGGATTCGCACCGAGATCGCGTCGCTGGGTTGGCGTCGCCGTCTTTGTCGTTCTGATTGCGCTGATCCAGTGGGGCACGGAAACCGGCTGGATTTCCGCACTGACGCTGCCCAAGCCAACCGATGTCCTGGCGACCTTCGGCCAACTTTGGGAAAGCGGGCTGTTGTTCAAACATTTACAGCCTTCCCTGACCCGCCTGGTGATCGGCGCGGCGCTCGGTGCCAGCACCGGGATCGCAATCGGAGTTCTGATCGGTCTGTTTTCCTATGTCAGGGCCGGCCTGGTGCCGCTGGTTGCGGCGATTTTCCCGATCCCGAAGATCGCGCTCCTGCCGCTCTTCGTGATCTGGTTCGGCATCGATGAAGGCTCGAAATATGCACTGATTGCCTTTGGCACGTTCACGCCGACGGTGGTGGCGACCTACGGCGCGGTGGACAATGTCGACCGCTCGCTGATCCGCATGGGACAGAGCTTCGGGCTTTCCTGGTCTTCTATCGTGCGCAAGATCGTCCTGCCCGGTGCCATGCCGGGCATCCTGTCCGGATTGCGTATCAGCCTTGCGATCGCAATCATTCTTCTGGTCGCCGCGGAGATGCTGGGTGCGGAATACGGTATCGGTGCCTACATCCTGGAAGCGGGATCGCTTTACGATCTGGAGCGTTTATTTGCAGGTGTGGTGATCCTGTCGCTGCTGGGGGTTCTTGTCAGCGCGATCATCGGCCTGATCGAACGGCGGTTGCTCGGCTGGCGAATATAAGAAAGCTCCGCCAAGCGCTCAACGCACACCAGACATCAACCAATTGAAATCAGGGGGCGATTGGAAAAACGCCGTCTGAACAGGGGTTTGAGACTTTGACGCGCAATGGACGCCTCGTCAAAACGGGGCTAAAACGGGCCTCATCACGGTACATTGGGAAAGTGCGGCCGGGTTGGAGGTTCCCCGGCTGATCCGGGGAAATACCCCGGCTCGGGGCCGGGGCGGCGATCTTTCGCAAGACTTACTGTTGCGGGCAGTTCCGCACTGAAGGAGCTTCGGTCGAGGTGCGGGTCAGCGACCAGCGGCAGCTCTGCACCGTCAGGCCGGGCAGGTTCGGAACCTGATCCGACGCCCAGATGCTGTCGGCGGCAAAGTTGAACGGTGTGCTCGCCGTGGAGGTCGGAAACATCTGGACCAGTTCGTCGGCGGGAAAGGTCGCGTCACAGGACTTGAAGTAGGCGCTGACAACCGAACCGTCGCTGTTAGTCGTCGCCTTGCCGTTATAGAGCGTGTATTCGTTGCCGAGTTCAGCGGTGTCGACATATTTGTAGTCGACTCGCAAATCGTCCCCGTCCTGAACGATGAGCAGCTCGATGTTCCAGCCCCAGCTTGAACTTTTGCCCGCAGTCGTGCTTTCGCAGGCGACGACCCCCTTGTAAGAGCCCGTCAGGGAAAAGGCGCTTGCCGGTGCAATCGTACCTGCGAGCGCCAACAGGCAGATTGCGGGCTTCGTGAAGTGTCTGACTGTTCGCATCGTTTTTGTCCTGTCCGGTGTCTCGGAGAGACGCCTTCAGCACGGGGTAAAGGCGTTTGCAGATCGATCAATTCAATTGAACAACGGCATTTCCTGCAATCTCCGCGGGTCCTGAAAGGATGCCAGTCTATTCCAGAAAAGAAAAGCGTCTGATCCGATCATGGCACCACCTGATATCGAACCGATTGCGCTGAAATGGTCCACGGCGGCGGCACGGCGCAAAGTTTGCACTGCCCTTTGCGATCACATTGCCGCAGGGTTTTCCGTTGAGAGCTTTCCCGACGCCGACCGGAAGACGGTCCGCTATTACGCAGAGCAATTTCCGGAGGACTTTCCGCCGGAAAAGCTGCGGGAAGCAGCGCGCCGCGGGCTTCTGGAATGGGAAAGAATAGGCAAGGACGGTGCGCGCGGCGATCTCGCCAAATTCAGCGCGACCGCCTGGGCTTTCAACATGAAGAACCGGGCCGGCTGGCGCGACAGGTCGGAAGTGGAAGCCTGGAATGTCTTAAGCAGTCCCGAAGAGATCTCGAAGATCGAAAAGTTCAAGCCGAGGAGCTCGGAGGAGATCGCCCTTGGGGTGATGGCATTGTTGACGCGCAAGGGCAGACAAGAGAATGACGACAGCTCTTCAAACGCTGATTGATCACATTGACAAGCTGGAAGCGCCCGACCGGGTCGCGCTTCAGAAACAACTGGATGAAGCGGGTGTGCTGGAGCAATTCGACGTCTGGCGGCCGCAGCCGGGACCGCAGACGGAAGGATATTTTTCCGAGGCAGACCTTACGCTTTACGGCGGGGCCGCCGGGGGCGGCAAGACAGACCTGATTGCAGGCCTCGCCTTGTTTGCCCATCACAAGGCAGCGATTTTCCGTCAATCCCTGAAGTCGCTGAAAGGCCTCATTGAGCGTATGAACACGCTGATGCGGCTGGCCGGCATGGGAAAGATAGCGGGCAATCCACCGCGCTGGACCGGCCCGGACGAACGGATCATCGAGTTCGGGCATCTGAGCCTGCCGGGTTCGGAAGACGACTGGCAGGGCCGGGATCATGACCTGAAGGCGTTCGATGAAGGCGCGCAGATGGATCCGCGCAAGATCCTGTTCGTGCTTGGCTGGCTGAGGACGACGCGGCAGGCGCAGCGGTGCCGCGGCTTGATCGCGACCAATCCGCCGCTGGGTGGACAGGGCGATTTCCTGCTCGAATGGTTCGCACCCTGGCTCGACCCGCTGCATCCGCTTTATGAAAAGGCCAGGCCCGGCGAATTGCTCTGGGCCGTTTTCATCGATGACGGCGACACGGTGCGCACGGTCTGGGCGGACGGGCCCGAGCCGGTGGAAGTCGAGGGCGAACTCAGAACGCCGAAAAGCCGGACCTTCATACCGGCACGGCGGCAGGACAACCGCTATCTTGGCGAAGACTACGACGCACAGCTGGACCAGATGCCCGAGCCGATGCGAACCGCGCTCAGGACCGGTGATTTTCAGGCGGCGCGCCAGGACCACGACTGGCAGGTGATCCCCTCCGAATGGGTCGAACTGGCGTTTCAGCGCTATGACGCCGGTCTTGATGCCGACAAGCCGATGGACGTTCTGGCGGTCGATGTTGCCCAGGGCGGCAAGGACAAGACGGTGCTGCAGCCGCTGCACGGGCGGCGGTTTGAGGAAAGCATCGTGCGCAAGGGAGCCGATACGCGCGATGGCGCCGAAGTCGGGTCCCTCATCGTCAGGGAACGCCGCGACAATGCACTGATCGTGGTGGATTGCACCGGTGGCTGGGGCGGCGATACGGTCGGATTCCTGAGCCGGGAGAACAGTATCCCGGTCGAGAAATGCGTCTTCTCGGCGCAATCGGGGGAATGCGCGAAGGACAGCCGGATCCCGTTCTACAATCTGAGAGCCCAGCTCTACTGGCGCCTCCGCGAGGCGCTGCATCCCAAGAGCGGGTTGGGTCTTGCCATAAAACGTTCGTCGACCGTGAAAGCGCAGCTGACCGCGCATCGCTGGAAGCTGAAAGGTGGCAGGATCCTGATTGAGAGCAAGGAAGAGATCAAGGAACGCCTCGGGACTTCCCCGGACGAGGCGGATGCAATTGTCGAGGCGCTCGGATGGAAGGAGAAGGCGGTATTCAGAAAAGTGTCGCGGACGGAACGAAAAGCGTTGGCCGCGCCATTGGAAGACCCGCTCAACGGCTTCTGATCAGGGAGCTGACTGTGCGCGACGCGAGCTACATTGCGGCCAATATGCGTGCTGAAGATCATCGGGAAATTGCTTGTCTCTGGGAAACCTGGGACACGCGCGCGCTTGGAGTGTGCGCTCTGGAAACAGCCGTTTCCGGAATGGTCTGGTCGGTCTGGTACGAGGGGCAGCCTGCGGCGGCTTACGGCTTCAGCCATGCATCGGCCTTCGATCCCGATCACTGGCAGGCCTGGGCGTTCGGCACGGACCGTTTCAGGCGGTGCGTGCCGCTGATGACGCGGCATTTGACCCGTCTGAGACCGACGATCGAGCGGGACTGCCGGCGGCTGCAGGTGTTGACGCACAAGGAGCACGACATCGCGCATGGCTGGATAGAGGCGCTGGGTGGCAAGCGCGAAGGCGTGCTGAGGTCGTATGGACGCGGCGGGGAAGACTTTTTTGTTTACGGCTGGGTGCGGCGCGTGACGCCAACCTGATACACCAGTGGCGCCGGCACAGCGCTTGAGCACCCGAGACATCGGTACTAGGCTAACCGCACGTCTTTCGAAAGACGGCATTTTTTAAAGTATTGCCTGGTCCTGGAGCTCTGACATGTCCCTGACGCTTGGCGCGCTGACGCCGGCCATATCCGGAAACATCACCCAACTCAAAGCCATCATCCTGGCGAGTTTCCGCCGGACTGAGACAAATATCGGCTATCACGCCGGCAGGCTGGATCAGGGGTACAAGCTGTTGTTGCTGAAGCGCATGCCGGAACCAAAGCATTTCGAGCTTCATGGCACGACCTTGCGGTCAGGCGGCAAGTTCGGATTGCCAAGGTCAACGGAAGCGGAAGACGCTCAGCGCGGCTCGGTGCATGACAGCATCGTGAGCCAGCGCGGGCAGGGAGGCTATCGGGATCTGCAGGAACTGGCCCTGGGGTTTACCTCGGTCTCCGGGCCTGACCGGTTGGTGAAGATACTGCCCACGACGCGGCACGATGGGGCGATGAGCCCGTCCGACCAATACCCGATGGGAGGTGGATTTCTGCAGTGGGACCTGAAAAAACCCGGTCTTCCATTTCTTTTCGCGGCCGAGTTCATGAGCGACGGCAGCGTCCGGACCAAGGACAGAACCTATCGGATCAATTCGGGAAATTTTCTGACGGATTATCCTGAGCGGGAAGAATTGCAAAAGTTCCTTCGACAGGTCTGAAACTCTGCCTCATCGACTACACGCAATTGGAGAGCCGGTCTTTTGCCTCGGCAAGTCGAACGGAGCTTCCTCTTACGCGTTGCTCATCGTGAGAACATGTGCTTACGATCAAGAGCGAGCAGCTTTGATTGATCAAAGCCGTCGTCCTTGGTTTCCCCAATCTGAAAGACGTGAGAGATGATCGATACCGCCACGCTGATTGCCTATGTCACCATCGTTCTCGGCTTCGTGTTCATTCCCGGACCGGCAACGCTTTTGACCGTGGCGCGGGCGACCGGTTCCGGAACACGCGTCGGGATCGCGACCGGGGCGGGAATTGCGGCCGGAGACGTTGTGCACACATTCATGGCGATTGTCGGCGTGTCCGCGATCATCGCGACATCGGCGGTGCTGTTCAGTCTGATCAAGTATCTGGGTGCGGCCTATCTGATCTATCTCGGGCTCGTCGCCATTTTCGACAAGACGCCATTGGATCTTGCGCGCGGCAGCAAGCCGATCACCGCGGCAAAAGCCTTCAACCAGGCCATCATCGCGGAAGTGCTGAACCCGAAGACGGCCCTGTTCTTCCTGGCGTTTCTGCCGCAGTTCGTGAAACCGGAAAACGGGTCGGTGATGCTGCAGCTGACCACTCTCGGCGTAATCTTCGTTCTGCTTGGGCTTTTGAGCACCGTGGTCTTTGCAGTGGGAGCAGGCAGCCTCGGCAATTTTCTGCGCCGGCATCCGGCTGTGGTGAGATGGCAGGGCAAGGTCGTCGGCAGCATCTATTGTGCGCTCGGTGCGCGGCTGGCGCTGCAGGAGCGGTGACAGCCTGTCGTCCGGGTGTTGCAGTGATACCCGATAACGGCGCCTGTGATGCATGCCAACGAGATCATTTCCGATGAAGCCGTCGCCGCGCGCCTGATTGAGGAGCAGGTGCCGGCTCTTGCCGGTTTGCCGGTGCGCCGGGTGGAAAGCTCCGGCACGGACAATGCCCTTTACCGTATCGGCGACGACCACGTGATTCGGTTGCCAAGACGGCCGGAAGCGGTGCCGCTGCTCACCAAGGAAATAACCTGGTTGCCATTGTTCAAGGCGCTTCCGTTGGAGGTGCCGAGACTTGTTGCCGCCGGCCGGCCGTCAGGCATCTTTGGACATGCGTTCGGCGTTTTTCGCTGGATTTCGGGAGTGCCTGCGTCGAACGAGGCGATCGGGAACATGAACGCGGCAGCCAGGGATCTTGCCGGGTTCTTAAGAAGTTTGCGCGCGATCGAGACCGCCGGCGCGCCACAGGCCGGGGATTGCAATCACCATCGCGGCGTTGTGCTTGAAGAGTTAGACGATAAGACGAGACGCTCCATTCACGTTCTCACCGACGAGATCGATGTTGCGCAAGCATTGTCGCTTTGGCAAGACGCCTGTTCGGTGCCCTTCGAAGGGCCGGGATCCTGGCTGCACGGCGATCTGAAGGCTGACAATCTGCTGGCACGGAACGGCAGGTTGCGTGCCGTGATCGATTGGGGCCTGTGCGCGGTGGGTGATCCGTCAGCCGACTATTGCGCTGCGTGGTCTTTCGTGTCACCGGAGGCGCAAAGCGTCTTTCGCGAGACGGCCGAAATCTCGGACACAGCCTGGCTTCGCGCAAAGGGATGGGCGCTTTACGGCGCCGTGATCGCGCTCAGCTACTATCGCGGCGGCAAGAACGAGCCTCAGTGCCGGCAAAGCCGTCAAACGCTGAGCCGGCTGGGGCTCCTGCGGGGTACGATCTGATTGTGCAGGAGGCCGGCGCTCAATAGCTGTCCGTTGCCGTATCAAGGAGAATGTAGATGCCGGCGGCGATCATGACGAATGGCGACAGTTTTTCAAAGAACCGCTGAACTTTCCGGTTTTGGCCCAGGCTCCTGGCAAGCAGGGTTCCGGCGGTAACCAGTCCGGCAACGGCAACCAAGGCACCCAGGAGCACGTGCCGGTCGAGAACTGCAGCCGTGTCGGCAAAGAACGCGGCCATCAGGATGAATGTGTCGGCGCTGAGGGCAATGAAAATGACCGCCGCACTGAAGACCGAATGCGCTGGTTTTGACGTATCCGCGCCCAAACCGTCGCGCGACATGTTTTTCCAGACTTCCCATATGCCGAGGCAGAGCGGCACCAAACCGAGATAGCCAAGCGCATGCGGTGTCAGAACAGTCACCCCGGCGCCGGCGACATATGCGCCCGTTACCACAAGCACCTGGGCGCCGAGAAAGCCGATCAGGGCCTGGCGATACCTGCCGGAGGTGGCGATCGCAAAGAAGGCGAAGAGACCGTCAATATTGGTCAGCGCATAGGCGAGCGCAATGGAAAGGGCAAAGATCATTTGCTGTTTGCTGTAGGCGGTGAGAGGCGGAAAGACAATTGGAATTCGGCCTCCGTTCAACCGATTTCGGCACTTCAAACAAAACCACACGCGAACGAGATTGTTTTTGCGCTCGTTGCGCGCAACGGAAAAGCGCCGGAGGCTGTTGTTTCTATTCAGAAATTTTGACGTTCTTGTCTGAGTATGGGTTTCAGACAACCGCGCCTGATGGACGCTTCGTCAAAACGGAGCTAAAATAGGCTTCATCACGGTACATTGGGAAAGTGCGGCCAGGATCGCACGACATAGGAGAGCAGCTTCTTCTGAGCTGCGCGCGCGGTTACGCGCGCATTGGTTGCATTGCAGAACAATTCATGAACATATTGCGGCGGCAAGGCAGGAATGGTTCTGATGGCAGATTTTGAAGATATCACCGGTTGGCAGGATGAACTGGAAGCGTTTGAAAAGACGGAAGAGGGACGGGCCTTTTTTGCCGGGAACAAGCGCTATCGCGGCCGCAAGATGCCTTATGAAAACGTGGTGCAGATGGTTGATCTGATCTTCGCGGACGAAGAACTGCATGAGGCTTTGAAGAAAGGGATTTGGTGGACCGCATACACAGAAGAGCACGACCTGGAACCCCATCAGGAAGAGTTCTGGGAACTGAATCCGATTGAAGCTCACGACACGCTCATTGCGTTTAAGCGCTGGTATCTGATGAAAGCACCAGTTCCATTCGACGATAGCAACCTGATCGTTGCGATATGGTTGGCCACCGATATCGAGGAAGGAAAGCTAACGTCTTTGAGAATCGGACAGGCCAAGGATTTCATCAAGGAGCATTATCCACTTTATGTCGCCTTTTCGGGGGAGACGAAATGATGGAGACGATTGTTGCCATAGACGCCTCCGAGGTCGGCCCGATCATGAAATATCTCGGGCTGGACGGATTGATCACCATCGCAAAGCGGGGCGATCATTTTTTTTACAGCAAGGACTTTGAAGTTGAGCTGGAGCGGTCAGGCTTTTTGAAGTCTCCAAACGGCAAGCTTTTTGAGGCCTGGATCAAGAAGCAGAGGAACCCTCCGAAAGGCTATACGCCAGATGTCAGCATTGCGGAAATCGATGATGTGCTGATCGATGAAATGGACGATTATGATCCCAACCAGAAAAGAAAGACGAAAAAAGGCGGGTATGAAACCTGGGACATGTCGATCCGCAAACGGATGGCCCTTCATCCGCAGTTTGATTATGAAATAATTTCCCGGGAGAAGGACTTTTACGAAAACAAGAACCGGAACAATTTTGATCCTGTCACTCGCAAGCACGCCAAGATCGTAGATGTCCCGTTCCGCTATACGACCATGAAAAAGTTGATGGCGGTGATGGTGGTTCATCCTGATCTCAATCTAACGAGAGAACAATACGAGAACATCAGGGATAATTGGCGCACGGCGTTTGGTGAGACCAAGGGTCGCGACCAGGGTTTTTTGTACTTTCCGCCAACCTATGAAGAGGCGTTGCGGCAACGGGCGTTTCGCTCAAAACCGCGCGGAGAAACATTTGGCCTCAGCAGCCAAGCCAACGCCCGCCTTGGCGTTGCACCGGTTGACCAGGGATCTGCTGTGCCCCTGTCTCCGTCAGGTGCACCTCTCAAGGGTCAGCTCGACGGTCTGACGGGAAGCCAGAGCGGCGGTGAGATTGGAGGTCGGATCGATCCGGAGGCCGGTCTCAGCGGCAAGGCGAGCGGATCACTCCAGGAAGGGCCAAGCATCGGCCGGCGGTTCATGACCATGCTGCGCAAAGGCGCGCCCGTCGTCGTTCTCGGACTGGCGATCCCGCCGGTGTTCTCGGCAGTCAGGGCGCGTGCTGAAGAGCGGAACATTCCGTTTGACCAGGCTGCGCGTGAACTGGGTCTGGAATTCGGTGAAGAAGAGTTCAAGGACCTGGCTGCCGAAGCCGGTGTCGACCTTGCGATTACGTTCACGCCAATCGGACCGCTGAAAAAGGCCTGGGATGTTCTGGGCAATATCGACGACATCGTCTCGCTGATGCGGCTTTACGGTGACGCCTATCCGGATAACGAAACGATCCAGCAGATGGCGGCCCTTGCCGATGAGGTCGCCGATTCTGCAGCGCTGGCCGCCTATGTGGACGGGCGCGACGCCCTGACCGGGGCGGTCGGCGGGGCCATCGACTTCGTGTTCGGCAGTGCTTCGAGCGAAGAAGAGACCGCCGAGGCGATCGGCAAGCTGCGCGGCGCGATCCGCGAGGGCAGCGCGGAGCTGGACGAAGCCGTGTCCCAAGGTGCGACGGCGGAAGAGCTATCCGATCTTCTGATCAGGCAAGCTGAAGAGAGCGCTCCGGCACCACTGGTTGCTCCGGACTTCCGCAATCCGGACCTTTCGCCCGAGCGTGTCCTAGAGGGCGAAGCACCGCTGTCGGATGTCGAGCAGCTGCCGGGGTCCGATCCGATCCTGCCATCGGCTCTGTTGCCTGAAGCTGGCGCCGGTGCGGTTGACGAGGTGCGGGCACCGGTGGAGCGGGCTGTGGAGCCGGGCGAAGACCGGTTTGCCCGCAAGACGTCCTACGACACCTATCGCAAGCTGGGCCGGACGCCGGAAGAAGAGAAAGAAGCGCTGGCCCATTTTGAAGACCTGCGCAGGGAAAGCTATCTCGACACCGGCAACCTTTACATGGCCGAGGAGATCGCGGTGGCGCTCTTCAAGCTGCAGTGGGACCGCTCCGCCTTTGCTGCCGATGACGGCACGGTGATGAAATACCCGGTTGAGAAGGCTTACACCGACCCGGAAGGGGACGGCCACGGGTATGTGCGGGCAGATGTCGAGACGCTCTTGAAGAGGGAAGGTATCCAGGCGCGGCGGTGGTATCTGGAGCCGAACGGCAAGACGGCATCGGACCGGGCACGGGGGATCATGGACCGGGACGGCTATGGCCCGCGCATGACGCTGAGCTATGACGATGAGGCCGGCCAGCGGCATGTGTTGACGGACGCATTCCAGGCGCATGTGAACGTGGCCCGCCAGCGCCGGCGGGCCGAGCTCGAGCGCGAGGACCGGGAGCGCGCCAAGCAATATGGCATCGACTGGCCGGAGACGCGCGACATGAAACCGTTCGAGGTGGCAAGAACCAGGCTGCTGCACGCAGCCACCCTGCCGGAGCTGCGCCAGCAGCCCACTGACAAGATGGCGGTCGACGCAAGACCGGTGCCTGTGGAGCGAAACGAGACACTACCCCCGGAACCTTCGGCAACACAAAGCCTCGCGGGATCCGGTCCCAAAAAACAGGGCGGCGAAAGCCGCCCTTTTCTTTTTTCGAAAGGAATTTGACATGGATGAGATCATCATGCGCCGGTTGCGGCACCTGCAGCGACTTGAAGAAAATCACGAGAAAGACTTTCTTGAGCGGAACGGTTCCGGGAAATCGGACGATGCGCTTCAGAGCAAAGACTTGTCCAATGTCGTTTCAGCGGACTGGAACCGGAAGCGCAAGCAGAAAGCGCTGTCCGCCGGCGGTAAACCTTTGCCGAACAACTGGCGCAGAGAACACTGGAAAACCCTTCAGTCCATGGCGGCGGATTATGCTGGTGTCGAAGCCCGCAAAAAGGAAGAAGCCCTGAGCGCGCTTGAAGCTTATGAAGCCGGCTTCACCCAGCCGCCGGCTGCCTGATCAAACCAAAAAAGGCCTTTTCAATGTCCGGCACCGTACACACATCCGTGGAGATGGCGAACCTGGCGCTCGCGCATCTGAAGGAAGCGCCAATCCGCGATTTCGATTATTCCTCGGTTGCTTCCCGCTGGTTCAAGAACCACTACGCAGCCCACCTGGACGCCTATCTGGCGCAACATGACTGGGATTTTGCGACGGCTCTTGTCAAGCTGCCCGCTGAAAGCGTCAGTCCTCCGTTCCGCTGGCAATACCAGTATCAAAAGCCGGCCGATTGCCTGCGAATTCCGCAACAGACCTTTGAGGGAAACCCGGACGGCAATGTCATCGCCTTTGAAGTGATCGGGGAGAAGATCCTGACGGATCATGAAGCGCCTTTTCCCCTGCGCTACATAAGACGCGTAACCCGGGAGACGGAGTTCCCACCGCTGTTCGTACATGGGTTTTCGCAGTTTCTGGCAGCCAGCGCTGCGCATGTGATTACGGGAAAGAACAGCCGCGCCGAAGCCTTGCGTCAGGCTGCGCTGGAAACATTTCAACAAGCCGGCAGCCATGATGCCACCCAAGGCACGCCGCTGCCCATGGTCGATCTGGAAATCATTACGGACAGATGAGCTATCACCTGCAAGCAACTTTCAGCCGGGGGGAACTGGACCCCGAGCTGATTTACCGTGCCGATCTGGAGTTTTTCCGGTCCTCGCTCGCCGAATGCCGGAACTTCGTCACGCTCAAACGTGGCGGCCTGCGCCGCCGCGGCGGCACCAAATTCATTGCCGAACTGAAGGACAGTGCGAGCGGCGGCTGGCTGATCCCGTTCGAGTTCGGTAACGGACAGTACTACATGCTTGAATTCGGGGATTTCTATTTCCGGGTTTACACCAACGCGGGCAGGGTGGGCACCGTCGAGGTCGCGACGCCTTACGCAAAATCGGTTCTGGCCAATCTGAAATTCGTTCAGTCAACCGACACGCTGTTCATTGCCGGGGGCGGTGTTGCGCCGCAGGCCCTGAAGCGGCTCGGCGAAACCTCCTGGACGATCGAAGCCATGGCGTTCGAAGACGGGCCGTTTCTGGACGTCAACATTTCGCCGACAAACCTGACGCCGGCGGAGACGGGCAATCCTGTCCCGGACATGACGTCGAACACGGCGCCGAGCGGTGCGGTGAGTGCGTCCAATGGCTCTTCGTCCGCCTGGCAGGTTTTCAACCGGTCCCCCGGGAAAGTGGTCCTATCCAGCGGTTCAACAGGCTGGGTGCAGTACCAGTTTCCCGCCGCCGTCGTCATTGACGCCTACATGCTGCAAGCGCCAAGCGACAACAGCCAGAACGACGACATGCCCTGGCAATGGAACATCGAGGCGTCCAATGACGGCGCCAGCTGGACCATTCTCGACTCGCAGGACGGGCAAGACACCTGGGCCTCAAGCGAATGGCGGGACTATGCCTTTTACAACGAGACAGCCTTTAGCCATTACCGGCTGAGCTTCACGCAAGGGGGAGGCGCCAACTCAGACAATTCGGCCATCGGCCAGCTCGTCTTTCACCAGTCCGGTGCCACGCAGACACCGTTCGACCTGACCGCATCGGATGTCACCGGCATCAATGGCGGAACCGGCTTTCAGGCGTCCGACACCGGCCGGCATATCCGTTTGCGCGGGTCCGACGGTTTCTGGCGGTGGCTCAAGGTTACGTCGGTCACGTCAACCACTGCAGTCAAGGTGCAGGTCTTCGGTCAGACGCTTCCGGACACCTCCTCGCAAAGCATCTGGCGCCTGGGAGCGTGGTCGCCAACGACCGGCTGGCCCGAGACAGTCGGCTGGCACAAGAACCGGCTGGCGTTCGCCGGAACGAGCGAGGAACCGCAAAAAATCTGGGAAAGTCAAACGGAGGACTTCAACAACTTTTCCGTTTCCCATGTGTTGCAGGCCTCCGATGCCGTGACCGCCGGAATTCTGTCTGGACAGGTTAACCGCATCCAGTGGCTGGTTGACGACAACGACCTCATTATCGGCACAACACGAGCCGTTCGATCGTTGGGCAAGGCAACCGTGCAGGACCCATACGGGCCGGAAAATGTCGAACAAAGTCCCGACACCAACTTCGGTGCAAACGCGATTGCGCCAATCAAGGTTGGGTCGGTGCTGTTTTACTTCGGCCCCTATGGCACGGACATGCGGGAAATGGCCTATGACCTGAGCGCTGACGGGCGGATTTCGCAATCGGTCAGCGAAGTGCAATCGCATTTGTTCCGGAACGGGATTTCCGGCGCCTGCTACCAGCAATATCCCGACAGTATCATCTGGGCATGGGATGCCAGCGGGACCGCGATCGGGTTCACCTACGAGCGGCAGCAGCAGGTCTATGGCATGCACCGGCATGACTTTGGTGGTGTGGTCGAATGCATGGCGGATCTGACCGGTGCCAACTCCGACGAGGTCTGGATGATCATAAAGCGGACGATCAACGGGCAGGTCCGGCGTTATATCGAGATCATGCAAAGACCGTTTCTGGGCGGCCAGATCGAGGATGCCTGGCATCTGGATTGCGCGGCCCGTTACAGCGGTGCTGCCGTCAATTCGCTTTCCGGCCTTTCGCATCTGGAAGGCATGGCGGTTGTCCTTTACGCAGACGGAACAGATTACCCGGCAACGGTTGCGGGCGGGCAGGTGAGCCTGCCGAACGGCCGCACGGCCGGCAACATCCTGATCGGGCTGGATGTCAAGGCGCAGGCGAAAACGCTGCCCTTTCCCATCAATGCGCAGGATGGTTCTGCCATGGGTCGAAAGACCCGTATCGACGACTGCAGAACGGCGGTGTTTGAGACCGGAACGCTGAAGGCCGGGTCGGACAACACTTATCTGGACGAGCTGATTTTTTATGAAGCGGGCGACAGCTACGGCGAACCGGCCCCATTGCGCACCGGTGTGCTCGACCAGGTCATCGAAACACGCTGGGAAGACGGCGGGCAGCTCAGTCTGGAAGCGTCCGGCGGCAAGCCGTGCACAATTCTCGCGGTTAATTTTGGAAGAGATTCGGAGCCATAACATGTGTCATCCAGCAGTGATCGCAGCAGTCTCTGTTGCGGGGTCGCTTGCCGGCAGCGCTGTGCAAGCCCAAGGTATACGCCAACAGGCGGACGCACAGGCCCGGGCTGAGGAGCGGCGGGCAGAATTGGCGGAGCGCCAAAAGGAAGTCAACCAGACACAGGGGTCGTTCGAGCGCAAGCGAACCCTCGAACAGTACCAGCGCATCATGGGTTTCAACCGGGCAGCGGGCGCTGAACGCGGCTTGTCGGAGACGGGGTCCTTGACCGATGTTGCCGACGACAACGCCTATGAGGCCGCGCAGAATATCGAAGCAATCCGCTACCGGGTTGAAGGGCAGCGGGACAACTTGACCTTCGAAGCCAACACAGCTCGTGAGCGCGCCCTCTCGCATCGCAAATCAGGGCGCATAGGGGCCTTCGGTGCAATTCTCGGGGGCGCGACCAGTGCGCTGACAACCTTGGGCAATACAGCCTATAAACTCGCCTCCGGCTGATGGGCGCATCGCGCTCTGGCGCACTCGATTTTTCCAACACAATTCGGATTACTTAGATGGCTCGACTGCAGAAATTCAGTGGAACGCAATCGCTGCCGGGTGTCGGCAGTCCGCCAGTGGTCGCCGATACGGCAGTTGGTGCCGCGACGGCAGACCTTGGGGTGCAAATCAGACGATCGGCAAATGATTTTGTTGATCTGGCAACCCGCGCAAAAGACCTCGTCGACCGAAAAAACGCGTTTGTCGGCATGAAAGAGGCTGAGCGCTACCAGCAGACGGTGCGCAGAAAGCTTTTGGACCGGCGCGCCGAAGCCGACATCGAGGCGAAAGGCCTTAGCGATGAAATGCAGGATTTTGTTGCCAAGACCGAAGCCAGCATCAATGCGCGGTTGCCGGACACGCAAAGACCTGTTTTTGCCGCCGAGTCGAAGCTGGCGAGGGATGTGCTTCAGTTCGACATCGCCGCAGCAGAACATGAGGAGGACAGAGCTTATTTTGTTGCCGGCATCGAAGAGACAAGAGAGCTTGCTGTCAACGACGTTTTGACGACGCCTGGCCGTATCGACCAGGTATTTAGTCATTTCAAAGGGTTGGTTGAAACAGCACCACTGCCGCAGCACATGAAGAGGAAAGCCTTGGAGGAGGCGGACCAGCGTCTTCATGAAGCCTGGGTCAAGGGGCAACCACTTGATGTGCAGATCAGCGGGCTCACTGATATTGGATCGCGGCAGATCGCTCAGGCTTCCCCGGGGCAGCCTGGCGCGAACAAGAAATCGCCCAGCGAAGGACCTGATGCTGAATTCTTTGCGCGGGCATCCATTCTGCCTGAACGCCAGCGAAACCGCCTTCTGATGGACGCCATCAGGAAAAAGGTCGCCGTGGTGACAGAGGAAGCTGATGGCATAGCCGTGCGAGTGGACACCGCGCACGAAGATGTCGACCCAGTGGCACTCAAAGGCAATCCGTTTCTGGGGACTGAAACGAAGTTGCAGTTGCTGGATCGCTACAGCGATGCGACCAGCCATCATGCGCAAGAGCTCGCGGCGGTAGGCTGGACAGCTTCCGCCGGCATGGCTGATCCTCTCGATCAGGATGATCAGCGGCGGGCTGATCTTGCTTTTTCGCATCTCTTCAGCAGCGGTGCTGACGCAAATGCATTGGCTCGGGGTTTTCTGCACAGCAAGGGCATGTTGCCAAACCAGTACGAAAAAATTCTGGTCAAAGATCTTGCTGGAACGCAGGTTGCAGATATTGCCCAAGCGCTCAAGTCAGTTTCGGTTCGAAAGCAGTTCGCTGACCGGAGTAGACTCGATTGGGGCAGCACAGAGCTGCTTCAGAATATGTCGGTTCGGCAAGAAGTTCTGCAAAGACAATTCGGCATGACGGTTGACGAGCTTGCCACACAGCTTGCGACTGCCAACCGACCACAAGCCCGCAAAGAAAGAGAGACCGATTTCTCGGCATTTTCTATGCCGAACACGGCGCTCACCTTTAACGCGGCTAGTCTGTTGGATCGGCTGTAGCCCTGAATATCCAGCATCGCGATCGATGCCACATTCGCGTGCCGAGGGGACCGTCTCATGCACCAAGTCTGCTCAGGACTATAGAGGCGCGCCCAGCATCTAAAAAAGTTGGCGCGACACCGTCGATGTGGATCCATTGGCGCTTATGAAAAAACCCGGATGGTCGGCAACCGGGTGCCTCACATAAGACAAGACATAAACCTGCGTTTCCTGGAGTTGAAGCATTCAACGCAAGCCTCAGCCCGGCCTGCTTCAGTGGCTGGCCTTGGGTGAGGCGTTTCTCGAACGCACCATTTCCCAACAAAATCGAAACAGCGGCTCGTATGCCAGCCGCGAACGAACGGACTTTCCTATGACAGTAGCAGCCATGACGGATGCCCGCGCCCAGATATTGGGTGACGGTGCAACCGATCGGATCGATCTGACATTTCAGTTTGTTGACGAAAACGACCTGCTGGTCGTTCATACCGACGCGAACGGAGTGGACACTGAATGGACCTATCAGCAATCGCCGGGCAGTTGGTATTTTTCCGGCGGTAACTTTGCGACGGGAACGATCCATTTCACAGCCTCGGACCTTTTGTCCGGTGAGCGCCTGACCGTGGTTCTGACCAGCAGATACGACCAACCGCTTTCCCTTGACGGCGGTGAGATCGATCCATCCGTTCTGGAAAAGGGAATGGATCGAACTGCACTGCAGGTACAATCTCTGGCAGGTGAGGTCAGTCGTTCCTTGCGTGTATCTCCAAGTCTCGCCGGCACACTGCCGGATTTCGAAGTGCCGGATCTTCCGGAGGGATACGGGTTTGTGCGCAGCGGCGATGGCCTTGTCCCGGCACTGATCGACAGCTCGGCAATCTCAACGGCGGTCACGTCGGCACAGTCCGCGCAAGCTGCGGCGGAAACGGCACGAACAGATGCTGAGGCTGCAAAGACGGGCTCAGAAACGGCGGCAACTGCCGCGGTAGCTTCCGAAACCAGTGCTAGCACCGCGGCAACGTCTGCTGCCGGATCTGCAACCGTGGCTGCCACGTCTGCCTTGGAAGCTGCACAATCGGCCGCTGATGCCGTAACCAACGCAACGTCGGTTTTAGGGTATGGCCGTATTCCAGTCGGCGCCGCCATGCCCTGGCCGAGCGACGTTGCACCGAATTCTTTCTGGATTGTGGTCAAAGACGTTGACCAGACCTTTTCGCGCGCGACCTATCCGCAATTGCTTGATGTCTATGCGCCAGAACGGACGGTCACGATCACCAGCGGTTCGCCTATTGTCACGGGTATTGGTTCATCCAACGGGTTCGCTGCCGGCATGGCGGTTGAAGGCGATCAAATCCCGGCCGGAACAACGATCCTGTCGGTCGACGGTGCCAGCCAGGTCACGCTTTCGGCCAATGCCATGGCCAACAGTACGACCTGCCGTGTTTTTCCCTTTGGCAATGGTGATGGGTCGACGACTGCCAACTTTCCGAACTTTGCTGGGCGCACAGTTCGTGGCTGGGATCCTGGCGCAACGATTAATCCGGATATGAGCGGTGCGCTTGGGACGCAGGAAGATGCGTTCCCTGATCACATCCACCCACAAAACTCTGCCAATACTGGAAACGGCAGTTTCCCGGAGCGTGTTCTTGTCGATACCGACGTCCCATTGGAAGGTCGTAACGCGCACTTCATCAGTGGCAATAATGCATCCAGCTCGACCGGCTTTCAAAACATCACAGATGGTGTGCATCAGGACGGTACCGTCAACGTGTCATCCGAAACACGCGGAAAGGGTCTGGTTACGGCCTGGATTGTCAAGGTCTCCGATGGAATCGATGATCCGACCGTCTTGGCGGCGGTGGCTGTCGTACAGAACGCAACAAATGCTCTGTCCAAGGCAAATGTGAACGAAACCAAGATCGGCTCAGTTGCGATCCTTCAGTACCAACAACCGCTTGGCACTGACGGCGGTCTCGCTACGAACGGGTCTCGTCAGACATACCCAATCAACACTGAAGTTTTAGACCCAAACGGGATTGTGGACCTTTCATCTTTTCAGTTCGTGCCTACAGTGCCGGTTTTGTGCTTTTTTAAGGCAGGCTTCTACAACGTTCACAGAGTCATTCTGGCGGTGCGCAACGTGACTGATGGAGTAGATGTAGGGTGGTCGATAAATCAATTCCTACGGTCGGGAACGTTGAGTTCCGGCATGGTTCTTGGATCTTGCCTCCTAAAGGCAGGAAAGATTTACGAATTGCAATATCAAGTAGAGCAGACGAGAGTTGATGTAGGTCTTGGAATTCAAATGTCTTTCGGCAATGCCGAGATTTACGGCGAAGTCATGTTAAGGGCGATCTGATGACCAAATACGCAGAAATCATCGACGGCAAAGTCGTCACGATCAGCTTTGACCCTAAGACTGGATGGCCCGCTGTTCACGATAGCGTGTTCCCTGGCGACACAGACAACGGAGATGGCACGTTTTCACGTCCGCCGGCGCGGCCAAAGCACACGCTCGAAACCGCCAAGGCCCTGATTGTCGAATACGCGGCGGCATTCGAAGATCACATAACAGGGTCGGTTTCGATAGGCGAAAAACTGTCATGGGCGACAAAGGAGGCCGCGGCACGTGCCCAGACGGCCGGAACTGCGGACGCTGATCACTTGGCCTTGCTGCAAGCGGAAGCTGCTCAGACCGGTGAAACTGTCGACGAATTGTCCGCAAAGATCCTCTCAAACGCCACTGCCTGGCAGCAAATCACCGGATCAGTGGCAGGGCTTCGCCGGTCGACATTCAGGGCTCTGGAAGCCGAGGCCGATCCGGTGAAGTACAGGGCCATTCTGGAAACCGCATTGGCCAAGGCCGATGCCCTCGCGGTTTCCCTCGGGCTTGAGCCCATGGCCTGGGAAACCTGAACGAACCCACATTCGAACCATTCACACCGCCTTTGAGGCGGTTTTTTTGTGTCTTGGCAAATAGGTGTCTTATGAATCTGGAACTTGGTGATACGCGTCTGATCATTGACCTTTGCAAGCAATATGGCTGCTTTCGCAATCAGGCGGCCTATATCCTTGCGACAGCCTATTGGGAAACCGCCCGGACCATGAAGCCGGTGCGTGAAACCCTTGCAAAGACCGACAAGCAGGCAACCGATCGGCTTGATCGGGCGTGGGCAAAGGGTCAACTGAGATGGGTGAAGTCACCCTATTGGCGCTCGTACTGGTTTGGCCGCGGATTCGTGCAGTTGACCCACGAGCGGAACTACCGGAAGGCACAAGAAGAGCTTGGCTTACCCTTCCATGACAACCCGGCGACCGCGCTCGAAAGCGGCCCTGCTGCCAAGGTACTTGTTTTCGGCTCCATGGAAGGGTGGTTCACCGGCAAGAAGATCGGCGACTATATCACGCTTCAAAAATCCGACTTCCGCAACGCGCGCCGCGTCATTAACGGAACCGACAAGGCAACCGAGATTGCCCGCCTGGCGAAGGACTATGACGAAGCCCTTGAAGCCGAAGGGTACGGCGTTGCTGACGCCAAGCCGATCGCTGTCCCGACTGCTAAGCCGAAGCTTCACAAGTCTCTGACCGAATCCAAGGAAATGATCGGGGGTCTGACCGCGCTGGTCGCGGCGGTAACGGCATTCCTTGATCAGTTCGAGGGGCGAACATCGGCGCTCATCCTGGGCGCTGTCGCTGTCGGCTTCATCGCAAACCGGCTTTATGCCCGCTGGAAGGATGAACGGTGATGTTCGGGAAATTCGCATCGTTCCTGCTGACCGGCCCCTTTGATCGGATCATGAAGAGCGTGGATCACGCGGTCAGCAATGAGAGCCAGCGGCAGGAAATCCGCGCCAATGCAATCAACCGGTTTGCGGAAACGGCGGCGGAAGAGCGCGCGGACGCTCGGCGCTATCGGGCGTTCTGGGTGATCTGGTGCCTATTCTCCGGGTCGGTAGGTGTCTGGTTCTTCGCCATCACGATAGACACGATCTTTGATTTCTCGTGGTCGGTGTCGGATTACCCGGACACGGTCAAGCCGTATGTCGACACCATTGTTGCGTCAATCTTCGGATCCGGCGGCCTGGTAGCGACGGCACAAGCACTCTCGAGTGCAATCAGGGGGCGACGGTGAACAAGCAAGATATGGTTACAGCACCCGTTGCGGTCGGTGCGATCGCGTGGCCGCAGGTTCATACGTATGTTGAATCGATAGCGGCTGAAGCACAGCTCGTGCTGCCCCTACTTGGCGTCATATGGCTCGTTGTTCAGATTTTGGCAAAAATCTACAATACTTGGCTAAAGCAAAGGGATTAAGCGGGCACAATGAGCCTACCCAAAATCATTGTTTGGAAAGCTGATTTTTCAGTGCCATCAAAGTCTCTTCTCCCGGATTAAGGGAAAGTGCCCGTTGCAGTGCAAATTCTGCCTCGGCGAAGTTGTCTTGAGCAAGGTGCAACCGCACCAAGTACACCCAAGCTTCGACCAGTTGAGGATCCAACCAAGTCACTTCTTCAAAAGCAGAGACAGCAGCCGCTGTGTTGCGCATGGCGAGTGCCGTACCCCCAAGAACCATATGTGTTTCGGGAAAATCCGATTTCGCGGCCAATGATGATTGCCATTCCCTTGTTGCGCGTTGTGCAGCTCCGACAGATTCTTCAGGAACCTGCCCTCTTTGAAGAGTAAGGAGTTGCCGAGCCGCTGCAATGCGAACCGCTTTCGACGGATCTTCAAGTGCAGACACAATATGTCGGGCACTTATTTCGGGCGGTGCGTGTCTTTGAAGCGTGACAGCGCTTGCCCTGACAAGTGGGTCAGGGTCGTCCAATAAATCAGCCGCTTGTTCTAAAGTCTTCGAATCCGGTGTTCGCAACAGAAGGTCAAGCGCCGTTGCCCTAACAATCGCGGGATAAGTTGCTTGTCGTGCGATCGACAAGAGGTCGTCTGCCAGCTCTTGCGAACCATTTCTTGCAATGGCAAAGACTTCACCGAAATGTGGAGTGCGTTTCAGGCTGTAAGGAAACCTCCTTTCGATCTCTTCGGCCGCCCATTCTGGCGTATTGTCATTGTGACAATCCGTGCAGGCGTTTGGTGTTCCGATCCTGGCAGAAACATCCGGTCGTGGTATTCTGAAAGAGTGGTCGCGCCTTCCGTCTATTCCCATGTAGGTGCGTTCAATCGTATGACAGGAAATACAAAGCGAACCTTCTGTTCCGCTTTCATGAAAATGGTGTGAAGGGTCGTCGTAGTTGTTCAATGCCAAAGATGGAAAATCGTCATTACCTGTCGGCGAGTGGCACTGAGTACAAACATCGTTTCCATTTGCTACGAGTTGACCGTCGTGAGGGTCATGACAATCAGAGCAGCGAACACCGTTTTGGTGCATTTTCGACTGAAGGAAAGACCCATAGACGTAAACTTCGTCCTGGATCTGTCCATCGGAGTGATAAAGGCCATCACGCAGAAGCGCTAGTCGGTACGCATCGTGGTATGGCGTTCCGGGCAGTGGGCTTGAATCCTGAAACGGTTCGCGACGCGAGTGACATCCGGCGCAAAGCTGAACCTCGGATTGGTCGCGCATTTCGGGGAACGCAACAACCAGGCCCTTTTCGGTCGTTCCAGGAAACAAATCATCGTCGAATGAGTTTCCTTGTTCCGCCCAAGTCAAATGCGCTTCCGCCGGGCCATGACAGGCTTCGCATCCCACCCCGATTTCAGCCCAATCGCTTTGGTATTTTCGTTCGCGCAAACTGTAGTTTTTGCTAAATCCGGTTGAATGGCACTCGGCACACCGTGCATTCCAGTTTTTATACGGACCGCTCCAGTGAAAACCGTCGTCGGGTGGCAAAACCTGCTCCGGGTAAAGGTGGTACCATTCTTCTTTTTCCTGATCCCAGACAACGTCGAATGATTGCAGTCGGCCCGGCTCCGTTTCAATCAAGTACTGTTGTAAGGGAGCTATGCCGCCAACCCCTTCTACCCTAAAGGTTTTTGGGTTCTCCCGAAAGTCAGTTGTCTCGATATAGAAACCTTCATCTGTTTTATAGAATCGCGTCCTGCGGCCGCGATGCGTGAATTCTGTGTTGTTGAAATCACCGTCGACGGTTTCGTTGCTTGGATCCATCCATGCTTTTGCGTGGTGAGAGCTTTGCCAAGCAAGCATCTCATCCTGATGGCAACCGACGCACTTGTCAGAACCAATGTAGTTTGGAGTTTCTGTTTCTTGACCGATTGATGCACTGATCGTGTACCCGATCGCCAGAACAAACAATGCAATTCGCACAAGAGCTATCATTCAACTTCGTCCTGAATGATCGGATTTTGTATAACTGTGAGGACAAGGCATTTCGATAATCTCATCGTTTGATGAAATCTATCGGGTCTCGTAACGGTAGTTTTGTCAAGACTAGGTCTTGTCCAAACCGCTCATAAGCAAAGACAAATTGTTTCCACACATCTCATCTGACTCGCTCCGCTTTGCCAACTTCAAGTCCCCCGCCGGTAATGACCGGGGGCAAAACCGAACTCCTGCCGAAATGCCCGGATCATTGCGCTTGTGTTCCGATACCCGCAGCGCTCAGCGATCTCGGCAACGCTCAAGTTGGTCAATTCCACCAGACGCCGCGCTTCGCGTAGCCGAATTCCTTTGTAGACCTTTCGCGGCGTCATGTTCATCTGACGCTGAAATCTATCCTCCAGCGTACGCTGATCTGACCGCAGCTGGCGCGCGAGTTCCGGAATCGGCAGAGGTGTTTCCAGCGATTTTCGCATCAACGCAGTTGCACTGCGAACCAGCGCATCCGTCGTCCGGCGCTGCAAGGGATCGTGCATCTCCAGCTTATCGCCGTGCATAAACAGTGCCGCAATCTCCAATGCAAACATCGGACTGTGTTTCCGCCGGATCAGCTCCAGAGTCAGCTCGAACGCTGTGGAAGCACCTCCGCATGTCGCCAGGTCCTCTTCGATGACATATCGGTCTTCGACGACGTCCACCGCCGGGAACGCCTCCAAAAAGTTCGTAAACTCATCCCAGTGAATTGTTGCTCTGCGACCGTCGAGCAAACCGGCTTTGGCCAGCAGCCAGGCGCCCGTGTCCATGCCTATGATTGTTGCGAAGCGTTTTCTTGCTGCCCGGAGAGTTTGGTTCATCTTGGGGCTTGCCAGGCTCGAAAATCCGTAGCTCGGCATGACAATCAGATAGTCCCCTTTCGCCCCCAGATCCGACATAGAAAGGGTTTCAACGGGTAGTCCGCTGGAGGATTTCACCGTCCCGCCCGTCAGACTGGCATGCTGCCACGAATAAAGTTCTCGTCGAGCGATGGTGTTTGCCGCTCGAAACGGCTCGATTGTGTTGGCCAGACAGTGGTTTGAAAAATTCTCAAACAGCAAAACGCTAATTGTTTGCAAAGAACCTGATTTTTCCAAATTCTGCATATTATTAGCCTAAAATTGCACAGTTTCCCCTACCGATTTGTCTCATCCTCAAACTGCTGTGGCAAGTGGAGAAGAACATGTTCTTTGGATTGAGCGATGAGCAGGAGATGATCGTTTCAACGGTACGCTCTTTCGTTGAAAACGAGATCTATCCCCACGAAAACCTTGTCGAAAAGACGGGGCAGGTTCCTTTAGAGCTCGGCGAAGAGATCAAACAAAAGTGTATCGATCTTGGTTTTTACGCCTGCAACTTCCCTGAAGCCGTAGGGGGTGCGGGACTGAGCCATCTGGATTTCACACTTGTCGAACGCGAGCTTGGTCGCGGCTCGATGGCGCTCACGCACTTTTTCGGGCGACCTCAAAACATACTTATGGCCTGCGAGGGAGAGCAGCGCGAACGGTATCTGCTGCCGGCAGTGCGCGGTGAGAAAATGGACGCGCTCGCGATGACAGAACCGGATGCAGGCTCGGATGTGCGTGGCATGAAGTGCCAGGCTGTGCGCGACGGTGGCGACTGGATCGTGTCTGGTTCCAAACACTTTATTTCCGGTGCGGAACACGCTGATTTTTTTATCGTTTTCGTTGCGACCGGTGTCGATGATACCCCAAAGGGGCCAAAGAAACGGATCACGTGTTTCCTTGTCGACCGTGGCACTCCAGGATTTGAAGTCCGCGAAGGCTATAACTCGGTCAGTCACAAGGGCTACAAGAACTACATTCTTTACTTCGATGGTTGCCGTCTTCCCGACTCTCAGGTTCTCGGAGAAGTGGATGGTGGTTTCGCAGTCATGAATGAATGGCTCTATGCGACACGTCTAACCGTCGCCGCGATGAGTGTCGGCCGCGCAAGGCGTTGTTTCGACTACGCCGTGAGCTACGCCGCCGAACGCAAGCAATTCGGACAATCTATTGCCAAGTTTCAGGGTGTCGGCTTCCAGGTTGCCGACATGATTACTGAAATAGATGCCGCCGATTGGCTGACACTTGCAGGCGCCTGGCGACTGGATGAAGGGCTCCCGGCCAACAGGGAAATTGCCAGCGCCAAGCTTTATGCCACCGAAATGCTGGCCAGGGTCACCGACGCGACACTACAGATCCATGGCGGCATGGGCCTGATGGACGACTTTCCAATCGAGCGGTTCTGGCGAGATGCCCGCGTCGAGCGTATCTGGGACGGCACCAGTGAAATCCAGCGTCACATCATCAGTCGTGACATTTTCCGGCCGCTTGGAGCGTGACGCATGCAAGCCATGGAACGCTTGCTCCGTCCGAAATCCATTGCCGTTGTCGGTGGGGGAGCCTGGTGCGAAAATGTGATCCGCGAGTGCCGGAAGACCGGTTTTCGCGGCGAGATATGCGCCGTTCATCCTAATAGGACAGAACTAAGCGGCAGTCCGGTTGTCCGGTCGGTGTGCGAGCTTCCATTTGTTCCTGATGCTGTATTCGTGGGCGTAAACCGGCACGCGACGGTAGAGGTTGTTCGGCAGCTTTCGAAGATCGGCTCGGGTGGTGCTGTTTGTTTTGCGTCAGGCTTCCGCGAGGCGGCGAAGGAACTTGAAGACAGCAGTTCACTTCAGGACAGCCTTGTGGACGCGGCCGGTGGAATGCCGTTTCTCGGACCGAATTGCTACGGCTTTATCAACGCAATTGATGGTGCTGCGCTTTGGCCTGACCAACATGGGCTGACCAAGGTGTCCAAAGGCGTCGCGATCCTGACGCAGTCCTCGAACATCGCCTTGAATTTGACAATGCAAACGCGTGGTTTGCCGATCGCCTATCTTATGACCGTCGGCAATCAGGCGCAGACTGGTTTGTCAGCCGTCGCCGAAGCGCTTCTTGATGATGAAAGAGTAACAGCCATAGGTCTTCACATAGAAGGCCTGGATGACCTGTTCGCATTCGAGAAGTTCACACGCATGGCGCAAGAAGTCGGAAAGCCGATTGTCGTCTTAAAGGTTGGCAGGTCCGACCAGGCCCGCGCTGCGACGGTGTCCCACACGGCATCGCTCGCCGGAAGTGCCGTGGGAGCAAGAGCCCTGTTTGCCAGACTTGGATTGGCGCAAGTCGACAGTCTGTCCGCTCTGCTGGAGACGTTGAAATTTCTGCATGTTGTCGGAAGACTTGGCAACAACAGTATTGCATCGATGTCATGTTCCGGGGGCGAGGCGAGTCTGATTGCCGATGTGGCTTTGGATCGCAAGGTATTCTTTCCCCGGCTCACTCCGTTTCAGCAAGGGGCTTTGAACGAGGTATTGGGTGACAAAGTGGCTTTGGCCAATCCGCTGGATTATCACACCTATATCTGGTCCGATGTCGAGGCCATGGGCCAAGTCTTTGCGTTGATGATGGCTGGCGAAGCGTCCTTCGGTCTTGTCGTTCTCGATTTTCCCCGTTCAGACAGATGTTCTCCGGTGGAATGGCTGAAAGTGATCGATGCTGTCGAAGTTGCAATCAAAAAAAGCGGCAAGCCGATCGGCATCTTAAGCTCACTTCCAGAAACAATGCCTGAACCCGTGGCATTTGAGCTTCTGGAGCGAGGGATCGTTCCATTGTGCGGGATGGAAGATGCAATGACGGCGATCGCGGCTTCGGCCGATCTTGGCAGATCGCCGTCCCGCGAGCCGATCGCGAAACCTGTTGCCTTGAAAAATCCGGTGAACGTCAGCGAGGCTAGGGCAAAAGCGTTGCTTGGTGCGCACGGTCTTCGGATACCTGAAAGCATTGTCGCAACGGATCTTGAAAGCACTGTCCGCGCCGCCGAGCGGATCGGCTTCCCCGTCGTGCTGAAGGGTGATGGATTTGCCCACAAAAGCGAAGCCGGTGCCGTTGCCCTCAATCTTCGATCAAGGGACGAGATCTTGACTGCTGCGGGGCGTATGCCAGCCGAAACGTTTCTTGTTGAGGAGATGGTCACGGGTGTCGTGGCTGAGCTTCTCGTTGGCGTCGTACAGGATCAGGCTCATGGATATGTTCTGACCCTTGCCGCAGGTGGCGTGTTGACGGAACTTCTGCAAGACAGCGCGTCCCTGATCTTGCCGGTTTCCAGGGAGGATGTGGCTGCCGCCCTTGATCAGTTGAAGATATCGCGTGTTCTGAGCGGCTTCAGAGGGCAGCCTGCATGCGACCGGGAAGCGATCATTGACGCAGTCTTGTCGGTCCAGGCTTTTGCCTTGTCGACGCCCGTATCGGAAGTTGAAGTCAATCCACTCCTGTGCGGCGAGAATTTTGCAATTGCCGCGGATGCGCTGATCAGATGTGAGGAAACGAAAGATGGATAGCCCATTGAATATCCGCAAGGAGAACGGAATTCTTGAGGTCACGCTCAACCGGGGAAAGGCGAACGCGATCGATCTGGCAACAAGCCGGATCATGGGCGACGTGTTCACCGATTTCCGTGACGATCCCGAGTTGCGTGTGGCAATCATTACCGGCGCCGGGGAGAAGTTCTTCTGTCCTGGCTGGGACTTGAAGGCAGCGGCCGATGGAGACGCGGTCGATGGCGACTATGGCGTCGGCGGATTTGGCGGTCTCCAGGAATTGCGTGGCCTCAACAAACCCGTCATCGCAGCCGTCAATGGCATTTGCTGTGGTGGCGGGCTCGAATTGGCTTTGTCTGCGGATATGATCCTCGCCGCCGAACATGCGACTTTTGCCTTGCCGGAAATACGTTCAGGCACAGTCGCGGATGCTGCCAGCATCAAATTGCCCAAACGCATTCCCTATCATATCGCCATGGAATTGCTCTTGACCGGCCGATGGCTGGATGCCGAAGAAGCGGCTCGCTGGGGATTGATCAATCACATCTATTCCGCAGACGCTTTGATGGAGGAAGCCTGGAAACTGGCCAATCTTTTGGTGTCCGGTCCGCCGCTGGTCTATGCCGCCATCAAGGAGGTTGTTCGGGAAGCGGAGGATATGAAGTTCCAGGATGCCATGAACCGCATCACCAAGAGCCAGTTTGCTACCGTTGAAAAGCTTTACCGCTCCGAAGATCAACTGGAGGGCGCCAAAGCCTTTGCCGAAAAACGCGACCCGGTCTGGAAGGGCCGATAGGAGACGGAACAATGCCCCTGCAGATGAATCGCAACGTTTTCATTACCTGTGCCGTGACCGGGTCTGGAGGGACCCAGGACAAGTCGCCTCATGTTCCGCGCAGCCCGAAGCAGATCGCAGATAGTGCAATTGATGCCGCGAAGGCCGGTGCTGCGATTGTGCATTGCCACGTTCGTGATCCGGAAACCGGTGCACCGTCGCGCAGGCTCGATTTGTACAGGGAGGTCACGGATCTCATCCGTGCCGCTGACGTTGACGTTGTCCTGAATCTGACTGCTGGGATGGGTGGCGACATTGTTTTCGGCTCAACAGATGCACCGTTTCCGGTGAATGAAAGCGGTACCGATATGATCGGTGCAGGTGAGCGCATGGCACATATCGCTGAGTGTCTGCCGGAGATATGCACGCTTGACTGCGGCACCATGAATTTCGCCGAGGCAGACTATGTCATGACCAACACGCCCGGCATGTTGCGCGCAATGGGCGCCATGATGACCGAGCTTGGGGTCAAACCGGAAATCGAGGCCTTCGATACAGGGCATCTTTGGTTTGCCAAGCAACTTGTCAGCGAGGGCACGCTTCTGTCGCCTGCCCTTGTGCAATTGTGCATGGGTGTGCCGTGGGGCGCACCGAACGATCTCAACACGCTCTTGGCCATGGTGAACGCTATTCCGCACGACTGGGCGTGGTCGGCATTCAGTCTCGGCAGGGATCAGATGCCATATGCCGCGGCAGCGGTCCTTGCCGGGGGCAACGTCCGCGTCGGCTTGGAGGACAATCTTTTTCTGGAAAAGGGCGTTCTGGCAACAAATGCTCAGCTCGTCGAAAAAGCCGTAAAGGTGATCGAGGGAATGGGTGCAAAGATCGTGGGACCGGAGGAAGTCAGGTCGCAGCTTGGCCTGACGAAGAGGGCACCAAGATGAAGGCAGCTATCATCGGGGGCGGTGTTATCGGCGGAGGCTGGGCGGCCAGGTTTCTGCTCAACGGATGGGACGTTGCGGTCTTCGATCCGGATCCGGAAGCAGAACGCAAGATCAGTGAAGTGATTGGAAACGCGCGTCGGAGCCTGCCGTCACTTTATGACTGGTTGTTGCCGAAGGAAGGCAGTCTGACCTTTCATCAGGACCTTGCCGAAGCTGTCAAGGATGCCGACTGGGTTCAGGAAAGCGTTCCGGAAAGACTGGAACTCAAACATCGTGTTCTGGGGGCGATATCAGAAATCGCGGCCGGTCACGCCATCCTGGGGTCGTCCACGTCCGGTTTCAAACCGTCAGAGCTGAACAGCAACGGTGCAAGAGCGATTGTTGCCCATCCCTTCAACCCGGTCTATCTCCTGCCGCTGGTCGAACTTGTCGGCGATCCGGCTGCGACTTCCAGGGCTGCGAAAATCCTGAACGACATCGGAATGTTCCCTCTGACTTTGCGCAAGGAAATCGACGCGCATATTGCTGATCGGCTGCTGGAAGCTGTCTGGCGGGAAAGCCTCTGGCTGGTCAAGGACGGCGTTGCTACGACAGAAGAAATCGACGAAGCAATCCGCATGGCTTTCGGCATTCGCTGGGCGCAGATGGGCATGTTTGAAACCTACAGGATTGCCGGCGGCGAGGCGGGTATGAAGCACTTCATGGCCCAGTTTGGCCCCGCATTGGAATGGCCCTGGACGAAACTGATGGATGTTCCGGAATTTACCGATGAGCTGGTCGATCTGATCGCCGGTCAATCCGACGCCCAGTCAGGTCATATGTCGATCCGTGAGCTGGAGCGCCAGCGTGACGATAATCTTGTCGGCATGATGCGGGCACTGAAAAAGACCGGCAGTGGTGCGGGAGGCGTCATCAATCGCCACGAAGCCTCACTTACCGTCCACTCGGACCCTGACCTGCCGGTGACGGGAAGTCGGCATGTTCCACAAAGTTGGGTTGACTACAACGGCCATATGAATGAAACGCACTATCTTGAAGCCGGAGCGGCGGCGACCGACAAGTTTATGGAAATGATCGGCGCAGATGCCGACTACATCGCTTCAGGAAAGAGCTATTTCACCGTTGAAACTCACATACGCCATCTCGACGAAATGCATGCCGGAGAGCGGCTGATTGTGACGACGCAGGTTTTGAATGGCGAAGGAAAGAAACTACATCTCTTTCATTTTCTGAAAGGTGAGGGGGAGAAGCTCGCGGCAACCGTTGAAACGCTGCTGCTTCATGTTGATTTGCAAACCCGTGGCAGCTCGCTTCCTGAACCGGAAGTTTCTGAAAACCTTCTGAAATATGCGACACAACATGCCGGGTTGCCGTCTCCGGAAGGAGCGCAGCGCTTCGTTGGGCAAAGGCGCTGACCACCCGGTTACCACCAAATTTCTCCAGCTGTACGCTGCGGACGTCGTTGTCAAAACGACGTCCGGACCTCGGCCCCAGACGCGTTTACACCGCTGCCCCAGGGGTCAACAGACTGTTCACAATTTTAGATCTAGTGAATGTGTTTAGCTCGGACTATCTCCAATTCATGAACAAAGCGACTGTGACATCGCAAATTGGAGACGATCATGAGCAACGCTGCAAGTACCATTCTTCATATTGATGCTTCCGCCCGCAAGACGGATTCGGTTACGCGTGAACTGACGGAAATCCTGGTCAAATCGCTCGTCGACAAGGACCCTGCCGCGAAGGTGGTGTCGCGTGATGTCTCTCAAGGCCTGCCGTTTCTGGATGAGGAATGGGTTGGCGCGAACTTTACCGATCCGGTGGATCGCAGCGAAGATCAAAGGTCCAAACTTGCGCTTTCTGACACTTTGGTTGGTGAATTGAAGGCGGCGGACACAATCGTGATTGGGACGCCCATCTACAATTTCTCGGTTCCAGCCGCGCTCAAAGCCTGGATCGATCAGATCGCCCGAGCCCGCGAGACATTCAAATACACCGAAAACGGACCGGTCGGATTGCTGGAAGGCAAGAAAGCTTATGTGCTGGTTGCGTCGGGTGGAACCAAAGTCGGTTCGGAAATCGATTTCGCGGCAACTTACCTCAAGCACATTCTCGGATTTGTCGGTATCCAGGATGTCACGATCGTCGCGGCGGACCAGCTGATGATGGATCCGGCAAAGAGGGATGAGGCCCTGGCACAGACTTTGGCACTTGCCGCGTAAGACTGACAATCCAAACGAGTCCAACCGGAGAAAATTTGAACCGGTTGGACAAAACTGACAGCGCCAATCCAGTCATATACAATTTTTGATTGCATTTGTTGGAGGCGTGTTGATTTTGATATGTCTCGTCTCAATTTCCCGCAATTTGACAACAGAGTGACACCCAAATGACGCTCTGTCGTAGGCTCAACGACATTCGGTGCCGGCCGACACCTTCTGGTGCGGCGGGCTCGAATAGTCGATATTCATTTTTCTTCTTGTTGAATGTCTAAGCGAGGTGCCCTTTAAGGTGCTGTTTTTGCTCGCTTTCGTGCGTCGCCTCAGATAAGGCCGACGACAATTGCAGCCAGAAAAGCAAATGCTGCAATAAAGGCAATCCTGTTCAGGTTCCGCGCAAGAGTCATCTGTTCACTCCCGATTACCTCATTTCGACCCCCCGATACTATGACAGCGATTCCGGGAAACGAAGCAAAAAAGATGCTGCAATGCGGCGGAAGCAATGCGCTCATTGGTTGAGTGTGTTGAAGTCTTTTTCGTAACGTCTTGATCGTCAACGAAATACGAGCCGAATTTGACCGCGGGCGGCCTGCTTCCTTGGGCCGGATTTTTTTTCGGCGCGACACTCCACTTGACGAGGTGACACAATTCAAACCGGTGCCGGTGCATGGATTCTGGGCTCTTCCGGTGACTAAGCCTCAGTAGTTTAATGTTAATAAGCTTTTGCTACCTTGACCCGAAGTGTGCTCGGCGCATCGGAGTCAAGATGATCAATCTTTCAAAACTGGCGGAACTGGCTAGGGATCCCAGTGCCATCGGCAGAAAAAGCCTGGTGAGCACGCTTACGGATCTGTTTGTCACTGCCGGTGATGACCGTGATGAGCAGATCAGTCTGCTTTTCGGCGACATCGTTTTGAAAGTTTTGGGGCAGCTGGAAGAAGAAACCCGCATGATCCTGGCAAAAAGAGTTTGCCGCGAACAGGGTGCGCCCCGCGATCTCATGGTCAAGCTGGCAAACGACGCGATCGCCGTAGCTGAACCTGTACTGACGAATTCACCCGCTCTGACTTCAGAAGACCTGGTCGCAATTGCCTCATCGGCGTCGATGGAACATCTGGGCGCGATCGCAGGCCGGAAGACGGTCGACAAGGCGGTCACATCTGTGCTGGTCGACCGAGGCGACAGCAAGGTATTGACCAAAGTTGCCGAGAACGAAGGCGCGGAGTTCGCCCAGTCTTCATTCCTCAAGCTGGTGGAAAAGGCGCGCACGGATGAAGCCATTCAGGCGGCTCTCGTGAACCGGCCGGATTTGCCCGAAGACGCGGCGCAAGCCTTGTTGCCATTCCTGACCAACGCATTGCAGGAACGTATTACGGCGCTGGGCGCCGACAACACGCTTGTGCAGTTGTTGGCAGAACGTGCTGCGACGGAAGTGGCCGCGCGCGCTCAAAAGCTTGAGGATGCGCGCGAGGAATCCAACGCTCTTATCAAGGACGTGATTGCCAAGAAGACCAGGATCGACGACGCCGTCAGGATGTTTGCCCGGTCCGACAGGACCGCCGAGTTGGGTATGCTGCTGGCAAGGGTGAGCGATTTGCCTCCTGCGGCCGTATCGCAATTGCTGTTCGGCGCGAGCGACAAAGCGTTGATCATTCTCTGCAAGGCCAATGGTGTCACAGCGGCGGCCTACAAGGATGTTTTGACCATGCGTGCCCGCCGTTTGAGAATGGGCGGACTTGAATTGAATGCCGCCATTCAGCGCTATGACTCGTTGAGTGAAGAGGGCGCGAAGCGCTCCCTGGAGACCTTGAGAAAATCCGGTGCTTCGTTCGGGCTCAAGTCCGACGATGAAGCCGACGAAAAAAGCGGCTCTCGCTCGAAGAAGAATATTCCGTTTGCATCCAGCCGGTAGCCGGCTGACAGAGCTACCCGCTCGACCGTTGCAAAGTGGCTGTCATAGCCGCTGCTGAAATCAGAAAACCGCCACCAACCTTGTTGACCAGACGAAGAAGCGACGGGCTTCTGAGTTTTTGGCCGACTGCTGCTGCGGCAAGTGCATAGACGGCTGCGTTCAGGATGCCAAGAACAACGAATGTCGACCCGAGCAAGACAAGCTGCGGAGCCACAGCGGCCTGCGGCGCAATGAAATGCGGCAGGAAGGCCATGAAGAAGACAATGCCCTTGGGATTGAGCGACGTCACGACATAGGCGTGCCAAAATATTTTCTTGGCGGGAATGTCGTCCATCTGTTGCACGTCGAGCCTTCCCGGACGACTGCGCCACATCTTTATTCCAAGCCAGACCAGATAGGCCGCCCCGACCCATTTCAGCACTGTAAACGCCGTTGCCGAAGCCGCCAGGATGGCCCCGAGGCCCAAAAGGGAAGCCGTGGCGGCGGTCGCGTCTCCAAGACCGACGCCCATGACGCTCGCAAAGGCGGACTTGCGCCCTTGAGTCAGCGCGTAGCTGACGACCAGCATGATCGTTGGTCCTGGAATTGCGAGCACGATCAGCGTTGCAATCACATAGGCCGTATAGAGTTCAAGCGTCATTCGGATGGCTCGACAAAAGAAGATCATTCATTAATGCTTGCCGGCAGTGATCCATAAAAAGAGTCTTGCCGCAAGAGGGTGAAACACGGATGCTGAAAATCGCGCTGCCGAGTGTTTTCGTTTTGGCGATCGGCATGGCGCTTTCCGTTCCTTCGATTGCTGAAGAGCCGGTCCCAGCGCCCAAGCCGCTGCAGGTCCCTGGCAACACGCGCTTTGTTGAAGGTGTCGATGTTCCGCTGCGCAAGCCGGTGCCTGAAAAGGCAGCTAAAGCCTCCGCGAAGCAGGAAAGAGTGGAAAAGGCGGCCTGCGACCTTGCAGGCGCGGTCTTTGAGATCAGGACTCCGATTTCAGGTGAACAGTCCGGCGATGCCGGCTGCGGTATTGAGGAGCCGGTTGCCGTAACGGCGATCGAAACAGGCGCCGAACGCGTGAATTTCAGAGGCACCGTCACGATCTCCTGCGATTTCGCAAAAATCGTGACAGACTGGGTGCGCTCCGACGTCCTTTCCATTTCCGAAAAACACTTCGACGCAAGAATCGAGACAATCGCGACCGGGCCCGGGTATCAGTGCCGAAGAAGGAACAACCAGCCGGACGGCAAATTGTCAGAGCATGCGCTGGGCAAGGCAATCGACATTTCAGGGTTTCGGCTGAGCGACGGTACCTTTGTTTCTGTCGAAAAGGACTGGGGCAAGGATACGAAGAAAGGCCGGTTTCTGAAGACGATCCACGCCAGCGCGTGCAAGCGGTTCACCACGGTTCTCAGTCCGGAAGGCGACGCTTTTCACCAGTCCCACCTGCATCTCGATATCGGCTGTCATGGCAAGGATTGCACCTATTTGATCTGCCAGTGAGAGCTGTCTCAGTAGATCTGAAAGTGGATGTGGTCATCGTGGCGGGCAGCAAAGCACCCCTGGAACCTGACCTTGCCAAATCCGACTTGCAAAGTGTCACGCAGGTGAGGTTCAAGAAACACCTTCTCGACACGCGCGTCTCTTGCGAGCCAAGTGACAGCGGATTTCGTTCGAAGCCGGTCCAATTGGTAGTCAGGCCATAGTGGCTGTAGCCATCGCAAGTTCCATCGCATTGTCTTCCAGGTGTCCCAACAGGAGGTGGGTCCGTCTTCGAAATCAAAATAGCCAATTGGGGACGCTGTTTGACCGGGCAGGTAACCCGTCTCGTCCTGATAGTAGAATGCAAGGTCAAGTTTTCGTCCGTCGTCGTGGGACAGATGCGGCAAAAGGGGAAACCCGTCGAAAAACGGGAAACTGCCATCCAACGCAAGCGTCACGGTTCCAGGGTGCTGCCGAGACATGTGATCTGCCAAATCGTGCACGACGGTTCGCAGCTCGGGTGAGACATAGTTTCTGTTGAGCACACAATAGAGACCGGATTGCATTCTGAGTGTGTCTCCGGTCCAGCAGGACAGTGGCACACGCCCGAACATCGGGGCGACTTGCACGGTCACAACTGTCAAGACTGCGTACACCAGAACAAAGGCAATCAACCTTCGCCTTGCAAAGAGCGAGAGTAACCAGGCGATGCCCCCAACCTGGGTGAGTAGGGTCAGAACGGAAAAAATTGAGGCGTGCAGCAGCAACCGGCGCATGCCTACCTTAAGGCGTTTCAGTTTTCACTTGTCAACGTGCAGTCGTTTTTGCGGGTTTTCTGCATACCGGCCGCCAAACAAGAAAGCGGCAACAGGCTGGAAGTCAGTTGGGCTGACGGGTTGCCTGTTGCCGGAAGTTTCGGGACGAGCTCGGAAAGTTATTGGCAGAAACGCTGTTCGCCCCGGTAGGTGGTGTAGGTGCCGGTCGAGGGATTGAAGGACCGGAATTTGTTCGAACAGTACTGGTACCAGGCAGGGCTCCAGGGCTGGTAGCCGACGGCGCCGTGCACCCGGCCGGGATAGGGAGCCGGCGGGTAATAATTTGGCGGCGGCGGAGCGGCATAGGTTGGCTGGCTGGTCGCACCGAGCAGGATTGCGCCCGCTGCCAGACCGATGACACCGGCGGCGACGGCAGCGCCCAGGTTGTCGTTTTTCTTGTGACGCTTTTGATTGTGGTAGTGGTGATGATGGTGATGCTGTTTCCCCTTCCACCCGCGCTTCGGACCGGCTTCGGCCGTGGCGATGGTCGGCACGATCAGGGCGCCGGAAAGGGCAGCTGCAAGCAGTCGTTTGCTCAAATTCTTCATCGGTTTCGTCTCCAGGTACCCGCGCCTCTTTCCGGCGCCGTGGCTGATGCTGCAAACTTCGCACAAGCGCCCTGAACCGGTTCTGAGATGCTCGTTCATCTGACGTTCAGATTTCTGCTGCGGATACATTTGCCAGAAAAGTCGGCGATCTGTCTTAAGGGTCATGTCCCCGGTAACGGAGCTCGGCGATCAAAAAAGAGAGCGCGATGGGAACCGCCCAACAGGCCCGGGAGCGACCGTTTGGTTCAGCTCAGGTGACGCCAGGCTGGTGGTCCAGGCGTCACCTGAGAGGGCCGGATGCTCGTGATTTTTTGAGCAGCGTTGCATTGTCTTCCGGCCGGTTTCCGAAATTCTCGTTGAGGGCGCGCGCCACGGGCGGCCACAGTGCCTTTCAGGGTAGGTACGGATTCCTCATCCGAGGTAACCCATTGTGGTTCAGGGGCAATTGCAGGCACTGTGACCATACTGGCGACTTAGTAACGGTCGGCGCAGGTTCCGTTCAGGTGGTAGATCGAGCATCCCGGGGCATAAGGCTGGTAGCCGCCCGGACCGCTGACCTGTCCCGGATAGGGCGCCGGCTGATAAGGCGCTGCCGGGTAGTGAGCCGGCGGATAGGGCGCCGGCGGGTAGTAGTTTACCGGCGGCGGGCCGGCGTAGCGCGGCTGATTGGCGGCACCGAGCAGGATTGCACCTGCGGCAAGACCGATCACACCGGCAGCAACAGCGGCGCCTGCATTGTTGTTCTTTTTGTAGCGCTTGTGATTGTAGTGGTGGTGATGATGGTGGTGCTGCTGGCCTTTCCAGCCATGCCTGGGGCCTGCTTCGGCTGTGGCGATTGTCGGCACGATCAGGGCGCCGGACAAGGCGACGGCAAGTAGGCGTTTGCTCAAAGTCTTCATCGGTTTCATCTCCAACTGCCCGCGCCTTTTTTCCTGGCGCCGTAACTGATGATGCGACAATCGCACAAGCGCCCTGAACCGGTTCTGAGATGGCCGTTCATCTTGCGTTCAGGTTTGTGCTGTGGTGTTTTTTGGCCCGGAGGGGGAGTTCGGCACGTAGTGCCAGCGCAGGAGATCACCCGTGGAACCAGGCAACGACACCGGCAAAGAACCCAAGTCCGTCATACGTCCGACGGACGATCAGGCGCGCCGGATGGCCAAGACCCTGATCAGGACCGCCCGTTTCGGTGCCCTCGCAGCAATCGAGGCCGGGACCGGGCACCCGCTTGCCAGCCGTGTCGCGGTCGCGACGGATCTCGACGGAACACCGCTCATCCTGACAAGCACCCTGTCCGGTCACACCTCGGCAATACTGGAGACGCCCGCCTGTTCGCTGCTGGTCGGGGAGCCCGGAAAAGGCGATCCGCTGGCGCATCCCAGAATTTCGCTTTTTTGCAACGCCGCCAGAATCGCACGAGATAGCGATGCTCACCAGCGGGCCCGACGGCGCTATTTGCTTCGGCACCCGAAGGCTTCGCTTTACGCAGATTTCGGAGATTTTGCATTTTTTCGGCTGGAACTTGAGCGCGCCAGCCTGAACGGCGGTTTCGGCAAGGCCTTTGAATTGCAACAGCCGGATCTGCTGACCGATCTGGGTGATGCGAAGGGCTGGGAGGCGATGGAAGGTGGTGCCGTTGCGCATATGAATGAAGACCACGGCGATGCGATCAAATTGTACGCCGAAGTGCTTTGCAAGGCTGATACCGCGAATTGGAACCTTGCCGGTCTCGATCCGGAAGGACTGGATCTGGTTGCGGGAGACAGGATCGAACGGCTCTGGTTTGCCGAACCCCTTGAAGCGCCCAGCGATGTCCGCCCGGTTCTGGTGGATCTTGCTAAAGAGGCGCGTCGCACCTGATCGAACCAGCAAGCGCTGGGGACGAAATATGTCGCCTTGCAAATCTTGCCCGTGCCACCACCATCGGTTAGAACAAGCCTCCTTTTTCAATCAGGACGACTGAATTGCCTACGCTCTGACCGGTCTTTGTATCCGCTTGTCACTCCAGTGTGCGACCCACCCTTGAGTGCGATCTGACTTGTTCGTCATGCGGCGGATCGGGACCGGTGTGGCTTGGCCCTGCCGTATTGCACGTCCGATACGCCTTCAATTCAAATTTTCACAAAAGCCAGACCGAGCGCCTTCGGCCCTTTTGCCGTGGCATCCCGACTGACCGTTGACGGACTTCCTTTAGAAGGAAGACCGACGGAATGTCCTCTTTTTTGCATGTTGAATGGACCGTGCGCACGGTAGAAACGCCGCGCGTCAAGCGCCCATGCGGACGCTGTGGCCATGTTCAACCTTTTTCGTCCACCGGGAAATTCAGGCTGAATGCCAATGGCAACCGCCTCGATGCCTGGCTGATTTATGTCTGCGCCAAATGCGGGAACCGCTGGAACCGCCCGTTCTTTGAACGGCGCGCGCGCCAGTCGATTTCCGACGATTTGCTTCAATCGCTGCAAACCAACGATCCTGCCCTCGCCAGGAAGGTTGCCGTTGATCTGCCAACAGCCTCCACCGGGCTGGCGGCTGACACAGACATGGCTTTTTCGATCGAAAAGAAGCTTTTAGGCCTTTCTGTCGAAAGCGATGCCCCACTCAGTCTGACACTCCTGAATCCCGGTGCGTGCCGCGTCCGTTTGGACCGGGTTCTTGCCGAAGGCCTGAACCTCTCACGGCGCCTTATCCACCAACTGGCAGATGATGGCGTGATCCTGTTGATCGATGGCTCCAAAAAGGCTCTGAAAAAACCACTTCGTCACAAGATGCGCGTCAATTTCAGCTTTGAGCCAAGCGCTGTTCCGGACCTGAGACACAGGCTTTTCGGGTTGGTGCATCCGCTCGAATGAGCGGTCTCAACCTGTCTGGTGACCGGAACGTTTGCGTTCCGGTCACATCCGTCCCAATGTGGCGCTAGGGTCCGTATCCTGAAGTTTTCAGGGCGGCACCAGGTTCGCTGTACGCTTTATGCCGAACCCCAGCCTCCGGCTGTCGGGGTGATCACCGTCACCGCTTCTCCCGGTTCCAGCACTGTCTGATCACAGCCCTCCAGCACCTCCACGGCTCCGGTCAAACGGCGCACCTCAGTCTTGCCGAGTTCGCCGTCTTCTCCGCCTTGCATCCCTTTCGGCCTGATCGTCCGGTGGGATGACAGGATGGCGCAATCCATTTTTTCCAGGAACCGCAGTGTCCGGCGCGTGCCGTTGCCGGCCGACCATTTGCCACGCCCGCCGGACTTTTTCCTGATATGGAAATCCTCCAGGAGGACCGGAAAACGGAACTCCAGCACTTCGGGATCCGTGAGACGGGAATTCGTCATGTGCGTGTGGACGCCATCGGTACCGTTGAACCCGGGTCCGGCCGGCGAGCCAGAGCAAATGGTCTCATAGTACTGGTAGGTGTCATTGCCGAAGGTGAGATTGTTCATCGTCCCCTGTGCGTTCGCCATGGCTCCAAGGGCTGCGAAGACCGCATTCGTGACGTGCTGCGAAGTTTCCACGTTCCCCGCGACAACGGCTGCCGGATAGGAGGGACGCAGCATGCAATCGTCCGGAATGTTGATGTGGATTGGCTTGAGACAGCCGGCGTTCATCGGGATGTCGCCGTTCACCATCACGCGGAAGCAATACAGGATGGCCGCTCGGGTTACCGGTTCCGGTGCGTTGAAGTTGTTGAGTTTTACCGGAGACGTACCGGTGAAGTCGACGGTTGCTTCCCGCTTGTCCTTGTCGACCGTAATCTTGACCTTGATCACCGAGCCCTGATCCGTGGGGTATTCGTACTCGCTGTCCTTCAGGGCCTCGATGACCCGGCGGACGCTTTCCTCCGCATTGTCCTGAACGTGGCCCATATAGGCCTGAACCACGTCCAGCCCGAAATGCGCCACCATTTTCTTCAGTTCCTGAATGCCCTTTTCGTTGGCGGCAATCTGGGCCGAGAGGTCGGCGACGTTCTGGTGCGGGTTTCTGGCCGGGTAGGGGTGGTTGGTCAGAAGATCGATCAGCTCCTGCTCGCAGAACCGGCCCTGATCGACGATCTTGAAATTGTCGAAGAGGACACCTTCCTCATCCACATTGGTTGCGCGCGGGGTCATGGAACCGGGCGCGGAGCCCCCGACATCGGCATGGTGCCCCCGCGACGCGGACCAGAACAGAATGTCCTTGCCCTCGTCATCGAAGACAGGCGAGACAACGGTGATGTCCGGCAGGTGCGTGCCGCCATTGTAAGGCGCGTTCAGCGCAAAGACATCACCCGGTTTGATCTTGCCCGTGTTCAGCTTGATGATGGTTTCGACCGACCGGTCCATGGAACCGAGATGCACGGGCATGTGCGGCGCGTTGGCGACCAGCGCTCCGTCCGCATTGAAGACGGCACAGGAGAAATCGAGGCGTTCCTTGATGTTGACCGAATAGGCGGTGTTTTGCAGGGTGACACCCATCTGTTCGGCGATCGACATGAACAGGTTGTTGAAGACTTCCAGCATCACCGGATCGGCGTGCGTGCCGATGGCGTCCGCGCGTTTCAGTGGCACGATCCGGTGCAGTACCACATGATCCTTCGCGTTAATCTCAGCCTGCCACCCGTCTTCAACGGCAATGGTTGCGTGAGATTCGATAATCACCGCCGGACCAGCGACCTTCATTCCGGGCTTCAGCGTTTCGCGCCGATAGATATGCGCGTCGTGCCAGACACCTTCCGAATAGATCCGTGTTGTTGTCGCGGGCGCAGCGCCTTCGGAGGACAGGTTTAGGTCGGGCTCAACAAGACCGGCGCCGCCGCCCGCACTTTCCACTTCCAGGGCTTCCACAACAATCGGTTTATTGTCATAGGCGAAGCCGAATTGCTTTTTGTGGGCTTCCTCAAACGCCTTGCGCATCGCGTCGACACTGCCGAGGTGCACCGGAAGAGGCGTGTCTGTGCCATCGTAGCGCAAATGAGCTGTTGCGGTTGTCCGGCGCTCAACTGCGGCAATTGCCTGCCGGTCGAGTTCAGCTTCGGTGACGGCAGCCAATTGATCGCGAAGCGCCAGCAACTCCGGCATGAGGCTTTCGCTCAAGACTTTGACCACGGCCTGTTGCCGGTCTGCGCGAATGTCAGCGAGCCCCATACCGTAGGCTGACAGTATGCCAGAAAAGGGGTGCAGGATGACGGTTTTCATGCCGAGACTGTCCGCAACGCGGCAACCCGTCTGCCCGCCGGCGCCGCCGAAGCAGGTCAGCGCATATTCTGTCACGTCGTAGCCGCGCTGAACCGAGATCTTCTTGATGGCATTTGCCATGTTCTCAACGGCGATCTTGAGGAAACCGTCAGCGACTTCCTCTGGCGAACGGCCATCGCCGATTTCATTGGCAAGGTCGGCAAATTTTTGCCGGACAACGTCGCCGTCCAGCGGCTGGTCCTGGTTCGGGCCGAAGATTTTGGGAAAGAACTCCGGTGCGAGTTTTCCCGTCATCAGATTGGCATCTGTCACAGTAAGGGGACCGCCGCGGCGGTAACAGGCCGGCCCGGGATTCGCTCCGGCAGAGTCCGGACCAGCCTGAAAGCGACCATCCGTATAGTGCAGGATCGAACCACCGCCTGCTGCAACGGTATGGATCATCATCATCGGCGCGCGCATGCGCACTCCGGCTACTTCGGTCTCAAAGGCGCGCTCGTATTCGCCGTCATAATGGCAGACATCGGTGGACGTGCCGCCCATGTCGAAGCCGATGATCTTGTCAAAGCCGGCCATGCGCGAGGTTTCCACCGCACCGACAACGCCGCCGGCCGGGCCCGAGAGGATCGCGTCCTTTCCCTGGAAAAGATCGGCAGCCGTCAGACCGCCCGACGATTGCATGAACATCAGCCTTGGACCTTCACCGAGTTCTTCCTGAACCTGATCGACATAACGGCGCAGGATCGGGGAGAGATAGGCATCCACCACAGTTGTGTCGCCGCGCCCGACCAGTTTCATGAGCGGTGAAACTTCGTGAGAGACGGAAATCTGCGGAAAGCCGATGTCCTCGGCAATTGTTTTCAAAACCTGTTCGTGTGCCGGAAAGGCATAGGCGTGCATCATGACGATGGCGATGGACCGGATGCCGTTGTCCCAGGCTTCCTGCATCTGTCTGCGTGCGTCTGTCTCATCGACCGTCAGTTCCACCGTTCCGTCGGCACGCACGCGCTCGGAAATCTCGTGAACACTTTCGTACAGCAGCTCGGGCTTGATGATTTCCTTGGCAAAAATTTTGGGGCGGGCCTGGTAGCCGATTTCGAGTGCGTCGCGAAAACCTTTCGTGATGAACAGGGCTGTCCGTTCCCCCTTGCGCTCAAGGAGCGCGTTGGTCGCAACGGTCGTTCCCATCTTCACCGTCGCGATTTTTTCAGACGGAATTGGCGCGCCGCTTTCCAGGCCAAGGATCTCGCGTATTCCCTGGATGGCGGCATCGCGATAGGCCTCGGGGTTTTCAGACAGGACCTTATGTGCATGCAGCGTACCGTCGGGCGCGCGCCCGACAATGTCGGTAAATGTGCCGCCGCGGTCGACCCAAAAATCCCACCTGGATGTCATGTTCAATCCCTCAGATTTGCCGATCAAAAGATATGACCCGGTCGCACACGAGCGAACCTTGCAAGGTCATTCTCAAACTACATTGACATTTTATCGATAAATTGTCGATGAAAAATTCAAAGAAACTGTTTGGGCGAACTCAATGCTGAGGAACTGAATGTAACCTTTCAATTTCAGATGCGGTCTGGAACTGACAGAGACATTTGAGACAAAACAGGTTTTTGAGAGGGGCGGTGCATGGGTTTTCTGGTATTGCAGTTTGTCGTGATACCCGCCGTTCTTTTCCTTGCCGCCTATTTCACGACGGCGTTGGATCGCACTCTCAACAGGTTGGCGTTTTTCGTTCGACTTCTGATCCTGCTGGCGGCCGGCACGGCGCTCGTCTTCGTTGTGGCCAATCAGCCGGACGAAGGCTTTGCCGGTGTCCTCATCGTGCTGCTGGGCGGTCTCGTGATCGGTTTTTTCAATATGCGATTTCAGATCATGCGGCTTCAGGATGTGGGCTGTTCGCGGTTCTTGGCCCATTTGGCCTATGTACCACTCGTCAACCTCGTATTTGTTCTGGTCCTGCTCTTTGTGCCGGGCAGGCCGAAACTGACGCCGGACGTGTTTTCATAAACGGTACCGGTTGGTGTGTCTGGAGCTGCGCTATGAAAATACCCTTATTTCGGCGCCGGACCGGACTTTAGAAGCGTGAGGCCGCTTGCACCCCAGCCAAATCTCTGGATTGCGGGAGGGACGCTCTCTGTCGCGGATGCCTGTCTTGCATCATCTGTTTCCCGCCCGCTGAGGTGAGCGAGCAACAACCATGTGTTTCCGGTTTCAGGAACGTATGAGAGATGCGGTACCGCGTCGACGCTTTCGACGGCCTCGAACTGGTTTTCGCCGCGCAGGTAATAGGAAAGGACGGGTTCGGCAAAACCCTTGTAAAGGACAAGCCGATCGTTCGGTTCCCGGTTCTCCAGATAATAGGCAGCAACCTCCCGCCACTCCGGCCTGATCTTCTCGGTAAGGGTAAATTTCAGCTGCGGATAGGTGAGAACCAGCGCCACACCGAACAGCGCAAGTGGCGCTAAACGCGGAAAGCCAAAACCGGCGCCAAGCGCTGCCAGCAAAAGCAATCCCGGCCAGGCCGCGATCAGATACCGGTCGAACAGGATCGGCTGGACAAGAATTGAATAGAAATAGGCGAGCAATGCCGGACCGAGCGTATAGGCGACGCAAATCACCACCGACTGCCTTGCTTCTACTGAATTGTCGCCGTGATGAGGCCGTTTGAGAAGCGTTGACACGACCCCGACGACGGCGAGGCCCACAAGCACCCAGAAGAGCACGAGAGATCCCGACAGCGTGAAGGCGGTCGTGCGCAGGAACGTCAGGTCAGGGAAGGCGATCCAGAAACCTTCGTTGGCAACGGACCTTGCGCGTCCGGCAAGAATGACGAGCCAAGGTGCAAACAAAACAACGCTTGCGGCCATCGCAAGACAAGCCACCAGCGCGCTGGACCGCAGTCGCTTCTCCGGATCGAGGACATCCTTGAGTGCAAATGCCGCGCAAGCCGAACCAACACATGCAAACCCGAAAAGGGCATAGACGTGGCTGTATAAGAACAACGCCCCGCTGAGCGCCAAAAGCACCACCCAGATCGCCGACGGCTTTTTCAAGACTTTCAGCGCAGCCAAGAGAAACGCGAGGCCGCAGGCCGCGAGAAGCGCGTACATTCGGGCTTCTGTCGAGTACCAGATGTGAAACGGCGAAAATGTGAGCAGGGCCGCTGCCAGCAGCCCGGTCGTCTTGTCGCGCAGGTGGCGCCCAATCAGATAAACGAGCCAGACGGACAGAACACCCAGAAGAGCAGACGGCAGACGCAGTGCTGTTTCACTGTCACCGATCAGCGGCATGGTCTGCCACAGCACAACATTATGAAGCGGCGGGTAATTGTCCGCGGCAACGGAGGCAAGCAGGTCTGCAAAGGACCCATTGGACTGGCTCCACGAAACGGCCTCGTCGTACCAGAGACTGGTTCTCGCCAGATCTTGAAAACGGATTGCAGCTGCAACGGCCAATATGATCAGGAGAAGAACGCTCGCGGCCAGATCCGAAATGTACTGTTTGTCTGCCGGTCGCACGCAGCCGTGTCCTCTTGAGATTGAGAGGGCTGAACGCTAGCCAATCCGGCGGCCGGTGAAAAGATTATCTTTGTCAGGGGATTTTGAGCCCGCACATTTGCCGCTAAGCTCTTGAAGCCGTTTTGAAGATACTGAGTCTGAGGTTTTCCGCTTGTCCGATAAGTCCGAACCCAAATCATCTGCAGGGTCAGAGACCAGCATTGGGCCCGTCGTGTCTGCAGCCCATCTCGCCTCCGGTGCCATGCCGGCGTTGTCGGAAGTCGAGTTTGCCGTCACCATGATGGTCAATGCCTATCATCGGTGGATGGTCAGGTGCATGGCAGCCAGCGGATCGGAGGGGCTGAGCCCCCTCGATGTGATCGTCTTGCACAGCGTGAACCACCGAGGCCGCGCCAAGACGCTTTCGGACATCTGCCTGGTGCTGAACATCGAAGACACCTACACGGTGACCTATTCGATGAAGAAGCTGGAACGGGCCAAATTGATCAAGTCCGGACGCCGGGGAAAAGAGAAAACAGCCGAGATAACCGCCGCAGGTGAGACGGCCTGCATGGAATACAAGAAGTTGCGCGAGGCCCTTCTGGTTGAGCCCATGAAAGCGCTGGGCCTCGATGAAACCGAACTCTCACGGCTTGCTGCTACCCTGCGTCTCGTTTCCGGAAACTACGATCAGGCTGCGCGCGCCGCCGCAGCCATGTGAAATTTGGGCGCCTGCACTGCAGGTTCTTGCGTTGTATACTGCAAAAATTCTTGTAGGATCGAAATATGAAGGAACAAACAGCCATTGCCGCACTTGGCGCACTCGCACAGGAAGACCGGCTTGCGGCGTTCAGGCTTCTTGTAAGCCAGGGCCCGCAAGGGTTGCCCTCGGGTGTCATCGCAGACAGGCTTGATGTGCAGCCAACGCGCATGTCCTTTCACCTCACCACGCTGGAACGGGCGGGGTTATTGACGGCGCAAAGGGAAGGGCGGCTCATCCGATATGCCGTTGACTATGGCCAGATGAGACATCTGCTGAAGTTCCTGATGGAAGATTGCTGTGGCAGCAACCCTGTCATCTGCGGGTTATCCGCAAACGATATGACACATTCTCCCAACACATTGCAGGACACGAAATGAGCATTACGATCTATCACAATCCCAAATGCGGCACGTCCCGGAACACTTTGGCGATGATCCGCGAGGCCGGTGTCGAGCCTGAGGTCATTGAGTATCTCAAGACACCGCCAAACCGGGAAAAGCTGGTCGATCTGATCGAACGCATGGGGATCTCTGTACGTGATCTTCTACGCCAGAAGGGAACGCCCTATGACGAGTTGGGACTCGGCGAGGACAAATGGACAGACGACCAGCTTATCGATTTCATGATGGAGCACCCGATCCTGATCAACCGGCCGATCGTCGTCAGCGAAAAGGGTGTCCGTCTGTGCCGGCCGTCGGAAAAAGTGATGGATCTGCTACCCGCCGATATCGGCTCGTTCACGAAGGAAGACGGTGAAGTCGTATCGTCCAGCAAGGCGTAACCCGGCGCGGCTCCTCATGGAAACAGACCTGAACTGGTGATGGTTGGCGACTGCCGGCGCCCGGCAAAGGTTTTCTGCGAGCAGGTTTTTCCGGACGTGGCGGCTCCACGCGCGATTGTGTTCAGCCCGAAGTCCGCGCTTGGGGAATGACGACAAACTTGTTTCGCCTGACCCTGATCGGGGTCAGGTCATCGTCGCGCCAACGGCACGCGATCAGACGGTCGCGGCTTCGTTGCTGTCCTGGCTGGCAGAGGTTTCCGGTGTCGCGAGCGTCGCGACCTGAGCAAGTTCCGGTGACAGCGAAATCTTTGGTGCTTCCAAAGCTGCTTTCTTCTTTTGCGGAAACCACAAGCCGCCATCTTTGTTGTGCGGAAAGACCGGATAGTCTGCTTCATGCTGGGCAACGGAGGCCGGTTTTCCGAACATGTACCCCTGGACGAGATCGCAGCCCGCAGCACTCAAAAGCACGGCCTGATTTTCCGTCTCGACGCCTTCGGCCGTAATCGTGACATTCAGTGAACGCCCGAGACCCACGATCGACGTGACGATTGCGTCCGTACTGGTGTCCTTGCCGAGATTTTGCACGAAGGCCTGATCAATCTTGATCTTGTCGAAGGGGAACAGGCTGAGATAGCTGAGCGAGGAATACCCTGTCCCGAAATCGTCCATGGCGATCGAAACGCCCATTTCATGGATTTGCCGCAAGGTTTCGATGACAGCGTCAGTGTTCGAGATAAGCAGGCTCTCGGTGATTTCGATTTCCAGGCGGCGCGGGTCCAGCCCGGAGTTGAGCAGGGCCTGGGCAACACGTTTTTGCGTTTCGCCGGCGATGAACTGGGCTGCGGAAATGTTGACCGCAACGCGACGGCTCTGATCGTTCCACAGCATTGCTTCGCGGCATGCGTGGTTCAGCACCCACGTGCCGATTTCGTCGATCAGGCCGCAGTCTTCCGCGATTGGAATGAACAGATCCGGTCTGATCTCGCCCTTGCTCGGATGCTCCCACCGCACGAGCGCTTCATATCCCTTCAGCGTACCGTCACGCAGGGCATATTGCGGCTGATACACCAGCTTGAACTGGTCCAGCTTGAGCGCTTTGACCAGTCCGTTTTCCACTTCCTTGCGCTTTTGTGCTTCCGCATCCAGCCCTGGCGTGTACCAGGCAAATGTGGAACGGCCGCTGTGTTTGGCGTGATAAAGGGCCAGATCGGCGCAATGCAGCAACCTGGAGACACGCCAGGACCCATCTGTGGCGCGCGCAATTCCGATCGAGAGCGAAAGCTTGATTTCCCGTCCATCGATTATGCAAGGCTCCGACGTCGCGGTAATCATGTCCGTCGCCAGACGGGTCATGCGTGCAGGATCAGAAACGGATTCCAAGAGGACGGCAAACTCGTCACCGGACAACCGGGCGACAAGGTGTTTGTGAAAGACGGTTTGCAGGCGTTCGCCGACGATCTGGAGGAAGACGTCACCAATGCCGTGGCCGTGGGTGTCGTTGATTTCCTTGAACTTGTCGACGTCGATCAGCATGACACCGACATTGGACGCTTTTGCCTGGGCGTGGCGCAGTGCACCTGCCAGACGCGCATTGAAGACCGCCCGGTTCGGGAGCCCTGTCAGCGTGTCATGATGGGCGAGATATTCGATATTGCTGTTGGTTCTGACCTGATCGTAGTACCGCATCCAGAGAAGGATGGCAGCAAAGGCGAACGAGATCAGGCACAAGGCTCCGATGGTTGCGCTGATCGACCATATCAATCCGGCCAGGCTTGCCAGAATGGCGGACTGGTCGACCAGAAGCACCAGGCTGGGCGCCAACGCACTGGATTGCGCGGGTTTGAAGACGACGACGGCGTTGTTTCCGAAAGAGCCGTACCAGGTCATATCCGGAATGACTGCAAGTGAACGTTTCGAATTGAAAGCCGACCAGGCCCGGTTCAGCGTTCGTACAGAGCGAAGCTCGTTTTTCGAAAGCCAGTCGATTTGTGCAAACGCAGGAAGTTGCGGATTGCTGGCGATCGCGGCCTTCGGGTAAACCAGCGCCGTTTCCACAATTTCCGAGTTGGCGGCTTCCCGTTGCAGACTGCGCTGCAACCTTTCCAGTTGGGCCGCCGAGATCGGCTGATTGGCCGGTGCCGCATCAGTACGGGTCAGACGCAAGCCTTGAAGGTTGGTGGACGTCGGGGCGGATCCTTCGACAGCCGACGTGGCCAGTATTTCCTGAACGCTTGCTTGCTGAAGGCTGTACTCCTGTTCCAGCCCGCGCATCAAAAGCCAATCGGTGAGCATTCGATTGCTCACATAGACTCCAAGCGCCAGCGTAAGGACCAGCGACATGGATACGAAAAATATGACAATGTTGCTTCTTACGAGTGGGTGCGCCATTCGGCTCGTTACCATTCTTCGAACACGTGTGATTCAATCCTAAGCAGAAAGTCTTTAACCATCATGAATCATTGAGCATTGTCTTCGTGAGGGTTTGATCTACGCGAAAGCAGGATATTTGGCCGCTGTTACAGAGCCGATATTTCAGGAGCGTTTGTTTCGTTTCACCTCCCTCCTGAGGGGCGGCCTCATACACGATTTTGATTTGACGGTTGAAACGACGGCAGCTTGTAAAGACGCGTGTGAAGAGTTGGCTTATTGGCCCGTTGAAGCGCCTTGGCGCTGCTTGGGGCGGCGACCTGCCGTCCCTCGGATCTGGCCGGGTTGACCGTCTTACGCGCCGCGAAGGACTTGAAAACGAAACACAATTCCCACCTCATCGCTTCTCGCATCTGGCAAAAACGATCCGAACAAAACCAGCTTCATTTCTCAGTCCGTACTCTGGTCAAATCCGGCGGCTGCCGATAAGAGTGAAACGGGAAATTTGATTCGTCCGGTCAATTGCGAATGAACCAGACCGGTCTTCGAGTCCAACGGGAGCTTGTTGGTGAGCGTCTGGAGCAGTATCGGCAGTATCGTGAGTGCGATCGGAACCGGCGGCGCTCAAGTTGTCGACAGGCTGGTACAGCTGGTTCTTGCGCGTCCCGAGGGAACCAGCAGCGTCGGCTTCACCGTTGCAATGATCGCGCTGTCGGCAAAGATGGCAAAGGCAGACGGTGTCGTCACCACGGACGAGATAATTGCGTTTCGGGAACTTTTTGAAGTGCCGCCCAAGGAGGAGCGCAACGTTACGCGGCTTTTCAATCTTGCCCAGGAAGATGTCGCCGGTTTTGAGGTCTATGCCAAAAAGCTCGCCGATCTGTTTCCGTATGATCGCAAGACATTGCTCGATATCCTTGATGGCCTGTTTCACATTGCAAAGGCTGACGGTGTCGTTCACGAGAGTGAAGTCGGCTATCTGGCCAAAGTCGCCGAGGTTTTTGGTCTGGACGACCGCGAGTTCGCGAAAGTGCTCGCCCGGCATGTCCGCAGCGACGGCAATCCCTACGAAGTGCTCGGGCTCGGCCCGGAATCCAGTGACGCGGATCTGAAGGCGCACTATCGGCGCGAAGTTCAGGAAACCCATCCCGACCGGTTGATCGCGCGAGGGGTGCCGGAAGAATTTGTCCGGATCGCGAATGATCGTCTTGCCGCCTTGAACGAGGCCTGGGCAAAGATTTGCGCGGAAAGAGGCATATGAGCGTTGCAACCGATACAAGCGTGGACGCACGCGTACATCCGTCGCACAATCACGGCGAGCGTGCGCAAGGCGCGCCGATCGACATGATCATATTGCACTACACCGGCATGCAGACGGCGGAAACAGCGCTTCAAAGATTGTGTGATCCGCGTGCAGAGGTTTCTGCCCATTACCTGGTGCACGAGGATGGCACCATCTTGCAATGTGTTCCCGAGGCAAGACGGGCCTGGCATGCCGGCAACAGTTTCTGGAAGGGGGAAACCGACGTTAATTCGAGGTCGATCGGGATTGAAATTGTCAATCCCGGCCATGAATTCGGATACAGACCGTTTCCGGACGAACAGATCGAGGCCGTCATCCGGCTCGGGCTGGACATTTGCCGTCGACACGATATCCATCCCTGGATGGTGCTTGCTCACTCCGATATCGCACCTGGACGAAAGGAAGACCCGGGCGAGTTGTTTCCCTGGAACCGTCTTGCCGACGCCGGTGTCGGGCTTTCCGTCGAAGCCTATCCTATCGTTGCCGGGCTGCTGATGCAGGAGGGGGACAGCGGGCAGCCGGTTGAAGCCCTTCAGTCCATGCTCGCTCTTTATGGCTACAACGTCGATATCAACGGTCACTTCGACGAGAAGACGCGCGACGTGGTCACGGCTTTCCAGCGTCATTTCAGGCAGGAAAAAGTGGATGGGGTCGCCGACCATTCGACGATCGAGACACTGAACACGCTTCTTCGGCAACTGCCCTCCTTTTCCACCTGATCGCTTTTCTCTTGGCAAGAGCGGTCTAGGAGGCTGCCGAGCGTTCCGCGATTTCTCGGTCGTTTGGAGCACTCTCAAGATGTGAGTGCGCTGCAGCATTTTTCAAATCCTCAGGATCCATGCCTGTCACAGATCTTCTCCAGAAAGTCTGCGAGTCGCCGGAAACCGGGCACGATTTGGTCACAAACCCGCTGAGCCGACAAATTCGTGCCCGAATTGGTGGTAAAAAACTGTAAGAACTTGAAATAAATCGTGATTAGACAGCGCCAAATTTCGTCCAAACGGTCCTTCATTTCTCCGTCCCGACTTCAACCGCAATAAAACCAAAGGGCTGGACGGATGTTACGGTCACTCAACAAACTCACTGGGGCGCTTTGCCTTTTCGCCTTCGCAACTGCAGCAATTACGCCAACTGTCGTGGCGGCTGGGTCGGGTTCGGACCCGATCCTTCACATCATCGATCCGGAGAAAATGGCCAAGACGGCCGAAGCTCTGGAATCGCAGGACAAGGCAGGGACGGGCAAGAAACCTGTTCTGCACGTCCTTCGCAATGACGAAGAGACGTCGGGCAGCAAGGAAGCCAAAAAGGCGGCCACGAAACCAAAGTCGACAGCGAAGGCCACTTCGAAGGCCAAACCAAAAGCGACGACTAAAGTTACGAAAAAAGCGCCGGCCAAGAGCACGCAAGCTAAAAATATACCGGCCAAGAAGGAAGAATTTGCCAAGCTGATCCGCAAGGCGGCTTCCAAACACGGCGTTCCGATCAATATCGCAAAAGCGGTTGTCGAAGTGGAAAGCAACTTCAATCCGCGGGCGCGCGGGCGCGCCGGCGAAGTCGGTCTCATGCAGATCAAGCCGGCGACCGCACGTGGCATCGGCTATCGCGGATCCACAAAGGCGCTTTATGATCCGGAAACCAATATCGAATGGGGCATGAAATACCTGGCCGGGGCGCATGAGCGAGCAGGAGGCGATCTTTGCGGCACGATCCTGCGTTACAATGCCGGACACTACGCCAAACGGATGAATCCGATCAGCCGCCGTTACTGCAGCAAGGTCAAGCGGATCATGGCATCCAGCTGATTGCCTGGCAGGGCGGTCAGGCAAGACGTCAATTTCGACTGACCCTAGTATTCGTGGGCAAAGCGAAACCCCGCTGCCAAGGCAGCGGGGTTTTTTGTTGGTCCGGTAAGTTTTCAGGCGAACTTGCGTCGCGCCGCCGGTATCGATGCCGGGATAGGCGTTCCGTCCGGCACATCATAGGCATTGAAGGGTTGTCCGAGTGCGGTGGTAACCGGAACGACACCAGCCCAAAGATCCGTTCCCAGATCAATTTTGTCATCGACAGGTCCACCGGTGCGCACCTTTGTGCTCACGTGTTCCATGTCCATCTCAAGAACACCGGTTGCCTTGTGCTCCTTTTGTATCATCTCGCGGCATTCGTCCCAGCGACCGGGAAGCATGTGGTCGGTAATTGCCGCGAGTGCCATGATCTGCTCGTCGCGATCTTCAACCAACCGGGCCGTACCGTGCACGATGGCACACCGGTAGTTCATGGAATGGTGGAAGGCAGAGCGGGCGACAACGAGACCGTCGAGAAGCGTGACGGTCAGGCTCGCCGGGACACCCTTGGCATTGTCCTTGACGATCCGGGTTGTGCTGGCGCCGTGAATATAGAGTTTGTCCTCAACCCTGGCATAGACCATGGGGATCACCATCGGCCTGTCCTGGTGAATGAAGCCGCAATGCGCGACAAGGCCCGCGTCCAGGATTTCGTAAGCGAGGCCACGATCATAACTGCCCCGGTTCATTTGCCGGATTTTCGCATACCCTGGCAGGTCTGCCTCTTGACGTTTTTCCAAAGAGGACATGGCTTTCTCCAAGTGATTATTGGTCTTGTCAGCAAGTGTTTCCCTGATAAATTGGTTCAGTAAAAGATCCGGTTTTTAAAAAATGAAAGAACCAGTTGTCCCCGAAGGTATCCTGACGTTGGACAGATCGGGACATGTTCCCCTGTCTGAGCAGATCTACCGCTCGTTTCGAAGCGCGGTCCGTGGCGGCTTGATGCCTTCGGGGACCAGACTGCCGTCGACCCGACGGCTTGCCACGTCTCTCGGCGTTGCCAGAAACACCGTGAATGCAGCCTACGAGCTGCTTGAGGCAGAAGGCATAATTTCGGTCAAGGTGGGAGCGGCGTCGAGGATCACCGAAGGCTTGCCGCTTGAGGGCAGTCCGGGACGAAATGCGGAACCTCAGCACTCTCCGGGACTGTCCGGCCGCGGTCTGCAGATGTCGGAAAACGTGCGCGGCGAGGGGGCGGCGTCCCGCCACGGGGCGCTTCAACCGGGAGCCCCGGCGCTCGATTGCTTTCCTTATGAGGAGTGGGCGCGGTGCTTGCGCCGTGCTGCCAGAATGGAGCGCAGCTCCGATCTTCAATATCAGAACTACTCCGGAATTCCTGCCTTGAAGCAACAGCTTGCGGACCATCTTGCCGCCGAGCGAGGCGTTCGGGCCGAGCCGGAACAGATCCTCATCACAAGCTCCATGCAGGCGAGCCTGTCCCTCTTGTCACAGGCGCTCGCAGATCCGGGAGACGAAGCCTGGCTCGAGGAACCGGGTTACCTCGGCGCCAGAACAGCTTTTCGGGTCGCAGGTCTGCGCATTCGGCCTTTGCCAACGGATCAGCTGGGTGCGGATGTCACCAGACTGGCGAACACGGGTGTGGCGCCCAGGCTGATATACGTGACGCCGTCGCACCAGTATCCGCTGGGGGTTCGAATGCCGCTGGCGCGTCGATTGGCGTTGCTTGAAGCGACACGCCTCGCCGGTGCCGTGATCCTGGAAGATGATTACGACAGTGAATTCCTGTTTTCGGGGCGCCCGGTCGCTGCGCTTTACGGATTGGCGGAAGAAGGTCAGGTCATCTATCTCGGCACGTTTTCAAAAAGCCTGATGCCGGGGCTTCGGGTGGCTTACTGTGTTGTCCCAGCGGTTTTGGTCGATCCACTGATGCGAATGCTGCGCAACATGGGGTGTGCAGCCAATGTCCAGGCGCAGGCTGCACTCGCCCGGTTCATGGAAAGCGGCGCTTATCAGAAACACCTCAGGACCATCCGGAAAATCTATGAGGAGCGGGGTGCCCTGCTGGTTCGGAGCCTGACAGAGCGGCTTGGAAACCGGATCGAGGCCGAACCGCCGAATGGCAATGTTCAGGTTTCCGTGAAATTTCGCGGGCCTCTGAACGACATTGACGTTGCCAGAGCCATGCAGGAGCGCGGATTTTCCGTGTCGCCGCTCAGCAATTGTTATCTGGGGGAAAACAGCCTGTCTGGTCTGATCATCGGTTTTGCGGATGCGACGCCACAACAAATCGCCCAGGGGGTGAATGCCCTGGGCGCTATCCTGGATGAATTTCAGTCCTGACAAGCTGTATGTCAGAGCCGCATTTTCGGCACGTCGCCTTGAACAATCAGACTGGCTTCCGTTGCCGAGATCACATCGTCAACAGACGCGTCCGGTCCGGTCTCCTTCAGAACCAGTCCGGCTTCTGTCGGTTCAATAACAGCCATCTCTGTGACGATAAGGCTGACCCGGCGCTGGGCGGTGAGGGGCAGGTTGCATTCCTTCAAGATCTTTGGCTTGCCCTTTGCAGTGTGCACCATTGCAACAACCACATGCTTCGCGCCGGCAACCAGATCCATGGCGCCACCCATACCGGGCACCATCTTGCCGGGGATCATCCAGTTGGCGAGATAACCGCGCTCGTCGATCTGGAGGCCGCCGAGAACGGTCATATCCAGGTGACCGCCGCGGATCAGGCCGAAGCTCATCGCGCTATCGATCGAAGCCGCACCGGGAACAGCAGTCACGAAACCGCCTCCGGCATCCGTCAGGTCCGGGTCCTCCATGCCTTCGGGAGGACGGGCACCAAGACCGATTACCCCGTTTTCAGCCTGGAAGAAGACGTGAACTTCCTTTGGCAGATAGTTGGCAACCATCGAAGGCAGACCGATACCGAGATTGACGAGCGTATCGGGCTCAATTTCCTGAGCCACACGCCGGGCGATGATTTCCTTAGCTTCCATCGGGCTGCCTCTCCAGAAGATAATCGACAAGAATGCCGGGGGTCTTCACGCTGTCCGGCGAAATGACACCGATCGGTACAATGGTGTGCGGTTCGGCGATTACCGTTGCACCTGCAAGCGCCATGATCGGATTGAAATTGTGTGCTGTGAGCGAGTATTCCAGATTGCCCACGTAATCCGCCTGGTGCGCCGCAATCAGCGCAAAATCACCTGGGATCGGCTCTTCCAGAAGAAAGTCCTCACCATTTACCGACACCGTTTGCTTGCCGTCCGCCACCAGCGTTCCAATGCCCGTCGGCGTCAGGATGCCGCCAAGCCCGACACCTGCTGCCCTGATCCTTTCGACGAGCGTTCCCTGTGGAACCAGGTCGACTTCGATCTCGCCGGAGATCATTTTCTGCTGGGTTTCGGGATTGAGACCGATATGAGAAGCGACCACTTTGGAAAGACAACCAGCTGTAACAAGTTTGCCGATCCCGCGGCCCGGCATCGCGGTATCGTTTGCAACAACGGTCAGGTCTTTTGCTCCCTTGTCGACGATGGCGTCAATCAGCCGGTGGGGTGACCCGACCCCCATGAAGCCGCCGATGAGCAGTGTCGATCCATCCGGAATGAGCTCGGCTGCTTCCGCGGCCTTGATCGCGTGTTTCATGGTGCGTCCCCGCAATTCAACCCGTTAGCAGGACGTTAGCGTCTGAAACGCCTCGTGAAAAATGAAAATTGTGCGACGCAGTGGTACTACTGAGGCGAGCGGCAACTGCATTAGGGGGAAGCGGCTGACTAAATGCCAGGCGTTTCAAAAAATCCGGCTCCGTAGTCCGCGGCAGCGAGTATCTTTTCGCTTGGCTGGCCCAGGCGCGCCAAGGCGTTCAAGCCCAAAAGGCACGACACCGCGAACGCTGCGAGATCACGTGCCTTGTCTTCGCTTAGGCTGTCATCGCGGGCAAGCGTATCGAATATGCGCTTTTCGAGCATGCCCATGCGTTCACGCGCAATGGCCGCATCGTTCGTTTGCTCGCTCACCGTATTGCCTGATGAGGTCAGAAGAAGACATCCGCGCGGGATATTCCGGCTCATGAATGTTCCAACGTGACGGATCAGCCCGGCAACGGCCTGGCGCGGGTCCGGAGCACTGTCCATATGGGACAAGCCAAGCTCGGTTGCCTCGTGCCAGTATTTTTCAAGGATCGTCGCAAAGACATCGTCCTTGGAGCCAAACGTTGCGTAAAAGCTGCCTCTCTTGATCCCGGCCGCCGCCTGCAAGTCGTCAATGGACGTATTCTGGTATCCCTTCGTCCAAAAGACATCCACGAAGGCATCCAGAGCTTTGTCCATGTCAAAGGATTTGGGACGTCCGGCCATTTTTCCTCGTTCTGAACAGGCTCCGGCAATCGGGGTCGCCGGAGCCTGTGCGATTATGCAGCTGCGGTCGCAGCCGGTTTCCAGTCGAATTTCTGAAACGGAGCATCAACCGGTGTGTCCGCCAAGTGATTGACGTAATTTGACATGACTTTTTGGGCAACGCCAAGGATGACGTCAAGAACATGCCGCCTGGTGTAGCCCGCCGCCAGAAATGCCTCGACATCCGCATCGGAGACGACGCCGCGCTGGCGAACCACTTTCAGGGTAAACTGGCGCAGCGCCTCCAATTTCGCATCACCGATAGGTGCCGCATTTCTGAGCGCTTCGATGATGTCACCATCAACTTTCTGCATATGCGCAATCGCCGTATGGGCGGGGACACAATAGTGGCAGGCATGCTCGACGTTGATCGTCATCCAGACGACCGTTTGCTCGACCGGTGTCAGGCTTGTCTGCTGGAACAGCTCATGGAGCTTTTGATAGGCCTCCAGATGTTGCGGGGATTCTGCCATGACGGCATGCAGATTGGGGATCATGCCGAAAGCTTTCAGCGAACCGTCCAAAAGCGGTTTGCTGTCCTGCGGGGCGGAGTCCTGAGTATGAAGCGTGAAGTCGGTCATTTGCATCTCCTGTTGTGGTGGTCGCATCTGTGGTGCCGATCATCGGCAAACGCGATATAGGTATTCTGTACTGACTAGTCAAAAATTAATCGATAAAAGAAAACGGCAAAAATCTGCGCGTTTATGCCAACTTCAATCAAACGTGATCAGGATCGTGCCATGCTCCGCCTGGGAGCTCTTGAAGGCCAAAGAGCAGCAACACGCTTGCAAGACGCAGATGCGCATACGGCCCGCAGATCGATGCTGGAGCTGCAGGAGATGCGGCTTGGAAACATCATAACTTCTTATGGAAACAGGCCGATCGGCTCTGCCTTTGCTTGACCTTGGTCCGAAAGCCACTTAAGTCCGCAAGCGCCAGTCGGCCGGACAGCCGCTGCCGCAAGTGCCGAAAGGCCGCGGGGGAGGAAAGTCCGGGCTCCAAGGAAACACGGTGCCGGGTAACACCCGGCGAGGGCGACCTCAGGGAAAGTGCCACAGAAAGCAAACCGCCCCGGCGTGCCGGGGTAAGGGTGAAAGGGTGGGGTAAGAGCCCACCGCGCGGCTGGTAACAGCAGCGGCATGGCAAACCCCACCGGGAGCAAGACCGAATAGGGACAGCGCGGCTCCGGGAGCAATCCCGGGCCAGGCCGGTTTCCAGGCCAGTTGTCCGGGTTGGTTGCGCGAGGTGCCTGGCAACAGGCGTCCCAGATGAATGGCTGTCGCGTCCGCGAAAGCGGGCCATACAGAACCCGGCTTACAGGCCGGCTGGCTTTTTTTGTTGTTCATCCCGCCGAATATTGCGGCGCGCTTGCCAGAAACGTTCCGTAGGCATCTGCGTCCGGATAGGAGAACTGCTCGGCAATCGGATTTGAGCGCTTCACTTTGGCTGCGCCCATGTCCGAAAGCAGCTCATCGAAGTGCCGGAAATGGAACGGTGCAGAACAAAGACCACCATAAACCTTGGCTGCGGGGCGTTCCGTTCGGCGCCACACCAGCATGTCATCGATGTTCTTCTTCATTTCCTCTGCGCTGGGCTGCTTTGCCAGCTTGCCGTCCGCATAGCGTACCAGCCAGTTTGCGATCATTTCAGCCGACAAAATCGTGCAGAAGCTGGAGTTGAAGCCGACAAATCCCATGTCCGGCAAATCCGGGTTCACGGCAAGGCGGTAGACACGATACTGTCCGTCCGGCTCGATCAGCTTGTCCTGAAATTCCTGTGCCAGATAAGGAACGCCGAGTTTCCAGCCGACGGCCAGGATCGACACGTCGCAAGGCACCCGATCACCGTTGGTGAGAACAACTTCGCCGTTCTCATAGCGATCATAGGTTCCTCGGATCGGTTTGATCGAGCCATCCTCAAACCCTTCAAACAGGCCCGGCGTCACGATCGGCAATGAGCAGGAGGCGTCCTTTTCAATCGGAACATCAGGCACCATGTCCCACTTCTTCAACTTGAGCTGAAGCTTGAGCAGGGTCTCAAGGCCGCGGAAATTCGCCCAGATCAGCGGTTTGAAAGCTGTAAACATTGCTTTGCCGAGAGGTGTACCGCCCCAGCCGTTGAACTGCTGTTCCTGAGCCCGCATGTACAACAACCGTTTGAAATTGATCCCGCCGACATAGTAGGGCACCCGCCAGACCGGTTCGCGGTAGACAAGTGTCACGGATTTCGCGCCGTTCCTGGCGGCATTGACAACGATATCGGTGGCGGACTTGGAACCTCCGAGAACGACAATGTTCTTGTCCCTGACCAGTGCCGGATCGGTATATTCGGAGCTGTGCATGACCTTGCCGCCGGCGGCCGTGAACGCGTCCTGACCCGGATGGGTGAGGATGTTCTTGTCCGAGAACTGGCCGGTGCAGACCGCAACGAAATCAAAGTCCTGTGTCCAGGTTTTGCCGGCTGCTTCCAGCTCAAGCGTCCAGCCGGGCAGGCCATCTTGCCTGCGGTCCATGGAGACGACATTGGTGTTTAGCTGAAACAGCCGTGCCAATTTGTGCTTGGCGGCATAGGCATGAAGGTAGGCATGCACCTGTGGGCCTTTGGGCCATTCGGGGTAGTCCCCGGGCATGGCAAGATCGGTATAGCGGTAGAGATCTTTCGGCGATTGGGTCTGCACATCGGGATAGGACCGCGAGAGTTCCCACACGCCTCCGAAATCGTGGCTTCGTTCAAAACCGAAAACCCTGTGCCCACGTTCGTCAAAGGCCTTGGCGGCGGCAAGACCGCTCACACCGCCACCGATAACGGCAACGTTCTTGCGTTTCGTCATGGTCAGCTTCCTCCTGTTCGTACCTGCGTTTCAGGCCTGGTCCGGTGGTGGAAGAAAATCGACCTCGTGCAATGCTGAAAGCCTGACAAGTTCCTGAGGGTCGGTGATGCCGTCGAGCGCTCCGAAGAGATCGAACAGCTTTCGTGCCGGAGCGACCCCAAAGACGCATGTCGCTGTCTTGCCGGAGCGATTGAAGATCCCGTGCGCTTCACCCATCGGCATGCGCACCGTGTCGCCGGCCTTCGCCGTGTGAGTCTGTCCGCCCATCTCCACTTCAAGTTCACCGTCCAGCATGACGATCCACTCGTCCTGTGTGGGGTGAATATGGGGCGGCACGAACGTGTCCGCAGGGACAACGGCGTGCCAGATGAAGGCGTTGGTGGAATGAACCTTGGGTGTGTAGGTGTGACCGACGACGTTCCAGCTTGTGCCGTCGAGACCTGCCTCGGCAGATGTGATGCCAGCTCCGTTTTGCATTTTGTTCCCCTCACTCATGCGGTGTGTTGGCGATAAAATGCTAAGCGAGACCGGCGGATTGGTTTTATCCGGAATGCGAAAAAAACTGACCCGGTGCATTAAAGTGCCGCAGTGCAGGTTTTCAAATACTTGAATGAAACCGTGGACGGAGGCATCCTTTGGGCATGTCCGTGACAGACCACAGACCTCCACTCAGCGACTTCCGGTGCTTTCAAACATATGACGTTGACGAAGCACGCGAGATCGTTGCGCGGCACTTTTGCAGCCACCGGCTGGAGCGACGATCCGCCTCTGACCGGTTCGACGCGTGTCAGAACAGGGTCCCGGGCAAAAGACTTTCGCTGAACTACATCCGGTATGGCGCCGACGTGACCATCGATCCGGGCGAGTTATCGCATTTCTATCTGATACAGATCCCGATAGCCGGGACGGCCCAGGTGAGGAACGGGGTCCGGTCGGTTTATTCGACACCCTTCATGGGATCTGTGCTCAATCCCGACCGAAGCACCACCATGCAGTGGCACGAGGGCTGCGAGCAGGTGCTGGTGCAGATCGAAAAGACTTTCATGCAGGAGGTCGCAGTTCGGATGGCCGGAACGGACCTCACGACGGTGCGCTTTGCGCCGGAACTTGATATGCAAAATCCGTCCGTTGCTGCCTGGGCGCGACTGTTACGCGGCCTTTACGGAGCCGCGGATGATGGAGAAATATTCCGCCTTCCCGAAGAAACGCATCAGCGCATGTTGGAAGAAACGCTCGTGACGTCTTTGTTGCAGGCTCAACCCAGCACGGTTTCACCGCTGCTCGGCCGAGGTCTCACCGGCGCTGCACCGGCAGTTCTGAGGCGGGCGCTTAATTTGATCAACGAACGGTTTGAAGACGATCTCAGTCTCCTGGACATCTGCGCTTATGCCGGCACGACACCCCGCAATCTGCAGATCCTTTTCAAGCGCGAGCTGGGTTGTAGCCCGATGGAGAAATTGCAGGACGTCCGCCTGACTTACGCCCGCCACCTGTTGCTGTCGCAAGGCGGCAACGCGTCCATCGCAGACATTGCATCGCATTCGGGGCACAGGCATGCAGGGCGGTTTTCCGTCAGCTACAAGGCACGCTTTGGAGAGTCGCCTCGCGATACCTTGCGCGGTCGCCCTTTCGGCTAAAGGGTTTGGATCTGGCGCTACCGTAAATTAGACCACCTACGGCTTCATGAGAGCTTTCTTGGAATGGAGCGTTTCCAGGTCGCTTCGTGCAACACCGATCCGTTCCAGCGAACTACCAAGACGCCGTCGAGGGAATAGGTGTCCCCGGTGCAGCGGGCCTTAAGGGTCGAGTCAATATGCGCTGTGCCATCCGGCCGCTCGAACCGCATCCGATGCCTGAAGTCGCATTTTGCAGACAGCGGATCGTGCGGGTGGAGGTGCATATCACCGGTTGTTTCATAGGCGAATGTCGTGTTGATCGCATCATGGCGCACTGCGGTCTCACCCTGGTGCCAACCACTGGATAGCCCGCCGCTTTCGTCGTCATACCCGTAGCGTGAAAGTTTCGGGGCAGCGAGAACTTCGTGTGACTTCTGGGCCGGAAGATCTTCCGGTAGGGGCATGTCCGTTTTCAAAGTGGTGGCTTTGCCAGCAGAGCAGGGCATATCCAAAAAGCCTTCCAGTATCCGGACAGAACCCTGTTCGGGCGGCGTCCAGACAAGCGGCCAGTAAGAGGTCCCGATGGCAAGCCTGATACGGTGCCCCTTGGCGAAGCGATAGGCCTTGGTGTGAAACCTGATGCGGATTTCCCGAGGCGCGCTGCCAAAGGACGTATCCGGTTCATCCAGCTCATCGTCCAGCGCAAGATTTCGAACAGCCAAAGCAACGCGGTTCGAGCGTCCGTCTGGCGCGACATCGCACAGCCTTAGGCAGAGCTGGCTGCGATCGAATTCCGCAGACACCGTCAAAGTCACTTCGGCGCTGCCGAACAGGATGAGATCCTCATCCAGAGTGGGGGTGTCGAGCGCAAGGCACCGTGCGTCGTCTTCGGACTGGTCAAGCGGGAGGCCGCCAAAGCGCCCGAAATATCCGGTGTCTCCGGATGCCTGGCCAACGCCAAGATCGGGCTCGACGTCGAAGGTTTCACTCGACGGACTGTGTGACAAGCCGCCTGATGAGAGAGACAGGCGCTTGAGAGTGGTTTCGCTGCGGGCCGGGCCGCTTTCAATCCAGTGGCCCTTGCGCGTGTCGATCACATCCGCAGGCTCTTCAAACTCGCGCAACCACACCCGCAATCGTGGCCAGTCGGGAACGGTTTCGTGCCTGAGGCATTGATCCCACCATTCCAGCGCCAGGCTCTGAAATCCAATTCCCGGCCCGGGATGTGCCTGATCGGGATAATGGTGACCCCATGGGCCAACGATCCCCCAAACCAGGTCAGGCCTGGCATCGACGAGTGACATAACGGAGTTTGAGTAACGATCCGACCAGCCGCCGACCGCTAAAACCGGGCAGGACAGCCGGTCTGTCTGATACTTGACGGAGCCGTGCCGCCAGAAGGTACCGCGCGCTTCTTCTCTGACCCAGTTCTCAACCGGGAAGGTCAGCGTCTCCAGCCGGGACTTCCAGCGCGCCATCCAGTCCGGTCCCACATGATCAGACGGCGGGGAGGCGAGAATGGCCGGAAGTGTTGCCCCCCATTCGAAAGTGTCCGTCAGAAGACAACCACCTTTGTGGTGAATGTCGTCTTCATATCGATCATGCGTTGCACAGACGGCGACAACGGCCTTCAGCGCTGCCGGTGCATCGATACTTGCCTGAAGGCTCGCCGTGCCGCCCCAGGAGGTGCCGAACATGCCGACGCGGCCATTGCACCAGGATTGACCGGCGATCCAGTTGATCATGTCGCGCGCGTCGGCAAGTTCGTTTTCGCAGTACATGTCCGGCATGTCGCCTTCGCTGTCCCCCGACCCACGCATGTCGACCCTGAGACAGGCATAGCCGTGTTCAGCAAAGTAGGGATGGTTCCTTTCGTCCCTGGCTCGAACCATGTCATGCTTGCGGTAGGGAATGTATTCCACGATCGCGGGAACCGGCTGTTCGTGTGCCCCGGCCGGCAGCCACAAACGGGCCGCAAGGCGTGTCCCATCCGGCATCGGAATCCACACGTGTTCGGTCTCGTGCACGCGGTGAATGCCAGTGAAATGCTTGTTCATTGTGATCCGGGTTTCAGTTCACTTCGGGGCGCCCGGTCTTGAGCGCCCCGCTTGAAACGTTAAGACTTGAACCACCAACGCCTCGGCAGGCGGCTGTCGTCCATTCTGCGTGTAACGCCAACTGCACCGTGCCCGAGCTTGTCGGATTGGCCGATCAGGATGTTCGCGAAAGCAAGAACGGCGGTGCCGCTCTCTTCCCAGAAAATACGCTGGGCCTCGAAGTACATGTCGCGGCGCTTGTTTTCGTCGGCTTCGGACCGGGCGGCAACGAGCAGGTTGTCGAAGGTCTCGTTTCGGAAGGCGCTTGAATTCCATGCAGAATCGGATGTGTAGGTTGAACTCAGCATCCAGTCCACGGTTGGGCGCCCGTTCCAATAAACCATGCACCACGGCACTTTGAGCCAGACCTCGGACCAATAGCCATCTGCTGGGCGGCGATCAACGGTTACATTCATGCCTGCGTTTGCCATGGAGTTCTGCATGAGCAACGCGGCATCCACAGCACCGCCAAAAGCGCCGTCACTTGTTGCCAGGGTTAGATCGGCGCTCTCAAGGCCGGCTTCCTTCAGATGGAAGCGTGCCTTGTCCGGATCGAATTCACGCTGTTCCAGCTGGTCGTTGTAGAATTGTTGTCCGCGGCTGATGGGTAGATCGTTTCCGGTCGTCCCGAAACCACTTAACACCTTGTCGACAATTTCCTGACGATTGATGCCCCACTTCACGGCCTGGCGCAGATGGGAATTCGTGAACGGATCCATATCCGCGCGCATGTCGCAGGTGAAATGCTGGGTGGCCGGAACCTGAACCAGTTCGAAACCCGGTGCCTGCGCGAGACGGTTTGCGGTCTTTGTTTCAGGCGAGCCGATGGCGTGCAACGTTCCGGACAAAAGGCCCGACATCCGAGAGCCCGGATCGGTGATGTTCAGTATCTCGACGTCGTCGAAATGGCCCTGATCGTCCCGGTAGAAATTGGCATGCTTGCGTCCGAGGTAGCGCACGCCCGGCTCCCAGTCTTCCTTGACGTAGGGGCCTGTGCCGATGCCCGACGCCCAATCTTCGTTTCCTTCCTTGCCGATGATCATCGCATATGACGAAAGATGGGACGGCAGATCGAAGTTGATCTCTTTTTGCTTGATCAGAACCGTGTCGGGGCCGTCGGCGCGCAGTTCATCGAAGTTTTGAACGATTTGCTGTGCTTCTGCGACCCGGTTGTCCTTGTTCAGGTGACGATTGAGCGACCAGACAACATCATCCGCTGTCAGGCTTTTCCCGTCATGAAATTCAACGCCCTTGCGCAGCTTGAATGCCCAGGTCCCATCGGCATTGCTCTCCCAGCTCTCCGCAAGGGAGGGAACCGGAGCACCTGCATCGTCGATCTCCGTAAGGGTGTCGAAACTTGAGAGAATTGAAAGTGTCGGATGGTCGGCCCCGTTCATTTCAATCGGATTGAAAGTGTCCGTGGTCGCGCCGCCATCGGCGCCGGCCTTCAATGTTCCGCCTTTTGCCGGTGTCGCTGCCCGGGCTTCGGACCAGACCCCGCCCGCTAGGGCAATGGAGACGCCTGCACCGGCTGTGGTACGCATGAAATCGCGGCGAGAAACACCTGATGCGGCAAATGATTTCAGGTGCGCCAACTTCGAATCGTTCATGACTTTTTTCACCTTCTGGAATGGACTAGCGGACGCCTTTCTTTTGTTCTGAGTAGCGTCTTAAGTTTTATATTACGCTCAAAAAAGAATTTTTTGCAAAAATTCTTTTTTGAGCTCGTTATTGAAATTAAATTGTGGTCCGCTACCCTCGGGCGGAGTTTTCTTTGCAAGCGACGGGTTAGATATATGGCCGAGGCCGACAAGGTGGTTTCATTCGCTGAAAATCTGCTGTCTTTGGGCTCGGAAGTCCGCCAGCTGCGCAAGGCCCGGCAAATGACGCTCAAGGATCTCACCAAGGCGAGCGGTATTTCACTCAGTCATCTCAGTGCGATTGAACGCGGAGCGTCGAACCCTTCCATGGATGTGCTGGAAAGGCTCTCTGTCGCCCTTTCTGTGTCGCCCGACTGGTTTTTTGCCAGGCGGCCCGGTGCCGGCCCGATGGAACGCGCCTACGTCGTCCGCTCGCAAAACCGCCGCAACCTCAATTCGCTCTATGGGCAAAATGCATCTGAGCTTGGCTATACGGATTCGCTTCTCTCGAGTTCTGTCGGCGGTGAATTCTATATGGGTCTCGCGGTCTACGAGCCGAACTCCGAAACGCCTGATAACCGGCTGCAGAGGCATGACGGGGAGCAGCACGGCCTCGTGATCGAAGGCGAACTGGAAATCCAGATTGCCGACGAAATCATTACGTTGCGCGAGGGCGACAGCTACAGTTTCGATGCCCGTATTCCGCACCACGCGCGCAACCGAACCGACCGGATTTGCAAGCTGATCTGGGCTGTGTCTCCGGTGGTGATCCCAAAGGACCTTGCTGAAGCAGATGGTCTGAGCCAGCGAGTCGGCCCATCGGTTCAAGACTAAAGCCTCGCTGGCAGAACAGTTGCTATCATCAAGAGTTTTTTGTCGGCGCTTAATCCCTGATTGTGGTCGAGGGAAATTTTTTGGTTTGCGGGGGAAGGTTTTTTGCCTTGAGGTGTTTTATGTATTCGGCAGTTTTTCCTGTCCGTAAATTTGCGGAAATTGTGACGAAGTAGCCACCATATGGCCTTGAACATTTAATGTTTTGTCCATGTTGCTCTCTTTCTTCCTTTCTAGTCTTGAATCTTACAATTCAATACAGGCGGGACGATAATGGAAGGAACTTTCGACGACTTTCTTGCTGCTTTGCTGGCATTTGAGTCCGGATGGGACAGGGACAGGTATAATGCCGGCGTGATCCAGGACTGGCAGCTGGACCAGTGGGCTGGTGGTGCCGTGGAGAGCCACTTTCCTCAATACAACAGTTGGTCGCAGTTAACCGACGTTGAGTGGGAGACCATGGCCTATCGCTCAATGAACTCACTTGGGTTCGTCGGGTTTCAGTTCGGGGAAGCGCTGCTGATCGACCTCGGTTACTACGACGACGACGTTTTCTATGGAAACGGGGCCGCTTCTAACACCTGGGACGGGGCCTGGACGGGCAAGAACGGTGTGGATTCCCTCGAGGAATTCATGACCAAGGAGGCGCAAACCGTCGCGATCCAGGAGGCCTTTGGCTACAACCTGCAGGTCCTGGAAAACCAGCTGGGCAATAGTGGGCAATCGCTCAGCGACTTCATTGGTCAGACGGCGAGCTACACCCAGAACGGTCAAACCGTGACCGTCGAGCTGACGCTGACCGGCATTCTTGCGGCAGCGCATTTGCGCGGTGCCTGGGGAACGGCGTCTCTTCTTCAAAGCGGCGCCGTCAGCACCGATGAATACGGCACCTCAATCCTGCAATATATCGATCAGTTCGGAGGCTTCTCATCGCCATCCGTCGAGCAGATGATTGCCTTTTACGAAGACCGGCTGACGGGGGACGAGGGGCTCGGAACGCCAGGCGGGACACCCGGAACAGGTGGTACAGGCGATGGCGGCAACGGTGGCAATGGCGGAGCCGACGTCACCGAAAACGACGCCGATGTTGTGATCACCTGGTCCTGGGGGCAGGACGCCGTGGTGAACGGGTTCGACCCGGCGACCGGCACGATCTTCATCGACTGGATCGGTGCGGGTGACCTTGAGGTCTCCGAAACGCCGGCGGGTGTCGTATTTGCCGTGCCATCCAACAACCAGACGACAACACTTGCCGGCATCCAGCTCAGCGATCTGAGCGCTGACAATTTCACGATCCTCGATGCCACCGCGGCTGCGGAAGTGCTCGGCCTGGTCGGGGATGGTTCCGGTGGAACGGGTGACACTGACGACGGTACCGGCGACACTGATGATGGCACTGGTGACACCGATGACGGCACTGGTGACACCGATGACGGTACCGGCGATACCGATGACGGGACAGGCGATACCGGCGGTGGCGTGGCCGGAGACAACTGGAACGGAACAGCCGGTGTCACAGCTGCTTCAGCCACGCTTGTGATCACCTGGGCCTGGGGAGCGAACCGGACGCTTTCCGATTTCGACCCTCAGAGCGACACCATCTTCATCGACTGGTTCGGTCCGGAAGCGATCGACGTTACAGAGAGTGGCGGCAACGTCGTCTTCACGATGGCGTCCAACAACCAGACGGTGACGATTGAGGGCATTTCGCTGAGCGATCTCTCACCGGCGAACTTCACCATCATGAGTGAAGCAACCGGGCAGGAGATCCTCACTCAGGTCGGCTCCGGGGATGGCGGCCCGGATCCGGTGGACCCTGTCGACCCCGTCGACCCGGTTGATCCAGTTGATCCAGTTGATCCGGTTGATCCGGTCGGACCGCAGATGATCATGATCATGCCGAACAGCCCGTCGCGAGTGATCGACAACTTCAATCCGGCAACGGACATGATCCATCTGGAAAGCGGGATTATCGCCGAGCGGCTGGAGTTCGGGGAATATCCGATCACGATCGCCGATGTGGCTGACGGCTTGACGGTTCGTGTCCTGACCCCGACCGGCGAAATCGCCAGCGAGACATTGCTTGTCGGGATCGACGCCGCGGATCTCAGCATGAACAACTTCATGGTGGCCGAAGAATCCGCACTCAACGAAGTCGCCAGCCTTCTGGGGCAGTCCATCGTGACGCCCGATACGGGCGGCTTCGATGTCATCTACGACGCAGACGGGTCAAACCCGCCGGTTCCAACCGGTGCAAGCGATCTCGGCGGGGTGAAATTCGCTGCTGATTTCGGCGCCGACGACATTATCGGGTTCAATCCGGCAACCGATGAAATCGACTTCGGCAATGCTTCGGTGCACGGGATGATCCTGAACATGACGCCAAACGGCGAGCCGGTGATCGACAACCCCTGGGGACCGGACATGCAGATCCTCCAGGGCGTACAACTCTCGGAACTCTCGATTGAGAATTTTGGCGTGGTGGGAAATGAACATTTGCGGCAGGATCTTGGCGGGATCCTTTCCTGGATCACCGACGTCGGGCCGCGAGATGCAGGCACGGTCTATATCCGGTCCCACGAATACGGTGTCTCGGAGGTCGTCAACGACTTTGATCCGGCGACTCAGAAGATAAGCTTTCTTTACTTCGGTACGCGTGAGCGGCTCAGTGTCGAGGATACGCCGGAAGGCATGGTGATCAGTTCGCTTCCAAGCGGACAGAGCTTCGCGTTCCCCGGCGTGTCGAAAGCCGATCTTATTCCGGGAAATCTCGAATTCCACCACGACCAGGTGATGGAGGACAATCTGGAGGCGCCGTTCGGCATCGACCAGAATGATGTTTCCCTCGTCTCCCGTGCGGAACTACTGACCCCGGCTGCTCCTCCGGGTGAAACAACGGATGGTCATCAGGTGAGGGAAGGTGTCGGAGCAGTCGGGGGTCCAGACACGCCCGACACTCCGGATACGCCCGACACCCCGGATACTCCTGTGGTTCCACCGGTCAGCGACGACGACATCGTGCTTCAGAACGGGCCCGATACCGTGCTCGTGACCTGGGACTGGGGGCGCAAGTTTGCGGTCCAGGCCTTCAATCCGGGGGAGGACGTCATAAATTTCGGTAGCCTGTCAGCTTCGGATGTTTCGATCGGTGAGGTTGGCGGGGACCTGATGATAACGGTCGAGAACAATGGCGGTCACAGTTATCTGCTGGAGGGCGTGCAGGCGGAAGATCTGTCTCTTGCCAATCTGACGGCGGCTGACTGGAATTCGATTGTCACCGACACCGGTGGCATTGCCGAACAACTGGCAGGTCTGGGGAATTCCGAATTGCTTACCTGATAGCCAAACGAGAATTTCTGCAAGGAACGCCGCGCCACTGCGCGGCGTTTTTTGTTCTCCACAGGTCATTGAGACTCAAGGATTACTGGGCAGTTTTTGCCGGGTTTGGCGAGGGCGGACACCAAAACCTCCGTAATCCTGCGAATCCGATTCTCGCTTTCTGTCAAGGCTTCATTAAACATGTTTCCACTAAGGTGGATCGACGGGGTCGTGCGCGATCAAATCGAGCCGGAATCCATGAGATTCCATTGACCGCCCATGTTTTCCCATGGTATCCCATAAGAACCCAGAAAGGGGAGTGCGGACCCATTTTAGCAGGGTTCGGGGCATCGGATTGACGGCTGGGCAGCGGCCGGTTTTGCAAATTGCATGTCCTTGGCCTGCTTTGGCCGCTTCTTCCCGGAGGTGATTTAGGGGATTTTGACGGGTGGGGACCCGTCTTGCGGGGATTTATGGCCGGCTTTGTTGCTCACTTTACCAACCGGCTGGATGCCAAGGGTCGCGTGTCGATCCCTGCATCCTTCCGCGCGGTGCTGGCGAGAGACGGATTTGAGGGCCTTTATTGTATCACGTCTTCCCATTGCGACGCCGTCGATGCGGGCGGCAATGACCTGCTCGCCGAGATCAACAAGCGCTCGGAGGCCTTTACAAAACTGTCTCCAGATCATGACGCGCTTGCCGTTGCACTGTTTGGAGCAAGCGAAAGCCCGAAAATCGACGGAGATGGCCGAATGACCATTTCCGACATGATCCGGGATCACACGGGCATTACCGACCACGTCACCTTCGTCGGGATGAATTACAAGTTCCAGATCTGGGAACCGGAAAAGTTTCGCGAGTATCGCGCAGAGGCCCAAAGGCGTGCGCTCGCGATGCTGTCGGGGCAAGCCCCCGCACCTTCACAGGGAGAGCCGTCATGATGGCGCTCGGCGACAGGGATGCAGCTTCTGCCGCTGGCGGACCCGGGCGTCACGTGCCGGTTCTCCTGAGTGAAGTACTGCACTGGCTTGAGCCGCAGCCTGGAGAGGTAATCATCGACGGCACATTCGGAGCGGGCGGCTACTCCCGGGCGATCCTCGCAAGAGGGGCTCGGGTGATTGGCATCGATCGCGATCCCGATGCGATTTCCGCAGGTCAGGCAATGGTCAAGGAGGCCGGTGGAGACCTGATTTTGGTTCCCGGGCAATTTTCGGGACTGGAAGACCACGCCCGTGCAAGCGGTTTCGATGCCGTGGACGGTGTGGTTCTCGACCTCGGTGTGTCGTCCATGCAGCTCGACGAGGCTGGGCGCGGATTCTCCTTCCTGCGCGACGGGCCGCTCGACATGCGCATGGAGCAGGCTGGCCCTTCAGCGGCGGATATCGTCAACAGTCTCCCGGTCAGGGATCTGATCCGTGTCATCGGCCTGCTCGGTGAGGAAAAGCGGGCGACTTCCGTCGCGCATGCGATTGACAGCGCGCGCAAGGAAAAACCGTTTTCGCGCACCCTGGAACTTGCGAACCTTATCGAAAAAGTGCTCGGCCGCTCGCCCAAGAAAGCGCAGATCCATCCGGCGACCCGCACCTTCCAGGCATTGCGGATCTACGTGAACGGAGAACTTCACCAGGCGGCGGAGGCACTTGGCGCTGCGGAGCGCATCTTGAGGCCCGGTGGACGCCTGGTTCTGGTGAGCTTTCATTCCCTGGAAGACCGGATCGTGAAGCGGTTCTTCCAGGATCGGACCCGAACCAGGGGTGGTGGGTCCCGTCATATGCCGGAGGAAGAGGTTCCACCGGCAACATTCGAGCTGATGACGCGCAAGGCGGTCGAGGCGGCTTCTGAAGAAACAGAGGCCAATCCGCGCGCGCGGTCTGCAAAACTCAGGGCAGGGCGGCGCACGGATGCGCCGGCACGAGAACTGGATATCCATGCTGCCGGCGTACCGCGCCTTGCAGAGTTTCATGGGTTAGGGGGCTGAAGATGGTGCGAACGCTGAACATCCTGTTCATCTTGGCGGTCGTGATAGGAGCTGCGACGGTTTACGACATGAAACTGGCGGCGACGAAGTCGGCAGAGAAAGTTGCCGATCTTCAGCGTCAGATCGACGAGGAACGCGACGCGATCCGGCATCTCAAAGCCGAGTGGAGCAAGCTGAACAAGCCGGAGCGCCTTCAGGGTCTTGTGGAACGCTACAACGACTATCTTCAACTCGAAGCGCTCGACGTGAAGCAGATCGTGACGCCGGAAGAGCTTCCGGCCCGGCCCGTGATGCTCGAGCCGATCGGTGGCCCCAACCAGATGGGCGGTTATGCCGGCTCGTCTTCGGCAATCCAGTGAGGGGCTGACGGATGACGATGATAAGTGAACCGACAAGCTTCCTTCAGGTCAGACGCGCAAATCCGAAGATCGTGCGCGGTTCGGTCTCTTCCAGTGCCGTCAAATCCCGGGTTTATGTGGCCATGCTGGCTTTCGCCTGTGTCTATGCGGCCATCGGGGGACGTCTTGTGCTTCTGGCGCAAATGGAAGAAGCGCCCTCCCGTGCCTGGATCTCCGCGCAGGACTCCGTTTCGGCCTCAAGGCCGGACCTGATCGACCGGAACGGCGAAATTCTGGCAACCGATATCAAGACCGCGTCTCTTTATGCCGAGCCGCGCAGGATCCTGGACGTCGACGAGGCTGTCGAGGGTCTGATCCGTGCACTTCCGGACCTGGACGAGAAACTGGTTCGCCGCCGTCTTGAAAGCGGCGCCGGCTTTGTCTGGCTGAAGCGGGAAATGACCCGCCAGAAGGCCGATGAAATTCATAATCTCGGACTGCCGGGGATCGGGTTCTTGTCCGAGAACCAGAGGTTTTATCCAGGTGGTCCGACGGCAGGGCACATTGTCGGGTCGGTGAATGTCGACAATCAGGGCCTTGCCGGAATTGAAAAGCACATCGACGACGAATGGCTTGGGGATCTGCAATCGCTTGGCTTTGCGTCTGGCCGAACCATGGAGCCTGTCCGGTTGTCGGTCGACCTGCGCGTCCAGCACGTAGTGCGCGACGAACTGGTCAAGGCCATGGAGCGCTACAGGGCAATTGCCGCTGCCGGCATCGTGCTTGACGCAAAGACCGGCGAAGTCGTCGCCATGTCCTCTCTGCCGGACTACGACCCGAATGACAGGTCGCAGGCGCTGGAGCGTGACCGGTTGAACCGCGCAACCGGCGGGGTTTTCGAAATGGGCTCGGTGTTCAAGGCCTTCACAACGGCAATGGCACTTGATTCCGGCTCCGTCACCATCAATGACAGCTTCGACGCGACCCGTCCGATCCGGGCCGCGGGCCGCACGATTACGGATTTCCACGGGAAAAACCGCATCCTCTCGGTGCCGGAAATCTTCATCTATTCGTCCAACATCGGAACGGCGAAAATGATGCTGGCAACAGGTGTTGCTCGGCAGAAGGAGTTTCTCGAGCGCTTGCACCTGACCAGCCGGTTGAAGACGGAACTGCCGGAAAATGCCGCGCCATTGCTTCCTCCGAAATGGAACGAGCTGGCCGCGATGACCATCTCCTTCGGCCACGGCCTCTCGGTGACGCCGATGCAGACTGCCGTTGCTGCCGCCGCTGTCGTGAATGGTGGAACCCTGCTGCCGCCGACCTTCCTGCCAAGAAGCCCTGAAGAGGTTCAAGCGGTTGGAAAACAAGTCATTTCCCCGGAAGTCAGCCGCATGATGCGTTACCTGTTCCGCCTGAATGTCCTGTCTGGATCAGGGCGCCGGGCAGACGTTCCGGGCTATACCGTTGGCGGCAAAACCGGCACCGCCGAGAAGATCGAGAACGGCCGCTACGTGAGCAACAAGCGCCGGAACTCCTTCCTTTCGGCCTTCCCGATGGATGATCCGAGATACGTGGTGCTGGTCGTCCTTGACGAGCCGAAGTCGGAGCGCGAGGGGATTGGTGCAACGGCAGGTCTGAACACCGCACCGACGACAGGGGCGATCATCCGGCGCGCTGCACCGATGCTTGGAGTGATGCCGCGTTTCGGCAAGGGGGATGAACCGATCGAGATTTCCTATTAAGGAGACATGAGGAAAGCAGTGGTCACCGGCGGGGTCGCAGCCGATTACCGGGATCAAAGCTTGCAGACGACGACGCACAAACCGAACGATCAGGTGTGATGGATCTTGAAACTCTTGCCGGCGGCATTGAATTGCCTGAGTCGGCGAAGGATCTGAAAATTTCAGGGCTCACGGCAGATAGCCGGAATGTAGGGCCCGACTTCCTATTTGCCGCGTTCAAGGGTGCGGTCGTTGACGGAATACGGTTTGCGCCGGGCGCAGCGGAGGCTGGTGCCGTGGCGATCCTGTGCGCCGAAAACGCCGCCGACACTGTCCGAAGAAGCGTACGGCAAGACGTTGCCGTCATTCCCGTGACAGAGCCTCGGCAGGTCTTTTCCAAAATGGCGGCACGGTTCCACGGTGCGCAGCCTGATATCATCGTTGCGGTGACCGGAACCGCGGGAAAAACTTCTGTCGCCCATTTTGTCCGCCAGATCTTCCAGGCTGCAGGGCATCCGGCAGCCAGCCTCGGCACACTCGGAACGGTCAAGCCCGACGGCATCAGCTATGGCGGCCTCACGACACCGGATCCCGTTGCGCTTCACAAGGAACTTGCCGAACTCAAGCAAAAGGGGATCAATCACGCCGCGATGGAGGCGTCTTCCCACGGCCTTGATCAGTTCCGCCTGGACGGGGTGCGGCTGACGGCGGCGGCCTTCACCAATCTCGGCCGGGACCACATGGACTATCATCCGACCATGGAGGATTACCTGCAGGCCAAGCTGCGTCTGTTTAAGGATCTCTTGCCGGATGGCGGCATGGTCGTGGTCGATCCGGGCGAAAAATATGCCGATCGCGTCCTGCAGGTTGCCGAAGACCGCGGCCTCCCGGTGTTTTCGGTTGGTGAGACCGGCACTGATCTGAAACTGACTGGCCTCAAGCCAAGCGGCGCCGGTCAGGAACTGACGCTGCAGACCGCGCGCGGTGAATACAAGATTACATTGCCGCTGATCGGCAGGTTCCAGGTCTCCAATGCACTGATTGCCGCCGGTTTGGCGATTGCCGCCGGAACGGATATGGGCCTGGTCCTGCGCTCGCTTGAGAACCTGAAAGGAGCGCCGGGGCGGCTGGAACTCGCCGGAAAGACGGCGTCCGGCGGACTTGTGTTTGTCGACTATGCGCATAAACCCGATGCACTCGACAATGCCCTGGCCGCGCTCAAGCCGTTTGCGACCGGCAAGCTCGCTGTGGTTATCGGAGCCGGTGGTGACCGGGACCCCGGAAAGCGGGAGCTTATGGGGGCGGCCGCCGCTCGCCATGCGGATCTGGTCATTGTAACGGACGACAACCCGCGATCTGAAGATCCGGCAACAATCCGCAAGGCGGTTTTGTCCGGGGCACAAAATGCAATGGAAATCGGCGACCGGTATGAGGCCATTGCCGAGGGAGTGCACCGGCTCAATGCCGGCGATATCCTGTGTGTAGCCGGAAAAGGCCACGAAACCGGCCAGATTGTTGGCGACACAGTGATTCCGTTTTCGGATCACGACGCCGTGCAACGTGCCATCAGCCTTGAGGGAGACACATGAGCGAGCCTCTCTGGAAACTGGATGCCTTTGTCGAAGCTGCCGGCGGTAGCGTGAAGGGCGACGTCGGCACGGACATTACGGGAATTTCGATTGACAGCCGGTCGCTTGAGCCGGGCGACGCATTCATCGCCATCAAGGGCGACCACCTTGACGGACACGACTACGTGGAGGCTGCCCTTGAGGCAGGGGCCTCACTCGCGCTTGTGGCGAGCAAAAAGCTTTCCGAATTGCCCGAAGACGGTCGTTACGTTGCCGTTCGGGATCCACTCGAAGCGATGCGAAAACTCGGGGTTGCCGCAAGGGCACGCACGAATGCACGGATCATTGCCGTCACCGGATCGGTCGGAAAGACCGGCACAAAGGAAGCTCTGAAGCTGACGCTGGAACAATCCGGCAAGGTGCATGCGTCGGTCGCATCTTTCAACAATCACTGGGGCGTTCCGCTGACGCTGGCACGCATGCCGGAGGACACAAGGTATGGCGTGTTCGAAATCGGTATGAACCATGCGGGAGAAATTTCACCGCTGGTCAAGATGGTGCGGCCTCATATTGCCATCATCACGACCGTGCAGCCCGTGCATTTGGAGTTCTTTGAGTCCGTTGAGAAGATTGCACAGGCCAAGGCGGAAATTTTTGACGGCTTGGAGCCGGGCGGCATTGCCATTCTCAACAAGGACAATCACCAGTACGACCTCCTGAGGTTTCTTGCCGCGACCGCCGGTGTTTCTTACGTGCAGACGTTCGGAGAAGATCCAAGCGCCGACAGTCACACCGAAAACGTTGTCGGATACGCAGGCGGTACCAGTATTGATGCGTCAATCCTGGGGACGGAAATCACCTACAAGATCGGCGCGCCCGGCAGGCACCTTGTCAAGAACAGCCTGGCCGTTCTGACAGCCGTCAGGGATGTTGGTGCGGATCTGGCCAAGGCTGGGCTTGCGCTGGACACGATGCGTCCTCCAAAGGGGCGGGGTCAGGTCAGCCTTCTTCAGCTCCCCGAAGGTGAACTCAGTCTGATTGACGAGAGCTACAATGCGAATCCCGCCTCGATGCGCGCGGCGTTGCAGGTGCTTGGCGAAGCCCCCGTGACGCGCCCGGGCCGGCGGATTGCTGTGATCGGTGACATGCGTGAACTCGGCACCGAGGCCGACCGGCTGCATGCGGAATTGCTGGGTCCGATAATGGAGTCGCAGACCGACTCGGTTTACTGCGCGGGTCCGCACATGCACGCGCTTTGGCAGCAATTGCCGCGCGAATTGCGGGCGCATTACAGCGAAGAGGCGAAAGATCTGGAAGACGTCATTTTGAAGGACGTCAGGCCCGGCGATGTCGTTATGATCAAGGGATCGCTAGGAACCCAGATGGGGCCCCTTGTGGAGGCCATGAAAAAGGAATATCCGCCCGCGGACGACACTGCGGCGGAATAAGGGATAGCTGATGTTTTATTTTTTGGGGCAATTCGCTGATCAGGTTTCCGCACTGAACGTCTTCAGGTACATCACGTTCAGAACCGGCGGCGCAATTATGACGGCGCTTTTTTTCGTTTTTCTTTTCGGGCCCCGGATCATTTCCAGTTTGAGGATCCGACAGGGTCACGGACAGCCGATCCGGGCGGACGGTCCGGAAAGCCACCTCCTCACCAAAAAAGGCACGCCAACCATGGGTGGGCTCATGATCCTGTCCGGGGCGCTTGTTGCAGCGCTGCTGTGGTCGGATCTGTCAAACCCTTATGTCTGGGTGGTGATCGGCGTGACGCTCGGTTTCGGAGGCATCGGATTTTACGACGACTATCTCAAGGTCACGAAATCGTCCCACAAGGGGTTCGGCGGCAAGGCACGGCTTGGACTGGAGTTTTTGATCGCTGCGCTTGCAGCTTATGCCGTGACGGTTCTCGACACGTCTGAATTTTCCGAAGCAATTACCTTTCCGTTTCTGAAGGACTTCACGCTCAATCTTGGCCTGATTTTCATTCCCTTCGCTGCCTTCGTGATGGTCGGCGCGGGCAACGCGGTCAACCTGACGGATGGTCTGGACGGTCTCGCCATTGTTCCGGTGATGATTGCCTGTGCGTCGTTCGGCCTGATCGCGTACTTGTCCGGTAACGCGGTCTTCGCGAACTACCTGCAGATCCACCATGTCTCCGGCACCGGTGAACTCGCCGTCATCTGCGGTGCGGTGATCGGGGCTGGTCTCGGCTTTCTCTGGTTCAATGCACCGCCCGCTGCGATTTTCATGGGGGATACCGGATCGCTGGCACTCGGCGGCATGATTGGTGCCATTGCTGTGGCCACCAAGCATGAGATCGTGCTCGCGATCATCGGCGGTCTCTTCGTTCTGGAAGCGGTGTCTGTGATTGTTCAGGTGATCTCCTTCAAGCTGACCGGCAAGCGGGTGTTTCGAATGGCGCCGATCCATCACCATTTCGAAATCATGGGATGGACCGAAAGCCAGGTGGTCATCCGCTTCTGGATCATTGCCGTCGTTCTCGCCCTGCTCGGCCTGGCCACGTTGAAGCTGAGGTAGGCGCATGATCCCGGTCACCACATTCGAAGGCAAAAAGATCGCCCTGTTCGGTCTGGGCGGATCGGGCCTGACGACGGCTCATGCCCTGAAAGCCGGCGGCGCGGATGTGGTGTGCTTTGACGACAACAAATCGCGTGTTGAGCAGGCCGCCTCAGAGGGGCTGGCGACGCAGGATCTGCGCGTCGCTGATTGGAACGGGTTCGAAGCGCTCGTGCTGGCTCCGGGTGTTCCGCTGACCCATCCGGTGCCGCACTGGACAGTCGATCTTGCCCGTGAAGCGGGGATCGAGGTCATCGGGGATGTGGAACTGTTCTGCCGTGAGCGGCGCAAACAGTGCCTGACGGCGCCGCTGATCGCCATAACCGGGACCAACGGCAAATCGACCACGACGGCGCTCATCGCGCATCTGTTACGTGAACTCGGTCTGGATGTTCAGGTTGGCGGTAACATCGGGACACCGGTCCTGGAGCTGGAGCCACCGCATCCGGGCCGGCACTATGTCGTTGAGTGCTCGTCTTATCAGATCGACCTTGCACCCACGCTCGACCCGAGCGTCGGAGTTCACATGAACCTGTCGCCCGATCATCTTGACCGGCACGGAACCATGGAGAACTACGCCGCGATAAAGGAGCGCCTTGTCGCAGGATCGAAGATGGCAGTCGTCGGGGTCGACGATCGTTTGTCTTCCGCCATTGCAGACAGTCTTGAACTTGCGCACAAACCTGTTTGCCGGATTGCCGGAGAGAGAGAGCTGACAGACGGGGTCTATGCCCACCATGGCCGCCTGTACGAGGCCGACAACGGTACACAGACCGAAGTCGCACTTCTGGGAGGTATCGACAGTCTGCGCGGAGACCACAATGGCCAAAACGCGGCTGCTGCCTTTGCAGCGCTGAGGGCACTTGAGTTGCCTTCGGACAAGATCGCAGCTGCGTTGAAAACATTTCCCGGTCTGCACCATCGCATGGAGGTGGTTTCCAGGCGCGGACGGATCCTGTTCATCAACGACTCCAAGGCAACCAATGCCGATGCCGCCGCGCGGGCCCTTTCCAGTTTCGAGCGGATCTACTGGATTGCTGGCGGGCGCGCCAAAACCGGAGGGATTTCCTCGCTCGATGAGTATTTCCCAAAAATCGCAAAAGCCTTTCTGATCGGAGAAGCCGCCGAGGAATTCAGCAAGACGCTGGAAGGCCGTGTGCCCTTCGCGATCAGTGGAACCTTGCCCCAGGCTGTGATCGATGCAGCCGCGGAGGCGACCGAAGATGGCGCTGAGGAGATTGCCATTCTGCTCTCTCCGGCCTGTGCCAGTTTTGACCAATACCCGAATTTCGAATTGCGGGGCGCTGCTTTTGTAGACGCAGTGCGTGCCTTGCCTGAAGCCGGAAACACTCAGGAGGAGGTTGCATAGATGGTATCTCGCGCCGACCGCAGCAAATTTGCCGAATGGCTCTGGACGGTCGACCATTATCTGCTCGCGGCCTTTGGCATTCTCATGGTCGGCGGCGTGGTGCTGTCCTTTGCAGCAAGCCCTCCGGTTGCCGAAAGGCTCGGTCTCGATACGCTGTTTTTCGTCAAGCGCCAGGCGCTCTTTCTGATCCCGGCCGTTGCCATCATGCTGGCCGCCTCGCTGATGACGCCGCGCATGGTCCGACGGGCAGCTCTGATCCTGTTCGTCATTTCGCTGGTCCTGCTCGTCGCGACACTCTTTCTCGGCTTTGAGGCCAAAGGCGCCCGGCGCTGGATCTATATTGCCGGGTTCTCGGTCCAGCCGTCCGAATACCTGAAACCAGCGTTCGTCGTGTTGATCGCGTTCCTTTTGTCGGAAAGCGGGCGCCGCCGCGAGGTTCCCGGCGTTCTGTTTGCCTTTGTGCTGTTCGCCGTGTGCGCCGCGCTCCTGATTGCCCAGCCGGATTTCGGCCAGACCATGCTGCTTGGTCTTGTCTGGGCCGGCCTGTTTTTCCTGAACGGCATTTCCTGGTTGATCATTGTGGCCCTTGGACTGGTCGGGCTTGTCGGCCTTTTCGCCGCTTACGCTTTCCTGCCGCATGTCACCAACCGCGTGGACAGGTTTCTTGATCCAAGTTCCGGCGATACGTTCCAGGTCGATACAGCGATGGATTCCTTCCTGGCTGGAGGCTGGTTTGGCCGCGGTCCGGGCGAGGGAACCGTGAAGCGCATTCTGCCGGACAGCCATACCGATTTCATTTTTGCCGTCGTCGGCGAGGAATTCGGCGTCGTCGTCTGTCTGCTGGTAGTCTCCGTTTTTGCCTTTGTCGTCCTGCGCGGCCTCAGCCATGCCAGCCGGGATCAGGATGCTTTCAGCCGTCTGGCGACTGCCGGTCTCGTGGTGCTGTTCGGACTTCAGGCGACGATCAATCTCGCCGTGAACCTTCACCTTATGCCGTCAAAGGGCATGACCTTGCCCTTCATCTCCTATGGCGGGTCTTCACTGCTGTCGTCCGCTATTACCGCAGGAGCCATTCTGGCCCTCACCCGAAGGAGGCCGCAGCCCAGCCGGTCGGATGTTGTCACCGTCAGCCGGCTTTCACCCTCTTCTTTGATGTAAGGCACGTTGCCGGATAGTATGAGCAAAACAGTTTTACTGACGGCCGGCGGCACCGGCGGCCACTTGTTTCCCGCACAGGCGCTTGCAGGTGAGCTTCAAAGGCGTGGATGGGTTGTCGAGCTCGCGACGGATGAGCGGGCCGACAAATACGGCTCCGCGTTTCCCGCCCGCAACGTTCACATCATCGCATCGGAAACCATTCGCGGCCGCAATCCAGTAGCGCTTGCAAAAACCGCCTTCAGCCTCTTGCGGGGGACACTTCAGGCAAGGTCCGTTATCAAGGCATTGAAGCCGGACGCGGTTGCCGGCTTTGGAGGGTATCCGACGTTTCCGCCGATGTTCGCGGCACGGCTTACAGGGACACCCTCCATTCTGCACGAGGCGAACGGCGTCATGGGCCGGGCCAACAAACTGCTGGCAAAAGGCGTGGCGGCAATCGCAACCAGCGTGCCGCTGGACAATCTTCCGCATGATCTTGCCGTCAAACAGGTCGAAACCGGCAATCCGGTTCGCGATGCCGTGCTGGAGGCTGCTGATCAGCCTTATGCTGCGCCCGTTGCCGGCGGCGAGTTCAAGCTGCTGGTCTTCGGCGGTTCCCAGGGCGCACGCTTCTTCTCCGATCTGCTGCCGCCGGCCATCGAACGCCTACCAGAGGATATTCGCAATCGGCTCAGTATCGTCCAGCAATGCCGTCCGGAAGACATTGAACGAGTACAGGCGGTTTACGAAAAACTGGGTGTGAAGGCTGAGTGCGCGCCGTTCTTCAAGGATATGCCTGAACGCATCGCGCAATCACACCTCGTGATCTGCCGGTCGGGGGCTTCTTCTGTAAGCGAACTCAGCGTGCTCGGGCGGCCATCCATATTGGTTCCGCTTCCCGGTGCGATCGATCAGGACCAGGCCGCCAATGCAAGGGTCCTGGAAACGGCGGGCGGTGCCTGGCCGATCCGGCAATCGGAGTTGACTGCGGACAGGCTCTCAGAAGAAATCATCCGCTTCATCAATTCGCCGGATCTGCTGGTGGAAGCTGCCGCCAACGCACGCAGCGTTGCTAAGCCGGACGCGGTCAAACGCCTTGCGGACCTGGTTGAGAAGGTTGCTGAAAAACAAGGAGAACGGCCATGAAAATGCCGCAGGATATCGGACCGGTTCACTTCGTCGGCATCGGCGGCATTGGCATGAGCGGCATTGCCGAAGTGCTGAAAACGCTTGGATACCAGGTGCAAGGGTCTGACATGGCTGAGAATGCCAACGTGCAGCGGCTCAGATCCCACGGGATTGCGGTGACCGTCGGACACGCGGCCGAAAACCTCGGCGATGCGGAAGTGCTTGTCGTGTCTTCGGCGATCAAGAAGGACAATCCGGAACTGGTGGCCGCGCGCGAGAGACTGATACCAGTCGTGCGCCGGGCCGAGATGCTTGCCGAACTGATGCGGTTCAAGCAGGCGATTGCCGTTGGCGGAACCCACGGCAAGACGACGACCACCTCAATGGTAGCCGCGCTGCTCGATGCCGGAAGTCTAGATCCAACGGTCATCAACGGCGGCATCATCAACGCTTACGGCACCAACGCACGCATGGGCGCTGGGGACTGGATGGTCGTCGAGGCGGATGAAAGCGACGGAACGTTCGTCAAGCTTCCTGCCGACATCGCGATCGTCACCAACATCGATCCGGAACATCTCGATCACTACGGTGATTTTGAAGGCGTCAAGGCAGCCTTCCGCCAGTTCATCGAAAACGTACCGTTTTACGGCTTCGCGGTGATGTGCCTCGATCATCCTGAGGTGCAGACCATGATCGGGACAATTGAGGACCGGCGGGTCGTGACCTACGGCGCCAATCCGCAGGCCGACGTGCGCTTTACCGATGTATCGATGGATGGGGGCAAGTCGACATTTTCGGTTGCCATCCGGGACCGCCGGACCGACGAAGTCATCGAATTGAACGAGTTGGTTCTGCCGATGCCTGGCCTTCACAATGTCTCCAATGCGACGGCGGCAATCGCGGTCGCTTCCAATCTGGGCGTTGGTCCGGATGACCTGAAGAAAGGCATTTCGGACTTTGGAGGCGTCAAACGCCGCTTTACGCATACCGGCACAGTCGGCGGCGTCCAGATCTTCGACGACTACGGTCATCATCCGGTGGAGATCAAGGCGGTTCTGCACGCTGCGCGCCAATCGACAAAGGGAAAGGTCATTGCGGTCATGCAGCCGCACCGGTTTACGCGGCTCCAGAGCCTCTTCGATGATTTTTCCAACTGCTTCAACGACGCCGACACCGTGATCATCACGCCGGTTTATGCAGCCGGTGAACAACCGATAGAAGGGGCTTCTCACAAGGATCTCGTGTCGGGCATGAAAACCCGTGGTCATCGGCAGGTTCAATCGATCGATGGGCCAGAGGAGTTGCCTGCTCTGATCAAGGAGCTCGCCGAGCCAGGCGACTTCGTCATTTGCCTCGGGGCAGGCAACATCACCCAGTGGGCCTATGCGCTGCCGCAGCAACTTCAAGAACTTCAGGACCAGGACTGATGAGTTTTCCTGACCTCCTGGAACAACATCCTGACCTTGCCGTTGGCATTCGCGGCAGGCTGACTGCCAACCAGCCGCTTTCCGCCGTGACCTGGTTCCGTACAGGCGGCCCGGCACAGTTGATGTTTCAGCCGGCCGACGAAGATGATCTTGCCGCATTTTTAAAGAAACTGCCCGACGACGTACCGGTTCTGCCCGTGGGGCTCGGCTCCAATCTCCTGATCCGCGACGGCGGCCTGGAGGGCGTCGTGATACGTCTCAGTGCTAAGGGGTTCGGCGGGATCGAGGCCGCCGGCGCCGATCGTCTGCGGGCGGGGGCGGCGGTTCCGGACAAGCGGCTTGCCGAAGCTGCGGCGGCAGCCAGCCTTGGAGGGTTTGCGTTTTATACCGGGATTCCGGGTGGTCTCGGCGGCGCGCTGCGCATGAATGCAGGCGCGCACGGGACCGAAACGCGTGAGCGCATGGTCGAGTTGACCGCGATCGACCGCCAGGGAAACCGGCACGTTCTGACGAACGCCGACATGAGTTATGCCTACCGCTACTCCGCAGCGCCAAAGGATCTGGTGTTCACCTCAGCTGTCTTTGCCGGCATCCCAAAGGACGAAGCCTCAATACGCCAGGAAATGGCAGACGTCGTGGCACACCGTGAAAAGGCGCAGCCGATCCGGGAAAAGACCGGCGGGTCGACATTCAAGAACCCGCCCGGAACGTCTGCCTGGAAAGAGGTCGATGCAGCCGGTTGCAGGGGACTGACCGTTGGCGGCGCGCAAATGTCCGAAATGCACTGCAATTTCATGATCAACACTGGAGCGGCAACGGGATACGACCTGGAACGCCTCGGTGAAACGGTGCGCGCGCGCGTCCTTGAGCACAGCGGCATCCGGCTCGAATGGGAAATCAAACGGCTTGGACGGTTCGGAGAGACCGGATCTGTCGAACCGTTTCTGGGACAGCAAGGGGAGGCCGCGTAAATGGCCAAGAAGCACGTCGCCGTTCTGATGGGCGGTTGGGTCAACGAACGTCCGGTCAGCCTAAGCAGCGGCAAGGACTGCGCCGACGCTCTGGAAGAGGCCGGTTACAAGGTGACACGCGTCGACGTTGACCGGAATGTCTCGGCCGTTTTGCAAAAACTTCAGCCGGATGTCGCCTTCAATGCGCTGCATGGCCCGTTCGGGGAGGATGGCTGCATTCAGGGAATTTTAGAATTCCTTAACATTCCCTTCACGCATTCGGGGGTGATGGCTTCCAGCCTTGCAATGAACAAAGTGAAGGCCAAGGCAGTGATGCAGGCTGCCGGCATCCCGGTGACGAAAGACATCGTCGTGAACCGCCGCGAGATCCAGCGTGAACACCCTATGGAGCCACCTTATGTGCTTAAACCGATCTCTGAAGGATCGAGCTTTGGAGTGCTGATTGTCAAGGAAGATCAAGAGTTTCCGCCGCAAGAGCTGAGTCGGGCAGACTGGCCTTACCCGGATGTGCTGATGTGCGAGAAATTCATCGACGGACGCGAACTCACATGTGCGGTCATGGACGACAAGCCGCTCGGGGTGATCGACATCATTCCGATGGGGCACAGCTTCTATGATTATGACGCAAAATATGTAGAAGGCGGTTCAAAACACGTTCTTCCTGCAAAAATTTCACCGATTGTTTACCAAACCATAGAGACACTAGCGGTTAAGGCGCATCAGGTCTTGGGATGCCGTGGTGTTTCCCGTGCCGATTTTCGATTCGATGAACGCGAAGACGGAACCGGTGAACTGATCTGCCTTGAAGTGAACACGCAGCCAGGCATGACGCCGACTTCTCTTGTGCCGGAAATGGCGGCCTACAAGGGGATGAGTTTCAAGGACCTGGTCAGTTGGATGGTTGAGGACGCGAGTTGCTGTCGCTAGGTCGCAAACGATTTCGGGAAACACTGACCCCGCTGGAAGCCGAGCTGGCCCCGCGCGGGCGCGGTGTGTCGCGTTTGCATCGCCAGCCGGTCTGGCGGTCGGCCGGGCGCCTGGCCGATCTCCCGCGCTGGACAGGGTCCGCAGCCGCCCTTGGTTTCTTAACCTTAACGATTTCCTATGGAATAGTCATAGGTGGCCACGGCCGGATGGTTTCTGATGCGCTACTGTCTGCTGCCGGGTTCGGCATTGAGGCGGTGAAGCTCTCGGGGCAGCGCGAAATCAACGAGTTTCAGATCCTTGAGGCTCTGGAAATTCATGAGGGCACGTCGCTTGCCCTGTTTGACGCCGCCGGCGCGCGTGAGCGCCTGAACCAGATGGCATGGGTCAAGAACGCTTCCGTGATGAAGCTTTACCCGAGCACGTTGCAGATCCGAATCGAGGAACGCGTTCCTTTTGCGCTCTGGCAGCGTGGTGATCTGGTCTCAATCGTGAACGAGGCGGGGGACGTCATCACTGATGACGTCGACGGCCGCTATGCCAATCTGCTTCTTGTCGTCAATCACGGCGCTCAGCGCCGCGCGACCGAAATCAACACTGCCCTGGAACAGGTGCCGGAGCTGCGCCCGCGCGTGCGCGCCGCCTTCCTTGTCAGTGACCGCCGCTGGGACCTTCAATTGGAAAACGGAATTTCAATCCGCCTGCCGGAACAGGATGTTGACGCTGCGCTTGCCGATCTTGTGAAGATGGACGAAGAGAGCGGTCTTCTGTCCCGGGATATCGTCGCGATCGACATGCGTCTGGCTGATCGGGTCACGGTGCGGCTGTCCGACGAGGCGGCAGAACAGCGCAAGATCATGACAGGTGGTCGCAACCGGTCAGGCAAGAAGGAGCAGGACACGTGAGCCGCTCCGACAAGAATCTCTACCTGCCCAAAATGCGCCCGCTGCCCAGCCGGCGCTCTGTCATTATGTCGGTTCTGGACGTGGGCTCGACCAAGGTCTGCTGCCTGATCGCGAAACTGGTGCCGCAAGAAGAAAAGGCGATCCTCTCGAGCCGGTCTCACAAGGTGGAAGTCCTGGGCTACGGCTATCAGCGCTCTCGCGGCATCAAGTCCGGTGTCGTCGTCGACATGGATGCGGCCGAACAGGCGATCCGTCTGGCCGTCGACAGCGCGGAGCGCATGGCCGGTGTCACCGTCGAATCCCTGATTGCCAATATCAGTTGCGGGCGGCTGCAGAGCGAGATCTACAGCGCCGGTGTACCGCTTGCCGGTGACAGCGTTTCGGAAGCGGACATCCAGCGGGTTCTTTCCGCGGGCTCCAGCCACTCGGTGACGGACGGTCGAGCCGTGACGCACGCGCTGCCGATTTCCTATTCGCTGGACGGCAGCAGGGGCATCCGGGACCCACGCGGCATGATGGGGCACAAACTCGGTGTCGATATGCAGGTTGTGACCGCGGAAGTCCCGCCGGTGCGCAATCTGGAACTCTGCATCAATCGTGGACACCTTCACGTCGAGACCATGGTGGCAACTCCGTTCGCAAGCGGACTGTCCACGATTGTCGACGATGAAGCAGAACTTGGCGTCGCCTGTATCGACATGGGTGGCGGCACGACGACACTGTCGGTTTTTGTCGACGGTCACATGGTGCATCTCGATGCGATCGCCGTCGGCGGCAATCACGTGACGACGGATATCGCCCGCGCCTTCGCAACGCGCCTGCAGGATGCAGAGCGTCTGAAAACCCTTTACGGCTCACCGCTGGCTTCCAGCTCCGACGAGCGCGACCTTCTGACGGTTCCGCCCCTGGAAAGCGACAGCGATTTGCCCAACCAGATCCCACGCTCGGCGCTGACCCGTGTCATCCGTCCGCGCGTTGAAGAGATCCTTGAACTCGTAAGAGATCGTTTGACCGCCTCCGGCTTTGCCGGCCGGGTGGGCAAGCAGATCGTGCTGACAGGGGGCGCTAGTCAGCTGACGGGTCTTGGAGAGGTTGCGCGTCACATTCTGGGGCGCAACGTTCGTCTTGGCCGGCCTCTAGGCGTCGCCGGTCTTCCCGAGGCTGCCAAAGGTCCGGCTTTTGCCGCCGCTGTCGGTCTCTTGATTTATCCGCAAGTCGCTCAAATCGAACAGTTCGATCACAAGAACCGTCGGTCTGGGTGGAGCGGACAATCTGGTTACCTGGCCCGTGTGGGGCAGTGGATCAGGGAAAGCTTCTGACGACATGAGCCAAGAAGACGAAAGCCAGGAATTGGAACTGCCGGGAGTGGCAGTTGAAGTTAGGGAAGAAGAGGCCTCTCCCGTACCGGGGGAGCCAGAGGGTCGCGAGGATAATATGACCATCAACCTGAAGATGCCCGATATTCAGGAGCTGAAACCGCGCATTACGGTTTTCGGCGTCGGCGGCGCGGGCGGAAACGCCGTCAATAACATGATCACTGCAGGTCTCCAGGGGTGCGACTTCGTCGTGGCCAACACGGATGCCCAGGCTTTGGCCATGAACCATTCCGATCGGCTCGTCCAGATGGGCGTTGCTGTCACGGAAGGTCTTGGTGCAGGCTCCCAGCCGGAAGTCGGCTCGGCCGCAGCCGAAGAAGTGATCGACGAAATCAATGACCATCTGTCCGGTTCGCACATGGTGTTCATCACTGCCGGCATGGGCGGTGGCACCGGTACCGGTGCAGCGCCCGTTATTGCCCGCGCAGCACGCGAGCAGGGCATTCTGACGGTGGGTGTGGTCACCAAACCGTTCCAGTTCGAAGGCGCGCGGCGGATGCGCATTGCCGATTCCGGCATCGACGAGTTGCAGCGCAATGTCGACACGCTGATCGTGATCCCGAACCAGAACCTGTTCCGGATCGCCAACGCCCAGACGACCTTTGCCGACGCGTTCGCGATGGCAGACCAGGTGCTCTACTCAGGTGTTGCCTGCATCACCGATCTGATGGTGAAGGAAGGTCTCATCAACCTTGACTTCGCCGATGTTCGCTCCGTGATGCGCGGCATGGGCAAGGCCATGATGGGAACCGGCGAAGCGAGCGGTGAAAAGCGCGCTCAGCAGGCCGCGGAAGCTGCAATCGCAAACCCGCTTCTGGACGAATCGTCCATGAAGGGTGCACGTGGTCTCCTGATCTCCATCACCGGTGGCAACGACCTGACGCTGTTCGAAGTGGATGAAGCGGCAACCCGGATCCGTGAAGAAGTGGATTCGGATGCCAACATCATTCTCGGAGCAACTTTCGACGAAACACTCGATGGTCTCATCCGTGTGTCCGTCGTTGCAACGGGCATCGACAAGGAAGAGGGTCAGGACGCAGGCACGTTTCCCTCTCCAGCAGCACAGGCACTGAGGTCTGAAGCCGCAGCTGCGGCCCGGATGCCGGAAATCACGACCGCAATGGCCCAACAGGCCGCGGAAAAATCCGGCGCCGAGAGCGCTGCAGCCAAGGCCGTTGCCAGCCTTGAAAAGGAGCTCGCAATACCGGAGCCCGAAGCCGTTGCAGTCGCCAGTGATCCCGACGTGGAGATCAAACGCGTCAAGCCGGCTGCCGCCTCCATGGCCAGCAAAACGCCCATGATCGACCTGGAAGACGACACTCCGGCAGCTGCCGTGGAAGAATCTCCAGTCAGCCAGCCATACATTCCGCCGGCTGCCGAAGAGCATAGTCCGTCGCCGCGCATGCCGCGTGTTGAAGACTTCCCGCCGATTGCACAGCGTGAAATCCTGGCGCAGCAGACGCCTCCGGCAGCGTCCGAGACGCCGTCAAGCGCACCACAGGCCGAAGCGGCACCGGCGCCTGCACCGGCCCTGGCGCCAACGCCCGCAAGCCTAGACGACTACAACGAAGAGGACCGTCGTCCGATGGGGCTTCTGCGCCGTCTTGCGAGCGGCCTTGGTCGCAAGGAAGAGGACGAGGAGCTGGAAGCCGAAGCGCCCGTTGCGCGCCCGGCTCCGCAGATGCAACCGGCAGCCCCGGCGGCTCCGCGTGCACCGCAGGCTCGTGTGTCTTCACAAGGCGCCGCGGGTCAGCTCGACGAAACTGGCCGTGCTGCGCCCAAGCCGATCAGTGCCGCTGACGACGAACAATTGGAAATTCCGGCGTTCCTGCGCCGCCAAGCCAACTGATTCGTTTAGCGATCTTCTTCCCTGATCGCGGCAGCCCGGAGCTCACGCTTCGGGCTGCTTCCGTAGCGGAAGAATTTCATTATGTATTTCAGTATGTTGCCGGCCTGTGAATCGTTACAAACCGTAATAAAGCTTTATTTCGCTCTATCGGAGATCGCGACTATGTTCGCGTCCAACTCGTGATCGTTAATAGTCCGTAGATGCATTGGGGCAAATAAAGGGCTTTTCGGTCGCAATTCGGAAGGGCTGGGTTTAATGACCACACATGTTGACCGACAGACGACAGTTGCCGATCAGGTAACCCTGACCGGAATTGGTGTTCACTCGGGAAAACCTGCGTCGATCACACTCCTTCCCGCCGAAGCTGGCGTCGGTGTCGTATTTACGCGAACCGACCAGGAAGACGCAGTCGAGGTTCCGGCGCGCTGGGACACCGTTTCGGCAACCGCGCTCTGCACCGTGCTCGGCGATCCCACAAAAGACGGCATTGCAACAGTAGAACACGTGATGGCAGCCCTGTTCGGCATGGGCGTCGATAACGTCATTGTCGAAATCGACGGCCCGGAAATGCCCATCATGGACGGCAGCAGCTCGGTGTTCGTTGAAGCGATCGAACAGGTCGGTCTGAAGAAACTCGACCGCGGTCGCCGCTATCTGAAAATCAACAAGACCGTTCGTGTCGACAATGGCAGTGCATGGTGTGAGCTTCATCCTTACAACGGCACGAAGTTCGACATCACGATCGATTTTGAAACGCCCGTGATCGGACGGCAGCAGTTCGTATCCGAAATGACGCCGGACGTGTTCCGTGACGACCTGTCCCGTGCGCGCACGTTCGGGAACGTCAAGGACGTTGAACAGCTGTGGAAGATGGGCTTTGCGCTTGGCTCTTCCCTGGATAACTCGGTGGCGATCTCAGACGACAAGGTTCTGAACCCGGAAGGCACCCGCTGGCCGGATGAGTTTGCCCGTCACAAGGCACTTGATGCAGTTGGTGATCTGGCGCTGGCCGGTCTGCCGATCCTCGGGATGTACAAGTCCTACAAGGGCGGCCACAAGATGAACCACGCCATCCTGGTCAAGCTGTTCGAAGACCCGACCGCGTTTGAAGTGGTCGAGGCCCCGGCATTCCGTCAGGTTGGACAGGTCGGCAAGGGCGGTCTTGCCGCAGCTGCCGCGTTCGGTCCCGACGTTTCCTGATTTTTTCACGGCCGCGTCGAGGACACGGTCGGTTTATTTCGTTGAATTTCACTGCAAATCTGGCGCATTGCCATAAAATTGCTCAAAAAAACCGTCAGATCGCCGAAGAGGGCGTGACGGAGACGGGGATTTTCCGATAAACACTCCTTTCATTGTGACAAGGGCCGGAAATACCGGAATGGCTGTAGGGGCTGCGAGCAGCTCGGGAGTAAAGGCGTGAACGGAATGGTAACTGGTTCTTATGTGAACGGGACCAAGCGCATGAAAACCCTATTCAGATTGGCTGTTCTGGCGGTGCCGGTTGCGCTTGTCGCCTGCAGCAGCAAGGACGATCTGGACGAGTTTGCGCTCAACGACACGCCGCCGGAAGTCCTCTTCAACGAAGGCCTGGCACTGCGCGCCCAGGGTAAGCTGCGCGATTCGACGACCAAGTTCGAAGAAATCGACAAGCTTTATCCGTATTCTGAATACTCCAAGAAGTCGCTCGTCAATCTTGCGTTCCTGAACTACTCGCGCGGCAACTACACGGAAACTGTCACGGCTGCGCGGCGGTTTGTGACGCTTTATCCAGGTGACGAAGATTCGGCCTATATGCTTTATCTCGCGGGCCAGAGCTATTTCCGACAAATGCCCGATATCACGCGTGATCAGGGCGTGACCCGCAAGGCCGCGAGCGCCTTTACCGAGTTGGTTCAGCGCTTTCCCGAATCCGAATATACGCCGGACGCTGAAAAGAAGTTGCGCATCGTTGAGGATCAGCTCGGCGGCAAGGAAATGCAGGTTGGCCGCTACTATCAGAAACGGCGCAACTATGTCGCGGCAATCAACCGTTTCAAGACCGTGGTTGTCGAATACCAGACGACGCGTCATGTCGAAGAAGCCCTGTTTCGCCTGACCGAAGCCTACTATGCGCTGGGTGTGGTCAATGAGGCGCAGACGGCGGCCGCGGTGCTCGGCCACAACTATCCTGACACGCAGTGGTACAAGGATGCCTATTCCCTGCTGAACAAGGGCGGTTTCGAACCTTCCGAGGATTCTGGCAGCTGGATTAGCCGCGCATTCAAGAGTATTTAAGAAGCTCTGCGAAGACGACTCAGGCCTTCCTTTCGAAGGCCGTATGACTGTCTGGGGAGCACGCCTTTATGCTGGTCACGCTGTCTATCCGTGACATCGTTCTGATTGACCGTCTCGATCTGGATTTTGCCGCGGGAATGTCGGTGCTGACCGGCGAAACCGGAGCGGGGAAGTCCATCCTGCTCGATTCTCTTTCCCTGGCCCTTGGTGCGCGCGGAGACGCGGATCTTGTCCGCCACGGCGAAGCGCAAGGTCATGTCACCGCCGTCTTCGACGTTCCGGGCAGCCATGCGGTGCGGGCGCTGCTCAAGGACAATGATGTCGATGATGACGGTGACATCATCCTTCGGCGAATTCAGACATCAGACGGGCGGACACGGGCCTTCATCAACGATCAGCCCGTTAGTGCGGGACTTCTCAGGCAGGCGGGAGGCCTGCTTGTCGAGATACACGGTCAGCATGACGATCGCGCGCTTGTCGACCCCGAAAGTCACCGCGCACTCATCGATGTTTTCGGCGGTCTGACCGGGGAAGCGGACGCGGTGGCCTCGGCCTACAGCGCGTTCCGGTCAGCGGAAAAAGCCGTTGTCGATCACGAACGGAGGATCGAGGCCGCGCGCAACGAGGCCGACTTCCTGCGCTCTTCTGTCGACGAATTGTCCAAGCTCAAGCCGGAAGCAGGCGAGGAAGAGGAGCTTGCCGCCCGGCGGACAGACATGATGCAGGTGGAAAAGATCGCCGGCGATCTCAGCGAAGCCTTTGAAACACTGAACGGCGGCGCTTCGCCCATTCCGGAACTCGCCAGCCTGCTGCGGCGTTTGGAGCGCAAGTCCGATCAGGTGCCCCATCTTCTCGCCCAGCCGGTGCGCACGCTGGCAGAGGCGCTGGATCAGCTTGAAGAAACGCGCAGTGGACTTGAGAGCGCGCTGCGTGAGACCGAATATGATCCACGTGAGCTTGAAAACGTGGAAGAGCGCCTGTTCGCGCTGCGTGCGGCATCCCGTAAATATTCCGTACCGGTGGATGAACTCAACACGCTTTGCGAACGCATGACGGCCGATCTCGCGGATCTGGATGCCGGTGAGGACAAGCTGGCAGCGCTCGTCGAAGCGGCTGCGAAAACGCGCGATGCCTACGACAGGAAGGCGTCGGCCCTTTCGGCAAAACGCATAAAGTCGGCGCGCGCCCTGGAGAAAGCCGTTGGAACGGAGCTCCCGGACCTGAAGCTGGAACGCGCAAATTTCATCGTCGAGATTTCGAGTGACCCGGACAGCCGGGGAAAGGGCGGGATCGATCAGCTCGAGTTTCATGTGCAGACCAACCCGGGCACGCGGCCCGGTCCCATGATGAAAGTTGCATCGGGCGGTGAGCTGTCCCGGTTTCTGCTCGCCTTGAAAGTGTCGCTGGCGGACAAGGGATCGGCACCGACGCTGGTTTTCGATGAAATCGACACGGGTGTCGGCGGTGCGGTTGCCGAAGCGATTGGCGTGCGCCTGGCGCGTCTGGCTGACAATGTTCAGGTTCTTACCGTCACGCACGCCCCGCAGGTGGCGGCGAGGGCGGAAGGCCACTTCCTGATTGCCAAGGAAGCGATGAAGCCCGATCGTGTCGCAACGCGGGTCCAGCGCATTGCCGCGGATCATCGCAGTGAGGAAATTGCACGCATGCTGGCGGGCAGTGTGATCACCGAAGAAGCCAGGGCCGCCGCCCGCAGGCTTCTGACGGCAGCGGAATAGGGACGGTTATGAGCGAGACGACCGGGACCGGACTTGCAGGTGAAATTGATGTCGAGGATCTGACCGTCGAACAGGCCGAAGCCGAGTTGACGCGGCTTGCCGCCGAGATCGCCGAAAACGACCGGCGTTATCACCAGGAAGATGCTCCGACGATTTCCGACGCGGACTATGATGCTCTAAGGCGGCGTAACTCGGCAATCGAGGCTCGTTTTCCGGACCTCGTGCTGCCGGATGGGCCGTCGGCGCATGTCGGTGCGGCCCCCGCGTCCGGTTTTGGCAAGATCACGCACCGTGTGCCCATGTTGTCCCTGGACAACGCTTTCAGCGACGATGATGTTCGTGACTTCGTCGGCCGTGTGCGCCGTTTCCTGAAATTCGATCCTCTCATGGGTGCGCTTGCAGTTACGGCGGAACCGAAGATTGACGGGCTGTCCCTGTCCCTGCGCTACGAGAACGGCACCCTAGTGTCGGCGGCGACACGCGGAGACGGCACGACAGGCGAAAACGTCACCGCCAATGCCAGAACGATCAAGGACATTCCGGAAAAACTCATCGGGGAGGTGCCGGATGTCGTCGAGGTGCGCGGTGAAGTCTATATGGCACACACCGACTTTCAGGAGCTGAACGCACGCATGGAGGCCAATGGCGGCAAGGTCTTCGCCAACCCGCGCAACGCAGCAGCTGGATCTCTAAGGCAGCTCAATTCCGACATCACGGCATCGCGCCCTCTCAAGTTCTTCGCTTACGCCTGGGGTGAGATGAGCGAGATGCCGTCAGATACGCAAACCGGCATGGTGGACGCCTTCAAGTCCTGGGGGTTTGAGACCAATCCCCTGATGAAGCGCTGCGAAACGGTTGAGGACCTGCTTGAGGTCTACCACGGTATTGAGGAAAACCGGGCAAAGCTCGATTACGATATCGACGGGGTTGTCTACAAGATTGACCGGCTGGACCTGCAGGAGCGGCTCGGTTTTGTGTCCCGCTCGCCCCGCTGGGCGATCGCCCACAAGTTTCCAGCCGAGCAGGCCTTTACGGTTCTGAACGACATTGAGATCCAGGTTGGCCGTACCGGCGCGCTGACACCGGTTGCGAAACTTGAACCGATTACCGTGGGTGGCGTGGTCGTTTCCAATGCGACCTTGCACAACGAAGACTATATCAAAGGCATCGGCCAGGACGGCGAACCTATCCGCGAGGGCAAGGACCTCAGGATAGGAGATACGGTCAAGATCCAGCGGGCCGGGGACGTTATCCCGCAAATTGTCGATATCGATCTGGACAAGCGCCCGGCGGATGCGGTGCCGTTCGAATTCCCAACGCTGTGCCCGGCTTGCGGCAGCCATGCGGTTCGGGAGGTGAACGAAAAGACCGGCCGGATCGACGCTGTGAGGCGCTGCACCGGCGGGCTCATCTGTCCCGCCCAGGCGACCGAAAAACTCAGGCACTTTGTGTCTCGCAACGCGTTCGATATTGAAGGCTTCGGTGACAAGCAGGTCGACGCTTTCTACAAGGACGGGCTTGTGATGGCGCCGGCCGACATCTTCACGCTCGAAGAGCGGGACAAGCGGGCGCTGACGAAATTGCGGAACCGGGAGGGATGGGGAACCCTTTCGGCGCAGAATCTTTTCGAGGCAATCAACGCACGCCGTAACATTGAGCTGCACCGCTTCATCTTTGCGCTCGGCATTCGCCACGTGGGCGACGGCAATGCCAAGCTGTTGGCACGGGCCTACGGCTCCTGGGCTGCGTTCTATGAAGCGATGAAAATGGCCGAGGATCAGGGCGGGGAAGCCTGGACGGACCTCAACGATATCGACGGCGTCGGCCAGATCGTCGCCGAGGCGTTGGTCGCGTTCTTTGCCGAGGAACACAACCGGGGTCAGTTGGACGCGCTCTTGGAGCAGGTGAACCCGCAGGACGCGGAAGTGATTGATGCCAGCGGCTCGCCCGTTGCCGGAAAAACGGTCGTTTTTACCGGCTCGCTGGAACGCATGACCCGTGATGAGGCCAAGGCGATGGCCGAACGGCTCGGTGCGAAAGTGTCGGGATCAGTCTCCAAGAAAACCGATCTGGTTGTCGCGGGTCCGGGGGCAGGCTCCAAACTCAAGAAAGCCCAGGACCTGGACGTCGAAGTCATCTCTGAAGACGGTTGGTTCGACCTGGTCGGCGCATGACACTTGAGCAGAACGCATCCTGAGGGAGAAAAGGTTTGGCGGAGGTTCTGATTTGCGGTGCCGGTCCGACCGGCCTCACCTTGGCGATCGAGCTTGCCCGCCGGAATGTTGACGTCCGTATCATCGACAAGGAGACAACACCTCCTGACAACGCCCGGGCGCTTGTCATGAAACCCTGCTCCCTGATTGCGGCTGAGCGCATGGGGTTTCTCGACAGGTTGCTTGAGGAAGGTGTCGCAGTCGACACCATGTCCTATTCCTTCGAGGGCCGTATCATCGCCACGGCAACCTCTTCCTCGGTGCGGTGGCCCTGGAACCACAATGTGGGCGAGGACCGTGTCGTCCCACTCCTGACCGATGTGCTGCAAAGATTTGGCGTACTCGTCGAACGGGGCATTGAGCTGAAGGGCTTCGAGCAACGGGAAGCGGCCGTCGACGTGAGCCTGGAGAACCGGCTCGGCCACGCAGAAACAGTGACCGTCGGCTGGCTGATCGGCTGCGACGGTGTGCACAGTCCTGTGCGCGAAGGCGCTGGCATCGCGTTTGACGGCCACGAAAAGACGCTCAACTGGCATGTTCTGGATGCTGACATCGACGGCTGGCCCTACAAGGACAGTACGGGGATGCTGTTCTTTGAGTCTCTCCTCGTCGGCGTCTACCGAACCCGGGACGTTTATCGCATTTATTCCGCATCGTTTGAGCGCAGCAAGGAGAGCTGGTCGCGTGTGCGGGACTTTCTTCGACAGCATGTGCCGTCGGCAGAGCTCGGGCCGCCGCTCAGCGATACCGAGTTTCACAGCGTCTCGAAAATGTCCGCAAGCTTCCGAAAAGGGCACATACTGCTTGCCGGCGACGCCGCGCACGCCATGTCCCCAAGCGGCGGGCTCGGGCTGAACTGCGGCATTCAGGATGCGCTCAATCTTGGCTGGAAACTGGCCTCTGTCATTCGCGGTCATTCGGAAGACGCGCTTCTGGACACGTACAGCTCGGAACGCCGGACGGCTGCGGAAGGGTGCCAAACTGTCAGTCAGCGCAATGACGATCTGTTCTCGATCACCGATCCATCCGAGAGATCCCGTGCCTTCCGGCGGTTCGTTGTCGGGTTCACGCACTATATGGCCAACGGCGGCAACGGCTGGGAACCGGTGATGGGGCCGTATGAAAGCAGTTTGGTGGTGCAGGAGGCAGCTCCTGAATTCGGTCCGAGACCCGGCGAATTCCTGCCGGCGGAAATCCGGCTGGCGACAGCCGAAGGGCGGCCCTGCTGGTTAACGGGTGCGATTGCCGGCACTGATCACACGCTTTTGGTTTTCACGGCCGATGGTGGTGTCGAAGCAGAACAGCTTGTCCGGCAGGCAATTGATTTTTGCCGGGGATCTTCGGGTGCGATTTCGCTGTGCGTCGTTGCGCGAAGCATCGAAGGGGCAGCTGCCAGGACGGCCTTGGCGGACAAGAACACAGAGCTGCTTGTGGACACCGACCTTCATGCGCATAACTTTCTGGGTGTCATCGAGCGCTGCGCCATGTGGATCCGGCCTGACGGGTGGATCGGTGCGCGAGAAGACGACCTGGTTGACATTTCGGGCATTGAAAGCGTTTTCAAAGCCGCTTTTTCCGGTCTTTTTGAACAAAACTGAAAAAATCAGGCTCTGTATTCAACGTGCCCGATTCGAGTTTGCGCATCGTTTTCTCGGGCTTTTTCTATCAATGGATTGTCAGAAATGACATGCCATTGAAAATAACGATACCACCTAAAATTGTTTCTTTTGGCATGAGGCGATTTCACTGTCGTAAAATGTCAATTCAGTGATTGACGTTAAGTAACAAGTAAGCCGGACCTTCCAGTTTGAGGCGAAGATTTTTGTTCTGGAGGGGACATTGAGATGAAACGCATTAAGCTGCAGATCGCGGTGCTTGCGGGTGTGCCGATGCTTGCGGTGATCGGCTTCGCGGCGCTTAGCGTCTACGAGAAAGTCGTGGAATTGTCGCATCACGAATTTATGCGGCCACTGACGCGGATTGCAGAAGACTCGGGCAACCTTATTCATGAACTTCAAAAGGAACGTGGACTGAGCGTCAGCCTGATCAAGTCGGATTACAGCGCGGCGATCCAGGCAAAGCTCGATGCGCAACGCCCGAAATCAGATGCAGCGCTGAAGATTTTCGATGAGCATCTTGCCGCGATTGACCTGAACGACGCGGAAATGCTGGAAGACCTCCAGCATGTTGCCGAAGAAGTGCACAAGACCGACGCCCTCAGAAAGGCGATCGACGACCAGCAGATGGCTATCGCAGACGTTCTGAAGGGGTATACGCACGAAATCGAGGAACTGATCCACGTGATCGGTATCACGACCGAGGCAAGTCCGTCCCAGAAGATCACAGCAGAATTGCTGCCTTATCTCACGATTGTCGAGGCCATGGAATCGGGCGGGCTAGAACGTGCAAACGGTGCCTCGTTGCTCGACGAGTTCAATGCAACTGGCAACGTAAATCCGTCAACCTACAAGAAAGTCATCACCAGCTACGGCGGGGAACATGCATTTCTGAAGGAATTCAAGTCCGTTGCGATCCGCGAACAAAAGGCCATGATGAAGGAGATGATCAAGGGTCCGGAAGTCGATCAGGCGCTTGAGTGGCGGTACGTGATCCAGGATCTGCCGGAAACGAAGGATGCAAAGGGACTTGAAGGCTCGGTCTGGTTTGCAATGGCCACCAAACGGCTGGACAAGTACAAAGCCTTTTCAGATGAACTGATCCATCGTGCGGAAGCAGCAGCCGATGCAGACTCGGCGAACCTGAACACTCAGATTCTCTGGCTCTCCGTGATCGCGGTCGGTTTCACCGGGGTGACACTAGTCCTTGTCATCTTTCAGGTCATGTCGATCACCAAGACCCTCGGACGTCAGCGCGACACCATCTCTGATCTTGCAGGTGGCGATCTGGACGTCGAGATTTCCGATACTGATCGTCCCGATGAAATCGGCGACATTGCCCGTGCGTCGGAAGTGTTCCGTGACAATCTGATCCGTCAGAAAGCACTTGAAGAAGAAGCAGAAGCTGGACGCATTCAGCGTCTGAAGCGTTCGGAACAACTGGAAAGTGCCATCCATCACTTTGAAACGTCCGTATCGGCCATTCAGGCGCAGCTCACGGCGGAATCGGACGGCGTCCGAACCAATGCGTCCGAGATGGTTCAGATTGCCCTTCATGCTGATGAAAGCGCTCGTGCGGCAAACTCGGCAACGGAAGAAGCCAGCACCAACGTCCAGACGGTTGCCTCGGCAGCGGCTGAACTGTCTGCATCGATCGGGGAAATCTCGCGGCAGGCAAATTCGGCCACTGAGATTTCCTCTGAAGCCGCCGAAACCGCCATTTCCGCCGACAAGGACATTTCTCTCCTGGCGGAAACCGCCGACAAGATCGGCGAAGTGGTCGAGATCATCCGCGCAATTGCCGAGCAGACCAATCTGCTGGCACTGAACGCGACCATCGAGGCCGCGCGGGCGGGTGAGGCAGGCAAGGGCTTTGCGGTTGTTGCTGCCGAGGTGAAGGAACTTTCCAACCAGACTGCAAAGGCGACCGACGAGATTGCGAGCCAGATCTCCGGTGTTCAGAGCTCCACCCACAAGTCGGTTGCGGCCATCCGCTCGATCGTTGAAAAAATCGACGAAGTCCGCACCGTAAGCGGGTCGATCGCGGTTTCGGTGGAAGAGCAGAATGCGGCAACCAGCGAGATCACGCAGAGCATCACCTTTGCGTCCGACGGTGCCAACGCGGCTGCGACAAACGTCTCCGGTGTGTCCGGGTCCATCGACCAGACGCGCCAGAAGTCGGAGACCCTCAGCATGTCCGCCGAACAGCTCGGGCACGTTGCCCAGAACCTCTCAGAGTCGGTCAACACCTTCCTCAACGAGGTCCGGGAAGACGAGGCGGCGTGAGCCGCTTCTAGCTCTTTCCGCGTCACTAGCCCATAAGTCCGTTGTCATCCCGGTTTGCCGCCATGCGGCAAGACCGGGATCCAGTATGCCCGGTGGTGCTTGAGTCTCGAACGCTTGCGTTTACTGGATCCCTGCCAGAGGGTATGTCTCGAAAAACCGGCTGCGGGGAAAACTCACCGGTCAAACCCCGCTAATCCCTTGCTTTTCTTGTCCCCATCTATTGATGATTTCCCACCTCGCCAGCGCTGCTTTGTTGCTATATTGTTCTCGTGTGAGCATCTTGTGTATTTTAAAAATCCCAAAGGATGCCCAAAGAGGTTTCAATAGAAGAACCGGCCTGATCTCGTCAGAAGACTGGCACGTTGTTCTTGAGCGCTTTTTTACGGAACTGGACCAGGAAACCATGGCAGACCCGGGTGGGTATGACGATTCCTTCGACGATCCTTTTCAGCCGGTCGGAACACAAAGGGACATGGCGCCCGCACCGCCGCGTCCGCAAGGCGGGATCGCCGCGCGTGCCATGGCGGCACGCCGGGCACCCGACTACTTTACCGGTCTGAATCCTGAACAGAGGCTCGCCGTCGAGACAACGGAAGGGCCTGTCCTTGTTCTTGCGGGTGCCGGCACCGGCAAGACCCGGGTCCTTACGACGCGTATCGCGCATATTCTGGCGACCGGACTTGCCAGACCTTCTGAGATTCTTGCCGTCACCTTCACCAACAAGGCGGCGCGGGAAATGAAAGAGCGCATTTCCGGCTTCGTCGGCGAAAGCGTGGAAGGCATGGCCTGGCTCGGCACCTTCCATTCCATCTGCGTGAAAATCTTGCGCAAGCATTCCGAACTGGTGGGACTGAAGTCGAGCTTTTCCATCCTCGATACGGACGACCAGATCCGCCTGATCAAGCAGATCATTCAGGCCGAAGGACTTGATGACAAGCGTTGGACGGCCAAGACCTTCGCCGGAATTCTTGACGGCTGGAAAAACCGGGCGCTGACGCCGGATCAGGTTCCGGAGGGGGAAGCGCGGGCCTTTGCCAACGGAAAGGGGCGGCGGCTCTATGAGGAATACCAGGAGCGCCTGTCGATCCTGAACGCAGCCGACTTCGGCGATTTGCTGTTGCACGTGATCACGCTGTTCAAGACCCGTCCGGATGTGCTTGCGGAATATCAGCGCCGGTTTCGCTACATGCTGGTGGACGAATACCAGGACACCAACATCGCCCAGTATCTCTGGCTGCGTCTGTTGGCACAGGGCAATCCCAATGTCTGCTGCGTTGGTGATGATGACCAGTCGATCTATGGCTGGCGCGGGGCCGAGGTCGACAACATCCTGCGCTTCGAGCATGACTTCAAAGGCGCAACGGTCATTCGGCTGGAGCGGAACTACCGCTCGACCAGCCACATTCTGGCAGCCGCATCGCATCTGATTGCCTTTAACGAAGGGCGCCTTGGCAAGACGCTTTTCACCGATTTCGAAGAGCCGGATCATGACCTCGTCTCGGTTGCGTCCGTTTGGGATTCAGAGGAAGAAGCCAGAACCATCGGCGACGAAATCGAGGCGCTGCAAAGCAAAGGACATGCACTAAACGAAATGGCCGTGCTCGTTCGGGCGTCCTTCCAGATGCGCGAGTTCGAAGAACGGTTCGTGACGCTTGGCCTCAACTATCGGGTCATCGGTGGGCCAAGATTTTACGAGCGAATGGAAATCCGTGATGCGCTGGCCTATCTGCGCTGCGTGAACCAGCCGTCGGATGATCTCGCGTTTGAACGGATCGTGAATACGCCGAAACGCGGTCTGGGTGACGCGACGCTGAAGCTTGTTCACGGGTTGGCACGGGCCGAGCGCATACCCTTGATGCAGGCGGCGCAACAGCTCATAGATACCGAGGAACTCAAGCCGAAACCGCGCAATGCGCTGAAAAACGTGCTCGACAATTTCGGTCGCTGGCAACGGCAGGTGGATCAGCTCAAGCACACCGAACTTGCCGAAATTGTTCTGGACGAAAGTGGCTACACCGAAATGTGGCGCCAGGACCGCTCTGCGGAAGCTCCGGGCCGCCTGGACAACCTGAAGGAGCTGGTGCGCTCGATGGAAGAATTCGAGTCACTGGCAGGATTTCTGGAGCACATTTCGCTCGTCATGGACCGCGACAGCGCCGATGCAAGTGACGCGGTTTCGATCATGACACTGCACTCGGCCAAAGGGCTGGAATTCGATACGGTCTTCCTTCCGGGATGGGAGGAGGGGCTTTTCCCCCATCAGCGCTCGCTCGACGAAAGCGGACGGGCCGGTCTTGAGGAAGAGCGGCGGCTTGCCTATGTCGGCATCACGCGCGCAAAGAGACGCGCCAAGCTCTATTTCGCCTCCAACAGGCGGATCCACGGGCTGTGGCAGTCGACAGTCCCCTCCAGGTTCCTGGACGAATTGCCGCCCGATCATGTTGAAATCGCCGAACCTTCCTCAAGCTATGGCGGCTATGCCGGTGGTGGCTACGGTCCGTCACGCTTCGACAGCAATGATCCCTTTGAACGTGGCAGTTATTCCACGCCCGGCTGGCAGCGCGCGCAGCGGGCACGCCAGTCAGGCGACGGATTTTCGGAAGGCGGCAAAGGCTACAAGTCCGCACGTATGAAGCGCCAGGGCCCGATGACGATCGAAGGCGAGCTTGTCGCCAAGTCGGTCAGCGAAACGCCGTCCGACTTCTCGCTCGGAGAAAGAGTGTTTCACATCAAGTTCGGCTACGGCGCGATCACGGCCATTGAGGGCAACAAGCTGACGGTCGATTTTGAGAAGGCCGGCGTCAAGAAAGTCATCGATAGTTTCGTCGAGCGGCACTGATATGCTGTTGGAAAAAGCCGGCCACCTTTCGGTGACCGGCTGATGTCCTGCCTTGCATTTCGGTGAGGTTGTGTAGGTCCGAAAAGCATCTGGCAGGCGCCTTGCCTGACCGAAGAGGGTAGTGTGGCCAGGCAATCCGGGTGCCGGTCAGACCGTGAAGTTCGCCGGCAGGAATTATGATTTCGTCGTGGAGATTTCAGCGTTGCGCTCCGAAAGTTAACGGGCGCTTAACCGCCCGGTTTCGTTGTTTTCAGGGTGTTTCCGGCGTAATTTTCGGAAATGTACAGAAACAACTCTTCGAAAATTCCGGATGAAATTCACGCAGAAACGCGCGTAATGTCCGGGCATGCATAAGGTTTCTCACATACTGGTCGTCGAAGACGATCCTGAGATCGGAATGCTGATCAAGCGGCATCTGGTCTCGAATGATTTCAAGGTAACGCTTGCACGCGACGCTGCGGAAATGGACCGTTTGCTGACGAGCAATCGTGTCGACCTGATCGTTCTTGACGTGATGCTCCCGGGCGAGGACGGCATCAGCATCTGCCGGCGCCTTCGAGCCACAAGCCCTATCCCGATTATCATCGTGTCGGCAAAGAACGAGGACATCGACCGCGTGATCGGTCTGGAGGTTGGTGCCGATGATTATCTGCCGAAACCGTTCAACCCGCGCGAGCTGATCGCGCGCGTGCGTGCCTTGTTTCGAAGGGTCGAACTCGGCGGAGCCGCTGCGCCGGTTGAAAACGGAAAGCTCAGTTTCGAGGGCTGGGAAATGGATTGCCGGGCACGAAACCTCCTCAATACGGACAAGGCTTTGATTTCCCTGACACCTGCGGAATTCAATTTGCTGCAGGTCCTGGCCGAGCGCGGTGGCCGCGTTTTGAGCAGAGACCAGTTGATTGAACTCACGATGGGTCAGATCGGCGCCTCGAACGGACGCAATATCGACATCCTGATCAGCAGATTGCGCTCCAAGCTGGACGCGGGCGGCGCGAATTATCAATTCATCCGAACGGTGCGGTCCGGAGGCTACGAATTCGTCGCGCCGGTGTCGCGCGAAAGCTGACATGCTTAAGCGATTGTGGCCGGACTCCATGCTGTACCAGATTTTGGTGCTGATGGCCGTTGCCGGCCTGTTCATGATCCTGGTCAGCGCGGTTGTCACGTTTCAAATCAAGGAACACCTCCACAACAACCTGTCCGTGATGAACAGCCACCTCGTCAGTGTTGCCGTTGCAAAGCTGAACGACACGCCTGCTGAAGACCGCGAGGCCGTCCTTCTTCAGATGCGCCGCGACGCACCCAATCTCAATGTCTGGTTTGTTGAAGAAAACGATCTGACCGCCGCGGCCGATCCCGGTGGCCGGAAACGTTTCGGTCCCTTCCGCCTCGGCGACACGCTCCTTGGAATGCGCATCGAACATGTTCTTGGCCCCAAGGAGCTGGGCAAAGGTGCGCCACCGCGTTTGTTCATCCGTCTAGACGACGGCAATCTCATTCTTGCCGAATGGGGGTTCCGTGGCCCGCCGCCGCCCGTTGTCGGACTGCCGTTCTACCTGTTCGTCGGATTTCTGGCGCTGACGTTCTGTGCCCTGATGATCTGGGCTGCCCGGTCGCTCGTGAAACCGATGGCCGAACTGGCCCAGTCGGCCACCTCGTTTGGCGAGAGGTCCACCGATCCCGTGCCCGTCAGCGAAAGCGGCCCGAAAGAAGTCCGGGAAGCCGGGGCAGCCTTCAATCGCATGCAGCTGAGGATCAACCGGTTCGTGGAAAAGCGGACACGAACGCTGGCAGCGATCAGTCATGATCTCAGAACGCCTTTGACACGGCTTCGCCTGCGTCTCGATCTGCTTGAGGAGGGCGATATCCGCGACCGGAGCCTGGAAGACCTGAACATCATGGAACAGCAGATCAATGCTGCCCTCAGTTTCCTTCGGGACGGGGCAAGTTCGGAGCAGGTGCTTCGGATCGATGTTCCCAGTCTCTTGCAGTCGCTTGTCGATCAATACCTCGATCTCGGGTTTTCAATAGAGCTGCGGTGCACCGGAAAGTTTTCCATTATGGCGCGCCGGGGCGAACTGGTCCGTGCGCTCTCCAACCTGGTGGACAATGCCAATCACTATGCCGCGGGCGTGGAGATCGAGGCCTCTACCCGGGACAACAGGATCCGCATCGATGTAATCGACCACGGTCCGGGAATTGCGGAAGAGCATAGGGAGCGGTTGCTGGAACCTTTCGAGCGAGGGGACGCCGCACGCCAGATCCGGAAAGGGACCGGTTTCGGTCTCGGTTTGGCGACCAGCAAGGCAATTGTCGAAGCCGCCTCGGGAACACTGGAACTGCTTGAAACCCAGGGCGGCGGGCTTACCGTGCGGCTAACGTTTCCCGTGGCGCGAAATCAAGCTTGATCGTTTCAAAGATCCACACCTTTGGGCTTGATCAGCATGGAGCGTTCCTGAAGGTACGGGTGAATTTCAACGGCTTCGCGCAGGGTATCCTGGCCGAGTTGCACGCGCCCTTGTGTCATGAGGATCATGGCCTTGCCGGAAAGCGCACCGAAATGCCGGGGTTCCAGTTGAAGGGTTCGGTCAATGTCTTCAAGGCTGGCCTCGTAGTTGCCTTGCAAAAACAGGACGAAGGCGCGCTGATTCCAGCCTTCAGCGTAGTCCGGGGCTTCCAGGATGACCTCGTCGAGAATGTCTTTAGCGCCCTGGAAGTCGTATTCTCCGCGCTTTCGCATCGCCGTTTCCAGTTTCTCCTGAACTGCCGGTGTTGGTGCGGCTTCGATCCAGGATTGCCAGATCTCGTTTTCAATGGCTTTTGCCTCAGTTTCGCTCGGGGCCGCTTTCAGCGCGTCGAACAGGGCGTCACGTGACGGATCTGCCCGCGAAATACCGGTTATTGCTGTCAGGCAGATTGCGAGCACAACGAGAAACCGGCCCGCAGTTAGCGGTACAAATTTCTGTACGTTCAAAGTCATGACATCCCTCCGCTCCCAAAAACATGGCGCTTGAGGCGTATTTGGCCAGTCAAATGTGATTGAAGCTGGCGTGTTCCCGGCCGCAAGGCTATACCGCACGCCTCGACCGACAAATTTTAAGGCAGAGACAGCCATGAAGACCATCCGGGTACGTATTGTAGCCGAGGAACTGGAAGCAAAGCGGATTGCCGATGTGCTTGAACGCGCCTTTGAAGACGAAGGAAATCCTGTTTCCATTTACGAGGCCACAGAGGACGGAAAACTGTGGTCGGCGGAAATTCTGCTGTTCGACATGGAGGAGAAAGAGGCCGCAGACCTGGTGCGCGACCGTCTTGGCTCCGACGCCTTTGCTGCGCCGCTGGAAGCGGCAGAGCTGCCGGACATCAACTGGGTCGAGAAAAGCCTTGAAGGCTTGAAGCCGGTGAGGGCAGGGCGTTTTTTCGTTCACGGCGGTCACGACAGGGAAAAGGTCCCTCCGGGAGCGATCGGTCTGGAAATCGAGGCGGCGCTGGCCTTCGGCACCGGGCATCACGGCACAACGGCTGGATGCCTTGAGGAAATCGACCGTCTGCTCTCCTTGCGCGAATATGAAAATATCCTCGATCTCGGCACTGGAACCGGCGTTCTGGCAATCGCAGCGGCCTTGAAAGCGCGGCAAACGGTGCTGGCGACCGATATCGACCCGGTCGCGACCCGGACGGCGCTTGAAAACGCCCGGCTGAACGGGGCCGGGCACCTTGTGCGCGGCTTCACGGCAAATGGCGTCGAAGACCGGCGCTTTGGTCTCTGCGGCCCGTTCGACCTTGTCATTGCAAATATTCTGGCGCGGCCTCTGATGAAAATGGCGAAAGCGATCGGCGGCCGAACGACGCAAACAGCCACTCTCGTTCTGTCGGGTCTGCGGGTCGAAGACGGACCGCGCATTCTGTCCGCCTACAGGTGCCAGGGGTTTGTGCTCGACAAAAGGCGTGAAAAGAACGGCTGGCTTACGCTGACACTGGTGCGGGGCCGAAAGACGGCTTGAGGCCCGTGAGTCTTGTTTCTCACCGCAAACGCAAAAGGGCCCGCCGGAAGTCCGGCAGGCCCTTTTGCATTTGCACAGCGCTTTATTCGCGCCTGAGCCCCTTAGAACGGGTTCGACATTGCGCCTTCGCGCTCAAGCTGGTCCCGATCGTATCCGTGGGCGGCAAGTGTTGCGTCGTCCAGAGACAGAAGGTAACCGTTGACGTAGCGGCGAGCTTGCTGGGAGCGCGCTTCAATCATACGGTCAAGCGCGCGGCGCATGAAGTTGCTGCCAGTGCGGGTCGAAGTGGTTGTTGCGATAGTCATCGTGATCATTCCCATTTGAAGTTCAAGAGCTTCCCTAGGGAGAAACGTCTTTTTTCTTGTCATCAGGAATATGCAGATTCGATCGCTGATCCGGTAGGTCTGCAAATGCATGACAGCCTTGCGCTCTTCGCATATGCGAAAGACTTGCTGCGTTGCAAAAATGCACTAGCCCATTTCCTGAAGGACCCGTTTGGAGGAATAATTATCCGGCTTGATCCGCGGCAAGCGTCAAACTACCGTGCCGCTCATGTTCCAGTCTTTCGAAGATCTCAGTGATCCCTCCTGCGGGGCGCCGAATGCAGCGCTTCTCAGGGCTGAACTTGCCCGCCGCAATCTCGATGGCTTCCTGATTCCGCGCGCCGACGCCCATCAGGGCGAATATGTTCCACCACATGACTGCCGTCTGCAGTGGTTGACGGGATTTACCGGATCTGCCGGGGTCGCCGCAGTGCTCGGCAATGAGGCTGCGATTTTCGTTGATGGACGGTATACGATCCAGGTGCGCGAGCAGGTCGACATGGACGTTTTTCCCGCACAGCACCTGATCAACGAACCTGTCAGCGAGTGGCTGGGTAAACATCTGAAACCGGGGCAGAAACTCGGCATAGATGCCATGTTGCACACGGTGCGTGAAGTGCGCCGCCTGCGCAAAGTCTGCGAGGACGCAGGGGCAGAACTGGTCACGCTCGGCGACAATCCAGTCGACAGCGTCTGGCAGGACCGCCCGGAACCGCCACTCGGTCTTGTTTCGCTTTATCCTTCCGAATTGGCCGGAAAGACGTCGCGCGAGAAGATAAACGAAATTCAGGCTGCTCTTGGCGACAAGAAAGCCGACGCCTGCGTGCTGACGCAGCCCGATTCCATCGCGTGGCTTTTCAACATTCGCGGGTCTGACGTCAGCCACACGCCATTGCCGCTTTCCTTTGCGACGCTTCCGGCTGAGGGAAAGCCGTCGCTCTATATTGACGGCCGGAAGCTCTCAAACTCTGTTCGGGATGCACTGACCGAACTGACCGACCTGGCGGAACCGGCAGATTTCATGACCGGGCTCAAGGCACTGGGTGAGGCTGGCGCGAAGGTGATGATCGACCCTGCGCTGGCAGGTATCGGCATTGCAGACGCGATCACAGAGGCAGGCGGCACCCTGATCGAGGCGCAGGATCCGGTCCTTCTTCCCAAGGCGGTCAAGAACGATGCAGAGCTCAAGGGCGCCCGGGAGGCGCATCTTCGTGACGCAGCCGCCTTCGTGAATTTTCTGTGCTGGTTCGACGAGGAGGTTGGTAAGGGCGACCTTGACGAAATAGGCGCTGCTGAAAAACTTGAAGAATTCCGGCGCGCCACCGGGGTGCTGAAGGAAATCTCGTTTGACACCATTTCCGGGGCGGGCCCGAACGGCGCCATCTGTCACTATCGTGTCAGCCGGTCGAGCAACCTGAAGATCCCCTCTGGCAGACCGTTTTTGATCGATTCCGGTGGCCAGTACGAGGACGGGACCACCGACATCACGCGCACGCTGGCCGTCGGTGACGTCAGCGCGGAGATGAAAAAGCACTTCACGCTCGTGCTCAAAGGCCACATTGCAATTTCCACGGCTCGTTTCCCCAATGGTACGACCGGGGCGCAACTGGATACGCTGGCCCGGATCGATCTGTGGAAAGCAGGCCTGGATTTCGACCACGGCACCGGGCACGGCGTTGGTGCCTACCTGGGCGTTCATGAAGGGCCTCAGAGAATTGCAAAAACCGGTACGGTGCCCCTGAAACCTGGAATGATCCTGTCGAACGAACCGGGCTACTACCCGGCTGGTGAATACGGAATCAGGCTCGAAAACCTTGAGATCGTCACCGAAGCGCGCGACATCGCCGGGGGAGAACGGCCGATGCTGAGCTTTGAGACGATTACCCTGGTCCCCATGGACCTGCGCCTCGTTGACGGTTCGCTGTTGAGCAATGCGGAACGCGACTGGCTGAACCGATACCACGCCCGCGTCCGCGAAGAAGTCGGACCACTTGTCGGCGCGAAGGAACGGATCTGGCTGGAGCAGGCCACCGAGGCGATTTAGCCGAGGCAGCGCCCGGTCGCGTCCAAGCCAGGGCCCGGAATAGTATCTCGGATTTGTCGTCCCGGTTTGCCGCGTAAGCGGCGAGACCGGGAGCCAGTTTTCCGTGTGGCCGACGACTGAAAAAAACAATCAGACAAGAGTTTACAGGATCCCGGCTTTGCGCTTCGCACCAGCCGGGAGGACAATTCTAAGGTTCGGAGATCACCTCACAGGACACAGTTTCTCCTAAAACGGACCGCATTGGATGCAACGGAAGCAAGTCGCCTAAGCGGCTCGGCCCTGGAGATCTGAAGCTTCCGCGCTGGTCTGCTTTCGCAGGAGAGTTCGCGCACAGACCTCAGTGATGCTCTTCCTTTGTCGCCTTGATCAACGCGGCGTTGAAGTAACGCAGTCCTCGGACATGCCGCGCCGTACCGATGATTTTTGTGGCGTCGCCTTTTCTGACGACGGGCAGGGCGGCCTTGCCGCAGGAATCGAAGCTTTTCAGAGCACTTTCCAGGCTGTCCGTGTCGTGCAGGTAAGGGCCGTCCTCACCCGGATTGAAAACTCGTTCCTCTTCGTTTTCCGGCGGTGGATCCATGAAATCGCGCACTTTCACGGTCTCGCTCAGGAACTGATGGGCGCCTTCGTTGACAAAGCAGCCACGCATGCCGAGTTGCCAGTGGAAATAGGACTTGCCATGAACTGCCTGGGTCAGGCCCGTTGCGATCGAAACCGCCAGCAACAGGGCGATCGACAACGCATAACCGCCGGTCAGCTCGAAGACGATCACCGTCGTTGAAAACGGAGCACCCAACACGGCTGCCGCGACCGCGCCCATGCCAAGGATCGCGTATAGGCCATGGCTGGACGCCATTTCGGGAAAGACGGAGGCGGCAATCAGCCCGAATGCCCCGCCTGTCATCGCCCCCAGATAGAGCGCGGGCGAGAATATGCCGCCACCGAATCTTGATGCCAGCGTAATGGCCGTTGCCGCCGTCTTGACCACAAGCAGCGTCAGCATCGTCTGAATGGCGAGTTCCTGTTTCAGGGCAAGGTCGGTTGCTTCATAGCCGACGCCGAGGATTTCCGGATAGAAAACGCCGATTGCTCCAACCACCAGGCCGCCGATCACGGGCCTGAGCCAGAGCGGCATGGTGATGTTTCTTGCCGTCCAGTCGGAGCCGATCAGAGCAAACTGAAAGATGATGGCAACGGCTGCGCAGGTCAGTCCCAAAAGCGCAAAGGCCGGGATCTCCAGATAGGACGTGATTTCATATTGAGGGATTTCAAAGGCAGCGACATTGCCGAACCAGAGCCGCGACAGCAAGGTGCCCATGACCGAAGCCAGCACGATCGGCACGAAAGCGGAGACGGCATAGTGCCCGAGAACCACTTCATGCGCGAAGAGAACGCCGGCGATGGGTGCGTTGAACGAGGCGGAAACCCCGCTGGCAACAGCACAGGCGAGGAGCATGCGTCTGGCGCTGTCGGGTAGCTGGAAAAAGGAGCAGACCGCCGTGCCGAGCGTTGCGCCCAGATGCACCACCGGTCCTTCGCGCCCGGCACTGGCACCGCCGCCCAGTGAGATGGCCGTCACCAGGGCGGACCAGAGTCCTGCCTTGAGCGGTAGACCACGCCCACCGTAAGCCCGGGCCTCAATCACGTCGGCAACGCCGCCCGCTCGCTGATAAGGGTGATATTTGTGCAGGATCCAGCCGACCAGCAGTCCAGCCACCGCGGGTGCGAGCATGATGATCCACCATGGCTGTTGAACGGCAGCCTGGATCGTCAACTCTGTTGTGGTGCGCAGCCAGGGCCACTGGACGAGCCCGATGGCTGTTCTGAAAGCGATTGCGGCAAGGGCGACGAGGGCGCCGACCACAATCGCAAGCAGCCAGACCAGCGGCAGCTTGTTCGACCGGAACTGGCGCACGTTCGGCGTTATCCAGCTTATGAGGATATCTGGAAGTTGGCCGGCGGTTTCAATTATCTTGCGCATCGTTCGGGCCGGGGGTCGGGTACATTGTCTGGCTGGTGCCCATTTTGCCCGAGTCGGGACGAAAGAACAGGGCTACGAAAGCCCAATCGGCCTTAATCACCCCAATTTGTTTTCACGGAGCCTTTTGCGGGATCCCGATGCTCCTGCCGGCACGCTCCGGGCGAGGCAAATCGGCCTGTGCCTCCGCAAGCGCCGTCAGATTGTGCAGGATGTCCTCCGGCCAGGGAGCGACCTTGCGCGCGGACATGTCGACATGAAGGCTCATCTGTTCGGATGTCGCCGACAGCCAGTCCTCCTCGGCGTGGCGCAGCTCCTGAAAGAAATGCGCCCGCTTCAAATCGAGCCCGACGAGCTGCAGGGTCACGATAACAGGCATCCCCGCGCTCAATTCGCGGAGATAGCAGACATGGACCTCTGCGGTGAAAAAGGATGCGCCACGGGTCTTTACGTAATCCGGTCCCATGCCGAGGCGTTCGAACACCTGGTCGACCGCCGTATCGAACAGAACGTTGTAATAGGCCATGTTGAGATGGCCGTTATAGTCGATCCAGTCGTCCTTCACGGTCATGACATTGCTTTTGACCTGTGCTTTTTCCCAAAGTGCCGTCATCCTGATCTCCCGAAACCTTGACGTGCAATCGCCCGCAGCCAAGGCCAGTTTTGGCTTTGACCTTTTCCGCTTCCGCTAACATATTCAGATTTGAAAGACGGGGCCAAATGCGAGCCCCAAAAGGAAGGATACCGGTCCGAAATGGCCATTGAAGCGGAAGTTGCGCGCCCGGGCGATCCGAGCGAGAGAGTTGCAGACGTCATCAATTTGCTGAAACAGCGGTTCGGCGAACGCCTTTCGACATCAAGTGCGCTCAGGGAGCAGCACGGCCACACCACGACCTGGCTCCGCAATGAGCCACCGGATGCTGTGGTTTTCGCCCAGTCCACCGAGGAGGTGGCGGAAATCGTGCAAACGTGTGCTGCACACAAGGTGCCGGTGATCGCCTTTGGAACAGGAACGTCTCTCGAAGGCCATGTGAATGCGCCGCTCGGCGGTATTTCGATCGATCTCAGCAGGATGGACAAGATTCTGGAAGTGAATTCGGAAGATCTTGACTGTCGGGTTGAAGCTGGTGTTACACGCAAACAACTCAACAGTTACATCCGGGACACCGGTTTGTTCTTTCCGATTGATCCGGGTGCGGACGCAAGTCTTGGCGGCATGGCGGCAACACGGGCTTCCGGAACGAATGCGGTTCGATACGGCACGATGAAGGATGCCGTTCTGGGTCTTACCGTTGTGACCGCTGATGGCCGCATCATCAGGACCGGGGGGCGGGCCCGCAAATCCTCTGCGGGGTATGACCTCACCAGATTGTTTGTCGGATCGGAGGGAACGCTCGGCGTGATTACGGAGCTGACCATCCGTCTGTTCGGCCAGCCGGAATCCGTTTCCGGCGGGATCTGCCCGTTTCCCGACGTGGAATCTGCTTGCAACGCAGTGATCACGACGATCCAGATGGGCATTCCGGTGGCGCGGATCGAATTGCTTGACAGTCTTCAGGTCAGAGCCTGCAACTCCTATTCGAAACTGGACCTTGCCGAAACACCGACGCTGTTTCTCGAGTTCCACGGCTCCGAGGCAGGCGTTCAGGAACAATCCGAGATGTTCTCCTCGATTGCGGAGGAGTTCGGTGGAGGCCCGTTTGAATGGACGACCGTCGCCGAGGAGCGGACGAAACTCTGGACCGCACGCCACGATGCCTATTGGGCCGGCAAGGGCCTGCGTCCGGAAGCGGACATTGTCGCAACCGATGTCTGTGTGCCGATCTCCCGTCTGGCCGAATGCGTTGGCGAAACGGCGCGGGATATCGAACAAGAAGGCCTTCTGGCGCCGATTGTCGGTCATGTCGGCGATGGAAACTTCCATGTTCAGGTGCTGGTCAACCTGGATGATCCGGAAGAAAAGCGGAAAGCGGACGGCTTCATCGAGCGCCTTGCTGTGCGTGCACTCAAGATGGAAGGCACCTGCACGGGTGAGCACGGCGTCGGCCAGGGTAAGCAGAAATATATGCGGCGCGAACACGGCGATGCGATCGACTATATGCAGTCGGTCAAACGCGCGTTCGATCCGGACAATTTAATGAATCCGGGCAAGATCCTGCCTCAGTCATGATATTGTATCGAATCAGTTCAATAAGCTCGATTTTAACCTCGGCAGTCTATACGTGCCGTGGACGGCGGGTGCGGCTGCTTGCCTGTTTGCAGTGCAGCAAAGATAGGTTACATCTGTCCGGTGTGTTTGGAGAGCAAGGAGACAAAGCCTGAACTCCGTTTACATAACGCTGGGAATTTCAGTCATCCTGGTGCTGGTCGCAGCACTGGTCGGGCCGTTTTTTGTCGACTGGACAGTTTACCGTTCCACTTTTGAATCCTATGCAGAGCGCGCGCTGGGGCACCGGGTAACCGTGCTCGGTGAGGCCGACTTGCGGTTGTTGCCGGCGCCATCCCTCAGTTTTTCCGATGTCCGGGTCGGTGAGGCGGAAGATCCTCTGCTCGTCGTTTCCCGCTTCAATGTCCGTATTGAGTTGCCGCCTCTGATGAAAGGCGAGATCCGCGTCATCGAGATGGAGCTTGACCGTCCGCACCTGTCGCTGTCGCTGGATGAAGAAGGCCGGCTCGACTGGCTGACCGCACGGACTTCCGACGGAGCACTGGCAAACCTTCCACCTGAAGATGTGGCCTTCGAGAAAGTCACGATCCAGGATGGCGCTCTGTCCATCGTCGATGCGCGTTCCGGTGAAACCCACACGATTGAAAATGGCAACCTTTCGGTCAGCGCGCGTTCGCTCGCCGGCCCTTTCAAAGCTGGGGGCAGCCTGTCGATCGAAGGTTCCCCCTATAACGTCTCCATTGCCACCGGCAGGGCCCAGGAAGATCTCGGCATTCGCATCAAGGGTGAGCTGACCCCGACAGACTGGGCGGTCAATTTCTCCTTTGACGGCATGTTGAAGCAAGCCGATGCCGCGCCTGCGTTCGACGGCAATTTCAATATCGCGTCGATTGTCGTCGACGACGAAAATCAGAACGGCTGGGAGTCGGAAGGCCGCTTTACGGCGGATATTGCCGAGGTTGCCGTTCCCGAATTCGAGTTCCGATACGGACCGGAAGACAAGCGGCTCAGCGCGACCGGGAGCGCCGACCTGGTTTATGCCGGCGACAAACGGTTCGAGATCCGGGCGCAGTCGAAACAGGTGGACCTTGACCGGTTGCTTGGCGGAGGGCCGCTTGCACCCGTGGATCTCAACGACGCGAGCAGTCAATTGATCGCTGCCCTGCGGGCAGTACCGCTTCCGCCCATCGAAGGGGCGATTTCCATGGACGTGCCGGCCGTTGTTGCCGGAGGCGGCATCATTCAGAATGTGCGTCTGGACCTTGAAACCATGCTCGGGGGCTGGCGCGTTGCCCGCTTTGCCGGACGTTTGCCCGGCCGGACAATGGTTGCCACGCAGGGTGATCTTGGGCTCGAGCCATCCATGAGCTACCGCGGAGCTCTCTCCATCAGTTCAGACCAACCCGGTTCTTTCCTTGGTTGGTGGCAGCAAAAGGAAGACGGTGTTTCGGCGATGGAACCGATCGCGCTTGAAGGGCGATTGAACCTGTTGCCGGAAGGCGCTGCCTTGAACAATCTGCGGCTCACGCTGGCTGGTTCGGAAGCGCGCGGGGGGCTTTCCTATCGCAAGCCGCGCAGCGGCAACGCGACCTTCTCGCTCAGTCTTGATGCCGACCGCCTGGATCTGGATTCGATCGAAAGCCTGGCGGCGCTGATACAGCCTGAAACGAGCGAAAGCGGAACCACCGAAGATCCGACCGGACTGGATGTTTCTTTGCGAGTGCGGGCAAGCGAAGTCGTCGCGCGCGGCGTTGACGGCAAGGGGCTTGCGCTGGAGGCCGAGTATTCTGATGGCGGAGTGCGGATCGACCGGCTGTTCGCGGATGATTTTGCGGGCGCCCGTTTCGATGTCAGCGGGGAAATCCGAAATCTCTTTTCTGCGCCCGAGGGAGCCGTTGCCGGCGTGCTGGATGCGCGGGACCTGTCTGGCCTTGTTGCACTTACCGGAAGTGTCTTTCCGGAGTCGGTGTTTGCCGAACGTTTCGAAAAAGCCGCAGGAAGCCTCGTTCCCGCGAACTTTGAAGGTGAGCTGAAGGCTGCTGCTCTCGGTGACGGCACCGACATGACGCTGACGCTGGACGGCACTGCGGGCGGAGCGGAAGCCTCGGTCAGCGCCGAACTCAAGGGGCGGGTCGACGATTGGCACGGTTCGGAGCTCGATCTCGCTGTTGGAATGAAAGGGCCTGACGGCAGCAGACTGCTTCAGCAACTTGGATTTGACATCATCCCGATCGATGAAAACGCGGGCGGCGAGCTGAGCCTGACGGCGAAGGGCATCCCGCAAGAGGGGCTGAACGTCGCGCTTGCCGCAAGTGTCGGCGTATCGGACCTTGCCGCAGACGGCACGATCAAGCTTCAGAAAGACCAGGATCCGGATTACAGCGTAACGATTTCCGCGAAGACGGACGATATGGCACCGCTGGCGCTAATGGCCGGCAGTGTCATGCCGGTGATGACCGGTACGATCCCGGCGGAAATGACGTTTGAGGTCAAAGGCGTTGGCAGTGAGCTGGAAATCAGCAATGCGTCCGGTGTACTCGGCGAGACAACCTTCGAAGGACGTTTGGAGGGCGATCTTGAGGCCGCACCGGGGGAACGGAACCGCCGCTTTTCCGGAGAGCTTATCCTGAGCCAGGCCGATCTTCGCAGCCTGACTGAGCTGGTACTTGGTCCGGATCAGTGGTTTGCCGCAGGTGACGGAACGAGCATCTGGCCGACCGGTCCTTTCGGCACACCACTCCTGGATCGTCTTGATGTTTCGCTTCAATTCGAAGCCGGCCGGCTCCTGATCGACGAGGAAACGGCGATTGACACACCTCGTGCGGAGCTGCGTATTTCTCCGACGCTCATGCGTCTGGACGGCCTGAGCGGCGCGTTTGCGGGCGGCAAGCTGACCGGCAGCCTTTCGGTACAGCGTTCTGACGCGGAAGCTGCCATGTCGGGGCGCGTCAAACTTGACCGGGCGGACCTGCGCCAATTGATCTGGCGGCCGGACAACCGCGCGGTTGCGTCCGGTACGCTCGATCTTTTCCTGGAATTCGAAGGCGCGGGCCGGTCGATCTCGGCGATCGTCTCGGGTCTTAGCGGCGGCGGCACGTTCTCTCTGGAAGAGGGCGACTTCCGCGGACTCAATCCGCAGGCATTCCCGCTGGTGACCCGCGCGGCCGATGCCGGACTTGAGCTGGAAGACGACAGGATCCGCGAGGTCTTCGTGAGCCACATGGCCGCCGGGAGCCTGCCTTTTGAGCGCGTCGATGGCACTCTTACCCTGGTCGGCGGACGCTTGAGCGCCCGCAATGTGGTGGTCGATTCCACACGGGCGGAGATTTTCGGTTCCGGCGAAGTTGATCTGAGAACCTACGATCTCGATGCCGATTTCTCGTTGAAGGTGGACCCTGGCGAAGATGCCGTGACCGGCGCGGAACCCCAGGTTGGGTTGCTGTTTGAGGGATCTGTCGACGCGCCTGACCGCCAGATCGATATTGCGCCTTTCACGGCCTATCTGACCCTGCGCGCTTTCGAGCAGGAAGTCGAGCGGGTTGAAAAACTGCAGGCCGAGATCCTGGAACGTGACCGTATTGTCCGCGAGTTGAAGCGCCAGAGGCAGGCAGGGGACCGCCGGGTTCGCGAAGCTGAAGCCGCAGCGCTTGCTGCCGAAGAAGAACGGTTGCGGCTGGAAGAAGAAGCCCAGGCGCAAGAAGAGCAGAGAGATCTTCTGGAAGGGGTTGACCCTTTACCGATCGAGGACGCCCTTCCGGCTCCGCGGCAACAGAGCAGCGCGGATCAGCCGGCTGGAGACGAACCATTCGCCGAGCGCATCCGGGCAGTCCTGAGCCCGTCCGAGCCGCAGACGACACAATCGGTCCCTGGTGGACCGACGCCGGCCGCCAAGCCGACCAACAGCCTGCCGCCGCTCGACCCGCCGATTTCCATCGAGGATATCCTGACGCAGGATGTCGGGGCACCGCTGGTTCTGCCGGGCGCGCAATAGAAATCGTCAGGATTGTCCGAACCTGACCTTCTTCATTGCCCAGACCCTCACCGCCGATGACAGCGGGTCGTCCGGGTCACGGTTGTCATCGATATCCGCAATCAATCCTGCAAGAGAGCGCTTTTCCGCTGCTGTATGGGCGTCTACGACGTCCCAGAATTCCGGCTCAAGGGCAAGGCTTGTGCGGTGGCCGTGCAGGGAAATGGACCGTTTGAGAAGGGCCATTTGCGTCAGTTGGTGTCGTCGTCGGAGGTTTCGGCCCCGGGCAGTCGGTGGCCGTCTACCTGTTTTTCGAGGTCTTCGCGCCTGCGGCGCGCTGCATCGCGTTCGGCCTTGGTGCGGCCGAATTTCAACCGGTTGTCTGCAGCTCTTTTTTCCTTGTCCGCCCGGTCTTTTTGTTTGCGTACCTGGCGCAGATTGACGATCTCCGCGCTCATGCCAGTCTCCCGCGGTCAGGTTTTCTTTCGAAACGCGTCCAGCGACACGACTTCACCGCCGCCGTCACTGTCGGAACTTTTTTCGGCCGGTTTTTCCTGATCGTCCTTCTCGGCGGATGCCGCTTCAGGTTTTTTGTCAGTATCGGGAGCCTGTCCGGCCTCGTTGTCGGCGTGTTCCTGCTCGGCCTTTGCCAGTTCCTCGACGGCTTCGAGAAGCTCTTCGGGAAGTTCCTCGGCGGTCTTGCCCGGGTCGAATTCCAGCGCGAACTGAACGGACGGATCGAAAAAGCCCTTGATGGCGGAAAACGGAACCAGAAGTTTTTCCGGCACGCCGCCAAAGGAAAGGCCAACCTCGAATGCATGTTCGCCGATGGCCAGATCCCAGAATTGGTGCTGCAGGACTATGGTCATTTCCTGCGGATAGCGTTCCTTGAGCCTTTGGGAAATACGGACACCCGGTGCGTTGGTGTCAAACGCGATGTAGAAATGATGATCACCCGGCAAGCCCGTGCGGCCGACCTCGGCAAGAATCTTCTTGACCGCTCCCCTGAGCGCGTCCTGGATCAGGATATCGTATCGCAGAAGGTCTTCAGACATCAGTTCTCGTCGAATCTCGCTTTAAAATTGCTCTTTCCGCTCCACATTGACGCTCCGTGACCAAAAAGAAAAGGCAATTTTCCAAGTGATACCGGATTAATGCGTCTTTCCTGAAACGGCTTAGCCCCGGCAGAAGCGGAGCTGGTCAGGCGCGGATTTTGGAGCAGAAGCAGAGCGGAAGGTGAAGGCTTCTGTTGCCAGGTGCCTTCGAACCCCGCCTGCCGGTGCTAATCCAGCAGGGCTTTAAAGGACTACCGGCACTGCATTACGCAGCGACAGCGTTGTCCATAGCATAGTTGTCGTTTGCAACTATTAAAACAGCCCGATAACGGTGGTACAATGCCGAGCAAAAGCACAGTCTTTACGCCCTCGTCGATCCTATTTCGCCCCCGCCGAAACCCGCGAGATTTCCTGAAGTTGGCCTCACGGGCTTGGGTGGAGGCGCCGGGTACCGCCCCCGGGTCCGATAGGTTTATTGCACTGACAGTTTATTGCCATAGCTGGCGAACCAGCAGGCTTGATATAAGCGTTTCAGACCTGAATTGAAAGAGGTTTCGGGCAACGCGGATGCTTTGCCGGCAAGCTTCAGAAGCGCTCATCCACAGCCGAACCAGTCGGATCTGGGGAAAGCGCGAGGCGAGGGGCTGCGTTTTTTCCAGAATCTGCGAAGTTAACGGGTGGCTCTCCTTTTCTCATCCGAAAGTCACTTACCGTGCAGCAATATCTCGATCTCCTGACCAAAATTCTCGAGGAAGGCGTCGACCGGGGCGACCGCACGGGCACCGGAACAAGGTCGATCTTCGGGCACCAGATGCGCTTCGACCTGTCAGAAGGTTTTCCGGTGGTGACGACCAAGAAGCTGCATCTCAGATCAATCATCCACGAGCTGCTGTGGTTTCTGGCAGGTGACACCAACATCCGTTATCTCAACGAGAACGGGGTCAAGATCTGGGATGACTGGGCCGACGAAAACGGAGAGCTTGGACCCGTCTACGGCTACCAGTGGCGTTCCTGGCCGGCCCCGGACGGCCGGTCAATCGACCAGATTGAAAAACTGCTGGAGATGATCCGGACGAACCCAAACAGCCGGCGCCTGATCGTCTCGGCCTGGAACCCGGCGCTGGTCGATGAAATGGCGCTGCCGCCGTGTCATTCCCTGTTTCAGTTTTATGTGGCCGATGGAAAGCTGTCCTGCCAGCTCTACCAGCGCTCAGCAGATGTGTTTCTGGGCGTACCCTTCAACATCGCTTCCTATGCGCTGCTCACCATGATGGTCGCCCAGGTCACCGGGCTGGAACCGGGCGACTTCGTGCATACGTTCGGGGATGCGCACCTTTATTCCAACCATTTCGATCAGGCCCGGGAACAGCTTACCCGCGCCCCACGGCCCTTGCCGCAGCTGAAGATCAATCCGGCTGTCACGGATCTTTTCGCGATCAAGTTCGAGGATTTCGAACTGGTTGGCTACGACCCCCATCCGCACATTGCTGCGCCGATCGCGGTGTAATTGGTTCAGCTCCCGATCAACCCGAGAAATGTCCTGAAAGCTCGCCCTGAAGGATGGCGTTAAAGGTGCGCGGTGCTTCGAGCGGAACATAGTGACCGCAATTCGGCACCTCGTGGTAACTGCCCTTGAGAGCATCTTCTGACTGCTTGCGCGTGGTCTGAGGACCGGGCGCAATATCGTCGCTACCGGAGACAAAGACTGTTTCGCCGGTGAAGCTGCGCAAAAGCTCATGTCGGCTGGGACGGGTGTGAAATGCGATCGTGCCGTCAGCAAGCTCATCCGCGGTCCGTTTACTGAAATCCTCTCTTGCGTTTTTCAAAACCATGGCATCGCAGGATTTCGAAAAGAGCGGTGCCCAGTAGGCGTCCCATGCGGCGCCGGGGCCACGTCTGTGAATGTGGTCGACTGCCTTTTCCAAAAAGGCTGGTTCTGGATTTCTGTGCGCCTTGGTGCCGACCAGCACCAGGCATTTTACCCGCTCCGGCACCCTGCTCGCGATCTCAAGGGCGCACGAGCCACCGATCGAGCAGCCGATGATGATCAGTTTTTCTTCATGCACCTGATCGAGTGCCGCCAAGGCCCAGTCCTCGACCGAACTGCCGTATTGATACAGCGTCGGAGCGTAAGTACGAGCAGGAAACAGGTCGAACTGGCCGTGCCACATTGCCCCGTCCATTGGCAAGGCATGCAGGAACAAAATCGCTGGAGGCGCTGCGGGTTTCAAACCCGTTTTCCTTGGTTGGGAAAATGGATGTCAGATCACTCTAGCGGGATTCGATTGTCAGCTCACCTCAAACCACGTCATCATCCCGGATACCGCATGACCCAGCATATGGCAGTGGATGAGCCATTTGCCGGGATTGTCCGCGACAAAGGCGATCTTCACTGTTTCGCCTGGGTCTGTGGTGAAGGTGTCGCGCCAGTCCTGGTGTTCGAGTGGTTCGCCGTTGCGCTCCAGAAGACGGAAGTGATGACCGTGAACATGCATGGCATGGGCGAAACTGGTGTCGTTTCGACTTTCCAGAACGACAGTCTCGCCCCGCTTTGCCGAGAACATCGGTGCGTCCTGCATGCCGGATGTGCCGTTGAAGGTCCAGAAGAGGCCGTCCTGCATCATCTGGCGCAATTCGTCTTCCGTCCGGTCTCTAAGCAGCGACCGCATGCCACCCATTGCGCCGCCTTCCATCAGAAGCGGCATTTCCAGCGCGTCCTGCAGGTCGGGCTCGGGCAGGGTGTTGACCGGGGGCAATCTTAGAGAGGGACCTTCAGATTCCGCGTCTTTCACCTGAAAATTGGCGAATGCAAACGGCCGTCCGGTCATCATTTCAAATGGAATCGTTCCCGTTGCTTCAGGCCGCAAGACGAGATCCATGCGCTGCGCCGGGGCAAGCTGCACCGTGCCGGGCATGTCGCGTGGTGCATTGAATGTCTGGCCATCGAGGCCGATGAGCTTCGCGCCGAAGCGCTCCGGGGCAAGGTCGAGAATGCGGGAAGCCGACGTGTTGATCAGCCGCACGCGGTGCCAATGGCCCTTCTTCAGGGGAATATCCGGTAGCGACGTGCCATTGATGGTCAGCCAGTTGCCGAGCCGGCCTGCGTGGGAAAAGTCGTGCCGGGCACCAAAGCTTGCGGTGTCCAGGATACCGTTTTCGTCGAGCCGCCAGTCGCTGAGCACCAGCGTAATGTCGGTGTCCTGTGAAAAGAGCGTTTCGTCATCTTCAATGATTAGCGGACCCGACAGTCCGCGCGGGACCTGGTTCCAGCTCATATTGTGGGCGTGATACCAGTAGGTCCCGGCATCCGGCGTCAGAAACTCGTAGTCGAAGACTTCGCCGGGTTGGACAGGAGGCTGGGTCATTCCGGCAACGCCGTCCATGGAATTGTCGATGCGGATGCCATGCCAATGGACCGAACTCGGTTCGTCCAACTCGTTTTTGAAGCGTACCCTGACCCGCTCGCCGCGCTTCACGCGGATTTCCGGACCCGGCAACCGGCCGTTATAGAGCCAAAGATCCGACTGTCCGCCATTCGCGCCATAAAGGCGAACCTGCCCCTTGGCAGCCGTCAATTCCAGAAAACCGTCTGTCGTTTTTGCAAGCGAAAACTGAGGCGCTGCGACTGCTGCGCAGCCGGAAAGGGCGGTTCTCAAAAAAGTTCTGCGGTTCAAGTTTGTTCTCCGGCTCATGTGCATGCGGATGTCCAGACAATGCTTTATGGTGTTTCCAGCAGCTGGAAGGTCAAGACGGCGCGACCCGCCGACCCGAATGCGGCCAAGAAATCGCTCGCAATTTGAACCTGTCTGGTCAGAATACAGGAATTGCTTGTCCTTCGGGGTCGTAGCCATGGCACTTCCAGACGTTTCTCTTTCCTTGTCACCTCACGCACTGACAGCCGAGAACCGGGGCTTCGACCCCATGATCGGGCGCAAGCTGGTCGCAGGCGTTGAAGCCGGATTGCTTCGCAATCTTCATGTGGTTCTGGCCGAACGGGGCGGTGAAACGATCCTGGAAAGCTATGGCAGCGGTCCGGACGAAGACTGGGGCCGACCGCTTGGCGACGTCAGCTTCGGACCAGAGACCCTTCATGATTTGCGTTCGATCACCAAGAGCGTTGTCAGCCTGCTTTACGGGATCGCGCTGGAACGGGATCTTGTACCGCGCCTCGACACGCCGATCCTGAGTGCTTTTCCGGGCTATCCGGATCTCGCGGCGGATCCGGCCCGCATGAGCCGGACCATCGAGCACGCCTTTACCATGAGCCTTGGCATGGATTGGGATGAGACGAAGCCCTATACCGATCCGGAAAACAGCGAGATCGCGATGGAACTTGCACCGGACCGCTACCGGTTCATTCTGGACCGCGCGCTCGTTGCAGAGCCCGGCACGCGCTGGATCTATAGTGGCGGCGCGACCGCGCTGATCGGCAAGATTATCGAAACCGGAACCGGAAAAACCCTGCCGGAGTTCGCAAAGGAAGTCCTGTTCGACCCTCTTGGCATAAAGACGTTCAAATGGTCGGCGGGCAAGGATGGAACCCACTCATCGGCTTCAGGCGTACGGCTGACGGCACCTGATCTTCTGAAAATTGGCCGCCTTGTGCTGAACGACGGCGTCTGGGAAGGGCGGCAAGTGGTGCCCGAAGCCTGGCTGACCGCCTCGCTCCGTCCAGTCATTGCGACCGGGGAGGGCGTCGACTACGGCTATTTCTGGTTCTGTGGAAGCGCGCACATACCCGCATTGGGCGGTCAGGTGCCCTGGTTCGGTGGGTTTGGCAATGGCGGGCAACGGCTTTTTGTCTGTCCGAAAGCCGACGTCGCCGCCGTTGTCTATTCCGGCGACTACAACAACTGGCTCGCCTGGATCACACCAACCCGGATATGGCTCGAGATCATCCTGGCCAATCTTCAGCGGGCTTGAGCTTGAACGGATTGATGAATCCTGAGACGTGGTTCGTCTAGAAGGATGGCCGCAAGCGAAGCTCATTAACCGGACTGCACCACCTGCCTTCACCCGGCCTCGGAAAGACTAACCTGCCATCGCCAGAACGGCAGGGTTGGTGCCCACGCATCAATCATGAATGCTGTTGCAGCGTCGCCGGTCAGGGCTTGGGGGTCGCTGACCGTGTTCCAGACGGCCAGTCCTTTGTGGCGGGCAAGTCCTGCGTGAGGATGGTCCTTTGGAAAACCGCGCGGGACGTTGGCAAGGTCTGGTTCTGACCGTTCGAAACCTTCACCGGTCAGTTTGTCCAGCAGGTTCTCGATGTCCTCGCCTTGGCCCGTTTCCAGCGCGTTTAGATATCTGCCCAGAACCGGCTTGGAAAAAGCCATGCAGCCGGTGCCGAAGCGGATGAGCTCCGGCTCCACCGACAGAAAGAAGCTCGGCGGCTGCGCTTCTCTTCCTTCAAAAGCGCCGCCCTTTGGCCAGAACGCCATCCGGATATGGGTGTTATAGGGGGTCTTGTCTTTGGAAAACCTGAGATCCCGATTGATCCGGAACTGCTTGGACATCATGTCGTGGCCGGTGAGGTCGGCAAGATCCTGACCCAAAGCGGAGCGAAAAGCGTCTGCGGGCTTTTTGATGAACGCCTGGTAGTCCGCCTTGTTTGCATCGAACCAGGCCTTCGAATTGTTGTTTTTCAGATTGTTCAGAAACTTGAAGGTTTCGGCGGAAAATCCGGGAGCGATCATCTGGCGCCCCTTCCGCTTGGTGCCTTTTTCGGTTTGGCGGGCAGGGCGCAGACGTAGGTGCGCGCCATCTCTACCCAGTCCCTCAGATCCTCGTCGCTTTCAATCCCCTCCGGTTCGATCCGGATGAAGCCGGGCATTGGACGCCCTGCCGGCCGGCATGGCGAGGCATGCGGCTTGGCGAGCGCCGCGGCTTCCTGCTCCTTGCCGACCCGGGCCATCAATCCATTCTTGGAAGTGCAGACCAGCATATTGCCGTTGACCATGAAGCAGGTGCCGCCGAACATGCGCTTCTGTTCGACATTTGTGTCCGGAATGAGCGCGCGCGTCCGCTCAACCAGGACAGTTTCCATGAGATTGGACATTTGAAGTTTTCCCTTCCCCTAATTCCCCTCAGAAACACGTTTCGACAACAAGGACGGAGAGCGCTGGAAGAATCCGACAAGTTCGTGAAATTAGTTGCCAGGAAATTCTGCGGACGCCCGATTTCATGCTAGGAGGCGAACCTGGAATTGCAAACCGGATTCGGAGAGAGCCTTGCCGGACCTTGTTCTGATTGCCGCTGTCGCCCGCAACGGGATCATTGGTGCAGATAACGACATGCCTTGGAAACTTTCCTCGGACCTCAAGCACTTCAAGCGCCTCACTCTCGGCAAACCTGTTATAGCCGGGCGAAAGACCTTCCTGTCTTTTGGCGGAAGGCCCTTGCCGGAGCGGCCGCATGTGGTGATTTCACGTGATCCGGACTACGCCCCGGACGGTGTTGAAACGGCGACGTCGTTTGACAGTGCGATGGAGCGGGCGCAGGAGCTCGCCGCGGAGCTTGGCGTCGACGAGGTCTTTTGTATCGGTGGCGGCCAGATCTATCGGCAGGCGATGGAACGAGCCGACCGGCTGGAAATCACGGAAGTCGACGCCGAACCGGCTGGCGACACACGGTTTCCGGAGATTGACCCTGCTGTTTGGGAAGAAACCGGGCGAATCCGCGGCGAACGCTCCGAAAGAGACAGTGCGGCGTTTTCGTTCATCACCTACCGGCGCAAGGCCTGACGGGACTTAACGAGCGGGACAATGAGCTTTACAGAGACAACGATTGCCCGTTGGGCACGCCTTGACGAATTGGGTCCGATGGACGTGCACGATCTCCTGAAGATGCGTCAGGATGTTTTCGTTCTGGAGCAGGAATCGCTCTACCAGGACATTGACGGCAAGGATCCGGAGGCATTGCATCTCCTTGTGCGGGACGCAGCCTCCGGCCAGCTTGTGGGTACCATCCGGCTGCTCGGCGAGCCGGAAGCGGCAAGTGCGCGCATTGGCCGCGTCGTGATTGCGCAGGCCGGCAGGGGTGGCGGATTGGGTCGCAAAATGATGCTGGCTGGTATCGACAAAGCCCGGGAGCTGGTTCCTGCATGCACGATCCACGTGTCCGCGCAAGCGCACCTGGAAAACTTCTATAATTCCCTTGGTTTCGAGACAGTTTCGGACGTTTATCTCGAAGACGGCATCCCCCATGTCGACATGATCAGGCGCGAAAGCGCGCCGGGTTAACATTAACTCTCGAAGTTTCGGTGCATTTAACTTGACACGGCCCTGTCTGACACCCACCTGCGGCACGGGAAAACATACTGGTTTTACGTGGGACATATACTGGGCTTTTCGTTGAAAGCATAAGGTAACCTCCCTATAACCAACGGTGAGTCAGAACGGGCGAATGCCCATTTCCGGCACAGCCTGCCGGAGTTCAAAGAAGGAAGTCTTGATGCCTTGGAGCAATCAGTCAGGTGGCGGTGGCCCCTGGAAGGGTGGCGGTGGAAACAACGGCGGCCCATGGGGCGGCGGTGGAAACAACAACGGCCCGTGGGGAGGAGGTCCGAACCGGGGCGGTGGCGGCGGCGGTGGTAACCCGCCGGACCTGGAAGAACTCCTGAAAAAAACGCAGGACCGCATGAAGACCGTGCTGCCCGGTGGTGGCGGTGGCGGCCTCGGATTTGCCGGCATTCTGATTGTGATCGGCATCGGCGTCATTGGCTGGCTGGCGACAGGCATCTACACGGTGGACGAAGGCGAGCGCGGCGTTGAGCTGGTGCTTGGTGATGTTCGCGGGCTGACGTCTCCGGGCCTCAATTACAATCTGCCTTACCCGATCGGTGAAGTGTACAAGCCTGCTGTCGAGCTGCAGCGCGAAACAACGGTCGGTGTGGATGAGACCTTCTCCACGTCCGGTGCGGTCCGCGCGCGCGACATTCCGGAAGAAAGCCTGATGCTGACGGGCGATGAAAACATCGTCGATGTCGGCTTCAAGGTGCTCTGGCGCGTCAAGAACACGACCGAGGGCATCACCAACTACCTGTTCAACATTCAGGAACCGGCTGGTACGGTGAAGGCCGTTGCCGAAAGCGCCATGCGTGAGGTCGTCGGCGGTTCGAACATCGACGCCATCCTGACTGAAAACCGCGTTTCCATTCAGAACGACGTTGCGACGCTGATGCAGACGACGCTCGATTCCTACAGCGCAGGCGTTGAGATTACCGAAGTTCAGATGCAGCGGGTTGACCCGCCGGCACAGGTCATTGAAGCCTTCCGCGATGTTCAGGCGGCCCGCGCCGACCAGGAGCGTATCCGCAACGAAGCGGAAGCCTATGCCAACCGGATCGTCCCGGAAGCCCGCGGTCAGGCAGCACGTGTTCTTGAACAGGCAAACGGTTACAAGGATCAGACCATTGCGGAAGCAACCGGTCAGTCCCAGCGTTTCAGCAAGATCTACGAGGAATACCAGAAGGCGCCCGATGTCACGCGGGAGCGTCTCTACCTCGAGACACTTGAAAAGGTTCTTGGTGCGAACAACAAGATCATCATCGACAGCGAGTCATCGGGTTCCGGCGTCCTGCCGTTCCTGCCGCTGAACGATCTGAACGGACGTGGCACAGCGCCGTCCACACGGACGGGAGGTAACTGATCATGCGTAGCGGTATTATCGCAATTGTCGTCGTTGTCATTGCTGTCATCGGCTACCTGTCGGTCTATGTCGTCAATCCGACCCAGCAGGCACTTGTCCTGCGGTTCGGTCAGATTGTCGAAGCACCGAAAACCGAACCCGGGCTCTACTTCAAGATCCCGTTCGTTCAGAACGTCGTCTACATGGACAAGCGTATCCTGAACCTCAACATGCCTCCGCTCGAGCCGATCTCCTCCGACAAGAAGAGGCTGATCGTGGACGCGTTCGCGCGCTACAGGATCTCTGATCCGGTTCTCTTCTATCAGCGTGTTCAGAACGTTTTGACGGCCAACAGGCGTCTGTCGACCCTTCTGCAGTCTTCGTTGCGGTCGGAAGTCGGTCGGACCAGCTTCGTGGCGCTCGTGCGCGACGACAGGTCGGGCGTGATGGAAAACATCCGCCGTGATGTGAGTGCCAACGCGGAAGAACTGGGAATTGAGGTCATTGACGTGAAGATCCGCCGCGCGGACCTTCCTGATGCCAACTCTCAGGCGATTTATGCGCGTATGCAGACGGAACGTCAGCGGGAAGCAACGGAAATCCGCGCACAGGGTGAAGAGCAGTCTCGCCGTATCCGCTCCCGTGCGGATCGTGATGCAACGGTCATTGAAGCTGAAGCCAACCGGGATGCGGAAATCATCCGCGGTGACGGTGATGCAGAGCGGAACCGGATCTTTGCTGAAGCCTTCGGTGCAGACCCTGAATTCTTCGCCTTCTACAGGTCCATGCAGGCCTATGAAGCCGGTCTTCAGTCAGGCGATACCAGTCTTGTCCTGTCTCCGGATTCCAGCTTCTTCCGGTTCTTCAAGGATCCGACCGGCGTAAATGCACCGGCTGTGGAAGATGATGGAGGTACGGGCATCTCGACGCGCTCGCCGTCGCTTGCCTCTCAATGAATGACCTGGTGACCGCGATTGGTCTGGTTCTGGTGATTGAAGGTGTTCTTTATGCGCTTTTGCCTGGCGGGATGAAATCCATCATGCGAGGCGCGCTGGAAACATCAGACCAGACCCTTCGCACAACCGGTCTCGTTGTCGCCGCATTGGGACTTATTATTGTGTGGATCATACGCGGATAACGAAAAGTTTCCGGGCGGGAGGGGCAAAAATCTCCCGCCCGTTCTATATTCTGGATACAAGACCTAAGAAGCTCGCGGCTGTTTTTTCTTCCTGACAGCCGTACCGGAAGGGATGAGGAGAAAGCCCTATGGCTCCAAATTTTGTTCGCCGTCGCATGACCCGGATCGCATTTGCTGCGGCGGGCCTCATGCTTGGCGGAATGATTGCATTCCAGCCTGTTCACACAGCACAGGCGCAGGGACCGGTTTCTGTCGCCGATCTCGCGGAAAATCTCGCAGATGCCGTCGTCAATATCTCCACCGCGCAGACTGTGCAGGGACGCAGATCGGTTCCGATGCCACAGGTGCCGGACGGGTCTCCGTTCCAGGAGTTCTTTGAGGAATTCTTCAATCGTCAGAACCGGGACAATGATCAGGCGCCGCGCCGGGTTCAGTCACTCGGCTCCGGATTTGTGGTCGATGGCACGGAAGGCATTATCATCACCAACAATCACGTGATTGAAGGTGCTGACGAAATCACCGCCAACTTCAATGACGGGACAAAACTCCGCGCCGAGATCATCGGTACGGACGAGAAAACCGATCTGGCCGTGCTCAAGGTCGAACCGGAAACGCCGCTCAAGGCGGTCGACTTCGGTGATTCCGACACAATTCGTGTCGGCGACTGGGTGATGGCGATCGGGAACCCGTTCGGCCTGGGTGGAACGGTTACGGTCGGGATCGTCTCGGCGCGTAACCGTGATATCAATTCCGGGCCCTATGACAACTTCATCCAGACGGATGCCTCCATCAACCGCGGTAACTCCGGTGGCCCGCTCTTTGACATGCAAGGCAATGTCATCGGCATCAATACGGCGATCATTTCACCGTCCGGCGGCTCCATCGGTATCGGTTTTGCCATTCCGGCGAAGACCGCCATGCGGGTGATCGACCAGTTGCGCGAATTCGGTGAAACCCGTCGCGGCTGGCTGGGTGTTCGCATTCAGGAAGTTACGGACGAGATTGCCGAAAGCCTTGCCATGGATGAAGCCATGGGCGCGCTCGTTGCCGGTGTGACGGATGACGGCCCGGCCGCCAAAGCCAAGATCGAAGCCGGTGATGTCATCCTTCGGTTCGATGGCAGGGAAGTCGAGGCGATGCGGGAACTGCCGCGCATGGTGGCTGAAACGGCCATCGGCAAGGAAGTCGAAGTGGTCGTCCTGCGCAAGGGCGAAGAAGTCACGATCAATGTGATCCTCGAGCGCCTTGAGGAAAACACACCAACAGAAGCGAGCGTCAAGACGGATGAAGAGCCGGTCGAAGAACCCGCCGCCAAAAGCGAAGTTCTCGGCATGATGCTGGCCGAGCTGGACGATGATCTGCGCGAGCAGTTCTCCATCGATACCGATGTGACCGGCGTGGTCGTTACCGAGGTCCTGCCGGATTCTTCAGCGGCTGAAAAACGGATCACGGCCGGCGATGTCATCAAGGAAGTCGCACAGGAGCCGGTGGAAACGCCTGCCGATGTGGAAGCGGAAATCGGCAAGCTCAAAGATGATGGCCGCAGGTCTGCTCTGCTTCTGCTGGCCAACCCGACCGGAGATGTTCGCTTTGTGCCAGTCCGGATAGAGGACGAGTAGGCTTCAAATACTTGACCTGGAAATGGGGCGCTGGCAACAGCGCCCCTTTTTCGTGGCTTCTGGAACAGTGCTCAGGCGCAAGACTTATAGTGCAATGAGCGAACCACACATTCGGGTTCTTGCGATCTGACGCTGCGGAAATCTGCACACTTGTCTTATCCGCTCACTTGATCGGCTGATGCGTTTGTGTACGAGCCTCGAAAGTGGCGTGGTTGCGGCTCCTGGAACATGCAAGACCGGCTTTCTGGCTGCTCAGTGCCGGTGTTTCAGCGGTGTTTCGACGTCAACAAGTTCTTTATGTGACTTTCGTCACGCCGATATTGCGCGTTTTTTTTCCCGGCTTTGGGTCAACTGTGCAGAAAACTGCACAATGACACAGTTGTTAATTCGCCGGGAAAGAAGAAAAGTTTATTTAGAAACAATGAGATAAAGAAAATTATCGAAACTGGCACACCCGTTGCAATTTCACTTGATACCGGCGCTGAACACGAAAGCAACGGCGCCCCCGGAAATCGAACGAGAGTTCACAGGATCAAGATACAGAGGAAGTCAAAATGTCCAACATCGCATACATGACCATCAAGGGTGCCTCCCAGGGCGACATCTCAGCTGACGCAACCACCGCAGACAGCATCGGCAACCTGTGGCAGGAAGGCAAGGAAAGCACTTGCCTGGTCTACGCCTTCGAACAGAACGCCGTTGTTCCACGTGATCCGCAGTCCGGCACCATCATCGCCCGCCGCCGTCATATGCCGGCCACGTTCCAAAAGCCGGTCGACAAGGCAACAGCTCTTCTGTGGCAGGCACTGGCCACCGGTGAAGCCCTGGAAATCGAAATTCACTTCTGGCGCACGGCGACAACAGGCGTTCAGGAGCACTACTACACGATCAAGTACGAAGACGCGGTTCTCGTTGACGGCAAGACCATGATCAAGGACGTCAACGACGAAGCCAATGCGTCCCGCGGCGACCTCGACGAGTTCTCCTTCACCTTCCGCAAGTGTGAATGGACCCACGAAGTTGCAGGCACCAGCGCGTCCGACGATTATCGCGCAACATAAGAAGCTGCAAACTCAGAGCTGGATAATATGGCTTATGGCGGACGGTCCCACCTTGATCGTCTGCAACCTCCGCCCGGCCCTTGTGCCGGGCGTTCTTTTGTCGGGTCGAGCGTCACCTGTGGTCTTCGGAAACCACCAGAGCCTTATTGGCTGATGCCGGGCCTCCGGTGGACCAATTCAACCCGGCGACGGCGCTGCGGACGGAGATTGCCCGATCATCAGCTCAGGACGAAGTCTTTCTCTGCGTAGCCTTGCAGATAGAGCAAAGCGGTAAGGTCGCCGTGGTCGACGCGGAAATCGGCGGCTTCGGCAACGGCCGGCTTCGCCCGGTAGGCGATACCTGTGCCGGACCGCTCGATCATGGCAAGATCGTTGGCCCCGTCTCCGACAGCGAGCGTTTCTGCAAAGTCCAATCCCTTTTCGGCGACAAGTTCTTCCAGCCGGATTCTCTTGGCGTCTCGTCCCAGAATGGGTTCAGCGACTTTGCCGATCAGCTTGCCGTTTTCCTCCAAAAGCGTGTTTGCCTGGTTTTCGTCGAAGCCGATCATGGCGGCGACCGCCTTTGTGAAATGGGTAAAGCCCCCCGACACCAGGGCACAATAGGCGCCGTGCGATTTCATCGTCTGTACCAAGGTGCGGCCGCCCGGCATGAGAACGATCCTGTTGCTGAGCACGGTATCGATCGCAGAAACGGGCAGTCCGGCGAGAAGCGCAACCCGTTCGCGCAAGGCCGGCTCGAACTCGATTTCTCCGCGCATCGCGCGCTCGGTGATGTCGGAGATTCTCGCCTTCAGTCCCAGCTCCGCTGCCAGTTCATCAATGCATTCCTGCCGGATCATGGTGGAGTCCATGTCGGCAATGAGAAGACGCTTGCGGCGGCCCTCTTCCGGTTGCACAAAGACATCAACGGGTGCGGAACCGGTGATTTCGCGCAAGAGCACTTCGGCAGCGCTTGCATTTGGGCCTTCAAACCGGATATCGGCAGCAACACCGGGGCTCAGGATGGTCGAGGCACCGCTTGCGCCCAGACGATCCTCCGCCCGACGGACAAGTTCCTGATCCACGGCAGGAGCTGTCGGTGTGGAGACCAAAGTGGCGACGAGAGACATGAGCGGATCCCTGAAAGACAAGAGGAAACAGGTGGCTGGTGGCCGTGTCATTCTGATAGCTGGACCGACGGCAAGCGGCAAGTCCGCCCTGGCCATTGACCTTGCGAGCGAACTGGATGGCGTGATCATCAACGCCGACAGCATGCAACTCTACAAAGACCTTCGTCTTGTGAGCGCGCGTCCGTCTGATGAGGAGGAGAGAGAGGTCCCGCACCGGCTTTACGGGGTTCTTCAAGCTTCGACAGCGTTTTCAACCGGGGCGTGGCTCCGGCTTGCCACCGAGGAAATTGAGGCTGTCCGGGCCGCCGGCAAACTGCCGGTGCTTGTCGGCGGCACCGGGCTCTACTTCAAGGGATTGACCGAGGGCTTTGCCGAGATGCCGGAGATTCCCTCTGAAATTCGCGAGCAGGCGCGGGATCTTGCGGATCAGGAAGGCGTCGCGCGTCTGAAAGAGGAACTGGCCCACTTTGGAGATCACGAAAGCGCGGCAACGCTTGCTGATCCGCAGCGCCTGGCGCGCGCGCTTGAAGTGGTAATGGCAACGGGCAAGCCACTGAGTACATGGCAAACGACGTCGCAATCGGCGCCATTCTTAGCGAAAGGTGAGTGCCTCCGGATCGTTCTCGCGCCACCTCGTCCCTGGCTGCACGAACGGATCGAACGGCGCGCTCGCCTTATGCTGGCAGAGGAGGGCATTGAGGAAGTCAGAGCCCTGCTGGAACAGGGACTGTCACCAAAACTTCCGGCCATGCGGGCGATTGGAGTCGCGGAAATCCGCGACTTATTGTCCGGAAAGGCGGGTTATGAAGAAACCGTCCACAGGCTCACTGTTGCAACGCGGCAATACGCAAAGCGGCAGGAAACCTGGTTCCGCAATCAGATGCCCGATTGGCAACGGGTTGATCCGGCAGCTGGAATCAATGTAGAAGACATTTTGGATCCGAAATAAGTTTATCACGTCAACTTATGGGTAGTGCGCTGCAGCAGGCAGTTTCACGATAACCTGTTGGTAATACGAATATATTTTTGCCATTATTGACATTATACTTTTGTCTGCCTTCGGGTCGGCGCAATCCAGGGTTACATGTCTTGCCTCCGGGTTCAGGAGATTTCTCAAATCTTCACCGGATGGATGAAAGTGACCCGACAGCTTGGGAGGACCACGGTGCAGACGATTTTTCTCGAATGTGGCTCAGTGCGGCTTGTTCCCTTTTCCCCGTCCGATATTAATCTCGTCAAAAACCTTCATTCCGACCCTTTTGGAAACCGATGCACAGAATTTTCAACTGATTGCACGATCGCCGACGCAACGGACTTCGTGAGATCTGCCATGCAGAACCAGGCAGACCTCGGCTTCGCCAAATGGAAAGCCATTGCCGCCGACGGCCGGTTTCTCGGTTGGGCGGGTTTTACGCCGATCAGCGAAACCTCCGAGATCAGCCTGAACTATTGCTTGCCGAACGAGGTGCTTGAGAAGGACGAAAGCCTTGCCAATCGTCTTTGCACGGGACTTGTGGGCTGGTTCTTCGAGAACACCTATTTCTCCCACCTGGTCGCCGTGATCCGCACAGACAACTGCGCTGTCCGGGAAGTCATTCAGGACACAGGCTTTTATCACCGGGAAAGCAAGGTGATCGAGGGCATGCAGGCGGACGTTTTCCAGATGTTCAGCCCATCCATGCAATCCTACCTGATGACCGCCTGAACGCTACTGCCGGTTGCAGGCTGGAATTTGACCGAAAGAAACCGTACTCTCAGCCGTGCTTAGCGCGGCTTTTCTTTTGGATGAATGACATTTTGACTAATCCCATTCTTGAAACCGAGCGCCTTCGGATCGAGCCATTTGAGGAAGGCGATTTTGACCTCCTTTTCGAGCTTCATTCCGATCCCGAGGTCAATCGATACCTCGCACCCGGTCCGTCGCCGATGAGCGCCGAGGAGGTCGAGCGGCGCTTGAAAAACTATGTGGCCGAGCACCGTAATTCGGGCATAAGCAAGTGGAAGGTGCTGACGCGGGAAGGGGAATTTGTCGGACGTGCCGGACTTTCCTGGCTGACACAACCGGACGGATACGAAATCGGCTACAGCCTGAAACGCGACCACTGGGGCAAAGGGTACGGCACCGAGATCGCAAAGAGCCTCGCCCGCTGGTTTTTTGAAAACACCGACCACAGGTTCCTGATTGCCTTTGCCCACACGGACCACCTTGCGTCCTTGAAGGTGATGGAAAAAGCCGGGTTCAGCTACTGGTTCGATATGGAAAAGCACGATGTGCCCTGCACCTTCTACCTCATCGAGCGGCACAGCGTGGTCTGATCAGCTCCCTTGCGCGGCACTTGCAGGAACGGTCTGACACTGGCCGTGTGGCCGGAAGTGATTCAATCCGAACTCGCATTTGGGGCCGCTTGCGCCTTGGCAAGCTTCATTCTTTTGATTGTTTTTTTCAGATGAACCCGTCACGGTAGCAGAGGTGCAGGGCGGATATTGGCGCCTCGCGCCCATTATTCATTTCAAGCACAAGGTATTTGAACATGGCATTTTATCATTGGCTCAATCGGTACAAGGACCGGGAAAAGAACCCGGAGAAGGCGAAATGGATCGCGGAACACCTGCTGAAGCTTCGTGCGGATCTCGCGGAAAGCAAACTGGGAGACCGTGAACCGAACAGCCTCGTGATCGGGTCCTGGAACATCCGCGCATTTGATGACGGCAAACCGCGCCGCGACGAGAGCTTTCACTACATCGCCGAGATCATCGGACATTTCGATGTTTGCGCGATCCAGGAGGTCAAGGAAGACCTGGAACCGCTCAACAAGCTGAAAACGCTGCTCGGGCCGAACTGGTCGTATATCGTCACGGACGTGACCGAGGGCAGCAAGGGAAACACGGAACGCCAGGCATTCTTTTTCAACACCAACAAGGTCTTTTTCCGCAACCTTGTGGGCGAGGTCGTGCTACCACCGGAGGCGCTGCTTGAACATGGCCAGATTGCGCGCACACCATTCTTTGCGTCCTTCCAGGCCGGCTGGTTCAAGTTCACGCTTATGAGCGTTCACATCATCTTCGGCGGAAGCACCAAGAAGAAGAAGAAGATGCGCGCGGCTGAAGTGGAGATCCTCGCGAAACTTGCGGCGAAGCGCGCGAAAAAGGAAGGTCAGGTCTATGTCCTGATCGGTGACATGAACATTGAGTCCCGCGACGATGAAATCATGGCCGGGTTAAAGAAGCACGGGCTCTTCGCACCACTCTTCGGGGCGACCAATCTCAAGGGCACCAAACACTACGACCAGATCGCCTTCACCGGCGAAAAGAGCCGAACCCGATGCCTTCAGTCCGGTAGTGTCGATTGGCGCACTGCCGTTTACCGTCCGGATGAGAAGGATCATTACGAGCCGATCGCGCTCGAGGCGCGCGGCGGCGAGCCTTACAAGAACTGGGACAAGGACTACGAAAAGTTCTTCGCAAGTTTCGAAATGTCCGATCACCTGCCCATTTGGGTGGAAATGGAGATCGACTACTCGAACGAGTATCTGAAACGGTTCATCTGACTGAAAACCGCAAAGATTGATCCCTGAAACGGCAGGTTCGCCGTCTCAGGGATCTGTTCGTGTCAGACGGCCTGCAAGGCGCCCGGGTTGCCCCTCTGCTGGCGCAGCGCCAGCTTGTTCATGGCAGAGACATAGGCGCGGGCAGACGCAACCAATGTGTCGGTGTCGGCGCCCTTGCCGGTTGCGATCCGGCCCTCTGCTTCCAGACGAACGGAGACCTCGGCCTGTGCATCGGTGCCTTCGGTAACCGCGTGCACCTGGTAGAGCGACAGGGTTGCCTCATGCGGCACGATCAGCTTGATCGCGTTGAAGGTCGCATCGACCGGGCCGTCGCCGGTGGCTTCCTTGGTGATATGCTGGCCGTTGACATCCATGGTCAGGATGGCCTTCTGTGGACCACCGGTTCCCGCGATCACGGTCAGCGCGATCACCTTGGTGCTTTCGCCCAGGATGTTGATTTCGTCCTCGACCAGCGCCTCGATGTCCTCGTCATAAACGTGCTTCTTGCGGTCCGCCAGATCCTTGAAGCGGCGGAACGCGTCCTGCAGGGCGTTGTCGCCCAGCTCGAAGCCCAGTTCACGCAACTTGTCGCGGAAGGCATGACGGCCGGAATGCTTGCCCATGACCAGCGAGGTCGCTTTCACGCCGACATCTTCCGGACGCATGATCTCGTAGGTTTCGGCGTTCTTCAGCATGCCGTCCTGGTGGATACCGCTTTCGTGAGCAAAGGCGTTCTTGCCGACGATCGCCTTGTTGTACTGAACGGCAAAACCGGAGGCACCCGCCACCATCTTGGAGGCACGCACCATGAACTGCGGATCGATCTGGGTGGTGTATTGCAGGACGTCGCCACGAGTGCGGATCGCCATCACGATTTCTTCCAGCGCCGCGTTGCCGGCACGTTCACCGAGGCCGTTGATGGTGCACTCAATCTGCCGCGCGCCACCGGCCACACCGGCCAGGGAATTGGCGACTGCCAAACCCAGATCGTCGTGGCAGTGCACGGAGAAGATGGCCTGATCGCTGTTCGGCACCCGTTCGCGGATCTGCTCGAACATGTCCTTGTATTCGTCAGGCGTTGCGTAGCCGACCGTATCGGGCAGGTTGATTGTCGTCGCCCCGCATTTGATGGCGGCTTCCACGCAGCGGCACAGATAGTCGATCGGCGTGCGGGTGGCGTCCATGGCCGACCATTCGACATCGTCGATCAGGTTGCGCGAGCGGGTCACCGTGTCGGTGATGATCTCCATCACCTCTTCCTCGGTCTTGTTCATCTGGAACTTCAGATGGATTGGCGAGGTGGAGACGAATGTGTGGATCCGGCCCTTGGCAGCGTGTTTGACAGCTTCGCCGCACCGGTCGATATCGGCGTGAATGGCGCGGGCGAGCCCGGCAATCACCGAGTTCTTCGAACGTCTTGCGATCTCGCTGACGGCTTCGAAGTCGCCGTTGGAGGCAATTGGAAATCCGGCCTCGATGATGTCGACACCCATGTCATCGAGAATCTCTGCGATTTGCAGTTTTTCTTCCAGCGTCATGGACGCGCCGGGCGATTGTTCGCCGTCGCGCAAGGTGGTGTCGAAGATGCGGATATGATCCGTTTCCTGGGTGGCAGTCATTTTGTTTCGTCCCTGGCTTGGATCGGCGGCTCTAAGCGAAACTGGCAGGCTTGAACACAGCGCGATCCGGAATTCGTGATGCGGTGATTTGAAGTATCTCCCCTAAGTGCCCGTTCCGCCAAGTTAAAACGCGAAACAGCCGACGCTCAGGGGCATCTAAGAAGGAGGAGATCGCCAAGTAGAAGGAGGCCGCCGCGCTGTGCCAGCGCGTCGTAGCTAGAACCGGAAATGTCGCAAGGCGCGATCATGGGTCTCAACTTTTGCCTTCGGTCGTCTTCAAGTCTCAGCCACCCAGCCTGCCGCAAAAGCGTGAGCAGGTGGTTAACGCGATTGTTCATACGGCAGGACGGGGATTGTTGCAAGTGGGCGATTGCCGGAGCACCCGCGCGAAGAATGTTTTGGTTGCACCTATTGCCGTCTTTCGGCGACTGTGGCTGCAGTCATCCTGTTCCAAAAAGGGCAGTTCTTGTGAGACAAACTCATTTTTCCCTGATCCTCATCTCCTGCATGCTTGCTGCGTGCAACACGACGTCGACATCACCTGGAGACGCACCTTCGAACAGCGACGGAACACCTGCCGTTGAGCGCGGCATCGTCGGAGAATGGAATTTCAAGGCGACTGACAGCGTGTTGTCATGCCGGTTGAAAGTGTCCGGCAAGAATGACAACCGGGAAGGAAGTGCCACGGGATTCGGGTGTATCGGGCTCGACGAGTTCTTGATGGTCAACCGTTGGAAACGGGAGCGCGGCACGGTCGAGTTCTTCCGTCTGGGTGACGATCGACCGGTGGCGGCGGTTTACAGGGTCAGCAAAGACGAGTTTCGGGGCGAGTTGCTGCCATCGGGCCGGGAAGTTGTGCTGACGCGGCGATGAAGCTGGAGAGCGCTTTGGCAAAGACCAGAGGATTGAATCATCTTGGATTGGCTGTTGCCGATCTCGACAAGACGGCCTCGTTTCTTGAAAGCGTGTTGGGCTGGACGGAAACCGCCCGGGACGACAGCTATCCGCGAAATTCCATGACCGACGGAAATCTGAGGCTTACTCTTTGGCAAGTGGATAATTCGGTGCCGCCGACGACATTCGATCGGCGCCACAATATCGGGCTGCATCATCTTGCACTGGAAGTCGAAAGCGAAGAGGAGCTCCTTCGTCTGGCTGATCAGGTTGCCGCATGGCCGGGCGTGGCGGTCGAATTCATGCCGGAACCCATGGGCACGGGACCGCGAAAACACATGATGTTCGCCGAACCGGGCGGGATACGGCTGGAGCTGGTCTGGATGGGTGTTTGACCAAGCAGATGAATGGTGCGGAGAATTGTTCCTGAAATGCTATTCCGGCTGGATCGAAGCGAAAGGCCTGAGGCCAGTAACCGCTTGTCTGTCCGTCTTTTTCAATCACCGGCCACACAGAGTACCGGGTCCTGGTCTTGTCGATGACGCGACCAACCGGAACGACAACTCGCAAGAACTTATCTGAGTTCCCATCTGAAGGCGGCCGATATTACCTCGAGTTCTCAAGGGCATAGGGGCAGTCATACTGTCCAAACCGGACAACGGTGGCTCTATCGCGGCTTCTTCCCGGCAACGTCGTCACTGCGCGTGTCGAGGTCGATCAGGCGCGTGTTGTGTTCACGCAACAGTGTCCCCGGTTTGCACCAAATTGGAGTTCACCGGTTGAACTGAAACGCACAACGCTGTATGAAGCCCCTCACTTCAAGCCGTGAATTCGGCGCAACAAGGAGAAACGCATTGCTGGCAAGAAACACCCTACCGGGTATGCGCATCGTCGCTCGCCAGTCTCTGCTGTAAGCACATCCCATGTGCTGCGGTCGGGGCTGATCTGAAGTCGACCGCATAACCCCAGACAAACGACAAACTGTTCAGGCAGTCGCATCGCGTGAACGCGATCGAAACGAGCCTGATCTGGGAATTGGGACATTCATGAACGAATATCAGCTGGTGAAAGCCATGCTGCTCCACTTGAGCCGCGGGCTTTCCGAAGATGCCCCCCTGGCGAAAGCCCTGAAGGGGTGGGCCCTCGACAATCTGGCCTGGCTTGACCTGGGCATAGACACACAGAACGCAAAGGAGTGGGACAGCCTTCAGGAGGCCATCCAGCGCTGGCGGCTGCCGGAAGCACCGGAGCCTTATGTAATGGAAATCTCCGACACGCTGGCCGGACTTCTTGAACTCGACATTGAAAACAGCACCTTGCTGGCACTGCTCATCGGTTGCGACCGTTTGCCGAAGCTGCAAAGCCTGTCGGAAACCGCAACGGCCAAAGGCGTCGACCTGCCTGTTATGCTTGCAGCGCTTTGCGGCGTTTCGAGCCACGATGCCCTGCGGTTCGTCCGGCGCAGCCCGGTGTTCCGTCTGGGTCTGATCGGCTTTCAGGCCTATCGCGGCGGCGCGGTGTCGGTCGACATCAAATGGACGCTGGAAAAGCTGCTCGACCGCGCTCCGAGCCAGGGCGAGGACTTTGTCGACGCTCTTGTCGGTCCACGCCATGAGACGGCTCTGACCATCGCGGACTTTGCCGAAACAAAGGAGGCACCGTTCATTGCCGGCCTGATCGCCGGCGCCGTCAACGAGCGGGCAAAAGGGGTCAATATCCTGATCTACGGGCCGCCCGGAACCGGCAAGACGGAACTGGCACGCGTGATCTGCCGTGAGGCGGGCCTGCGTCTTCATGCCGTTGGCGAGGTTGACGAAGACGGCGAAGAGCCGAACCGTCACGACCGCGTCAGCGCATTGATGCTTGCGCAACGTGTCCTGAGCGACAAGAAGGAAGCCGTCATCCTGTTCGATGAAATGGAAGACTTCATCGGCAATGCGCAGCGTAGCGCAGGCGACTGGATGGCGCGCCGTGATGGCAGCAAGGTGTTCGTCAACCGGATGCTTGAAAACAACCCGGTTCCGGTCATCTGGACGAGCAACGCGCTCGGCAACATGGATGATGCGATCATCCGCCGGATGAGTTACGTCCTGAAGCTGGACTACCCGTCTCGCAAGGCCAGGCAGCGCATTGCTGCGAGGATTTGCCAGGACGAGAAGGTGGCGTTTTCGAAGGACGTTTCAGAGCTTGTTGAAAGCGCCGCTGAAACGACGACGATCCTGCGCAATGCCGCCAAGGCTTCCAGGCTTGCCGGGTGCGGCGGGACGGTCGAACAGGCCGCGACCGCGCTGGTAAAAACGCTCCGCGACGGGGAACTTCCTTACCGCGAAGCGCAGGAAGTCGATCCGGGTCTCTACAACACCGAACCTCCTCTTGGCGAGGTGTTGGAGAGCATTGCGGACGGCGGCCATAGCGACGTTTCGCTGTTGCTGAGCGGACCTCCGGGCACTGGCAAGACGGCATTTGCCCATCACTTTGCCGCGCGCCTCAACAAGCCGCTCTTGACCAAACGTGCGTCCGATCTTCTGTCCAAGTGGGTCGGCGGAACCGAGCGCAACATCGCCGAGGCCTTTGCCGACGCACGGCAGGAGCAGGGTGTTCTGTTTTTCGATGAAGCAGACAGCCTGATGTTCGACCGCGGTACGGCGCAGGCGAGTTGGGAAGCAGGACAGGTCAACGAGCTGCTCTCCTGGCTCGATCGTCACGACCAACCGGTTCTGGCGGCGACGAACTATGCGTCGAAGCTGGATGCGGCAAGCCTTCGCCGGTTTGATTTCAAACTGGAACTGAAGGCACTCGACCGGTCAGGTCTGTCTTACGCGTTCCGCAAGTACTTCGGGGCAGATGCGCCTGCAGAAATTCTTCGCATGCGTAACCTGACACCCGGAGACTTCGCCGTGGTCAAAACGCAGTTGCGGTTCAAGAAGGACCCTTCTGTCGCGGACATTTCCTCCGCGTTGCTGAAAGAAGCCAGACTGAAGCCCGAAGCGTCCACGACGATCGGGTTTCTTTGAGGCGGCAGGGTCTGGCGCGACACGCCGGCGGCGGTGAAAATCCGCTTGCCGGCGTGCCGGGCCGGCTTTCACGTCCTTGAAACATCCCGGATCGGATTGAAAGGAGCCTTTGAGCTCGCGATCATCTTGCAGAGACCGGGTTGCTCCCGCCAGAGTTTGCGCAAGTAGGACTTGAAGACCGCAGCCTTGTGGAACGCCTCCGGATTGGGCAGCGTCTGGTACTTGAAGCTCGAGCCGTGATCCTTGCGCAGGAATGGATAACCGCGGTGCATTCTGTTCTCGAGCGGTATCGGACGCATCTCGGAACGATAGGTGTTGGTGATCGTGATGGCATTGAACTCGCCACGATCCTTGAAGAAAATGTTGAACTGGGGATGGTTCTCTTGAGCGGTTCCCTTTTTCCAGGGCGGATAGACAACCCGCGTCAAGCCTTGTGTCTCATTGTCCGCGCCGTTGAAGTGATTGGAATGGCGCATGGCATGCACGATTTCGTGCAGAAGGACGTTCTGGGCCTCAAAGGTGGGTTCGGTGTAGAACCTGTCGCCAGGCGTATATTTGCCGGGCGTATAGAAAATCGTCAGCAGCTGATGGTGGGCCTGGTGTTCGGTCGCGTGCGCCTCCGGTCGGATCGTCACTGTCTTCTTCAGGTGTGCAAGCACTGCCCTGGGTACAAATCCGTCAGCAAACAGTTTCTCAAGCTGATTGAAAACAGCTTGGACGAACACTGAGGGACGCCAGATGACCTTGTCTGCCAAGGCAGTTGGCGCCGGCGTGCCGATGACATTGAAAGCACTTTCCAGTTTTGATCGGCTCGGGCGCGGCAGGGATACCACATCATCGTCGATCCGGCCGATTGTGGTCGGACCGACAAGGCCGTCCTTTTCGATCTTCTGGTGGATCTGAAATTCTTCCACCGTCGCGTGGGTCTTGTCGCCGAAAACGCCATCAAGTTCACCAGAGGGTTTGCGCGAGTGGGCCATGTCGTAACCCAGTTTCGCGAGACAGGTTTGCATGGCGCAGACATCGACGCCCTGGCGTCCCTTCTTCAGCGGATTGCTCATTGAAATCTGCAGAATCTCCGGAACGGAATTCAGTTCAGACGACTTGATCGGCAGCATGTTCTCCTCCTCGCGGGCCGGAACGCTGCTGGTGTTACCACGCTGACAACAGGGCGCGTTCTCGGGTTCCAGGGTCCTGAACCTAAGGATAGAATTTTACTCGCCGCGCAAGTTTAGGCTGTGATTGAAGTTACTTTGAGGCAAGCGGTGAGGGGCTTTCCGAAGTCTGGTTTATTTCATGCCACCCTTCGGCTGCCCGTATTCCGCGATGAATTCTTGCATCACGCCTTGAAACTTCTCCTCATCGACAATCTCATCGAAGTTCTCCAGAAGGATTGTGAGGAGGTAGTTGTTTCCAAAGTGCCATTCTTCATTGAGGCGGCGCAGCCTCGCATAGGCTTCCTCGGTCAGGGCTGCGCTGAACCGTTTTGGCAGCGGCAGGCGTTTAGGTTTCGATGGCATCTTCGGTTTCTCCGCACCCTGAAATCGGCTCGGTTGAGCCTTCTCCGGTTTCTTCGATTTGCTTGGTCCGGCGCCAAAAGACGTCGTGCAGTCCGGCCATTGACCCCGGTGCCGCTTTACGGACAACGGCCATGCGGTCGGCAAAGTCCGATACATCTGGAAACGCGTCGGTGTCCGCAGATTCGCCAGCAGCCATCTTCAGACCCGCGCATTGATGGCAGATCCCCTGCTTGCTGACGAGGGCGCACAGTCCCTCATATTTGTCCTGCATTGCCCGCCTTGCGGCGGACAGGCGATGGCGCAACACAGAGTCGGAAACACCGAGAACAGTCGACGCTTCGCGCGCCGACAGATCCATGACGTCGCGCAGCACGAGCGCAGCCTGTTCGTCGACCGGCAGCGATCGACCGACGCAGGTGAAGCAATAGGCGATATGTTCCTGAACTTCATAGGCAAATTCAGGATCGGAGATCGCTCCGACCACTTCACCGGAAAGCTCGTCCGACTGCGCACATAAGTTGGCGTAGGCAACCTGCGCCTCGGTGCGCCAGCGTTTCTGTTTGCGCAGGTAGTCGACCGCAGTCCGTGTGATGATCGACGTCACCCAGGTCGAGAAGCTGGACCGTTCCTCGAACGCCGCCATCCCGGTCCAGGCCTTGGCAAGTCCCTCCTGCAGAATGTCTTCGCTGTCTTCGGGGTGTCCGATCATGCGCCGGACGATCCGGCGCAGCTTCGGCAGATCTTGTGCGACGAGGCTTGAAAACGCGTTGCGGTCGCCCTGCTTGGCTTTGGCTATCAGGTCGTCAGGCATGACTGGGATCCCGCGTGCAGGCAATTCCACCCAGTATGGCGCCGATGGCGAAGAAGACAAAGCCTGGCAGGGCGTCAAGAAACGAGAGATAGCCTGGCACGATCAGGAAGACGATCAGGCCGACTTCAATTGCAAAGACAAGAGCCGTGTTGATTGCCAGGCCGGCCTGCGAATTCGACCAGTTCATCTTGACTGCGATGCCTAGGACAGCCGCCCCGGAAAGAGCAAGTAAGTAGGCAAAGTAAGCCAGGACTGCACCGGTCGCTCCAGGGAGGGGACCGCCGTCATAACCATAGACGGCATATCCTTCTGCGGCACCGGAACCCAAAGTGGCTGACAAAATGAATCCCGCGCCGGCGATGTGTAACAGGCCCCACAGCCCAAATCCGATTGCACCCAATTTCGCATAGTTCATCATGGAACCTCCGTTGTTTCCATGATGTTTGACGATCGAGTCACGAAACTCCGCCAAGCGATTGTTTTAACTCATTCTTGTACACATTTCGGAGTGCGGGAGACACCATTGTCAGAACGTTATTTTTCCGCGTCATACATGTCGCGGCGGCGTACCCAGGCCTGGGCGTATGGAAGGTCTTCCTCGTGCCGGCCCATCGGGGTCATGTCGAGCAGGTTATAGGCCATGTTCAGAATATCGAGCCCGCGGCCATAGGTGGAGTAGCAATGACCAATGCGCCCGTCGTCGAGCTTCAGGAAGGTGCTCACACCCGGCAGTTCTTCCGAATGAACCGTGCCGTTGCCGCTGTAGTTATAGCCTCTGCCGGTCGGATCCTTCTTGTCCGGGAAGGTGACGCCGTAGTCGATGCTGAAGCCGTTGCCGTCGGTCGAGACCCAGTCAAAAGTCCAACCCATGCGCTGCTTATAGGCCTGCAACCTTTCAAGCGGTGCATTTGAAATGGCGATCAGCTTTGTGTCCCGGGCTGCAAGGTGCGTGTCGAGACGCTCGTAATTGTCCGCCCAGAAGGAGCAGCTCGGGCAGCCTTCCTCCCAGGTTTCACCGAACATGAAGTGATAGACCGCGAGCTGCCGATGCGGGCCGAAGAGTTCGGCAAAGCTCTTCCTGCCGCTGTCGGTGTCAAAGGTGTAGTCCTTTTCCACCAGGACAAGCGGCAGGCTTCTGCGGGCCGCCGAGAGCGCATCGCGTTCCCTAGTAAAGGCCTTTTCCCGGACCAGTAGATCCTTGCGGGCCTGGAGCCAGTCTTCGCGGCTGACGAATTGGGGTGATGTCATCTCTTCCTCCTGTGTTCGGGATTTCAGGCGGCCACGATTTCGTCGAGACGCTTGAAGCAGCCGTTCCAGCCACCGCCGACACCGCGGCGGGCGTCTTCTGTCTTGATGGCTTCGTGACGAAGCTTCACCTCCGTCGCCTTGCCGGCATCGGTGAATGTGATGGCGACCTGCGACGTATCGGTTGCCTCTCGCGTTCCGTCTGCAAACTCCTGGACATGGCGCCAACTGAATTCCAGCCGGTTCGGCGCATCGATTGCGAGATATTCGCCTTCGAAATGGATCTGTTTTTCCGGGGTCTTTTCGATCACGAAACACCACTTGCCGCCGACTTTCAGGTCAATGTCGACCGAGACCAGGCCGCCTGACTTGGGAACGAACCAGCTCTGGACTTCGTCCGGCTCTGTAAAGGCGCGGAAGACACGCGCCGGGTTGGCGCGAAACAGCCCCTCGACAATTACCGGCTCTTGCCCCGGTTCCGACTTCAGAAACTCTTTTTCGCTCTGCTGTACGGTCATTTGTCATCTTCCTCTTTGGCAAGGTGGCGGGCGAGGGCGTCAAACCGGTCGATCCAGAAGGCTTCGTATTTGCTGAGCCAGTCGACGGCTTCCTTGATCGGGGCGCCGCGCAGGCGGCAGTGACGGGTGCGGCCTCGTTTTTCTATGTCGACCAGTCCTGCGTCGGACAGGACTCTTAGGTGCTTGGAAACGGCGGTCAGCGACATGTCGAACGGCGCGGCGAGATCGGACAATGTCGTTTCGCCGTCGGCCAGGCGGGCCACGATGGCGCGCCGGGTACCGTCGCTGAGGGCTGAAAATGTCGCATCCAGTTGGGCCATTTGCTGCACAGTCATAAAGTGAACCTTTTGGTTGACTATCATCGAATTTCATTATAGTCAACTAATTGGTTGAGTAAAGCCGCGTTCCGGTGAAAGTCTCGACAGGGCCGGGCAGGAGGTTCCTCAGACCGGCAAGCACAGGAGAGAAATCAATGAAACTCTATTTGACCGACTTGTCTCCCAACTGCCGGCGCGTGTTGGCGGCGGTTCATCAGCTTGGGCTGGACAGCGAAACCGAGATCCGCAACTTCAATCTGTTCGCGGGCGAGCATCAGAGCGACGAGTTCCGGGCCATCAATCCCAATGTGAAAGTTCCCGTCGTCGTGGATGGAGATTTCACTTTGTGGGAGGCCAATCCGATCATGATTTACCTGGCTGACCGTGAGGGCGCGGAGACTTTCTGTCCGTCCGATAATGCGCCTCGTATCGAAATCCTGCGCTGGATGTCATGGGAAGTGCAGCACTTTAACCGCGCGCTCGGTGAAATTGTTTGGGAGACGGTCGCCAAACAGGCCTTCGGTCTGGGACCGGCGGACGCAGAGAAGATCAAGACAGGTCAGGAAAATTTCCGCCGTTTCGCTGCCGTTCTGGAAGCGCATCTGGCCGACCGGGATTTTGTTCTGGGCGATGCTCCAACCGTTGCAGATTTCGCGGTTGGCAGCCATTCGGCCCTTGCCCTTCACCCGCAATCACAGGTGCCGCTGCTGGAGTTCCCGAAGGTCCTGGCCTGGCTCCAGCGCATGGAAGCGCTCCCGTCCTGGGCCAAAACCGCGCCGCAGGCACCGGCAGAAGCGGCGGAATAGAGTTTGAAGTCGGGGGCGGCC
>NZ_JASHKA010000008.1 GCF_030732845.1 Roseibium sp. MMSF_3544
TTGCCGGCCTTGCCGTTGACGGTGTCGTCGCCGAGGCCCGCATTGATGGCGTCGGCCTGATCGGTTCCCTCGATGGTCTCGCCCTGATCGGTGCCGTCCTGAGTGGTGGCGTTCGCGGTCATCTCGCCCATGTGGTTGAAGCCGTAGGCCATGGCCAGCGCCTTGGCTTCGTCGGAGCCGTGATGGAGCTGCTGGAAGGCAGGCATCAGGTCGTCCTGTGCCATGGCGGCCAGCGCGTCCGCCTCGAAGTTGGGATCGACGGCTCCGGCAAGGGCTGCCATGTCTTCACCTGCGATCTGCTCGTCAAAGACCATGACGTTTGCGATGGTGCCCTTGAACTGCTGGTGCGCGGTCTGGCTGTCGCTGGAGCGCCAGGCACCGGAAGCGCCGACCAGGAAGGAGCGCTCGTTCATGTCCATGCCCTGCTTCATCTCCGGCTCGGCGGCCCAGAGCTGTCCGTTGACATAGACGTTGAGACCGTCCTCGCCGAAGGAAACGGCCAGGTGATAGTCGGTGTCTTTTTCGATCTTCAGGTCGGGAACCTTGAGATACTCGGTGCGATCGTCGGTCTGCTGGCGGACGATGATCTCGCCGTTCTTGAGCCAGACGGTCAGATGACCGCCCTCGTCATAGCCACGCCCGTCCTTGGAAAAGAGCGCCTGCTGTCCGGAAACGTGGTCCGCATTGAAGGTCATGGCGATGGTGCCGGCTGCCAGGGAAAGTGCCGCCACATTCCCTGCATCGTGGTAATCGCCCTTCTCACCGGAAAAAACGGTTTCTCCGGAGTGAGTGAAGACAGGTGCAGGCAGGATGGAAGATCTTGACGACTGCATACTCGGTACCCCTGAATTCAGGCAAAAAGAGCCTGTTACGCCGAGGGTCTCTCGGCATTTGTACGGAATGTGTCCAAGCGATTTGTTCGATGAGTCGTTGTTGTGCTCTTAATGTATTCGCGTCAATTTGTCGAAAAATCAGGCCAAATGAGGCAAAAAAAATGCAATATTTCGATCAAAGTTGGACCCAAGTATTTTGAGTAAAATTTGCATCATGCACTCATGCGGCAAAGTTCTGTTTTAAAAGGGTAATTTTATATTCAATGTGCTGGATATTTGCTGTCTTGAAGCGTGTTATTATTTAATATTTGCTTAAGTTGGGGGGTGACATTCTGACTGCGGCGATAAACCGTTTCTTTATTGTAAATTCTATTTAGTTAATCAGATTTAGTTTACTCTGGTTGAGCCGAGGTTGTATTCGGGATGAGGCCAGCAGAACGCCGGTACCTGGTATCATCAGTGCGTGTTTTGAGACTTTAAACACGCATGGAGAGTGCCTTGCTACGAGGATAGCTGCCGCACTTTTTCCTCCTTGAGAGGAAGATCCGGACCCCCGCAAGACCGAATTGAGCCGTGTTTGGGTTGGTCCACGTCAGTGAGAGCGAAACGCCGGATGCATGACCACACGCACCCGCGCGCCAATCGCTTGAGCTTCCAGGCCGGACTTGGACCTCGTTGTGTCGTCAGCTCTCCAGCTTCACCCAGGCAGCGTTTCTGCCGGATGAGCGGACGCAGGCATCAACGAACCGCACACCGGCAAGGCCGTCTGAGATGCCGGGGACAAGATGGGGCAGGTCCTGGCCAGCCTGGTGCGCCCGGATCACATCAGCCGCGTCCTTGTAGAGATTTGCAAAACCTTCCAGATATCCTTCCGGATGCCCCGGTGGAATCCGCGTTGCCGGTGCGACGCTGTCCAGCATGCCGGCACCGCCACGGGTGACGATCTTCTCCGGTTCGCCAAACGGCGTGACGTGCAGATAATTCGGGTTCTCCTGGTGCCACTCGAGGCCACCCTTGTCGCCATAAACGCGGATCTTGAGATTGTTTTCGTTGCCCGGCGCGACCTGCGAGCACCAGAGCATGCCGCGAGCGCCGCTGGCATATCTGAGCATCACGTGCCCATTGTCGTCGACCTGCCGGCCCGGAACGAAGGATTGCAGATCTGCAGCCAGGCTCTCGGGCGTTTCTCCGGTGATGAAACAGGCAAGGTTAAAGGCATGGGTCCCGATGTCGCCGGTGGAGCCGCCGGCTCCGGACCGGGCCGGATCAGTGCGCCAGTCGGCCTGCTTGTTGTTTTGCTCGATCGTCAGCCAGTCCTGCGGGTACTCGACCTGAACGACGCGGATTGTCCCGAGGTCTCCGTTTTGAACCATCTCCCGCGCCTGGCGGACCATCGGGTAACCGGTATAATTGTGGGTTAGAAAGAAGAGTGCGCTGGAGTTTTCCGCCGCCTTGACCAGCTTTTTCGCATCCGCGAGCGTCGACGTCAGCGGCTTGTCACAGATGACATGGATACCGCGTTTCAGGAATGCCTTGGCAGCTGCGTAGTGAACATGGTTGGGGGTGACAACGGCGACGGCCTCAATACCGTCTTTCAAGCGGGCCTCACGCTTGGCCATTTCCTCAAAATCCGCGTAGATCCGGTCCTCTTTGAGGCCGAGCTCACGACCGGACTCACGTGCTTTTTCAGCGGTCGAGGAGAGGGCACCGGCGACCAGTTCGTAGCAGCCGTCGATCCTTGAGGCGATACGGTGCACGGCGCCGATGAACGCATCCTTGCCGCCGCCGACCATGCCGAGGCGGATCGGGCGCGTTTGCGGGTTGTCTTTTCCTTCGATGGCCATGTCGCTACTCCTTCTCGCCCTGATTGCGATGGGCTCTTTCTATGTAATCGATTACATCACTACACGGAATCCAGCCCAAGAGGAAGCGGGTGGGCGCTGATAAAACACTCGTTCTGGATAAGATTTTTGGAACGGCAATGTCTTCAACGTATCGGTTGCCGGCAATTTTCCCCTTGGCTCCGCTGAGTATATGGAAGCCGTCTTTGGGTGCACCGGTCATGTGATGCGGGTGTTGGTCAGTGAAGCACCTGCGTCATGCAATACGCAATGCCTCATGTCGAAGAAAATGCGTAGGCGAAAAATTCCGAAAAAGCCGTCTGGGCTGTCAGGCACCAAGAGATGCTCTCAGAGGGCGTTTTTCCTCGATCTGCGACAGGATCTGGTTTGTGACCGCGCGTGTACCCATGTCACCGCCGAACTCCATGGGCCTGAGCGCATTGTCCTGAAAGCCGGCTTCCACCGCCATGTTGATGACGTCGGCTGCATCGCCGAGTTCGGGTTGATCCAGTTTCTCCGAAAGGTAATCCAGCATCAGGGCACCGCTCAGGATTGCCGCGAGCGGATTGGCCTTGTCCTCGCCCATTATGTCGGGCGCGCTGCCGTGGGCCGGTTGGAACAGGCCGGTGCTGTCACCGATCTCCGCGCACGCCGCCATACCCATGCCGCCGACCAGCCCGCCGGCCAGATCGGAAAGAATGTCTCCGAACATGTTTTCTGTCACCAGGACATCGAAATCCCAGGGCTTGCGCACGAGATCAAGCGCCTGTGCGTCCACGTAATTGTAGCCGACCGGCACATCCGGAAAGCCGTCCTTGACCTCGTCAAAAAGCTGCCGGAAGAAGGCGAGCGAGGTGAACACGTTCGCCTTGTCGACGCAGGTCAAAGTTCCGGGCCTGCCGCGTTCACGTCGCTTGCGCGCAAGATTGAAGGCGAATGTGTGCAGCTTGGTGGTCGTGCTCCTGGTGATCCGCAACACGTCCTGAACCTCGTCGTCTGTGACGACGAGGCTTCGGTTATGCGTTGCGGCCGAGTAAAAAAGCCCTTCAGTGGATTCCCGCAAAATGACAAGGTCGATAGATGCCGCGCGCGGATCAGCCAGACGCTGGGGCGCGTTCGGATAAGCCTTTACTGGCCGGACGCCTGCATAAAGTCCGAAAGCATCGCGCAGCCTGAGATGCGGCGAAATTTCAGTTCCGTTGGCGTGGCGGATGGAGGGCAATCCGATCGCGCCAAGAAAGACCGCGTCGGCTGCGTCGATACGCGCTTCGCTATCGCTTTCGATATCCAGACCTGTTTCGCTGAAGTAGCCGGCGCCTGCATTGATTTCATCGCATGCCGGTGCCTGTTGGCCGACTTTTCCAAGGGCAGCCTCAACGACCGCAAGTGCAGCTTCTGCAACATCCACGCCGATACCGTCACCTTTGATCAGGGCAATTCTCATAAGGTCTTTCCTTAAGTCCAGTCGACGTCGAACCGGTCAACAATCCGGTTTATCTGATCTGTTTTCAGGGCGACCGCACCCGCCCCGCGCAGCAGCAAGGCAAGCTTTGCCGTCGCCTCCAATTCCTCCATTGCGTTCACCGCCGTTGCCAAGTCCTTTCCGGCAACGACCGGACCATGGTTGGCAAGCAGGACTGCCGAACGTTGCCCGGCCAATCCGCGCACGGCGTCTCCCATGGCCGGATCCCCTGGTACGAAAAACGGCAGCAACCGGACCTTCCCGAGAAGCATGATCCCGTAAGCGGTCAACGGCGGCAGGGCATTGTCCGGATGGAGATCCGGGAGCAGGGACAGCGCGACAGAGTAACAGGAATGCAGATGCACAACGGCACCGGTGTCCCTGCGGGTTTCATAAAAGGCCGCGTGAAGCGGCATTTCCTTTGTCGGTTTGTCGCCCGACAGATGCTCGCCGCTGGCTGCAAGATGGCTGATCCGGGCCGGATCGAGGGAGCCCATGGTTGACCCGGTCGGTGTCACCAGCAGACTCCCGTCAGGAAGCCGGACGGAGATGTTACCCGTCGAGCCATGCGCAAGGCCTCTGTCGAAGAGTGACTTCGCATAAAGCGCTATCTGTTCCCGTGTCGTGTCGATGCCGCTCATGCGTGGCCCTCCAGCACCGAAAGGGCTTCGCTGAAAAAGTCAGGGCCACCGAAGTTTCCGGATTTCAGGGCAAGGGCCAGTCCGCGCCCGGACACCTTGAGCGCCGGGACGCCGGGCGCAATCGGCGGCCCGATTTCCAGTGTCTCGGCCTGAAGACCCGAGACGACGGCGCCGGACGTCTCACCGCCGGCGACGACGATCCGGCTTACACCGGATTGTGAGAGAGCTGCGGCAAGGTTCGAAAAAAGCCGCTCAACCGATTCAGAGCTTTCGGTTTTTCCGAATTGCCGCTGTGTCGCGGCAACGGCTTCCGGGTCGGCCGACGAATATACAAGCGGCGGCGTTTCCTGCTGGAGCACCCATTCAACCAGCTCCTGCAGCGACAGCCGTTTTTCAATGATGTCTGCGACCGAGAGCTCGCGGGAAGGGGCGTGGCTACGGTATGCTTCGACCTGACCCCGCGTTGCCGCCGAGCACGATCCGGAAAGGACGACTGCCTTGCCCGCGTGCCCTGTCCATCGAACATCATGATTGCGAACGCCGAAATTTTCGGGAAGTCCGAGCGCGACACCCGAACCGCCGACGATCAGTTTTCGGCTTTTCGCGGCCAGTCCAATCTCGATCAGATCCTCGTTTCGAATGGCGTCGGCGATGAGCATGGCTTTGCCGACGATGGACGCAAGCGACGCAATTGCATCAGCCCCGGCCCAAACCGTTGCGATCGGAACATGGCCGACCGGCCAATCCGTCTGCCGCTCGAGCACGCGGCGCAAGTCGGGGTCATTCATGGGCGTCAGCGGGTGGTTTTGCATGCCGCTTTCGCTGAGGAGCTTGTCTTTCACGAAGAGATGGCCCTCGTAGACCGTGCGCCCGTTCTCGGGAAAGGCCGGGCAGACAAGAACCGACGTCTCGCCGAGGCGCGAGGCAAGCGCTGCTGCGACAGGTCCGATATTGCCTTCGTCCGTGGAATCGAATGTCGAGCAAACCTTAAAGACGATCTGCTCGCAGCCCTGTTCCAGAAGCCAGTCACAGGCCATGAGAGACATGTCGATTGCGTCTCCGACCGGGCTCGTGCGCGATTTCAGTCCAACGATTCCGGCGTCAATTTCCGCCGCCGCCGGCCGGTCCGGAACGCCGACGAACTGTGCCGCCCGCATGCCGCCTTCCGAGAGCGTGAGGGCGATGTCGGAGGCACCGGTAAAGTCGTCTGCGATCACGCCGAGCTTCATGACGCCTCCCATTTTATCGGGCCGCGGTCGAGGCGGATGACGTGCTCCGGTCCGTGCGCTGGAAAGTAGTCGCGCACAAGCGGATCGTGTCCCGGAACAACAAGCTTGTCGGAGCTTGCGAGTTTTCGAATGGTTCGGAACCCCTCCAGCATGTCGTCGAGGTCGACGACGATCGGGAAGGGTTTCGCCTGGAGAAAATTCTCGTAGTAGTGCGAGGTGTCGGAGGCAAGGCACATCCAGCCCGCTTCCGTCAGAACGCGCACCGCTTGCAGGCCCTTGCTGTGGCCGCCCGTGTGATGAACGGTGACACCCTCCCGGACTTCTCCGTCACCCTCATGAAAGACGACGCGCCCGGAATAGAGCCTTTGCACCGCCTCGCAGATGTGGTCGGCAGTGAAGGGCGCTTTCAGAGTTCCGTGACACATGCACGGACCTGTTGCATAGGCCATTTCGGCGGCCTGCAGGTGAATGGTTGCGTTGGGAAAGTGTTTCAGGCCACCTGCGTGATCGTAATGCAGATGCGTGACGATAATTGTCGACACTGCCAGCGGATCAATGCCGAGGGGGGAGAGCGCTTCGACCGGGTGCAGCCGGATCGGCCGGCCGCGCCGGTCGCCTTCCTCCTGATCATATCCCGTGTCGACAAGAATGACGTCGTTGTCCCGGCGCAGCACCCAGATGAAATAGTCCATGTCGTGCGGCAGGTGGTGGTCGTCGTCGAACAGAAAACTGTCCATTCGGGTGCGCGCGTTCCGGTCCGCGTATTTGACGGCGAAGACTTCCCAGGGCGTCATGAGGTCACCTTTGAATAGGTCGCAACTGTCTTTTCTAAAATCATCGTAGACACTTGCGAGTCAAAGGCCAGAAAATGCGTTGATGCGAGATGGCTTTGGAACGCCGCCGCGTCATCGTAAATTTCGTAGAGAAAGACTTCGCCGGGGCGCTCGAGGTCGGTACAGACGTCGAACTGCCGGCACCCTGGCTCGACCCGGTTCGACGTCCTGGCGTTTTCGATCATCAACGGCATGAAAGTTTCGAACATGCCGTCCTTGATCAGGAAACGAACTGTTACCGCATACATCGGCCGTCTCCTTCAGCGGAACAGATGCACCATCCCCATCGAGACGACGGGAATGTAGGTGACGGCGAGAAGAGCAGCGATGGCGGCGAGATAAAGATGCGCCATGTTGCGGGCGATCGACAAAACGCCGACACCGGAGATCCTGGAGGCCACATAAAGGGTCGCTCCGACCGGGGGCGTGAACAGACCAACCGCAACATTGCAGGTCATGATGACGCCCAGATGGACCGGATCGACACCAAAGGCCTGTGCGGTCGGGAGGAACAGCGGCGCGGTCAAAAGAATGGCCGGGACCGGATCGAGCACCAACCCGAGAATAAGAAGGACAATGTTCACAAGAAGCAGGAACATCCACGGCCCGCTCGAGAATTCCTGCACGAATGCCACCAGGATCTGCGGCATCTGTTCCAGCGTGATCAGCCATCCCAGAACCGTTGTCGCACCGATCACCACCATGACGACCGAACTGGTCACAAAGGAATCGACCAGGAGCCGTGGCAGATCCCTCAGTTTGAAATCGCGATAGACGACCGTGGTGACGAAAAGGCCATAGACGACGGCGACAGCCGCGGATTCCGTTGGTGTGACCCACCCGGTGAAGATACCTCCCAGGATGAGGACGGGCATGAAAAGTGCCGGCGCGGTTCCGATGAAGGAGCTTGTCAGTTCCTTCAGCGTCGTGGTCCGGCCGCCGGGGTCGCAATTGCTCGTCTTGCCGACATAGTAGCAGACGGCCATGAACATGGCGCCGAACAGGATGCCGGGAACCATGCCCGCCAGAAAAAGGTCCGCGACCGAAACATTGCCGACAAAGCCGTAGATCAGCATCGGAATGGAGGGAGGTATGATGATGCCGATCGTTCCGGCCGCAGCGACAAGTCCGGCCGCGAATGCCGTGTTGTATCCCTCCCGGGACATGTTCTTGATCATGACGGAGCCGATGGCGGCACTGTCGGCGATTGCTGATCCCGAGATGCCGCCGAATATCATCGAAGCCCCGACGACGACCATGCCGAGCCCACCGGCCATGAAGCCGAATGCCGCCTTGGCAAATCCGATGATGCGCAAACCGACACCGCCGCGGCTCATCATTTCCCCGGCGACAATGAATAGCGGGATCGCCAGGAAGTGGTTCGGTTCAACACCGCCGATGAAATTGAGAAATAGCGCCTGAAGCGGGTAGCCGAGGTCAAAGACGATGATCGGCAGGACAGCGGTGATCAGGATCGCCCAGACGAGCGGGATACCTAGAAAGACCGTGGTCAGGAAAACCGCGACGACAAAAATCAGGATCATGACAGGGCCTCGCCGCCATCTGAATGGGTTCCGTGCGGAATGACGGGGTTCCGGATATCGAACACCATGTTGTAGAGGTGAAAGATCAGGGTCACGGCCATGCCGACCGGCATGGAGGCATAGAGCAGACCGACGGGCCAGTAGAGAACGGTGGTTTTCTGTGCCCAGGTGTGAACCGAGATATTGTACCCGGTGTAAATCAGGCTGATCAGCAGAACGACGATGATGACATCGATCGCAATGGCGAGAACCCGCTGCCCGGTGCGGGGGAAAAGCCGCTCGACGATTTCCGTCACGCGCATATGCGCCCCGCGTGCCGCGGCCGCCGCGCAGCCGATAAAGGTGCTCCAGAGCAACAAAAAGCTTGTAACTTCCAGCGACCAGGCCAGGTCAAAGCCGGCAAACCCGCGAAGCCAGGCATTGCAGAACACCAGGGTGACGATCGCGAAGCCGCCCAGCATCAGGCAAAAGTCCACCAGATGGCTGAGCCAGCGCAGCGCAGCCGGATAATGATCTCGGTAATCCAACGGTCTTCTCTTTTTTGAAAAGGACCGGAGCCAGAAAGGCTCCGGCTAGTGTGGTGAATTTGAAATACGCTTTATTCTTCAGAGACTTCGGATGCGTATTTCAAATTCAAAACCACGCTATTTCCATAAACTTGTCAGTCACTCTTTTGGATCTGAAGTTCGTTCAGCGAACACTGAAGTATGAGACGAACTTCAGATCCGGGTGACGAGCTGACGCTCACGTTGCTCGATTAGTTTTGTGCCGGGAGCGCCTGCCGAATGGCTGCAGCATCAGCGAGGATATTGTCGACGGCTTCCTCACCGTAAACGTCCTTCGCCTTTGCATAGACAGGTTGCACGGCTTCGCGGAAAGGTTCGATGTTCGGAACGCTGACCTTTGCGCCTGCCTCGGTCATCTGCGTCAGCTGGCTGTCGACAGAGCTCTTCACGAGGTCGCGGCTGAAGGCCGCGGATTCGGCGGCCGCTTTCAGGACGGCTTCCTTGTCCTCGTCAGAGAAAGACTGCCAGGTTTTCTCCGCGACCGTCAGCGGCAGCGGGCTGTAGACGTGACGCGTCAGCGTGATGTGCGGCGCGACTTCGTAGAACCGCAGCGAATTGATCGTATCGACCGGGTTTTCCTGCCCATTCACGATGCCCTGCTGGATCGACAGGTAGACGTCCGTGATCGGCATGACAACGGTCTGGAACCCGATGGCTTCCATGGACCAGCGGATCATGTCGTTCGGAAAGACGCGCATCTTCATGGACTGGGCATCTTCGGGAGAACCAAGCGGCTCATTCGTCGTGAAGCTGCGGAAGCCGGCTTCCCAGGTCGACAGGACGCGGAAGCCCTTTTCCGGAAGCTGGTCGAATTCACCCTGCAGCCACTTGGAATTGTCGTAAAGCTCCCAGCCTTGTTCGTAGGTGTCCACGAGGAACGGCATGGCAGTGAGGTTCAGGGTCGGCAGGTGAGTGGCGTAGCTGCCGGTCGCCGACACGGTGAAATCAATGCCGCCCAGCTGCAAAAGCTCAATCGCTTTCGGGTCGTTTGCCAGCTGTCCCGAGGGGAAGATCTGAACTTCGTAGCGGCCGTCGGTGTATTCAGCGACTTTCTCCGCAAAAAGTTCTGCGGCGGCCTGGCGTGAACCGCCGGGATTGTCGGTATGGCTGAACCGCAGCGTTTCGGCGGCAATCGCGCCACCCGCACCGGCAACAACGATTGCCGCGCTCAACAACAGGCGGTGCAGGGATTTCTTATCAAGCATTTGGGTCTCCTCCCACGATCGGATTGATGATCGTATCAAATTGCACATTTATTTGCGTATACGTAATTCAATCCCTTGTCAACTTGGCAGATCTCCACTATCAGAATTGGGGACAAGCCGGATGCTGCCCCCGGAAAAGGCAAGCGCGCCGGGTGAGAACAGGGGAGCCGGATTTGCGGGAGGAATGTCATGACGGAAGGCGGTGAAACCTTGCGGGTTGCCTGCTTCGGGGCCGGCTATTTCGCCAGGTTTCATTATGACGCCTGGCGGTCGCTTCCACAGGTCAGGGTCGTCGGTGCCTGCGATCTAGATCTTGAAAAGGCAAGGGCAACCGGCTTTTCTGCATTCGACAGTCTCGACACGATGCTGAAAATGGCCCGGCCGGACATACTGGACATCATCACACCGCCCGAGACCCATCTCGCGGCCATCCGGTCTGCGCTTGCACAAGGTGTCCGGGCGATCGTTTGCCAGAAACCATTCTGCAGTTCACTGGCCGAAGCAAAGGAAGCCGCCGACCTTGCCGAGGCTGCCGGGATCCCTCTTGTGGTTCATGAGAATTTCCGGTTCCAGCCCTGGTACCGCACGATCAAACAGGCTCTTGACGAGGAGCTCATCGGCGATGTGCTGCAGCTCACTTTCCGCCTGCGTACAGGCGACGGGCAGGGGCCTCAGGCCTACCTGGACCGGCAGCCATACTTCCAGAAGATGCCGAAGCTGCTCATTCATGAAACGGGGGTCCACTGGATAGATACGTTCCGGTATCTGCTTGGCGAACCGGAGGCAGTCTACGCGGACCTCAGGAAACTCAATCCGGTCATTGAGGGCGAGGATGCGGGCTACTTCATCTTCGACTACCCAAACGGTGCGCGTGCGCTCTTTGATGGCAACAGGCTGCTCGACCACGCAGCCGAGAACTGCAGGACAACACTCGGCGAAGCGCTTGTCGAGGGAACAGCCGGCACGCTGTCGCTGTTTGGGGATGGCAGCGTTCGCTTGCGTCACTTCGGGGCTTGCGAGGAGACCGTTTTGCTTGCTGCGGGAAACTGGCAAGGCTTTGGCGGCGACTGCGTCAAGAATCTGATATGTCACGTTGTCGACGGGATCATCGACGCAAAACCGCTGGAAAACCAAGCCAGGGATTATCTCAAGGTGATTGCCATCGAAGAGGCGATTTACGAGTCTGACCGCCAGGGGAAGAAAATCCGGGAGTTTGCAAGTGCTTGAAGCACCGAAACCGAAGACGATCACGACACAGGCGATGGAGCAGATCCGTCAGCTGATCTTCGACGGTGAACTTGCAGCTGGCTCCGACCACCTTGAAAGCGAACTCGCCGACCGGCTCGGAATGTCGCGTACCCCCGTCCGCGAAGCAACTTTGATGCTCGCCCAGCAAGGCTTGCTCGAAGTGCGCCCCAGAAAAGGCGTTCGCATTGCGACGCTTTCCCTGAAGGACATGGAAGAGATCTATGCGATCCTGACCGAACTGGAGAGCCTTGCAGCCGAAGAAGCGGCCGAAAAAGGCTATTCCGAAGAAGACCTGGCGACCCTCCAACAGGCGATCGAAGCAATGGAAGATGCGCTGGCGCGCGAGGACAGGGAAGCCTGGGCGGTGGGCGACAATGACTTTCACGAAGAGCTGGTCAGGCTCGGCGGCAATTCACGCGTGGAGACAATCGTCTCCATGATGGCCAATCAGGTAAGGCGCGCAAGGGCGATGACACTTTACATCCGGCCTCTGCCAGTCAAATCCAATGAAGACCACCGGGCAGTCTATGACGCGATCAGACAGGGCGATGCCGCCACGGCGCGCGAGTGCCACAGAAGCCATCGCCGGCACGCCAGGGAAGTGCTGATCGAACTGCTCAAAAAGCACAAGCTGTTTCAGCTTTGACGGGTTGCGGCTTTACCAAAAGCCTTAAGGTCGCCATTCGGTTCGCAACCAGAATCTTCCGGTTGTCTGACCTGTCGTTCGTCATCCCGGCCGTGCGCAGCGCGAGCCGGGACTTATTGTTCCCCCACACTTCTCCGGTCGTCCCATGGCTCGACCATGGGACCCATGCCGTGACCATTCCCAAATCGAGGTTATGAGATTAGGGCGAAGGAACGGCCTGGATTGCCCGATCAAGTCCGCTGCTGTCCGGTTTGGTGGATACTAGGTCCTGTGGGGCGACTCGCGAACCTAAGAGTTGTCATCCCGGCAGGCGCGAAGCGCAGGGCCGGGATCCAGTAAACTCTTGTCTGGCTGTCTATTTCAGTAGTCGGCTACACGGAATACTGGATCCCGGTCTTGCCGCGTATGCGGCAAACCGGGACGACAAACCCTAGAAACTATTCCGTGTTGTGGCTTGGAGTTTGCGAATCTTTTGCCGCTTTCTCAAAGACATGTACTCAACCGCGCCAATTAAACCGGACAGCAGTGGATCAAGCCCGGCAATGACGGGTCATTCTGGCAGTCTCCTACCTGTTGATCCAATCGCGCCCAGATGAGTTTATGACGACGGAGAGAGAAGACACAGGCTGCCGTCCCGGACATGATCCGGGACCGATTGATGAGGTTTTTTCAAACAACCTGATTGTCATCCCTGCGAAGGCAGGGATCCAGCAATCATCGAACGTCTTTTGCGTCTCAAATCGCTAATTCAATGGGGTGACAATGGAACGCGCACGATAGGCGCCAGTCAGCCGCCCTGCCAGGTGCGGATCGCCTCGATTGGATAGAGCAGCATCAGCACGTTGAGAGTGAGATTGTCCCGGATCACCCAGAGCGCCAGGAGTTCAAAGCCGATGGCGACAAGGATCGTGACCCAGACAGGCATCCGCCAGGCGAAGAAGAACCCAACAAGCATCCAGATGATGTCGAAGACCGAGTTGAGCACGCTGTCGCCGGTATACCCGACGGCAATGGTAGCCTCGCGGTAGCGGTCGATGATCCAGGGGCTGTTCTCCGCGACCTCCCAGGCCGCTTCAAGAAAGATCGCCCCGAGCGCTCGTTCACAGACTGTGTTGCGCCGAAACAGAAGCCACAGGACCCAATAGAAAATGAAGCCGTGGATGATATGCGAGAGCGTGTACCAGTCCGCAATATGCTGGGACGACCCTGCAACATCGTCGGCGGGTGTCCAGAACAGGACATAACCGCATTCGCAGATGGGGATCCGTCCCATCGCCAGAAGAATGGCAGCCGTTGCGGCGATCATGAGGAGGCCGATGATCAGGCATCTTGTGTGGCTCACGCGCTTCTCCTGTTGTTGCGCAGGAAATCAGTGATTCTGCACTGGAAATTCGGTGGGATTCTCTCTATGACCTTGCGCCAACGAAACATCAATCCGTCCGGCCCCAGAGATTGTTGTTGCGCACCGGTTTCAACCGTCGCGATTGCGCAACCCTGCCGGATCTGCGGATCAGGAGACATCAAATGGCTGGCCTCAACGGCGCGGCACCGTTTCAAGCACGGCGCACTTTTGCGATCATTTCCCACCCGGATGCCGGTAAGACGACATTGACGGAAAAGTTGCTCCTGTCGGGTGGCGCGATCCGTGCCGCCGGGCAGGTGAGGGCGCGTGGCGAACGTCGCCGGGCCCGCTCCGACTGGATGAAGATCGAGCAGGAACGCGGCATTTCCGTCTCGTCCTCCGTCATGACGTTCGAGCGCAAGGGCATCGTCTACAATCTGCTTGATACGCCGGGCCACGAGGACTTTTCCGAAGACACCTACCGCACGCTTACCGCTGTCGATGCGGCCATCATGGTGATCGATGCTGCCAAGGGTATCGAGACCCAGACCCGGAAACTCTTCGAAGTCTGCCGTCTTCGCGACATTCCGATCATTACCTTCGTCAACAAGATCGACCGGGAAGGCCGTCACGCGCTGGAAATCCTCGACGAGGTCCAGGAAGCGCTCGCACTTGACGTTTCCCCGCAGACCTGGCCGGTCGGTATGGGCTCCGACTTCTTCGGCGTCTATGACTGGCAGCAGAAGAAGTTCCACACATCCGAAGGCGAGCGTGGCGGTCCTTATGCCGAGACCAAGGACGTTTCCGGCCTTGAGGATGAGATTCTGACCGGCACCGTCTTCGACCGGATCATGGACGAGCTCACCGAGAACGTGGAACTCGGTGCAGAAGGCTATGCCGAGTTCGACAAGGAGAGCTTTCTGGAAGGCCACCTGACGCCGGTCTTCTTCGGCTCCGCACTGCGTGACTACGGCATTGAGGAAGTTCTCGACTTCATTGCAGACAATGCCCCGCCGCCCCATTCCCAGCCGGCCACCGGCGGGCGCACGATCATGCCGGAAGAAGACAAGGTCACCGGTTTCGTCTTCAAGGTGCAGGCCAACATGGATCCCAAGCACCGCGACCGGATCGCCTTCGTGCGGCTGTGTTCGGGCACCTTCAAACGCGGCATGAAGCTGAAGCATGTGCGCGCCAACAAGCAGATTGCCGTCTCTGCGCCGATCTTCTTCTTTGCCGAGGAACGCGAGATTGCGGACCTTGCCTACCCGGGCGACGTCATCGGCGTGCCCAACCACGGCCAGCTCCGTGTCGGCGATACGCTGACAGAGGGCGAGAACATCCACGTCACGGGCCTTCCCGCCTTCGCCCCGGAAATCCTGCGCCGGGTGCGTCTGTCCGACACCATGCGCGTCAAGCAGATGCGCCAGGGTCTTCAGGATCTCGCCGAAGAGGGGCTGGTTCAGATCTTCAAACCGGATCTTGGTTCCAACTGGATCGTCGGCGTCGTCGGCGCACTGCAGCTTGACGTCGTGGTTGACCGTCTGAAGGCTGAGTATGGCACCGAGATCGGTTTCGAGACGGTGCCTTACAACACCGCCCGCTGGATCGAGACGGATAGCCAGACGTTACAGAAGATTATCGAGGGCCACCGCATGTCTGTCGCCAACGACCGCGACGACAAACCGGTGTTCCTGTTCAAGAACGCCTGGGAAATCGGTCATGTCACGGAGAAATTCCCCGATGTGACCTTCCGCGAAACCCGGGAGATCGTCTACGAGGCGTGAAGTCCTGTTGAGCTCAGTCCGGAACCAGAATGTCTGTAACGCTACGCCCGATCTCCGTTTCCGATTGTGATCTCGTCTGCCGCCACAGAAAAGAGATGTTTCTTGCCGCTGGCCACGAGGAAGTGGCGTTGGCAGCGATGGCTGAGACCTATCGCGAGTGGCAGCATCAGTGTCTGGAAGATGGCAGTTACTTCGGATTTGTAGCTGAAAGCGCGGGCGTAGCTGTGGGCGGCATAGGATTGATGGCAATCGACTGGCCTCCGCACCCGATGCACCCGACGGTGAGCAAACGGGGATATGTGCTTAATCTGTTTGTGGAGCCCGATTGGCGCGGTCAGGGAATTGCCAAGAAACTCATGGCCGCTGGCGAGGCGGAGCTTTGCGCGCGCGGCCTCAATTTTGCGATCCTGCACGCGACCAGACAAGCTCGGCCTCTCTACGAAAAGGCTGGTTGGAACCAGACATCGGAACTGGCCAAACGCATCGGGTGACGATCAACGCCGGCCGCGCGAAGCTTGCAGCGTGGACTTGTTTCAATCCCGACGACTTCATCTCTTGTCACCTCTCCCCGTGGGAGAGGTCGGCCTGCAAGGCCGGGTGAGGGGACAGACGTTTCAGTTCTCTTGTCAGGTTTGACCCCTCACCCTGGCTCTCTCCCCAAAGGGAGAGGTGATGGGACTGGAGGACGGCAAGTAAAGCCGAGACGACACGGCTGCGTCGCGGCAGCGCGCTGCGCTCCCTCAGGGTGATGTGGTAGGAATAGGGGTCGCCTTAGTCCCCGGCAGGGGCAGCCGGATCGGCCGAGCGGCTGTAGAGCGGGGTCAGCGAGACCAGATCGACAATAGCATTGCGGTCCAGCTTTTCGCCGGCTGCCGCGTCGTCACCGGCCATCAGGGCCAGGAGTGTCGCATCACTCTTGATGCGTTCCACTTCCTCAAGGGCGGTTTCCTTCGACTCCGGCAATTCTGCGGCTCGCTTGGCATCCTTCAACATTTTGGTGCACGCTGCTGCAGGGTCATTTGCATGAACCAGATCGGAGATGGCCGGATAACAGGCGAGCAGGCGCCAGGTTTTGGGCCATTCCGTCATGATGATGATCCAGCGGGCGAGTTGCAGCCAGCGGGCGTTGTCGGACTCCCATTTGCTGCGCTGATGGTGCGCAACGGCGTTGTACATGGAGACGGCGTTTATGATGCGCTTGATCTGACGCGGGTTGGAGGGCAAGTGCTCGGCCAGCGGCTCAAGACGGTGGGAAGCTGCCACATCGTCGGTTGCCGAGTGGATCGCGAGTTCTTCACGTACCAGGCTGGCCGTTATGGTTTCGCTTTTGAGTGCATCCTGCAGGTCCAGCCGGTCCTCGGATTTGCCAAGCTGATCGGCGATGCGGCGCAGGTCGGCGGTGATGGTGACGCTATCTCGCTTCGTGGGAGCCGTGACTTTCAAACTGTCCTGCACGATCGCTCTGACTCGCTCGACGGTTTCTGGCGCAACCTTATCCTTTGTTTCAGTAGCTTCTTCAGCTTTTTCGCCAAGCAATTGAAAGCGAACGTATTCTTTTTGCTTCTCCTCTGGCAGGCCAGGCAAGATGAACGACATCTGGATCGCCTTTTCCACGAACCGTGCGCCGAAGCTCTGCTCTGGCCCAACGCTGACCTTGCTCATGTCCTTGTGGTAGACCTCGAAAGCGCGCTCGATCCAGTCGCGGTCACCGAGGACGACAAAGGCAACGCGCGGACTGCGCAAAAGGGTCTGAATGCCGCGCACGAGATCAACGATGAATTCAGGGCTGCACCTGTCGAGATCGTCAATCACGACAAGGACAGGGCGCTTCACCCGCTTCATGGTCTTGTAGAAATGCCGGCGGAACCGCTCGAACGGATCACCGCTCCCGAGCGACAGCCGTTCTGCCAGCGTATCCGTGCCCGGCCTTATGGACTCGGTGAAAAGCGCTCCAAGTCCCCACAGGAAGCTGACGCCTGTGAGCCCGCCAAGCAGAAAGCCGATGCCGTCTCCGACGACAAGTCCGACCTTGGCTTCGTCGCCCTGTCCGAAGACGTCGATAATTCCAGCCGACGCCAGGCCGGCGAGGAGGGCCACACTCACCAGCGCTGTCAGGAACAGCGTTGTTACTTTCGGGTTTCCGATACGCCAGCTGATCTCGGGCACCCAGAGGCACATCCTGAGATATTGGCGTTTCAGCCAACCCGGCTTTGCTGCGGCCTCTTTGTTCAGCTCTTCTGGCGCCCAGCCTTCGTAGATGACCGAGTCAAAACAGCGTTTGCGGATGGTCTGGTAGAACACCCACCAGGGCGGTTTGACATGTTGGGCCTGCCACGCGTTGAAGGGCACGACGATCCAGGGACGCCTGGCCGCGTCCGGCCAGTCGCGGCCATCTCCCGTGCCTTCTGACGCCTGTAGAAACACCGCCGGAGGGATTTTTCCGGCATAACGCTTGGACAGGAAGGAGTTTTTGCCGTGGGTGTAGCCGCATGGATTGAGAACCCGCGACAGGAAGTTGGCGAAGGTCGTCTTGCCACCGCCCCACGGGGCATCAAGGTGAAGAACGAAACCCGCGCGCGTGTTGCTGCGGCCCCGGTCAAAAAAGTAATTGTGCTGTTCGCCGGACGGGGCATCTGTCTCTTCGACACCGGTCCAGTACGTTGCCTCATAAAGAGGCTGTTCGTCAGATTGGCCGGAATTCTTGGTTTCTTTGGGCAAGGCGCCGTTGAGTTCGCACCAGATCCGGTGCAGCCGCCGTCCAAGTGCGATCGCCAGCACACCTCTTCCCAGATCATCGCGTTCGGTTTCCGCATCGTCCGGATTGAAGTCCGTTTCGGTGCCGGGAGAAGCGTCGCCGCTGCCTGTGCCATCGACACCTTGACTGCCCGTGCCCGACCCTGCTGCTCCGGTTCCCTCTTCCGCTCCTGTGCCTACGTTTGTGTTTGCGCCGCCGGCCAGGTCGCGCTCGATGATGTTGCGCTGATCTTCTGAGAAAATGGGTGAGCGGTCTTTTTCCCTGAGCAATGCATCGAGCCTGAATGCCTGTTCAATCGGCAGATCAAGAATGGCGCCTCGAAAGACTTTCCGGTCAATCCCTGCCGCCTTGATGGCTTCCGCACGGGGAATCAGGTCGTCTTCGAAAAATTCGTGCACCTCGGTTGGAATGCGCTGAATACCGTTCTCGGTCTCGATTGTGAGCGAGGATACGTGCCCGGTTCCAACAACGCCGCCTTTTTGTGTGGTGCGCCAATAAACAACCTGATCACCCAAGCTGAAGTTTCTCGGCAACGATTTGCCGGTCTTCCAGCGGAGCGTCGAACCTGGTGTCGCGGTTTGCGTCCAGTTGGAAACCCGGTCGCCGTCATTGTATTGCAACAGCCAGACGTTGGGGATGGACTCCTCTGCAGAGCTCGCCGAGGTTTGGGAGGATGTCGTTGTTTTCTGCCCAGAGAGCTGTGCTTTCTCGGCCTGCCAACGCAATTCGTTGAAACGGACAACGACTTGCTCCGACCCGCCCTTTTCAAAGAGTTCGAGAAGATGAAGAAGTTCCGGATTGATCGCATCCGCGCCTTCTTCCCACATCGGCTCCGGCAGGGTCACACGAGCCATTTCCAGGGTGATATCGACCGGTGGCAGGCCGGTGACCCGGTCGTCATACCAATCCGTCCAGGTTTCCCAGCTTTGCTTGCGTTCGCTCAGGTGCCGCTTCAGGTTCTCCCATGCCTCGGCAATTGCAGAAGGAACAGAGCTGCCCTGCCAGAGTTCAGTCTGAGCCAGGCGGACCGGCGAGGCTCCCTCCCTCAATTGGCGAACATCGTTTTCGTACGCGGCGCTGGCAATCTCGCTATCAATATAGATGGCCTGTAGCGTCGCCCCGATCGCGATTTCCAGACTGGCGCTTGCAATGGAGTCGCCGAATCTCGGATCGATTGAACTTTGCCCAGATCGGACTTCGGCAAATGCTGCGTCGGCCGCGTGATATGCTGATTGAACAGCAGGGTTATCCGTTTCGGAACTGCGGAAGTCGGATGTCAGGCCGAATGTCTGATTGAAGTCTTCTTCAGAGCAAACGAATGCGAATGCGGCGTTGTTCTGCCGAAAGGTCTTCAGGACATTGAAGAGCCGACCATCTTCACTTTCCAGTTCCCAAAAAAGCAACGGCAGGGCGCGCAGGGAGCAGCGAACGGCAATCGCAGCGGACACGCTTCTTGGCTGCCCGCGTAGCCAGGTTTCAAGTTCTCCCAGATCAATCGGCTGGATTCTTGCAGTCACGTGTCTGCTCCCCCGGGATTCAGCCTATACGGGAAGCCTGTTGAGGGGCAATAGCGGTCCGGATCGGGAAACAATCACGCCTTTATAGTTGCCAGCGCTTGCCGAACCTGACCTTGAAAGCGCAGGATAAGGACCGCCGCTTCAAGACAGGCAGGAGACAAGATGTCCGTGGACCCGCTTGAAATCGTCGCCGGCTTGCCGTGCTGGTCGGGACCTGTTGATCCCGAACCGCTTTCGGGCGGGCTTACCAATACGAACTTCAAGGTCCGCGACGCCGGGCGTGATTTCGTGGCCCGGATCGGCGGCGACATCCCTGTCCATCAGATCATGCGTTTCAACGATATCGCTGCCAGCAGGGCGGCGTTCGAAGCCGGTCTGTCACCGGCGGTTCACCATGCCCAGGACAATGCCATTGTCCTCGATTTCATAGAGGGCAGGACACTCACGGAAGAAGACGTCCGTGACCCTCTCACTCTGCCAATGGTCCTTGAAATCCTGCGCCGCTGCCATCACGAAATTCCGCGGTTCCTGGCCGGGCCGGTGATGGCATTCTGGGTCTTCCATGTGCTGCGCAACTATGCGCGGATCTTGCGCGCGGACGGGAGCGGGTATGTCGACCTTCTGCCGGAATTGGGTGAACAGGCAGATCACCTTGAAGAAGTTATCGGCCGCATCCAGATGGTTTTCAGCCACAACGATCTTCTGGCCGCCAACCTGATCGACGACGGCAGGCGCATCTGGTTGATCGACTGGGACTATGCCGGGTTCAACTCGCCGCTGTTCGATCTTGGAGGCCTGGCATCAAACAGCGATCTCGACCCGGACCAGGAACTGCTGGCCCTTGAGATCTATTACGGCCACGAGCCGGACAAGCTTCTCTTGCGCCGGTATCACGCCATGAAATGTGCTTCGCTGATGCGCGAAACGCTCTGGTCGATGGTGTCGGAGCTGCATTCCGGCCTCGAATTTGATTACGCCCGCTTTACGGAAGACAATCTCGGGCGCTATCACGAGGCTTATGCTGCCTTCAGGTCTCTTGATTGAGACGAGTGCACCGGTATTGGAAGACCTATCGGTGTGACGAGAGTGAACTGGTAATCGAGAGCGAACCGGATGGCCGACTACGACAGGAACCCGTCTCCCTATCTTCAGCAATCGGTTTCTGACAATCCCTACAGGCTGCTTGAGTGGACTGTCTTCATGGACGTCCTCGGACCGGTTACCGGCAAACGGGTTCTGGACCTCGCCTGTGGCGATGGCCGCCTGACGCGCATTCTGGCCCATGGCGGCGCTGCAGAAGTGCTCGGGCTCGATATTTCTGAAGAAATGCTCGATCGCGCAAGGGCCCAAAATGCCGAGGGCGAAGCAGAAGCGTTTCCGGACAAGGTGACTTACGCAGAAGTCAGCGCGGCCGACGCAACTTTCGAGCTGACGCCCCCAGTGGATATCGTCACCGCGATGTACCTGTTTCATTATGCGCAAAGCGTGGACGAACTTGACCGAATGGGAGAGATGATCGGCCGGAACCTTGGGCCGGGCGGCAGGTTCGTGACCTATACGATCAACCCGGACTACGACTTTTCAAGTGCGCCGGACGACATGGAAGCGCGGATCGGGTTCAAATACCGCATCATCGACCCGCCGGCACATGCGCTCGTAATCAAGGATTTCGAAGTGCCGATCTGGCAGTGGAGCCGCACGCGGCACGAGAAAGCGCTCAGGAAAGGCGGGCTGACCGACATCCGCTGGCATCCGCTCAGGTTCCCGCCTGAACAGCGTCACCATGTGGTCGGCTGGGCCTGGTACCTCGACAATCCGAGCTGCATCGTTCTGTCGGCAGCAAAGCCCGGGTGAGGGACGGGCATCGCTGGAGCACGTCGCCTTCGCATTTTTCAGGCTGGCCAAGTCAAATTCCGAAGCCCTTCCGACATCTCGTTGACATACACATTCGTAACGGTACCTAATTGAAGTATTGCATTTTATTCAAAGTGTAAGTTGAGGGTTTTGATACTCATGTTTACCGTGCCGGAACTGGCGGCTGATGCGCTCGGCGATTTCCTGACTGCTTACGTCCAGCGCCGCTTCGGCCAATCGGACCCCGAACTTGCCGAGCTGGTTCCGTCGATCGCTCGCATTGCGATGGAGTGCATCGGCAACAGTGACGCGCTTTACCACAATATCGAGCACACGATGTTGGTCACACTGGTGGGCCACGACATTCTGCGTGGACGAGCGCTTCACTCTCACATGGCGCCGGCCGACTATGCCCATGTCATCGTCGCCTGTCTGACCCACGACATCGGTTATGTCCGGGGCATCTTGCCGGGCGACGATGAAAACGGATTTGTCGTCAATGAAGAGGGAGACAAGGTAAAGCTGCCCCGCGGTGCGTCTGACGCCTCTCTGACACCCTACCACGTTGACCGTTCGAAGCTTTACGTTCACCAGCGGCTCGAAGGAACCCGGCTGCTTGATCCTCAGCGCGTCGCCGAAGCAATTGAAGGCACGAGATTTCCAAGCCGCTTCCCGGATGACAGCGAGATGCTGTGCGAAGACGCCAATCTGCTCCGCGCGGCGGATTTCATCGGTCAGCTCGGAGATCCGCACTACATCCGCAAGGCGAACGCGCTTTACTACGAATTTGAGGAAGCCGGCCTCAACAAGCAGCTCGGCTACGACACACCTGCCGACCTAGTGCACCGCTACCCGCAATTTTATAGGAACAGCGTCGCGCCCTATATCCAGAAGGCGATCGAGTACCTGAAAATCACGGCGTCGGGCCGTCAGTGGATCGCAAATCTCTACGCAAACCTGATGCTCGCCGAAAAGGACATGACGCTCCTCGGTCCGCAGCGCTAAAGCTTTTGTCTGACCTAAGTCTTCGAAGTGCGAGGTGAACGCTGCGCCGTGATGCAAGGGGCATCTGCGTTGGCGGGCCCTTTTGCAGGGCTGGCCAAGTCGTCGGAACGGGAAAGGTTTCCGGCGCGTGCGAACCCCTTTATACAACTTCTGGCGAGTCGCATCATTCTGCTTCCGATATCGGCAAAGGGCTGATCGGTTTCAGGAAGGCAGGCGTCGCGGGCTAAGCGCGGCAAGCTGGGAAATAAACGCAGTTGAATTGGACCGTCGCGTCTGCTGGATAGGTTCGACAGGGTTCAGTTGAGAAAAGGTGCTCATGTCCGACAAGAAATCGAAGCTGACACCCAAGGCAATTCTCGCTGCGTCCAGCGGCAATGTCCTGGAATGGTATGACTTTACCGTCTACGGCTTCCTGGCGCCGACCCTGGCAACTCTCTTTTTCCCGTCCGAGGACAAACTGGCGGCGCTCCTGTCTGCCTTTGCCGTGCTGGCGGTGGGTTATGCGGCACGACCGATCGGAAGCGTGATTTTCGGACACATTGGAGATCGGGTCGGTCGCAAGACGGCATTGATGATCTCCGTATTGCTGATGGGCGGCGGATCCTTTTCCATTGCGGCCTTGCCAACCTATGACCAGATCGGCCTCTCGGCGGCTTTGCTCCTTGTGGCCATCCGCATCGTGCAGGGGATTTCGGTTGCTGGAGAATACACCGCGTCCGGTGTTCTGCTCGTCGAGCAGTCGAGAGAAGGGCGCAAGGCCATGACCGGAGCCTGGGTCGCCTTCGCGATGATGTGGGGTTGCGTCCTTGGGTCTGCCGTTCCGGCGGGCTTCAGCTCTCTCCTGAGTGCGGAGCAGATGTCGGACTGGGGATGGCGCGTACCCTTCGCCATCGGCGGTGTGGTCGCCATTTTCAGCGCAATTCTGCGGCTCAGCCTGACGGAGACAGCCAGACCCAAGGATCCGGACGAAAAGACCTCGCCCATCCTGCAAAGCCTTCGCTATCACCCGGCGCTGATCGGCCAGATGGTCCTTCTCCTGATACCGACTGCGGTGATCTATTTCGTGATCTATGTCTACGCTGTCTCATACCTCAGCTCGGAAGCCGGCTTCACCGCGTCCCAGGCCCTCGACATCACCACGATCAATCTCATTGTCATGGCTCTGTTTGTCCCGGTCTGCGGGATCGCAGCCGACCGGTTCGGCCTGCGTCCGGTCTTTCTTGCTGGGGCGATTGCAACGCTTGTGCTGGTCGGTCCCTGCTGGTGGCTGATGCACCGAACGGATACGGTTTCAGTGTTTGCGGGCCAGCTCGGACTCACGCTCAGCAGCACGGCCGGCTGGGCTCTCTCGGTGACAGCGCTGACGTTGACGGCCCCAGCGCACTTGCGCTGCAGCGTTGTTGCACTCGGCTACAATATCTGCATGGCGGTGTTCGGCGGGACGACTCCGGTGGTGGCGACCTATCTCGTGAACCGGACCGGCGACGACTACGCACCGGTCTATTACATCGTCATCGCGACGCTGATATCGATCCCGGTGATCTGGCGATTGCCAAAATTGCTCAGCCGGGCGGGGCACTTCGAAAGAGGTGCGAATACCTAGGATCGGATGAGTTGGTGATCTCGCATCCCGGCAATTACGTTCGTTGGTGACTTGAAGCGATATTACTCACCGACAGTCAATTTAACGCCGGTAAAGTCGTAAGGAACTGACGGACGAACCGTATCGGTCGTATAGGGATCCGCGTCTATCGCCAGAAATTCGACAAGAGACTTGCCGGAAATTGTTCCGGTTTGGGGATCGGAGACGGCTTCAACCGTGACACGCGCAATCAACCGGTCGGTCGTGGCATTCGGCGTCGTTGTAAAATCGAAGGTAATGATCTTGATCTTGTCCTTGCCGTCCTGCTTGCCCAGGCAGCGCCAGGCGCCGCGTCCATCGGAAAACGGCTGATAGCCTTCAAGACCTCCCTGTGCGCTGTCCGTCACGAAGGCGTGGCCGCCATTGGTGATCGCAATCAGACCGCGGTCAATCCGGGTTTTTCCCTCCTGTTCGGACGAACGTTTTGTCATATAGGTGCCAACCGCATCCAGACATCCGCGAATATTCAACCCGGTCTCCTGCGACACCGCGGGCAGGGGTGCGCATGCAAAGCCAAGTGCGACAAGCGAAGCGGCGAATTTGATCCGAAACATGGCGGGCTCCAGCCTTTGAACACTTTTTGGAACAAGCCCACAATGACGGCAGCAGTTGATCAGATCCAGAAAAAAGGCGCCGAACGGATCCGGCGCCTCAAAAATCTGGTGTTTGCTCTGATCGCTCCGCTAAGAGGCTTTTGCTGCCGGCAACTCGATATCGATGCCGAGCGTTGTCACATCGCCTGAGCGGTCCATTTCAAGGCGTACGGAATCGGGGTCGATTTCGACGCGCTTGGCCACGACGGCCAGGATGTCTTCCCTCAGGCTGGAGATCAGCACGGCATCGGAGCCATCATCTGCCCGTTCGTGGGCCAGGAGGATTTGCAGCCGGTTCTTGGCGACCGAGGCGCTTTCGCCTCTTTTGCCAAAGAGGCTCAGGATGTTCATGCGGCCCTCCCTTTGAAGAGCTTGCCGAACAGGCTCTTCTTCTCTTCCGGGATTGTGACCGGGATGTTCTCCCCGAGCAGCCGGCGGGTAGCTTCCATGTAGGCTTTTGCCGGCGCCGACCCTTCGTCCGAGAGTGTAACGGGGAGGCCGACATTGGACGCTTTGAGGACGTCCTTGCTTTCCGGAACCACTCCGATCAACGGGACGGAGAGGATGTCGACGACATCGTCGGTCGCCAGCATGTCGCCGGTTTTCGCGCGGTCCGTGTCGTAACGCGTGATCATCAGGTGCTTCGGCATCCTGCCGCCTTCTTCCGCCACTTTTGTCTTGGCATCCAGAAGACCGATGATCCGGTCGCAGTCACGCACCGAAGAGACCTCCGGGTTGGAGACGATGATGGCTTCGTCCGCATGGCGCATGGCGAGCGTCGCCCCCCGCTCGATACCTGCCGGGCTGTCGCAGACGATCCAGTCGAAATACATGCGCAGTTCGCCGATGACCTTCTCGACACCCTCTTCAGTGAGCGCATCCTTGTCCCGCGTCTGTGAGGCCGGAAGCAGGTAAAGATTGTTGAGTTTCTTGTCACGCACCAGAGCCTGTTTGATCGAGGCTTCACCGCGTACAACATTGACCAGATCGAAGACGACCCGGCGCTCCGCACCCATGATAAGGTCGAGATTTCGAAGGCCGACATCGAAATCGATCGCACAGACCTGGTAGCCTTCTTTGGCAAGCGCCGAGGCAATCGCGGCGGTGGTGGTCGTCTTGCCGACCCCGCCTTTGCCCGACGTGACAACAACGACGGTGGCGTTGCTCATGGTGTCCGTCCTGTTTTGTTGTGGCACCGGTCGCTTGCGGCAACCGGCCACCCGGTTAGTTCAGCGCTTCAAAGACCAGGGACTCATTTTCGAAGCGAATTTGCGCAGGTGCATTGCGAAGTGCTCCGTCAAAATCGTCCGCAACCTTGTAAAGCCCATTTATCGAGACCAGCTCGGCATCGAGCTTTGTGCAGAAAATTCTGGCATTGTCCTTGCCTGCGACCCCCGCCAGTGCACGTCCGCGCAGTGCCCCATATACATGTATCGACCCGCCGGCGATGATCTCAGCGCCCGAACTGACGGAGCCGATCACAGTCACGTCGCCGTCGGGATGCAGAATGCTCTGCCCCGACCGGACGGGTTCTGAAATAACGATCGACGCACTGTCGTCGTTGAGGGCAATCACCGCGGCTTCTTCCGGTTTGGTCGAAGGCTGGCCATCAGCCTCTTTTTCCTTCGCCTCACCGTTTGTTGTTTTTGCCGTCTTTTCAGAAGGTTTGGAAACAGTCTTGGCCGCTTCGTCAGCGTCGGCTGGTTCGGGGACCTCCACATCGGAGGCAAGCCGTCCGCCGCCGAAACTTGGTGGCATACCAGGTTTCAGCCGGGTTCCCGCAACGCCGTCGATCCCCATGACGCGGACGGAGCGCTCATTCAGTCCGGACAAAAGCTGTTCCAGATCGTCAATCGGAATATTGCTGCCCCTGACGTCGAGAATGATCGGCCGATCGATGAAAAACCCAGGCGACCGCGCAATAATCCGGTCGATTTCCTTGAACCACGCATCGAAGGGCGGTTCCGGTGAAAGGACGATCGCGATAAAGGATTTTCCCTTGAACTTCATTAAGAGGTCCGGCGGCGTTGGCAGGTCGATTGATTTGTTTGAACAAATCTAACATCAACCGCTCCCCACAATCGGGCAGCCGTCCGTTTTCCACCGATATCGATTTTGTCAAACAATTTCAGACAATTGACTGTTCAGCCTATTCGGAAATGGGATTGCTGCACCAAAGGCTCCGAAGAATTACCGAGAAGCGCATGGAGAATCATCGTTATGTTCCAGCACCCAATTCCTTTGTCGGCACAGGACTTAACTTATTTCTTGTAAAGGACTGGAATTTTGCCATATTGCAACGCACAATAAGAATATCAGAGGTGTGTGAGTGCATAGCGCCAGGGGTGAAAAATGAGTAATTTCAGCGATATAGTAAGGTATATCGGCCTCTCGACGGATGAGGCTGCTGCGGCGCTCAACGTGTCGGAAGATGAAATTGTTCGCTGGTGCGACACAAATGAAGCGCCACCGCTCCATATCTGGCAGGGGTTGGTGCGCATGCTGGACGAAATCCGCATCGCCGCCGAAGAGGCTGCCAAGTCCGCAGATCTCGACCACCTTGAGGCAACCGATCTCAACCGGATCAGCCTGACGGTTCCCGGACAGGCGGCGTCCGAGTTTGACGGGCCGAAACGGGCAGCAACGGCCCTGGCGGTCGCAACCTTGGCGCGGGTTTTCGTCTGAACAACAAATCGGCAGCCTAATTTGATGGCTTTTTGCGATGAGTTCCGGACTGTGAGACGGCATCCGGGACTTTGGCAGTCGCGCGCAGTCTGGTAACAAGTCGGCGTGGCAGCATCTTCAGGTGCTTGCAATGAGTGCAGATGACGCGAAGCGTCACGCTTTCACCTCATGTCTTTGGCCTGCGCAGATCGCGGGCCTGTTCATCGAATGGAAAAGGCTCCGGCCATGTCAGCAACGCTCAGGGGACTTGTCGCAGCGCTCGGTGCCTTCGCGTTCTTTTCAACCCATGACGCCGTGATCAAGTCGCTCGGGGGAACCTATCAGGTCTTCCAGATCATCTTCTTTTCGATGCTGTTTGCCTTCGTGCCGATGTCCATTCTCATGCTCGCCGACAAGGCTGTCGACAATTTCCGGCCGCACTTTCCGGTCCTAGTGCTGTGCCGCGCCGGGCTGAGCATTGTCGCCATGTCCTGCGGGTTTTACGCCTTTACCGTTTTGCCGCTCGCCGAAGTTTATTCGCTGCTCTTTGCGACGCCGCTTCTGGTGACGGTTCTCTCGGTGCCTCTGCTGGGCGAAACGGTTCGGATGCAGCGCTGGGGGGCTGTTTTTGTCGGTCTCATCGGTGTTCTGATTGTCCTGCGCCCAGGCGTGATCGAGCTGACACCTGGACATTTTGCGGGACTGACCGCGGCCGGTGCCAGTGCCCTGTCGTCCATCCTGGCGCGCAAACTCGGCGGCAAGGAACGGCCAGCGGTCCTGATCCTTTACCCGATGCTGCTTTCATTGCTGGTCATGTCGATGACGCTGCCGATCGTCTATGTGCCCGTCGCGCTGCCCGATCTCGGCCTGATGGCACTTGTCGGATTTCTCTCCATACTTGCACAGCTCTGCATCCTCGGGGCCTACCGCGCCGCGCCTGCCGCTTTCGTCGCCCCGCTGCAATACAGTCAGATCCTCTGGGCAACGCTGTTCGGTGCCTTGTTCTTCGCCGAAACACCGGACATCTACGTGGCAGTCGGGTCCTCGGTCATCATCCTCTCCGGCATCTTCGTTGTCTGGCGCGAAAGCCGCGAGAACGTTTCGGAAAAGACACCGGTGCTCAGAACCGCAAACCCGCGCGTCGACACGGGCCCGCAGCCCAAGTAGGGCGGGGCCATTTGTTGTCGGAGTTGCGGATCTCTGATGGCTTGAGCCTTCCGACAAAAGAGCAAGCGGCCCATCCTTCGAGACAGCGCTCACGCGCTTCCTCAGGAAGAGGGCGATTTTTGGTCAGCCGTGCGCAAGTATTTACCGGCAACAACCTCATCCTGAGGAGGGCCGTAAGGTCCGTCTCGAAGGATGAAGGTCGTTTTCGGGAAGTTGCTGCACATGAAACCTCATCCTGAGGAGCGAGCTTGCTCGCGTCTCGAAGGATGGGCCACAAAATCCGGAACTTTGAGCCGTTCCCAAACGCGGACTTGGCGTTTCTTTCAAGAGATGCGCCAGTGAATGACGTCAATCCAGCCGCTTTTTGAAGCGCAGCGCGGCCACGATCATGCCGAGGACGAAGAACCCGCACATCCACAGGACGTCTCGGTAGAGTTCAATGAGACCGGCGTCGCGCAGAACGAAGCCCCGGATCATGCGCATGAAGTGGGTCGCGGGAAAGGCTTCCGCGATATATTGCGCGATCACCGGCATGCCCTCATAGGGAAACATGAATCCGGACAGCAGGATCGACGGCAGCAGCACGAAAACCGTCATCTGGGTCGCCTGAAGCTGGCTCTTGGCAATGGTCGACAGCACCAGCCCAAGCGACAGGCTGGCACCGATAAAGAGCAGTGTGCCGATAAAGAGGTCCACGCTCTTGGAACCGAAGGGCACGCTGAACAGGATGTGTCCAAGACCGAGAATGATGACGGTCTGCAGCAGACCTATGAAAATGTAGGGAATGATCTTGCCGATCATCAGCTCGATCGGCTTGACCGGCGTGTTGATCAGCATCTCCATGTTGCCGCGTTCGCTCTCCCGCACGATGGCTGCGGACGTGAACATGATCATCGTCATGGTCAGGATGATGCCGACCAGTCCGGGAACGATATTGACCGCGGTCCTCTGCTCCGGATTGTAGAAGAGCGCAACTTCGAATGTCGCTGTGGTCCGGTTCGGCGGTTGGCGGTTCAGCTCCGAAAGCGGCATGTTGCGCAGGGACAGGATTCCGCTGGCAATCATGGTGTCGGACGCATCCACGATCCACTGCGCCACAGGCCGGCTGTTCTCCTGGTCGGTGGAAGATGGATATCCCAGACCAACAGCCGGAGATGTTGCGACTCGCTTCGACAGGTCCGGCGGCAAAATAAATGCCGCCCGCACCCGGGCAGCCTTGATGGCCTCAATCGCTTCTTCCGGGGACTGCAGATGTTCAGTCACCGTGACAACGGTCGTCGCTTCCACCATATCGACCAGAATGCTGCTGAGAGCGGTCTGGCTTTGATCGACCACCGCAACCGGAATGTCGCGGATGTTGGTGTTGATCGCATATCCGAACAGGATCAGCTGGATCAGCGGGATCATGATCACCATGCCGAAGGTCATGCGATCCCGTCGAAGCTGTGCCAGCTCCTTGAAAAAGATGGCCAGGATGCGGGAGATCGAGATCATTGGCGGCCTTTTCCGGTTGCGGTGACAAAAACATCCTCCAGATTTGGCCGGACCTGTTCGATCAGCGTCGCCCCATCGGTTTCGGGCGCGGCTTTCAGGTAGGCTTCGGCGTCCGCGACATCGTCGTGAACCAGAACGCGAAGCCGCGCGCCGATTTGTGCGGCGGCCATGATGTTTTCCTTGCCATCAAGTTTGCGCCGGATCTCTCTCAGATTGGGGCCTTCAATCTCAACCACATTCGCCCCCATGGAGGCCATCAGTTCCTTCGGCGTGCCGTCCGCGCGTTTTTGCCCGGCTTCGAGGATCGCAAGCTTGTGGCAACGTTCTGCTTCATCCATGAAATGGGTCGTGACGATGATCGACGTCCCGTCGCTGACCAGATCGAACAGTTGCTCCCAGAAAAGCCGGCGCGACTCAGGGTCAACGGCCGAGGTCGGCTCGTCCAGGAACAAAAGTTCAGGCTGGTGAAGGACGGCGGCCGCAAGGGCGAGCCTTTGCCGTTGCCCGCCGCTCATCCTGCCCGAGAACCGGTCTTTCAGGTCCGCCAGATCATATCGCTTCATAACTTCCTTGATGCGGTCCGACTGCTCTTTTCCCGTAATGCCGTAAATCGTCGACATGAAATTGAGGTTCTCCAGGACAGTCAGGTCGCCATAGAGCGAAAACGTCTGCGTCATGTAGCCGATCTTGTATTTCAGGGCTTCGGCGTCTTTGGGCACGGACATTCCGAGCACCTCGACGCTTCCCTCCGTCGGCGTCAGCAAGCCGGTCAGCATTCGGATTGCGGTGGTCTTGCCACAGCCGTTCGGTCCAAGAAAACCGTAGATCATTCCGCGTTCAATGGTCAGATCAAGCCCGTCAACAGCGCGGAAATCCTTGAATTTCTTGACAAGACCCTTGGCTTCAATCGCGATCTCCGGAGACACGGTGTTCACGGCATGACAACCTGGGCTGGAACACCGTTCGGAAGTTCGGAAGCACTGTCGGGAAGTTGCACCTCAGCCAGATACATCAGCCGCGCGCGTTCGGTCTGGTTGAGCGCATAGTACGGCGAGAAGGACGGGTCGGAGCTGATCCAGCGGACCTGGCCCTCGATCTCTGAATCCAGGCCGTCAATCCGGACCAGCAACTTGTCACCTTCCTTGATTTTCACCCGGTACGGCTCCGGCACATAGACCCGTGCGAAAGGCGCATCGCCTGCGAGCAGGACCGCAACCGGGCTGCCGACAGTGACCCGCTCACCCAGGTTCCAGGGCAGGCTGTCCAGCACCCCGTCTCGGGATGCGACGATCCTGAGATCAGACAGGATGGTTTCCTGCGTTTGAAGGTTGGCCTCCGCGGCAGCAAGTTCAGCCCGGGCAATGTCGATGTCTTCCTCGCGGGAGCCGATTTCCAGCTCCTTCAGGTTCTGTTCAGCGCCTTCCAGGCTGGCCACTGCCGCATCGCGTGTCGCGCGCGCACTGTCCAGTTGGGCCTGGCTCGTGGTGCCACGCGTTGTCAGGTCGTCGAAGCGTGCGAATGAAGCTTCCGCATTCAGGAGATTTGCCTTGGCGCTGGCAACACTTGCGCGCGCCTGTGCAATGTCTTCTGGTCTTGATCCGTTCAGGAGCTTGTCCAGATTCGCCTTGCTCTTTTGCATTTCCGCACGCGCCTGGTTGACCACGGCCTGCTGCTGCGTCGGATCCAGTTGCGCGAGAATTGTGCCCTTTTCAACAAATGTTCCCTGCGCCACGGGAAGGTCGATCAGGATCTCATTGGCTGTTGCCGTCAGCGCCACCCTGTCCCTTTCAAGGGTTCCAAGCGCCACGTTGCCGTCTTCGCCGAAACAGCCTGCGAGCAAAAGGCTGACCAGACCCACCTGAGCCGAGCGCATCAAAAACGGGAGCATGAATTCCTCCAATGGATCAGCAACATGTCCTAACCAGAAACTGGCGGGGACCTACCATAATGCGAGCACTGGAGGCAGAACAATGGGAAGTATCGAAAAAGCCGTCCTGTAGAAAGACGGCTGGCGACATGCCTCGGCATCGAAGAAACCGGACGCTTCACAAACCGTTTAGAGAAAACCAACGCCCGGCTCCGTCGCGAGGAGCCACGCAAGCGGCGTCTCGAAGGACGGGCGGCACACCCATGCGTTCGCGGCCCATCCTTTCGGCCGCACTTCACCCCGCTTCGCGATGACGGCTTGGGCATTTGCGCGCGGACACGGGCTCGGTACACGCGCAAAACCCGGGAATGGCGTCGCGGTGAGCGCGGGATCAGCTGGCGCGCTTGAAGACGTCGTACCAGCGTTTCTTCGGAACCTTGATGGCGCGTTCCAGGATTTCCGCGGCATAAAGCGATGCGTTTTCCCGCGCCTTGGCAACGCCCGACACCACGGACGGATTCAGCGTGGCCAGCCCGCCGCCGAATTCGAACAGGTCGCGGAACGCGGCCCGCTCGACGATCGGGGTCATCAGGACATCGATGTTCTGCGCAGACAGGAAGTCCTGCACCGCCTTCATCGCGCGCGTCGTGACGGCTGCGTTTGTGCGCGTGAGGACGACGCAATGCTTGATGTCCTGGCGGACGATTTTTTCCAGCTTCTTGATCAGGGTCAGGATCTTGGCACCGCCGCGCGCGTCCATGGAAGAGCCCTGGATTGGAACGACAACCAGATCGGAAACCGAGAGGGCATTGGCGACTATCAGGTTCTCCGTGCCCTCAAGATCAACGATCACATAATCGGAAAACTCCGCGGCGTGGGTGATCTGCTCGGCAATCGAGGCCGGCGACATTTCGCTGACAACGGAGATGCGCGGGCACTTGTTCGGCAACTCGTACCATCGTGAGATCCACTTTTGCGGGTCGGCGTCAAAGATGGTCACGCGTTTTCCCCGTGCTGCGACTTCTGTCGCCAGCAGCAAGGCAGCCGTGGTCTTGCCGGCGCCGCCTTTTGCGTTTGCGAAGGAAATGACTGGCATCCTGGTTCTCCTGACCTTGCCGTGCGTCGTCTTGCAGATCAGCCTATTCGGGCCCTCTAACAGGCAGTCTCGGGTTTTTATGGTTACCAATTCCTTAAAGTCGCAATTTGCAAAAAAGTTATTCAGATCACCTCAAGTAATGTGGATAAAGTCAGGAAATTCCTCCGTATTTCTGACGTTATGCCAGGGTGCGCGGCAATTACATCTTGCCTTCTGAAAAGTGTTTCATCCGACTGATTGCCGAATCCGGGTCTCAAAAGCCATCGAGATATTGTGTGTGAACAGACGAGGTGACAGGCCGGTTTTTACCGCTGCCGCAATTGCGTAGCGGCTGTGCGGGGCGTAGGTTACCGGCTGGTTTCATCGCGCTGGCTGCCCGAACGAAGGACCCCATATGCTGCACCGAATGCTGTCAGTCCGCCCGTCCCGATTGTTCCGTGGCCTGCTTGTCGGGTTGTCCATAGCCTTCGCGGGTACTGCACAAGCTGAGGTGCTGAAGCCCTACAAGGATCGCCTGTTCCGCTACAAGAAGGTCACCGAGAGCCTTTATAACGGCGACTTCATCGTCGTTGAATATTCCAAGCAGCGCGATCTTCGCGACCGGGACGAAGTCGATGAGCGCAAGGTGTTCGGCAACTACGTTTCCTACAAACCCAAGCGGGGCAGGGGCAGCGCGGAGCTGCAGGCTAACGGCCGCACGGTCAAATATATGGGGACCGGCAAGTGGAAAGGCGGTGCGCGGGTCATTGTCATCTACATTCACGGTCAGGGCGGCAACCGCTTTCAGGGCATGAATGACGTCTCGTTCGGCGGCAACTTCAATCGCATCCAAAACCTGATGGTGCGCAATGGCGGTGCCTATCTCACCGTCGATATTGAGAATTTCGACAAGCGCGGCACGGCAGACGTCGCAGCCTTGATCCAGTACCAGAAGCAGATCTCGCCCGGGGCGAGGGTTGTGGTCGCCTGCGGCTCCATGGGGGGGATCATCTGCTGGAACCTGGTCAAGAACGGCAATTATTCCAGTCTCATCAGCGGCATCATGCTGCTGGGTTCCCCGAAGGATCCCAATATCTTTTCTTCAGGCGCTCTCTCGCGCAACGTTCCCATCTACATGGGGCAGGGCACGCTGGACCGGGTCTATAATTGGGAAACGCAGGCCAACTTCTTCAAGCAGATCAAGTCCCGCGCCCCGAATTACCCGATCAAATTCACGCTCTTCGACACCGGCACCCACGGCACACCCATCCGGATGACAGACTGGCGTCTGGTGCTGAATTGGATGCTTGGGTGAGTTTGTGAATGCCCGCAATGGGTGCGTTCAAGTAAATTTCACCTTATGATGTATATCGGCGAGGGCGCCGCTGAACCGCTTAAGGGAATTCAATTGATGAAAACGCCTTTCAGAGCCGCAGGGCTGTTTGTGTTTGCTGGAACGCTCATTTTTGCCGCACAAGGTGCCGCCCAGGACGCGACGGTTATTCTCGAAACGGCCGAGAGCGATCCTGGAAGTGTAAAGATCACCAACAAGATCCTGACCAACACGTCGCCGGACTGTGCCGATTACGCAAGTGCCTATACGTCTGAAGTGAAAGACCTCCAACAGGATCGCTCGCTCAGCGGCGCCGTCCTTGTCACGGTGGAAGGCGACACGTGCACGATCCAGTCCAACGGCATTCCGAACCATGATGTAGGCGGCGATTCACGTCGGAAATTTGCGTCTGAAGTAGCTGCGATCGGGCACTCTTTCTACATCACGCGCAAACCAGAATTCAGTGGCCGTATCGCCGAGCTGGAGCATACCAGTTTTGATGCGATCCTCCTGAACGGCGCCGTCGTCGATATCCAATCCGCCGGGTGCTACAGGCCATCAAGCCCCCAGGCTGACGCCGATGGTAATGTTTTGGCCGGTTGCCGGGCAGACGATCCCTGGCTCCTCGATCCGATGTCGCCGCTGGCAACCTTCGCGGAGGACAATCACCATGCGCACACACAGCCTGACGGCCGCTATCACTATCACGGCAATCCGAACGCGCTTTTCGATGATAACCCCGGTCCGGACGGGTCGCCGCTGATTGGGTTCGCGGCAGACGGCTTCCCGGTCTACGGTACCTATTTCAAGGATGAAGATGGCAAGGTGCGCAAGGCCGCATCGGGTTACACGCTGAAAGAGGGTTCCCGGCCCTCGGGCGACGGAAATCCGGGCGGAAACTATAATGGTCTCTACCGCTCGGACTACGAATTTACCAATGCCGGCGATCTGGATGAGTGCAACGGCATGACGGTGAACGGCGTCTATGCATACTATGTGACCGACACTTATCCTTGGATCGTCGCCTGCCTGCGCGGCACACAGGACGCCTCTTTTGCCAAGCCGCGCTAGACTGCCCAAAGGGTTTTCGCGCCGAGACCAACGGGCCGGTTCTCAAACGGAGACGAGATGAAGCTCCTGATGTTCGAGCACTGCTCGCTGTGCTTTCGCGTGCGCATGATCGCAGCGTTGAAAGGCATTCCGCTCGAAGAGCAGGTGGTGCTGGATGACGACAGCGAGGCGATGATCTCGCTGGTCGGCAAACGCGTGATCCCGATCCTTGTGCGTGATGACGGAACCCCCATGCTGGAAAGCATGGATATGGTCGATCACATCGAACGAATGGGCGACCCCGTTCTGACGGGGCCGGAGCAGCCCGAGATTTCAGACCTGTGCGCGCGCATCCTCAAGATCACGCCTTATCTCACCATGCCCCGCTATCCGTTGCTCGATCTCCCGGAAATGGCAACGATTGCTGCCCATGACCACTATCTAGTCCGCAAGCTCAAGGTCTATGAGGACTTTGTCGCGCTTCGCGCAAGGACGCGCGAATTCATCAGTGAACTGATGCCGGTTCTGGAAGACCTCGATGGCCGGATTGAAAGCCCGGATGCCGTCAACGGAACGCTGTCAAAGGACGATATCCGCCTGCTTCCGCTCCTGCGCTCCGCCGCTGTGGTGAAGGGACTGACGTTTCCGCCGCGCGTAACGGACTATTTCGAGACCCTGATGGCGCGGACCGGGTTCAAGCCTTTGCCGGTGATCTGAGCCACGCGGCTTGTCTTTATAATTCTCGCGCCCTGCACGAAAACTGCTGAAACCTGTCCTACTTCGGTCACGCATTCGGGTTTCCATCACCAAAAGCAGTGACCGGGAATTCGTGAAATGTTTTTGCTCAGACTGTCCCTAATCGTGTTTGCGATTTTCTGCGCAGGCCTTGCAGCGGCTTACGCATCCGGGATCTGGGGACTGATGTCGGCCGGCTATCCACGCGCTGTCTGGCCGGCGCTTGGCGCTTACGAGACCGTGCGCGGCAGTTCGCAGCCGTTGGCTAGACACCCCGCGCTGCGCAGTCTCAACGCACACGGACAGGAGATATTTGCAACGTCTGGCAGCCGTGCGCTTCTCGCGCTGAAAGACGGTCGGTTGGCTGTCGAAACCTATGCCGACAGGATCGGGCCCGAGACGCGTCTGAACTCCTATTCGCTGGTCAAAAGCCTCGTCGGTGCGCTGGTTCTCAAAGCACATGCCGAAGGCAAGATCAGCAGTCTCGAGGATCCCATCGGTCGCTATCTGGTGTCCTTCGGGTCGAACGGTTTCCGACAGATCCCGATCCGCAAGTTCCTGGAAATGCGCAGTGGAGTCGATTTTGAAAGAAACAGCTCCGACAAGGGCGGGCATCTGACGCATGCCAATCCGTTTGGAAATCTTGCGAGCCTTCACGCTGACGGTGTCAGGGCAATTGCCGGCAGGCTTGAGCCGAAACCCGAACTGCTGGGCCAGTTTTCCTACCAGAACGTGAATTCGGCAATCCTCGGCCATTTGCTGACAGAGCTCTACGGTCGGCCGCTTCACGCGCTTCTTTCCGAAAAGATCTGGTATCCCGCCGGCGCTGCCGATGCCTTTTGGCTTCGGCACATCGAAACAACGGATGTCACACCTTATTGCTGCCTTTATGCGACCGCACGCGACTGGGTGAAGGTCGGGCATTTCCTGATGACCAATGGCGGCGAAGAGGCGCCATTTCTTCCAGAAGGCCTGAAACGGCAGTTATTCGGAACGCACCTTCAGTCCTCCGACCTTGCGACCGGTGTCTACGGATTGCACCTTCGCCACAATGTTCTGGACAGAGACGGAGAAGATTTGCAGGGGCGCTTTTCCTACATGATGGGGCAGGGCGGCCAGGTGGTTTACATGATGCCGGAAAGAGACCTCATCGTTGTTCGTTTCGGTGAGGAGCATGCGCTTTTGCACTCAACGCTTTATTCCTCCTGGAACAGTCTGCACAAGGAATGAGCTTTTCCCGGGCGCAGCTCAGGTTCCGGGTCTGACCGCCAGCAGCCCTGCGGCCAGATGATCGAACACCGTCCGGATCCTGCGGCTTGTCCGAAGCTCCCTGTGCGTGACCAGCCAGATGGGAAACGTGATCGGCTCGACATCTTCAAAGGCAGGCGCAATCTCCGGGCAGCGAGCCGCGATCTCGTCGGCCATGATGGACAGGCCAAATCCCTCACGGACATATTGCCAGGCGACCATCCCGCTCGGTGAACCGAGGTCGATATTGGCTTCGCTGACATCCAGCCCGAAGGCACGCAGATAAACCACAAGTTCCTCGTTGTTGTCGTAGCCGACAAAGTCGAGATCGGGAGCATCGCTCTTTGTCAGGGGCCTGCCGAATGTCTGGAGATAGGACTTTGCAGCGAAGATCCGCGCCGGCGCCTCGCGTAGCTTGCGCGCGTAAAGTTCCGGGTGATCTGGTTCCACATGCCGTATGGCAATGTCGGCCTCGCGCCGCCGCAGATCGCTGAGACTGTTCGTGCACAGGATCTTGAGCTCGATGGCCGGTGCCTTCCGGCGCAGGTCGCGAAGGATGTCCGGCAGGATCATGGCGGCCATCAGGTCGGTTGCGGAAATCGTGACAAGGCCGTCGATCTGCTGGGATTGACCGGAGGCCGTCAAAGAGATCCGGCTCGCCGCATCGCCCATCGTGCGCACATGTTCGACAAGTTCGACGCCGGCTTCGGTCAGAACAAGGCTCTTCGACAAGCGCTCGAACAGGGTGACGCCAAGCTCTTCCTCCAGGGCAGCAACCTGCCGGCTCAAGGTCGGTTGCGTGAGGCCGAGTGCGCGTGCAGCGGCCGAAAGGGATCCTTCTTCCGCTGTTACAAGAAAAGCGCGCGCCTGGTTCCAATCAAATGTTATACTCTTCCAGTTCATGCAAATATGTATATCACCTAGTGAAATTTCGGCAATTTCCATTCGTTTTTGAAGGGGCTAGAAAAGACGTAAGGAGCGCTTCGGATGAGTCCGCACCATTTTGCATCACATCTGGTCAGTGCAGTGATCATTGTACTGGAATTTCTTGCGTCGCCGATGGGCGGCCGGGAAATCGGGCGTGATTTGCTGGAGCGTCTCGGCCTGCGTGGCAACGCCCGGAAACGCAAGTAATCCGGGCGAACACCCTTCAACAGCCTGAATTTTGAGAAAGACCGACCATGGCAATTGCATGGACCAATGATATGACGCCTTCAACACGCTTCTGGGACAAGATCGCGGTGAAATATGCCGCATCTCCGGTTAAGGACCAGAGCGCCTACGAAAAGACGCTGGCGCGCACCATCGAGCATCTCGGACCGGAGGATGATGTTCTGGAGCTGGGATGTGGAACCGGCTCCACCGCACTGCTTCTGGCCGCGAACGTAAGGTCCTATCTGGCGACCGACTTTGCACCCGGCATGGTCCGCATCGCAGACGACAAGCTCGAAGCGGCACAGCAAAAAGGTGATGCACACGCCGGTTTGCGTTTCGCCGTCGCAGACGTTTTCAGTGAGAGCGTAGAGACGGAACAAGGCTACGACGCCATTCTCGGTTACAACTTCCTGCATCTCGTGGAAACGCCTGAAGACCTCATGGCCCGCGTGCACGGTCTTTTGAAGCCCGGCGGGTTGTTCATCTCAAAGACCGTCTGTCTCAAGGACAAGGCCTGGCTGTTCCTGCCGCTGATCAAGGCGATGCAGCTGGTTGGCAAGGCGCCCTTCGTGAAGATGTACTCCTTTGCCTCCGTTGAGAATTTGATCAGCCGGTCCGGCTTCGAGATCATCGAGACCGGAACCTACCCGGAACCCCGCAGCCGGTTTGTGGTCGCCCGGAAGGTTTGAGACAGCCTAATCAACAGGAGCTGCCCCGGCTCAGGGCCGGGACAGCACAAGAAGTGAGGCGCCGCGCAAGCCAATCACACGCGCTGTCGTTCCCGAAAAGTCGGGTGCTGGGACAACAATGCGCGGCAACGCGGGAGACCTGTTCAAGCAGATGGTGTCACCCCGGACGACCGGAGGTAGATCCGGGGCCTACTCATCTGCAGAGTGAACCTAGCAAGTTTAGGTGCCGCCGCACCCGATTCAAACCCTTCGACAAGCTGATCGGCGAGTGGGCCCCGGCTCAGGGCCGGGGTGACATTGTGTGTTTGGCTCGCGCCATCGATAAACCCTCAGCACCGTCCCGGAATTGACTCATGATCCTGCGTGCATCTTGGCAAGATGACCCCGGCTCATGGCCGGGGAGGCATGGGACTGCGAGCGGCGATGGAAGGGAGATTGCACGACGCCCATTCTGCTTGTCACCCCGGACGCAGCGCAGCGGAGATCCGAGGTGACAATAAAGGATTGACCTTCCCGCAGAGAAACGTTCAGCGTGAACGCGTCCTCCTTCAATTCGAGGAATCGCTTTCACGCTACCGCTGAATCAGGTCGCACGAGTGGAAAAATGCGCATGTTTCTAGGATTGTTACCTCTCCCCTTGGGAGAGGTCGGCCTGAAAGGCCGGGTGAGGGGACAAACGTTTCAGTTTACTTGATGGATTTGGCCCCTCACCCTAGCCCTCTCCCCAATGGGAGAGGGAAACAACGCGAATACTGCCAAGCGAGACCCGAAACCGGCTTGGTTGCTTAAAGACGCGCGCAAACGCGCTCCTTGGATGAAGTTGAAGCGTACGGAGCAACGCGTTTCATCGGATTGCGGTGCCTCGGTCAGGGTGCTACCTAATACGCCTCTCCTCGGCGCATCCCTGAAAGTTTCCGATGCTCGTCCGCGACCGCGCCTTTTTCGCGTCCATGTTTCTGACGGTTCTGGCCGACCAGATCCTTTTGTTTCTGGTGCCGCTGGTGATTTTCCAGATCACCGGCAATGTCGCCTGGTCGGGTCTGGCCTTCTTCTTTGAAACGCTGCCCCGCTATCTGGCTTTTCCTGTTGCCGGCATCCTGTGTGATCGGCTCAATCCGATCCTGCTCTTGCGCGTGAGCCGTATTCTGCGGGCCGTCGTTTGCCTGGTCGGCATCACTGGCCAGATTGTGTTTGGTGGCGTCTGGTGGCTGATTGCGCTTTCAGCCGTGGTCGGCGTCCTGACGACCCAGGGCTTGCTGGCCCTCGAGATGGTTCTGGTCCGCGCCTTTTCAGACGAGCGGTTCGAAAAGGTGGCGAGTTACAGCCAACTCGCAGCGCAGATGGGCGTTGTGCTCGGGCCCCTGACGGCAGCCTACATGATGGCGATCTGGCCCTGGGAAGCCGTGGTCTTTTTGGCAACCGGGCTGTTTTTTCTTGCCGACGGCACGTTTTTGCTCTGGCGTGGGCAGGGGCGCATGGAACAGCGGCCCGAAAGTGAGCGCCGGCACCCCGTTAAAGACCTTGCGACCGCGTTCAGACTCGTCTGGCAAATCCCCGGGCTGATGCGCGCTGTTCTCCAGGCTGCAGGTGTCAATCTGGCGATCGGCGCAACGCTTGCCACGGCAGCGGCGATGATGACGGGGTTCTACGCTCAGAGCGAACAAACCTATGCGTGGCTGCAGGTCGGCGGTGCCGCCGCCACGTTTGCGGTTCTGACCATGACCGCACATATTCACTTCGGCCTGAAGACGCTCGGCAGAGCGGCCTATGCCATGATCTTACTCGGCATAGTCTTCACAGGTCTCGGCGTCCATCCGCTGGTCTATGTTGCCGGGTTTCTTCTGATTGCCGGTTTCGACAAGATGTTCAACATCTATGTCCGTACCCTGCGCAAGGAGATCATTCCAGCCGGTGAGTTTGGCAAGACCACCGGAGTGATCATCTGTCTGAACAATATTTCCCAACCAATTGCCGGACTTGCGGTCGCGGTGTTTGCATCAGGCGACGACGCCCGGGCCGTCTTGCTGGCAATTTCCGGAGCGATGGCGGTTTTGGGAGCCCTGACATTCTTCAAGCGGGCGGCGTAAGCGTTTCAGTCTTTGCCGCCGAACTGCGAACGATTTCGGCGATCTCCCCGAGTTGGCCCCCAAGCGGGCTGGAGTCGCGCCAAACCATGCCGACGGTCCGTGTCGGTTCGGGATCCTGAAAGCGCGACACGGAGACGGAAGCAGAACGCGTTTCCACAGGCACCGCCATTTCCGGGATCAGCGTGACGCCCATACCGGCGCTGACCATCTGAACGAGCGTTGAGAGAGAGCTGGCGTCGAGCACTTCGCGCGGCGGGCCCGAGGGGAGGTTGCAGAAGGAGAGCGCCTGGTCGCGGAAACAATGGCCTTCCTCCAGCAGCAGCAGGCGCATTTCCCTGAGCGTGTCGGCGCTCGGCATGGGCGCATTGGCCTCCCGGGCAGACCGCACCAGCATGAAGGTCTCTGTGAAGAGAGGCGTTTCGGCGAGGGACGCTTCCGAGACGGGAAGAGCGACAATGGCGGTATCGAGTTTTCCCTCCCCAAGCTCCTGGATCAGCTTCGGGGTCACGGTTTCCCGCACGTGAATATCAAGCTCCGGATGTTGGGTTGAAAGCGCGCTGATTACCCGTGGTAACAGATAAGGGGCTATGGTCGGAATGACACCGATGCGCAGGCGTCCGACAAGGCGGTCTCTTGAGGCGCGTGCGAGATCACTGAGTTCCTCCGTCGCCCGCAAAATATCGCGCGCGCGTTCCACCGCGATTTCCCCAAAATGGGTCAGCCGAACCTGACGTGGTCCGCGCTCGATCAGGGCAGCGCCGAGCGCGTCTTCCATCTCCCTGATCTGCATGGACAGAGCCGGCTGCGAAATTGCGCAGGATTCTGCGGCCCGGCCAAAGTGGCCATGACGCGCCAGTGCCTCGAAATAGCGAAGCTGTTTCAGGGTGATATTTATCATAAGAAAATCCTATCAAAGCGATCAGGAAATTCAACTTCTTCTGATGAGATCGCTCTGCTAGTTTAGAATCAGAAAAAACTGGAGAGGCGCGAAGGCCAGTGGCCCGGCGCGTCGCTACTCCCGTTTGTTTCGCGAAGAGATATTGGTTCTGCGGACTGGAACAGCAGCAGGCGAATGCGCATATCGTGAGTGGCGCATACGCTGTCAAACTGCTGTCACCGGCCGGAGTTCTTTTAGCTGGTGCGTGCACCGAGTTTTGAATTGGAGTGGATTATGGACGCGAAAGTGGACAAGGCGGGCGGATGCCCCGTCATGCATGGCGGTAATACGTCGATGGACAATTCGGTGACCAAATGGTGGCCGAATGAACTGAACCTCGACATTCTCCACCAGCACGGTGCGCGGACCAATCCGATGGACCCGGGCTTCAGCTACCGTGAAGCTGTCAAGGGACTGGACCACGAAGCGGTCAAGGCCGATGTCCGTGCGCTGATGACCGACAGCCAGGACTGGTGGCCGGCTGACTGGGGGCACTATGGCGGCCTGATGATCCGTCTGGCGTGGCACTCTGCTGGGTCTTATCGCATGCAGGACGGTCGCGGCGGTGCCGGCTCCGGCAACATCCGCTTTGCGCCACTCAACTCCTGGCCGGACAATGCCAGCCTCGACAAGGCCCGCCGCCTGCTTTGGCCGGTAAAGAAGAAATACGGCAACGCCCTGTCCTGGGCGGATCTGATCATCCTTGCAGGTAACATGGCCTACGAATCCATGGGTTTCAAAACCTTCGGCTTCGGCTTTGGCCGCGCGGACATCTGGGGCCCGGAAACCGACGTCTACTGGGGCGCCGAGAAGGAGTGGCTCGCGCCTGCAGAAAACCGCTACGACAGCACGGACGATGCGGCCTCTCTGGAAAACCCGCTGGCTGCAGTTCACATGGGTCTGATCTACGTCAACCCGGAAGGCGTCGACGGTCAGCCTGATCCGATGAAAACCGGTGCCCACGTGCGCGAAACCTTCAAGCGCATGGCGATGAACGACGAGGAAACCGCAGCTCTGACCTGCGGCGGCCACACCGTCGGCAAGGCACATGGTAACGGTTCTGGCGATCACATCGGTGTCGAACCGGAAGCGGCCGGTCTCGAAGCGCAGGGTCTTGGCTGGCTCAACCCGGATCAGCACGGCAAGGCTTCAAACGCGTTCACGTCCGGCATCGAAGGTGCCTGGACCAAAGAGCCGACCAAGTTCGACATGGGCTACTTCGACTATCTCTTCAACTATGAATGGGAACTGACGAAGTCACCTGCCGGTGCCTGGCAGTGGAAGCCGGTCGACATGCCGGAAGACCAGAAACCTGTTGATGCGTCCGATCCCTCAATCCGTCACGATCCGATGATGACGGACGCCGACATGGCCATGAAAGTGGACCCGATCTATAACGAGATCTGCCGCAAGTTCATGGAGGACGAGGCTTACTTCCGCGATGCATTTGCGCGCGCCTGGTTCAAGCTGACCCACCGCGACATGGGCCCGCGTGCCAACTATCTCGGCCCGGACGTTCCGGCTGAAGACTTGATCTGGCAGGACCCGATTCCGGCCGGCTCGACGTCCTACGATGTCGATGCCGTGAAAGCCAAGATTGCGGGCAGCGGCCTGTCCGCTTCTGAGATGATCGCAACCGCATGGGACAGTGCCCGCACGTTCCGCGGCTCTGACAAGCGCGGAGGTGCCAACGGCGCCCGCATCCGCCTTGCACCGCAAAAGGACTGGGAAGGCAACGAGCCGGCTCGGCTCGCCAAGGTTCTGGCAGCTCTTGAGCCGATTGCCGCAGAAGCCGGTGCATCGGTTGCCGACGTGATCGTCCTGGCCGGCAATGTCGGCGTCGAACAGGCGATCAAGGCTGCCGGTTACAACGAAGCTGTCCCCTTCGCACCCGGACGCGGCGATGCGTCCGACGCGCAGACCGACGCTGAATCCTTCGAGGTTCTGGAGCCGCTCGCTGACGGCTTCCGCAACTGGGAAAAGGAAGACTATGTGGTCAGCCCGGAAGAGCTGATGCTTGACCGCGCTCAGCTTCTGGGTCTGACCGCGCAGGAAATGACCGTCCTTGTCGGCGGCCTGCGTGTTCTTGGCACGAACCACGGCGGCACCAAGCATGGTGTCTTCACGGACCGCGAAGGTGCGCTGACGACGGATTTCTTCGTCAACCTGACGGACATGGGCAACAGCTGGAACCCTGTCGATGGCGGCACGTACGAAATCCGCGACCGCAAGCTGAACACACTGAAGTGGACGGCGACCAGCGCGGACCTCGTCTTCGGTTCCAACTCGGTTCTGCGCGCTTATGCTGAGGTCTACGCTCAGGACGACAATCAGCAGAAGTTTGTCAAGGACTTCGTTGCCGCCTGGACGAAAGTCATGAATGCGGACCGCTTTGATCTCGCCTAAGAGATCGGAACCTGTTTCGCAAATCTAACGGAAGGCGCCCCAATCTTGTCGGGGCGCCTTTTTTGTGCCGGTGCTTTCCACATCCGCACAACCACCTATTTGCCAAAAAGTCATTTTCTCGTCACAAGGATGATGTTGCACTGCAAAGAAGTTTCAGGCTGCGTCTGAAACGGCGGGAGGTTTCGTCCGGGCTTATTGACCGGTTCCAGTCTGTTTCAACGCCAAGGAGCTGACAGCTCATGTTCGATTTGACGGGTTACAAGGCCCTTGTGGTGGGCGTCGCCAATGACCAGTCCATCGCATACGGATGTGCCAAGGCATTCAGGGATCAAGGGGCTGATCTTGCGATCACCTATCTCAATGACAAGGCAGAGCCTTTTGTTCGCCCGCTCGCGGAAAGCCTTGGGGCGGAAATCATCGCGCCGCTCGATGTCCGTGACGAAGCTCAGCAGGAAGCGCTCTTTGCTCAAATTACCGAACGATGGGGCAAGCTTGACACGCTCCTGCACTCCATTGCCTTTTCCAGGAAAGAGGATCTGCACGGGCGGGTGATTGATTGTTCTGCCGATGGCTTCGGTCTTGCCATGGATATTTCCGTGCATTCGTTTTTGCGTCTCATCCGAAGGGCCGAACCGCTCATGCCGCACGGCGGCACCTGCATGTCGGTTTCTTTCATGGGTGCACAGAAGGTCGTCGAGAACTATGGGGTCATGGGACCTGTCAAGGCGGCGCTTGAAGCTGCAACGCGCTACGCCGCCGCCGAATTGGGCAAAAATGGTATTTCGGTTCACGCACTTTCGCCGGGGCCTCTGAAAACCCGGGCAGCATCCGGGATCGCGGAATTCGATGCCCTTTTGAATGATGCCGCTGAGCGCGCGCCCATGCACCAGCTCGCCACGATCGACGATGTCGGAGCCTACGCGGCCTTCCTGGCAAGCCGGGAAGCCTTTAATGTCACTGGCGGAATTCACTTCATAGACGGTGGCTACAGCATTGTTGGATAGGAGGTCCTGATGAAGGACATTTTTGACGCTCTTGAAAAGGGCAACAACGAGTTCCTGCATTCGTTGAATGATGCCACGGCATGGTCGCCCTCAGAGCGCTTTACCGCACTTCAGGCCCAGGCGACCGAAATTTCCAATATGGCTGAACTGATGGGCCGGGGCCTTAGCAAACACCTGACCAACATCACCGAAGTTCACAAGAACCGCTGGCAGGAGAGCCTTGCCGCCTATGGCAAGGCCTTCGAAGATCTGGGCCGGGCGCAGCACGATGGCTCGCTTTACGGTGCCTATGAAAGTTATTGGCAGGACGCCGCGCAGCGCATGGTCCTGACCATGGACACGCTGCGCCAGCGCGGAGACAATTTCATCGAACACGAAGAAGCCGGATGCCCGCCTGTTTTGATCTATGATTACGATGTGGTCATTGATGGGGCCGATCTGCCGCGGCCATGTTGCTACATGCTCTTGAAGATCAAGCCGCCGAAGGACGGCGTGCATCGCGAGCCGAAGTCCTGGAAGCGCCCCTATATCATCATTGACCCGCGCGCTGGACACGGTGCCGGTATCGGCGGCTTCAAGCCGGACAGCCAGGTCGGTGTCGCGCTTCGCGACGGGCACCCGGTCTATTTCGTCGCGTTCAAGCGCATGCCGGAAAAAGGCCAGACGCTTGCCGACGTCACGCATGCCGAAGCAGCCTTCGTCCGCAAAGTGAAGGAACTGCACCCTGAAGCGCCCAATCCGGTCGTTACCGGCAATTGCCAGGGCGGTTGGGCAACCCTTCTGCTCGCGGCATCAAACCCTGATCTGACCGGTCCGATCATTCTGAACGGCGCACCGGTGTCGACCTGGGCCGGGCGCGTCGGCGAAAACCCGATGCGCTACAATGGCGGCATTCTGGGCGGCACTTACAACGCAATGTTCTACTCCGACCTGGGTCACGGTATTTTCGACGGCGCGGATATTGTTCAGAACTTCGAGCTGCTCAACCCTGCGAGAAACTACTTCGGCAAGTACTACGACCTTTACGCCAAGGTCGACACCGAACCCGACCGTTTCCTTGAATTTGAACGCTGGTGGGGCGGGTACTTCCTGCTCAATGAGGCGGAGATGAAGTGGATCGTCGAGCAGCTTTTTGTCGGCAATCGTCTTTCCAAGAACGAAGCCCAGCTTGAACCGGGCCGGAATGTCGACATCAAGGAGATCCGCGCGCCGATCATTGTTTTTGCCAGCTTCGGCGACAACATTACACCGCCGCAACAGGCCCTGAACTGGATCATCGACACCTACACGGACGAGCGCGAAATCGCCATCCGTGGCCAGCGGATCGTTTACATGGTTCACGATCAGGTCGGTCATCTGGGCATTTTCGTCTCCTCCAAGATCGCCAAGAAGGAACATACCCAAGTCACGTCGACCTTGAAGACCATCGAGGCACTGCCTCCGGGTCTTTATGAGATGATGATCGATGATTATGAGGGCGACCTTCTCGACCGACAGTTCACGGTCAGTTTCCACGAGCGCAAGGTGGAGGACCTGAAGGCACTTGATGATGGCCGGGATGACGAAATTCCGTTTGCTGCTGTCGCCCGCGCGTCCGAGCAGCAGGCCGAATTCTACGACGTCTGCGTGCGCCCGTTTGTGCAGGCGGGTGTTACCGAGCAGAGCTCGGAGCTTCGCCGCAAGACACATCCGCTGCGGCTTCAACATGAGTTTTTCTCCAGTATGAACCCGTTCTTGAGCATGCTTCCGGGCTGGGCGGACAAGGTCAAGAACGAACGCAAGCCTGTTGCTGCCGACAATCCTTTCGTGGAACTGGAACGCGTGAACGCCGCGATGATCGAGCAGTCCATGGATCTGTTCCGGGATCTGCGGGACACCATGTACGAGAACCTCTTCTTCACGATCTGGGGGTCGCCTTACATGCGTTGGTTCGGCCGCTCACATCAGCCGGGCCGGACGCTCAAGCGGACCGATGAATTGCGCAGCCTGCCACCCGTGCAGGCTGCCCTGATGCATATTGAAGAGGGCGGTTTCTGCGAGGCCGTGGTCCGCATGCTCATTCTTCTCGCCGAAAGCCGCGGAAACGTCCGCCGCGATCGGCTGGAACGGTCCGCACGTGTGCTGACCCAGGACGAGCCGTTCAAGTCGCTGACGCCGGATGAGCGGAGCTTCATGCTGCAGGAGCAGACCCTGATCGTGGAGTTCGCCCCCGAGCAGGCGCTTGCCACATTGCCGAAACTGCTGAAGACGAAAGCGGACCGCGAACTGGCGTCCAAGGTTGTCCGGTATATCCCTGGTTCAATCGAAGAGATGACCCCGCACACGCTGGAAACGCTCCAGATGCTCCACCAGGTGCTCGATCTGCCTCCGGTGTCTGAAGACATCAAGGAAGATCCTCTCGCAGACGCAGGCAATACCGCAAAGGCGGCGAACAGCGCTCCTCCGGAAAAGCCCAGGAACGAGACGGCAAAGCCGGCTGAAGTGGCCGCATCGACTGCCAAGGCACCGCAAAAGGCGTCCCCTCGCAAACCTGCCGCAAAGAAACCGGCAACGCGCAAACCAACGGCGCGCAAGGCACCAGAGGCGAAACCGGCGCCGCGCCGCAAGCCGCGTGCATCGTCGAAAAAATCCGAAGAGCCAGCTGAATAAACAACAGGAGCGTCCGGTCCTTCCGGACGCTCTTTGAGCCGCCCGGATCTGATGTTTGAGTTCGGATCTGATCCGGTGTCTGGCTCTGCTTTTCCGCAAAGCCGCAATCTGATCCTAGGAAATACCTTGCCCATGGGGTAGGACTCGAACCGGAGTTTTAGGCAAGGCTGAATGTTCGACTGGGCTTACAAAAAACGACTGAAAGACGATCTGGAAGCCTGGGTTGCCAAGGGGTGGGTGAGTTCGGCCGGAGCTGCATCCATCCTGCGCGAGCAGGAACAGGAAGACGGGCGCTCCAGGCTGCCGATGGCACTCGCCGGGATCGGAATGGTGTGCGTCGCGCTCGCGCTGTTTGCCTTCATCGCCGCCAATTGGGCGGCAATTCCGAAGACTGCCAAGCTGATCGGAATTGCGTTTCTGCTGGTCGCCAGTCACGGCGCTGCAGCCCGCGCTGCAGCCCGCGGGCGCAAGGCAATCGCGGATCTGTTAACGGGATTTGCAACGCTTGTCTTCGTCGGCGGCATGGCGCTTGTGGGTCAGATCTTCCATTTGCCTTCGGACTGGGCCGGCGGCGCCTTTCTTGTCTGCCTGGGCGGTCTTGCCGCAGCATGGATGACGGGTTCTAAAGCATCTCTTGTGGTTGCCGGTGTTGCAGCGATTGTCTGGCAGTTCACGCGCTCCGAGCTGGGCGAAGCCAGTCTGGTCCAGAGCCTGATCGGTCTGCCGATGCTCGCAGCCGTCTTCTGTCATCCGCTCGTTTACCCCTCACGTCTGTCGCGCTGGCTGGCGATCAGCCTGCTATGGGTCACATACGGCAGGTGGTTTGGCGAAACTGCTGAAATCCTATCGGCGGATGATGATTTCTTTCTTGCGATGGCGCTTGCAGGTGCCGGCGGGCTTGCAACGGTCATGGTCTTGCTGAATCCGGTCGCGGATCTTTTCGTCAAATGGTCGAGCGACCTGCCGGTACGCAGCCATGGTCACTGGCTGATGGGAAGATCCCTTCAAGATGCGGGCTTTCTGGTTTTGTGCGTGCTCGTCGTTGCAGCCCTTATTGCGGTTCCGGAGGTTTCAGACCCTGTTACCGTTGGCGGCATCCTGCAGCTTCCGGCCTTGCTGCCGCTTCTGCTCGCAGCGGCTTTGCTAATTGCCGGCTTTCTGCTTTCCTTCAAGACGCCAAAAGCACAGGCTTTGTTTGCGGCAATCGGCCTTGCGCTTCTAGCCGTCCTGACGCCGGTCGCAACGCTCAACAGCCTTGTCCTTGCGGCAGCGTCCATGAGCGCGCTGGTAGGTCTTTGTGCGCTCGCTACTTGGTTCAACAACCGGTTCTGGATGTTGTGCGCCTATCTCGGGCTGACGGCCGTCGCGCTATGGCTGCTTCAGGTAACGATCGGGTCGCTTCTTGGGCAGTCCGTCTTTTTCCTGGTGGCAGGCGTCATGTTGCTTGGTGTGGCCCTGTGGCTGGCCAGGCTTTTCAGGAAGGGAACCAAGCCCCCCGCTTCGGCGTCTGAACAGGGGGAGGCCGTTCAATGAGCATTGCGTCGACGGTTGCCGGAGCCGCCCCGAAAGCCGGGGCACGTTTCACCTATCTGAAGTGGGGCGTTCTTGCGCTGATCCAGCTTGCACTCCTTTCGATCCCGCTTGTGGACCGCCTGCAAGTTCAAACGAGCGGAACCGTGGTTTCGCTTGAACTTGTACCGGTCGACCCGCGGGACCTGTTGCGCGGCGACTACGTTATCATCAACCTTGCGATTGGACGCATTTCAAGAGACGTTCCGGGCGCAGACAGTGTCAGCGCCGGTGAGCAGGTTTACGTCGGTCTGTCTGCGAGCGGGGATGGTCCGGCTCAGCCGGTCCTTGTTTCCGGTCAGCGCGAGCCTGCGGGCGATCTTGCCATTATGGGTACAATCACCTCGGCATCCGACGAGACGCTCTGGATCGACTACGGTATCGACGCATTCTTTCTGCCTGAAGGAGAGGGACGCGAGATCGAACGGCTCGACACAAGCCGGGTTCTGCTTGACGTCGCAATTGCTGAAGATGGCCGATCCCTGCCTTTGAGGCTTCTGGTGGACGGCAAGGCTTTCAAATCCGACGGGACCTTTTGACGGATGGCGCTGAGAGCGCTATGAGCGCAGCGACTTGAAGACTGGAACTCACGACTCGCGATGGCCGATCCCGCGCTTGATACATTGATGCTGCCCCTGGAAACGGGTGAGATCGAACTCGCCGCAGATGCCAAGGTCCTGTTCCTGCGTGCCCGCACCGGACGAGCCTTAAAGGCATTGTCGGACATTGATCTCGTCTGCGCACAAAGTTTCGCGCCGGACAGAGACGCCTTGAAGGCGTCCGGTCTGACAGTGGTTGCAGAAACGGAAGACACGAATTTCGACGCTGTCCTTGTTCTTCCCGGACGCCAACGGCAAGAGGCAAGAGCGCAGCTTGCCGAAGCCGTCTCCAAGGCACGGGAAGGTGGGATCGTTCTTGCCTGCGCACCGAATACGGAAGGCGCCAAGACGCTGGAAAGGGACCTCTCCGATCTGCTGGGCGGAGCAGAAAAGCTCACCAAGAACAAATGCCGGGTGGTTTGGGAGACCGTTGAGGCGGCGAGGATAGACGGGAAGCTGCTTGAAGATTGGCTGGAACTTGATGCGCCGAGGTCGGTTCTGAACGGCGACTACGTAAGTCGGCCAGGCCTTTTCGCTTGGGACCGCATTGATCCGGCCTCCAGGCTATTGGCCGGACTCTTGCCGGAAACCCTGAAGGGAAAGGGTGCCGATCTCGGGTCGGGGTTTGGCTATCTTACGCGCGTGGTCTTTGAAAAGGCACCGCAGGTCTTAGCCATGGATCTTTACGAAGCCGAGAAACGCGCCCTTGACCTTGCAGAACAAAACCTGGCCGACTTCAAGGGCAAACGCGTCATGCACGGGATCTGGAGTGACGTCACAAAAGGCGTCGAGGGTCCATATGACTTTGTTGTCTCCAATCCGCCGTTCCATCAGGCGGGGAGGGCGGATCGCGCCGATGTCGGTCAGGGTTTCATCAAAGCCGCAGCATCCGGTCTGCGTCCGGGTGGCGTGCTTTACATGGTGGCCAACCGGCACCTGCCTTATGAACAGACGCTCTCAGCAGTCTTCGCCGAAGTCACGCAACTCGCGGATGAGGGAGGTTACAAGGTGATCAAGGCGGTCAAGGGCAGGGGGACACGCTGAATGCGGCTGGTCAAACTTCTTGCCAACCTCGGCTATGGCAGCCGCAAGGAAATGCAGATGGCGATCCGCAATGGATGGGTCACCGACACGGGCGGCAACCGCCTGAAGGCCGACAGCAAAACCGCCCATGAAGACATCCTCTTCGATGATGAGCCCCTTGATCCGGCTCACGGCGTGGTTCTGCTCATGAACAAGCCTCTTGGCTACACATGTTCGGCAAAGGATCAGGGGCGTCTCGTCTATGACCTTCTTCCCGACCGGTTCCGGGTTCGTAAACCGCCACTTTCCACCATCGGACGCCTCGACAAGGAAACATCAGGCCTTTTGCTCTTTACGGACGACGGAACCTTTCTGCACAAGGTCATTTCGCCAAAATCGAATGTGCCGAAGGTTTACGAGGCGATGCTGGATCGGCCCCTGGGGGGAGATGAGGCGTCTCTCTTCGCATCCGGCGAGATGATGCTGGAAGGCGAGGTGAAGCCTCTGAAACCGGCGGAACTCGAAGTCATCAATGAAAACAGTGCACTTCTGACGCTCCACGAAGGCCGCTATCATCAGGTTCGCCGCATGTTCGCCGCCACCGGCAACCACGTCACCGCACTCAAGCGCGTCCGCGTTGGAGATCTCGGGCTTGAGGGCCTGGAAGAGGGGACGTGGAAGGTCTTGTCGGACGACGACAAGGCGCGGGTATTCCGATAAACGGGTGGACCTCTCTGCCTTTATCGCAACATGTCAAGCGTCGGTTTTTCTGCGACCGTTTAATTGCGGGCGCAGGACACATCGGGATGGGCTTCGCATCTCGCTGATGCCTTCTGGGGTGGCAGCTGCTGTCAATGCATGAGAGGCGTGACTGTTGAAGCTAAAGTGTCACCCTGGACGAGCAAAGCGCAGATCCGGGGCCCACTCGCGGTGCATTATGTAGAAGTGAGAGATTGGCAGATGATAAGGTCCTGCCCATTCCATTTCGCTCTGCGAACGAGTAGGCCCCGGGTCTTCCTTTGGTCGCCCGGGGTGACAAATACAGTTTGGCAGTTTTCTGAAGTAACAATCCCAGCCGTGCGAAGCGTTGGGCTGCAGCTCTCTCATTCCCAGAGAGTCACTATGGAAGAAGCAGGTCCTGCCAGTCGGGATTGCTCTTTTCGATCAGTTGTATTTTCCACGCGCGGCGCCACTTTTTCAGGCGTTTTTCCATTGCGATTGCTTCTTCTACGTTTTCGAAACTCTCCGCAAAAACCAGTCTTTCGACACCATTTTTGTGGGTGAAGTTGCTCGTAATGCCGGACTTGTGCTCGTGGACCCGCCTGGCCAGATCATTCGTCACGCCGACATAGAGTGTCCCGTTCATCCGGCTGGCAAGAATGTAGACGAAGTAAGGCAAGCTGCACTCCAGAGTTGAAGTGAAGGTAACTTGCTGGTTTTTCAGTGTCACCCCGGACAAGCAACGCGCAGATCCGGGGCCCACTCGCGGTGCAGCGTGTAGAAGCGAGAGATTGGCAGGTGATAACACCCTGCCCATTCCATTTCGTTCTGCGAACGAGTAGGCCCCGGGTCTTCCTTTGGTCACCCGGGGTGACAGCGTGTATATCTTGTTCAGCCCTTCGTTCTGCTCAGGACGCGGATGCGGCTGTCGAATTCGCCGCGGTCGACATAGCAACCGCGCAAGTGGCGGAAGCCGGTGTTGGGGTCGAACGCCGCGCGGCCATGCAAAACACGGCGATTATCGAAAATGACCATCTCACCGCCGAGAAGTCGGGTGGTCATCACATAGGTGTCCGAACGGGTCATCTCCATGATCTTGCGATAAGCCCGGTAGTAAGGCTCCATCTTGTCAGCGGGCAAGTCGAAGATGCCCGCCAGATGCGCGTTGAAATGCAGTTCCTGCAGGTTTCCGAACGGATCCAGATCGATGACCATATGATGCCGGCGGATGTCGTAATCTTCGTCGTGAAAACGGAACGGAACGGGCGTTTCGGAAAGCAGCCGGAAGGCTTCCGGGTCCTCGCTCTGCAGGTCGGCTGCAATCGCAAAACCGTCGCAAAAGGTTGAGCCGCCGCCTGCTGCCTCGTTGGCAAGACAATGCAGAAACTGGAAGCCGGGTGGAAGTTCCTGGTTCGCCAGGTCCGTATGCAGCGGTAACGCGTCGGACGTATAAGCGAGATTGTTCGGGTTCGGCTTCGACATCACCTCAAAGGTCGTGCCGAAATTGGTCTCCCGCAAGAAACCGATACGGCGCGCCATTTCAATGCCGGCATTCTTGTCGTCCGCCATGCCGTCGACGATCGCAAGGCCCGTTTTCTTGGCGTCGATGAGAAACTCAAGCAGCGCAGCCTCGCTTGCCATCAGGTCACCCGCTGTCGCGCGCGGCAGCCGGGCCGGCGAAAAATCGCCGCGCCAGTGGATCGGCTCGACCCGGGCCGGGTCTATGAGGCCGATGCCTGGGCGGTGGTCGTAGAGCCACGCCGGATCGTAGCGGCTGACATGGGTCTCCCCGTCCCATGTCAGGACAATCGCGCCGTCATCGACTGATACATCGCTGATTGCAAGATCAAGGGGAATGCCGGTCAGATCGAACTGGCGTTCCTTGGTTTCAGGATGAAATCCTGTCGGGCAGTTGTCTCGAAGCCAGAGAAATGGAAAGTCCGCACTTTTACCGTCCTGCCAGACGACATGGAGCACGCGGTCGCTGCCGCGCAAGGTTGCAGTTGTCATGTTGATGTCCGTTGATATCTGGAAATTGGTCAATCAAGGCGTCCGTGGGGACGCGACTCAACAACGGCAGGCGGGAGGCGGCCACCACCAGTAGGCTTTGTTATGCGGATTGCCGGGATTGCGCCCGAGAAGGATGAGCATCCAGAAAGCCTTCACATGAACAGTCTTGCGGAAAATGACATCAATAAAAACGCCCAGCAACAGCTATTTGCCGGGCGTAAACACGTTTAAGTCATTGGACTTTCGCTTTTATGTCAATCCGTCGACGCACGCGCTGCAAGAGCGATCGCGATATAGCTCCAGCCGTTGACCAGAACCGAGATACCGGCGATCAGCCCAAGGGCCCAGGCAGCCGAACTCGGCAGATCCAGCCAGATCATCGCACCGGCGGCAAGTGAAACGATACCAGCCACCAGCACCCAAACCCAACCTTCATGCGGTTTCAGCTTGAAAGCCAGCAAAATCTGGCTGATGCCTTGCGCCACGAAGATGGCGGCGATGACCAGTGTCAGGGCAAATGTGCCGGCAAGCGGGTTGAGGTAAATCACGATGCCGCCGATCACGGCGATGACGCCGGTGATCAGGTTCCAAAGAAAGCTCGAGGTGCCCTGCGTCTTGAACGCATTGTAGATCTGCACGAGGCCGCCGACGAAAAGAACGACAGCAATCAAAATTGTGACGGCAATGGACGTTGCGAGCGGTGCAGCGATTAGAATGATCCCGCCAATCACCAGCGCGATCCCGAGCGCCAGGAACCAGCCCCAGTTCTCCTTGATCTTCGCTTTCATGTCTTCCACAGCCTGAACCGCATCTGCCATTTGGACCTCCTCACGTTCCGGTTGCTCTGGCACCGTAACCGCTTCGCAGCGAAACGCAAAATATTGATGACATTACGTTGGGTTAGCGCCTGTTCGGTCCAAATCTTGACATTTAGTGTGTATATGCACACAAAGGGGCATGGAAGAAGATGACTTCTCGCTCTGCGTCCTGGACAACTCCCGCAAGGCGGCACGGGCGGTCAGCCGCTATTACAATCGGCTCGCCCGTCAGGTTGGCATGACCTCCGGACAGTTTTCGGTGCTTGTGGCCATCAGGCAAATGCGGGAGCGAACCACAGCAGAGCTGGCAGACAGGTTGTCCATGGAACGAACGACCCTGGTCCGGAACGTCGCGCTGCTGGAGCGGGACGGACTGGTCGTTTCCGCCCTCGCCAAGGACGGTAAGGCCAAGTGTTACAGCGTCACGGACAGGGGTGAAGCATTGCTGCAGGAAGCGCTTCCACTATGGCGCAAGGCGCAAAAGGACGTGGAGACACTCCTGGGCAGGGAAGAGTTTTTAAAAACAATCAATGCGTTGCAGAGACTTTCGCAACTTTGAAACGGGCTCTTTGAATCACTTTCTGAAGAGCCTTGAAAAGCGCTTGAACGAGAAACACGTGACAGGGCGCGACAGGACATGAGCATAGCGAGGTAAAAATGCGTCGGGTGGTGGTAACGGGAATGGGGATTGTGTCTCCGGTCGGAACCGGACTGGAGGCTTTCTGGAGCCGGGTGACGGCTGGTGAGAACGGTATTCGCAGGATCAGTCATTTCGACGCTGGCGATCTTGCTTGCCAGATCGCAGGCGAAGTTCCCACAAAGGCAGAGGACGAATTCGGTTTCGATGTCGACGCGGTTCTCGAGCCCCGCGAACAGAGACGTTCCGACCGGTTCATTCACTTCGCCATGGGAGCGGCGCAGGAAGCCATGGCGAACTCAGGCTGGGAACCGAAATCGGACACCGAAAAAGAGCGCACCGGCACGATCATTGCGACCGGTGTCGGCGGATTCCCGGCCATGACCGCCGGAACCCGGCTGGTCGATGAAAAGGGGCCGCGCCGGGCGTCTCCGTTCCTCGTTCCGTCTTTCCTTGCCAATCTTGCCGCTGGGCAGGTGTCGATCCGTTATGGCCTGAAAGGTCCCATCGGTGCACCTGTTACCGCCTGCGCGGCCAGCCTCCAGGCCCTTGGCGACGCCGCCCGGCTGATCCGCGCCGGCGAAGCAGATGTCATGGTGGCCGGCGGAACCGAAGCTTGCATCGACAAGGTGTCCTATGCCGGTTTCTGCGCTGCAAAGGCGATGTCATCGAAGCGCAACGACGACCCGTCCCATGCGTCCCGCCCCTTTGATCAGGATCGGGATGGTTTCATCATGGGCGAGGGTTCCGGGATACTGGTTCTGGAAGAACTGGAGCATGCCAAGGCGCGAGGCGCCAACATTCTTGTGGAACTGAAAGGTTACGGCACCACGGCCGATGCCTTCCACGTCACCGCATCGTCGCCGGATGGCGAGGGCGGACTGCGGGCCATGCGTCTTGCTCTCGCATCTGCCGGTCTGACCCCGGGCGACATCGGCTATGTCAATGCGCACTCGACATCGACGCCGGTTGGAGATGCCGCCGAGATCGCCGCGCTCACGACGCTCTTTGAGGGAAGGGGCAAGGACCTGGCGGTCTCTTCGTCCAAATCCATGTTCGGGCATCTGCTTGGCGCGGCTGGAGCCGTCGAGGCCGTTGCCTGTGTGAAAGCGCTGACGAGCGGCCAGTTGCCACCCTCGCGCAATCTCGAAGCTCCGGACGAGGCCATGACGCGGTTCGAAATGATCCCCGGGAAGGCAATCGACCGTCAGGTAGACAACGTCCTGACCAACGGCTTCGGTTTCGGCGGCGTGAATGCCAGCGCGGTATTTTCGAGGATTTGAGGCATCCCTAGCATCGTCATCCCGGCCAAGCGCAGCGCGAGCCGGGATTGGGGAGACATGAGCGGCGGTTTTCGGGCTCGAAACAACCGGCGTTGTGCCTCCTTAATCCCGGTTCACAGCTTAGCCAGTGTACGGGATCCCGATCGTGGGTTCGCGGCAAACGCAGCGCTGCCCCGGCCTTGAGCCGGGGCCTCAATCCAGCGACATTCAGGTCCCGGATCAGGTCCGGGACAGCACATTCTTTGGGGGGGCGGCCTTCCAGACTTGAAACAGTTTGAGTTCCCATATATGAGAGAAATCTCATTAATGGGAATTTTTATGACTGACAGCGTACAAGACATCGGCCGGCGGATTGCGGGATTGCGCAAGGCACGGGAATGGCCGTTGGAAACACTTGCGGAAAGATCGGGAGTAAGCCGCGCGTCCTTGTCACGGATCGAGCGGGGAGACACCAGTCCGACGGCAGTTGTGCTCGGTCAGCTTGCCCGGGCGTTTGAAATCTCCATGGCCGATCTTTTCGGTTTTGGCGCGCCCGTCCTCGATGCAAAAATCGCACATACCGATCAGCCCGTCTGGGAGGACCCAGCGACAGGATTTCGCCGCCGCAGCGTGTCGCCGGCGAGCGGCGGTTTTCGCGGATCCGTCATCGAAGCTGAGCTGCCTGCGGGGGCAACGATTTCCTATTCCGTGCCGCCACTACCGGATCTTGAGCACCATCTGGTGCTTCTGGAAGGGAACCTGGTGATGACGATCGGTGAGGACCGCCACGAGCTTTCAGCCGGAGACTGTCTGCGCTTCCGGCTGAACAGCGCCAACGCCTACCACGCGCCGGGACCTAACCCGGCACGCTATTTGTTGACAGTGATCACGCCATGACCGAGTTTTGCCCGGAACCGCCGGTTTTTGTCCTGACGCCGGCCGAAGTCCGTTCGTCTGTGCCTGCACTTGGCAGCTTGTTGAGAGCCTGCGTTGAAGACGGCGCCGGCATCGGTTTCGTTCTGCCGCTGCCCCGGGAAAGGGCCGCCGCTTTCTGGAGCGCGCAGGTTCCCGCTTTGGAGGCGGGACAAACCTATCTGATGGCAGTGCGGGAAGGAGAGGCGATCGCCGGTGTTGTCATGTTGGCGCTCGCCCCTCAGGACAATGGCCGCCACAGGGCGGATGTCGCCAAGCTGATGGTGCACCCGGATCACCGGCGCAAAGGGCATGCCCGCAAGCTGATGGCAGCGATAGATGGTCTCGCCCTGTCGCTGAACCGGTGGCTGCTTGTCCTCGACACGGTCACTGGCGACCGCGCCGAACAGCTCTATCCCACTTGTGGTTATAGCAAGGTCGGCGTCATACCCGACTACGCCTATCGCAGCCACGGCTCCCTCGATGCAACGACCGTGTTTTTCAAGGACCTTCGGTAAGGGTTTCTTGCCGACTGTGAGTCCTCGACATTCTGAACCTCATCCTGAGGAGGACCGTCAGGTCCGTCTCGAAGGATAAGCAGCACACGCGCTCGCAAGCGGCCATCCCTCGAGACAGCGCTGCACGTTTCCTCAGGATGAGGGTCATTGTATTGAGGACAGTCTTGCAGTCAGGTCGTGCGCAGGTGTTGGCCCGTGATCACTCGTTCAGCAACTCCAGCTCCAGCCATTGTTCTTCGGCCGCATCCTTTTCCGCTGTCAGCTTGGTGATCTGTTGCGAGAGCTTTTGAAACCTGTCCGGGTTCTTCGTGTAGAGCTCCGGGTCGTTCATTTCGGACTGTAGGGTCTCAAGCTTTGCTTCAAGTTGCTCGATCGTGTCGGGCAGGGTTTTCAGAAGATGCTGCTGGGTGAAGCTCAGCTTCGATTTCGCTTTAGGGCTTTCCGCTGAACCATTTGATTGACTCTGCTTTTCCTTCTTTGCCGGCGCTGCTTTTTCTGTCTTGCGCGCGGTCACGCCTTCGCCGCGCTGGGCCAGCATGTCGGTGTAGCCACCGGCATATTCGCGCCAAAGGCCGTCGCCTTCCGAAACGATCACCGAGGTCGCGACCCGGTCCAGAAAATCTCGGTCATGTGAAACGATGAGAGCAGTCCCGGAATAGTCGGCAAGCAGTTCCTGCAGCAGATCAAGTGTCTCGAGGTCAAGATCGTTGGTCGGTTCGTCGAGCACCATCAGGTTGGATTTGTTTGCAAGCGCTCTGGCGAGCATGGCCCGCGCACGCTCGCCGCCGGACAACGCGTCAACCGGGGTCCTGGCCTGCTCCGGGGTGAACAGGAAGTCCTTCATGTAGGACATGACATGCTTGGTCTCATCGCCGATGACAACCGTGTCGCCGCGCCCTCCGGTCAATGCGGATGATAGCGTGTCGTTGAGATCGAGGTTCTCACGTTTCTGGTCAAGCGTGACCATTTCCAGGTTGGTGCCGAGCCGCGTGCTGCCAGAATCCGGTGTCAGCTCGCCGGTGAGCATTTTCAAAAGCGTCGTCTTGCCGGCGCCGTTCGGGCCGACAAAGCCGACCCGGTCTCCACGCTGAATGCGGGTCGAGAAATCCTTGACGATGGAGCGGGGGTCATAGGCCTTGGAAATGGCCTTGGCTTCGATCACAAGTTTACCCGAAACCTCTGCATCCGCCGCACTGAGCTTGGCAGTGCCTTGCGGCCCCCTGTGCTCCCGTTTTTGCTTCCTCAGGTCAGCAAGTTCGCGCACCCGACGCATGTTGCGCTTTCGCCGGGCCGTGACGCCATAGGTCATCCAGTGCTCTTCGCGCTTGATCTTCTGCGCGAGCTTCTGCTGGTCGATTTCTTCCTGCTCGAAGACTTCATCGCGCCAGGCTTCAAAATGCGCAAAGCCTTTCTCCAAACGCCGTGAGACGCCGCGATCGATCCAGATCGTGGCCCGGGAGAGATTTTCCAGAAACCGGCGGTCATGCGATATCAGCACGAGCGCGGATTTCAGGCTCTTCAATTCTTCTTCCAGCCATTCGATGGCCGGAAGATCCAGGTGGTTTGTCGGCTCATCCAGAAGCAGAATGTCCGGTTCCGGTGCCAGCGTACGAGCAAGAGCCGCGCGCCGGGCCTCACCACCGGAAAGCGCGTTCGGGTCTTCCTTGCCGGTCAGGCCGAGGACTTCGAGAAGATAGGCACCGCGATAGGGGTCATCGCCTTCGGTCAAACCTTCGTTGACATAATCGAGTGTCGATGCGTAGGCCGAAAGATCCGGATCCTGCGGCAGGTAGCGCACAGTGCGGCCGGGCTGGAAGAACCTTTCACCACTGTCCATTTCGATCTGTCCGGCGGCAATCTTCAAAAGAGTGGACTTGCCCGAACCGTTGCGGCCGACAAGACACAGACGCTCGCCTTCTGAAACGGACAGCTCGGCACCCGTCAGGAGCGGCGTGCCGCCGAAGGTCAGATGGACGTCGCGAAGAGTCAGCAGGGGCGGGGCCATGGCAACCTGTCTGGTGGTCGAAAGAACGGCGCCCGGTTTACTGGTCCCGTAGCACCCGCGCAAGCGTCAAAGCGGCGCTGGAAAAAGGGTGCGCAGATTTTTGATCGTTTTCAGCCGGATTTTTCTCCGGATTTGCGCTATGATCTTCCTGTGGTCAGGGGCCGATCATCAAATCGCCGGCTGAAAAGCCGGCAGGAGACTAAAGATGTTTGATCTGATCAAGGGTCCCGTCAAAGCCGGGAAAATCCTCAGGATTGTGAGATCCTGCGGTCTTGCGCTTGCCCTGTGTGTGGCCGGGACAGGCCTGACGAGCCTGGCAACTTCGGACACTGCGGAAGCCGACAGTTTCTATTTCGGCGGCAGCGGTATCGGTTTTGCGTTCGGTACGCGCGGATATCGCGGCGGTTTCTATTACGGCGGGCGTGGCTTCTATGGGCCCCCATATCGTCCGTATGGCGCTCCATATTATTATCACCCTTATGACCGCCGGGCTTATCCTTACCGCTCGCGCGTCTATGTCGCGCCTCGGCGCTATGTAGCTCCACGGCGTTATGTAGCTCCGCGACGTTACGTGGCGCCGCGCGCCTACGCCCGTGGACCCCAGCGTGTGCCATATACCAAGACCGGGCTGCCACCGTTTACGCCGCAATGGGTTGCTTATTGCTCGCGCAAGTTCAAATCCTTTAATCCCAACACCGGCACATATCTCGCCTACAGCGGAAAGTATCGTTTTTGCCGATAGGATTGAAATTTTGTTTCGTGCCCGGCAATCGGATTATTTGACGAAATAGCGATCCGGGGAAATATCCTTCCTTTTTTCTGGCGGTAGCCGCAAAAACATCGCCTTTTTGCGGCGTCGCTTGGAATATGCCGTTGGGAGATGCTTGATTGCTCGTAAAGAGCGTGGAATCTTGTCTACTATCGTTTCAATAGCTTCAACAAAAACCCATGAGGGGAGAGCGATATGTTCAAGTCCATGCGTGTGACAGCGCTTGCGGCTGCTTTGATGGCTGCTACTTCACTGACCGCATTTGCCGAGGTGGTCTACCACCGGGGTAACACCGCCGATCCGGAGACACTGGACCAGCACAAGACGTCGACGACTTACGAAGCGCATATCCTGCGCGATCTCTATGAAGGTCTTGTCGCCTACAGTGCGGACGGCAAGGTGATCCCGGGTGTCGCCAAGGACTGGAACGTTGCCGAAGACGGCATGGTCTACACCTTCAACCTGCGCGACGATGCCAAGTGGTCCAATGGTGACCCGGTCGTTGCCGGTGATTTCGTTTATTCCCTGCGCCGCATCATGACACCGGAAACCGGCGCGAAATACGCCAACATCCTTTATCCGATCAAGAACGCGGAGAAGGTCAACAAGGGCGAGCTGGCACCGGAAGAAATCGGTGTAAAGGCGCTGGATGACCAAACGCTGGAAATCACGCTTGAATCTCCGACCCCCTACTTCATTGAGCAGCTGACGCACCAGACCGGACTGCCTGTCCATCCGGCATCTGTCGAAGCGCACGGCACGGATTTCGTGAAGCCGGAGAACATTGTCACCAACGGCGCTTACACGCTTGCTGAGTTCATTCCGAACGCACACGTCAAGGCCGTCAAGAACCCGAATTTCCATGACGCGGACAATGTCCAGATCGACACTGTCTTCTACTATCCGACCGAAGATCGCGGCGCTGCGCTTCGCCGGTTCCAGGCTGGTGAGCTTCACACCAACAATGATGCTCCGACCGAGCAGGTCGCCTTCATGAAGGAGAGCCTGGGCGATCAGTTCCGTGTCGCACCATATCTCGGCACCTACTATTATGCCCTGAACCACGAAGACGAGACGCTGAGCAATCCGGACGTCCGCCAGGCTCTTTCCATGGCGATCGACCGTGAGTTCCTTGCTGACGAAATCTGGGGCGGCACCATGGTGGCCGGATACTCTTTCGTCCCGCCGGGTATTGGCAACTACGGCGAACCTGCCTTTGCCGACTACATGGACATGTCCCAGATTGATCGCGAGGAAAAGGCGATTGAGCTTCTGGAAAAGGCTGGCTTCGGTCCGGACAATCCGGTCAAGCTGACCATCAACTACAACACCTCCGAGAACCACAAGAACACTGCTGTCGCGATCGCCGACATGTGGAAGCCGCTTGGTGTTGAAGTGTCCATGCTGAACACCGACACGAAGACTCACTACGCGATGCTTCGCGACCGCCAGGACTTCGACGTTGCACGTGCCGGCTGGATTGGCGATTACTCCGACCCGCAGAACTTCCTGTTTATGGTTGAAAGCGACAACACCGGCTTCAACTATGCGCGCTACGAAAATCCGGAATACGACGCGTTGATGGACGAAGCTGCCGCCACGGTCGATCTGGAAAAGCGCTCGGAAATCCTGAAGCAGGCCGAAGAAATGTTCATGCGTGACCTGCCGTTCATTCCGCTGATGTACTACGGCTCGATGAACATGGTGTCCGACAAGGTCTCCGGCTTTGAGAATAACCTGCTCAATGTCCATCCGACCCGTTTCATGAGCATTTCCGAATAACCCAAGAACCAGAACCGGCAGGGACCTCCCTGCCGGTTTTTGCAAGGCGGCACTAAAAAAGACCGCCGGCACAACAACAACAGGGGCAGAACCTATGCACCGCTATGTGCTCGGTCGATTGCTCAGTGCAATCCCGACCCTCTTTCTGATCGTGACAATCTCGTTTTTCCTGATCCGGATCGCGCCTGGCGGTCCGTTCGATTTGGAACGTCCCCTCGAAGCCAAGGTGATGGAGAATCTGAACAAGATCTACCATCTCGACGAGCCGCTCTGGAACCAGTACCTGCTCTATCTGAAGAGCATCGTGCAGCTTGATTTCGGACCGAGTTTTTATTTCCGGGACTTCACGATCAATGAGCTCTTTGCGGCAAGTTTGCCCATTTCCATTCAACTTGGTCTGACGGCGCTGTGCCTGGCGCTCGTGGTTGGCGGCACCCTTGGCGTCATCGCGGCCCTCAGGCAGAACCAGGCGACCGATTACACGGTGATGGCTGCTGCGACACTCGGCGTGACCATACCGAATTTCGTCGTCGCACCGATCCTGACCCTGATCCTGGGAGTCTGGCTGGGCTGGCTGCCTGTGGGGGGCTGGAACGGAGGGGCCTTCGTCAACATTATCCTGCCGGTTGTGACGCTTGCACTGCCGCAGGTCGCCGTTGTCGCGCGTCTGACGCGTGGCTCGATGATCGAAGCGCTTCGCTCCAATCATGTGCGCACGGCACGGGCTTACGGGCTGACCGGTTACATGGTCGTTGTCGTCCATGCATTAAGAGGTGCGATCCTGCCGGTCGTTTCCTATCTCGGGCCTGCGGCGGCGGCGCTGCTGACCGGGTCGGTCGTGATCGAGACCATCTTCGGCATCCCCGGTATCGGCCGCTATTTCGTTCAAGGCGCGCTCAACCGCGACTACACGCTTGTCATGGGCACCGTCGTTGTCGTCGCCTGTTTCGTCATCCTGTTCAACCTCGTCGTGGATCTGCTTTACGCGCTGCTTGATCCGCGTGTGCGCTACGATTGAGGAGGGACAGACCATGACAATGACCGCAACAAGCAACGACGTTCCGGCAAAAGGACGCTCCTTATGGGACGACGCCCGCGACCGACTGCTCGCCAACCGGGCCGCCGTCGCCTCCATGTTCGTCCTCGTGACAATTGCACTCGTATCGATTTTCGGACCGATGCTGTCGCCGCACCAGTTCGACACGGTCTACCGCGACTACGTCAAGGTACCGGCCAGCCTGCAGGCCTATCCGAAGCCTGAGCAGGTCGAACCGGCATTCATGTCGGTCGCCAAGCGCGCCCGCATGACGGTGGACAGCTACGAACGTGACGGCGACACGGTGGTTGCAAACGTGACGTCAAGCCGGGAGATCGATCCCAGAGCGTCCCGGTACTTTGACCGGAGCAACCTCTTCAAGGATACCGAGATCGTCGACCTTGCCGCGGACAACAAGTCCGCGACCGTCCGGGCGCAAATCAACTTCATGCACTTTTACTTCGGCACCGACGCGAACGGCCGGGACATGATGACCCGGACTTTCATCGCCGGCCGGATTTCGCTGACGATTGGTCTTCTTGCCACCGTGGTTGCGATCTCCATCGGCGTGATCTACGGGGCTACCTCCGGTTATCTCGGTGGGCGGGTCGACCAGATGATGATGCGGGTCGTCGACATTCTTTATTCGCTGCCCTTCATCTTCTTCGTCATCATGCTTGTGGTGTTTTTCGGCAGGAACTTCATCTTGATGTTCATTGCCGTTGGGGCGGTTGAATGGCTTGATATGGCCCGTATCGTGCGTGGCCAGACACTGACCATCAAACGTCAGGAATACGTTCAGGCCGCCGAGGCGATGGGTGTTGCCGACGGTGGCATCCTGAAACGTCATGTCATCCCGAATACGCTCGGCCCGGTCGTTGTCTACATGACACTGCTTGTGCCCAAGGTCATCCTGCTGGAGAGCTTCCTGTCCTTCCTGGGGCTCGGCATCCAGGAACCGATGACAAGCTGGGGCGTCCTGATTTCAGAAGGCGCACGGAACCTTCAGGGCGCTGCCTGGATGCTCATCTTCCCGTCGATCTTCCTGACATCGACGTTGTTCGCGCTGAACTTTATCGGCGACGGACTGCGCGATGCGCTGGATCCGAAGGACAGGTAAGGAGATGACAATGACAACGGAAAACAACAAGACCGTCCTCTCCATCAAGGATCTGAAGGTCGATTTCGAAACCGCCACCGGCACCGTCAATGCCGTGCGCGGCGTTGATGTTCACGTAGAAGCCGGCGAGACGGTCGCCATCGTGGGCGAGAGCGGCTCCGGCAAGAGCCAGACCATGATGGCGGCGATGGGGCTTCTTGCGTCAAACGGGCGCACGCAAGGCGAAGTCATTTACGAAGGGCGGAACATCCTCGGGCTGCCGATTAGCCAGTTGAACAACGTGCGCGGCAAGAAGATCACGATGATCTTCCAGGAGCCGATGACGTCGCTCGATCCGCTCTACACCATCGGACGGCAGCTTGCCGAACCGATGGTCGTCCATGGCGGTCTCTCGTGGAGGGCGGCCAAGGCCAAGGCGCTGGATCTCCTGAAGCTGGTGAACATTCCGGAGCCGGAGCGCAAGATCAAGGCCTATCCCTATGAATTGTCAGGGGGGCAGCGTCAGCGCGTGATGATCGCCATGGCCCTTGCCAACGATCCGGATGTTCTGATCGCGGATGAACCGACCACGGCGCTGGACGTGACCACACAGGCGCAAATCCTCGATCTTCTTCGTGACCTGCAGAAGCGTCTCGGTATGGCGGTAATCTTCATCACCCACGATCTCGGCATCGTTCGCCGGATCTCCGATCGCGTCTACGTCATGAAAATGGGGGAAGTCGTGGAGAGCGGCGAGACCCGTCAGATCTTCTCACAGCCCGAGCATCCCTACACGAAAATGCTGCTGGACGCTGAACCGACAGGGCACAAACCCCCGGTTCCGGACACCACGCCCGTTCTTCTGGAAGCGCAGAAGGTGGAAGTGGAGTTCGAACTCGATTCCGGGTTCCTTCAGCCCAAGCATATTCTGCGCGCGGTTGACGATATCAGCTTCTCCCTGCGGCGGGGACAGACGCTCGGTATTGTCGGCGAAAGCGGCTCGGGCAAGTCGACGCTCGGCCGCGCAATTTTGAACCTGCTGCCTGCCGGAGGCCGAGTTGTCTTTCAGGGCCAGCAGATTTCCGGAATGGACAAGGCAGCCATGCGCGCCCTGCGCAAGGACATGCAGCTCATATTCCAGGATCCCTTCGGATCTTTGAGCCCGCGCATGACAGTCGGGCAGATCATCTCCGAAGGCTTGTTGGTTCATGAACCGTCATTGACTGCAAAGGACAGGGACGCGCGTGCCTGCCAGGCTCTGGAGGAAGTGTCTCTGGACCCGGTCATGCGCAATCGCTATCCGCACGAATTCTCCGGCGGGCAGCGTCAGCGCATCGCCATCGCACGGACCATGGTCCTGAAACCGGAACTCGTGGTGCTTGACGAACCGACATCGGCGCTAGACCGCACGATCCAGAAACAGGTCGTTGAGCTGTTGCGGGATTTGCAGAAGACCTACGACCTCACTTATCTGTTTATCTCGCACGATCTGGCAGTCGTCCGGGCCTTGTCCGATACGGTCATGGTCATGCAAAGCGGCAAGGTTGTGGAAGCCGGGACCGCGGACGCGATCTTTGAAGCGCCCAAGTGCGACTACACCAAGGAGCTGATCGGCGCTGCCATGCTGACGCAACAGCAGATGATGGAAACTGCCTGACTTTGGTGAGTTCTCGGCGATCGATCAGGGCGCGCTGCTCAGATCTTCGCAAAGACCTCTTCACGGATTTCCGTTTTGACCTCGATCGAGTTTGCAGTGGCATGTTCAATCACAAGCCGATTGGCCGCTGCCTTGTCACCGCTTTCGATCGCGTCAAGAAGAGCCTCGTGTGAGGCTTCAATGTGGGTGGACCAAACCATGTTGTTGCGATGACTTGTGACGATGAACAAGTGCAGATGCAGCAGGGTGCGCATCAGCACCGGTTCCAGGATCGGCATGTCGGCGACACGCAGCAATGCCATGTGAAAGGCAACATCAGACTGCGATATCATCAATTTGTCGCGTCTCAAGCGCGCCACTTCATAGTCTTCTGCAAGCGAACGCAGCTCTTCCATGACGGAGGCAGACATCTTGTCGATCACTTGTTCAATGACTGCCGTTTCAATATTGAGACGCAGGCGCAGCAGGATAACGGCCTCAGTATTGCTGGTCTGCGTTACAAACGTGCCCTGGTAACCCCTGCGAACGACAAGACCGTATTCCTGAAGAGCCATGAGCGCTTCACGAATTGTACTTTGTGAACAGGCGTACTCTTGCGCCAGGGATTGTTCCGTTATCGGGCTGTCGGATGTCAGCGCACCGGTGAAAATCTGCCGCTTGAGATCCAGAAAGACGGACTCGGACTTCCGCGTGCGCTTGTCGCCCGAAATCTCTTTTGCTTGCGACTCTTTGCCTGCAGCAACTTGAATATTCACGCCGTTGCCCCCACCAATGGCTCCGGACCGGTGCGGCCACATCGCGTTCGCAAGTCATCGCCGGGACAAAGCCGGCCCAGATGTGCTTCGTGTCGCCAGGTCCACTACCAATGGCAGGAAACTGGCCGATGGGGCATACCAGTCTTCCGCAGCCGCCCATCATTTTTTGAGATTTGTCCGCGCGTCTTGGTCATTGAAATGGTTGAAACCAGTCTCACACGGACTTTTCACATTGCCTGAAAAGCTATTGGGTCGGCCACATAATTTAGAATGAATTTAAATATGAACGGCTACTCAGATTTTGCAATCGCGAATTTGATAGATCCGGTAACAAAAATGCGAGCTTGAGAAATCCCGGAAATCTCCCGTTTCCGTGGGCTGCTCTCCTTAAGCGCTAGGCGGCCGCTTTTTCCAGGGCAGAAATCCAGTTCTTGTAGGCTATTTTTTCAAGCGCCGCGCTGCTGAAGCCGCGCGCGCTCAAGGTTTCAAACAACCTCGGCAATCCCGTCACGTCGCTCAATTCCTGCGGCGCGATACAGCCGTCGAAGTCGGAACCGAGCGCAACCCGGTCCTCTCCGAGACGTTCGACGAGGTAGACGGCGTGGTCAGCGATGACCTCGAGCGGCGTGTCCTTTTGAAAACGGCCATCGGGCCGCAGGAACGCGACGTGAAAATTGATGCCGACGAGGCCGTCGCTCTCCTTGATCGCATCAAGTTGTTTGTCCGTCAGGTTCCGGCTGCTTGCGCAGATAGAATGGGCATTGGAATGGCTGGCGACGATCGGCCTGTCGGTGGTCCGGGCAAGGTCCCAGAAACCCTTTTCGTTGAGATGCGAGACATCCAGCAAGACACCCAGCTTGTTGCAGGCGCGGACAAGGTCGTAACCTGCGTCGGTCAGACCCGGTCCGATGTCCGGCGACGCCGGGTATGACATCGGCACGCCGCACGCAAAGGCGTTTTCACGGCTCCAGACCGGACCGATTGAACGCAGGCCTTTACTGTGGAGCTCTTCCAGCGCCTTGAAGTCCGTGTCGATCGCCTCGGCGCCTTCAATGTGAAGGCTGACGGCAAGCTTGCCCGCATTGATCGCGGTCCGGTTTTCCTCTGCAGTCCGGCAGATCACAACAGACCCTTCTGAATCGGCTTCAATGCGTTCCGCACGCTCAACCATCCTCATGGTGAACTTGTAAGCCTGTTCCTGGGGCACTTCCTGAAAGTTGACCGGGTCCTTGGGGTCGAATGGCTTGGTGAAATCCTGCTCAGGATTGGACGGCACGAACATGGCGAAGAGACCGCCGGAAAAACCGGCCTCTTTCGCCCGGACAAAATCCAGATGCCCGGTTTCCGAACGGTCGAAAAAACTGCGTTCGTTGCCTTTGATCGCATCGATCTCAAGTTTCAGCAGCGTATCGTTGTGACCGTCGAAAATAGGGAAGGGTGTTTTTTCGGGTGTGTGTTGCACGAAGTGTCCTTGAAAGCGCCGGGCTGTGAATCAGCCTGAGACATATTTGCCATCAATCTAGTGATTAGTGCGCAGATTGTAAGGCGCATGAAAGAATGTGACTTGAATCTGCGAAAAACCTGCCTCAAGAAGGGGCCAGAGTTTTCGGAGGCCCCATGACGCGCGAATTGCCGCTGAACGAAACGTCGGACATGTCTCAAAATGGTCTGATGAACCGACGCACCCTTTTGGCAGGCAGCCTGCTGCTGGCCGGCAGTGCGCTTGCCGGATGCCAGTCGGTCGTCGGTCTTCCCGACCAGGCAGAACTGCCGGACGAAGAATTCGACTATGCAAGCGCCTATGCGGAACAGCCGGACGGGGATTTCACCTGGCCCGCGATCAATTATGAGAACTTTGATCAAACTTATTGGCGCCAGGTCGTGGAATACAAAACGCGGGAAATGCCCGGCACGATCATTGTCGACCCGTACAACAATTACCTCTACTGGACGCTCGGAAACAAAAAGGCATTGCGATACGGCATCGGTGTCGGAAGAGCCGGTTTTGACTGGTCTGGAGAAGCGCTTATCCGCGTGAAGCGCGAACACCCGATCTGGCGCCCCCCACGGGAAATGATCGCGCGCAAACCTTCACTCGAGCGATATTGGGAAAAGGGCTTTCCACCTGGTCTGAGAAATCCGCTTGGCGCAAGAGCCATGGATCTCTGGCAAGGCTCGACCGACACGCTCTATCGAATCCACGGCACCAACCAGCCGTCTTCGATCGGAAAAAGCGTTTCGTCCGGCTGCATCCGCATGTGGCAGCAGGACGTGATCGATCTGTTCAACCGTGTGCCTCTCAGGACCAAGGTCGTCGTGTTGAGCGAGGATCCCAACAAGGAAGCCTGATCTGGTTGCGCAGGTGACAGAAGCAGCTCAAACTCGCAAGGCCTAACGCGAGTTTGAGGAAGCTTCCATATGTCCAGAATACCTGTGCCGGACGACAAGGAGCTCGATGAACGCACGCGCGCATTCATCGCAAAGCTGCCAAATCTGAACATGGTGCGCATGCTGGCGCGCACCGGCATCGCACCGGAAATCTACACAAGCGTTTCTGCGATCTTCAACGACGATTGGTTTCCGGCGCTCGACCGCGAAATCATGCTTTTCCGGACCGCGCATGCGAACAATTCACCCTACGAGATCGGGTTCCACAAAGCCGTTTATGAGTTTCCGGACGGGTTGATCGACACTGTGTTGTCCGAAAACCTCGAAGGTCTGGACCCTTGGCACAGACGGCTTTGCCAGATGTGCGATGAAATGGCGAACAAGACCCAGCTTTCGCCGGAAAGCGTTGCCGATCTCGTCACCCACTACGGAGACTACAATCACGCGACACGTGCGATCTTTGTCATGTCCTGGTTCAACTGGCTGTCGCGATTTGCCGACAGCACCGGCGTGCCTCCCGAGACGGAAGATCAGCTCAAGGGCGTGCGCAGCCCGACAACCTGAAAACAAGGACCTGTGACGCTTTCAGGTCAGCGCAACGTCGGAGACAACCGCGCCGAAATGACAGATTGCTGCGGCAAGGACGAAGGCATGCCAAATGGCATTTTGAAAGGGCAGCCGTTTCCAGGCATAGAAAACAGTGCCGACCGTATAGAGCAGACCGCCTGCCAGGATCATGTAGAAGCCAAATGTCGACGCTTTCTCGATCAGCGGGTTCGCGGCGAAAACCACGACCCAGCCAAGGCCGAGATAAATCGGAACCGTGAGCTTTTCCAGACGCGACAAATGCGCAAGTTTCACGATCGCGCCCGTCAGTGCGCCGGTCCAGACCACGGCCAGGAGAACCCCGCCCGTCCAGCCGCCGATGATGACGGCGGCGAGCGGCGTATAGGTGCCGGCGATCATGAGGAAGATTGCTGCATGGTCGAGACGCCTCAAAATGCCTGACTTGTGATCCTTGGCCAGCATGTTGTAGAGCGCCGAGCAAATTAGCATGGTCATCAGACAAGCAGCGTAGATCATGACGGTGATTTGCCGTGTCGGATCACCGACATTCCAGAGCATCACGGTGAGGATGACGGTTGCCGTCAGGCCAAGACAAATGCCGATCGCGTGTATTGCGCCATCTGCGATCAGTTCGGCCAGTGTCTGCGTTCGGAAAGTTGTCATTCGGCAATTCCCGGTTTATGGCGTCGGGTCGTGTTCAAGTGCAATCGAAGCATAGGCGCAGGCAAGCGCGATCAGGACGCCCATGGTCACGAATATGGACGTGAAGTCCGCGCCCATGGCGAGCAGAACGCTCCCGAGCGTCACGCCGAGCGTTCCGCCGACAAGGCGCGCGCTGATGATGAGGCCGCTGACTTCTCCTTGCTTGTCCCTCGGCACGGCATTCGCTGTGATGCGGCCGGTCGGGATCATCGCAAAGGGCAGGAAAATGCCCCAAAGGAGCAGCATGGGTGCAAGAATCAAATAACTGTTCAGGAGCAAGGTCACTCCGATCAGGATACAGGACACGGCGAGGAGAGCCATCGAGATCAGGACCGGTTTTCGCGACCCGTACTTGTCGGAAAGCTTACCCGCCGGAGACGCGAGAATCGGGATCGGCAGCACGGCAATAACTGTTCCGAGCCCTGCCCAGAATGCCGAGTATTTCAGCTCCAGCTGAAGAAAATGCGGAATGTAGATGGCAACGACAATCTTGCTCATCTGGGTGAGCAGAATGATCGATGTGCTTGCGTGAAAAGGGGGCAGCTTAAACAGCCTCACGTCGATCAGGGGCTTTGCCTTTCTCGCTTCGAAAATGACGAAGACAGTAAGACCGGCAACCCCTCCAACAATGGTGGCGAGGACGACCGGCGAGATCCACCCGAATTCAGGACCTTCCATCAAACCGAAGATGAATGCTGTCAGGCCGACAAGCAAAAGCACCAGTCCAATCGGATCAACGACCGGCCTCGGTCGCGGATGTTCAGGGTCGCGCCAAAGAAGGCAGGAAAGGGTCGCGCCTGCAACAACCACCGGAATGTTGATCCAGAAAACCCATCGCCAGGACAGGAACTCCGTTAGGACACCGCCGAGGAGAGGGCCGGCCGCCAGGAAAATGGTCGCCATTGACGCAAGTATTCCAATTGCCCGGCCGCGTTCGTTCTCACTGAATGTCAGCGTGGCCGCAGCAAGCGTCATCGGAAACATGATCGCGGCGCAAAAGCCCTGAACAACGCGCATGGCAATCAGGATTGCAACACTGTCGGCAAATCCGGCGACGAGACTTGCAACGGCAAAGACGGCGCTGCAGGCAATCAGGGCAGGGCGAAATCCAAAGAGATCAATTGCCTTTCCTCCAACGGCAGCAAGGCACGTGAACGCAAGCATGTAGGAGTTGATAATCCAGTGCGTCGTCGTCTGCGAAAGGTTGAACTGTTCGCGTATCGCCGGCAGCGACACTCCAAGCACCGTTTCGTCCAACATGACAAGGCCGCCCAGGCAACCGACGGCGAGGACAAGACCTCGCTTACGTTCTTTGTCGGAAAGTGCCATCCTGCCTCTATCCTCACGCCATACCGGGCTCTGCCCGCAATCGTCCTCAAATAGCCTAGTTCAGTTCTGAGACAGTAGCATAGCTATTTTTCCGATACGTCTTCAAAGGCTTGGCTTGTCCGGTGCGAATCCCAGCGTGGAAAGGGCACGATCTGACTGCCGGCTCCAGGACAGCAGCGCATCGGCTAGTTGCGCCGCCGGACTGTCGTCCGGATCCGATGCGCGCCTGACGCACCACCAGTCAAGATACATGCCGTCATCGGCGATGGGGCGTGCAACCAGCGTTCCGTCTGCCAGTTCCGGTTCGATCGCCCACTGGCTGAAAAGCGCGACTCCAAAGTTTGCCCGAACAAGGTCAATCACCGCTTCGGGGGTCGGCATTGCGGTCAGGCGGCGGAAAGGGAGCACGGGCGCGCCCAAAAGCGTGGTCCAGTCGAAACCGGGTTCGGCGGCAAGCGGATAAACGAAAAAGCGTTCGTCCCCCATGTTCAGACTGTTGACGACCGGGTCAGCAGCCAATGGATGATTTGCCGACATGACAGCGACAATCGGGTCTGACCCCAGCTTGGTTGCCTTGAACTGGGCAAGCGCAGGTTCTCGCCCGAAGACAAGCGAAACATCGACCGACCCGTCAATCAGCGAGGCGAGGGGGCGCGCGGTGGCACTGCCGGACAGGTCAACGGTCAGCCTGGCATCTTCGGCTTCAAGATAATTCAAAAACGCGGGGAACCAGTGATAGCGGCTGTAGGTGGCCTGACCGAGCCGAACCAAAAGGCGTTTCTCGCGAGCGGAGGCTTCCAGTTCCTGCTCAAGGCGGAACAGTTCTGCCAGGAAACTCTCCCCAAGGCGCCGCAGACGCTCGCCTTCCGGCGTGAGCTGCAACCCCGTGTCGGCGCGTTGGACCAGGGAGATCCCGATACGGCGTTCCGCCTCTCTAAGCCTGTGGGATGCTGCTGACTGTGTGATGCCAAGCCGGGAGGCGGACAGCGTCATGCTTCCGGTTTCATGCAGAGCGGAAAGCAGCGTCAGGTGATTTACGGTCAGTTTCGGTATCATCGCCACATGAAATCATTTCATGAAGAGAATGAAAACTAAGAATTTTATTTGTGAGAGAGCGTGTTGTATCCATGAAGCATGCCAAACGTTTCATTGCCACGACCGAGCTTCAATCCGCTGACCGCCACGCTCACCATCATTGCCGCAGCGCTCTGCTTCGGACTTGTGCCGGTGTTCGTGCGTGAATTGCAGAGCCTCGGGACCGGACCGGCAACGATTGCGCTCTACCGTTACGGTGTGTCCGTTCTGATCTTGCTGCCATTCTTACCCCGTGCAAGGCACAAGCTCGGCCCGGCATTGCTGCTCGCCGGGGCAGGCGCGGTGTTTGCGCTCAGCATGATCGGATATGTGGAAGCGCTCAGCGTTGCACCGCTCGCTGCTGCCGGCGTCGTCTACATGTCCTATCCGGCATTTGCAGCGTTCTTTGCCTGGATATTGCTGAAGCAGAGCCTGTCCTGGAGAACATTTGCCGCCGCGGGGCTGGTGATCGGTGCCGCAGGGCTTCTGCTCGACCCGTCAACGTTGTCGCCGGACGTTTTTTCCGCGCTGGTCTGGGCGATCCCGACCCCGGTGGCCTTCGGGTTTCTCATTGTCGTCCTGAGTGGACTGGCCCGTGACCTGACTTCGCTTGAGCGTGCCGTGAGCACGTTGATTGGCTCCATTGTCGGACTGTTGCCGCTTGCGCTTCACGAGAGTGGCGGCGCCGTCCTGCCTGCGACACCGAACGAGTGGTGGCTTGTCTTACTGATGGGGCTGGTGACTGCTTTGATCCCACAATTGATGTATACGGTCGCTTGCCAGAAGATCGGCGCAATGCGGACTGCCGCGGCAGGAAGCTTTGAATTGCCAACCATGTTCATCGTCGGCTGGTTTGTCTTTGGCGAGAACTTTGGAACTCTGGAGCTTGTCTGTGCACTCCTGGTGCTGTCGGCGATCCTGGTGGCACCGGCTCCCGGTGAAGACCCGGCCAAAGCACGGCAGGCAGTTCAGGCAGGTTAGATATCTTTTTATAAAGTATCTTGATATTAAGATAATTTTCCACTATCTCCGGCTCCCACAGGCGGGTAGAAGCCCGACAACGAACTGGAGATATTGCTTATGACTGGCCGCAATCCCGACCACCCCGTCAAGAATCTTTTCGTGGAGCGTTGGTCGCCGCGCGCCTTTGACGGCTCCGACATGCCGGAAGCCGATCTGAAAACCATTCTCGAGGCAGCCCGCTGGTCACCGTCAGCGTTCAATATTCAGCCCTGGCGGTTCGTCTACGCGCGCCGCGGCGGCGCGCATTGGGAGACGCTGGTAAACCTGCTCAATCCGTTCAATCGTGACTGGGCTCAGCATGCGTCTGCACTGGTCTATCTCTTTTCCGACACGGAAGTTGACGGCAAGGATGGCAAACCGAACCGGGCGAGCGGGACCCATTCCTTCGACGCCGGGGCAGCCTGGGCGCATGCAGCGCTCCAGGCAACCGAACTTGGATATCACACCCACGGCATGGCCGGGATCGTGAGGGACGAGATCCATGAGCAACTGGGTGTACCGGAGCGGTTCAAGGCGGAAATCGCGTTTGCGATCGGCAAGCGCGGCGATGTGGCCGCATTGCCGGAAAGTCTTCAGGAACGTGAAACGCCGAGTGGGCGTAAACCCTTGAGCGAAATTGCGTTTGCAGGAAGCTGGGGCTGAGGGAACGGCGGGGGCGGTCACGTGAGCGCCCCGCCGACAACAGGTGTTATTCCGCGGCTGCCGCCTCGCCGGATGGTTGTTTCGACTTCGGGGCCCCGAAAACCTTCTCGCGGAAACTCTGGATCGCGACATAAAGAACCGGGATCATGAGAAGCCCGATCGTGCTGTCCAGGATCATGCCGGCAAAGACCGGCAGGCCGATGGAGATCCGGCTCGACGACCCCGCGCCCGAAGCAAAGACCAGCGGCAGAACACCGATGATGAAGCAGAGGCCGGTCATCGTTACCGGACGGAAACGCGTATGGGCTGCGCTGATCGCCGCTTCGGTGATGCTCATGCCGTCGTCCCGGCAATTGCGCGAGAACTCGACCAGCATGATCGCTTTCTTGGCTGCAAGTCCGATCAGCAGGACCATGCCGATCTGGGCGTAAATGTTGTTGTTCAGCTGGGCGATCAGGTAGAGCGGGATCATCGCCCCGCAAACCGCAAAGATGGCTGACAACATGACGGATATCGGCAACAGCCAGCTTTCGTACTGCGCGACCAGACAGAGGTAAGCGAACAGGAAAGCCAAGAGGAAAATGTAGATCACATAGGATCCTGCCTCGATTTCCTGAAGCGACATTCCCGTCCATTCAACAGAGTAGCCCTCCGGCAGCGCACCCTGTGTCACCTTCTCAAAGGCTGCAATGCCGTCACCCGTGCTGAAGCCGGTATTTGTCAGGCCCTGAACGGCGGCGGATCGGACCATGTTGTACCGGGGCACACTCTGCGGGCCGACGACCGGGGCAAGGTTCACCAGCGTACTGATCGGGATCATGTCCCCGGACGACCCTTTGACGTAGATGTTGCCGACATCCTCCAGGGTCTGGCGATACTCCGCTTCAGATGCCAGGATCACCCAGAAAATCTTTCCGTCGAGTATGAAATTGTTGACGTAGTAGGACCCCAGATTGGCCTGAAGCGCCGTAAAGATGTCGCTGACATCGACGCCCAGGGCTTCCGCCTTGTCGCGGTTCAGGTCGACCTCATATTGCGGGGTGCTGGCCGACAGCGAGCTGAACACCTGCATGAAGGTCGGATCGGCGTTGGCGGCGGCCAGAACGGCATTTGTCACCGCACCGAGGTCGACCACACTGGCGCCGTCATCGTCCTGGATCTGCGCCGCTATGCCACCGGATATTCCAAGGCCGTCAATCGGCGGAAGAGGAAAGACAAAGGCGATGGCGTCCTCGACCGTGGCAAGCCGTTCGTTCAATTCGCCAAGGATGCTGTACCACTGCGTCGCCTGGGTTTTTCGCTCGCTCCACGGGGCCAGGATCGGGATCAGCGTGACGAAATTCGAGCCTTCTCCGGCAATGATGCTGAAGCCCGTTACCGAAATGACATCGGTTACGCCTTCAACTTCAAGCATCATCTCCGTCATGGATTTTGCGACCGCATCCGATCTTTGCAGCGAAGCGCCGTCCGGCAGCTGGACATTGGCAAAGAGCACGCCCTTGTCTTCAAGCGGAATGAACCCGGTAGCCGTTTCGCGGAACATGAAGACCGTGGCCGCCGCCGCTGCAACCAGAATGAGCAACGACAGGGCAACGTGCCGGATCATGACCTTGACCAGCCAGACATAGCCGTCGCGTACCTTGTCAACGAAAGCGGCAAAGAAACGCAGGAAACGGGGCGGCTTGGCATCCGACTGCCTGAGCAGCATGGAGCAGAGAACCGGTGACAGGGTCAGCGCGTTGACCGCCGACAGGCAGAAAGCAACCGTGATCGTCAGTGCGAACTGCAAGTAAATCCGCCCTGTGATCCCGGGAAAGAAGCAGACCGGGATGAACACAGCCAGCAGCACGAACGTGGTGGCGATGATCGGGCTTGTGACCTGGCTCATGGCCTTGAGCGTTGCCTCGCGCGGAGCGAGACCTTCTTCCACCATGATGCGTTCGGTGTTCTCGATGATGACGATGGCGTCGTCGACCACAAGCGTGATGGCAAGCACGATCCCGAACAGCGTGATCAGGTTGGCCGAAAACCCGAGCAGGAAGAGGATGGCCAGCGTTCCGAGCAACGACACCGGAATGGCCACCGCCGGTATGATGACGGCGCGCCAGTTCATCAGGAACATGAACACGACGAAAACAACCAGCGCGGTGGTGATCGCGAGCGTCGTCAGGATTTCCTCAATCGATGCGCGCACCGCCTTGGTGATGTCGTAAAGGAGCTCGTATTCGACCCCTTCCGGGAAACTCGCCTTCATCTTTTCAAGCTCGTCAGAGACGAGCTTTGCCACGTCCAGCGCGTTGGCACCCGGGCTCTGATAGACGGCGATTGAGGTTGCCGGTTTGTTGTTGAGCGCGGAATAGGCCGCATAGGAGCTTGAGCCGAGTTCGACCCTGGCCACGTCCCTGAGGCGTACAAGCTGTCCCGACGTGTCGCCGGACACGACGATGTCGCCGAATTGTTCGGTTGTTTCCAGCAGTCCCTGAGCCTTCAGCGTGAACTGAAAATCTGTCGGCCCGGCAAAGGGGGCGCCGCCAATCTGGCCTGCGGTCGCCTGGGCGTTCTGCGCCTGGATGGCGTTGGAAATGTCGGTCGCTGTCAGGTTGAGCGCGGTCATCTGCTCCGGGTTCATCCAGACCCGCATGCTGTAGTCCAGCGGACCGAACTGCGAAACGCTGCCGACACCCGGGATGCGCGACAAGCGGTCCTGCATGTGAATGGTGGCGTAATTGCTCAGGTAAATGGCATCCCGGCTCTCGTCGGGAGACACCAGGTTGATCACCTGCAGCATGTTCGCGGACTGTTTCTGGGTGGCAACACCCAGCGTTCTGACCGCCTCCGGCAAGGTCGGTTCCGCAAGCGCGACGCGGTTTTGAACGTTGACCGCCGCAATATCAGGATCGGTTCCGACTTCAAAGGTGATGGTCAGCTGATACGACCCGGAATTGGAGCTGGTCGAAGACATGTAGAGCATGTTCTCAACGCCGTTGACCTGCTCCTCGATCGGAATTGCGACTGACTTTTCAATAAGTTCGGAATCTGCACCGGGATATTGCGCGGTCACGACGACCTGTGGCGGCGTGACGTCAGGATATTCCGAAATCGGAATGAAGACGATGGCAATGATCCCGATGAGCGAGGCGATCAGCGACAGAACCAGCGCGAAATTCGGACGGTCTATGAAAAACTTTGACAGCATGGCCGGACGCCGCTCCTAACCTTTTGCTTCAACCGGATCGACGGTCATGTCGGGAGCGATTTTCTGCAATCCCTGAACAACCACGCTTTCGCCGTCCTTGAGGCCGGATTTTACCTCCCACAGTGTGCCGGATTGCCGGCCAAGCACGATGTCCCGCCGCTCCACCTTGTCGTTTGCACCGACCACGAAGACGAAATGGCCCTTGGCGTCGAGTTGGATTGCAGACTGGGGAATGGCAGCCACCGTTGCCTGGCTCTCGTCTTTGGCAGTGACGTTCACAAATTGACCGGGAATCAGGAGATTTTTCGGATTGTCGAATGTGGCGCGCAACTCGACGGAGTCGCTGCCTTCATCGATCGATGTACCGACATACGTGATCTTTCCTTCTGTGGCATATGCCGTTCCGTCGGCAAGGGTCAGCGCGACCAGAAGCGTCGATCCGTCGTCGCCGATGAGGCCCGCTTCCCGGTTCCTGATCAGGTCTCTCTCACCCATGTAGAAGCTGACATAGATCGGATCGACACTTGTCACGGTCGCAAGTGTGCCCGTGTTCGAATCGACCAGATTGCCGACATTGACATTGGTCTTGCTGATCCGTCCGTCGATCGGGCTGTAGATCTCCGTATAGCCGAGATTGATGTCGGCTGTGTCCAGGTTAGCCTGTGCTTCGTCCACGTTGGACTGATCGACACCCGTGGTTGCCTTTGCGCTGTCGAAGGTGGCTTGCGAAACATCACCCCTTTCAAGGAGCTGACGTTGCCGTTCCAGCTCGATCTGGGAATTTGTGAGCGTCGCCTTGGCGCCTTCAAGGGTCGCCTTGGCCTGATCGACGCTTGCCTGGTAGAGGTCCTTTTCGATGACGTAGAGCAGGTCGCCCTTCTTGACGGTGCCGCCTTCGGTGAACTTTCGCTCGGTCAGGTACCCTTCGACGCGCGCCACAATGTCAACGCTGCTCGTCGCTTCGACGCGTCCGACATATCGCGCGCTGTTGTCGGGCGTGATCATCCGGACCTTCGCGACGGTGACCTTTTGCGGCGAAGACCCGCTTTCCTGGGCGTGTGAGGGGACCGCGGAGAAAAGTATAATGGTCAGTATCGACAATACTTTGGCAGCTTGCATGTCGCCTCCAGCCGAAACGATTTCAAATCAAATTGGAAGCATCATAGCTGAAACAGGCGGTGAAGCGATTGAAATTATTGCCACTTAACAAGATGCTGATGTCCGGTCTCACCGGCAAACACACAGCCTGAAGACATGTCATCGCAGATCTGGGACTGCGTTTTGCGGACCATTTGAAGGTCCAGGGGTGTGGCAAAGAGCGCGGCGCTGGATACAGCCTTTTGATGTAGTGTTCTACAAGGACAATCTTTTCGGAACGCGACATGAGCATCAGCGACAGACTTCCGGCTGAAAGCAATCTCAATTCATATGTCTCGACGAGAGACTACATGGACGTCTTTTCCGTGCCGCTGGAAAATCGTCCGGATCTTGAAACCGTGGACATGCGCGTCCTTGCAGATCACATTCTGATGGCCGACATCGAGTGGATGAACAAACTCATCTCGCTTCGGGACAGGATCGTGAGACCGCTTGGACTGAAAACAACCAAGGATCTTGCACAGGAGCAGTCCGGACGCGCCTTGGAGGAGCGGACACCGGGCGACCGCATCGGATTTTTCAGGATCTTCCAGATTGATGAAAACGAGATCATTCTTGGCGAGGACGACTGGCACCAGGACTTCCGGCTGTCGATTTTCCGCCGCCGGGGCCGCCGGCCGCGGATTTATGCGTCAACCTGCTGCAAGCGACACAACCTGTTCGGCCATATGTATCTCGCCATGATCCTTCCGTTTCACAAAAGGATTGCCTGCTCGGTGTTGGACCACGCCGTTGAGAATGGCCTGCCGCAGGCGGCATGATCCGCCAAACTATCGTCCCAGGTGACCCGTCTTGCGCCACACACGCGCGCCTTCGGTCGTTCTGATCGTCTGGCTGCTGCCAGGGGGCAGGCGGAGCCAGGTTCCTGTTTCGTAGCGTCCGTCCTGATCTTCGAAACCGCCTTCGACCACGAAATATTCAGCCCCGCCCGGAAAGGTTTGCGCGGGAAAGCGCGCCTCGCGCTCCCAGTTCAGCATGACGACTTCCTCATCGGGCCGCACGTGAAGCGGCAGGATCGTCTCGCCAGTCCGTCCGGCCTGCCAGCCGCCCGGATCAAGCGTGTTCACTCGCACATAGGCGGCATCGTCGGGCTGCATCTGGCGCAATTTAACGAGGATAACGGCACCCGGTTCACTGGAGGGGATGTGGCTGGAGCCAGGAGGGTTCCGTACATACATGCCTTCGGGAAAGTCGCCGCTTTCATCGGAAAAGACGCCGTCAAGAACCAGGAACTCCTCACCCATGTCGTGGTCATGCGCCGAAAAGGATGACCCCGGCGCATAGCGGACAAGGCTGGTCGCACGGGCGACCTCGGCTCCATCGCGTTCCAGCATGCGCCGCTCAACGCCCGCCATCGGCGAGGGCACCCAATCGAGGGTGGAACTGTTGACAACGGCCTTTGCGGTCAGGTCCGCATGGATCTTCATGAAGTCTCTCCTGCTCAACGCATCCTGTCCTTAAAGATGGCATATCGAAGACGCATTTGAAGGCTTCCTGGAATGCGGAGGCCTTTGCGGAAGCCAGAAGGTCGGTGGAAGTCTTGGAAAACGACGGTTTTGCCAGCCTCCGGCTTTGCAACGGTTACGGAATCGTGCTGACTCGCGTTCTGCAGGCGAGCAAATTGTGGAGTAATTACAGCGCCGATACGCGCTGGATCAGATTGCATGACGGTTGAAATCGATATCGGCGAAATGACGGGCGGTTCGCGCGCCGGCCTCGATCTGGAAGAGCTGCTGGCAACGCGTCTGCTGGTTCAAGGCAATTCCGGCTCGGGAAAATCGCACCTTCTCCGGCGTCTTCTGGAACAATCCGCAAGCTGGGTGCAGCAAGCCATCATCGACCCTGAAGGGGACTTCGTGTCACTGGCTGAAAAATTCGGTCACGTTGTCGTCGACGCTGTCGGCACGGAAAAAGACCTTCAGATGATTGCCGGAAGGGTGCGGCAGCACCGCGTTTCGGTCGTCCTGAACCTGGAAGGTCTCGACGCGGATCGTCAGATGAAGGCCGCTGCGACCTTTCTCGACGGTCTTTTCGATGCGGACCGCGATCTCTGGTATCCGATGCTGGTGGTGGTTGACGAGGCCCAGCTTTTTGCACCCGCCGCGGCCGGCGAAGTCACGGAAGAAGCCCGCAGACGCTCGCTCGGTGCGATGACCAATCTGATGTGCCGGGGGCGCAAACGGGGACTGGCCGGGATCATCGCAACACAGCGACTGGCGAAACTTGCCAAGAACGTTGCCGCTGAAGCGTCCAATTTTCTGATGGGGCGCACCTTTCTCGATATCGATATGGCCCGTGCGGCAGATCTGCTCGGCATGGAACGGCGGCAGGCGGAAAGCTTCCGCAATCTTGACCGGGGGCACTTCATCGCCCTTGGTCCGGCACTCTCACGGCGTCCGGCGCCGGTCAAGATCGGTCCAGTCGAAACGATGGGGCGCGGCGGCAGTCCGAAACTGATGCCTTTGCCCGAGCAGCCGAGAGGCGAGGCCAAGGACCTCATTTTCACGCCTGCAGAAGGTGAAACGCCGCCGGTCCGGCAGCGATACGTGGAGCCGGTGGCGTCCACGGGTGAGGTGCTCGATCAGCTCACGAATGCCGGTCAGATGAATGTTGACGCTGCGCCAGAAGCCGAGAACCTTCTGGATTTCGGCGAACGTGAGGAGAAGATTGCCGAAATCATTGCCGGCATCCTGGAAGACGAAGACGCAGCGTTTCAGCCGATTGCAACCCTCTACCAGGATTTCCAGGTCCGCTGCCGCATCGCCAAACTTGCGGGTGGCGCCCCGGATCTACAGACCTTCCGGGAAAAGCTTTCGGTCGCACGCGCTGGGGTCGACAAGGGCGAGATGGACGACGGTGCTTGGTCCCAGGCTGAACTGATCGCCGCCGAATTGCCCGAAGACATGCGCGGTGTCTATCTTTTGCTTGCAAAGGCGGCACTGGCCAAGGCGCCATGCCCTGGCAATGTCGAAATCGCGACGGCCTACGGCACCCGCTCACCGGGCAGGGCGAGATGGCTGTTGAGCCATATGGAAGAGCGCGGCTTTCTCGTCTGCGCAACCGATCTGCGCGGCAATCGCATCGTGACGTTGACGGATCTCGGATGGCAGACCGCACCTGGCGACGAAGCGGCTGCCTGAGAGGGCATAAACTTTTATGCACGCAAATGTCATCAGCGTTTTGTTGAACAGGGCGCTGGGTTTCATAGGGTCAGGACCCATTAATTTGGTTGAATTGGTAGGGATGAATTTGTTCGGATACGAGGCGCAAGGCTGCAGGAAACCGCCCGGTTTCCAAAGATTTGCAACGACGTTGCCGGGCAAATTCACCCTATCCTGCAGGACGCAAAAACGGCTTCAATCTGCGGCGTCAAACCGCTCAACCGGGCAGGAAGCCCGCTTGTCGCGCTTTTCCTTGCAGCTAATCGCCGTTTGCTGCGCCAATTCAATCAAATTCATGAGTCCTGACCCTAGGTCTTGCACACGTCAATTTGAATACGAGTAACTGAAATGGTCCGCCTGTTTGTTCTGTTGTGTTCCCATGGTGCGATGCTTGCCGTCGGGTTTGCGCTTGGCATCTATTTTCTACCGATCCTGACAGCGCCACAGGGGCCGGACGAGGCAGTGCTCGCTGCCGCTGCTGAACAGGCGCGTTATGAGACAACGCTGACGCGGGACCTGAAAGGCAGCGACCTGCTCCATTGGGGCGAGGGCACAATCAGCGTATCTGAAAACCAGATCGTTCACAGTGGCGCCCTCTCTCCCGGACCGGACTACAAACTCTACCTCGTGAACGAATTCGTCGAAGACGAAGCCGGTTTCCTTGCCGTCAAGGACACGGCTGTGCAGCTTGGTGATATCAAGACCTTTGACGGCTTCATCGTCGACGTTCCTGACGATGTGAATATCGAGGACTACACCACCGTATTGGTGTGGTGCGAAGCTTTCGGCGAATTCATCACGGCCGGCAAATACCGCTAAGGCGAGGATCCGGTTGCGCGAGCTGAATTTGCCCGATGTAAAGCCGGATCAAATTGCAGGGCGCATGCGGCGCGCGGACGATGCGGCTTCAGCAGTCTCAGCGGGTTTCCGCGCCAGAAGATAGTCGAGCTGCGACAATTCAAGCGTGATGCCGTCGATCGTCCGTGTCAGGACGCTTTCCATATAACTGCCTGCCGGGGAACGGTCCCGAATGGCCATCGCCCGGTCTTTCGCCTTGCGCAGGTAGATGATCATTTGCCGGACGTCTTCTGGTGTGACATCGGTCGGCGCCGGCAGTTCGAGGCTGGGCGACTGCGCAGACAAGACAACAGCATATTGGCCTTGATAGGGACTGACAAACTGCATCGCGCACCTCAAATGTTCTTTATTTGTTCTTTTACCGCAATCAGGCTGACCGATCAAGATGCACCCTCGAAAATTCGGATTACGCCCGGTGCCCGTTCCTGAAAGCGATTGAGAAGTGTTCTAGAAAACAAGGCTTTACAAAAAGGTCCGGAATGCTCCTTGAACAGGTTCTGAAAATTGGTTACATATGTAACTAAATTGCCCCTGAACCGGGAGAACGTCATGGATCAGAGAACCGACAGCGCACACACGGAAGCTGGCAGCGGCCGCAATTCCTCAAGTTTTGACTATATGCCGGGTTTCGGTAACGACTTTGAAACCGAGGCCCTGCCGGGCTCTTTGCCACAAGGAATGAACAGTCCGCAGAAATGTGCTTACGGGCTTTACGGCGAGCAGCTTTCAGGCACCGCCTTTACCGCACCGAGCCACCAGAATGAACGCACATGGTGTTATCGCATCCGACCGTCGGTGAAGCATACGAGCCGCTTTGAAAAGATTGATCTGCCCTATTGGCAGAGCGCTCCGAACGTCGTTGATGACGTGATTTCGCTTGGCCAGTATCGCTGGGATCCCGTGCCGCATGCCGACGAGGAGCTTTCCTGGCTGACGGGAATGCGCACCATGACGACGGCAGGTGACGTCAACACCCAGGTCGGCATGGCGAGCCACATCTATCTGGTGACCAGATCGATGGAGGACGAATATTTCTTCTCCGCGGACAGTGAGCTTCTAGTGGTGCCTCAGGAAGGGGTGCTGCGGTTCTGCACCGAGCTTGGCGTGATCGAACTGGAACCGAAGGAAATCGCCATTCTACCACGTGGATTGGTTTATCGCGTCGAGCTAGTGAAAGGGCCCGCCCGTGGCTTTGTCTGTGAAAATTACGGACAGAAGTTCGAGCTTCCGGGCAGGGGACCGATCGGTGCCAACTGCATGGCGAACCGCCGCGACTTCAAGACGCCGGTTGCTTGTTTCGAGGACCGCGAAGTTGCTTCGAAACTGACCGTGAAATGGTGTGGTCAGTTCCACGAAACAAAGATCGGACACTCGCCGCTTGACGTGGTTGCCTGGCACGGCAATTACGCCCCGTGCAAATACGACATGCGCAATTACTGCCCGATCGGGGCCATCCTCTTCGATCACCCGGACCCGTCGATCTTTACGGTGCTCACGGCGCCGTCCGGCGTGCCGGGCACGGCCAACATCGACTTCGTGCTGTTCCGCGAACGCTGGATGGTGATGGAAGACACGTTCCGACCACCCTGGTACCACAAGAACATCATGTCCGAGCTGATGGGCAACATTTACGGCCAGTATGACGCCAAGCCCCAAGGCTTTGTTCCAGGTGGTCTGAGCCTGCACAACATGATGCTGCCGCACGGACCGGACAAGAACGCGTTCGAGGGCGCGTCCAATGCCGATCTGAAGCCCGACAAGCTCGACAACACCATGTCCTTCATGTTCGAGACCCGTTTCCCGCAACATCTGACCGAATTTGCCGCCAAGGAGGCTCCCCTTCAGGATGATTACATTGACTGTTGGGAGTCTCTTGAGAAAAAGTTCGACGGTACCCCGGAAGGGACGTGGGACAAGGACTGAGCGGAAATGACATCACCAGACCTCCAGGAACGCCTTGTGATTCTCGGATCAAAAGGCGGTCCCGCCATTCGGCCCGGCGGCCCGTCGCCGACGAGCTCGCTGATCGAGATCGGCGGAAGAAGCTGCGTGGTCGATTGCGGTCTGGGCGTCACCCGCGCTTTGGTCGAGCACGGTGTTTCTCTGAAGGAACTCGACCTCATCTTCATTACGCACATGCATTCCGACCATGTGCTGGAACTCGGGCCGCTTTTGCACACCGCCTGGACGACAGGTCTGGCCAGCCGGGTGAAGGTCTACGGGCCTGCGGATCTCATGGAATACTGGGACGGGTTCCTGACTTCCATGCGCTACGACATCGATCTCAGGATCGAGGACGAGGGACGTCCGGACCTGCGCGATCTGGTGGAAATCCATCTGCTTCAGGAGGGCGCTGTTCCACTCGACGATGGCACGCTGGCAATCGCCGCCCTCAAGGTGGATCACCCTCCTGTGGTCGATTGCTTTGCGTTGCGTTTCGACGCTCCGGGCTGGTCTGTTACCTTTTCTGCCGACACCGCCCATTTTCCGCCGCTGGCTAAGTTTGCGGAAAACTGCGACGTGCTCGTCCACGAAGCCATGCTTGAGCGAGGTGTCGACAAGATCGTCGAAATTACCGGCAACGGCGCACGCCTGCGCGAACACCTTCTGGCGAGCCACACCACGGCGCCTGATGTGGCGAAAATTGCGGAAGCGGCGAACGTCAAGACGCTCGTGCTCAACCATCTGATCCCGGCAGATCTCCCGGGCTTTGAAAAAGAAGAGTGGCTGGAAGCCACGAAAGCCTTTTCCGGCAAAACCATTGTCGGCCACGACGGGCTGACAATCACAAGGAGCTGAAATTCATGAAACTGGCAACGCTCAAGGACGGTAGCCGGGACGGCAAGCTGGTGGTGGTCAATGAGAGACTGACTTATTGCACCGATGCCAGCCATATCGCGCCGACATTGCAGGCGGCACTGGACGACTGGGAGACGGTCGCACCGAAGCTGGCGCTCTTGGCCGAGAGCCTGTCCCACGACGCCGTGCCGACGCTCCGCTTCCACGAGCATGACGCCCTGTCACCGCTTCCACGTGCTTATCAGTGGGCGGATGGCTCTGCCTATGTCAATCATGTCGAGCTGGTGAGGAAGGCACGGGGCGCGCAGATGCCGGACAGTTTCTGGACGGATCCGCTGATGTATCAGGGGGGCTCCGACGCATTCCTGGCTCCCCGTGATCCGATCAGGATGCGCGACGAAGCCTGGGGCATCGACATGGAAGGCGAGATCGCCGTCATCACCGGCGACGTGCCGATGGGTGTGAGCCCGCAAGATGCGCTGAACTCCATTCGACTGGTGATGCTGGTCAACGATGTTTCGCTGCGTGGTCTCATTCCGGCAGAACTTGGCAAGGGCTTCGGCTTTTTCCAGTCAAAACCGTCCTCCACCTTCTCACCGGTTGCCGTCACACCGGACGAACTGGGGGAGGCATGGAAGGAAGGTAAACTGCATTTGCCGCTGCATGTGGACCTGAACGGCGCACCGTTCGGCCGGGCAGAGGCAGGTGTCGACATGACTTTCGACTTCGGTCAGCTGATTGCCCACGCTGCCAAATCACGCGATCTGTCCGCAGGAACAATCATCGGATCCGGAACTGTGTCCAACAAACTGGACGGCGGACCCGGCAAGCCTGTCGCTGAAGGCGGCGTCGGCTATTCCTGTATTGCCGAGATCCGTATGATCGAAACCATCAACGACGGTCAGGCCAAGACACCGTTCATGAAATTCGGCGACACGGTTCGCATCGAGATGGTGGACGGTGAGGGACACTCGATCTTCGGGGCGATCGAGCAAACGGTAGAAAAGGTTTGACGGGGCGAGGGTAAACCTCGCCCATGTGAAATCAGAATGAGATGCCGGACCCGTTTCGGCATAAACGAAAATCGGAAATTGTGCCGCGGGAGGCCATATGAGCAAGCAATTCGCGTCCGCCGGGGACATGGCGGAGAAGAAGATCTCCTTCACCGAGATCGGCAAGGACCTCTGGGCCTTCACCGCCGAGGGGGACCCGAATACCGGCGTCATCATCGGCGATGACAGCGTCATGATCATCGAGGCGCAGGCAACACCTGAACTTGCCGGCAAGGTGATTGAAAAGGTGCGCTCCGTCACCGACAAGCCGATCAGCCATCTTGTGCTGACCCACTATCACGCCGTGCGCGTTCTGGGTGCTGCCGCCTATCAGGCACCGACCGTGATCATGAGCCAGAAGGCCCGTTCCATGGTTGTCGAGCGTGGCGCTGAAGATCGGGAATCTGAATTCATGCGGTTCCCACGTCTGTTCATGGGCTATGACAATGTCAACGACATTCCGCCCCTGACCTGGCCGACCACCACCTTCAACGACCGCATGACCGTTTATCTCGGCAAGCGGCGGGTCGACTTGCGCTTCCTTGGCCGCGCCCACACGGCGGGTGACATCGTCATACATGTGCCGGACCAGAACGTCATGTTCACCGGCGACATCGTTGAGTACCACTCCGCGTGCTACTGCGGCGATGGCCATTTCAACGACTGGCCGACAACGCTTGAAGCGATCCGTTCCTTCGATGTGGAAGCCATCGCACCGGGCCGAGGCGACGCGCTGGTTGGCAAGGAGATGGTGGGCAAGGCGCTGACCAACACAGCCGACTTCGTGTCCTCGACCTACCGGCCGGTCGCCCGGATCGCCCAGGGTGGCGGATCGCTGAAAGAGGCGTGGGACGCCTGCCGCGCCGAATGCGATCCGAAGTTCAAGGATTACGCGATCTACGAGCATTGCCTGCCGTTCAATGTCGCCCGGGCCTATGACGAGGCACTCGGCATCGACACACCGCGCATTTGGACCGCAGAGCGCGACGCGAAGATGTGGGCGGATCTGCAAGGGTAGACGACATGAGCCGTGCTCTCGCTCACCTTCGCCTGATGGCGCGCAACAATGCCTATGCCAACGAGCGGCTTTACGACGCTTGTTGCCGCCTCGGGCAGGCGGAGTTCACGGCCGAGCGGACGAACTTTTTCCCATCGATCCGCGAGACGCTCAATCACAACTGGGAGGTCGACCGATACTACCTCGACGCCCTTTGCCAGGAAGGCCTTGGTCTTGCGGTCTACGACACGCCGCACCTGCAAACTGCGGACGAACTGAAAGACGCGCAGGAGAAGGAGGACAAAAAGCTCATCGGTTTCTGCGATGAGTTGAGCGAAGATGACCTCGACCGAAATGTTGCACAGGACCGCGGCGACCATGGCGTAAAGCACGAGACGGTCGACAACACTCTCCTGCATCTTTTCCAGCACCAGATCCACCACCGCGGGCAGGTTCACGCCATGCTGGCCGGAACCAGCGTTTCGCCGCCGCAGCTGGATGAGTTTTTTCTTGAATTCGATCGCCACCCGGTGGCCAGGAAATACAAATAGCAATCAGATAAGAGCAGCCTGACGTCTGTGAGTGATTGCGCCGAAACGACGACATGGACCATAGTCGGGTCGGCGGCCAATACCGAAAACGGTCCAAGTGATGCGGGCGCCGGGAGGAGAACCTTTGACCAAGCTATTCGAGGCGCCGCTTTATCCCTATAGGCCAAGTCCCGACGAAGATGCTCCAGCACCGGTGCGCCATCCGGTCGTCGTGATTGGCGCCGGACCTGTCGGCCTCGCCATGGCCATCGATCTGGCTCAGGCGGACATCCCTGTTGTCATCCTGGATGACAATGACAAGGTCAGTGTCGGCTCGCGTGCGATCTGTTTCTCGAAAAGGACGCTCGAAATCTTCGACCGGCTCGGTTGCGGCGAGGAAATGGTCGACAAGGGTGTCGTTTGGAACCTCGGCAAGGTCTTTTTCGGTGACAGGCAGGTCTACAATTTCAACCTGCTTCCGGAAGACGGCCACAAGCAGCCAGCTTTCATCAATCTTCAGCAATACTACTGCGAACTCTACCTCGTGGAGCGCATCCGTGCGATGCAGGCACAGGGCAAACCGGTGGAGATCCGCGGCGGCAACAGGGTGGAAAACCTGCATCGGTACGAAGACCACACGCTGGTAACGATCGAGACCCCGGAAGGAGCCTACAACCTTGAGGCCGATTGGCTGATCGCCTGCGACGGAGCCGGGTCGCCAACGCGCCGTATGCTCGACCTCGATTTTGTCGGCCGTGTGTTTGAAGACAACTTCCTGATCGCCGATGTCATCATGAAAGCGGATTTTCCGACCGAACGCTGGTTCTGGTTCGACCCGCCGTTCAACAAGGACCAATCGGCGCTGTTGCACAAGCAGCCGGATGGAGTCTGGCGGATCGACCTGCAGCTCGGCTGGGACATCGACAAGGAAAAGGAAAAGAAACCCGAAAACGTCATTCCGCGCCTCAAGCAAATGCTGGGCGAGGAGGTCGAGTTCGACCTGGAATGGGTCTCGATCTACACCTTCCAGTGCCGGCGCATGGAAACGTTCCGGCACGGTCGGGTGCTCTTTGCCGGCGACAGCGCACACCAGGTTTCACCCTTCGGTGCGCGGGGGGCGAATTCCGGCTTTCAGGACATCGATAATCTTGGTTGGAAGCTCAAGCTGGTCCTTGACGGCAAAGCTCCTGAAACTTTGCTCGACAGCTACGCCTTTGAACGGGAGCATGGCGCGGACGAGAACATCCTGCAGAGTTCGCGTTCGACAGACTTCATCACGCCCAAATCCGAAACGAGCCGGATCTTCCGGGACGCTGTCCTTGATCTTGCCGAGCACTATGAGTTTGCCCGCCCGCTGGTAAATTCCGGGCGTCTCTCGGTTCCCTGTACGTATGACGGCTCGCCGCTAAACGGACCGGACGACGCTTCCCTGCCGAAGCGGACACGTCCCGGCAGCACTGTCGCTGATGCACCAACCGGCGCAGGCTGGCTGCTCGACAGGCTGAACGGGGACTTCGTGGTCCTCGGGCTCGGCACTGATGTTCCGGACCGGATGGAAATGAGTGGCATTTCCGTCATCGGCATCACGGTTGACCGAGATGCGATCGGCCAGGAACTGCGCGACCGATATCTGGCGACGGCTGAGGCGGCCGTCTACCTGATCCGTCCGGACCAGCATGTCGCGGCGCGCTGGCTGGAGTTTGATAGCGACAAGATAGAGGCCGCTTTGGCAACGGCGACCGGAAGGAGCGCGCCATGACGACCAATGTCACCGTCCCGAACCTGGAAGAGCCCGATACGTTCTATGCTGACCTTCTTGCCGCCCATGAAGGCCTGAGCAAGGAAGAAAGCGATGCGTTTAATGCCCGGCTGATCCTGCTGATGGCAAATCGCATCGGAAATCTTGAAGAGCTCAAAAGTCTGCTCGCAGCAGCACATCGGAATTAAGAGCTCCCGACCCTAACACCTTAAGTTGGTGGGATAGTGGGCTTTGGATACGAATGTATACCGCCTTCAGTAAGACATCTTGAAGAGTCAAAGATCCCTTCAGAATATCCGGGCCTTGCGCCCGAAGTATTGACAGTTCCCTAATGCTGAATGAGGCACTGATATAGTATTGCGTGCCTTTATTGTGAAAATTCACATCAGAAACGCATTTTTTCTACAACCTGATTTTAATACTTTGGTTCTACCCTAAGGTGATAGCGCGTTTTTGTGCGCTGCACACTTTGAGGGGGTAAGTTTAGTAATGTCTAGTTTGCGTAAAGCGGTTGTCTCCACGTTCGCCGCGTCTCTAATGATGTCGTTCGGTCCGGCGTTTGCCGAAGACGGAGTGACGGATTCCAAGATCGTATTCGGTCAGGCGGCTGCGCTTGAGGGACCTGCTGCGGCGCTTGGCACCGGCATGAAGCTCGGAATTGAAGCTGCATTCGCTGAAGCCAATGCCAACGGTGGTGTGCATGGCCGCATGCTCGAACTTGTCAGCATGGATGATGGCTACGAGCCGGATCGTTCCATCGCAGCGGTCAACACGCTGATCAACGACAAGAAAGTCTTTGGTCTTATCGGACCTGTCGGAACGCCGACGTCCAAGGCGACACAACCGATTGCAACGGCAGCGAAGGTACCTTTTGTTGGTCCGTTCACGGGCGCAGGCTTCCTGCGTGACCCGGCACACGGCAACATTGTCAACGTGCGTGCGACCTATGCAGCTGAAACCGAGGCATGGATCGAACATCTGCATGATGCACTGGGCCTCGACAAGATCGCCATTCTTTATCAGGACGACGGCTTCGGTCGTGTCGGACTTGCCGGCGTTCAGGCGGCCATGGAAAAGCGCGGTCTGGAACTCGTTGCTGAAGGCACGTACCAGCGCAACACCACGGCTGTGAAGTCTGCACTGCTTGAAATCCGCAAGGCCAAGCCGCAGGCGGTCGTCATGGTTGGCGCTTACAAGCCGATTGCCGAGTTCATCAAGCTGGCCAAGAAGGTCAAGATGGACGCCGAGTTCGTCAATATCTCCTTCGTCGGCTCGAAGGCTCTGTCTGCAGAGCTTGGTGATGCGGGTGAAGGCGTGATCATTTCGCAGGTTGTGCCGTTCCCGTGGGACGCATCTGTTCCGATGGTGAAGGACTACCAGGCTGCTCTGAAGGCTGTGGATGCCTCTGCTGAGCCGGGCTTTGTGACGCTTGAAGGTTACGTTGTCGGCCGTCTGGCAGTCATGGGCCTCGAAAAAGCCGGCAAGGATGTTTCCCGCGAAAACTTCCTGAACGCTTTCTGGTCGACAGGTACGTTTGATCTGGGTGGCGTAACTCTGAGCTTCGGTCAGGACGACAACCAGGGCATGAACGACGTCTTCATGACGACGATCAAGAAGGACGGCGGGTTCTCGCCCCTCGACAAGCCTGCGAGCTAAACGACGCTTTATCACCGGCCCGGACAACCGGGCCGGTGAACTTATTTCATCTGGGGATGTATCAAAGAGCAAGTATTGCTCTTAAGGGGCTGTAGGGGACATGGCTGGGTACAGAAGTATCTTTTCGGGCTTTTTTGATAAGCGGCACAAATTTGGTTTGAGAACACGCGGAAAGCTGTTCACCGCATTTGCAGGGCTCGTTCTACTGACCGTTTCCGCGATTGGAATCGGTCTTTTTTCGTTTCAAAGGGTTGAAAGCGGTTTTGCGGAGCTGTCCGAAAAACGTCTGCCTTCAATTGAAAACGCAGCGCAACTGGCGCTTTCAAGCACCGAGGTCGCCACTGCCGCAGCGGCTGTTGCCAACAGCGTGACGCTTCAGTCTCAGGAAGTTTCCTTCCAGGCTCTGCAAAAGTCGGTTTCTGTCATCAAGGAAATCGAAACAACGTTCGTCGCGTCCGACGCTAACCGTGAAATTGTCGATGAACTGTTCACGCAAAGCCAGACTTTCCAGGAGCGGCTCGGCGTTCTCGACCAGGCCACAAAGGAAAAGATTGCGGCCCGGGAAGCCAAGGACGCGCGCATGGCGGCGCTGTTCAAGGCCTATGACGGCGTCAACAGTGCCATCACGCCGATCGTGGACGACGCCTATTTCACCGTTGTTCTTGGCGGCGAAGAGGCTGCCGAGCAGAGCAAGGCTCTGGTCGACAACCTCGCCAACACCGAAATGGCAAAGCTCAGGCTCTACCTGGAGCTGCGTGCAGAAACCAACCTGCTTGTCGGTCTGGCCGAAACCGTCGCCTTTGTGGACGACACCTCCCTGTTGACGCTCTTCGAAGACAAAATCATCGCGACGCAGACCAAGATCGCTGAATACCGCGAGGAATTGGGCACTCTGGAACTGAGCACCGGAGCCGAAACGGAATTCGACCAGCTGACTGAGTTGGTGGCACGCACGCTGTCCAAGAGCAAATCCAAGTCGATCACGGCCGGCCAGCAGAAACAGACCTTGCAAGAAGCGATCGGACTGCAGAAGGCAATCGACGATGCGCTCATCATGCAAATCGATGATCAGCTCTTCACCCTGACAATCGACACCGAAGAGGCTGTCACGGAAAACTCTGAAATCATTTCAGATCTTCTGAACAACCAGGTCGGTCAGCTTAAGAGCACCCTTGAAGCCCAGGCTTTCGCCAACAAGTTTGTTGCGACCCTGGTCCAGGGTGGCCTGACGCAGGATCCGGCATTGCTTGTGCCGCTTCAGGAGAAGATTACGGCCGACGCCAAACACATGATGGACGGTCTGGATGGCCTCGGGTCGGACGACATCAAGCAGCAGCTTGAACAGCTGCTGGCGTATGGCAACCCGGACAACGGTCTTCTGAAGGATCACCTGGAAGAACTCCAGAGCACGGCAAAATCGAATGAGCAGGTGACGGAGATGTTCAGTGCGGTTGAACGCATTGGCCAATCCGTCGCGTCGCTGATTGAGTTGGAACTGGCGGCTGTCGATCAAGCGACGACGCAGATCAACCAGCTCTTCGACAATGGCTCCATGGCTCTGATCGCCATCGGAATTGCAAGCCTTGTCATTGCCGGCGCAATCGGGTTCTTCGTCGTGGATCGCGGCCTTGTAAATCCGCTTCTGGGCCTCGTCAGGATCACGCGTGACCTGGCAGACGGGCACGTGGATGTCAGTGTCGTGGGCACGGGCAGAAACGATGAAATCGGTGATCTTGCAAAGGCTATGGAAGTCTTCAAGGAAAACGCCGTAGAGCGCAACAACCTCGAAGCGATCTCGCGCGACGAGCAAAACGCTCAACTGGAACGTCAGGACCGCATCGAAGCCCTGATAACGGAGTTCCGCGACGAAATGGAAGCCGTCCTTGGCAACGTGACTGCGAACATGGATCAAATGCAGTCGACGGCCCAGGTGCTGAACCAGATTTCCACCGAGACCGCCAGTCAGGCGTCTGAAGCGGAAGGCAGCTCGACAGCGGCGTCTGAAAATGTTGGTTCCGTCGCCGCGGCAACCGAACAGCTGGCCGGTTCGATCGCAGAAATCGGGCAGCAGGTCTCCCGCGCGACAGAGATCGTCACCAACGCATCCGGCAGTGCCCGGATGACGACGGAAAAGGTTTCTGAGCTCGCAGATTCGGCCAACAAGATCGGTGAAGTGGTGACTTTGATCCGCGCCATCGCCGAACAGACCAACTTGCTTGCACTGAATGCGACCATTGAAGCTGCGCGCGCAGGCGAGGCCGGAAAGGGCTTCGCGGTGGTTGCGTCCGAGGTCAAGGAACTTGCAACGCAGACATCGAAGGCGACCGAGGAAATCGCAACGCAGATCGAGGCGATCCAGTCATCCACCGGTGAATCCGTCGTTGCAATCCAGGAAATCCGGGACACGATGGAACAGGCGGACGAAACGACGTCAGCGATCGCGGCCGCTGTCGAGGAGCAAGATGCTTCAACAGCAATGATTTCCCGGAATGTTCGCGAGGCGGCGGAAGGAACCCAAGGCGTCGCCGACAACATTTCGCAGGTCATGAAAGCTGTGGCGGAAGCTGCACAGTCTGCCGGCCAGGTCGAAGTGGCTTCCAACGAAGTTGCGGATCAGGCCAGGCATCTCAAGCTGGTTGTCGACGACTTCCTGGCAAAAGTGGCTGCAGCCTGATCTTCCCGGCATTCGCCGGATCGCGCATGGCGACACGGCTCTTTCAGCAAAAAAAAAACCACCGGCTTCTGGCCGGTGGTCTCTGGGACCAGCATCTGGGTCCCGTCTAACCTTGCGCTCTGCCAAAGGAGAGCGTCTAGGGGCTGGTTGCCTGCGGAGCTGCGCCGCTGAGGCGGTCTTTTCGCCAGCTTCCGGGGGGACTGCCGAACTCGCGTTTGAAGGCTGTCGAAAACGATGGTTCAGAATCGTAGCCCACGGACAACGCAACCGCGCTGATGGGGTGGGTTGGCTCTGTTTCCAGCTTGTTCGCAGCAACGATCATGCGCCAACGTGTAATGTAGCGAACCGGCGTAACGCCCGTGACGTCGGCAAAGCGCGACGCAAAATTGGACCGGGACATGCCGACCTCCCTGGCCAGGTCAGTCACGTTCCAGTCTCGTCCAGGATCCTTGTGTATCAGTTGCATCGCCTTTGCGACTTTGGGGTCCTTGAGACCGGCAACCAGACCTGATGCTTTAGGCGATTGTTGCTTCAGCCAGCCGCGCATGAAGGACAAGTAGAGAAGATTGACCAGCCCATCGAGTTGAGCCAGGGCTCCAGGATCATCGGAGTGCGCTTCAGCGGCAACTTCGCGCAACGCCGGTTCAAGGGCAGCAAAGGACGATGGATTCTGATCCTGCAACACGACCTGATCGGTTAGATTGTCTACGAGGTCTTTGGCCGTCTGACTGCTGAAGTTGAAGCGTGCGCAAATGATCGATGTTTCCGGTCCGTCAGCACTTTTGATGACTTCGGACACGTCGCCGGCCTCCACACTGTGCATGCGCACCCGGGTGTCATTCTCGGCAAACGTCACATGTTGGGCATTCGGCGCACTTCCCAGGATATGCCCATGTCCTTTCGTGAACATGACCATATCGCCTTGCTTCAGCTGGATGGTCTGGCCACGGAAAGTGACGCAGGCTGTTCCCTTGAAAATACAATGAAACACGGCCTCATCAGCTTCGGGCGACTCAAAGGCCCATTCGCCTCGCAAACTCAACAATCCCGTAACCCGGTTTTTCACCGTGATGTTGTTCAGGATATTGCTGATCAAGTCCAAACTTCATCCCCCATGATGCGAATTGTGACATGGTTGGTTAATACTTGCACTCAAACGAAATTAGGCATTTTTTAACCAATGGGAAGATGCGCTTGCGCATTTTGCATACTTTTCGGACGATCGAAAAAAAATCTGAGCGTTTCGGATAAGATTTTGGATTGCATCATTGAAAAATTAACACTTATAGATTGTTCAATTGCAGAAAAGCAGATTTCCAAAGAGAATCTTGGTCGAGTACTTGGTCCAAGAGCAATACATTTTCTTTGGCGCTCGAGCACTTGATTGCATGTGTAAATTTGATGACCTCTCGAGCGGTGAAGAGGGCGGACCGGACTTTGGAAAAAGAATTCCGGCGCTTCGAAAATTGCTTTGCCTCCCGGTTTTGCCAACCCTGTGGCTGACAGTGAAACATAGGGAAAGCATGGGGTTTCACGCAGATTTGGGAGCAACTAGCAGGCTTAAATCCATTGCCCAATGACGGGTGAATTCCCTGAACTCACTGACCGGTCGGCGGGCAGAATTCACTGCGCCAGCATCCTCAAGAAACAGAATCTATAACGAAACGGACCTTAGGCTATGGTAGGAGGACGGATTTTTGTCAGCATTTTTCTCGGAGCCCTTACTTCGTTGATTGTGTTGATGGTCGGATTTGATTACGTTTTTGCTCTTATATTCTATTGTTTCACTGCAAATTTTCTTTTCGTGGGCTTGTATTATTTTTCAATTGTGAACTTCTCCAAAGAAGAAGTTGAAACCGCGCTAAAGCGAATGCCGCTTACCGGCCATGAAGATTGACATTTGAGACAGGCATCCGGGTCGAGACTTTCCCCAAGCTGCAAATCTGCCAAGGAAAATAACCTCCCACTCTTAATCGCTACTTTGCTTAGCTTGCACGGCCAACCGGAGTGGGTCTTCTTGTGAAATGGCATCCATCAACGAGGTCAAACCGACTTTATTGATAAGTCCGTACCCTGGTCACTATGACTCGAGCTGAGCCATTGTCTTCCTTCGAGTTTCCGAGGGCTGTTCCCCGAAATGCTTGCTGTAGTCGGCGGTAAATCTGCTCCAGTCCCAAAAGCCCTCTCGCGCGGCAACATTTCCGATGGATTCCTCCAGGAAGTCCGCATCGCGCAGCTTTTGTCGCGCGTTGTGCAGCCGAATGACGCGCGTGTAGGTATTCGGCCCCATCTTTACGTGGCTGGAGAACGCCATTTCCAGGGATCGTGTTGAACCGAGCTCTGCCAACGCGTCGCCAAGACCGGCATTCAGGCCAAAATCGTGTTCAGCGATGACGCGCTGGGCCTTGAAAAACCTTTCCGAAGCCGGTGTTAGGCGCTCAGTCGCGAACCTCTTTTTCACCATCCATTCCAGTGAAAGAGAGGACAAAATACTTGAAATCAACGCCTGACAGAGTTCATGGGCGTTCTTCCGCCCGCTCGCGAACGGAAGCCCTTCAGTCCCCAGCAACGACAACAGGACGTCTTCCCTCAATTGGGAGGCAAGCCGTTTGGAACGGACGAATATTCCTTCGCCTTTCAGCGCGCCGAACCAGGATTTGGCTTCAGGCCTCAAAAACTCGTTTTCGAGCATTGCATCGCTGTCGACTGTCAGAAGCAGAAGCGTGCAGTTTTCAGGCGCCGGCATTGCAGCCCTCCCGCCTGGTGGTAGCACATAAATCCAGGATCCCGGATCTTTCAGACCGAAGACGAATCCGTCTGGGCCTTCTTGAAGGCATACGCAAAACAGAAACTTGTCCTGGTCGGTCTCCATGCGCATTTCAACTGACTGTGCGCATCGTGAAATGTGAATGGAGATCCAGTCCAAAAGTGCAAAAACCACACTGCCACTGAACTTGCCGGAACTGAGCTGAATGCCCTCGAGTGCGACACCGTCGAACAGGCGGGAGAAATACTCCGGTTCACTGCAGGTGAAGCTTCGGAAAACCGAAGACGTGGCCAGGGTGTCTCCAGACTCAATAAGGTTATCTATTGAGTGTATCATATTCATTGAGTGGACCTCATCGAATGAATTGAAGAGGAAACTTCGACTGGATCTTCTGGTTCTTGTGCACGCAATGACGGCACACCTGACGCAAAGGCGAATAGGAACCTCATAGAGGGGAAGGGACGTCTCATATACGGCATGCCTTCTCATCAATGCGGCTCTGAAGCCGCTAGACAAAGATCACTCACAGGCTGCATCCACATGCCGATTCAGTACCAGACAGCAAATTAGTTGGGAGCGGCCCGCAAGCTCCGCGAAGCAATACTTCCGAGTCAAATTCTACCAGCCCGGTTTCCGCACCGCTTCTTCGCAGCTCTGAAATCCTTTTGCCGTCCTCCAGGAGTTGTAAGGACATTTTGCGCAACGCGCGACACTCGGAAGGTAAAAACCTCTATCCAAAACAGATAGATAGGTGTTCTAAATCCTACACTTTCCGAGAAATGGAACTGAAAACCAGGTTCACCATTCAGGTAGTAGAGGCGGACGTTCGGTGGCGCCTACACACTTGTCCACGCACTCCGTATTCGGCAATGCCCTCTACGCTGAATTGGAGGAATGAATAAGAAATCTGGATTTTGGAAAATGGCCGATTTTAGCGGTCAGTGCGATCAATGCGCCTGAGTTGGAAGTGCTGAAGTTCGGCTGTGTGTTGGGTGTCCGGAGCCAGTCACGAGACGAAAAATGTGCAGTTCAGAGGCATTACTGTTTTGTCTGAAATAGGTGAAGTGTCACTCGCAAAATATATTGCCACGACTGTGCAGCTGAGGAGCCCACAGACAATCAGACAGGATGCGCAGAAGTACTCTCTGTCTGCTCTCACTGTTCGTTCGCGTATCGCCAGCGCAGCAATTCCACTCGCCCTTCAAAGAACCAATGAAGTCAAGCAGAACGCGCACGTCAGGATGTGTGGTGAGAGCAGAATTGAACAGCTGTTCTCTTCCGGCATGCGCCTTTCTGCTCATTCGCGCATTCAAGCAGCCGGCGCGTTGACCGTGCAGCACAAGGAAGACAGAGCATGAACAATCCACTCGCAAGCAAACAGCGCCTACCGCTGATATGCGCCCTTCTCGGGTCGACGGCGATGGCCCTGCCGACACAGGTATTTGCGGAAGATATCGTGATCTCAGTGGATGTCCCGGGTTTCGACTCTTCCCGAGCCAATGGCTCGATCGACATTCCGGTTGGCGTTAACTCGGTGACGCTTACCGAAGGCACGGAAATCGACATAATTGACGCCGTTGGGCTGGAGATCTTTTCGAGGGACGGCGTGACGGTTACCAACAATGGGCGCATTGTCACGTCAGGTACCAACGCGGGCGTCAACACGGCTGATCCGCAGTCACTTGGGTATGGTGACGGCATATTCGTGTTGGGATCGGACAATGCCACGATCATCAACAATGGCTTCATCAGCGTCGGCGATTACTTCGGGAATGCGATTTTCGGCTATGACGCAAACAAGTATACGGTTGTAAACACTGGCGATATCGTCATCAGCGAAGAGATTCTGGAAGACAACGAAGACTACCTGACCTGGACGCCAACTGCTCAGCAGCCTACTAACCCCCACATCGACCCGGACACCGGGTTGCCTTACCAAACGGCCGGAGCATCGGCCGGTGTCAGGATCAATTCGTTTCTGGAGGTGACCAATTCACCCTCGATAGGGTTGGGCGGACACTATGTCGTCAACACCGGCACAATCACGTCCTACGCGGTTCAGAGCCGCGGCATTTATTTGGATGGAGCGTCGCGTGTGACTTGGGATCATGACAACGATCCCACCACAGACGAAGTCGAATTGTCGGACGATTTTTTCTCGATTTATTCGACTGCCGAAAACAACGGCAGGATCCTGATGCTTGCGACCACTCCCAGCAACGGAATCTACGACGTTTCCGGACTGAGGGCCGAGGCCAATCATGCGACCCTTATCAACAACGGTTACATCGAAATCCGGCCGCAAGGGTTCGGTATCGACTACAACGGAAACAGTGGCACGATCATCAACAACGGTACGATCCTGGCGTTTAATGACGACTCGCACGGCATCGAGCACTACCGGAACGGCACGTCCATCGACAACCTGAAGATCGACCTGACCGTGAACACCGGGCATATATCCGTCGAGGGCGACAACACCCACGGTATCACGCTCAGTGGACATGACGGACATGATCTCTTCAACTACGGACGGGTGTTTTCCCGTGACGGATACTCGATCGATGTCAATACGTTTGGATCGGGTGGGCTGGCAGCGGATGACAGGAACACCGTCTACCTGCTGGACGGATCGATCCTCTATGGCGATGTGTTCATCAGCGATGCAAGCCTGGAATATACTGACTTCCGGCTTGGTGACGGGTTGAACGCAGCTGTTCGGTTCGACACGACCAATGGAAATCTGCCGCTCGAAATTGCCTCAAGGCACGGTCACGTGATCGTCGATGACACGCTCTATGTGGCAGATCTCGACAGTTACGCCCAGCAGGACCAGGTCGCTTGGTCGATGTTCTCGCAGATCCAGAATGCCATTGACGATGGCACCGAGGCGCGCCCGCCCGCAGGCGATTTTGCCTTCAACGGTGACGGTGAGGGCATGTCGAACAAATGGATGCGGGTCTTTGGCGGCTGGGTTTATGAGCCTGGTGATGATGATGTTACCTATCTTGACCCTGGTGCAGATCACACACCCGACTACACTGGCTACTGGGCCGGCACGATCATCGGGATGAACAAGGAAACTCTCAGCTTCTATGCGGGGGCGTCCTATAGCAGCGTTTCCGGCGACGAGGATGTTTCCTACGACACCTATTCCGGCACGCTTTTCGGCGGTGTCGCCAAAAGCATTGCCGCGCGGGTGGAGGCGTCGCTAACGGCAGGCGCAGCCTATAACAAGACCGACAGGGATATCGCCGACAACCGGGTTATGGGTGGCATCGACACGGACACCGCTAACTACGCGTCCCTGTTTGTCTCGCCTTCGCTGCTTGTCAAAGGTCCGATCGCGGGCAGTTCCTTCCGGGTGAACTACCTCGGAGCCTGGACGCAAGGTCATGATTTCGACTTCTCCGGTGGCACCCAGCTGGACGTGGAGCAGCGTTTCAACAACGTCTTCGGGGCGCAGTTCCAGATGGCGCACAAGCTGCCCCTTGTGAATGACACATTCGAGACCAGGATCCGTTACGGGGTGGAGGGCAGTTATGCCGACGGTCAGGCTGTTGGCTACAACCTGATGGGTACAGATCTCGAAACGCCTTATGACGATGGCTTCTCAGCCCGCGGCTTCGCCGCGCTGGAAGTCGGTCCGACCTTCATCGAGGCCGGCTACAACACGAATGAACAGGTCTCCATCAACGCAGGCCTGAAACTGAAGTTCTAAAGGGGAATGCCTCGTCGCAGGGCGGCCTTGTGAGGCCTGGCTGCCCAAAGCTGGCCGCCGGCGGGCTTTTGGGCGGCCAGCTTTTTATAGAGCCGGTTTCATGTGATCGGAGGGCACATCACATTTGGCGCCGTCCCGGACCCGATCCGGGACCTGCGACCGGCGGTGGTCTGCGGTCCGGCTTGAGGTGGGGTCGAGAGGGCTGACACCCATACGTGAAGTAAGTTCATTTCAACTTGTGCGGGCCCTGGTTCAGTCTGCGGCTGCAATTGAGTGACTTTCGGGTAGGAAATGAACCTTCGGGACTTGCAATACGTCGTGGCTGTGGCGCAGCACAGAAACTTCACACGCGCGGCCCGGTCCGTTCACGTCAGCCAGCCGGCGCTTTCAAACCAGATCAAAAAGGTTGAAGCCGAACTGGGTGTCCGGATTTTCGAGCGGGTGCGAAACGACGTTCTGCTCACGAAATTCGGGGAACAGGTTGTTGAAGCCGCGACCGAAATCAACGGTCTGGTCGATCGCATCTCTGAAACTGCCCAGCACTATCGAAAACTCGACGCAACGCCGTTCCGGCTCGGGATGACGCCGACGCTTGCGGCTTATCTGTCCGGCTATTTCCTGGACATGCTCGCCGACCTTTATCCCGATCTCAAGCTGGTGATCGTTGAGGAAAAGCCGCTCGAACTGGCCAGAATGGTCGAGCAGATGCAACTGGACGCGGCACTGATCGCGCGCAACAGCCACGTCATGATCTACGGTGAGGAGTGCCACGACGCACCGGAGTTCACACCGCTGTGGTTCGAACCGCTCTACCTGGGCATGCGGCAAGGCCATGTGCTTGCCGGCCGCAATGGGATCCGGGCAGGAGACGTTCCAGCCGAGTTTCTGATCCGTTTCGACGTGCCGTTCGGGTACGATCTTGAAAAGGACCTTCCCCCGGCGTCTTCGGATGCGGCTGAGCGGCTGGGGATCGACGTCCGCTCTGCCCGCTTTGAAACTCTATGCCGGCATCTGGCCCATAGCGATGCCTGTACGATCGTCAACGCGATTGCTGCCGAACAGTTCAAAAGGGACAATCTCGGTCTGACCTTCGTACCTTTTGACGGCGACGGCAGGCTGCGCGAACTGGGCGCGATTTCGCGCCAGGACTATTCGCGATATGGCGTGATTTCCTCCATCAGGTCCTTCATCGAAAACGCGCCTCCCAGTGGCACGCTTCCAGCATGCGAGCCCGAAACACGCAAAAACCATCCGGGCGTCGCGGCTCTGGTCTGAGCGGCAATTCTCCTCAGCAAAACTCTTCGTCTTGGCTTCCGGTCGATCGTCTTCGGTTGGTTCAGGCGCACGGCCGACGCTACTCTGCCCGGAGGGTTTTCGCTTGCCGATATTCGGCGCTGTCATTCTGTCCGGGGGGCAAGGGGTTCAATCCCTCCAATAGCAGTGTTTTTTACTTCACGTTTTTTCCATCTCAGGTGAACGGCCGGAATCAAATTCTCGGGGAACGCCTCCAGGGCGCTGAAATAAATGAGGAAATCAAATCACGTCGATAACACGCTGCGTGATTATTTCCGAAGGTTATCGCCCGCATTGGCAATATGAATTTCAAGAAACCGGGTGCTCACAACACCTCCACGAGTACCGGGCGCCGTCATGCAGGGGGCGTTTCCGGAAGACAACTCAGATGGAGATTTCCAAATGGTATCTGGTTTTTTTGCCGGACTTCGGGCGCGCTTGCTGACGACGTCCAATCTGTCCCAGGAAACTGTTCGTGACGGTCAAACCCTCACAAATGGTTTTTTCAACAACGTGGTCGTTGACGACACGCCGGCCTTTGTTCTCGACAATGACTTTGCGCGGTTTTTGAATTTCGGTCTGGTAACCACCAACAATGCCGCCGCTGCTGTCTCGGTGGAAGGTGAGGACGCTCAGGTTTTCAATTTCCGCTCCGCGCGCATTGAGGCCAACAGCGGACCCGACGCCCTGGCGACAGGCATTCAGGTCAGCGGTAGCGCCGACATCCGCAACTTCGGCGAAGTCGCCGGCGAGTTCAACGGCGTGCAGTTCGCCGGAGCAGACTCTTCGGGTCGACTGGACAACTTCCGGGGCGGTGTCATTTCCTCCGACAGCCGGGCCGTCGACATTCAGGGCCAGGGCGTGAGCGTTCGCAACTTCGGCGATATTGTCGGCACCGGCGATCAGCGCAACGGCACAATCTATACCAACAGCACGGCGGAAGACTTCTCGATCAGCAACTTTACCGGCGGCACCATCGATGCCGGCGAGGGCAACCAGGGCGCAGGGATCTCGCTTCAGGTTGGCGACGAGGTGAACGACGTCGTTCAGGGCAATATCTTCAACGGTTTTGGAGCTGTCATCCAGGGTCGGGGCGATGAGGCTGCCTCCAACACAGGGCTCGCAGGCGACGGCATCCGGATCGACGACGGGGCAGAAGGTGCGGTGCTGGAAACCGACATCTTCAACAGCGGCCTGATTTCCACCGAAAGCAACCAGGGCACCACGGCCGGTATCCGGATTGCCGACGGCGTGGCGGCGGAAGGACGGATCTTCAACTCAAGCACCGGCACGATCGAAGGACCGCGCAACGGCCTTTACATCGGCGACGCCGAGCATGACCTCGATGTCCAGAACTTCGGCACCATCCAGTCCGGCAGCCGTGCGGTCAACATTGATGGCTCAGGCGTTGACCTCCTGAACGGTGGTACCATCCTCGGCACCGGCGATCAGCGTAACGGGACCATCTATGCCGACGACACGGCGCGCGATTACACCATCTCGAACCTCCCGAGCGGTGTCATCGATGCCGGTGAACACAACAATGGTGCCGGTATTTCGCTGTCTCTGGCCGCCGACGGCAATGGCGAGGTCGAAGTCGACAACGCCGGTACAATTGCCGGACGCGGACAGGCATCTGCTGCAGCAGGCACTGCAGGTGACGGTATCAGGCTTGAAGGTGGCCGGTTGCCGGAAGGTGGTTTCGCCGCGGCTCTCTTTACCGGTACGATCACCAACTCCGGCATTGTCAGTGCCGAAAGCCAGCAGGGGACCGTCGGTGCCTTCAGGGCCGTCAATGGTGTCGATTTCCAGGGTTCCCTCGTTAACGAGGCTGGTGGCGTCTTTGCCGGTGCGCAGAACGGTGTCTATTTCGGAACCGGCGATCATTCCGGCGGATCGTTCGTCAACCGGGGCACGGTCAGTTCCGACAGCCGCGCGCTGAACATCGACGGCAACGGGCTGGATGTTGTCAACCAGGGTGCCATCCTGGCGACCGGCGATCAGCGCAACGGTACCGTTTATGCAGACGGCACGGCCGACAACTACACCTTCACCAACCAAGGCACGGTTGATGCCAACGGCAACAACGCCTCCGGTGTCTCACTGCAAACCGGTGACGTCGACGGCGACATCGTGTCGGCCTCCATCATCAACCAGGGAGCGATCCTGGGCGGCGGCGACGCGAGCGAAGGCAACACGATCGGTGATGGTCTGCGTCTCTTCTCCAATGTTGAAAACGCAGGCTTTGCCGGCGTGGTTGAAAACGAGGGCGTTATCGCAGGATCTGAATATTCCGACGTTGCAGCGGGTATCCGGATCGACGGCGGCCTGGAAATCCTCGGCGCCATCATCAACGAAGGTGAAATCTCCGGCACGGTCAATGCAATCGACGCCCGCGATGCCGGATCGGTGACCATCGTCAACGACGGCGGTGTCATTGACGGCAATGTCCTGCTAGGTGCCGGGGACGACATCCTTGTCGATCTGGGCCTCGTGGACGGCGTCATCGACGGCGGAGCCGGCGACGATACCCTGATTGCGGGCGACGGCGACAACGTGCTCGTTGGCGGTCTCGGCAATGACTTCCTGGATGGCGGTGAAGGCACCGACACGGCGGACTTCTCCGATCTGGACGTTGCGGTCAAAGTGAACCTCGGCGCCAACGGAAATGGCACGGCAACCCGCGACACCGGTTTCACCGTACGTGTCGACAACGCCGTGGTCGCAGCTCCGAACCAGTTCGGATCGTCCATTGCCGATGGTGCCGCGTTCGTGGATCAGGCCGTTGCGGGCAACCTCTACTACAACATCCACACCTCGGACTTCCCGGGTGGGGAAATCAGAGGGCAGCTGCTTGTCGACAGTGATGTCACCGAACACGGCTTCCGGACGATCGAGCTTTCCGGCGGTCTGGATGCCGCACAGGAGCCGGGTCCGCTGTCTGACAGCGAAGCGACCGGCGAGGCGACAGTGACTATCGTTCAGAACCTGACAACAGGTGAAGTCACCTATTCCAGTGTTCTCGACGTAACCGGCCTCAACGAAGCTGATCTGCAAACCCCGATCCCGGGCGTCGTCTCTGCCATTCACCTGCACAACGCCCTGGCCGGTCAGAACGGTCCGGTTGTCCAGGACACGCTGGTGGACGCCGGTGCAACGCTCGATACGGCCGAACCGATTGCCAACACCGGCGTCGTCGGCGAGGACGTGATCGACAACCGGGTTGAGACCGACGTGCTCAGCTCGATCGAAAACGTGGTCGGCTCGAACGATGGCGACATCATCACCGGCAGCGATTTCGACAACGTTCTGAATGGTGCCGGCGGCAACGATCTGCTGTCGGGCGGTGATGGTTCCGACATCTTTGTCGCAAGCCAGGGTGATGACACCGTCAACGACTTTGAACTCGGCTCCGACCGGATTTCCGGAGGCGATTTTGCCCCGGACTTCGACGTCGCCGAAGTTCTCTCCGGCGCGGTCCAAGATGGCTCGGATGCAGTCCTGTCCTTCGGGTCGGACAGCACACTGCGCCTGGTCAACGTCGACGCGTCGCAGCTGAGCGAAGACGACTTCCTCGTCTAAGCCGGTTGCTCAGGACGGCGCCGGTGGCCACCGCCGCCGTCCTGGGGCTTTCGCCCGCTCACCAGACCCGAACCTCATGACATGGAGCAGAAAAATGTTCCGCAAAGTTTCTCCCGTCCGCAAAGCATGGTCCTCACTTGGTGCCGGTTTCTGGGCAATCGCTGCTTTCAGCATGGCCCTCAATGTCCTCGCGCTCGCCGCACCGCTCTACATGCTTCAGGTCTACGACCGCGTTCTGACAAGCCAGAACATGGATACGCTCATCGCACTGACCGTCCTGCTGGGTGGTGTCTTTCTCGTCACCGGTCTGCTCGACTGGATCCGCCAGCGCATGCTCAATCGGCTTGGTGCAAGATTCGAACTGAAAGTCGGTGTCCCGGTCCTGAGCGCTGCCATGCGCCGCAACGTTCAGGGAAATCAGTCGGCAAACGACAACTCGATCGAGGATGTGAACGGCTTCAGGGACTTCATCTCGGGAAGCACGCTTTTGGCATTCTTCGATGCGCCCTGGATCCCGGTCTATATTGGCGTCCTTTACATTCTCCACCCCTATCTCGGGCATCTTGGTCTCGCGGGCGCACTCATCCTGACGGTTCTGGCGCTCATCAACAACGCCCGGAGCCATGACACGATGGCGGAAGCCGCAGAAGCCCGCAGACGCAGCGACACGCTCTACAGGACCGGGGAGGCGAACGCTGAAATCGTTCACGCGCTGGGCATGCACAGTGATCTCGCTCACCGCTGGCATCAGCTTCAGGTCGAGGCTCACCGGCTGAAAACGCGTGTAAACGATCGCATTTCCACATTCTCGGTCGTCTCCAAGACGTTCCGCACCGGACTGCAGTCGGCGATCCTCGGACTGGGTGCAGCGCTGGCCATTACCGGCGAAAGCACCGCGGGCATCATGATCGCGGCGACAATCGTTCTGGGCCGGGCACTTGCGCCGATCGACCAGCTCATCGGGCAATGGCGCAGTTTTCTTGCGGCAACCGGATCCTACGCCAAGCTCAGGAAGCTGGTTCATGACTTTCCGGTGGAAGAAAAGCGCCTGCACCTGCCGAGCCCGCGCGTTTCGGTAAGTGTTGCAATCCAGAAGGCTGGTCCGCCGATGGCCCAGAGCGCGACGCTCTCCGACATCCGCATGAACCTTCAGGCGGGCGACGCGGTTGCCGTGATCGGCGCCAGCGGTTCCGGGAAAACGACGCTCGCCAAGATGCTGGCCGGCATCTGGATGCCCCAGCGCGGCACCGTGCGTCTCGACGGCAATCCGACGGCCAAGTGGGACAAGGAGGAATTGGGACGTCACATCGGCTACCTGCCTCAGGAAGTGGTTCTTTTCGACGGCACGATCCGCGAAAATATCGCCCGGTTCGCAGCCGAGATCGACGATGACCAGGTGCTTGAAGCGGCTCTGGCGGCCGACGTCCACGATCTGATCACCAACCTGCCGGAGGGTTATGAAACGCGTCTCGGTGGCGGGTTCTTCCTGTCTGGCGGCCAGCGCCAGAGGATAGCGCTCGCCAGGGCGCTTTACGGAAATCCATTCCTGATGGTGCTCGACGAGCCGAACTCGGATCTCGATTCGACAGGAGAGGCGGCCCTTCACAAGGCCGTCCGCAGCGCGCAGGAGCGTGGCGGCATCGTCGTCATGATGACCCACCGGCCGAGCACGCTGCAGGTTGTCGGCAAGGTCCTGGTCCTGAACCACGGCATGCAAACCGCTTTCGGCGACAGGGACGACGTGCTCCGAGACACAAGACGCAATGTGCTGCCTGCCAGCCGGCAAGCAGCAACGGACACCGAGCAAACAACACAGGAAAGGGCAGTCCAATGAAAGAGTTGACCGTCTCACCCGCAAGCAGACACGTTTCGCACCTTCAACAGCAAAAAAGCCTGGCGGACCGATCAGATGAGCCGCGGATCGGGTTCCTGGTGCTCTTCGGTGTCCTCGTCCTGTCCTGTTTCCTGGGGGGAGCAGCCTACTGGGCGTTCCAGACAAAGCTGGATGGAGCCGTTGTCGCGCAGGCGTCCTTTGTGGTCGATGGCAATCGCAAAACCGTGCAACATCTGGATGGCGGCATCGTGCGCGACCTGCTTGTGTCCGATGGCGACGTTGTCGAGGCCGGACAACCTCTTGTCGTCTTTGACAGTACGGAGACGGAAGTCGATTTGACTGTCCTCAGCAGCCAGATCGGAGAATTTGCCGCCCGACGCGCACGCCTGCTGGCCCAGCTCAACAATGAGGGGACATTTCGACGAGACGCCATCAAGGAGGTTGTCGGTGAGGACATCCCCGAGATCCTCTGGGAAAGCTCCTATCTGACGCAGAAAAGGGTTTTCGATACGGACGCAAGGGCCCGGGCAAGCGAAAGGGATGTGCTCAAGCGCCGCATCAGCGCCCTGGAGGAGGAGATCGACGGTCTTGAGGAGCAGCGCCGGTCCAACGAGCGCCAGATTGAAATTTCCAAAAGTGAGCTTGCCTCCCTGCAAACGCTCCTGGAAAAAGGCCTCGTGACCGCGGCAAGGATCAATTCGATCCGGCTGGATATCGAGCGCCTTGTCGGCCTTGATGCAGCCTTGCGCACGGATCAGGCGCGGGCGCGCAACGAAATCGGTGAGCTGGAGCTCAATGATGTCAGCGCCCGGCAACAACGTCTTGAATCCGCTTCGGAGAATCTCGCTGCCGTCGAAGCCCAATTGGCCGTCGTGGAACCCCGGTTCAGGGGAGCCGTGGAACGCCAGAAGCGCGTCGTCGTCAGTGCCCCGGTCAGCGGCACCGTCGTCAACATGGCGCTGCACACGCTTGGCGGTGTCGTACGCCCGGGTGAGGATATCCTGGAGCTGGTACCGCATAGCGAAGAACTGATCGTCGAAGCGCGCATCAACACCACCGATATCGAGAAACTCAGCGTCGGGCAGTCTTCGCGCATCAGGCTGAGCGCGTTCGATCAGGAAGAGATCCCTGAAGCCAGAGGACGCATCTTCGATATCTCTGCAGACGCGGTGACAGACGAGCGAACAGGCAACGCGTTTTATGTCGCGAAGGTCCGGCTTGACGAGCGCCAGCCAGAAGACGTGCAAGGCTTGGAGATCGTCCCGGGTATGCCCGCCGATCTGTTCATAACGACAGGTGAACGCACCGCGCTCAGTTATCTCGCGCAGCCACTCAGCGAACGCCTGTCGCGCACCTTCATTGAATGAGCTGGTCCGGGGTCCCGGAAACGGGATCCCGGTTCAGGCTGACTTTGCGTTTTCATCGCGCTAGCGAGAACGCGGCAAAAGGGGAGGGGTTAGCCGATCATGTGATCACGAAACCGTGAGGTGTGTTTGTTTCGCACATGCACCCAAGGGTCTCGGAAATGGTCACAATCGCGCTATAATTTGGCATCAGCAGAGGTCAGACCCATATGGCAGATCGGGTACTGCCACGCCTGATAGGAGAATTCTTGATGAAGACCGACCTGATCACCCGCCGATCCCTTCTTGCCGCCGGCGGTGCCGTTGCGGTGACCGGGGCGTCCGGGCTTCTGGTCCCCGCGCAAGCGCAAGGTCTTGCTCCCACGCGGTCAATGCGCGGTGGTTCGAACAACTACCGCCCCGGCGCCCCCATTGTGGACCGGATCGGAGGCGGCGGCTTCTGGATGACCGGCACTGTCCGCCGGGCTGGCGACGGCGCGCCGCTTGCCGGCCAGCGCATCCAGATCTGGGCACATACGACCGAGGGACATGAGCGCGACGCGCGCAGCCACGGAGCGACGCTCACCAATGCGAACGGTGAATTCCGGCTCGAGATGCCGCAGATCGTCCCGGCCTTCGGACAGCCGCATGGTCACCTTGCCTATGACAGCGAGGAGTTTGAAACCGTGTTCCTGCGCCCGATCATGAGCAGCTCGAAGGACACCACCCTGGAGGCGCATTTCGTGCTTCAGCCTGCCTGACCCGACCGGGTTCCGAGGCATGAGCCGGTTGCGCGCGATCTTGATCTGGGCGGCCTTGGCGGCTTGTATCGTTGTTCCGATTGCTGCCGCCGCTTTCAGTCCATTGCTTCAGTGGCGTGACGCTGTCTACATTGCCGCCGGATTTGCGGGCATTGTCGCCATGACACTGCTTCTCGTCCAACCGTTGCTGGCTGGCGGATATCTGCCTGGCTTTTCAGCCTATCGGGGCAGGCGCCTGCACCGCTGGATCGGCGGATGCCTGGTTGCCGCCGTCGTGCTTCATGTCGCAGGTCTGTGGATCACCAGTCCACCGGACGTGATCGACGTTCTTCTGTTCCGCTCACCGACGCCTTTCTCGCTTTGGGGCGTGATCGCGATGTGGGCTGTTTTCGCGGCCGCGCTTCTGGCAGTCCTGCGGAAACACCTGCCTTTGCGCCCGCGCGTGTGGCGACTGGCGCACACTTCGCTGGCGCTGGTGATCGTTGTCGGCACCGTGGTTCATGCGCTCCTGATAGAGGGCACGATGGAAACGGTGACCAAGTTCGTTCTTTGCGCGCTTGTGCTTGCGGCATTCCTGAAGGTTGCCGTCGACCTGAAAGCGTGGGCCATCCGTCCGAGACGCGACGCCTGACCCTGGATAATTCCCCTACGCCGCGTTCCGGAACCGCAGATTGTCACGGCTGAGCTGGTCGAGACTGGTGATCCCCATGAGTTTCATGTCGCGCTCGATTTCCGTGCGCAGGTTCCCCAATGCGCGTTCGACGCCCGGCTGGCCGGCGGCCGCAAGTGCATAAAGATAGAGCCTGCCGCCCGAACACGCTTTTGCGCCGACCGACAGTGCCTTCAGAACATGCGTTCCACGCTGAATGCCGCCCTCGCAGATGACATCGATCTTGTCGCCAACCGCGTCACAGATTTCGGCAAGCTGGTCGAACGGGCTGCGTGAGCCGTCAAGCTGCCGGCCGCCGTGGTTCGACACCATGATGCCGGTGCATCCGATATCGACCGCGCGCTTGGCGTCTTCCACGCTCATGATGCCCTTCAGCGCGAACTGGCCGTTCCACTTCGCGCAGAGTTCTTCCGCATCCTTCCAGTTCATGGACTGGTCGAGCATCGTTGAAAAATAATTGCCGACCGAGACGGCGACGTTCGTACCTTCGCTGACATAGCCGGAGAGGTGCGGCATATCGAACTTGGGCTTTGTGTAGAAGTTCCAGGCCCACATGGGGTGCATCGCAAAACTGAACAGGGATTCCAGCGTGAGTTTCGGGGGAGAGGTGAAGCCCGTTCGCAGATCGCGTTCCCTGTTGCCGCCGGTGATGGTGTCCACGGTCAGCGCCATGACCTCGAACTTTGCGTCACGAGCTCTTTCGAGCAAAGCGTCATTCAGGCCACGATCCTTGTGGAAGTAGAATTGGAACATCTTCGGTGTGGTCGCAATTTCCGAGATTTCCTCGACCGTCACGGTCGCGAGCGAGGACACACCGAACATCGTTCCGTATTTGCTTGCCGCACGCGCCACCGCACGTTCGCCGTCGTGATGGAACAGGCGCTGCAGCGCGGTCGGCGCGCAATAGACCGGCATGTCCAGTTTCTGGCCCATGACCTCCACGCTCATGTCGACATTCTCGACACCGGCGAGCACGTTCGGAACAAGGTCGCACGACGCGTAGGCTTCGGTGTTGCGGCGGTATGTGACCTCGTCATCCGCGGCCCCGTCGATGTAGTGGAAAATCGGCCCGGGAAGACGCTTTTTTGCGAGTTTCCGGAAGTCCTGGAAATTATTGCAATCACTCAGTTTCACACCACCACTCCCAAATCCTGGATCAAGCGTCGCCGCGCTATTGGTATAAATTTCTTACCAATCGGGCGGGAGATGTACAAGGAACTATTTGGATCGCGCGGAAGAACGCACACGGATTGATGACATTTGGATGGATGCAATAAAAGATAATATATTATTGAAAAACATATGTTTGCATAAATTGCTTAAACAGATTAATTAGGGTAAGGCGCCGCGATGGCGAAACATTTTTTCTAAAATGTGCTAAATGGAAGTGGATTATCAATCGAGATTTGCTTCCGGGGCCCGCAATCGCGGCTGCCGACATGCCGGCAAAACAAACAGATCGCCGTTTGCAGGTCGGTGAAATGAAAATCTCGTCCGGTTTACGCCAGAAAGGCTTCGCGCAGGTTAGCGACAAAGCTGTCCCTGGAATAGCTGCGCGGCAGGTTGGTGTGTGCTGAAACGTCAATCCGGCGTTCTTCGCCGAGCAGCCCCAAAAACAAATTGATCGCCTCGATCGCCTCGCCCGAAACCGGATCGATCAACATGATCGCGTGCGCGAGGATCGCGCTTCGGGATTTGTCGGCCTTGCTGCGGCGAATGCGCATGGCGGTGCCGGCAAACTTCAGATCGTTGAACTGGACGTTATAATCGCCGTCGCAAAACGCCCCGGGTTTCCAGCCTCTGCTCGCCCCTTTACCGAGAGCCTTTTCGATCGGGGAACACAGACGGTCATACTCTTCCTTCAGATCAACCGGATGGCCGGCTTGCGTGGAATAGACATGGGAAACGTTCAGAATGCCAGGACCTTGTGGTGTGACGTCACCGCCCGTGCTGCGCAGGTTCACCGGCCATCCAGCTGCTTCCAGGCTCTTTGACGCGTGCTCGAACTCAGGCTTGGTGCTCAAGCTCTTCGGCGAGACGAGACAGCTCGGACTTTCCCAAAACCAGAGGTGCCTGTGTTCCGGATTGAGACTGACGTCCTGAAGAAGCTCCATTTCTTGTGCCAGCGCATCAGCAGCGTCCAGGAAATCTACCAAGCGTCACCTTCATTTCGGATGGGTTTTCAACCGGATGAATGGTCTAATCTACGACGCGGGGAAACACAACGGCGGCCATGCCGTTGCACGTGATTCAGAAGGTGGTCAGGGCCACGAGTTTGTGCCTCAAACCATTGCAGTTTCTGAAAAACAGGTTTAGGCCGCATTAGGAGCTAGAGGGAGGGAAAGAGCAGGTCTTTGGCGAACGACGCGTAAAACTTGTCGCGCCAGCGCCTCGACGGTTCCGGGAAGGACAAAACGTGGGTCAGTTCGCAGACGATACAGACAAGATTCATGCGCTTTTGGCGGATATCCTGAAGCCGACGCCATTTCAGCGAAGCCAGTACCTGTCGGATCTTCACCAGGCAGATATCTGGTTGAAACGGGAAGATCTGACGCCGGTTCGAAGCTACAAGGTGCGAGGGGCTTATGCCTTCATACGCGAGGCGCTTGAAACCGATCCCGACCGATCCTTGTTCGTCTGTTCTTCCGCAGGCAATCACGCACAAGGGTTTGCCTTTGCCTGCCGTCATTTCGGCAAGCGGGGTGTCGTCTTCATGCCGCTGACCACACCGCAGCAGAAAATTCAGAAGACCCGGTCTTTCGGGGCACCTCTGGTCGAAATAAAGCTGCTCGGCGACGGCTTCGACGATGCCAACAAGGCCGCCATGGATTACTGCGCCGCTGAAAACGGCTTGATGGTGCCGCCTTTCGATCACCCGACAATCATTCGGGGACAGGCAACCGTCGGGAAAGAGATTCTCGAACAGAGCCCAGACGGTTACGACTGGGATCGCTTGATCCTTCCGGTCGGCGGCGGCGGGCTTGCAGCAGGCATCACGCGCTATTTCAGCGAAGTCGGCAAGGCGCCCGAATACAGTTTCGTCGAACCGGACGGCGCGCCCAGTCTTTTTGAAAGTCTGCAACAAGGCGAGCGGGTTCGCATCGCTCGTGTCGACAACTTTGTGGACGGTGCCGCCGTCGCCCAGGTCGGGCTTGAGACCTTCAAGCACCTGTCTGGATTTTCGCCCAACCAAGTCGTGCTTGCCCCGACCGACGGCGTGTGCGCAACCATGATCGACATGCTCAATATTGAAGGCATCGTGCTGGAGCCGGCGGGAGCGCTCTCCATCGACGCATTGAACAGGCTGCCTTCGGATCAGGTTCGCGGCAAGAAAATCGTCTGTGTGATCTCAGGCGGCAATTTCGATTTCGAGCGTTTGCCGGAGGTCAAGGAACGGGCGCTGAAATTCTCCGGTTTGAAAAAATACTATGTGATCCAGTTGCCGCAGCGGCCAGGAGCCCTGAAGGATTTTCTGTCGCTCCTCGGTCCGGAAGACGATATCGCCCGTTTTGAATACCTGAAGAAATCGGCGCGCAATTTCGGCTCCGTGCTCCTGGGCATTGAGACGAAACGGCCGGAAAACTTTCAGTCGCTTCACGAGAGTTTCGACCGGTCCGATGTCAGGTGGGAAGACATTACCTCCAACGAGGCGATTGCGAATTTTGTGATCTGAAAGAGCGGCACGACGCGACGGCGAGTGCCGGGCCGAAGCTGGTCAGGCGCCGGCATACGCAAACGTGACAGGGATCATCAAAAAAGAGGCCGGAAGATATTGCATACCGTTGTATACTGAATTATGAGAAGGCCAAGCAAGCTTCCCCCGGCCAGCCAGATTTGTTGCGGTCGGGCGTTCAAGCTACATCCAACATCTAGTCTTTGGGGTTATCATGAGCTTGTACACTGACTACCTGAGTGAGATCGAAAACCGGAAAGAGCAGGGCCTGAACCCCAAGCCGATTGACGACGGCGCGCTGTTGAAGGAGCTCGTTGCACAGATCAAGGATGCCGAGCACGCGCACAGGGACGACTCCCTGAAGTTCCTGATCTACAACACGCTGCCGGGCACAACGAGCGCAGCTGGCGAAAAAGCAAAATTTCTGAAAGAGATCATTCTCGGCGAAAGTGTCGTCGAAGAGATTTCTCCCGCCTTTGCCTTCGAGCTGTTGTCACATATGAAGGGCGGTCCATCGGTCGAGGTCCTGCTCGACGTGGCTCTCGGCGACGATGAGGCGCTCGCCCGCCAGGCTGCTGAGGTTCTCAAGACGCAGGTGTTCCTTTATGACGCCGACACCGACCGGCTGAAGGCGGCGTATGAAAACGGCAATGCCGTGGCCAAGGATATACTTGAGAGCTACGCCGACGCCGAATTCTTCACGAAACTCCCGGAGATCGACGAAGAGATCAAGGTGGTCTCTTATGTCGCCGCTGAAGGCGATATCTCCACCGATCTGCTGTCGCCAGGCAACCAGGCCCACTCGCGCTCGGATCGGGAACTTCACGGCAAGTGCATGATCTCTGAACGGGCGCAGAAGGAAATCGAAGCGCTCAAGCTGCAGCATCCGGACAAGCAGGTCATGCTTATCGCGGAGAAGGGCACAATGGGTGTGGGCTCGTCCCGCATGTCCGGCGTCAACAACGTTGCCCTTTGGACAGGCAAGCAGGCCAGCCCCTACGTGCCCTTCGTCAACATCGCTCCGATTGTTGCCGGCACCAACGGAATCTCACCGATTTTCCTAACCACGGTCGGCGTGACCGGCGGCATCGGCATTGACCTGAAAAACTGGGTCAAGAAGATGGGTCCGGACGGCAACCCGATCCTGAACAACGACGGCAACCCGGTCCTGGAAGAGAAATACTCCGTCGAGACCGGCACGGTTCTGACGATCAACACCAAGAAGAAAAAGCTTTATAACAGCGAAGGCGACGAAGAACTCGTCGACGTGTCCTCATCGTTCAACCCGCAAAAAGTGGAGTTCATGAAGGCCGGCGGCTCCTACGCGATCGTGTTCGGAAAGAAACTTCAGACGCTTGCCTGTGAAACGCTTGGGATTGAACTGAAGTCCGCCTTTGCTCCTTCAAAGGAAGTTTCCCATGAAGGCCAGGGACTGACTGCGGTTGAAAAGATCTTCAATGCAAACGCCGTGGGCGCAACGCCGGGCAAGGTGCTGCATGCCGGATCCGATGTCCGGGTCAAGGTGAACATCGTCGGTTCGCAGGACACGACCGGATTGATGACGTCGCAGGAACTTGAGGCCATGGCCGCGACCGTACTGTCTCCCAAAGTCGACGGGGCCTACCAGTCAGGCTGTCACACTGCTTCGGTCTGGGATCTGAAGGCTCAGGCAAACACGCCCCGCCTGATGGCGTTCATGCACAAGTTCGGCCTGATCACCGCGCGTGATCCGAAGGGCGTCTATCACTCCATGACGGACGTGATCCACAAGGTGCTGAACGACATCACAGTCGACGACTGGGCGATCATCATTGGGGGCGACTCCCACACACGCATGTCCAAGGGCGTTGCCTTCGGCGCGGACTCCGGCACCGTTGCCCTGGCACTTGCAACCGGCGAGGCCAGCATGCCGATCCCGGAATCGGTCAAGGTCACCTTCAAGGGCCAGATGGCTGATCACATGGACTTCCGTGACGTGGTCCATGCGACCCAGGCGCAGATGCTGAAGCAGTTCGGAGACAATGTCTTCCAGGGCCGGATCATCGAAGTTCATATTGGCACCCTTTTGGCCGACCAGGCCTTTACCTTCACGGACTGGACCGCTGAAATGAAGGCCAAGGCGTCGATCTGTATCTCTGAAGACGAAACCCTGATCGAATCCCTGGACATCGCTAAGAACCGCATCCAGGTCATGATCGACAAGGGCATGGACAATGACGCTCAGATGCTGCGTGGCCTGATCGACATTGCTGAAAAGCGTATTGCCGAAATCAGGTCCGGCGAAAAGCCCGCGCTGGCGCCGGACGGCAACGCCGAGTATTTCGCCGAAGTCGTCGTCGATCTCGATGAGATCAACGAGCCGATGATCGCCGACCCGGACGTGAACAATGCGGATGTGTCCAAGAGGTACACCCACGACACGATCCGGCCGATCTCCTACTACGGTGCGGAAAAGAAGGTCGATCTCGGTTTCGTCGGTTCCTGCATGGTTCACAAGGGTGACGTGAAGATCGTTGCCCAGATGCTCCGGAACCTTGAAAAGGCAAACGACAAGGTGGAGTTCAAGGCGCCGCTCGTCGTGGCGGCCCCGACCTACAACATCATCGATGAACTCAAGGAAGAGGGCGACTGGTCCGTCCTGCAGAAATATTCCGGGTTTGAGTTCGACGACACTGCACCTAAGAACACGGCTCGGACCGAATACGAGAACATCCTCTATCTCGAGCGTCCGGGCTGTAACCTGTGCATGGGCAACCAGGAGAAAGCCGCAAAGGGCGACACCGTTCTGGCGACCTCCACGCGCCTCTTCAAGGGACGAGTGGTTGAAGACAGTGACGACAAGAAAGGGGAATCTCTGCTTGCCTCGACCCCGGTCGTTGTCCTGTCTGCAATCCTGGGCCGGACCCCGACCGTGGAAGAATACAAGACAGCCGTTGAGGGCATCGACCTGACCAAGTTTGCCCCGCCGCTGCAAAAGCCTTTGGATACGCAGTCGGTCCATTTTTAAGATCGGTTTTGAGCGGCTGCGGGACACCGGGTTCGCGCTCGCGCGCAGCCGTCACAAGCAGGACTTATGGATCTCAAAAAAGCGCCGCCGGCTTGCAAAAGCCGGCGGCGTTCTTGTTCGCTCTTCACTTGATGTGAGTTGAATAGTCTTAGGAAGACGCTTCCTTGAGGTCCAGCATTTGCGGCTGGGGTTCAATCTCTTCAAGCGGCAGTTTGCGCGGGTAGGGATCTCCTTGCTTGTAGGACCCGGCGGCTGTGAACAGGACATCCGAAGAGGAGTTCAGTCCGGTTTCGGCAGAGTCCTGCAGGACGCCGACGATGAAGCCGATGCTGACCACCTGCATGGCCGTCGCGTTGTCGATCCCGAAGAGGCTCGCGGCCATCGGGATCAGCAGCAGCGATCCGCCGGCTACGCCCGAGGCTCCGCTCGCCGCAATCGAGGCGATGATGCTCAGAAACAGGGCCGAGAAGAAGTCCACTTCAATTCCCATCGTGTGAACCGCCGCCAGGGTCATGACGGTAATGGTGATGGCTGCACCGGCCATGTTGACTGTTGCGCCGATCGGAATGGTCACCGAATAGGTTTCCTCGTCCAGGTTCATGCGCCTGCAAAGTTCTATGTTGACCGGAATGTTGGCGGCGGAACTGCGCATGAAGAATGCGGTGATCCCCGATTCCCTGAGGCATGTGAACACCAGCGGATAGGGGTTTTTCCGCAAGCGCAGGAACACGATCAGCGGGTTGACGACAAGGGCCATGAAGATCATGCAGCCGATGAGCAAGGCCAAGAGGTTTGCATAGCTTGCCAGCGTGCTGAACCCGGTTTCGGCGATGGTCGAAGCGACAATGCCGAAGATGCCGATGGGCGCCAGCCGGATAATGGCGGCGACGATCTTGGTGATCGCGCTGTCGAGGTCCGACATGAGAGCCTTGGTCGTGTCGTTGGCGTGACGAAGGACAAGCCCGAAGCCGACCGCCCAAGCAAGAATGCCGATATAGTTCGCCTGTGCGATGGCATTCACCGGGTTGTCGACCATCTTCAGCAGAATGTTCTTCATGACTTCACCAAGCCCGCCGGGTGCGCTCATGATCTCAGGGGTCCCGGTCAATTGAAGCGTGACGGGAAACATGAAGCTTGCTGCGACCGCAAGAAGGGCGGCTGAGAAGGTGGCGAGGACATAAAGAGACACGACAGGACCCATTTGGGCCTGGCTGTCCTTTTTGTGGTTGGTGATGGCGGCGCACACCAAAATAAGCACCAGAACGGGTGCAACTGCCTTCAGCGCGTCGACAAAGAAATCGCCAAGTATGCCCACCGCGCTGCCCGCTTCGGGCCAAACGGTGGCAAGAAGAACGCCGGCACCTAATCCGACGATGATCTGAGATACCAGACTGCCTGGTAGAAAGGATTTCATCGCAATCATCCTATCTGATTGTGTTTCGTTGATGAAAACGCGAACACTCCACCCGCCATTAGGAGAGTGCTGCGCCTGCTTATCGGGAAATCAGACTGATCGCGGTCTGCCTCAAACCCCGGACCTGGCTCCTCACGAGCCAAGAGGAGGAAAGCGATACGGCACTGTCCGGCGCATCGCGTTCATCCTTGTGGCTGCATCTGGGAAGGCAAAGTGAACAACGCGTGTCCGGAAGATTACGCTTTTGCAATCAGGGTTCCCTAAGGGCAGGCAGATGGCGGTTCCTGGCCGTTTTCTCGTGTTGAAAGAAATACCTGGTAGCCGCTTCAAAGGCGCTTGGACGAGACAGGCAGAATTGCCATGAAGCCCCGGTACTCCGCACCATGCTCTCCAGACCACAACGAAACGGGCTGCGTGCCGCAGGGTTTGAGATCGTCTTGTGTCACAGACCAAAAGCGCGCTACCAATTCGCAAATTGGTAAGTAAAGGATGGAAATAAATGGAAATATTTAGAAATAAAAGTGGAATATTTGTCTTTTATTTGAGATAAACGATGTAATATTGAAATTAATTCGAATTTAATACGAAAAGTTTTCTTGAAAATATTTGAGGATTGCGTTTTTCCGCCGCATTGATTTGTTCATGGTTGGCTTTCGGGTTGTCGGGGCAAGTACCGGAGGTGACGCATGCCAACTTTTTCTTCTGCATCCAATACGCTTGATCTTGATGTGCGCAGCAGTTGGGGAGCGGGGCTGGTCGCCGATCTCAGTCTGACACCAACACAATCGTTGAACGGTTGGACCGTCACCTTCGACTATCCCGGCGAGATCGTGAACATCTGGAACGCCCGTATTGTCTCAAGGGTTGGCGACCGCTACGTCGTCGAAGCCATGGGATACAATTCAAATGTGGCCGCAGGCGGAACTGTGTCCTTTGGTTTTCAGGGCAGCGGGAGCGTTCATGAGATCGCCCCGGTCGCGCTTGTAGGCGAACCGCTGGACGGAACGGGTGATCCGGCGCCTCTTCCGGTGGTTTCCGTTGCCGATGCATCGTCGTCCGAAGCAGACGGTGAGATCAGCTTCGACCTGCAACTGTCCGAGCCATCGACCACGGACGTCACGATCACCTACCAGACCAACTCCGGTACGGCTGATGAGGGAAGCGACTACACCGGAGCGAGCGCACAGATTGTGATCCCTGCCGGGCAGACGACGGCCACGATCACGATACCCTTGATTGACGACATGTCGGCGGAAAGCGCTGAAACCTTTGGTCTTGAACTCGTTTCTGCCGACGGTGCCGAAATCGGCGACGGGACTGCAACCGGCACAATTCTGGACAACGACACGACCACTCCGCCAGCGGATCCACCCGTGTTGAGCATCAGCGATGCAAGTGTAGCGGAAGGCAATCCCGGGACGGGCTCTGTGGCGACAGGCCAGCTGATCGTTGACGGACCGCTCTCGACCTCCGGAAATCAGATCATCGACAGCAATGGCGACGCCGTTCAGATACGTGCAGTCAACTGGTTCGGCGCCGAAAACGACGTGCGCGCGCCCCACGGGCTTTGGCAGCGCCCCATGACCGAGATGATGGATCAGATGGTCGACGAGGGCTTCAACGCCATCCGTCTTCCGTTCTCGGTACAAAACATTCTGGAAAACCAGGTTGCCACATCCGTGGGCGGTGACCCGAGCCTTGTTGGGCTCACCACGCTCGAAATCTTTGACCGCATCATCGACTACGCCGAAGATATCGGAATCAAAATCATTTTGGATGCGCACCGGATCACCCAGGGAAACGGCGCCGAAGGGATCTGGTATTCCGGCGCTTATGACGAAAGCGACTGGATCTCCGCTTGGGAAACCCTTGCAACACGTTACGGAGACTCGTCTGCCGTCATCGGAGCGGACCTTTTGAACGAACCGCATCTGGGGACCTGGGGGACCGGCGAACGAAACGATTGGGCGGCGGCCGCTGAACAGGCCGGCAATGCCGTGCTTGATGTGGCACCCGACTGGCTGATCCTGGTCGAAGGCATCGGCAACTACAACGGCGACAATTACTGGTGGGGAGGGCAGCTTCAGGGCGTGCGGGACCGGCCGGTTGAATTGTCGGTCGACAACAAACTCGTCTACTCCCCGCATGACTATCCTGCCTCGATTTTTCAGCAGCCGTGGTTCACCGATGGCTCGGACCTTTACGAGGTCTTCCGCGAAAACTGGGGCTTCATCTATGAGGAAGGGATCGCACCGGTACTCCTGGGCGAGTTTGGCTCCCGCCTGGAAAATCCACTGGACCTCGTTTGGGCAGAGGCGATCACCGATTATCTTTCCGGAGACTTTGACGGCGACGGAACCATCGATCTCGGTGCCGGCGAAGTCGGTCCAAGTTTTGCCTGGTGGTCGTGGAACCCCAATTCCGGCGATACGGGCGGATATGTCCTGGATGATTGGACGACAGTCCGCCAAAACGCTGCCGACTTGTTGGACCCGCTGCTGGAAGCCGATACGGGGACGGGCGAGGGCACCGGAAGCGGGACTTCGGTTCTCACGTTCGACGTGTCGCTCGATGCGCCCGCAGAGGAAGCGCTGAGTTATAGCTACGAGACACGCAACGGTTCCGCGGTCGCGGGTGAAGACTATGTCGCTGCCAGCGGGTCAGTCGCGTTCGCCATAGGGCAGCAAACCGCGCAGATCACCGTCGAAGTCATTGCGGACACGCTTGAAGAGCCAGACGAGACGCTCACGCTTGTCATCACCGATGCTGACGGAACAGAAGTCTACGCCACCGGAACCATCTTTGACGATGATGACGGCGACGGTGGTACGGGAGACGATGATACCGGCGATGATGATACGGGTGACGACGATACCGGCGACGATGACACGGGCGACGACGATACGGGTGATACCGGCGGCTCCGGTCCGTTCGTTGGTGGCGGAACGACCTATTTTGTCGGCCAGACCTCGGTGGTGACCGGGTTCGACCCGACGACCGATGTGCTCGATCTGGGGCCGAACTCGATCCACAACCAGATCCCGGTCGATACGCCCGACGGCTTCATGATGCTGCATATGTTCAACAGCAGCCAGTCGCTGTTGCTGGAAGGCGTCAGTCTTGCCGATCTCCACCCCGAAAACTTCGCGCCGATCTCTGACTCCCATCTGCAGCAGGACCTCAGTGCGGTTTTGGCCTATGAGAACGGCACCGGTCTGGTGCGGCCGAACACGGTCTACATCCGCTCGCATGAAGAGGGACTGGTGGAGACCGTCGACTTCAACCCGGCGACCGATAAGATCAGCTTCTTCTATCTGTCTGTACGCGGCGACGGTCAGCTCAACTTCGCGGTTGAGGACACGGCCGACGGCGCGCGTTTCTATAACCCGCTGACGGGGCAGAGCCTGACGCTGAACGGGGTCTCATTCTCCGAGCTCGACAGTTCTCACTTCGAGTGGCGTGCCAACCAGCTTGAAGACGGCATTGCCGGAAGAATGGGGTTGGAGGCCGTGATCGAAGGCTTCACCTATGTCAATGAGAACATCTTCACCGGCAAGAGCGTTGAGATGGCCGGCGGTGTCGACCGCGCGCCCTATCACAGCGGACAGGGCTATGAGGACTATACGGGCACCCCGATCGGGGGCGGCTCGGATGATGACACTGGTGATGATGGCACTGGAGACGACACAGGTGACGACGGCACGGGGGACGGCTCCACTCCGATTGGCGTGACTGTCACCGGGGGTGCCGTCACGGAGGCCGATCCAGGGATGGATCATGTTCATGATGACGGCTCGACCCATGTGCATGATGACGGGCACCGCTACATCACCTTCACAGTCACGCTTGATGAGCCAGTCAGCGAAGAACTTACATTGAGCTACACGACGGCGGACGGCACTGCCGTAGCCGACACCACCAGCGACGTTGCATGGGACTATCACACGGCGACTGGAGATCTGGTATTCGCTGTGGGTGAGCAGACCCGGACCGTGGCGGTCGCGGTGCATCCTGACACGCTGGTGGAAGATACAGAAACCTTCACCTTTACCGTCTCCGGCGACAATATCACCGGCACGCTCGAGGCGACGGGCACCATATACGACAATGACGATGATACCGGCGACGATGACACGGGCGACGACGATACGGGTGATACCGGCGGCTCCGGTCCGTTCGTTGGTGGCGGAACGACCTATTTTGTCGGCCAGACCTCGGTGGTGACCGGGTTCGATCCGACGACCGATGTGCTCGATCTGGGGCCGAACTCGATCCACAACCAGATCCCCGTCGATACGCCCGACGGCTTCATGATGCTGCATATGTTCAACAGCAGCCAGTCCCTGTTGCTGGAAGGCGTCAGTCTTGCCGATCTTCACCCTGAAAACTTCGCGCCGATCGCCGATGCCCATCTGCAGCAGGATCTCAGTGCGGTCCTGGCCTATGAGAACGGCACCGGTCTGGTGCGGCCGAACACGGTCTACATCCGCTCGCATGAAGAGGGACTGGTTGAGACCGTCGACTTCAACCCTGCAACCGACAAGATCAGCTTCTTCTATCTGTCTGTACGCGGCGACGGTCAGCTCAACTTCGCGGTTGAGGACACGGCCGACGGCGCGCGTTTCTATAACCCGCTGACGGGGCAGAGCCTGACGCTGAACGGGGTCTCATTCTCCGAGCTCGACAGTTCTCACTTCGAGTGGCGTGCCAACCAGCTTGAAGACGGCATTGCCGGAAGAATGGGGTTGGAGGCCGTGATCGACGGCTTCACCTATGTCAACGAGAACATCTTCACCGGCAAGAGCGTTGAGATGGCCGGCGGTGTCGACCGCGCGCCCTATCACAGTGGACAGGGCTACGAGGATTATACGGGCACGCCGATCGGGAGTGGCTCGGATGATGATGATACCGGTGACGACGGCACGGGAGATGATACAGGCGACGATGGCACGGGGGATACCGGAGACACGGGTGACACCGGCGACACGGGTGACACCGGGGAGGGAGACGGCTCCGATGTTCTCGATGCGGCGCTTGTTGTTAGCAATGACTGGGGATCCGGCGCGACGGTTCTGCTGGAAATCAGCAATGTCGACACCTTTGATTTCAGCGGTGGCTGGACCGTTGAAGTCGATCTCGACCCGTCCCTCATCAGCGGAAACTGGAACAGCGACTGGAGCGAGAACGATGATGGCAGCGGGATCATTGTGTCGGATGTCGGCTGGAACGCGGATATTGCCGCCGGTCAGGCCGTCGACGTTGGCTTCCAGCTCAATCAGGGTGGGCTTGACGAGTTCATGCTGAACCAGGACGCCGATTTCAGGTTCATCTAGGGTCCCCGTAATCCAGGGTCTGAAGACGCGTGCACAGCGCCTTGGTCTGCATCGCCGGGGAGGTGTCAAGCCATCTCGGCGGTGCATTCCGCGATTGTTCAAACGGCACAGCGCGCCGCAAGGCAGCATCGGGAAACCAGTCTTTGCCTGTTGACTGCAGCAGAATGCAGGTTGGCTTTGAGTGCAAATTGGCGGATGCATCAGCGCCATGCTAGCGTCCGCTTAAAGCCTACGGAGACCGCAATGCCTGCCGAAGCATCAAAGCAGCCTGCTCAAGAACGCGACACACGGCCCACAATTTTGTTCATCGCGGGCTTCGGTGACAACGCCAGCATGTTTGAGGGAATGGCCGGCACCCACCTTGCCGACAGGTATCGTCTGGTCCCCGTCAATCTGCCGGGTTTTGGCGCCCCGCCTCTGACGGAAACAACCACTCTCGAGGCACTTGCCCAGACAGTTGCGGACGAAGCTGTGAGGAACAGAGCCGAGATCATTGTCGCGCATTCTGTTGCGTCGATCATCGCATCGTTGGCCGCCAGGCGGCCCGACTGTCCTTTGACAAGGATCATTTCCCTGGAAGGAAATATCACGGCCGAGGATGCTTATTTCTCAGGGACAGCGGCAGACTATGATGATCCGGTGACCTTTCGCACAGCGTTTCTTGAACGGCTGGACGAAATGGCGAAAACCGTGCCGGTCATAAGGCGGTATCGCCGTGAAGTCTCAAAAGCGGATACTTTGGCGCTTTGGCAGCTTGGGACCGACGCACGGCGTTTTTCAGCCGAGCACGTGCCAGGTGTGGTGTTGCGGGACGCAGCAAACGTGACTTACCTCTACAACCCCGACAACTGCCCGGACAGCACCAACCGTTGGCTGGAAGAAAACGAGATGGATCGGATCGTCCTTGAAAACGCCACGCATTGGAAGAGCGTTGATCAGCCCGAAATGCTTGCGGACAAAATTGCTGAGGCATTGCAATAGTTGCAGAAAGCAGCCGTGCGACCCAGGTTGCGACGGAGCTGGAAGCAAGCCTCGGGCTTGGAGCCGTGAGAGGACGGTCGGGTTTCGCGCGAAAAGTCCATGTAGCAGATGTTCACGCGGAGGAGGTTCGCGGCCGGATTCGGACCGAAGCTACGGTTGAACCTTTCATCGACGAACTCCAACTTTGCGCCGCCAAAGGCGCATTCGACGCGCTAAAGCTCAAGCCCGAAAGTAGAAATTCAATTCATGCGCGGCAGATTTGCGGGATGGATGGGAGGAAATCAGTCGTTGAAGCAAACCAAGCGCCGACTGCTCATGCGCTACAAATGGTGTGATTGCGTTTAGCGAAAGACGCGCGCTATTTTTTGCTATTTCCGCCATCGAGTTGAGCTCTCTCGAAAGAAGAAAGATTGTCACCAAACTCATACGCCTCGCGATTGCCATCCCATGACTCTTGCCAGTCGTGCACGCCGAAGTTCTTGTTGTCCAGGAAACCGTTCATGAAGAAATCGCAATTGGTTATCGCATCGTAGACGGGCAAGCCAGTCACGGATCGCAGCAGGTTCGCATATGGCGGCAGTTCCGTGCACTCCAGTAGCAGGCACTCAATCTTCGGCTTGTTTCTCAGTACTGTATTGGTAAGACCAATCAGACCCTTGCCCACCTTTTCGGTGTCGACCCTCTGCCCCTTTGCGACGGCCTCGAAGCCCGGGACATCCTGGCACCCAACGATCTGGAGGCGGTGGCTGTGTTCTTGCAGGCCGGACATTCTGTCGAGTTCTGTTTCAATTTGCGCCAGGCTTGTGCTGTTTGCCGTGAAGATAGCGATTTCAGCTTCCGAATTGATGGTATTGATGATGGTGGGCAGTTGCACGAGGCAGGACATGAACACCGGTACGTCGGAATGGTCCTTCACGAGGTCCTGAATGTTGAGCATGAAACCGCAATCGCCCGTGATCGCATTCACATGATAGCTGTTCAAAAAGCGAACGGAATCGACAACGGCGTTTGTGACGTCCTCCGTCAGTTCACCGCTTTGACACATTGAAAAGGTCAAGCCCGGAACAACCTTGTACAGAACGTCGTAGCTGAACGAATCCGGATCATCGACATCCCCGAGTGCCGGCGGGTAGTCGTAGTCGAGCCGCAGCACACCCAGTGCCGGTGCTTGTCTCTTCCGCATTCCCCTTTGACCTCCGTCGCTTGTGTCGCAACAACGCATCAGAGCATGTTGTGCGCCCGGCCTACAAGACCCTTCAAGCCAATGACTCGATTGTCATTTTGTGGGTCGCCATGGGTCGCACCCGCCATTCTAGCCTTGGTAGATAGCTTTGGACCGATCCCGTAAAGAGCCAAGTCGCGATGCTTAAGCGGTATGGATGAACGGTGCTCACCCAACCCTATGATTTGAGACAACATGAAAGCACCTTGGCCTTCGTGGTTTCATCAAAAAGGGAATACGATTGTTTAGGCAAAAGTCTGTCATGTCGGTGCCGCATCCGTCTCCGGGCATCGCTGCACTTGACTGTCCCTGAGCCGCAACTGGAAAGCTGCCCACCAATAGCGCCGGTTGCCGCCCAACCAATTGAGTCCGGGCCAACCCTTCGGATTGTCTGCTGTGAACTTAGGCGTTGCAATTTAAAGCTAATATTCTTCGTTTCAAAACTAGGTAGTGAAGAAAATTGAACCGCCCTGCGCGGTGCTCAGGGCGGTATCTTCAGGAAAAATGCTTCCAAAACTTATAGGAGCGATCGAGTTGTCGCAGACGCTCGCCTTCGCGGGAGGAGGACAGGATCTCCTGTCCCTGCAGCAGAACTCTGATCTCGTTTGTTGCATAGTTCATCCGGTTTTGAGCATATCTCTTCAGCATGTTCGGTTCCTTTCATTTCTTTGAATTTTCATGCAATTGATGTAATTATCGCGCCTTATTTTTCAAATTAACTTTGATTAATATGTAAATTCATGTAAGTGTTAAGTAAATTTGGAAAAATAATTACTGGAAAGTCCGCTTGTGAGTGCGCCCCAATCCGCAAAAACGCACGAATCCATCATACTGCGCAAGGTAGTTCTCGTCACTTGAGTTGGAATATAAGTAATTGATTTTATTTTGATTCAGTGAAAAGGTGGCGGTATAGGTGCACGATAAATCATGGGTGGCGCTGCCGATGCTTCGTTCATTTTAGCAACATGCAGTCTGGCCAATCATTACTTCAATTTAATCTGTGTCGGCTCTTGGGATTTTTCGATCAGATGACACATGTTGGGCGAGAAGATCGATCTGGCTTCTATGTCATTGCAAGGAAGAACATCATGCAGACCACCAAAGACCGACGCGCGGCTTTTAAGGCCCTCCACGAAAAGGGCGCGGCATTTCTGATGCCAAACCCGTTCGATGCCGGTTCGGCACGCATACTGGACGGAATGCGGTTTGACGCCTTGGCAACGTCGAGCGCCGGATATGCCTGGACCAAAGGCGTTCGGGATGCAGAAGGACTGATCAGTCGCGACGATGCCCTGGCACATGCCCAAGAGATTATCGCAGCGACAAGCGTCCCGATAAATGGCGATCTCGAAAACGGCTTCGGAGATAGTCCCGAGGATGTGGTCGAAACAGTGAGGGGAGCGATCGAAATCGGTCTTGCAGGCTGTTCCATCGAAGACAAAACAACAAATCCTCACCATACCTATTATTCGCACGAAGCGGCGGTGGAACGGATCAAAGCCGCCGTCGATCTGAAGAAGCGGCTCGCCCCTGACTTTGTGCTCACGGCCCGCAGCGAGGCGCCGATCAGCACGGCGCAGGATCTGGACGAAACCATCCGCCGCCTACTCGCCTTTGAACAAGCCGGCGCAGATTGCGTTTACGCGCCCCGCCTGAAACAAAGGGACCAGATCTCCAAAGTTTTGGCCGAGGTCAAAACGCCTTTGAATGTGCTGGCTGGTCGGCAGAGTTTTCAGATGACCCGCAAGGAGCTCGCCGATATGGGCGTTGCGCGCGTCTCGGTCGGCGCAGGCCTGGCCCGCATTGCGCTCGGAGCGGTGTTTGCCGCGGCCGAAGACATGAAACACGGCGGTGCGTTTGGCTGTTTCGATCGGGCGCAAAGCATGCGGGAATTTCAGCCGTTCATGAAGTCCGTCGCCTGACAGCGCGTGTGGCATGGCGTTTCGGCAGTCAGCCGCCGGACGTGTAAGGTAAGTCATGGTTTTCGCCAATGCCCGTCCGCTGCAGACACAGCCGACCGATGTCCTTTGAATAGGAGCAGGTCACGCGTCCCCTTCGGTGTCGTCCGTTGCATTGCGCCGTCTGGCAATCACCGGCAGCAGGGCAACCAGCAACAGACCGGTGCCCAGGGCGAGCAGGCCATAGTCGAGAAACGCCGCCTGGCTCGCCGTCACTTCGCCGGCCGGGCCCGTATCCTCGGGAACCGCAGCGAGCCTCGCAAGAAGACCACTGCCGTAGTTTCCAAGCGCGTGAGTCATGAACCACATGCCCATGGCAAAGCCCATCAACTCGCGGGTCGCGAGGCGGCTTACCATGGAAAGTCCGATTGGCTCAACCAATAGCTCCGCGACACTGAAGAGCAGAAAGAATACTATCAGCCACAGAGGCGATACCAGCCCGGCAGCACCCGGAGGCGCCAACGAAAGCGAGCAGTAGGCTGCACCGAGCAGCAGAAGCCCGACGGCAAACCTGGCGCTTTCGGACGGTGTTATGTCGCGCCCCGCAAGCCGGAACCACAAGATCGACATCAGTGGCGCGCCGATAATGATGGTGAGCGAATTGAGCGACAGGAAAGAACTCGATGGGATTTCAAAGCCCATGACAGTCCGATCGACCCCCTGAGCTATGAAGAGCAGGATTGTATCGGCATCCTGGTTGTAGACCGCCCAGAAAATGACGCCGAAGGTAAAGAGCATCAGCATGACAAGCGCACGCTGCCGGCTTGTTGCATCCAGGCGCAGAACCGTGAAAAGGAAAAACCCGAAAACCGCGACGCAGATGACAGCGATGATCTCGCCGGCAGCGAAGGCATGAAACAGGAGCAAGTTGCTGAGCACGACCAGAGCGATTGTACCGACCGCAAGCCACAAGAGGTTTGGGAGTCCGGCAAAGTCTGCCCGCATCAGCGGCCGGTCAGCGGGTGCGGCGCCGACACTGCGAAAAACGCGACCGCCCGCCAGCAGCGCAGCGAAGCCGAGCAATTTACCGAGCCCGGCGACGAGGAAGGCCGTGTGGTAGCCGAACTCGCGCGCCAGAAGCCCTGCGCAAAGTGCCGCGCCGCCGGCACCGATATTGATGCCCATGTACAAAAGCGTATAGCCGCTGTCGCGCCGAGGATCGTCCTTTTCGTAAAGCAGGCCCAAAAGGCTGGAGATGCTGGGCTTGTAATAGCCATTGCCGACCAGCAGCGCGGCCAGGCCGACAAAGGCGGCTGCCTTCACGCCAGTGGCGAGAAGCAGGCTGCCGCTGGCCATGATGGCAAGACCGATGAGTGCTGCTGCGCGGAAGCCAAGCAATCGGTCAGCGACAATGCCGCCGGCAAAAGTCGTCGAATAGATCAGCGCCGTATAGGTGCCATAAAGCAGCGACGCCTCGACCTCGGAAAAGCCAATCCTGGTGACGGCATAGGGAACAAGGAGAAATACCGCCGTATAAAAGCCGTAGCGCTCACACAGTTCAACGAGGAAGAGAAGGTAAAAGCCTTTGGGCTGCGGCGTCATGGCGGCGGGACTCGGCAGGCGTGCGCATATTTGCTCCGAGAGTCGGGACGAAAGTACCGACCGTTGAACACGCCCTTTATAGGAGTGCGCTGCGATTTGGCAAAGCGCCTTCTTCCGATCTGCTATCCGGGCCCCGACAACGTCATGCAGCATGCCCGCTCCCTGCAGAACGGAAAAACCTTGTCGCCGCGTGTCAACCAGCTTCCAAAAAAGTTGCCGGCAAAAGGGAAAGACCAGCAAAGCGGTCAGTCAGACCACCTACCCATATGCCGGTTTGGTGTGCCTGCGTGGCAAGCCGCTCACCTCGAACGCAGCGAAGGTTCGGAATGGGCGCGCGTTTCGGAAGTTCTCTGGCGCAAAATACCAACGCCAACCACGCCTTTGGATCAGGTAGCTTGAAAGGTGAGCAAATCGGTTGCAGCATCAAAAGAGAACGTTGCAATTGTGGGGTGTTGGGCAAATTCTGGGAGTTTTCAGTTTGAGAAAGTCAAGATGAACGTTCAGCCGGACAAGTTTTTGAGAGATCTTCACACGCTCCGCTCCTTCGGCGCCAGTGGCGTGGGCAAGGGAGTGGTGCGGCCGGCGTTTTCTGAACCAGACGTGGCTGCCCGAAAGTGGCTGATCGAACAGTTTAAAGCGGCAGGACTGGCCCCACATGTGGACCCTGTGGGCAACGTCTTCGGCCTGACCGATGCTCCATCCATGCTTTTGGGGTCTCACACCGATACCCAACCCGAAGGGGGCTGGCTGGATGGGGCGTTGGGTGTCATCGTCGCTTTGGAGATCGCGCGAGCTGCGAAAGAGGCGGGTGGTCCGCCGGTGTCAGTTGTGAACTTCCAGGATGAAGAAGGGCGGTTTGGCGCGCTGACCGGATCCAGCTTTTATTCAGGCAAGACCACACTTGCCGAGGCCGACGAATTCACGGACCGGAACGGCGTCTCCTTCCGTGAGGCGCGGTCTTCAGTGGCGGATCTTGCAGGGGCGTTCGTGCCATACAACCAGTTCGTGGGTTTCATTGAACTCCATATCGAACAGGGCAGCACATTGCACGACGCGGGCGAAGCGATTGGCGTTGTCACAGATATTGTCGGATCCCGCCAACTGCAGATTACCCTGACTGGTCAGCAAAACCACGCCGGCACCACGCTGATGCACCAGCGAAAAGATGCGTTTCAGGCGCTGTCGGGATTCAACGCCGCGCTAAACGACCGCCTTCGAAACATTGTAACACCACGCACGGTCTGGACGATTGGCCGGATACAACTGCGGCCCAATGCGCCCTCCATTGTGCCCGGTGAAGTGGTGTTCGACGTGCAGTGGCGCGATGTTGATGATGATCGGCTGGCCCGCATGGAAGCACTTGTTCGCGATCTTGTTGCCGAGATTGCAGGTGACCATGGAATGCAGTCTGAAATTGTGCCGATCAAGGCGCTGCAGCCGGTTCCAATGGACGCCAACCTGCGCGCGGCCTTGAGCGCCGCAGCTGAGGCGCAGGCTCCCGGTAAATGGCGCGAGATGCCGTCGGGCGCCTTGCACGATGCTTCAAACATGGCGCGATTGATGCCGTCAGCGATGTTGTTTGTTCCATCGATTGACGGGATCAGCCACGATTTTGCCGAGGACACGCACGAGGCCGACTTGATAACCGGCCTGCGTGTACTGGCGGACGCCGTCAGCCGAGCAAGCTGAAACAGGTGTCAAATCAGAGCCCCGTTGCTCAAACACACGGTTGCTTTCGGGCCAAGGCTTCAACGCGGAAATTGTCAGTTTTGAGGGCGCGTTGTTGCCGTTCGGAACACTCGCAGCGAAGGTCGGATTGAGCCCTTCTTGCAGTTTTCAGCATCGCAGCATCAACTGCATTGAAGGTCATCGAGCCACGGAAAGGGAATTGATTTGAGCCGTAGGTTTGTTCTGCTGACGGGGTGTTCTGGCGGTGGAAAATCAACTCTGCTGAAGGCCTTGAAAGAGCGCGGGTTTCCGACAGTGGAAGAGCCCGGCCGCCGTATCGTTTCAGATGAACTGGCCGGACAAGGCACGGCATTGCCATGGGTGGACATGAAGGCGTTTGCGCTGCGCGCAGTTGAGATGGCCAAGTCCGACTTACAGGCCGCGAAACACGTTGATGGCATTGTGTTCTTCGACCGTGGCTTGATCGACGCGGCGGTCGCTTTGGCACGTTCTGGTGGCCAAACGATGGAGGAGACACTTGGTGAAACCCAGGCATACTGGAAGCGCGTTTTCGTGGTCCCGCCCTGGAGGGAGCTGTTTGCCAATGACGCTGAACGACGGCACTCATTCGATGCAGCAGTGCAGGAACACCTCCGCATCGAGGAGGCTTTGGACGCGCTTGGTTACATCAGAATTGAACTACCCAAGGTGTCGGTTCAAGAACGGGCCGAAATCGTCTTGAAGGAGTGCGGAGCACTGTAGCTCGGAGGTCTTCTTTGTCCGAATCTCGTTTTTTCCATTTGACAGTGACGAACGGCTGCTCACAGTAACAATGCGATAGCACTCGAACGTGCGCAATGCGGGCCAATTGTTGCCGTTCAGACCACTCGCAGCGAAAGCCGGTTTTGAGGCAGAGAGGAGGCTGTCGGGATTTCGGCGCATTCTCGCAGCAAAAAAAGATGGCCCCAGCCACCTTAAAATCAATTCAAGCCGTTCAAATATCCGGACGCAGACCCGCTTCCGGACATGGAGAAGAAGACGCCATTGTCGCGCTCAGCGCTGTTGGGCTTCTGCCGGACCCTGTTCCTCAGCGCCTCTGCTGTAATGGAGACCCCAACCTCAAGATTTGAATGGTGTTCACCAAGGCTCGGATCAATCAGGCCATGCTGGTAATCGTCCACAATCGCTTCAGGCAGATCAACCAGCCAGAAGTTTTCATCAGAATGGTAGGACAAAAGGATCTTATACGGGTCAATCCCGTGTTCCTTGATCATCGCCTCAATCAGAACCATGCGGTCAACAGGTGAAAGGCCAAGCGCCTCGCGAACGGCCCGCGGGGCTTCTGTGTATCTGTAGGCGGGCGGCGCCCTGCGCGGCAGTCGAAAGAACAATGGCGGCTTTTCAAGCAGGCTGGGGCAGAGAGCCCCGATTTTTTCGATAAAGACCTTTCCGACGCCGAAATCATCGCCATGAAAGGCAATCAATTGCTCGACCGATTTATAGGCAATCTGTTCGTGCCCGGCGAATTCTGCGGAATTCGCATCACCGATCCAAACGTCGTTCTGGTAATCGACATCCAACAGCTTGAATTCACATCCGGTGATCCCGATGCTGAAATTCCATTGGTGCTCAAAAAGACGATCTGCGTCTCCCGGATTGCGCGTCAGTATCTTGATCCCAATGACACCAAATGGTGCTTCGCGCGAGATCATCTTCTGAACGGCGCCGTCCTGAATATCAAAGACTGTTGAGGTGTTCCACAAGTCGATGAGATGAGACTGGAACTCTGCACCTATCGCATCAATCAGTCTTTCAACGCGGCCCTTGCTTGGTGACACATCAGTCTCCGGTCTCTGTTTGGTCACTCAGTCTACCAAACCAATATATGTCATCTGCGCCTTGCCGGTAACTCCTTGCTTTTCAAAAAAAGGCGTACCTGAAGAAGTTTGATGCGCCCGACACATCAGCGCATTGCAGACGTGAGCTGAAATGGCCTGGCTGACCGGCATCGCTTCCAAACAACAAACCACCCTGAAATGTTGGCCCAATCATTGGCCCAGCAATCTGGAAAATCTGACTCAGATCCCGAGAGGCCGGAAAAGGCCTTAATTTCAGATCTAAGCTGCAAAGAAAAATGGTCGGAGTGAGAGGATTCGAACCTCCGACCCCCTCGTCCCGAACGAGGTGCGCTACCAGGCTGCGCTACACTCCGACACCTTGTTTGGATCTAGCATAGATCCATCGGGAACAGCGGGGCAAGGCCGCGCTGCGTGGAGGGTCATGTAGCAAAGCTCATCTGATCCCGCAAGTGGTTTGGAAGCCCGCGCGCCGTTTTTTTGAGACGATGAACAACCTGGGCGGAAAGGGTTTAGGTTGTTGCCGCAGACAAGATTTAGCAGGCGCCTTGAAGTGGAAAAAGCCAAGCTCTTTGAAGCCTTTGGCCGCATATCCTGTCTGGCTTGGGGAAAACTCCAATCGCGTCCTATAAGTTAGGGCAGGGGAAGGCTTGCGCTTCAAAGGCGACCTCGCTATACAGCGTTCCCACGGCATTGGGGTGTAGCCAAGCGGTAAGGCAGCGGTTTTTGGTACCGCCATGCGCTGGTTCGAATCCAGCCACCCCAGCCAGCTTTTCAGAAAAAACGGGAAATGAGCTTGTCGTGCAGCGCCTGCGCGGCCGGCGGCCTACCGCCGTCTGCCGAAGCCCGGCTTGTCAACCGCGGTCGGACGGGTACGCCGGACGGGCTGTTCAGCCATCTTCTTCTTTTCGTCCTGAACGCGCTTGCGCGAGAAGAAATTGTCCGGTGAATCCCGCACCTCGTCGATGTCATCCTTGAGCGCTTCTTCGGATGATTTCAGGATCTGCGCGCGCTGCTGGCTGACCTTGCGTTTCTCGCTGACGAACTCAACGCCAATGCGCAGACCTTCTTCCCAACGGCGTTCACAGGTGACTTCAAAGTCTTCCAGGTCGATCTGCAGAACGAATTCCGGCGGCAGCAGATAGGCCTGTTCGAACTCCAGCTTTGCACCGTTTTCCGACAGGTTCCGGACGATGCAGGGAACGGATCTCAAACCGCGATTGAAGACCAGTTTGCCTTTCTTGAGCGCGCGCATGCGCCTGGCACGTTCGGTCGGGTCGCCGTCTTTGTCTTCCGGGGTCTGCTGCGGTTCTGGCATCGTGTCTGACATGGTCGTTCCAAATCTCAAGGCTATTCAGGGGTGAAGGTCACCCGTGAACCTGTTCTTTTTAACAGGAATACCTTGTCATTCGGTGAATCTGCGGAGGGTATCCAAATGGACGGCGTGATCATCAGCGGCGCTTGCCGAAGGCCGGCTTGCCGCCAGCCGGCGGAGTGTTACGGCGTCCAGTGTCTTCCGAGGCATCCGGCTCCTGCTCGTGCTCCTCAGCTTCCAGAGGCTTTTCCAGGTCACCCCAGGCCGGGTCCAGACGCGCCTGCAGCGCCGTTTCGGAAGATTTCAGCACCTGGGCGCGCTGCTGACTGACATGCCGCTTTGAGCTGGTGAACATGACCCCGCATTTCAGGCCTTCTTCCCAGCGGCGCTCGCAGGACACTTCATAGTCTTCCAGATCGATATAAAGCTCGAAGTCCTTCGGCAGGATATAAGGTTGCTCGAATTCCAGCATGGCCCCGCCGTCGGAGATGTTCCGGACAACGCAGGGGATGGACCTCAACCCGTTCTGAAAGACCATTTTGCCTTTTTTATAGACACGGGCGCGCCGGGCGCGCGGCACAAAGTCCTCTGCCTCTTGTGGGTCCGCATTTTGCTGCGGTGCAGGATCAACATTCGACATGGTCATCTCGCATTGGCTAGATAAATACGGTCAGCCCCTTTTCCGTTACAAAGTTACTTGAAAGCTCTTGCCAATAAGTGAATCGAATTCGAGAAACGAAGGGATATCTGCGTTTTATTGATTTCCGTCGCGTAAATAGAGGACTATATTAGTTTCTTAATGAAGATATTTCCACGTCTTGACCGTTGTATTCGTTTGTTAACGTAAAAAGATAAAAATGAAATAAAAATCAAAGTAATTTCTGGTTGAATGCTCGTCATCTCTTGCAATTTTTACAAGAGTCTTGTTGCGATTTCTAAACGCAGATTTTAGACTGGCCAAAAGACGCGCTGTCGCAACGCAGCATGAAAGGGGAGCGTTGGCCGCAAGGTCATCCGCCGACCTGGTGCTGTTTGTGCGGCCGTCCGGGAGGAATGGCGATAAGCGCCGTATCTGTTCGTATCTACCCGTGCCCGGTTCCTTCTATGGGACACGTGTGCGAGGAACAAACACCCCCGGAGGGGCGGTCGATAACCGAAGCATTTTCCATTCCAGCATATTCGTGGAACGTGGTTTCTTGAATTGATACATGCGTTCCCGTTACTTACGGCCATGCAGGAATTACCGAACCCGCCCGAAATCCTTGAGGTTTCGGGCAACCAGAGGCGTCTATGACAGAAGACCGGATATCCTTTTTGATCCAGCTTGCTATTCGGGCTGGCGAGGAAATCTTGAAAATTTATGCCGAGCCGTTTGAAGCCGAGAGCAAGGCGGACGGGTCGCCGGTGACCAAGGCAGATGCTGCCGCGGAAAAGATCATCCTGGAGGGTCTTTCGGACGTCTTTCCGGAACTCCCGGTCGTCGCCGAAGAATCCGTCGAGGCGGGCAACCTGCCGGCGGTTGGCGACAGTTACTTCCTCGTTGATCCGTTGGACGGCACCAAGGAATTCTTGAAGAAAAACGGTGAGTTCACTGTAAACATCGCCTTGATCGAACACGGGCGCCCGGTGTTTGGAGTCGTTGGGGCGCCGGCGCTCGGCGAGATTTTCTGGGGTGGCGTGACGGCCAGCGGTGAAAGCGCCGCACGCGCATTCAAGGCACGGATTGACGCCGGGCGCGCAGTTGACGTGACCCCGGTCGAAGTCAGGACGCCGCCATCTGCCGGCATTAGCGTATTGGCGAGCCGGTCGCATTTGTCTGAAGAGACATCCGCCCTGATTGACCGGCTCAACGTCGCTGAGCGTCTGTCTGTCGGCTCGTCGCTGAAGCTTTGCTGGGTGGCGGAAGGCAAGGCCGATCTCTATCCCCGGCTTGCGCCGACCATGCAATGGGACATTGCTGCTGGAGATGCGGTGGTGCGTGCGGCGGGCGGCTGCGTCGTTCTGGCTGAAAACGGAGAGGACTTTGTCTATGAAGTGCCGGAAGGCGCTTCCAAGGACGATCTGAGAAACCCGCATTTCATCGCCGTCAGTTCAAGGGAACTCCTGCCGGAACCGGTGCCGGCGGTGTGATGCGCCGCCACAAAAAAGACAGGTCACACAAAGATAAAGCCGGCTCGCCGGACAAATTGGAAAAGTGAAAATGAATATGCAATCTCACGGGATCACGCCCGAGCGCCTCAGCAATTTGAAGCGCCTGGAAGCGGAAAGCATCCACATCATCAGGGAAGTCGCGGCCGAGTTCTCCAATCCGGTGATGCTCTATTCCATCGGCAAGGACTCCGGAGTGATGCTGCACCTGGCGATGAAGGCGTTTTATCCGTCCAAACCGCCGTTTCCGCTGCTTCACGTCGACACGACCTGGAAGTTCCGGGACATGATCCAGTTCCGCGACGACACTGCAAAGCGCCTGGGGCTCGATCTTCTGGTCTACACCAATGCCGAAGGCGTCGAGAAGAACATCAATCCGTTCGACCACGGCTCTTCGGTTCACACGCACATCATGAAAACGGAAGCCCTGAAACAGGCGCTCGACAAATACGGCTTCGATGCCGCATTCGGTGGTGCGCGCCGGGACGAGGAAAAGTCGCGCGCAAAGGAACGTGTCTTTTCTTTCCGAAATTCCAGCCATGGCTGGGACCCGAAAAACCAGCGCCCGGAATTGTGGAACCTCTATAACGCCCGCGTTGCCAAAGGCGAGAGCATCCGCGCCTTTCCGCTGTCCAACTGGACCGAACTGGATATCTGGCAGTACATCCTGACGGAGAACATTCCAATGGTTCCGCTCTACCTTGCCGCCAACCGGCCGGTGGTCGAGCGCGACGGCATGCTCATCATGGTCGACGACGAGCGCATGAAGCTGCAGCCAGGTGAGATCATCCAGGAAAGAAAGGTCCGGTTCCGCACGCTCGGCTGTTATCCGTTGACCGGCGCGATTGAATCAGATGCCGACACGCTCCCCGCCATCGTCCGTGAAATGCTGATTGCCCGCACCTCCGAGCGGCAGGGCCGGTTGATCGACAAGGACGAAAGCGCGTCCATGGAGAAAAAGAAGCGGGAAGGGTATTTCTAAGATGAGCACGACAAACGTTCAGGAAGCCGCTGAAACGGCGGTCACCGATTATATCCTTGCGCAAGAATCCAAGGACCAGCTGCGCTTTCTCACCTGCGGTTCCGTCGATGACGGCAAATCGACGCTCATCGGCCGGCTGCTTTATGACACCAAGCTGATCTTCGAGGACCAGCTGGCGGCCCTGGAGCGCGATTCCAAGAAACACGGCACTGTGGGCGAAGACATCGATCTCGCGCTTCTGGTCGACGGCCTGGAAGCCGAGCGCGAGCAGGGCATTACCATTGACGTTGCCTATCGCTTCTTTGCGACCGAAAAGCGCAAGTTCATTGTTGCCGACACACCAGGCCACGAGCAGTACACCCGCAACATGGCAACAGGCGCCTCGACGGCAGATCTGGCGGTGCTGCTGGTGGACGCCCGCAACGGACTGATGGTCCAGACCCGCAGGCACGCCTTCATAGCATCGCTGCTCGGCATTCGCCATGTGGTTCTGGCGGTCAACAAGATCGACCTTGTCGGCTACTCGCAGGAGCGGTTTGAGGAAATCCGCAAGGAGTTCGAGGTTTTCGCGAACGGGTTCGACTTTGAAACCCTTCAGGCAATTCCGATGTCGGCCCGCTTCGGCGACAATGTGACGGCCAGGGGCCAGAGCATGGACTGGTATTCCGGCCCCACGCTTCTGGACCATCTGGAAACCGTCGAAGTTGGCGAACACGCCCTGGAAGCGCCCTTCCGGTTCCCGGTGCAGTGGGTCAACCGGCCCAATCTCGATTTCCGCGGCTATTCCGGCACAATTGCCAGCGGACGGGTGTCGGTCGGTGAAGAGCTAGTGGTTGCCGGACCTGCAAAGTCCTCCAAGGTGAAAAGCATTGTCGGTCCGGGTGGGGAAGTTCCCGAAGCCAAGGCCGGCGAAGCGGTCACAATCACGCTCGAAGATGAAATCGACATTTCGCGCGGCGATCTTTTGTCTTCGGCCGCACACAGGCCCGACGTCGCCGACCAGTTCGCTGCCCATGTCATCTGGATGAGCGACGAGCCGTTGCTTCCGGGCCGTCCGTACCTATTGAAAATCGGCACCAAGACGGTCACTGCAACGGTTTCTGAAATCAAGCACAAGATTAACGTCAACACATTCGAGCATATGGCGGGCAAGACGCTTGAACTCAACGAGATTGCCTTCTGCAATTTCGCGCTGTCGTCGTCCGTCCCGTTTGACCCCTACGAGGCCAATCGTTCCACGGGATCGTTCATCCTGATCGACCGGATGTCGAACGCAACGGTTGGCGCCGGCATGATCTGGTTCGCACTACGCCGGGCCAGCAACATCCACTGGCAGGCGCTCGACGTCGACAAGACAGCGCGTTCGGAGAAACTGGGCCAGAAGCCGGCGGTGCTCTGGTTCACGGGCCTGTCCGGGTCGGGCAAATCCACCATCGCCTCGATCGTGGAAAAGAAGCTGCATATCGACGGCAAACACACCTATACGCTCGACGGTGACAATGTCCGTCATGGTCTCAACAAGGATCTGGGCTTTACCGACGCGGACCGCGTCGAGAACATCCGCCGCGTCGGCGAAGTTGCAAAACTCTTCACCGATGCCGGTTTAATCACGCTCGTTTCCTTCATTTCACCCTTCAGGTCCGAGCGCCGGATGGCCAGGGATCTGCTGGGCGAAGGGGAATTTGTCGAGGTCTTCGTCGATACGCCGATCGAGATCTGCCGCCAGCGCGATCCCAAGGGTCTTTATGCCAAGGCGGATCGGGGTGAGATCAAGAACTTCACCGGCATCGACAGCCCGTACGAGGCGCCGGAAAACCCGGAAATCCACATTCGGAACGTGGACCGGGACCCGGAAGACATTGCAGAAGATGTGATCACGTATCTGCGCGAGGGCGGCTTCCTGGGCAGCTAGGCTGCGGTGGCGTCATTGTCCTCGCAGACGTTGACCGGCGAACAATCGGGGAGAGGCGGACCGTCTCTCCCTTTCTTTTTTTGCCGGCGGCCATCGGCGAAGACCTTTGCCCCTTGAATGGAAACGACCGCGATTTTCAATGCCGATTTCAGACTTTGCCGTTGCCCGGATTGGCGAACCTCGCTAAGACGCGAGCGACTGATGCTTTTCAGCTAAAAGGCTATGGACGCACATGAAAACCGTACTGGTGACCGGTTCTGCTGGGTTTATCGGCTACTTCCTCTGCACGCGTCTGCTCAAGGACGGTTTCAGGGTCGTTGGCCTTGATGCCATGACCGACTATTACGATGTCCGGCTCAAGGAACGCAGACAGCAAATGCTGCTGCAACATGAGCATTTCCAGGCGATCAATGACCGTGTTGAAGCTTCAGACGTGGTCATGTCCATCTTCAAGACGCAAAGCCCGGATTTTGTGATCCATCTGGCAGCGCAGGCCGGGGTGCGCTACTCGATTGAAAATCCGCGCTCTTATCTTCAAAGCAATATCTGCGGCACGTTCGAGCTGCTCGAAGCAGCCCGGGCATTTCCGCCCGAACACATGCTTTTGGCATCGACCTCGTCAGCCTATGGCGCCAACGTGAACATGCCCTACAAGGAGACGGACAAGGCCGATCACCAGGTGTCGTTCTATGCCGCCACCAAAAAGGCAACTGAATCGATGGCGCATTCCTATGCCCATCTTTACGACCTGCCGATCACCATGTTCCGGTTTTTCACGGTCTATGGCCCCTGGGCCCGGCCGGACATGGCACACCACAAGTTTGCCAAGGCCATCCTCGAAGGCCGGCCGATTGATGTCTACAATCACGGCGACATGCGGCGCGACTTCACCTATGTCGAGGATCTTGTAGAAGGCATTCGCCTTTTGATGGACGCCGTACCGGTTAGACCCGAGGAGGGCGAGGAGGTTCCTGAAGGCGACAGCCTGTCTCCTGTGGCACCTTGGCGTATCGTCAATATCGGCAATTCGGAAAGCGTGCAGCTGACCGACTTCATTGATGCCATCGAGGACGCAATCGGCAAGAAAGCGGAGCGCAATCTGATGCCGATGCAGCCCGGGGACGTCGAGGCGACCTGGGCGGATGCGGATCTCTTGCAAACGTTGACCGGTTACACGCCGAAGACCACGGTCCGCGAGGGCATTGCCAAATTTGTTGAGTGGTACCGCGATTACTATCGGGTTTGATCGATAGTCCCGGTTAGTCTGCGTTTCTGGGCGGTTGGCAAACGTCGACCCACTCAGCACCGGTTATCTCTGCCATGCGCGTAGGCGCGATACGGACGGCGGCGTTGGTGGCACCGGCTGCCGGTATGACGACATCAAAGTCTTTCAGAGACACATCGCAATAGACCGGTAACGGCTGGGCCAGCCCAAAGGGGCAGACACCGCCGACGGGATGCCCTGTCAACGCTTCGACCTCCTCAAGGCCGAGCATCTTCACCTTGCCGCCGAAGGCCGCCTTGGCCTTCTTGTTGTCCATGCGGGCATCGCCGCGAGCCACGACAAGAAAGATCCGGTCCTTCAGCTGAAAGGAAAGGGTCTTGGCGATCTGCCCCGGCGCCACGCCATGTGCTGCGGCAGCCAGATCCACTGTTGCGCTGCTGTTCTCCGTCAAGATGATTTCCAGATCGGGCGCGGCTTCGGCGAGATGCTCGCGAACACTTTCGAGGCTCATGCGTAGGGTACTTTCTGTTTCTGCGGCGATATTCCTGGCTCGACGCTATCGATGTCATGTGAAAGTCAACAAGCCCAAAATCGGACTGTCTACAAGACTGGTCCTGTCCACGGAAGGCAAGTGCAAAAATCGCAATGAAATTCGCTACTTGATTTAATGGCATTCAGTCCCCCGGGAAATTGGCCCTGTGGGGTGAGCGCCTGTTTTACGCTTGTCATTCCGGCTGGAGCGCGGCGGAAGGCCGGAATCAAGTAAACTCTTGTCCAGCCGGTGTTTCAAAGAACCGGTCACACGGAATACTGGGTCCCGGTCTTGTCGCTCGCGCGGCAAACCGGGACGACAACCTTAAGAAATTGCTCTGATTATCGACTTGGCGCAGTAAGCTTTGCTGTTTTCCGATCGACGCGCATACACTTGAACACTGGAAACCTGCCGGCAATTCACGCCTTCACCCAACCGTCCGCCGCCAGACGGTTCGCGCCGAAATGATGGTCCGGTCGGAAGGTCTCCGGCAATTCCAGTTGCGGCGCTGTGCCGGTGATTTCCGACACAAGACAGTCGGCAACAAGATGGGCGATGCCGAACGAAATCTTGAAGCCGCCTGTCGCGGCAAAAAGCGTCTCGTATCCCGGCAACCTGCCGATGAGCGGATCGCGTTTGTTGCATCTCGGCCGGATCCCGGCCCAGTCGGTCAGGACCTGGCGGCCTTTGAGCCCGGGGCAAAAGGCGGTGGCCCGTGCCACCAGTTCCGCCGAGCGGGCCGGCGAGGGAGCAGCATCTTCAAAGTCGCGGTCCGCCGTGCTGCCGATGGCCACCGTGCCTTTGTCATGCGGGACGACATAAAGCCCATCGCAATAGATCGCCGGGTGGTGTTCAAGACCCTTTCCCTCAAGAAGCAGGGCCTGGCCTTTCTCACCGCGCCCGATCTGTTCTCCCGTGAAGTGTTGGATCAGGTCAAATGCTGCAAACCCGCCGGAAAGTACCAGCCTGGCGGCGCTCACCGGGTCTTTGTCCGCAAGTGAAATCTTGCCGGTCTGCTCGTCGAAACCGGTGACACGGGCCCCCTCCAACAACGTGCCGCGGTGCCTGACAAAGCCGGCGAGGGCAGCGAGATAGTCTCGAGGAGACGCGCGCGCGGCCAGCGTTTCATAGACAATACCGTAGGGCGCGGCGGAAGCCTCCAGCCAGTCAGAGCGGCTCCCGGCTGGTTCCACGACGTAGGAAAACCCGGTCTGTTCGGGATGCCAGCGAAGTTTGCTTTCCTTGGCGCGTTCAAGATGGTGCTCAAGCTTGTCTTCCGTCGTGAGGGGCAGGATGCGGCCGCAGCGCGCATAGCAGCAATCCGCCCCGGTTTCCTGCTCCAGTTCTCGAATGTGGTTTTCAAGCGAGCGGAGTGCCTGAAACTGAAATTCCTTCTTCGGATTCCACCGCGCCGGCATGTGCGGCATCAAGGCACCCAGCAATCCACCGCTCGATCCGGCTCCCACGTGCTGCGCTTCCAGCACGACGACCTTGAGCCCTTGCCTGATCGCCCGGTGGGCAATCGAGAGGCCGAAAATACCAGCACCTGCAACTGCAAGATCGTAGGTGGGGGCGGCGGCTGGCACCATGATGTGTCCGGTCTCCGGGATTGATTGCATTGATCGGCTCTCTTATGAGAACACGGCGCACTTGGCAAAGATTTTAGCGGCACTGACTTGTCGCAAGGACCGCTTCTGGAAGGCAGGAACACCGGACATGCCGACAAAGGCACCTGAACTTGAGTGGCTCGACAGCGATGTCCCCCGGGCGGAAGGTTTCGGCGACACCTACTTTTCGAAAGCAGGCGGTTTGGCGGAAACGCGTCATGTTTTTCTGAATGGCAACGGCTTGCCGCAGCGGTTTTTGGGACGTGAAACCTTCACAATCGCAGAATTCGGTTTCGGAACCGGCCTCAACTTCCTCACAACGCTCGCAGCACTCGCCGAATTAGAGGAAACGCCAAGGCTCACGTTCCTGTCGTTCGAGCTGTTCCCGCTGACAGTAAACCAGCTCACCCGCGCGTTGGGGGCGTTTCCCGATCTCGCAGACCTTGCCGATGAACTGACTGCCGTTTGGGTGCCGGAGCCGGGCTGGAACAAGATGACGGTGTCCGGTGCCGAGCTGTGTCTCGGCGTCGGCGATGCCAGGGAAATGATCGCTGATGTTGCGCTGGAAGGTCACGGTCAAGAGCCTGGAGCAATCGCCATTGCACCAATCGATGCCTGGTATCTGGATGGTTTCAGCCCGGCGAAAAACCCGGAGCTTTGGGACGCGGACCTCCTGAAATGGGCCGCGGACCTGACGGCGGCGGATGGAACGCTCGCCACCTACACGGCCGCCGGCTGGGTTCGGCGTAATCTTCAATCCGCCGGTTTCTCCGTTGAGAAGAAACAGGGTTTTGCCGGCAAGCGCGAAATGGTCGTCGGTCGCAGGGGCTGATGTGTCTTATGTTTCCGCAGCAACTTGGTTCGTAATCCAGCTTCGGAATGCCTGCATCGCGGTTGTCTCCTGGCGCGACTTGAGCCAGGTGAGCCAATAGCTCCCGGTTTCGATGCCGATATCGAACAACTGAACAATCCGTCCCTCTGCCAGGTCGCGTTCGAACAGACGGACCGGCACAAGACCGACGCCGGCTCCTTTTGCCGCCGCGTCGACAATGGCAAGCGAATTGTCGAACATCCAACCGCGACTGCGTGGAGACGGCAAGCCGGCCGTCTGAAACCAGAGCGCCCACTCATTCAGTCTGTAGGAGCGGAGCAAGGGCCTTTCCAGCAAATCCGGCGGTTCGCAAATCTCCTTGGCCAGATCAGGAGCACAGACCGGAAACAGCCTGGCGCCGAAGAGGCGGATTGCTTCCGTGCCATGCCAGCTGCCGTCTCCAAAGCGAATGAAGCAATCCAGCCCATCTGTCAGCAAATCGGCGCGGTTGTTGTTCGTTTTCAGGCGTATGTCCACGTGGGGATGAAGAGACGAGAAATCGCCGAGGCGGTTCAGGAGCCAGCCGTTCGCGAAACTGGATACAACACCAATTGTCAGAACTTCCCGGAAATTGCCGTCTTCAAAGCGGCTGAGCGCATCGCTCATGCGGCGGAAGGCGTCACTGAGAACAGGCAGCAAAGCCTGGCCTTCATCGGTCAGCGACACGCCTCGCGGCTGCCGCTTGAACAAGGACACCTGCAGGATTTTCTCCAGGACTTTCACCTGATGACTGACAGCAGTCTGAGACACCCTGAGTTCTAACCCGGCCCGGGTAAAGCTCTGAAGCCGTGCAGAGGCCTCGAATGCCCGTAAGGCATTGAGAGGTATTCTTGAAAATTCCATGGGCGTGCTCTATGGCCAAGTTTTTCTCATGTCTAACCCCACTAATCATCATTTGTGTAATGTGTCGAGGGACGGCACTGTCGAACTCACTTGCTCGACACCCGACCGGGGGGCTGGTTCGGCAAGCAGATTAGAAGACCTCTTCAGGAGACCATCATGAGATCAGGCATCTGCAAACACGCCCTTCTGGGCGTCCTGTTGCCATTTGCGGCCCTAGCCCCGGCGGAAGCTGCTGAGTTCGATCCGGCACCGATCGCATCTGTCGTGGAAGACATCGAAAGCCGGCTCTCGGCAAGGGTCGGGGTGACAATCATCGATACCGAAAGCGGGACAACCTGGTCGCACAAGGGCGATGAGCGGTTTCCGACAAACAGCACGTTCAAGGCGTTTCTTTGCGCAGCCCTTCTGGACGCCGATTCTAAAGGCACGGTTGATCGCACGCAGTCCGTCATCGTTGAGGAAAGCGACATTGTTTCTTATTCACCGGTGACGGAAAAGCTGGTCGGCGGCAAAGGTCTCTCCCTTGAAGAACTCTGCGGGATCACCGTCACGATCAGCGACAACGCCGCGGCCAATATTGTAATGCAGGCGCTCGGCGGACCACCGGAAGTGACAGCCTTTCTGAGAAGCATCGGTGATGACAAAACGCGGGTGGACCGATGGGAGCCGGACTCAAACACAGGCATCCCGGGCGATGAAAGAGACACGACGACGCCGCGCGCCGCGGCTGAAACGCTGCAAAAACTTGTCCTTGAAGAGGGGCTGAGCGAGACAGCAAGAACACGTTTCACGGACTGGCTGGAAGGTAACAAGGTCGGCAACAAGACCTTGCGCGCAGGACTGCCGAAGACCTGGCGCATTGCGGACAAGACAGGCGCGGGCGCCAACGGATCGCGCAACAACATCGCCGTCATCTGGCCGGAGGGACGCGCACCCCTTGTGATTGCTGTCTACATCACCCAGACCACAGCTGCTTTCGAAACCCGAAACAAGGCGATTGCCGGGATCGGCGCTGCGCTTGCCGACAGCCTGCGCTAACGGAAAGGCCGTCTGGCGCCGGGAAAACCTTTCGGCGCCTGCCGGTTACTTCATTTCCGGGACGGGTGTCAGCGGGCGCCCGGTCGCAAACCAGTTTTTCAGGTTATCGACGACAAGTTGGCCCATGTCGTTGCGTGTCGCCTGCGAGGCGGAGCCGACATGGGGCAGTGCGGTCACGCGCGGCAGCTTCAGCAGGCTGTCCGGGACGCGCGGTTCATGTTCGAAAACATCGAGACCGGCCCCGTAAATCGTGCCGTCTTCGAGAGCGGCAATCAGCGCTGCTTCGTCGATGACGGATCCGCGGCCGATATTGATGACAACGCCGGCAGGGCCGAGCGCTTTCAGCACCTCGGCGTTTACAGCGTGCTGGGTCTCCGCGCCACCGGGCGCAACCACCATCAGCGTGTCGCAGGCAGCCGCAAGACCTTCCAGGCTTGCATGATAGGGATAGTCGACGCCTGGTTGCTGCGAGCGGCCGTGGTAGTGGATGGAGAGGCCGAAGCTTTCTGCGCGCTTTGCAATCGCCTTGCCGATCCGCCCGAGCCCGAAAATACCGAGCGTGCGCCCCTGCAGGGTGGCCTGGGTCAGCGGGTAGGGGGCGTTGGGCTTCCAGTGGCCGTTCCTGAGATATTGCTCAGCCTGTCCCAACTCGCGCACGGTCATGATCATCAGGCCGATAGCGGTATCAGCGACCTCCTCTGTCAGCACATCCGGGGTATGGGTGACCATGACCTTGGCCTTGAGGCACGCATCGGTGTCGACATGATCGTATCCAACGCCAAAGCTCGAGACGATTTCGACATTGGGGAGCTGTTTGAGGAATGCTTCATCAACCCGCGCCCAGGAAAGCGCGACACCCCGGATCCTTTCGCCGATCTCCGCCAGCATCGCCTGCTTGTCTTCCGCCTGATGCAGACGGTGCACGGTGAACTCGGCGTCCAACTGCTCCTCGACAATAGGCAGCATCGGTTTGGTCATCAGGATTTCGGGTTTTTGCATGGGGGTGTCCGAGCGTGGAGAGAATTTGAACTCTTGGAATTTATGCCGGACTTTACAAGAATTGACGGTTCGCGAAAGAGGAAATGTGAACGATCACATACCGGCGCACACACTGACTGTTTCCGGCATTCAATCGCTCAGCTTTCTTCGGAAGCCTTCTTGTCGCGCAAAGAGGCACTCTCCTTCTTCAGCGGCCGCGAAACCGGGCAGACCTCTTGCACATAGCCGTTCAGCGTGTTCGCAAGGCTTTCCTGAACAATTGAATAGTGCACGTATTGGCCGCGCTTTTCCTTTTGCACCAAACCGGCGCTTTCCAGCACGTTGAGGTGTTGGGAGATCGAAGGCTTCGACATGTCGAAGCGGTCCGCGATCTCTCCAGCTGTCAGGGAACTGTGGGCCAGATAGGCAAGGATCTTGCGGCGCGGCGCAGATGCCAGCGCTTCAAAGACTTTCTGGATGCCACCGGGTTCGGCTGCGCTCAAGATGTCCGGCTGGTCGCTCATGGCCTCAGGTGCTCCTGCGAAAAGGCGTTAATCATCTCATAATTAGGTAATTGCCTAATTATATAATTGATGGTAATTAGCTTACTGCCTAAATAATGGACGTCCCTTCTGAAGGCAAGAGCTCATCGGTTTCGGTGGGCGGATTTACAACCTTTTTTGAGGTTCGGGTCAGCCCCGGACTGCGAGAACGTCTGCCCGGCTGCGGGCGGAGGAGGGGAAGTTATGTCTTCGACCTGCAATGAGCATTCGCAAGCGGTATCGACGGAACGCGTGTTTGCCGATGGCAGCGCCAATCCGGTCCACGGCACAGTTGTTCTGAAACCGGTCAAAACTGTCTGGATCGCCGGCATGACTGCGGTCGCATTGATCGCCGGACCGCTAACATTCACCTGGCCGGCCTTCGCTGTCTTTGTTCTGCTTACGGCGGTGACGATTTGCGGTGGCCATTCTGTCGGCATGCACAGGCTGTTGATCCATCGTTCCTTCAAGACGGTGCGATGGATCGAAAAGTTGCTGGTTTATCTCGGCGTGCTGGTCGGCATGGCCGGTCCCTTCGGCATGATCCGCCTGCATGATTTCCGCGACTGGGGCCAGCGGCAACCGGATTGTCACGACTTTTTCGCCCACCGGGCCGGGTTTTGGAAAGATGCTTACTGGCAATTGTGCTGCGGCATCAATCTGAAGCAGGAACCGCGCTTCGTGATCGAAGACGATATCGCCCACGATGCCTTCTACCGGGTCGTTGAAAAGACATGGATGGCGCAGCAACTTGTGATCGCGGTTCCACTCTTTCTCCTCGGCGGTCTGCCTTTCGTCGTCTGGGGCATATGCTGCCGGGTTTCTGTCTCGCTGATCGGTCACTGGCTTGTCGGCTACTATGCCCATCAGCCGAAGGAGCAACTGCTTTACGTCAAAGGCGCCTGCGTCCAGGGGTACAATCTCCCGCACTTTGGCCTGGTCACCTTCGGCGAAGCCTTTCACGAAAACCATCACGCCTTCCCGAAATCGGCGCAACTCGGTTTTCTCCCAGGACAGACCGATTTGGGCTGGTGGCTGGTGAGAGGGCTTGAACGGCTTGGGCTCGCCTGGGAGGTGAACACACCGGAGACCCTGGAAGCACGATCTGGATTGACGCTCAATGAGGCATACGCTGTAACGCCCGCAGCGACAAAAGCTTGGCTGTCGGACCTGCAAAAGGCGCAAGCCGAGTGCCTCACACAGCGGTCATCCCCGACGTGATCGGGGATCCAATCCACACATTTATCAATGCCGAACGAATTTGGTGCTCTAGGCGAAGCCGCTCGTGGCGGGGAATACGCCAACGATACAAGAACCAATGGATCCCCGATCAAGTCGGGGATGACTATGATGAGGTATCCGGATTGTACCAATGGAGGTGCTACGCGCCACGGCCCAGTTCCCTGCGGTCTATTCGTTGGCCAAAGACCTTCTGTGCGCAGCGTTCAGCAAATCACACGGAATGCGGACAGATCCCCATTGCCCCCGGCGCCCGTTTCCCCTAAAAGACGCGGCAGAATTCCAAAGATTCCCGTCAGTTTTCGAAAGTGGAGAAGCGGAGCCCCATGGCGCGCCAGTTCATCTATCACATGCATGGCCTGTCCAAGGCCTATAACGACAAGAAAGTCCTCGACAATATCCACCTGTCCTTCTACCCGGACGCCAAGATCGGCATCCTGGGTCCGAACGGGGCCGGTAAGTCGACGCTTCTGAAAATCATGGCAGGCCTCGACAAGGAATATTCCGGTGAGGCCTGGGCTGCCGAAGGCGCCAAGGTCGGCTATCTGCCACAGGAGCCGCAGCTCGACGAAACCAAGACGGTCATGGAAAACGTCATGGAAGGCGTTGCCCACAAGCAGGCCAAGCTCGACCGCTACAACGAGCTGATGATGGACTACTCGGACGAGACCGCTGACGAGGCCGCCTCGCTTCAGGACGAGATCGACGCACAGGACCTGTGGAACCTGGAAAGCCAGGTTGAAATGGCGATGGAAGCGCTCCGCTGTCCGCCGTCCGACAGTGGCGTGGAGAGCCTCTCCGGCGGGGAACGCCGCCGCGTTGCACTCTGCAAGCTGCTCCTGTCCGAACCGGACCTTCTGCTGCTGGACGAACCGACCAACCACCTGGACGCCGAAACCGTCCACTGGCTCGAGCGTCACCTCAGAGAATTCAAGGGCTCTGTCCTGATCATCACCCACGACCGCTACTTCCTGGACAATGTCACCGGCTGGATCCTGGAACTCGACCGCGGCCAGGGTATCCCGTATGAGGGCAACTACTCGGTCTATCTTGAAAAGAAGACCAAGCGCATGGAGCAGGAAGGCCGCGAGAACATGGCCCGCTCCAAGGCGATCGCCCGCGAGCGTGAGTGGATGGGCATGAGCCCCAAGGGCCGCCAGACCAAGTCCAAGGCCCGTATCCGCGCCTACCAGGATCTCGTCGCCATGCAGGAAGAGCGCATGCCGACCATTGAGCAAATCCTCATTCCGGTAGGCGAGCGTCTGGGTGCGAATGTCATCGATTTGGAAAAGGTCTCCAAGGGCTTTGGCGACCGCCTCCTGATCGAGGACCTGACCTTCAAGCTGCCGCGCGGTGGCATTGTTGGCGTGATCGGCCCGAACGGTGCCGGCAAGTCGACGCTCTTCAAGATGCTGACGGGTCAGGAAAAACCCGACGGCGGGTCGATCACCATCGGCGACAGTGTCAATCTCGGCTATGTCGACCAGTCCCGTGACAAGCTCGACGCAAACAAGACGGTCTGGGAAGAGATTTCCGACGGCAACGAGATCATCTATCTCGACGGCAAGGAGATCAATTCGCGCGCCTATTGCTCGTCGTTCAACTTCAAGGGCCCGGCCCAGCAGGCGAAGGTCGGCGACCTCTCCGGCGGTCAGCGCAACCGGGTGCACCTTGCCAAGGTGCTGAAGAAGGGCGCCAACGTTCTCCTGCTCGACGAACCGACCAACGACCTCGACACCGAAACCCTGGCAGCGCTTGAGGATGCCCTTGAGAACTATGCCGGCTGTGCTGTCGTGATCAGCCACGATCGTATGTTCCTCGACCGCATGGCCACTCATATGCTCGCCTTTGAGGGTGACAGCCACGTGGAGTGGTTCGAAGGTAACTTCGAAGACTACGAAAAGGACAAGGTCCGCCGCCTCGGCGCTCACGCCGCCGACCCGCGCCGGATCAAGTACAAGCCGCTGACCCGGTAAAACTTGCGCAAAAAAATGCTGAAAAAGGGCAGTCAAATGACTGCCCTTTTTTATTTCCAACGCAAGCGAACCGCTCACAGGGTCGAGTTTACGCGGCTTCATCCTGAGGAAGCACGAAGTGCTGTCTCGAAGGATTGGCGGCGCGCTTCGGAGGTCTCTGCCCATCCTTCGAGACGGACCTTGCGGTCCTCCTCAGGATGAGGGCGAAGGCGAAACTCGGTTTTTCGGGGCCATTTTTTCCAAGCAGCGGCGCATCCGGGAACAGCGCATGAGTGAAGCTGACGCTTTGTCACCGGCAACTCTGACGGGTGATACAATTGATACCAAAACCTTTTGGCAAAGCGGGCAGAAAAGCACCACATTAAAGCCCAGCCCGGTGAAATTGCGCCGGAAGCGACTGTGTGACCGACCGAAAAACTGTTCGGGTGCTTAGACATTTTTTTGAGGTTTACCGCCGGCGCTAACTTTGGCGTGGCCCCGCAGAGCACATAAAGGACCGCCTTCGGGTTTTCGCCGACGGCCTCCGGAATTTCATGTGCAAGGGCCTGAAGCCGTTTCCAGTCTGCCGGCAGACAGAAGGATGACAGCGATGCGACTGACGTCTCCGCGCTTCAACTGGAACATGCGGCTGCAGCAGACAGCGGACAACAGTCCGCCGATGAAATTCGGCGATACCGGGCTCTATGTCCGCCACGTGCAACAGGCCTTGATAGACCTAAAACATCCGCTCCCGAAATCCACGGCAAAATACGGCTCGCCAGACGGTGATTTCGGATTTGAAACCAAGGGCGCGGTTATCGATTTTCAGCGCAAGCAGCGAAAGTCCGATCCTGATTTCGGTGTCGACGGTATCGTCGGTGAACAGACAATGGGGGTTTTCGACAAGTTGCTGCGCACGCCGGTGACGCTGGCGCGCATCCCGACCATGGGCGATGCCACGGACCCCAACGCAAACCTCGCCCAGTCCATCATTAGCGTTCTTGATCACCCGCGCCTGGCCGACGTGAATTTCATTGTGCAGGGTACCCACATTTCGCGAAGCAGTTTTCAGGAAGTGCGTGACGCGATCCAAATTGGAGACATCACCGCGGAACAGCACGTGCTGCCGCCGAACGTGTCCGCAGTCTATTTCGCGCGCGACGCCTTGAACAAGTTTACCGGCGACGTGATTGTCGGAGCAAACACATTTGCCATGTCTGTTCCGCGCATAACCACGGATCATGAAAGGGCCGTGGTGGTCCACGAAGCAACGCATGCCTTTTGTGATATCCGTGCATTCGGCAGCAACCCGTCCGGGCCGGCATTTTCGCGAGACAAATCTGAGACCATCGCCCACGTTGCCCAGGGTACCTTTCACCACATTCTCACCGGTGGAGCCCAAACCGATCCTCAAACGTCGGTGGCGACCCAGGGCCTCAACCCGATCTTCCTGAAAGCGGACGAAGTTGCCAGGCAGCTTCTTGGCACAAAAGCCATCCAGACACAGACATTGAACGAACTGGCAACCCTCGTGCGGACCAACAGGGTTGCTCTGGGGCAAAACAATCGGACCAATTTCGATGGTGTCGCCTGAGCGTTTGGACTTTTCGCAAAAAAAGCAGCCTAAAGCGACCGGCCAAGCCGGTCGCCTGATGGGCGGGGAAATCGAAGAACACTTCGTGCTCTGACGCTCTGTCTCACGACCTCGTCACAGCGCGCTATTCTATTCAAGGTCATTCGTGACTTTCCCTCGCGCGCTCGCGCATCCACAGATAGAGGGGGAGAGCAAGCGAGAGCCCGACGAGCCAGACGGCTGGGAGTGTCAGCCACCAGCCCGGTACGGCGTTTTCACGCGCGTCCCGCCACGACCAGATCCAGAAGACGGCGCAACAGATCAAAAGATCGGCGGCAAACCCGGTCGCCGGTCGGGTCGCAAAAACTTCGGCGACGAAAAGAGGAAGAGAGACGCCGTTCTCGGCGATGAAGCCAGCGAAGAAGAGCCAGGGAACCAGCGTTCCGAAGATGGCGGCAGCAAGATAGAGGGTTTTCATTGCACTTCATTTTCCGCGTGTCAGACAGTTGACTTGTGCCACAAGGCAGCCGGAACGCAATTCCCTTGGAGGGAATGGAACAGTCGGCGGGGGGCTTGAAGATCACGGCAATCCAATCCGACGGACCTTTACGAGCGGCGCAAAATGACGGCATTCTGTCAGCATGCGATCGGGATTCCAGTCCGGCAGGTTTCCGTTACATTTAGTTTAGTCATTGCAGTCGATTACCGGGATAAGCTCAAGCCACGTCATGCACCAGATCGTCTCCCGTACCGTGTCACGGATCATGCGTTACGACCCTGGTGGGCTGCGCGTCGTGCGCGGACTGCATCTGACGCTGGCCGTCGTTGTCGCTGCTCTGGCTGCAGATCACCTTGCATCCTATGTGGACGGTATCTCGGGCTTTACCCTGTCAGTTGTTTGCGCTGCCGCCACCGCGCACGTCCTCCTGTTCACACCTATCTCCACGCGCCGGCACGAGGCCATCGAGATCGCGAAATTCGGCTCGATCCTGGTTTTGCTGACGGCCGTCGGTGCGGCGCTGGGGACGGTTGCAGGGGCCTCGGCCTCCAAGGTTTTGCAGCCACTTTGGATCGTGGTGATCGCCGTCGGTTTCGGTCTCGACGGGCTAGGGCCTTTCTGGATGCGGGCCGGGCGCATGATCTCGATCTTCTGGTTGTTCGTGATCATGTCCAGTCTGCCGCATTCTGCCGGTATCTGGTTGCCCGCAATGACGGTTTTGGGGGTGGCGGTCGCCGGCGTGGTCCGCATCGGCTTTTGGCGACCCTCGGCCTCCCGGACGTTCGAGCAGGTGGAAAAAACCAACCGCAAGGCGATTGCCGAATATCTGGACCTGGCTGCAAACGGCAAGATCACCGACGAAAGAAGCCGCCGCGTAACGCTCCACGATCTCGCCGGTCTGCGATCCGAGCTTGAGTTTTGCGCCGATCTGGCCGGTGCGGATCATGATCTGCGCGGCCTATCGCCTGAATCGGCCACCATGATGCGTCTGGCGCTTGAAGTCGTCCGGGACGCAGTCGCAGTCCTTCCGCAGGACGTCCGGGCTTCTCTCATCGCGGACAAGGCTTATCGTGAAGCGCTTCGCGGCATACTCATGCGCATAAGGTCCGGCAAGGATGTGAAGGGCATGACCAAGCCCGACCTCGAGTGGGTTCGGGGCGAGAGCGGTCTTCGCAAGGAAGACGAGTTCCAGATCTTGCGCATTGCGCAGGCCTTTTTCCGCCTCTGGACACTGTCCGACGGCAATGCAGAGATCGAAACGCGTCCCAAGGCTCCGGCCCAGACAGGCTCAAATGCAGGGCTGATTCAACGGCTCTCCTGGCGCCTGGCCGTCCAGGCAAGTGTCGCAGCAACGGTCGGATACGGCATCGGTACCTATTTTCAGCTATCGCATGCTTACTGGATCACGATCACGGTCATCGTGGTCATGTGCAGCAGTCTGGGTGCAACGATCCAGAAAACCATTCAGCGGACTGTGGGAACCGCCGTGGGCTTCATCCTTGCCATTGCCCTGGAACCGGTTCTGGCAGATTTGCCGGAAGTCCGGCTGTTCCTGATCGTCGCCCTTTTGCCGCCGATCATCATCCTGTTCGAACGCAATTACGGCGTCGCTGTCGGTTTCATCAGCTTCCTGGTTCTGATCGGTTTGGAGACGCTGACGGGGTTGCCGGTGTCCGGCTTCTGGGAGCGGCTTTACGACACGATGATCGGAGCCGCGGTCGGTCTCACGGCGGCCTGGCTGTTGTTTCCCAAACGCAGCGGCGAAAGCGTCAAAGGTCTCGCTGGCAGCTACCTGACGACTTGTGAAGAGTTTCTCAAGTCCGGCAGCACAACGCCCGCGCAGGACAGGCAGGATTATGCCAGGCTCAGAAAAGACGCGATGAACCTCGTTGCCTCCACCAAGAACTACCGCGCCGAACAGGTCCCGTGGTCGTCTTTCGGCCACGCAACGGCAGATCTCGATGTTCTGGTGATCGTCCTTGCCGACTATGTGATTTTGTACCGGCAGGCCCGGGCCACTGTTCGCAAGGAAGCAGCGGGCAATCCCTCCGACGCCACGCTGGAGGATTTGCTCGCACGGATGGACAAACGCGTGCTCGATGAATTCGAAACCGTTCTGAAGGACAAGGCGCGGCAGACGGTCCCTGGCCTTGCCGAAGAGTGGCTGGCGGCAATGCCACCACCGGAAAAAGCAGACATCAAGCTGATGACCGATTGGGTCGCAACACTCTACTACGCAAGGAAGGTGGTTCGCTGCCTTGACGGCTTGAGGCAGGAGCACATCTGGTCGGCAGCGTCCGATCTTGAGCCTGCCACCGGATCAGGTTGAGACTTACCGATATTTAATTTCCTGGCCTTCATCCGGCTTCAATTAGCAACAAAGACTGTGTTCTATGTCACAATCTGAACGGGAGGTGTGTGCAAGGTTTGCGTATCAGCAAACGGGCACCCCGCATGGCCCGGAGGAGGTACTTGAAGATGAATTGCTTGAGATTTCCACGTGGTATGATGATAGGCGCAGGCCTTCTGGCCGCGATGGCGACCGGAACTGCGAGCGCCCAGAACGCTCAGCCCGTGAATGCGGACCCGACGCCGCCGCCGACATACGACTTCGTGCAGCAGGCAGGTGAAATGTCATACGACGGCAGCTCGCTTACGCTGTCGGATGCCAATACCGGCGTCCTGTTCTTCAGTGACCGCCCCTACCGCGTTGGCGGCCAGATTTCGAACGAAGACTTCACGGCGTTCTGGACTGCCGAAGACGGATTCAAGGGGGACCCTCCCAACGCAGTTGTTTCCGTTTTGAGCGCGACCGACAAGGCACCTGCGCTGGTGGAGCTGACATCCGCGAAAATCGAAGGATCTTCTGTTGTCTATGGCGTGAAAGTTCTGCGTGGTGAACTGCCGGAGAGTGCAACAGGCGTTGCGCTATTCATTGACCGCAGTTCGCGTCCGCCGCGCCATCACAGCACGACTGCGGTGCATCATTCCGGTTCGGTCGGCTTCGAGCCCTATGGGCCGTACTGCTATCACTCGCCTCAGGATCCGCGTTGCCGGGCCTGGCATCACCCGTATCACCCCTACTATCCGCCGTATCGCCCATACTACCCGCCTTACGGGCCTTACTATCACCCGGGTGCCTACGCAGCGGGTGTTGCGACCGGAGCGGCCATAGCAAACGCGTCGAAACAGCCGACTTACTACTACTACCCGATCCCGACGGGCCAGCTGCCGCCGAACTGCTGGATCAACTCACAGCACACCTCAATGGTTTGCTCTTATCCGCTGCAGTAAACGGTAAAGCCTGAAGAAAGGCCCGCACAGTGTAGCGGGCCTTTTGCTTGTCGCTTTGGGTTCGCTGTCCTGATCCGAAGGCGCACCAAAAGGATCAAGACATTTGATGTTTTGATCAAATTGATTTGCTGGCGTCTATGGACGGACAGAATTAAGTCTTCTCGTTCACGACGGACAGGAGAACCCGATGACCGAACAGCTCACCTTGCTTCCCGAAGAATTCAAGGTTGCCCCGAAGTTCAAGGTGGATGGGCAAGTGGAAGGTGTCTTTCGAACAACCTCTCCGGATGATTTTCAGACCACCGCCATTGAAGATCTTGAGCTTTCTTTTGAGGGTGTTCCAGGCGACCGCCATGCCGGTTTCACGCGCAAGTCGGGAGGCCGGGAACCCTGGTATCCGCGCGGGACGGAAATGTGTAACGAGCGACAGGTTTCTATCCTGTCGGTTGAAGAACTGTCGGTGATTGCCGGCAAGATGGAAATCGATGTTCTGAGGCCGGAGTGGATCGGCGGCAACATTCTCCTGTCCGCGATCCCGAACCTGACCAGAATACCGCCGCGTACCCGGCTGGTTTTCCAGGGAGGCCTGGTGATCCGCGTCGACGGCGACAACGCCCCCTGCCGCTTTGCGGGCGCGGCGATAGCCGCAAATTATCCGGATCGGCAAGGTCTCGATCTTTTGTTTCCCAATGTCGCCCGCGGCCTGCGTGGACTGGTCGGATATGTCGAAAAACCCGGCGTGATCAAAGGCGGGGAAACCGTGACCGCGCATATCCCAGAACAATGGATTTATCCGCGCGGCTGACGCGGTATGCTTCCAGGCATCTCAAATTCGAACGTCCCGGGAGAGTAACGTGCTACCCATTCATCACATGATCGGCAATGCGCCGCAGCCCGTCGCCCCGTTTTCGCACGCAGTCGAAGCGGATGGCTGGGTTTTTGTCACCGGGCAGATGCCGACCGATCCGGATGATCCGGGTGCACCGTTGCCGGACGGTGTCGAGGCCCAGACGAGGCGGGTGATGGACAACCTGAAACTGGTGCTTGCCGGTGTTGGCCTGGGGCTGGAACATGTTGTTTTTGCGCGCGTTTATCTCACCGAATTCAAGCGCGACTACAAGGCGATGAACGAAACTTACCTGACCTATTTTCCGCCGGACAGGCTTCCGGGAAGGACCTGCGTGGGTGTCTCCGGTCTTGCCGTCGATGCGCTTGTCGAGATCGATCTGATAGCCCGAAGACCCTGATATCCCTGTCAGCTCACCTCATCCTCGGCTGCGTTGGTGACTTCACGATTGCAGCCCCAATCGCGCAGGATTTCGTTCATCGTCTCAAGGACGAAGAAACGCGCGGAATCCCGGTCATAACCTTCGTCCAAAAGAGCATCGTATTCGGTGAGTTCGTGCCGGATGTGGCTGGTCGTTGCCTGCCAGAGCGAAATGGTCGGCGGCAGGTGGCGCAGGTGCCCGGCAAGTGCAATCGTCAGGATCGCTTCCGCGTCATGCATCGGTACGCGCGGCAGAAGGGCCCTGAGGGCCTTGCGCATTTCCTTTTGCCGCTTTGTGCCACCACTCATGCCACTCGTCTCATTTGCGCCGGAAGCTTTGCAGAACTGTCCCGTCAGGCTCGCGAAAGCCTCAACTCCTCCATGCCTTCGGCGCTGGAAAGAGGCAGCCCGACGACGTGTGCACTTGCACGTACGCTGTTGATCACTTCATCAAACGGCAGGGGCGGGGCAAAGTGATAGCCCTGAACCAGGTTGCACCGCAGGGCTTTCAGCAGCTCGAGCTGGTTTCTGTCCTCAACGCCTTCAACAACGCAGAGCATCTCCATCGAGCGGCACAGATTAATGATCGACGTGATGACACCGCTCGCAACAGGGTCGTGAATGCCGGCAACGAAGCTTCGGTCAACCTTGACGCAATCGATCGGCAGCCGGTGAAGGTAGCCGAGGCTCGAATAGCCTGTTCCGAAATCGTCAAGCGCAAGGGTCACGCCCGCGCTGCGCAGTGTCTGCATGCAGGTTTCAGCGGCTTCGTAGCTGTCGATGACCGATGTTTCGGTGATTTCGAACGTGATCAGTTTCGGATTGAGATCGTGCCGGGAAACGATCTCCAGCAGTGCGTCGACCGTTTCGACTGATGTGATGTCCTGAGCGGACAGATTGAAGGACAGGCACAAGTCGCCGGGAAGCATCTTGATTTGCCGGACCGCCGTCTCGAAAAGCGAGAGCGTCAGCCGATTGATTTGGCCGGTGCGCTCGGCAATGCCAATGAACGTGTCTGGTGGAACGCAGCCAAGAACCGGACTGTTCCAGCGCGCCAAAGCTTCGAAGCCGACGATGAGCCGTTCCGGCAGAGAAACGACGGGCTGAAAATAGACCTGAAACTCCTGGTCCAGATCCGCGCTCTGCATTGCGTTTTCAACGGCGCGTTCGGACCGGATACGGGCCTCGTGCTCTGCGGAATAGACCGTTGCCTTGCCACGAGACGTTGTCTTTGAGTTGTACAGCGCATAGTCGGACCGGTCGAAGAGGACATGCGCGGTGTTGCCGGCTTCCGGATAAAGCGCAATGCCGCAGGAGGCGCCGACCGTCAATTGCAGATCGCCTATCCGGTAAGGCTCGCTGATGCGGTCACAGATCGCCTGACCGGTTGCAGCGGCTTTCTCAGGGTCGCCGAGGAAGAGAATTCCGAATTCGTCACCACCAAGCCGGCAAACTTCGATATCCGCAAATTCGAGCGATTTCAGCCTCAGCCCAACGTCCATGAGCAATTGGTCGCCAAGCTTGTGTCCGTAGGTATCGTTGACCGGCTTGAAGCGATCGAGATCCATCACGCCGACCGCAAATTTCCTGTCAGCGCCCTCAAGGTCGTCAATCAGAGCTTCGAGACGGTTGAAGAAATAGCGGCGGTTCGGCAGGTCGGTGAGCGCATCGGTTTGCGCAAGCCGCTCGTTCTCCGCGTTCAGCCGCTCGGTTTCCTTTTGCTTGGCTGCCACTTCCAATTGGGATCTGACGAGCTTGACGAAGCCTCTGTAGCTGCTGATCAGAACCTGCAACACAACCAGACACACCAGGAAAATGTTCATGGCAATCGCGTGATAAACATCCTGGTCCTGCATCGCATAGTAGATGAGGTAGGGCACGGTCACGATGATCATGACCATGAGCGCTGCCTGTGGCAGGTTCATCAGGCAGAAGATGCAACCGATCACGGTAATGGCGATGAAAAGTGCCACGTGCCCGCGCTCTTCCGGACCGCCATATCCGTCCAGGCTGAGTGACCATGTGATGTAGATGACGGCGATGAGGCTGCCCAGGATAACGGTCTGGCGCAACTTGCGGATGGCTTCCTCGGGCTCCGGCGTCAGCCGTTGCGCGCGCAGCCATGCAACCATGCGCACCGAGGTGAGCAAGAGCATCGGAATGAGAACGCCGACGGTCAGATAAAACGGTGCGACATCGTAATGGGTGTAGGCGACCGCAACGGCGTTGACCATCAACAACGCGTAAAGCGAAGGGACCTGGGTTTTCAGCTCGTTGTATTGCGCTTGAGCGACCTCGGGATGACTTGGGTCAATCATCATCCATCTAAGGAAAGCCCGGATCCTGTCCATCAATCCCTCCAAATTTATTCGTTTCTAAAGGGAAGAAACTAAAAGAAGAGTTAGAATGGTCGACTTTATTATCTTCCGAACGCCAAAAGGTTGTAACGAAGTGTTTCCGGAGCGCAGTATTTTTGTCTCTGGATCACAATGTATCCTTTTGCGTGGTCTGACCAGCCATAAAAGACGGCAACGCCACCTGCGCGATTGTCCTTGCCTTGATCGTCGATCTGCTTGGCAGCCGGCGTGAGATCAAGAAGTGCGGCTAGAACGGGCGTCGGTGGTCAGGCCTGATCCCGGAGCGTTGAGTCAATATTAGAGACTCGTTTGCTGTCAGCTGGTCACAGGAGTGTTGTCGAGCGGCGGGCGATGATTGATTTGCGAGACAAAGCGAAAAGCGGCGCAACCTAAGCTGCGCCGCCTTCGTTTGGCCAGGGGCTGGTCCCTAGAGAGCTTTCCAAAAGACGACTTTGTCGTCACCTGCAGCCCAGAAGCTCCGAATTCGGGCCTCTTCGGTGTAACCGTACTTGCGATAAAACGCGCGGGTTTGAGCAAATTCATCCGTGCCGGACGTATCGGCGATCAACACCCGGTTGCCTCGGTCAGAGAGGAGCTTCTCCAACGCGGTGGCCAAAGCGCCGCCTGCGCCACCACCTTGCTTTTCGGGAAGCACTGCGATCGCGAGCATGTTCCATGTACCGTCGGTAAAGGTTTCGGGTGTCGCAAAACAAAAGCCAATGGCGTCTCCATCCTCTATGGCGGTCAGCCATACGCTCCCGTTTTCATCACCTGAAAGGAAGTCGCTCACCATTCCGGCAAGCAAATCGCTCGGAAAGAGGTGAGTTCCATCCAGTACCAATTTGAGGGCTGGAATGTCTTCTGACTTTGTGGGTCGTATTTTCATTGAAACTGTCTTTCAATCAGCCGCAACTGCGCTCTTTGGCTTGCAGAAACGGACTTCGGGCCTGTTGCCCATGTCTGATTTTCGATAAGGGTGAGGGTGTTCAGGCCACAAATTTACACTCGGCTGAAACGGCAAGCCGTCAGCCCGTTTTCAGAATCGGCCACCCCAATGCGTGGGGTTAGCGGTTGCCCGCAATCGTGAACATAAAATCTCCGTGGCTCGGCATGGGTGCCGAGCGTTCATGAGACGTATCCTAACGAGGCTTTGAACTCAATCCAATGGTCGAATTGGCTCAGCGATGATACGTCCACGGCCTGGGCCTCGATCCCGGTGAAAATACGGTTTTGCTTATCCCGCCAGTGCGCATCAATAAGATAAGAGATCTATTTTTTTATGTGTAAATGACCCTATATTAGCCGCATGGCAGATCGAACCCGCAACCGCCTTTTGCATGCACTGAAAGCCACCGGTCCACAGACGGCTGCAGATCTGGCCAAGGGCCTGAATGTGACGCCCGTTGCCGTCAGGCAGCATCTCGACGGATTGCATCGGGACGGACTTGTCGGGTTCGCGGACCAAAAAGGCTCTGTCGGGCGACCCAAACGGATCTGGGATCTGACGGACGACGGACACCAGCAGTTTCCGGACAGCCATTCCAATCTGGCTGTGAGCCTCTTGAGCGGCGTAAGCGACCTTTACGGCGAAGAGGGGCTGGAAAAGCTGATTGCACACCGAGAGGCGAAATCGCGTCAGACCTACCGGAACGCCATGGAGGATGCCCCGGATCTTGGCGGCAGGGTGCAGGCGCTTGCCGAACTTCGCAGCCGTGAGGGTTACATGGCTGAAGTGATCGAAGAGGAAAACGGATTTCTCCTGGTCGAAAATCATTGTTCGATCTGCGCGGCTGCGACCGCCAATCAAGGGTTCTGCCGCTCTGAGCTCAATCTGTTCCAGGAAGTGCTTGGGCCGGGCGTAAACGTCAGCCGAATCGAGCATCTGCTGTCGGGTGATCGCCGCTGCATGTACAGAATTGCGCCACACGATAAGTCAAGGGATCCTCTTTAGGGTACGGACACAGTTTCAGGAGTTGAAGGCGTGGCATTCGCCAGACCGCTCTTTGCGGGATTGATCGATCGGTACTTTCGTCCGTTTGAAACGCACTTGAAGCCGCTTGACCTGCCGGTTGAACCGCTGCCGGACCAGGGGCCGCTGCGGCTGGTGTGGCATTTTGCCAAGATGTTCCGCTGGCAGCTCGTCATCGTGTCCGTGCTGGCGATGATTTCCTCCGCCCTTGGATTGGCCGGCATCTGGGCAATTGCCTTTGTTGTCGACGGGGTCACGACGTCGGGAGCCTCGGCGTTTTTGTCAGATCATGGCTGGATGCTGGTCGGGTTTTTCGTGCTCTTTGTGCTTCTTGACCCACTGGCTTTCCTCCTGCGGCAAACCTTTGCCTTTCAGACCGTTCGTATCCTGCTTCCAGCGGCAATGCGATGGCAGGCGCACAAGGCCGTGGAAGCCCAGGATCTGGCGTTCTTCGAGGACACGTTCGCCGGCCAGGTCGCGTCCCGGATTGCTCAGGTCACCATGTCGGTGCATCGGCAGATGATGCTGGCGATTGAAAGAATTCCGTATCTCATCATTCAGTTTGGCGGCTCGTTTATTTTGTTGCTGGCGCTGTCCTGGCCTTTGGCGCTGCCGGTATTCGTCTGGATCGTCGCCAATTCGCTCGTCGCCTGGCTGGCGATCCCCGCTTATATGCAACGGTCTGCCAAAGTTGCCGCAGCCAACTCCCGCGCCACGGGTGCAATGACCGATGTCTATTCCAACATAGCCATGGTCAAGCTGTTTGCCGCCGAGGATTCTGAGGCCGGTGCTATCCGGAAAGTCATTGGCGAAACGATTGACACCCGGCATAGCGAGAACCGGTCCTACATCCTGACCGACAGCGGCGTTTATTTCCTCAACGTTCTCATGATGCTCGCGGTTGTCGTGATCGGCTTCTGGGGCATGATCGGCGGATGGGTGACGATCGGTGATTTTGTTGCGGGCCTGACAGTCACCCGGAGCCTGGCTGCGGCGTCTTCCAGCTTCATTGGCGTCGGGCAATCCATCACCAGCACGCTCGGGACCATCAAGGATGCCATGCCGATCATGACCAGCCGGCCCGAGATCACGGATGACCCGGAGGCATCGGAACTGGATGTTACCAGCGGCCGGATAGACTTTGAAAATGTCTCATTTACCTATCAGAAAGACCGCAAACCGGTTCTTGAGACCTTCAATCTCACCATCGAACCGGGCGAACGTGTTGGTCTTGTGGGTCTGTCCGGAGCCGGCAAGTCGACGGTGATTTCACTGCTCATGCGCCTGCGTGACGTTTCCGCTGGCAGAATCAGGATTGACGGCCAGGACATTCGTGAGGTGACGCAGGCGTCGCTGCGCAACCAGATCGGTGTCGTCACGCAGGACATTTCTCTTCTCAACCGCTCCATTCGCGACAACATCCGCTATGGAAAGCCGCAGGCAGGAGAGGATGAGATCCTCGCCGCTGCGAAAGCCGCGGAAGCTCTCGACTTTATTCTGGAACAAAAGGACAGCAAGGGCCGTGAAGGTCTTGACGCCCATGTCGGCGACCGAGGCGTCAAGCTTTCCGGAGGGCAGCGCCAGCGCATCACGATTGCCAGGGTGCTCCTGAAAAATGCGCCTATTCTGATCCTTGACGAGGCGACCTCTGCTCTCGACAGCGAGGCCGAGCTTGCCATTCAGCAAAATCTCGCACGCATCATGGAGGGCAGGACAACTCTTGCTGTTGCCCACCGACTGTCCACGATCGCGGCGATGGACCGTTTAGTCGTGATGGACAAAGGCCGCATCATCGAGCAAGGCACGCACCGGGATCTGCTTGCAAATGGCGGTCTCTACGCCATGCTGTGGGAGCGTCAATCCGGCGGGTTTCTGGCACTCAGTGCAGCGGAATAACCCTATTCGTCATCGCCGTCGAAGGATCACGCGCGTGTGCCATTGTTCGCAGGCGTAAATGGACGTCTTTTCCCGGTAGAGTGCATCAAGGCGCCTGAAGAACTCGTCTTCCAGCCATTGCGCATCCTTTCCGGCACTCGCGCCTGGTTCAAATAGATGGGCGCGCAGGGACGTTGCAGCGAAAGCCTTGGTATAGCCAGTGTATCGGCGGGCATAGTCCACCGGATCGCTCAGATAGGCGGAAAAGAGGTCGCCGCCGTCATCGAGGGGAATGACGGCAATGGTGTCGATTTCGAATGCTTCGTCCAGATCCGCGTGTTTTTCAAACGGCTTGCGGGCTTCTGCCTCCGTCATGAACCACAATCCGAAAACAAAATGATCGGCCGCATCACGGTCCAGCAGCCCGTCTTCCACCATGGACGCCGTGACCGCCTGCAAGGCACGGTAAATTCCACGCCCGGAGGCGGCGGTCTGGTTGATTTCACCTTCTTCGGGCACAGCGCCCAGTGACGAAACATATAAGTAACCGCCGGGCTGCAATTCCTCTGCCCGCAGACGCAGGAAAAGCGTCCAGTCGTCTTCTGCCCTCTGCCACATCTGCTGGCGTGCATCTCCCGTCAGGTCGGCAAACCAGATCGTCTCGGGTGCATGGAACCGGACGGAAGTCCGCAGCCAGTGGCCGGCGAAAAAGCAGGTCGCAAGCGAAACCGATGCATCTGGCACCATCCGTTCGTAAAAAGACCCGACTGCGGTCTGGACCAAAGGCGCGTTTGGACCCGCTGCGTAGCCGGTCTCGCCGAAAACCAAACCCGTCAACCCGTTCCAGTCGTTGCCGGGAAGGTCTGCGTGGCAAACCGACAATGCTCGCGACGGGTTCGATTTCTGCCATGTCGCCAGCGCCGGTCGGACCGTCTCGATCGCGCTTTGCCCGGGACCGCATCCATAATCGGTGAAATTCAAGAGGCCAGGGAGTGACGAAATGCGTGCGGCAAGCTCGGAGATGACATCCGAGTTTCGCAAAGCATGCTGTTTTTGCGCGAGGGAGTTTGCATCGTAGTCGACCATTCCCTCGGTCGAACGACCGTCCGTGTCCGATTCTGGCATGTTGCCCCCCAACTTGATTTCGTCATTGATGCTATACGTTCATTGCAGAATTGCGCATTTTCGTGTCGTGTTGAAGGCCTCAGGTGAAACCTGCATGCATGAGCGCCGGGGCAGCCCAATCCCATCCGTCAGGTATGCTCGGCCAGGCATGCGTCGTAGGGGCGAGCAAGCGATTGGAAAGGGGTGCCGGATGGCCGGCAGCATAACCAGCAAAACGCTGCCGCTGCGTTCCCCGTACTGCTGAAATACGAACCTATAGCGTCGATGTGTTGACTGTTGTCAGCGGTCTGTTGATTTTCAGAAATAGAGCTGACAATACTCCCGCATGGATAAGCGAGAACGCGCAGAACTCTTTCGGGAACGTCTTTCCGACGCCATTCGCAGCCGGGACATGAACCGCAGCGATCTGGCACGGGGCGCAAAGCTCGATCGCTCAACCGTCTCCCAGCTCCTGTCCGAAGACGCTCCGCGCCTGCCCAACGGACAGGCGCTGGCATCGATTTCAACAGCGCTGGGTGTTTCCGCGGACTGGCTCCTCGGTCTGTCGACCCACAGGGGGGCCGCAGCCGAAATCCTCGATCAGGCCGTCCAGATCGCGGAAACAGAACGGCATCCGGTCGATGAACACCTCCTTGCCTGGTTCCGGGACGCTGTCGGTGCGAAAATCCGCCATGTTCCGGCCAACCTGCCTGATGTTCTGAAGACCGAAGCCGTTCTTGCCTATGAATATGCTGGCGAGACCTTGCGCACGGCAGGCCAGGCGATCACCGGTACAAGGGACCAGCGTGCCCTCTTGCACCGGGCGGAATCGGACATGGAAATCGCGCTCTCCCGTGAGGCGCTGGAGGGGTTCGCCAGGGGTGAGGGGCTATGGGCGGGGCTGTCAGGCGATCAGCGACGCGAACAGCTTAACGTGATGGGGCAAAGCCTGTCGGATCTCTACCCCTCTTTGCGGCTGCATCTGTTTGGCGCAACGGACAGGTATTCTTCGCCCTTCACGGTTTTCGGCCAGAAATGGGCAGCGCTTTATCTCGGACAAAGATATCTGGCGTTCTCAAACACACGCCACGTCCAGTTGTTCGCGTGGCATTTCGATGATCTGGTTCGGCATGCGGTTGTGCGCTCGCATGAGGCAGGTGAGTTTGTATCGGGCCTGGCGGCAAATATCTGACCCGGATACCGCGTAGAACAAGGGCTTCCGTTATTCGATCGGAAGCCCGTGCATCTTCAAAAACGACAGTTTGTCCCAATACCCTCGCTGGAAAGCGATTTTTCCGTCTTTGACGGTGAAAAAACCGCAGCCTCGAAGGCCTGTGGGGTCTCGCCATTCCAGGATCGCGACGTCATCCGCCTCATGAATGAACTCCACAAGGCAGGTCATGTCGGCAGTTGCGAACTCCTGTTGGAACATTGTCCTGATCGCGTCGCGCCCTTCGACCGGGTCTTGCGTGACCTGGTGGTTCACGGCGTTCTCGGCATAGAGCGCTGCCAACGCATCCGAATCGCCGGCGTTGAAGCACTTTACCCACTCTTCCACGACTGCCTTGGGTGTCATTCTCTCTCGCTTTGGATTGGTGACTTGGTGACGCCGCACCTGAACGATCCAGCTTTATTGTATTCTCAACTGGGGCTTACCGGAATGGAAACATTCCTTTCATGGGAGCTTGATCAGATGGCGTCGCCGGGTCGGAATCCGGGCCGGTTTCAATGGCAGCCCGCTTTCAGGAAAGGCGCGTGCATGAAACAAAACGTACATCCATGAGACGATTTTTCTTGACAATTGATTACTTTTGATTACATATGTAAACATATCGATACAAACGAAAACGATTGGTGAGGCAAATGCCGAAAAGCATCCCGATCAGCGTAAGGCTCAGTGACGACGACGTTGCATTTTTGGCGGGGTACGAGGTTCAGGGCGCCCGAACCCCAAGCGACAAGATGCGGGAAATCCTCAAGGCAGCGCGCGAGCGCGAGGAGGGGGTCCAGGATGTTGCCGCCTGCGAGGATTTATTGCAGACCATGGTGCGTCCGGCCGAAAAGGGCTTGCGACAATTGCAGAGGGAAAGCGGGATCAGATCCGACTTTGTCATGAAACTGTATGAACGCTTGCCCGAAATGGTCGCCGAACTGATCGCGTCCGCACCGGGGGCGGATGGCGACAAGCAGGATCTGGTCCGGTTTGAGGCAGCATTGTCCGCGGAATTGTTTTCGTTGATCGAAGAGATTTTCGACCTGGGCCTGACCACGCCGAGCCGAACTTATGACCCGGGGCTGATGGACAAGAAAATGGAGCCGATCCTGGAAGTTGCCCGTCTTCTGGATCAGCGGCGTCAGGCAAAGAGTTGAAATATGAAAAGTCGTGCAACCTTGCGCTTGACACAGCCGGCGTTCGGGGAGCGTGTGGTGTTCGTATTTTTGAATGTGCCGCGACCGGTGGCGGTCGCCCATAGGCAGCTGATTTCAATTTGTTGAATTTCTTAGAACGAAATGGAAAGGAAGGAAAATGGCAGAAGGTCTCGTTGCACGCGTCAAGCGTCTTGTCTCCGGCGGGGTGAACCAGCTGGTGGATTCCATCGAAAACACTTCCCCCGAAACCGTCATGGCGGAAGCAATCCGTGAAGTCGACCGGGCCATTGACCAGGTACGTGATGAATTGGCCGGCGTGCTGGCGAACAAGCATCTGGCAAATACGCGCCTTGGTGAGACGACGTCCCGCCACGAAGAGCTGCAGGGTCAGATCGCCCTGGCCGTGAAGGAAGGCCGTGACGATCTCGCAGAAGCCGCGATCGCACGCCAGCTTGATCTTGAAGTGCAGATCCCTGTTTTGGAGACCGCAGTTGCGGATGCCAGCCGGGAAGAGAAGGAACTGGAAGGCTACATCAGTGCACTCCAGGCCCGGAAGCGCGAGATGGAAGCTGAGCTCGATAACTTCCGCCGGGCACAGCAGCAAAGCGCGACGGACAGCGCCGCCTCCGGCGCTGCTGCCCAGTCCGACAGCGTCGAAGGTAAGACCCGCAAAGCGGAAGAAGCCTTTGACCGGGTCATGAAGGGTGCGACCGGTTTGCCGGGAGGGATCTCCACCGACAAGGCCGACGCAACCAAACTGGCCGAACTGGACGATCTGGCGCGGAAAAACAGGGTGTCTGAACGTCTTGCTGCATTGAAGGCGTCGGCGAAAGACGCTTGAACATGATCGAGTTCATCCTAGCCGGGCCGAACACACCCTTTGCGGTTGCTCTCGGCCTGATGATCGCGATCGCGCTTGCAGAAGGCGTCGGAACGCTTTTGGGGTTGGGGCTGTCGAGCATGATCGACAGCCTGCTGCCGGAAGTCGACCTGCCGGACGCAGACTTGCCCGACTTGGAAGCACCGGACTTTGATGCAGATCTTCAAGCGGGTGCGCTTCCGGGCGATCTCGAGACGGTAGCTGCCGGGACCGAAGTGACCGGACCCGGGCAGGGGATCTTCTCCCAGATCCTTGGTTGGCTGTGTTTCGGAAAGGTACCTGCGCTCATCATCCTGGTAATCCTTCTCACCGGCTTCGGTCTTGTCGGCTATGTCCTTCAGAGCCTGGTTCAGTCCGTCTCAGGCTTCCTGCTTCCGGGCATCGTTGCATCGGCCGTCGCGTTTGCAGGGGCATTGCCCTTTACGCGGGTAACCGCGCTTGGCGTGTCGAAAATCATGCCCAAGGACGAAAGCGATGCCGTTTCACGCCGAAGCTTTGTCGGGAAACCTGCGCGGGTGGTCCAGGGCCACGCCAAAAAGGGGCTTCCCGCCCAGGCGCGGCTAACCGACCCGACCGGGCAGAGCCACTACGTGCTTGTGGAACCGGATGTCGAAGGTGAGGTGCTTGAGCAGGGCGCGGAGGTTATCATCGTGCGCCAGCAGGGCCCGCATTTCACCGCGATCAGGAATACCAACGCGACTTTGACCGGCGCCGGCGACTAGGGTCCTGACCCTAGCGCCCGCGCCGGGCATTCAATTTCATCAAGTAAGTAAAGGAGTTGAGAGTTATGGAGCAACTCATAGGCATTTTGATCCTCGTAGGCATCGGCTTTGTGGCCTTGCTTGCCATCGGTTTGATTATTTCGCGGCTCTATCGCCGGTCTTCCAAGGAAGTCTCGTTCGTCCGGACCGGTTTCGGTGGACAGCGCGTCGTCATGAATGGCGGAACGCTGGTTCTGCCAGTGCTGCACGACGTCATTCCCGTCAACATGAACACATTGCGCCTGGAGGTGCGTCGTTCCAACGACCAGGCTCTGATCACGAAGGACCGCATGCGTGTTGACGTCCTGGCGGAGTTCTACGTCCGTGTTCAGCCGACAATCGAATCCATCGCCAACGCGGCCCAGACGCTGGGTCAGCGCACCATGAAGCCCGAGGCGCTGCGTGAGCTGGTCGAAGGCAAGTTCGTCGACGCGCTGCGCGCGGTGGCGGCCGAGATGGCCATGGAAGAACTCCATGAACAACGGGTGAACTTTGTTCAGAAGGTGCAGGCCGCCGTTTCGGAGGACATTCTGAAGAACGGCCTGGAGCTGGAATCCGTTTCGCTCACGGGGCTCGACCAGACCAATCGTGAATACTTCAATCCGGAAAACGCCTTTGATGCCGAAGGTCTGACCAAGCTCACCCAGGAGATCGAGGAGCGCCGCAAGAAGCGTAACGACATCGAGCAGGAGACCCAGGTCCTGATCCAGCGCAAGAACCTGGAAGCTGAGCAAGAGCGGTTGCAGATCAACCGGGAAGAGGAATTTGCACGGCTCGAGCAGCAGAGGGAGATTGAAATCCGCCGGGCGGAGCAGAGTTCTCTGATTGCCAAACAGCAGGCGGAGCGGGAGCGTGAGGCCGAAGAAGCCAAGATTCTGGCCAGCCAGAAGGTCAAGGAAAAGGACATTGAATCCAGCCAGGCCGTGACCGAGCGCCAGATCGCCATGGACCAGCAGGTGCGCGAGCGGGAGATTTCCAAGGAACGTACCGTTGAGTCGGCGAATGTCGAAAAGCAGAAGCTTGTCGAACTTGCCGAACAGGACCGCGACATTGCCGTTGCCGCCAAGTCGCGCGAAAAGTCCGAGGCCGAGGCAGAGGCTGATGAGGCCCGCGCCATCGCTGCCCGTGCAGCCGAGCAGGTTGCGACGGCACGCGAAACGGAAGTTGCAGAACGTGACAAGCAGATCGAGCTGATCGAAGCCCGCAAGGCTGCCGAAATGGAAGCCGTTGCGGTCACGGTCGGTGCGGAAGCCCAGAAGCGGGCTGCGGTCGATCACGCTGAAGCTGTGCGGATCTCAGCAGAGGCCGAGGCAGCCAAGCAGCGCATCGAGGCCCAGGGCTCGGCTGAAGCCGACAAGCTCCGTGCAGAGGCCGAAAAGGCGCTTTATGAAGTGGAAGCAGCCGGTCAGCGCGCGATCAACGAGGCCGCCAACCTCTTGTCGCCCGATCAGATCGCGATGCAGGTTCGCATCAAGCTTCTTGAGCAATTGCCTGAAATCATTGCAGAAAGCGTCAAGCCTATGGAGCAGATCGACGGCATCAAGATCATCCAGGTGGATGGTATGACCGGTGGCGCGGGAGCGTCTGCCAACGGGCAAGGCGGCAATGGCGGCGGCGGAAACCTCGCCGACCAGATGGTCTCCTCCGCGCTCAAGTACCGCTCACAGGCGCCGCTACTTGACGCCATGATGAAGGAAGTGGGACTGGACGGGTCCGGGTTGTCGGGCTTGACGTCAAGTCTCGGGGATGCCGCAACCGCGGCCCCGGAAGCCGAAGGTGCATCGGAAAGCGCGTCAAACGGCGTCGATCCGAAGCCGGTCGCAAAGCCGACGGCGCCGGCAATCGCCCCGAAGGCAGCGGACAATCCTGAAGCCTGAGCTCAGGTCCCTGACAGGAAGAATCCGGCGGCGAAAGCTGCCGGATTTCGTGTTTCTTGGCCGCGGCCAAACTGATGCCTGTTCGGGAAGCTGGCTTAAGCAGGGTCGACACGCGCCGATTAATGATGAGCCCTGTGGTGGTTCAGTGTCTTGGCGAGATCGAGGCTCTTGCTTGGCTTGAAGCTATCTGCTTCGGCCATCGCCCAGAACGCGGAATAGCCCGGAAGGTCGTGCGCTTCTTCAAGAAGTGCGCCTTTCTTGAGCCAGGTAAAGGCCGCATTGGCCGACATGATCTCTCGCGGGCCGCCGCGCAGGAAAAAGTGCTCCGGCTTGAATTCGCGCGGGTGGTTCAGCCCCGCAGCAGCAGTGAAAGCCATGAGCGATTTCAGCGTGTTGCGATGGAAATTGGTCACGCGTTCGGCCTTGTCAGGCACCACCAGCGCCTGCTGGCGCTTGTGGTCCTGGGTCGCCACGCCCGTCGGACAGCGATTTGTGTGACAGCTTTGGGACTGGATGCAGCCGACGGCAAACATGAAGCCGCGGGCTGAATTCACCCAGTCGGCACCCAGGCACATGGTACCGGAAATGTCGAAAGCACTGATCAGTTTGCCGCTCGCACCCAGTTTGATGTCGTCGCGAATGCCTGTGGCCACCAGGCTGTTATGGACGAAAAGAAGCCCTTGGAGGAGGGGCGTGCCCAACCGGTTTGCGAATTCAATCGGTGCCGCGCCCGTGCCGCCTTCGGCACCGTCCACAACAATGAAATCAGGTTTGATGCCGGTTTTCAGCATGGCCTTCACGATGGCCATGAATTCCCAGCGGTGGCCGATGCAAAGCTTGAACCCGACCGGCTTTCCGCCTGACAGCTCGCGAAGCGTTTGAATGAACTCAAGCAGCTCGATCGGTGTTGAAAAGGCCGAATGAGAAGCCGGTGACACGCAGTCCACACCAACCGGAACGCCGCGCGCCTCGGCGATCTCCTCTGACACCTTCGGACCGGGCAGGACGCCGCCATGGCCGGGCTTTGCGCCCTGGCTCATCTTGATTTCGATCATCTTGATCTGCGGATCTGACGCCTGGGCCTTGAATTTGTCAGGATCGAATTTTCCGTCTGCCGACCGGCAGCCGAAATAACCGCTACCAAGTTCCCAAACGAGGTCGCCGCCGCCTTCGCGGTGATAGCGAGAAACGCTGCCTTCACCCGTGTCGTGATAAAAGTGCCCGGCCTTCGCCCCCTTGTTGAGCGCGAGAATGGCATTTCCCGACAGAGAGCCGAAGCTCATCGCCGAGATATTGTAGAGCGATGCGGAGTAGGGCTGTTTGCAGTCCGGCCCGCCGATCGTAACCCTGAGCTCGTCGTGGTTTTCCGGCTTTGGCGTGATGGAGTGGTTCACCCATCCGTAGTGGTCGTTATAGACGTCAAGTTCCGTGCCGAACGGGAGCACGTCCTCAATGTTCTTGGCGCGGTCATAGACCATCGACCGGCGTTCCCGCGAGAACGGCCGGCCATCCTGGTTGCTTTCGAAAAAGTACTGTCTGAGCTCCGGCCGGATCGCTTCAAACAAGAAACGAAAATGCCCGATAACGGGGTAGTTCCTGAGGACCGCGTGCCTGGTCTGCTGCAGGTCGAAACAGCCAATCAGCGACAGGATGCCGAATACGAGGAACGGCCAAAAGAAATGAATATTGACGGCGAACATCAAAACGAAAGTGACAAACGTCACCAGAATGCAAAGCGCAAAAACAGTATAGCGGGCAGGAAACACGACCGGTGACCCCTCTTGAATTCTCTCCTGCATAGTTGTGTCAGCCCACCAGCCAAAAGAAAAGGGAGATCGTGAAACACTGACACATCTGCCGTGAAAAACACTGCAAGCGAGAGGGGTTGGTTGATCGCAATGCGGACTTTCGGTGCGCTCGCGACGTTCCGGATGTTGCTGCCGGTTCAAACTCTCCTCGCTTCTGAATGTCGGAGGCTTCGCCATGGCAACAGTTTTCCTGGGTCGAATTTGGAGTTCGATTCAATTTGGAATTGTATGCTGGTTGGTGGTCGTAACGCAGCGTTTTGCTTAGTATCTCAATCAAATTTTGGAATTTTTATTTTCGATTAATTGAGTTTGGTGGGTTGAGATATGTTTGGACTGAGTACTTTTGAAACTATAGTTATTCTGCTTTTGCTGTTTGTTTGCGGAGCGGTGATATTCATTGCGAGATCGAAGACCGCGAATGCCGCCGCCGATCCGGATGCAGACGGCGCTTCGTCTGCGTTTCGCGAGATGCTGGCGGACGACATCGTCAAGTACTCGATATACGGCCTCGTGCTGGTTTCGGTTGTGGTTATTGCTGTGGGCATCTTGCGTGCCTCAAGCGACGACAAGGCCGTTGAAAACAGCCAGTACGTCTTCGCAGCACTCCTGCCGCTTTTCGCAACCTGGGTCGGAACCGTGCTTGCGTACTACTTCAGCAAGCAGAATTTCGAAGCAGCCAGCAAAGCGACGGAAAGTCTCGTGAAGATTTCCACCCAGAAACTGAGGTCGGTCTCGATCGAAGAAGCGATGATCCCGCTGAGTTCGATCATCGGCAACGTGGAGGCTCCGAATGGTAACCTGCGAGAAGTGCCGCTGCAAAAGGTCGCTGAGGCGTTGGAGAACAAACTGCCGAGCGGACGGCCAATCTCAAGAGTTGTCATCCTGACGCCGTCCAAAGCCTGCATCGGCGTCATTCATCGGAGTATCTGGAGCGAAATGCGGGCTGTGGTCGCCGCCGCCGGTACAAAGGTGAATTTCAAAAACGAGGCTGCAAACAAGGACACGCTCGACAAGGTCCATGACATTGAAAGCGAGACCCGTGCGCCGGAGAAATTTGGCAACTTCATCGCGGGTTCCATTGCCTTTGCAAGAGCCGGGGCAACGCTTGCCGACGCCAAGATGCGCATGGAGAGCAGGGATGATTGTCAGGACGTGTTTGTGACCGCCAATGGCAGTTCCGCAGAACCCATTATCGGTTGGGTGACCAACCAGGAGATCAGTAAGGCGCTTGAAGCCTGAGCAGGCAACTGACGTGCGGTGGACGGACGGTTTATCCGTTTTGCTGCGCTGGTCTTGTTCAGGAGGGCGCAAGCAATCCCATGAGCCGTTCCGCCGTTCCGCGTGCACCGGGTTCTCGCGCCATCTCCGCCGCAGCTTTTTCGGCAGATGTGGCGTGATCCTGTTTTTCCAGCTCTTCTAAAGCGCCGGACAGGGCCTCTGGCGTCAACTTCTTTTGTGGAATGGGCGCCGGTCCGGCACCGATCTTGTGGACCCGCTCGGCCCAGAAGGGTTGATCTCCGAAAACGGGACAAACCAGCGAGGGCCTGCCCCAACGCAGTGCTTCGTGTGTTGTCCCGGCACCGCCATGATGGACAATTCCGGCGCATTTCGGAAACAGCCAGCTATGCGGAGCGTTGTCTATGACGAGAACCCGTTCCGCAAGTCCGGACGGCAGGGTTTCCTTGACGAGACCGCCCCAACCGGTGGCGATGACGGCCCGCTGCCCCGTCATGCCAAGCGCGCCAAACAGGATTTCGGTGAGGTCTTTGGGATCCTTGCTCGGCATGGAGCCGAACCCGAGATATACGGGCGGAGCACCGTCACCAAGAAATCTCGCCAGGTCTTCGGGTGGGGTGAAATCGGGATCCGGATCGGTAAACCAGTATCCGCACTGCCAGTATTCAGCCGACCAGTCGTCGGGTGTGGGCACAAGTGCCCGCGAGTAGGCCTGCAAGGACAGTGCGCTCATGCGCTCTGGCGCGAAACCGTCAATTGTCGATCCGGTCGCGCCAAGTTCTTTGGCAGCTTCTGTGCGAAGCGGCTTGAAGAGCGCGCCAAGTCCAAATCGCATGAGCAGGCGGCCAAGGCCGAAGCTCTTGCGATTGAGATAGGGACCCATGTCGGGAATCCCGAACAATGCCAGCGGAAATGCCCGCGTTGGTGCGATCACCGGCTGCAGGGCGGTGGATAAGGCGGGCACGTCCAGTCGGCGTCCGACAAGCGTCATCACGGTCGCTTTGAGATTGAACAGGATAAGGTCGGGTTTTTCCTCCAGTCCCGTCGTCCAGAAATCCTTTGCAACGTTCTGCTGGAGGGCCATGTTGCGGCGCGCTGCCTTGAGTTTTCCGGTGACCGAATGCAGAGCTTCCTTGATTTCGTCCTGTTGCAACAATGCCTGGAAGTTGATGGCGGCGGGCCGGGATCGGGCGCCCGCGTTTTCGATCATGGTTTCGAAACCCTCGCCCGTGCTGACAACGACTTCAGCCCCGAGTTTCACCAGTTCCCTGGCAAGAGCGATATAGGGCTGGACATCACCGCGCGTCCCAAGTGTCGCAATCAGGATTCTGGGTTTGGCGTCCTGCATGATGGTTCCGGAAAGCGCGCACTTGAAAGCGCGGGAAAGGAGAGGGGTGCTCCGTTGAAATGGAGGTCAAGGGCCGGATTTGCAACCATTGGTGTGATCGCCTAAGCCTGTCCTCTGGTACATTTCCACTGAACCGGGACCTGTGTGACCCATGCAGACTGTCTTTTCAATCCGCACGTCGGGGCAGGGCCTCTACGAATTCACTCGCTCGGTTTCCGCTTGGCTGGCGGAAGAGCAGGCCCAGGGCGGGTTGTTGACGCTCTTTGTCCGCCACACCTCCTGCTCGTTATTGATCCAGGAAAATGCAGATCCTGATGTGCAGACAGACCTGAAAGCCTACTTTGAGCGTCTGGTGCCTGACACCAACCATCCCAGCATGGGTTACCTCGTCCATACCCATGAAGGACCGGACGACATGCCGGCGCACATCAAGGCGTCCGTGCTGCCGGTCTCGCTTTCCATTCCGGTGTCCCGCGGACAGATGGTTCTCGGCACCTGGCAGGGCATCTACGTCTTCGAACATCGCACCCGTCCGCATCATCGTCAGGTCGCGGCGCATTTCTTGCGCGATCGTGCGTGATCCGGAACGACGATGGCCAGCGCAGTCATGCAAAGGGTCCTGATCGCCGGATGCCCAGGTTCAGGCAAATCAACAGCGGCGTTGCGGCTTGGTGAGCTGACGGGATTGCCGGTGGTCCATTTGGACCAGTTGTACTGGAAACCCGGTTGGGTACCCCCTGAAAAGGGAGTTTGGCCTGACGTTCTAAGGCAGCAGTGCAGCGAACCGCGCTGGATCATGGATGGAAACTATGGAAGCACGCTTCATCTGAGACTGGAGTTTGCCGACACCGTGCTCTTCCTGGACTATCCGACCTGGATTTGCGCGTCGAGAATGATGAAACGCACTTTTTGGGGACGTGTTGGCGGGTCGGAATCAGGCCGGCCGGATGGGTGTCCGGAAAGGTTCAATTGGGAGTTCTTTCGGTTCATTCTCAACTACCGAAAAACGAAGCGCTTTCGTGACTTTGAACAGATCAGAGAGTTTCGCGGCGAGTTGCACGTCTTTGAGCACCCAGTGGAGCTGGATGCCTTTTTGTCAGGTTTGGCGGCTCAGTCTCAAAACGGGCTCTAAGATGAACCTCTGAGCGCCGGCAACCCGATGCCGGTGCTGTCGAAGCCGCCATCGGATGCGATGACCTGTCCTGTCACGTAGCTGGCCTGTTCTGAACACAGAAATGCGATCACCTCCGCGATTTCCATTTCGCTGCCGTAGCGGTTGAGCGGAATGGCGTCGTGATAGGCGTCGATGATATCCTGGCTATGAACGGCCATCGCAAGTTTCGTGCGCACCGGGCCAGGGCAGACACAGTTTGCACGAACGCCATGTTCCCCAAGCTCCGCCGCCTGTTGCTTGGTGAGATGAATGACGGCAGCCTTTGACGTTCCGTAGGCAACCCGCAAGGTCGAAGCGCGCAGACCGGAAATCGAAGCGATGTTGACGATCGAGCCGCCGGATGCCTTCAACGCAGGGATCGTCGCCTGCGAGATCAGAAACACACCGTCGAGGTTCGTTTCCATCACCGTGCGCCAGGTTCGAAAATCCGTTTCCTCCATGGGCCCGAACTGGGCAACGCCAGCATTGTTGACGACAGCGTCCAGGCCGCCGAATTTTTCAAGAATTGCCGGAACAGTCGCGTCGACCTGGGTCGGAACGGAAACATCGCATTCAAACGGTGCGGCATTCTCCAAATCTCTCGACGCGGTCGCGAGTTCCTCGCTGTCACGGTCGATCATGGCGACCTTCCATCCCCGTTCAAGCATCAGTTTGGTCGTCGCGAGGCCGATCCCTCTGGCAGCGCCTGTTATGAGAGCAGTTTTCCGGGTCATCTTGTCTGTGGCTCCGATATGCGGGTAGGCGGATTCTCTCACAGTTATCTCACACCTTATTACCTTGCGAGAGAGGGCGGACGATCACACACTGTTCATGAACGATGAAGATCGTTCCTCCCCTGCATAACTGGCGCCGGGACTGAACAGTTCTGGCGCCTTTTTTTCGTCCTCTCCGGGCTTCCAGTCCGCCATACGTACCTCGCTTCGGTCCCTAGGTGGGTGCCGTCGAAGTCTGCTGCATTAGGTGAGAACGCGCTGTCAACGCATGGAAATGCACACTCTGATCGCCCCCGCGTTGTCCCAAAGCGCAACATCACTATCGTTGATCCGGAAGGCATAGTTCCCAGCCGGGTCACGTGCATTTACAGCCAGTGCCGCGAATTCTGCGAAAGGTACAATTCGGCCGGACTGGTCGCGAACCAGCATTTCACCGAAAGCATAGGACTGGTCGAACTTGTAGCCGTAAAGGGGGCCGAGTTTCTGTGCGTCGCTGCCCGAGTAGCCCCTGGGTCCGACAGGTCCATAGAGCCCGGCAATGACGCTCCAGCTGCCCGAGAAACCGACCTGACTGATCTTTCCATGCGGAAGAGTGACGCCTTGCCAGCCCTTTTTCGCGTTGACGTCAAGACAGTAATCAGCAGCCTGAACAAGGTTTGGAAACAACAGGATAAGCGAGAAAACTGAAAGAAGAAGTTTAACCATGATTTGTTCCGGTTACTTTGATGCCCGGAAGCAAATATCACTGTTCCCAATTCGTCAAGGTTTCAAATAAGTGTCAGTTTTTTCGGCAGAAAATAGAACTGATTCGTGATTTACTCACGTTTATCTCACACTTTATTTCCTTGTAAGATCGGCGCCCAGAACCCACATTATACTTGAACGATGAGGGTCGTTCCTCCCCAGACTGGCGCCGGGCTTTTCAAAAGTCCTGGCGCCATTTTTTATGGTGTCCTGGTGTTGTGCCCGGGTCCAAGAAGGGCGGCCCGCGCCGTCGGACGGGGACGACGCGGGCACTAACACCGGCCTGAAAAGGAGGGGCTCAGGTCACGGTGTTTGCAGCAGCCGCCAGCATGGCGGCAATCTGGTCCTTCAGGTGAAGGCGCTTCTTCTTCAGATCTTCAAGGACTTCGTCAGCAGCCGGTGCCACATTGGTTTCAATGCGGTGAACTTCCCGGTTTATCGTGTGATATTCGTCCGCAAGTCGCGCAAAATGGGCGTCATTTGTCTTCAGCATATGCAGAGTGTCTGCCGCTTCAGGAAATTCTTCGTGCAACTCGTGTGGAACGTGACTCATTCATGCCTCCTTTTAAGACCCACAAAGTGACGCCAAGTCGGAGGCGCCACCTTGAGCCAGATCAATCGTGCATGAATTGACAGGGGATCAGGACCAGCGTCGGCAGGCGCGGGCGATTGACTTGGAAAACGAGCTTTAGACGCGCGAAAACGCACTGTCATTTGCTCGGTTATGGTGGGAGCTGCGCCGCCCTCAGACCGAAGAAATGACGCTGCCGAGCCTTTCCGCGACCCACCAGGCCGACAGGATCGCAATGGCCGTCAGTGTACCCAGCCGTGCAGGCCGGAGGGCGGGGGTCGCTAGGCGGTCGAGCACAAAGACGAAGGTGAGGGTGACGGCCAGAATGATGAGTTGTCCCACCTCGATGCCAACATTGAAGGCGAGCAGTGCCGGGACGAGGTCCGGTGCGTCGCGGCCGAGAATGTCCCCGAGAACGAAGGAGAAGCCGAGGCCGTGCAGCAATCCGATGCCTGCGAAAACGACAATGGAGCCGGACCTCTGGACCATCGCCGCAACGGCCGCGTAGAGCACGGAAGCAGCGATCGCCGATTCGACAACCGGTATGAACCACGGCCAGGACGGTGTCGCGCCCAGGAAGGTGGCAATCAGTGTGACCGAGTGGCCAATGGTGAACGCCGTGACCAGGAAAATGAGTTTGCGTGTTGCCCCGACACCAAGTGCCAAGGCAATGACCAGCAACACGTGGTCCAGGCCTTCCAGGATGTGCAGCATGCCCTGGTACACGAAGTGCGCCAAAGTGGACAGGCGTGAACCATTGATAACTGCCGGTTGCTCGAGTTGGCCGGAGGCGGTCGTCGAGACCGGAGGGGTGACACGGGCATCGACCAGGTGGTTTTCGATTGAGACACCTGGCCCTGGGAGAAGAGGCGTATAAGCGGACCGAACTTCAAGCTCACCAGTCAGATCCGGACTTTCGATGCGCACGGCATAGTCAATTATTGCCGCGCCGAAGACAGGATCGAACGTCGTGCTGGCAGTCTGAAGCGCGGCACGAGCTGTTTCCAGGCTATCAATAACCTGAGGCGGGCGGCGGCTTAAAACCGTGAAACCGGAGAGGGTCGAGGTCAGGTCCAATCCGGATTGCGAAAACACCAGGGCATTTTGGAGCCGCTCTTCGAAGCCGTTTCGGTCCCGGGCGATTGCTGCAAGGTCAAGTCTGTAGCGCGTGCCGTTGCCAGTCGGCTCAAGTCGTAAAAAAGGTGAATGGAGAGGCACCTGTTCCACTTGCGACCGGCCGACAAGGTCTGAAAAAACCAGGGGCGCCGGGACCCGGACGAAAGCAACAAGGTGGCCGTCCTCCGTGGCAACGAGGATCGTACGAACCTTGGCGCCTTCCGAAAAATGCGCAAATGCCTGTGCGGTCAGCAGCAGGAATGCGGCAATGCCCAGATATAGGAGCCGCAACGGACTCGAAAAACGCGCGCTCATCATATTCCTCTGGATCTTCCGCATGGTGCTCCGGGCAGGGAAGCCTGCCCGGTACAGTCTTCAGGGATATCGGCAGATTTGCAAAGGCTTACTGCCAGAATTTTTCCTGCCAGGTCATTTGCGGAAGCTCGGCGACAACTTCAAACGTTTTCGATTGTTTGAAAGTACGGCCATAGCGGTCGGTCGTGGTCACCTCCAGCGTGTGGATGCCAACGGGCAGGTCCTGTGGTAACTGAGCGCGCCACAGGTGGCTGGACTTGGTGGAGAGCATCCAGTTCTGGAAGGGACCCGCAGCACCTTTCCAGTGTGTGCCCTGCCAGGTATAGAAACCTGCCGTTTCATCACCACCTTCTGCGCTTTTCACAGCAATCCGTCCATTGGTGGACTGCCTGGCAAGAGCCAGCGGATCGGCATAGGTCGGACCATCCAGCACTTCTTCACCGTCACCTTTCTGTGTGCGTGTGGCCTCGGTCGCAGCGCCGCCATTGATCGTGAAGGAGACCTTGCTTTCCCTGGAGCCATTCCAGACGTTGATCGCGACGTAGGTTGTTTCGCTGAGATCGTCCTGCGTCAGCATGTCCATGTCGCCGAGATCGTTGATCGTGACCGGCGGAATAATGTCGCTCGGGACATCGTAGAGATTGGTGTAGCTGACAAGCTTTTCCGCCCACTCGCGGAAACGAGGCGTGTTGAAGGATACGTGCATCTGGTCGTTTTCGGTGCCTTCGAATGTCATGTACGTGTCGACATAGTCGGGGCCGGAAAAATCGAGCACATAGTAGCCGCGTGGGGAGCCGAGACGCTGCGTGCCGTGTGGGACGCCGTCCTTGTTGAGATCGCCCGCCCACCAGGACCCGGAAACGGCACCGGTAACGATCTGGTGGAACTTCGCCGGTCCGGTGCCCGTAGCCTCTTCCCAGCCTTTGAAATATTCGCCCGGAAGGATCTGCTCTGTCGTGTGCGTGTGGCCGGACAAACCAAGCGCCGGCCTGTCGCCGATCAGCTCATAAAGCTTGTCGAGATTGTCCACCTGGTGCTTTTGGGCTTCCGCGTCTGTGTATGTCACGAAGGGAATGTGCGCGTTCAACACAATCAGCTTGTTTTCGGGAACATTGGCCAGGTCGTTCTTCAGCCATTCCAGCTGGCGCTCGGAGATGACGCCGTTATAGGACGGCTTGGCGCTGAGATCGCAGAACGAGTGGGCATCGACACCGTTACACGGATAGCGCACGTCATCGAGTACGACGAAATGCACCTGACCGATGTCGAAGGAGTAGTATTCCGGGCCGAACTCACGGCGGAAGGTATCGAAACTGTCAGCATCGCTCTTGGCGTCGAAATCCAGGTCGTGATTGCCGGCAACGTAATATTGCGGAACGCCTCCGGTCGCGACGATCTTTTTGAAGCGTGGATAGAGCGACAGGTCGTCGCCCATGACATCGCCCTCGAACAACAGGCACTGGGTCTCGGAATTGTCCCGGTTGGACAGCATGTTGCCGACGGTTTTGCGCACGTATGAGATTTCTGCGTTTGTGTAGGGCTGCGTATCGCCAAACACAAGGCACTGGAACTGGTCGCCAACTGCGTCTTCGATCAGCGGAAAATTGACCGCTTGGGGCAACGGCCCAGTCGGCTCGATGCCGCCAAAGCGCAGATCCGGCGAACCGGCAATTTTGTGCACGTAGTTGAACTGCGGAACCATGTCCTTGCTGACCGGCGTGGAATAGCCCGCCGGCTTTGTGATGAACAGGTTCATGTCATCATAAGAAGGCAACTCGTAGCCGCCGTCGGATCCGGTCACAACGACCTCGCGGCCATTCGAGACGAGCACGCCCGCAACGCCGGTTTCACCGTCATCCAGCTTGGAATTCCGGTTGGCATCGACAAAAACCTTGCCGGTTGCCTTGTCGGCGGCCAGATCGCCGCGAACAACGTCCAATGTGCCAACATAGCTTGCATCCTTGGCGAGGGCGCCGGATGCGACTGCGCTTGCGCCTGCCACGAGCAGGGCCAAGGTCATCTTTTTCATGAGAGCCTCCGAGGGGTAAGGCTGATGGGCCAGCCGCTCTCCACTTTCTCCGGCCTCAATGACGGTAGCTTGTCGATCGCGTTAAAGTTTTATTTCGAAAGACATACACGTCATGTCATGGTGACAGGAAACTGTCATATCGACGCGTTCGCTATTCCTGAGTTTTCGAAAAAACGGCTGAAAACGGGGATAGAGGGACGAAAAATCGAAAACTCTCCTGACAGGTAGTTGTCAGGAGGGCCTTGGTAGGGTGCCACCCATCGCATTTGTTCAAGGAGACCCACCATGACATTCACACCTGATCATTTCACCGTCTGGATGGAGATTCCCGTCGTTGATCTTGAGAAGGCAATCGCCTTTTACAACGATGTCTTCCAGACCGAACTGAAGCTGATAACCGACATGGGACCGAACCCGATCGCCATGTTCATGACCAAGGACGAAAAGACGGGTACCGCCGGTCATCTTTATCCGGGCAAACCGGCTGAAAAAGGATCGGGACCAACCATACACTTGCTGTGTCCGGACGGCCTTGAGGCGACCATGGAACGATTTGTGAAAGCAGGTGGCGAGGTTGTCTCCGATCCGATAGGCATACCAGCAGGACGCTTCGCTTATGGGATTGACCCGGATGGCAATTCAATCGGACTGTTCGAGTTCCAAGGGGGCTGATAGATGAGACGTGCCGACCGTTTGTTTCAGATCGTGCAGTATCTGCGCGGCGGTCGGCTTGTCCGGGCAAGACAGTTGTCCGAATGGCTGGAAGTGTCGGAACGCACAATCTATCGCGATGTCGCCGACCTTCAGGCGTCCGGTGTCCCCATAGAGGGGGCTGCGGGCGTCGGCTATATCATGCGTGACGGCTACGACCTCCCACCTCTCATGTTTACTCGTGACGAAATAGTAGCGCTGCTCGCCGGGGCGCGTCTGATACGCGCCTGGGGCGGAGCCGCCATGGCGCGGGCCGCCGAAGAGGCCATGATCAAGATCGATGCCGTTATTCCGGACAAAATGCGCGTTCGGCAGAACGAGATCGAGATCCACGCCTTCGCTCCTGAAATGACACCTGAAGTGCGCGAATTGATCGATTGTCTGGAAATGGCAGCGGATGTGCGCAAACGGCTTTCCGTGTCCTACCGGGACGGCAAGGGGGAAGGGTCAGCTCGGATCATCCGACCGCTCGGGCTGTGGTTTTGGGGCAAGGTCTGGACGCTGGTCGCCTGGTGTGAATTGCGCCAGGATTTCCGCATGTTCCGGCTGGACAGGATGTTTGATGTTGAGGAAACCGGGGATACGTTCCGGCCAGAACCTGGCAAGACCCTGAAAGACTTTTACCGGGCCATGGAGCGCGAAGGACATGGCCGGCCCGATGCATGACAAGTGCCCGGTTTTGGGTCTTCAGAACCGGGCCGGAATATTCATCGGCGTGACGACCTGAATGTCGCTTTCCGACTGCGAGGGCGGCTCGCCGATCCCGTGATGGGCGAGTATGTGCCGAAAGGCCGTACGCATGTCCTGATTGAGGTCGTGATGGAGAACGACGGTGAGCTTTTCAGCGCGCAAGAGCTCCAGATTATCTTCGTCCAGGTCGTGGGCAATAAAGACGGTAGGCGCCTGACCGGCCTGCTCGAGTGCGGTCAGGATGGCCATATTCCCGCCGCCCATCGAGTAAACCCCTGCGATTTTTCCCCGCCGGTTGATGGTCTCGCCGACTTCTTGCGCCGTAGCGCTGTTGAGGCCGCCGCCGCCACTGGCATCAAGGAGGGTAATCGTTGACCGTTGCCGTTGAAGCTCGGAACGAAAGGCTTCGAAACGGTCCGCTTCGCCTTGAAAAGCATGCTGGCTAAGCGTCGTCAGGACAGTCTGTTCACCCGGGCCGAGGAGCTTTTGCATCAGCCAGGCTGCGGTCATTCCGGCGCGTTTGTTGTTAAGGCCTGCATAGGCGAGCCGGTCCGAGTTCGGGATATCGGTGAAGACGGTTACCACCGGGATGTTCTTTTCGGACAGTCGCGCAATGGCATCGCGTACGTCACGCGTGTCGCGCGCCTTCAGGCACACCCCCTGGCTGCCGCGCTTATGGATGCGGTTCAGAACGCCAACGCTGTCAGCCTCAGTCATTGTTTCTGCAAATGTGAAACGCGGTCTGAGTGCGGCCGGCTTGAAATCAGCCAGGACGGCCTCTGAGGCACGGCGGATTTCGCGGCTGAACCTGGCGGGCGCTTCGACGACGATATCGACAAAGAGCCGGCGGCCTTTGGCGGCAAGCTGACCTTCCTGCCGGACCAGCTCCTCAATCGCATCTTTCACACGTTGCCTCGTTTGCGGACTGACATGCGCCCGCCCGTTGAGAACGCGGTCGACGGTCGCCGTGCTCAAGCCTGATTGAAGGGCAATCTCCTTGACGGGGAAGCGATGGGTCATTTGATGGATTATTGATGTGTTTTTTGGAGCATGGCAAGTCCTGTCAGGGGTATCTTTGGAGCAAAGGAAATGGGAGGAATTCATGGACCGCCAAGTTACCCCGGACGGGTACTTCAGTGCCGGTAGCTGCAGCATTGAAGACTTCAAGGCTCTGGTTGATCAGCGGCTCGACCGATCCGATGTACCGCATGCGGACGGCATCGAGGCCAACATCCCGGTTTATAGTGTGCCCGCTTTGGAGCGGGTTCTCTCGGGAACAGACAACCGCCGGCGTCTCATGTCGGAATGGGCGCGCGTTCTGAAGGACGGGGCTGGTGTCCTGGTGCTTGAGGGCGCCTATGAGGACACAGCGCCACTTGATGCGGCAACGGCCGTGTTTCTTGAAATCATCGAAAAAGAAAAAGAGGCTTCGGGCGGCGGTGCGGATCATTTCGCGGCCGCCGGAGCAAATGACCGCATCTGGAATTCGCTTCAGAAACTCTGCCTGGAAAATCCGGACGTCTTTGCCTCGTGCTTCGCAAATCCCGCAATTTCTGCGGTCAGTGAAGCCTGGCTCGGGCCCAACTACCAGATGACCTCGCAGGTCAACCTGGTTCGGCCGGGCGGGGCGGCCCAACAGGCGCACAGGGATTATCATCTCGGTTTTCAAAGCGCCGATATCTGCGCAGGTTATCCGGCGCATGTGCATGATCTCTCGCCGGTTATGACGTTGCAGGGCGCCGTTGCTCACACCGATATGCCCGTTGAAAGCGGACCGACCAAATTGCTGCCGTTTTCGCAGCTGTACCGGCCCGGCTACATGGCTTATCGCCAGGACGCATTCAGGGACTTTTTCGAGCGCGCTTATGTGCAATTGCCGCTGAAGAAAGGCGATGCGGTGTTTTTCAATCCTGCGCTGTTTCACGCTGCCGGTGAAAACAGGAGCGGCGATATTCAGCGGCTGGCAAATCTGCTCCAGGTCTCTTCAGCCTTTTGCCGTGCAATGGAAACGCTCGATCGGCAGTCTATGTGCGAGGCTCTTTATCCGGTAATGCTCAAGAAGGTTCAGTCGGAAGGCTGGACAGGACAGTTGACGGAAGCGGCGGTGTCCGCCTGCGCGGAAGGGTATTCGTTCCCGACGAACCTGGACAGGGACCCGCCGGTAGGTGGTCTGGCACCGGAAACCCAGAAACAGCTTTTTCTGAGAGCACTGGCTGAAGGCATGCCGGTCGAAGCATTCACTGCTGAATTACAGGCTCAGGCCGGACGTCGAAAGGCTTGAAGATGCTAGGCAAATGCGCCGATCGGGCGTCTTGCGGGACAGCGGGCAGGAGAGACCTTTGCGGATCAATCCGCTGAGGCGTAACCATTGCCGATGATTTCACGGATCAGCTTGCGCTTCATGGCGCGAGCGTAGTCTTCATATCCAGCGGCAATTTCAACAAAAGCGCCGGGGCCGCTGATCACGTGGCTCTGGTAATACTCAACGGGTTCCTTGTCTTCGTCCGCGATGACCAGACCATTGACGGTAATCCCTTCAAAATTGAACGCCTTGTAGGCGCTGGCGGGAGGAAAGCCGTCATTGTTGATGCCGTCGCCGGCAACATCGATGACCTTGCGCGCACAGTTTTCCGGAGCCCGGCTCATTTGCACGGATGCATACCCGAGAGCGTAGCCGATTGCTGTCGGGAAACCGATGAAACCCCGTCTGGACTTTCTGAGAACGCTTGCCGCGCTTTCGGCGCTTTCAGTATCCGTCAGGTGCTGCCACCCGAATTGTACGAAGTGTTGTCTTTGTCCGCTCCATTCGAAACTCATGACCCAAATGCCGCCGACCGCTTCGATCGCCTGCACCACTTCGGGATGGCTGAGGGCATCTGCAAGGCCATTCAGCTGGAGATCGTGTTCGATGTGATCAACGCTCGAGGAACCATCCATTGCCAGGACCAGCGACAAGGAGCAGGCGGATGCGGAGGCAGGAAAAAGACCGCCGAGAAGAAGGCTCAAGCCAGCAGCGCTTCGACGGCAGAATTTGCTCAAGCCGGAGTGAGAAGGATACGAAAGCGCCGTGTTTGTTCGAACAAAGTGCCTGAGCATCCCTGGAGCTTAGCAGCAAGCTCAAGCACGGCATAGGCAATCCGGTTTTCAAATTTAATCTAAACAGCGGGTTCAGCTTGCGTTCAGGAAGAATTGATTACACCTTGACCATCAATCGCGTGACACAGAACCGGAACAGCCTTCGTGAGACAGATTTTCGCCTTTTTGCTCCTGACCTTTGCAGCCGTGATGCCGGCTGAAGCAGCTTGCTTGTCCCAATCCCAGGCAAGGCAGGCGGTCGCAAGCGGCAAGGCGGCCCCGCTCGGGTCCGTGGCAGGGCGTGCCGGAGGAGAAATAGTCAAGGCGCAGCTTTGCCAGCAGGGCGGTGGCTATGTCTATGTTCTGTCTGTGCTGAAAGGCGGCAAGGTGACGAAGGTCACAGTCAATGCCAACCGGTAGCTGATATATCCGCTGCGATGGCCGGAAAACGCGCCCAGATCGTAATTTTATGCCCGATTAATCAAGAAGTTGCCTCTTATGCGAATTCTCGTTGTCGAAGATGATACCGATTTGAACCGTCAGCTTGTCGCTGCGCTGGAAGAAGCCGGCTACGTTGTTGACAGTGTTGCCGACGGGGAAGACGGTCACTTTCTCGGTGATACGGAACCTTACGACGCCGTCGTTCTCGATCTTGGTCTGCCGACGCTTGACGGCCTGTCGGTGCTGGAGAACTGGCGACGGGACGGGCGCACGATGCCTGTCCTGATCCTGACCGCGCGCGATCGCTGGTCCGACAAGGTGGCCGGCATCGACGCTGGCGCGGACGACTACGTCGCCAAGCCTTTCCACATGGAAGAAGTTCTTGCCCGTGTTCGGGCATTGGTGAGAAGAGCGGCTGGTCACGCATCCAACGAGCTGACTTGTGGTCCGGTGCGCCTGGATCTGCGGGCGGGGCGCGTGACCGTTGACGGTAATCCGGTCAAGCTGACCTCCCATGAGTACCGGCTTTTGTCCTATCTGCTTCACCATCAGGGCAAGGTGATTTCAAGAACCGAACTGACCGAGCATCTTTACGATCAGGACTTCGACCGGGATTCCAACACAGTGGAAGTGTTCGTCGGCAGGTTGCGCAAGAAGATCGGCTCAGACCTGATCGAAACGATCAGAGGTCTCGGCTACCGACTCGGAGCTGCCGGTGACGAGTGAAACCGGTGTTGAGACAGATGCACACCCACCGGGCAAGCCGCAACGCTCGCTTGCTGCCAGACTGGTTGTCGTCGCGGCGGTCTGGTCTACGGTTGCGCTGGCATTCGCCGGTGTCTTTCTCGTCAGCCTCTATCAGCGCGCCAGCGAGCGTGCTTTCGATGCGCAGCTTGAAATCCACATCAAGGCCTTGATCTCGGAAATGCTCGAGGCGGGTGCGAATGCCGATGCGGACCCGGTCGTGCAACCGGTAAAGGCGCCGGCATATCGCGGGGATCCGCGGTTTTCGCTGCCGCTCTCTGGCTGGTATTGGACTGTCCGCCGAGCCGACAGCCCAAGTATTCTATATGCTTCCGAGTCGCTCGTTGGCGACCCGCTGAACACGCCTCCAATCGGCAATGGCGATAGCAGTGTAGGGTTCATCACCGGACCGACCGGAGACGAAATTCGCGTGCTTCAGCAGCGGATATCTATTGGAGACGTCGCCTACGTGATCGCAGTGGGGGCCGCGACTGCCGGATTCTGGGCGGACGTTACCGAGTTCTCACGGATGGTCACGCTGACACTTTGCATCGTCGGTCTGGGGCTTATTCTGGCGATTTTCCTGCAGGTACGCGTCGGTCTGAAACCTCTGTCCAGGCTAAGGTCTTCCCTTTCGGCGGTCCGTCTTGGCGAGGCGGAACGCATCGACGAAGCGCTGCCGCGTGAAATCGCACCGTTGGCCGTTGAGCTAAACGCGCTGATCGTGTCGAACAAGGAAATCGTCGAGCGGGCGCGAACCCATGTGGGCAACCTGGCGCATGGTCTGAAAACGCCCCTGTCCGTCATTTCCAACGAAGCCCGTGCTGCCGAAGGCCCTCTTGCTGACAAGGTGACCGAGCAGGCCGCCATCATGTCCACCCAGATCCAGCACCACCTGGAACGAGCACGCATGGCGGCGCAGCGCAGGGTCATCGGGGTGTCCTGTGAGACGGAACCCGTCATGGCAAGACTGATTCGTGCGATGGGAAAAATCTATCAGGACAAGGGCGTGTCCGTCGGTTTTGAGCAGAGCGGCGATATCCGGTTTCGGGGTGAAAGCCAGGATCTGGAGGAAATGAGCGGCAACCTGATCGACAATGCCTGCAAATGGGCAACGTCGAAGGTTTCGGTCAACCTGGTGCCGCTGGACGACCCGGCGACAAACCGCGAAATGTTCGCTGTCACGGTTGAAGATGACGGTCCCGGATTGTCTCCTGAAGAGCGTGCGGAGGCAGTCAAGAGGGGCAGGCGGCTGGACGAAACAGTTCCGGGTACCGGACTTGGCCTTTCAATTGTTGCCGATCTTGCAGCCCTTTACGGCGGATCTCTGGAGCTCGACGGATCAGCGCTCGGCGGACTGAAAGCCAGACTTGTCCTTCCGGCGCTCATGCGGGCGTAGCTTTTGAGGATACAGCCTCGGATGCCGGTTGATTGCCGCGAAGTGAGGCAGGACCGGACCCGCATAACGTGCTATTCTGAAGACAGATAGAAACGCAAAAAGAAACGGTTGTGGCCAAGTTCGGCCACAAATTGAAAATATCACTGATTCATCTGCGGGTTTAAACCGATCTTCATACCCTTGGGAGCTTTCCAGCATGCGTCTTCGCCATGCCACATGTGTTGCCCTTGCTGCAGTTCTGGCAGGATGCTCCATGACGTCCGGTGGGAACAGTCCGAGTGGTTTTGGATCGTTTTTCGGAGATCCGAACGCAGACGTCGCCGGATCGGAAGCCAACACCGCGATTTCTGTGCTGGTGAACAATGAGTTCGGAGAGGCATTGGATCCCTCCGATCGCCGTGCTGCTGAAGATGCGCAACGCAGGGCCTTGCGGTCTCGTGGTCTTGGCGTGTCCGTTGCCTGGCAGAATGACCGCACCGGCCGCAGCGGCCAGGTCCGGCCTGGCCCTGTCTATACCGTCAACGATACCAAGTGCCGCGAATTTACGCATGAGATGGTCTTGCAGGGGCGCACCTTGCAGGCACGCGGGACCGCCTGCGAATCCGGCCGGGGTGACTGGATGGTCATCGGGTAATCCACGCCCGGCCAAAGCGCGTTGATAACGTTGCGTTTACTCTCAACAATTGCTTAATCCTTGTGCCGGTATTATCGGCCGGATTCGGATTGCCGTGCTGACCCATTGAATGACCCATTCGACCGAGCTTGAGAGTAAAATTAAGACTTACTTGAGCAGTCTCAGCCCAAAGGCGGTCGAGGCTCTGGTCAGCAATTTGGAAAAGGCCAAGGGGCAGGACAAACAGGATCCGCATCTCAACCTGATCCTGACCGCAGCCGTCGCCCTGATGCGTAAACCGCAACCGGGTACGCTCGACACCCCCGGCGGAGAATTTCGCCGCGCGCAGGTGCAACGGATTTTCTTTTCTCCGCTTAATGACTTCCTGATCAACGAAACCCTGTCGATGCGGCAGGAGGGCCGGATCAACCGGGTCATGCTTGACCGGGTCTGGAAATGGCTCAGCCGGGACGTGATCGCCAACGAAGTCAAGACAGTGCTTGATCAGGCCGGCAATGCACATGTCAGCGGCGAACGGGTTGATGCACTGATACAGGCTCTGAGAACCCGTGCGGTCGAGGCCATCGGTGAACAGCTTCACAAGAGCGAAATATCCGACAAGGAACGTCGCCGCATCGGCATCGAGCTTGGCGGCGAGCGCGGCATTGCCGAACTCAGGGACATTCAGAAGATTTTTGCCGCCGAAAGGTGGCTGGTGCCGTTTTTGCAGAATATCCCCGAGCGGATCAACGAGCACCGGCTGAAGCAGGACCACGATGTTTTGCGCCTGGTCGACAAGTGCTCCGCCAGGTTTCCGGATCATCTGCCGCTGATCGCGGCTGCACTCGTCGAACGTGCCGAAGCGCCGTCCGCGCTTTGTGCATTTGCCGGCCGGCTCGTCGGCGACACCGACCCCAAGGTCATTGCCGACTCCCAGTTCGCGCCTTTGGTGGACGTCGTGATGAGTGAAGCGGAACGCCTCCAGATCCTGGCGCTCGATCATCGTCACAACAATCCGGACCCGGTCGCCTTTTCCCAGGCGCTTTCGGAATACCACACGCTCGTGCGCGGGGTGGAGCGGGACATGGACCTGACCGTGACCGGCCGGTGGCATCAACGGCTCGCTGATACCAAACGCAGCATTTCCGGGGAAGTAACGCAGGAACTGAAGAACGCGCATGGTGCGATCCGCCGCGCGCTTCAGGTGCCGAAATTCGACAGCGACGGGCAGCTCAGGAAGGACCAGGCTGCGGTCGACGAGGCGGTCCGGACCTTGCGCGTCGTCACCATGGCGCGCAATGCTTCTGAGACATTTGCGGTCAACGAGATTGGCAAGCAAACGCGCCAAACCGTTGAGCAGACACTGGAAATTGTAACGAGATCGCTGATCACGGATCTTGGAAAGACGCGTGGACAGCAGATGGACGCACAGTTGGCAGCTGTCGATGTCGCCATCATGTTGTCGGATATCTATTTCGGCGCAGATTACGCCGCCCAGCTCCGTCGCAGCAGGCAGGCGGCCATTGCCAAGGCGACCAACAAGGACACCTCCAGCGAACCCGCCCCGGAACGCAAGCTGGTTTCCAGCGCGCTCGGGCGCAGATAGGAACGCAGGCGCTCCATTGCTGGAATTTTCTCCAACGCGAACGTGAGCGCCGCGACCGCCCGTCACAGCTTCATCGTCTTGCAATTGCCCCGTTTGCGCTGTCTATAGTGCGCTCATGATATTCTGGATTTTACTTGCGATCCTGACGGTCGTTGCAGCGTTGTCCATTCTCGTTCCCCTGTCACGGGCAGGGCGTTCGCAAGAAGGTGTGACCGGCAACGCCGACGAGGAAGTCTATAAGGAACAGCTCGCCGCCATCGACAGCGAGCTGGATCGGGGTCTCATTGAACCCGGCGCCGCTGAAGCCGCCAGAACCGAAGTTGCACGCCGCCTGCTGGCAGCGCATGAGAAGAACGCAACACAAGGTGGCAGTGGCGCATCCGGGGCGCGCTTGAAGATTGCCCAGGTATTTGCGCTCATCGCGTTGCCGCTGTTCTCACTCGGTATCTATCTTGCGCTCGGGTCGCCTGACGAACCGGACCAGCCACTGTTTGCACGCTTGAACGCACCCGCCGAAGAGCAGTCGGTTGACGTGCTGGTGGCACGGGTTGAGCAGCACTTGGCGGAAAACCCGGAAGATGGCCAAGGCTGGGCAGTGATTGCACCCGTCTACATGAACAGAGGCCAACCGCAATTGTCCGCGCGGGCTTATGCGAACGCGCTCCGTATCCTGGGGCCGAGGCAGGACTGGCTGACGGAATTGGGCGAAGCGCTCACAATGGCCAATCAGGGTCTTGTCACCGCTGATGCACGGCAGGCATTCGAGCAGGCCGTTGCTCTGGAAGCGTCCGCCGTCAAGCCGCGTTTTTTCCTGGCCATCGCGCTGAGCCAGGAGGGCGATGCGGAGGCCGCCATCGAAGCGTGGGAGAGCCTTCTGGACGGAGCGGATGAAAACGCGCCCTGGGTCAATGTCGCACGCCAGCAACTCGCGCAACTCAAGGGGACGCCACCGGAGCAGGCAGCGCCCGCTCCAGGTCCCTCCGAGGCAGACATTGCCGCATCGCAGGGCATGTCCGCCGAAGACCGTCAGGAGATGATCCAGTCGATGGTGAGTGGATTGGCCGAACGATTAGCTGCAGAGGGAGGCAGCGTTGGTGAATGGAACCAGCTGATGAGAGCTTACGTTGTGCTTGGTGAACAACAGAAGGCTGAAGAAACCCTGGCAGCAGCGCAGGCCGCCTATGCGGACAATCCGGCAGAATTGTCCCTGATCAAGGACGCGGCCAGCTCTCTTGGGTTAAGCGGGTCCTGAAACATTGGACGTGACCGGCAAACACGAGTGCCGGCCAGACGCAAAACGGAAGAAAGAAATGACACGGAAGCAAAGAAGGTTGACCCTGATTGGATCGGCTGGCGCGGTCCTGGCCGTGGCGCTTGCGCTGATCCTGTTTGCCTTGAACGATCAGATTGTGTTTTTCCAGAGCCCGACCGACATCACGGAAAAATCCATTCCGGCCGGCCAGCGTATCCGGCTCGGCGGACTGGTTGAGGAAGGCTCGGTGGTGAGGGCGGATAATGCCGAGGTCAGTTTTCGCGTGACCGACATGGCGAACGTCGTTGCCGTTACCTATAAAGGAATACTACCGGATCTTTTCCGGGAAGGTCAGGGTGTCGTGACCGAAGGCATCATCGGACCGGATGGGACCTTTGTCGCAGACAGCGTGCTGGCAAAACACGACGAGAACTACATGCCGAAGGAGGTTGCCGAGGCTTTGAAGGACCAGGGCCATTGGCAAGGCGGCGAGGGAGAAACCAACTAGAGGTTTTTGCCGTTTAGGGAAGACGGGACGCGACGATGATCGTTGAATTGGGACATTATGCACTCGTGCTGGCCTTTGCGCTGACACTTGTCCAGTGTGTGCTGCCCTTGTGGGGGGCGTTGTCGGGTGACGAAAGGTTGATGGCGATCGCGCCACCGGCGTCTGTAACGACGTTCGTGCTGGTGCTGATTTCGTTCGTCGTCTTGACCATTGCCTATCTGAATTCGGACTTTTCCGTCCTGAATGTTCTGCAAAATTCCCATTCCGCAAAGCCGCTGCTTTATAAGTTCACAGGCGTCTGGGGCAATCATGAAGGCTCCATGTTGCTCTGGATACTCATTCTTGTGTTCTTCGGAGCTCTTGTGGGCCTCTTCGGCGGCAACCTTCCCAAGGACCTCAAAGCGGCGACCCTTGCCGTTCAGGCCTGGGTCTCTGCCGGGTTCATCCTGTTTCTGCTGGCAACCTCAAATCCGTTCACGCGGGTCGTCAATCCGCCGTTGGAAGGCGCGGATCTCAATCCCATTCTTCAGGATATCGGGCTGGCAATCCACCCGCCGCTTCTTTACGTCGGCTATGTTGGCTTCTCGATAACGTTCTCGTTCGCCGTTGCCGCGCTGATCCTCGGGCGCACGGATGCCGCCTGGGCGCGCTGGGTCAGGCCCTGGACGCTGCTGGCCTGGTGCTTCCTGACGCTCGGCATCGCGATGGGGTCCTACTGGGCCTACTACGAACTCGGCTGGGGTGGCTGGTGGTTCTGGGATCCGGTTGAAAACGCCAGCTTCATGCCCTGGCTTGCCGGAACAGCCTTGCTTCATTCGGCCATTGTCATGGAAAAGCGGGAAGCCTTGAAGGTGTGGACAGTGCTTCTGGCGATCTTCACATTTTCCCTGTCGCTGCTCGGCACATTCCTCGTACGCTCCGGCGTTCTGACGTCCGTTCATGCCTTCGCGACGGACCCGGCCCGGGGTGTCTTCATTCTGGGGCTGTTGTGCTTCTTCATCGGCGGGTCGCTGGCGCTTTATGCGTGGCGCGCGCCCATGCTCAAACAGGGTGGCCTGTTTGCGCCCATCAGCCGCGAAGGCGGCCTGGTTCTCAACAATCTCTTTTTGACCGCCGCCTGTGCTGCGGTTCTGGTCGGCACGCTCTATCCGCTCGCCCTTGATGCCGTCACGGGCGAAAAGATTTCGGTTGGCGCACCCTTCTTCAATCTGACATTCGGTCCGCTGATGATACCGCTGCTGCTGGCAGTTCCCTTCGGTCCGATCCTGTCGTGGAAACGGGGAGACCTGCTTGCCGCCAGTCAGCGTCTCTATGCCGCCTTCGGCCTGGCGCTCTTGTTTACGCTTGTGACTTTCTGGGCGTGGGGCATGGAAAAGGTACTTGCGCCGCTTGGTGTCGGGCTGGCCGTCTGGGTCATGGCCGGCGCGGTTTCTGAAATCGTGACGCGCGTGAAAGCGTTCGAAATCGGCCCCAAACGCGCCTTCTCGCGCCTGGTCGGGCTGCCCGGCTCGGCATGGGGAACGGCTACCGCCCACTTCGGCGTCGGTGTCACGGTTCTTGGCATCGTCACGGCCTCCGCATTTCAGGAAGAGCATATCGTGACAATGCGCCCTGGAGATACGGTTCAACTTGCCGGGTACGAGGTTACATTCGACGGCGCTGCCCCGCGCCGCGGCCCGAACTACACCGAGGAAGTGGGTCACTTTACCATTCGCCAGGCTGGCGCTCTCGTGACGGAACTGGACCCTTCAAAACGTATCTATACCGCGCGTCAGATGCCGACGACGGAGGCAGGGATCCATACGATCGGGTTCTCGCAGCTCTATCTGTCCATGGGTGAAAGCCGGGGTGACGGCGCAATCGACGTGCGCGTCTACTTCAAGCCCCTGATCACGTTGATCTGGATCGGTTGTGTGATCATGTCGTTCGGTGCGGTGTTCTCAATGGCGGATCGCCGGCTCCGCATCGGTGCCCCAAAGCCAGCGGCGCGCCGGAAGACGGCCCAGGCCGCACCAGCGGAGTAGGGCAATGATCCGGTCTTTGCTGACAAGCCTGGTGCTGGCGCTCGCGCTGCTGACGACACAAGCCCTTGCGGTGACGCCTGACGAGGTGCTGGATGATCCGGCGCTCGAGTCCCGCGCCCGAGCCCTTTCGGCGGAACTGCGCTGCATGGTGTGTCAGAACCAGTCCATCGACGACAGCGACGCTCCATTGGCCAAGGATCTGCGTGTTCTGGTCCGCGAACGTCTGGTGGCCGGAGACAGTGATGGTGAGGTCATCGACTACCTGGTTTCCCGCTACGGCGAATTTGTTTTGCTGAAGCCCCGGTTTGCCTGGCACACGATCTTCCTCTGGGCGGCAGGGCCTGTGGCGCTTCTGGCAGGTCTTTTGGCGATCACGCTCGCACTTCGAAGCAGATCGAAACGCAACGAGCTCTTGACCGCGCCCTCTTCGGCAAAGCTCTCCGCAGAAGAAGAAGAACGTCTGAAAAAGCTATTGGATCGCGATGAAAACGCCTGATCGGCTGTGCTGTCAGGCTTGATTCAGATCGGTTTCCAGAGAATCATGCCAGGGTTCGAACGATTGAACAGGTATGGTAGGCCGCATGCCGGGTTGGGGACTGCGCGAGCTTTCGCACCGCTCTTTTCCGGGACCATTGACAATGTGTCTGGTCCTATGGATCGTCTTGCTGGCGTCTTTGTCGACGGCAGCCCCGGCGTCACAAGCGTTTCCGGAAAAGCGGCTGGCCCTGGTCGTCGGAATTGCCAACTACGCAAGCGTGCCCAAACTGGACAACACGATCCGGGACGGGGAACTGATTTCAAAAACGCTCAAGTCGCTGCAGTTCGAGGTCGTCGAGCACTACAATGTCGGTTTGAACGAGTTTCGTACCCAACTTGAGCAATTCGCCTTTGAGGCAGAGACGGCGGATGTCGCTCTTGTCTACTTCGCGGGGCACGGCGTTGAGGTTGGCGGACAGAATTTTCTGATCCCGGCGGATTCTGACGCTGTCTCGCGGCAGGACGTTGCACAGACCTCCATTTCCCTGAACGAGATACTGGCTGCCGTCGACAAGGCGCGGCAACTGCGGATTATCATCCTGGATTCCTGCCGCAATGATCCGTTCGCGAAAAACGAAGGCGTCGAGGTCGTGGCGCTCGACAATCCTGCGATTTCCAATGGACTGGCCCCGGCTTCACCAGAGCGCGGCACGCTGGTCGCTTACGCCGCAAAAGCTGGTGCGATCGCTTTGGATGGCACGGGGGCAAACAGCCCGTTCGCGCTGGCTCTTTCCGATACGCTTTTGACTAGGGACTTGGAAATCGGGCTGGCATTCAGGCGCATTCGCGACACTGTCCTCAAGGCCACCAACAACTACCAGGAACCGTACACCTACGGTTCCTTGTCCGGTGAACCTTACTTCCTTGCCGGGCAGAACCAGACCGTAAACGCGCTCGAGGCAAAGGACCGCAAGAACGCGTGGGCGAAGCTTGAGGTGGACCAGGAAAACCAGCTTGTGAGCCTGGCGGATCTTGGGGATGTCAGAGCCCTGAAGGGGTTGGCCTACATGCGGTTGAACCCGAACGAAGACAGGTACGACCCGAGCAGTGCGGTCGGTCTTCTGAACAAGGCGGTCGACGCGGGCGATCCTGAGGCCATGTTCGAGCTGGCGCGTCTTTATGAACAGGGCATCGGCGTTGACCAGGATGTTGAGCGGGCGCTTGAGCTGTTTCGCCGCTCGGCGGACGAAGATTTCGCCGACGCGATCAACGACCTGGGCTTTTTGCACTATCAGGGCAGCCTCGGCGTCCCCCGTGATCCGCAGAAGGGAATTGAGTTTTTTGAACGGGCGGCCGACTTGCGACACCCGGAAGCAATGTTCAATTTTGCGGCGCTCATAGACGATGGCGTTGTTGAAGGCAGAAGTCTGCAGGACGCGGCGAACTACTTGTACCAGGCGCTCAGGACCGGAAACGAGCAGGTTCTGGACTTGCTGTCCGAGAGCCCGACGATGTTCAAGCAGGGCACACGCAGGGCGCTTCAAGCACAGCTTTCTGAAAGAGCATTTTATGAAGGGGCCATCGACGGTCAATTCGGACCGCAGACAAGACGCGGTCTAAGAAAGGCATATGGCCTTTCTGAGTAAGGTGCGGCCAAGGGGTGTTCCCCGGCTGTATCAATGTAACGGCAATTTTTGGCCGAATAGTCCGGTTTTCGGAGGGTGTGATGTTTGATTGTGTTTATAAAGTTGTTTTGGCAGCAAGCATTGGATTGGGTGCGGTTTTCTCAAATCCGGCTGCCGCACTTGCGGCGCGTGGCGAACTGGTGGATCAGGTCCCGCAGACCAATATGGTGGTTGACCTCTTTCCAGCGCAGCAGGTGCCTTCAAGTACTGTCGGGCGGCAGAGTGTTCCTGACGAGTTGCAGATTGCGTTCGCGGACGACATCACCCGGGCCATTGTCCTTCAGCTTCAGCGTGGAACCGACCGATGCAACAGGTTGCAGGTTGTTTACCGCCTGGACTGCCTGGGCGAAGCTTACGCGCAGGCTGCCGGTGTTGCCGGCAACAGGCCGGACTACGCTGCGGCGACATCCCAGTTGCGCAAAGTCTCCCGCCAGCTCAAGGGGATTGTCCGCAAGAATCAGGACAGAAATGCCGAAAAGGCAAAGCAGGGCAACAAGTCCTACCGCGCCGTGAAACGGGATGCGCTGCGCAGTGCCAATCAACAGGCCACCAAAATCATCGAGGAGGCGGCAACACAACTGCTTCGCTCGGCCGGGAACTCCAAGAAGCGGAAAGTGCATTACACCCGGATTGCCAATGCGGTGAATTCGACGAAGAAGATCTTGCGGTCCTGAAGCCGGTCTTTTTGCCGTCCGGAACATATCCGGACGCGGGTCCCAGTTGCCGCAGCAGGTTCTGCCAAGCTCTCGGTAAGTGAAGAAGAACGGGGCCGGCGAGGGATAGGCACTCAAAAGTGCTCGAGCCCTTATGGGCTTCAACGACGAAGGCCGGTGCTCAGGTCTGCCTGAGCTGAAACCGTTCCAGGTGACTGGTGCACGGATCTTTCAGGAGATGCGCCCAAATCGTCTCGACAAGAGCGGAGGAGGTATCCCGGTTCCGGTAGACCCAGATGTCGAGATTGGTGTCATACCTGCCGTTGCCCGCCAGCGCGAATTGCCCTGACTTGACGCCTTCATAGGCACTGCAGGCCGGAAGCCAGATCATTTTCTGATCCATCAAAGCAAGGCGCTTCATGAACTCGCAGGTTCCGCTTTGCGAAGTGCAGACGAACTGCGGATCCTGGGCGGTCATCGTTGAAAAGAGCAGGTCCTCGACCTTCGAAAAATAGCCGGTCTGACCATATCCGATATATTCAAGTCCGCTGTGCGGCGGTTTGTCGACGTCGAACGCGGGCCGTCCTTCTGCATCAAGGGCAGTACAAAGATGCATAGTGTCTTCGCCCAGTTTGATCGCCTCAAAGGCCTGATGCTCAAAAAATGCCGGTACCTCTGGTTTAGAATAAAGCACCACCAGATCCATCTTCCGATCGCCGAGCAGTTCGATCATTTCGTAGAAGTCATACGTATCCAGCGACACTGAAAAACCGCCGCAAGCATCCTTGATCTGTTGCAGCCATTCAGGAACGAAACTGAGAGCGAGGGAGGTCGATGCCGCCAGCCGGATATCCGGCGTCGTTCCGGAATTGCGCCGTTGAAACTCAACCCGGTTGAGTTCCAGTTCCCTGAGCACATTTTGAGCCGTCGCGTGGAAGGTCTGACCTTCCGGCGTCAGCGTGACCGGGTAGCTACTCCTGTCGAACAATTCGGTGCCAAGCCAGGTTTCAAGTGCCTTGATCCTGCGGCTGAAGGCCGATTGGGTGATGTTTCTTTCATCCGCAGCCTGGGAAAAGTTCCCGCGATTGCTCAGGACCAGAAAGTCTGCCAGCCAGTTGGTGTCCACTGCATCATTCCTTAAGGGAAGTTGCCGAATAAGTGAGCAGTATGAATAACTATGCAAAATTTGCATAACAAGACTGTTGGTTGAATTCAACCAGCCGGTTTAAGCTTCTGGTTCAGGTGTGGAAACAGCGCTCGATTAACGAAGCGCGACCGCACACGATCCCGCCGGGGTTTCCGGCTCCATCCCATTCGTTTTGTTCCAGAGGGGGAATGATCGTGAACTTCACAACGCCATTGAAAAGTCTTTCACTCGCAGCATTGCTTGCAACATCCGTCGCCTTTCCGGCGATTGCCGAAACACCGGCCGACACTTTTGTGATTGCCCGAAACACCGCTGACGCCATCACGCTCGATCCTGCCGAGTGTTTTGAATTCACCGGAAGCCGGATCGTCGCGAACATCTACGAGCGTCTTTTCCTGTTCGAGCCTGACGACCTGACCAAGCTCGTCGGCGGCATCGCGGAATCCTACGAGTTTTCCGAAGACGGCAAGAAAATCACCGTCAAATTGCGCCCCGGACTAACCTTCCATTCCGGAAACCCGGTGACCGCCGCCGATGTGGCCTATTCCCTGAGCCGGGCTGTCAAGCTGGACAAGACGCCGGCCTTCATCATCAAGCAGATCGGCTGGACGGCCGACAATGTTGACGATGCCGTCGTGGCTGTTGACGACGGTACGGTCGAGATCAACATCCTTGCGGACCTCTCGCCCGCGCTCGTGCTGAACCTCTTGTCTTCAAGCGTTGCCTCCATCGTCGACATGAAGGAAGTGCAGAGCCACGAAGTCGACGGTGACATGGGCTATGCCTGGCTGAAGGACAATTCGGCGGGCTCCGGCCCCTACAAGCTGAAAACCTGGAAAGCCAACGAAGTCGTCATGCTGGAAGCCTTTGACGGCTACCGTCAGGGCAAACCGGCCATGAACCGCGTCGTCATCCGCCACGTCGCGGAACCGTCCGCACAGCGTCTCCTTCTGGAAAAGGGCGATGTCGATGCCGCGATGGAACTGACCGCCGACCAGCTGAAGGGCCTGTCCGGCAACGAGGACGTCTCGGCTGAGAGCTATCCCAAGGGATATCTGATGTATCTGGCGAGCAACATGGAGCATCCGGTCCTGTCCAAGCCAGAAGTCCGCGAAGCCCTGAAATACATGGTTGATTACGACGGCATGGTCGGCTCGTTCCTCGATGGTCAGTACAAAATCCATCAGAACTTCTGGCCGTCCGGCATGTGGGCTGCCGCAACGGACACGCCCTACAGCTACAACATGGACAAGGCCAAGGCCCTGATCGCCGATGCCGGCCTCGATGGCGACACCAAGATCACCATCGATACGCTCAACAAGTCACCCTTCACGGAAGTGGCCCAGAGCGTGCAGGCCAGCCTGAAGGAGCTGGGTATCGATTCCGAAATCATCCTGTCGGATGGCGCAACGCTTTGGCCAAAATATCGTGCACGCAAGCATGAGCTGATCGTCGCACGCTGGGGCCCGGACTATTCCGATCCGCATTCGAATGCCGATGCATTTGCCCACAATCCGAACAATGACTTCGAAGCCAAGCTGACCGGCAAACTGACCTGGCGCAATGCCTGGCCGGCAGACGGTCTGACGGAACTGACGGACCAGGCAGCCGCGGAATCCGATCCGGAAGTGCGTGAGGAAATCTACGCCAAGCTGCAGAAGATGGTGCAGGAGGACTCCCCCTTCACGATCATGTTCCAGGCAATCGGCACCTACGGAAAACGGGCCAATGTCGATGGCTTCGTCAATGGCGTGACGTCGGATCAGGCCTTCTACAAGACCGTTACAAAATAAGCTGGATCAGCTGACTGCCGGTTGTCTTGAGCCGAGCAGTCAGCCGCATTCGGGATGAACCGCGCTTCCGCATCACTCCGATGAGGAAGCGCGGCTTCGTGTGGACAAGCAGGAACAACCGGGGGTTTCGTTCTCAATGAGCGACAGTTCCGCAATGCAGCGCTCCACGGTGGATTTCAAGCCGTATCTGGGCGTGGCAAAAAAGATCGGTGGCGGCGTTGTCATGCTGCTCCTGACCTTCATCGGTCTGACCGCAATCACCTTCATCATAGGCCGCATCATGCCCAACGACCCAGTCGTTGCCATCGTCGGCGACCGGGCTTCGAAGGAAGTCTATGATGCCATGTATCTGCAACTCGGCCTCGACAAGCCGATCTGGCAGCAATACCTGATCTTCCTGGGAGATATCCTGCGCGGCGATTTCGGAAGTTCGGTCATGACCGGGCAACCGGTGCTCGAGGACATCAAGCGCTTCTTCCCCGCAACGCTGGAACTGGCGACCATCGCAACAGTCGCCGGCGTGATCATCGGTGTCCCGGCCGGTGTGCTGGCGGCCGTTCGCCAGGGAACCCTGATCGATCACTTCGTCCGCGTTGTCGGACTGCTCGGGCACTCGATTCCGATTTTCTGGCTGGGCATGGTCGCTCTGCTGATCTTCTACGCAAAGCTGGACTGGGTCGCCGGACCGGGACGGATCGACTTCTTCTATGACGGTATCGTTGATCCGGTCACAGGCGTCATCATGATCGATGCCGCGATTGCCGGTGAGTGGGACGTCTTCCACAACGCCCTGTCGCACGTGATCCTGCCGGCTTCGATGCTTGCCATCTATTCACTCGCCTATATCGCTCGCATGACCCGCTCCTTCATGCTGGATCAGCTCAATCAGGAATATGTCCTGACCGCCCGGGTCAAAGGCCTGCGCGAGGGAACCGTCATCTGGTATCACGCGTTCCGAAACGTTCTCGTTCAGCTGATCACGATCATCGGCCTGACCTATGCCAGTCTTCTGGAAGGCTCGGTGCTGACGGAAACCGTGTTTGCGTGGCCCGGCATCGGCCAGTACATCACCAACTCCCTGTTCAACGCCGACATGAACGCCGTGATCGGCGGCACGCTGGTTGTCGGGATCTCGTTCGTCTTCATCAACATGCTGTCCGATATGCTCTACCGGATCGTCGACCCGAGGGCGAAATGATGTCGGACTCAGCGCTTGATCAGAAATCCGGCTCGACGTCCTGGCTGCTCGCCGACTCGCCGAAAAACGCATTCCAGGCAAAATGTCAGCGCGCCTATATCGGCTGGATGTCGTTCCGTTCCAATCCGATTGCGATGCTCGGGTTGGCAATTGTTCTCTTCCTGTGCCTTGTCGCCCTGTTCGCGCCTCTGATCGCCGGCGGCGATGGGACCACACAGGATCTGGCCAATCGTCTGGCACCGCCAAGCGCCGAACATTGGTTCGGTACGGACGAACTCGGCAGGGACATTTTCGCGCGCATCGTCTGGGGCTCGCGGGTCACGCTCTACATCATTTTCCTCGTGTCCATCATCGTAATGCCCATCGGGCTGATTATCGGCACGACTGCGGGACTTCTGGGCGGTGCGGTCGATGCCACGCTGATGCGCATCACCGACATTTTTCTGGCGTTTCCGCGCCTGATCCTCGCCCTCGCATTCGTTGCGGTTCTCGGGCCGGGTCTGGAAAATGCCGTCCTTGCGATCGCCCTGACAACCTGGTCGCCTTATGCGCGGCTTGCCCGTGCCGAGACGCTGACCCTGCGCAACAGCGAATACATCATGGCCGCGCAAATCATGGGAGCCTCACGGATCAGGGTCCTGTTCGCGCACATCATGCCCATGTGCCTGTCATCGACAATCGTCCGGCTGACTCTCGACATGGCCGGCATCATCCTTACGGCAGCAGGGCTCGGTTTCCTTGGACTTGGAGCGCAGCCGCCACTCGCCGAATGGGGAGCCATGATTGCATCCGGCCGGGACTACCTTCTTGATCAGTGGTGGGTTCCCACAATCCCCGGTATTGCTATTCTTGTCGTATCGCTTGGCTTCAATCTGCTCGGCGATGGCCTTCGCGACGTGCTCGACCCGCGCAGTTCGGGAGGGCATTGACGGTGAACGAGATCAAAATGACCGGTTTTCAGCCAGACGATCCCAACGAAGACCCTCTGATCTCCGTGCGCGATCTCCACGTCCGGTTCTCGACGCCGAAAGGGCCTGTCCACGCGGTCCGCGGCGTGAGCTTCGATCTCGGGCGCGAACGGCTCGGGATCGTCGGTGAATCCGGGTCCGGCAAGTCGCAGACCGGCCGCGCTCTCTTGCGCCTGACCGCCGGCAACGGGTCGATCGAGGCGAGCCGCATGATGTTTGACGGCATGGACTTGATGAAGGCCGGCGCGAAAACAATGCGTAGCATCCGCGGGTCGCAGATTTCCATGATCATGCAGGACCCGAAATACTCCCTGAACCCTGTTCTGACGGTCGGCACCCAAATCGCCGAATCGTGCCGTCGTCACGAAAACGTCTCTCGCCCGGAAGCCAGGAAAAGGGCGCTTGCAATGCTTGAGACGGTTCGCATACGCGAACCTGAGAAAGTCTATTCGCTCTATCCGCACCAGGTGTCCGGGGGCATGGGGCAGCGCATCATGATCGCGATGATGCTGATCACCAATCCAAAGGTGATGATTGCCGATGAACCGACATCCGCGCTTGATGTGACCGTACAGATGCAGGTTCTCTCGCTTCTTGACGATATGGTGCGCGAACGAGGCATGGGGCTGGTCCTGATCAGCCACGATCTCAATCTAGTCTCCAGCTTTTGCGATCGCGTGCTGGTCATGTATGGCGGGCGCATCATGGAAACGCTCGATGCCAAACATCTGGATCGTGCACAACACCCCTACACCAAGGGCCTTTTGAACTGCCTTCCGCGACTTGACGGCAAACACGATGATCTGCCCGTTCTCAAACGCGATCCCGCTTGGCTCGATGAGACACAGGACATCGCCGGGGAGGCGGGCGGACGATGATCGACATTGAAAACCTCGGCATTGTGTTCGGCTCGGGAAAGTCCCAGATCGCAGCCGTCAAGAATGTCAATCTGAGCGTCGCCGAAGGCGAGAGCTACGGCATCGTCGGTGAATCGGGTTCCGGAAAGTCGACCGTTTTGCGCGCCATGGTCGGGATCTATTCCCACTGGACGGGCACCATCCGGATCGCGGGCGAACCACTCAAGGCCAAAAGGTCCGTATCGTCGCGCAAACACATGCAGATGGTGTTTCAGGACCCTTACGGGTCGCTTCATCCGCGCAGGACCGTCGACGACACCTTGAGCGAACCGCTGATCATCCATGGGCTCAAGAACCGCGAAGACCGCGTCCTGAAAATTCTGAAAGAGGTAGGGCTCGGGCCTGAGTTCCGGTTTCGGTATCCGCACCAGCTTTCTGGCGGCCAGCGCCAGCGTGTGGCCATCGCCCGCGCCCTTATCCTCGAACCAAGGGTGATCCTGCTTGATGAACCGACCAGTGCACTGGATGTGTCGGTTCAGGCAGAGATCCTCAATCTGCTCTCGGCGCTGCGCAAAACCCATGGGCTCACCTACATCATGGTGAGCCACGACCTTGCCGTCGTCGGCCATCTTTGCAGCCGGATTGCCGTCATGAATCGCGGCGAGGTTGTCGAGGAAATGAGCGAAGAGCAGATGCGCTCCGGAAATGTCCGTCACGACTATACGCGACAGCTCTGGACCGCGTCGCAGGGATACGACCGCGCCGCGCTTGAGACGTTCAAGGAATTTGCCTGAGGCACGGTTCCCCTGCCGTGAAACGCGGCAGGACGTTTTCACAGGGTTCACACCAAGCCGTGACTTGTAAGACATGAGTTCGTGCCTACGTCTGGCGCGATCATTCTAAAGGGCGCTAGCTGGAGGGCGAACGCATGGCAAATCGACCGTTGAAACTGGAATTTGATGGCGCGCACGGTGCAAGGCTGGCGGCGCGGCTTGACCTTCCGGCCGGAAAAATCCGTGCCTTTGCGCTGTTTGCGCATTGTTTTACCTGTTCCAAGGACATTCCTGCCGCCCGGCACATTGCGGGTGCACTGGCGGCCGAGGGCATCGCCGTATTGCGCTTCGACTTCACCGGGCTTGGCGGCAGCGGTGGGGATTTCTCCTCGACCGGCTTTTCCTCCAACGTTGAGGACCTGAAGCGGGCGGCCGACTTTCTCAGGCAGAATTACGAGGCACCGCAGCTGCTGATCGGACATTCGCTGGGCGGCGCCGCAATTTTGTCTGTTGCTGCCGACATTCCCGAAGCACGTGCCGTCGTGACGATAGGTGCTCCTTCCGACGCAGATCACGTGATCCATAATTTCAAGGGCTCCGTTGAGGAAATTCGCGCCAAGGGGGCAGGGGACGTCGATCTTGCCGGACGGACATTCACGATCCGCAAGGAATTCCTGGATGACCTCGAAGCGCAGACGGTCAGAAGCAAGGCTGCAAGCCTGGGCAAGGCGCTTCTGGTCATGCATGCGCCGCTGGACGAGACAGTCGGGATCGACAACGCAACCAATATTTTTGTTGCCGCCAAACATCCCAAGAGTTTCGTATCGCTCGACAAGGCGGATCATCTGCTGACACGCAGCGGCGACGCCGCATATGCAGCGCGTGTCATCGCGGGGTGGGTGAGTGGATACCTGGACAAGGAGCAGGGACCGGTTGCCGAAGAGACGAAGGATGGTGTTGAAGTGCTGGAAACCGGACAGGGCAAGTTCCAGTCCATGGTTGCCGTCGGCCATCACAGGCTGATTGCGGACGAACCCGAAGACTATGGTGGTTTCGACAGCGGTCCGTCGCCTTATGAATTCCTGTCGACTGCGCTCGGCGCGTGCACCGTCATGACATTACGCATGTATGCGGACCGGAAGGGTCTGGATGTCAAACGGATCGGAACGCGCGTCCTGCACAACAAGGTGCACGCAGCAGATTGCGAGGATTGTACGCAGGATCAGCAGGATCGCGGCGGCAAGATCGACCGTTTCGAACGGCTGATTATGCTGGAAGGGAACCTGGACGACTCAACGCGGCAACGCATGCTCGAGATTGCCGACAAGTGTCCGGTGCACCGAACGCTTGAGGCCGGTGCGGCTGTTGTAACCCGGGAAGTTGCGGCTGAATGAGACTTGAACTGATTTCGCAGGCGGTCCTCAGGCAGCCTGCGATTCCAGCGTGCTCAGGCGGATCTTCATGAAAGAAAGCAGCCGGCGGGCGTCTTTCTCGGTCAGTTCCTGGTAATCGCTGATCCAGTTCTGAACCGTGGTCTGCGGCTGCTTGTTGTTGGTCGCACGTGCCCGGCACAGCGCAAGATAGCCATTCTTGTCGACACCAAGCGCCTTGCACAACACCGACACGCCGGTTGCATCGTAGCGCACCATGACGTTGGTCACGTATTTCTGTTCCAGTCCTGCCATTTCAGCGAGCAGGAAACTGATGTCGAAAAGGTTGTTGGACAGCGCGAGCTGTGTAATGGCATTGCCAAGCGTTCCGCGGCCTTCGCGGACATCCTTCAAGATGACCTTGGCGTTGATCCGCGTTGCCTTGCGTTCCAGCTTTGTGCTGGCGACAACCTTGCTGGCTTCATGGAAAAGGGACAGAACCAGCTGCTCGTTGTCTTCGCGCATCTGCCGGATTTTGGCTTGCTGCGGACCCGGCATCTGGGAGATCAGCTTCTCATAGTCAGCTTCAGAAACATCCGAGCGTTCAATCATGGCGTCCCGGATCTTGTCGTCCCGCTCCGCCAGTTTGACAAGAAGACGTCCGCCCCAATCGGAAAGTTCGGCGCCGGAGTTGGCAGCAACCGACTGCTTGACGGGGTTTTCGCCGCGTTCCAGCAGGACGTCGGTGACCTTGGCTTCCAGATGATCGCGTTTTGAAATCGCGAGCAGGTGTCCCTGACCCATAGTCTTTGCAAGACGCAGGATATCGTCGTCGTTAAGTGCCTTGGAAGAGGTCAGCATCGGGCGCGCAACGTCGATTTCATCGCTCGCCAGATCATACGCAACCTGATGGGATGTGGAGTCGACAGGGGCGAGACGCTCCGAAATGTTCTTTTTCTGCTCCGCTTCCATCGTTGGAAGCATGCGCTCCAAAATGGCGTTGAACAGGGTGATTTCTTCAGTCTGATAACTGTCCGCACCCGTCACAAACAGGTCGGTGACATGTTCAACCAGCTTGTGGCGTTTCTCCGGAGAGCTGTCCTGTGCTTGATTGAGAAGATCATTGATCATGTCGGATCCATCCATTCTTGTGCTGTCTGTGATACCTCACAGACCGTTTACAAGTGGATAAAACGCGGCTGAAAATTTCAAAAAAGTCGGCGTTTTGCCGGAATACTTGAGAAATACAGCGAAAAGTACTGAATTTGACCCTGCCGTTCCGTCAGGCAGCCTGAATTGCCTGCTGGCTGTCCAGTTTGATCTTCATGAGCGCAAGCAGTCTGCGTGCGTCGGTGTCGTCCAGCATATGGTAGTTTGTCAGCCACTTGCTGCCTGTGCTCTCCGGAAACTTCAGATGCTTGCAGCGTTCCTTGCAGATCGCCTGGAATTCCATTGCGCCAATGCCCGTCGCGCGGCACACGGCAGCAATTCCTGTCGCGTCAAAACGCACCATCAGGTTATGGACATATTTCATTTCCAGGCCGGAGAAGACCGAAAGAAGGCCGACAACATCAAGAAGGTTGTGCTCGACAGCCAGCTGATAAACGGCCTTGTTCAGTGTCGTCTTGCCGAGCTTTATGCCCATGAGCCACGCTTTCGGGCTGATCTTGGCCGCGCGTTTCTCCAGACGTTCTCCTGAAGCGATTTCACCATCTTCGCGGAACAGGTCCTCGATCATCTCTTCGTTGGATTTGCGCAAATGCCGAATCCGGTCGCCGAACTGCTTCGGCATTTCCTTGACCAGTTCCTCAAAGAGATGCATCTGCATTTCCGCGCCAAGGTTCGCGGCAAGTGTCTGTTTGACTTCCTTGCCGCCGCGCTTGATCAGGATATTGGTCACTGTCTCGCTGACGTGATCCCGCTTGGCCATCGCCAGCAGATGACCCTGGTCTCGCGTCTCGGCGATTTTGAGTAGATCTTCGTCAGTGATGGATTTCGAACGCTCGAGCACGGCTTGAGCTACGGGCAATTCGTCATTTGCCATGGCGGCGGTAAGCTTGGACGAGGTCGCCTTCACATCTGCAAGGCGTTCAGACATTTTCTGCCTGGCTTCAAGCTCCAGAGAACCGTAGACCCCCTCCAGCATGTTGTTGAGGAGATGTGTCTCTTCCGAGTTGCCGTCGTCTTCTCTTGAGCAAAGAAGGCCTGTGACGTGCTCAGCAAGCTGGTGCTTCTTCTCTGAAGAACTTTCTTTGGCAAGTTGAAGGAGTGAGCTTGTCATGATGATACCTTATGATCGAAGTATCCGGGCATATCCTTTACATCCGGTGAAAACAGACGGAGATTTTTGCCGCTTTGCAATCTGAAGGCGTAGTTGATCTTTGAACGGTCATGGGTCATGAGACGCATATGAGCAGGTTTCCGATCCTCTATTCCTTTCGCCGGTGCCCCTATGCCATTCGCGCCAGGCTCGCGATTGCCGCCAGCGGACAAGTCGTCGAAATGCGTGAGATCGTGTTGCGGGATAAGGCGCCGGAGTTTCTGGAGACCTCCCCATCGGCGACGGTTCCCTGCCTGAAACTGGAGGAAGCTGTTCTTGACGAGAGCCTCGACATCATGATCTGGGCGCTTGAACGCGCCGATCCAGATGCGTGGCTGTCTCCGGAGCAGGGCCGCAGAGAAGACATGCTTGCGCTAATCGAAAGATGCGACGGGCCCTTCAAGACCCACCTTGACAGGTACAAGTACCATACGCGCTATCAGGGCGCGGATCGCGTGCAGGAACGTTCCGCGGCGTCGGAGTTCCTGTCGGATTTGAACGAAAGGCTTGAAGGCCGGCCCTGGCTGTTCGGCAGCCGCGCCAGTCTCGCCGATTTCGCGATCCTGCCCTTCGTCCGGCAATTTGCCAATTCGGATCGCGATTGGTTCGACAGGGAAAGCTGGACGAATCTGAACCGGTGGCTGCAGACATTTGAATCATCTGATCGGTTTCAAAAGGTGATGCCGAAGTGGGAAAAGTGGCAGGCTGGGTCAGAAACAGTGTTGTTCCCGGCCTGAACGGCAAGCGCAAAAACAGAATTTTGCCCGGTCCAAAAGAAAATGCTCGCAGCAGCATTCGCCGGATTTCCTCTGATAAATCAGGCTGAAAGGACGCCTGTTTCGGTCTTCTTGACGGAACCTCCGGTCGAGGGACAGCGAACCTTACGAAAATGTAACCCCACCGACAGGCAACGGTAAGGCTGGACTGCCTACGTTCTCTCATGAGCCCGGAGCGCGGTCCCCGTGCGCCTCCGTTTTGGCCTCCAATGAGTAAAGTCGACAGAGGAAGAAAATATGCAAAATCGTGGGTCAGTCTCTCCTTTGCGGTCACGCCGCGCCAAATTAATGGCAGGAGTTGTCGCACTCGGCGCTGCCGGTCTCTTGACCGCGCAAACCATTGTCCCAAGCCAGCTGGCTCAGGCCGAGCCCGTTCGCGTAGATGCGGCGGCACCGGCAGACTTTTCAGATGTTGTTAGCACCGTAAGCCCCGCAGTTGTCAGTGTGCGCGTGAAGCAGTCCGCCGAGCCGCGCATGATGAACTTCAACGGCGGCAACAGCTTTGATGAATTCTTCAAGGACCTGCCGAACGGTCATCCGTTCGAGCGATTCTTCCGGGATTTCGGTGGCCGTGGCGGTGAAGAAGGTCAGAACCAGCGCCGCTCGCCGCGTCAGTACGGCACATCGCAGGGCTCCGGCTTCTTTATTTCCAAAGACGGTTTCGTGGTAACCAACCATCACGTGATCGACCGTGGTACGGAATTCACCGTGATCGATCATAAGGGCGAAGAATACGAAGCCACCCTGATCGGTGCCGACAAGCGGACCGACCTGGCGCTGCTGAAGATCGAAAGCGACAAGGACTTTACCTATGTCGAGTTTGCCGACGATGCACCTGAGGTCGGTGAATGGACGGTGGCCATTGGCAATCCGTTCGGCCTTGGCGGCTCGGTAACCGCCGGCATCGTGTCTGCGCGCGGTCGCGACATCGGTGCGGGTCCTTACGACGACTTCATCCAGATCGATGCGCCCGTAAACCGCGGTAACTCCGGCGGTCCGGCCTTCAACATGCAGGGTGAAGTGATTGGTGTGAATGCGGCGATCTTCTCGCCGTCCGGTGGCAATGTCGGCATTGCTTTCGCAATTCCGGCTTCGACCGCACAAGATGTCATCATGGAGCTCAAGGACGACGGCACCGTTGTTCGCGGCTGGCTTGGCGTTCAGATCCAGAACGTCACCGATGACATCGCGGAAAGCCTTGGCCTCGATGAGGCCCGCGGCGCGATCGTCGCGGAAGCGCAGGACAACAGCCCGGCTGAGAAGGCTGGCCTGCGCTCAGGCGACACCATTCTGGCGGTCGATGGCACCAACGTGGAAGGCCCGCGCGATCTGTCCAAGATCGTTGCCGCTTATGAGCCGGACACCACGGTTGACGTCACGATCTGGCGCGACGGCAAGGAACAGAACGTTTCCGTGACGCTCGGACGCCTGCAGGATCAGGAACAGGTCACGGAAGCAGCTGAACCTCAGGTTGAGGAAAAGCGGACCAGCCTGGATGACCTTGGCATCGTCGTGACCACGAAGGCAGAAGCCGGTCTTGACGGCGAGGGTGTCGTCATCGCCGAAATCGACCCGGATGGCCCGGCCGCCGAAAAGCGTCTGTCCACAGGGGACGTGATCCTTGAGGTTGCCGGCATGAAAGTCAGCAACGCCGATGACGTTCTGAAGGCGCTCGACAAGGCGGAAAAGGATGGCCGCAAGGCGGTTCTGTTCCGGATCGAGAGCAACAACAACACACGGTTCGTGGCTCTGCCCATGAACGTGGCCTGATCAGGTTCCGGTTCGACTTAGAACCGGTACCTGACCTGGCGGGACCGGCTTGCCCTCTGCCCCCAACCCCGACGGGCCGGTCTTCGCCATGGGTTTTGCCCGAAAACCCAACAGTCTGGCGGCGGCGCCTCACATCCATCGCCGCCGCCAGCCATTTCCTTTCGGAGCAACTTTAGGTAAAAGGATTTCATGTTGCGGATTCTTGTTATCGAAGACGATCCTGAAGCGGCGAGCTACCTCGTAAAGGGATTGAGCGAACTCGGTCACACGGCCGATCATGCTGCAGACGGTCAAACCGGACTGCAAATGGCCCTTCACAGCAGCTACGACATACTGATCGTCGACCGGATGCTGCCGAAGCTGGACGGACTTTCGATAATTCAGGAATTGCGGCGTGAGGACAATCACACACCCGTCCTGATTCTTTCCGCTCTCGGCCAGGTTGATGATCGGGTGAAGGGTTTGAAGGCAGGCGGCGACGACTATCTGCCCAAGCCTTACGCCTTTACCGAACTCCAGGCTCGCGTCGAGGCCCTGGCGCGTCGGCCCAAATCCGCAAATCAGGTGGAAACAACCTATACTGTCGGAGATCTGACACTCGACCGCATGGCGCATTCATGCAGGCGGGGTGAGACCGACATTCCCTTGCAGCCGCGCGAGTTCCGCTTGTTGGAATACCTGATGCAGCATGCCGGTCAGGTCGTAACGCGCACGATGCTTCTGGAAAATGTGTGGGAGTATCATTTCGATCCCCAGACAAACGTGATCGATGTTCATATCTCACGTTTGCGCAGCAAGATCGACAAGGGGTTCGAAACGCCGCTCCTGCATACAATCCGCGGGGCCGGATACACCATCCGTGACGCGGCTCACTAGATTTATCCGCACGACAGCCTTCAAGCTGTCGTTGCTCTATATCGCCGTTTTCACGGTCATGTCCGGCGTGCTCGTTGTTTATGTCTCGGAGAGCACCGAAGACCTCATGTCCGAGCAGGTGGTTCAGTCCATCGATACGGAAATCAAGGGGTTGTCCGACACCTATGTCCGTGGCGGCATCCGCAGTCTCGTTGAAGCCATCGACGACAGAATGCGCCATCCAGACGCCAGTCTTTATCTCCTGGTGGATTTTTCCGGCAACGCACTTGTGGGCAATATTGCCCGCTTGCCGACCGTTGTTCTTGAAGAGGCCGATGGTGGCTTACGCCGGGTGCGTTACACACGTCTCGGTGAAGGTGTCGAGGACATAGAACGCCAGGCAATGGTCCGCACGTTCGAACTGCGGGGCGGGTTCCGGCTTCTGGTCGGCAGGGACCTTGGCGAACAACTGAGATTTTCCAATCTTCTGGCCAATGCCTTGCGCCTCTGGCTCGTCGTGGTGGTGGTCATGGCGGCAATCACTTGGCTGTTCGTCAGCCGCCGCGTGATGAAACGCATTGACGACATTTCCGCATCAAGCCGCATGATCATGAACGGCGACCTGTCCGAGCGCCTGTCGCTTGCCGGGACCAATGACGAGTTTGACCGGCTCGCGGTCAACCTGAACGACATGCTTGATCGGATTGAACTGCTCATGCAGTCGATGAAAGATGTTACCGACAATATCGCCCACGACCTCAAGACCCCGCTTACCCGATTGCGGACCCGTATTGAAACGGCGCTGAGAGATGCCAGCGATGAGGAAGGCTACCAGGGCGCTCTGGAAAGCACCTTGAGCGAAACCGATCATCTGCTGCGGATCTTCAATGCACTCTTGCGGATCGCTCGCATCGAATCCATGGCTCCAGGTTCCGTCATGGAACCGGCAGATCTGCACAAACTGGTTGCCGAAGTCGCCGAGCTCTACGAGCCGCTTGTCGAAGACGAGGGTGGCCGGCTCGAAACGGATGTGCCGGAGGGCCTGATGGCTGTCTGCAACCGTGATCTCATCAGCCAGGTCATGGTCAATCTCATTGAGAATGCTCTCAAATACGGGCGCCCGGAAACCGGGGGCCTGGAACTTCGCCTGTCGGCACGGGAGGAAAAGGGCCGTGTTCTCCTGACCGTCACCGACAATGGGCCCGGCATACCCGAAAAGGATCATGACCGGGTGATGGACCGCTTTGTCCGGCTGGAAGAAAGCAGGTCGGAACCCGGCACCGGACTGGGATTGAGCCTGGTCAAGGCGGTTGCACGCTTGCATGGCGGAGACTTGCGCTTCAAAAATGAAGATCCGGGTCTGTCGGCCCGAATTGATCTGGCGCTTGCCGCGCCGGAAAGCAGCAGGAGCGGGCATGGAGAAAGCGGCAATTCCGGAAAGTCGGGTGACACGAACGGGTAACGGGCAACCCGCCGGTAAGCTCGTCGACCGGATCGCGACGCTTCCGGTAGCGCCGGAACCGGACCGCGCGACGCTTTTTCTGAAGGATCTTCTCGACGATCAGGAGACAGGGGAGGCGCTGGCATCACTGTTCGGAGCCAAGCCGGCTCTAGAACCTTTCCTGATGGGCATTGTTGGCAATTCACCTTATCTGCGCGACCTGATGCTCACCGACCCACCAAGGCTTTTGAGCATATTGAACGACGCGCCGGAGCAGCGTATCGAGCGCCTGCTTCAGGACGCAGCGGCTGCAAGCGCAGAAGACGAAGCCGGTATCATGCGTTTGCTCAGGCAGTTGAAGCAGGATCTGGCCCTGACCCTCGGGCTCGCGGACATTTGCGGTGCAATTGGCCTTGACCGCGTGACAAGGGCACTCGCCGGTTTCGCCGATGCATCGCTCAATGCCGCCATCCGGTTTTGCCTCGCTGACCTTGCGCGCCGGAACAAGTTTGCACCGCGCGATCCGGAACGGCCCGAGATCGATAGCGGGCTGATTGTACTTGCCATGGGAAAACACGGCGCGAACGAGCTGAACTATTCGTCCGATATCGATCTCATCATCCTGTACGATCCCGACAAGGCACCCATGGCCGGTGGCGCCGAGGCCCCCGTGGAGTTTGTCCGTCTGACCCGTCGGCTGGTCAAGATCATGCAGGACCGGACAGCCGACGGATATGTTTTCCGCACGGACCTTCGCCTGCGCCCGGACCCGGGAGCAACACCGCCTGCAATGTCGGTGCCCGCAGCACTCGTGTACTACGAGTCGCTGGGGCAGAACTGGGAACGAGCAGCGTTGGTCAAGGCACGGCCCTGTGCCGGCGACATTCCCGCCGGCAATGCCTTCCTCCATGAGATCGCCCCGTTTATCTGGCGCAAGTACCTTGATTTCGCAGCGATTGCCGATGTGCAATCGATCAAGCGTCAGATCCATATGCACAAGGGCCACAGCGCTATCGCTGTTGCCGGTCACAACGTGAAGCTCGGGCGCGGCGGTATCCGCGAGGTCGAGTTTTTCGTGCAAACCCAACAGCTGATCGCTGGCGGCAGAAATCCGGCGCTACGCGGCAGACGCACGCTCGATATGCTGGAAGAATTGTGCAACGCGGACTGGATACGGCTGAAGACGCGGGACGAAATGCGGGACGCTTACGTTTTCCTGCGCGATGTCGAACACCGGATCCAGATGCTGAACGATGAGCAAACGCAGTTGCTGCCCAAGGACGAAGCGGGTCTGATGCGCGTTGCCGCTTTGATGGGGTTCGACACGCTGAAGGCGTTCGAGGAGGATTTCCTTGGACACATGCAACGGGTTCAAAGCCATTACTCGGAACTGTTCGAGGATGAGCCCGGACTGTCGTCGGAGATCGGAAATCTCGTCTTCACGGGAGATGATCACGACCCGGATACGCTTGAAACCCTGGCCCGGCTCGGGTTCAAGAACCCGTCGGAGGCGGCGGGGATCGTGAAGTCCTGGCATTTCGGCCGCTACGCATGCACCCGGTCCACAAAGGCGCGTGAACGGCTTACCGAAATGCATCCGTCACTGATCGGAGCTTTGGCAGCAACCGACAATGCCGATGCGGCGCTGGTTGCCTTTGACAGTTTCCTGTCCAAGTTGCCGGCCGGTGTGCAGCTGTTTTCATTGCTCAGGTCCAATCCGCAGCTGTTGACTTTGCTTGCGACCACAATGGGCGTAGCCCCGCGGATGGCCGAGACGGTCTCAAAGCGCGTGCATGTCCTGGACGCGGTGCTTGATCCGGCCTTTTTCGGCGCCATGCCGAGCGTGAAAGAATTCCGGGACGGACTGGACCGGACGCTTGCCCAGGCACGGTTTTACGAAGAAGCACTCGATCGGGCACGGATCTTCACCCAGGAGCAGCAATTCCTGATTGGTCTCCGGCTGATTTCGGACACTCTGTCGGCGGACAGGGTCGGTTTTGCACTTGCCCGTCTGGCGGAGGTCGTCGTCGGACGCCTGCTGACACAGGTGATCAATCATGTCGGTGAAGCGCATGGTGTCGTGCCAGGTGGCAACGTGGCCGTTCTGGCCATGGGCAAGCTCGGCGGCCGGGAAATGACGGCGTCCTCCGATCTCGATCTGATCCTGCTCTACGAAGCGCCGGAGGACGTCAAGCAATCCGATGGCCGCAGACCTCTGGCAAGCTCACAATATTACATTCGCCTGACGCAGCGCCTTGTGACCGCATTGTCGGCCCCGACGGCGGAAGGGTTGCTCTATGAAGTGGACTTTCGCCTGCGGCCCTCCGGCAACGCTGGCCCGCTTGCGACCAACCTGGACGGGTTTATTTCCTACCAGCAAAAAGACGCCTGGACTTGGGAGCACATGGCACTGACGCGGGCAAGGGTCATAGCTTCGACGACGCCTGAGTTTGCGCAAAAGATCTCCGACAGCATCCGGCAGCTGCTGGTTCAACCACGCGACATGGCCAAACTGGCTGACGACGTCCGCTCAATGCGCGCGCGGATCGAGAAGGAAAAGGGGACGGACGACGTCTGGGACATGAAGCAGGTTGCCGGCGGTTTGGTCGACATCGAGTTCATTGCGCAATATCTCCAGCTCGTGCATGCCCACAAGACCCCCGGAATTCTTGCGCAAGGCACCGAGGAGGCGCTTGAACGCCTCAGGGAAGCGGGATGTCTTGATCCAGGCGATGCAGAACTGCTTTTGGAAGCACTGAGACTGTACCAGCGATTGACACAGGTGCTTCGTCTGGCGGTCTCCGGAAAGTTCGTCGCTTCCGAAGCGCCCGGGGGCGTTCTGGATCTGCTCGTTCAGGCGTCGGGAAGTCCGACGTTTGCGAGGCTGGAAACGGATCTCGCGAACCATCAACAAACTGTCCGCCAGACCTTCATCCGGCTGATCGGTTCGGTTGAGGCTGCCGCCGAGAGCTAGGGGATGTGCTCGCAATTCAGTTTGCGGTGGCGAGCCTGATACAGGCTGGAAATCAAAAACGTTTGCCACAGTGTCGATGCGCGGCCCCCGCCGAAAAGGCGGAGGCACGATGGTTCGCGGATGTTACTCGACCCTCACTTGGCGGCCCGCGTCAAAGTCTTCCAGCGTTTGGTAAAAAACATCCGCCGGCCCGGCGATCTTGGGGTCCGGATCCAAGTCGATTTGCAAGTCCGCCGCCGGATATGGCAGTGACCGGATAAAGTACCGCATGCAGTTCAGTCGTGCGCGCTTCTTGTCGTCGGATCGTACGACGGTCCACGGAGCATCGGCGGTGTGCGTGTAGAAAAACATGTTTTCCTTCGCCTCCGAGTAGTCGTCCCACATGTCCAGCGACTGCACATCGACAGGGCTGAGCTTCCAGTGCTTCAACGGATCGGTGTTCCGCGCCTGAAACCGCCGTAATTGTTCCTCCCGGCTGACAGAAAACCAGAACTTGAAAAGGCGAATGCCGCTTCGCACCAGCATTCGTTCGAACTCGGGAACCTGTCGCATGAATTCCATGTATTCGCCTGGGGAGCAGAACCCCATGACCTTTTCCACGCCGGCGCGATTGTACCAGGAGCGGTCGAACAGAACGATTTCACCCTTCGTCGGCAGATGGCGGACATAACGCTGGAAGTACCATTGCCCCTTTTCTTCTTCGGTCGGTTTTTCGAGCGCCACGACCCGGGCGCCGCGCGGATTCAGGTGTTCCATGAACCGCTTGATCGTGCCGCCTTTACCGGCCGCGTCGCGTCCCTCGAAAATCACAATGACGCGCTGACCGCTGTCCTTGACCCAGTTTTGCACCTTCAGAAGTTCAATCTGAAGCTCCTGCTTGCGTGCCTCGTATTGTTCACGGCGCATGCGACGCTTGTAGGGGTAGTTGTCGGGCAACCGGGCGCTGTTGCTTTTCGATATGGAACGCTCATGCAGTAAAAGCGATGGACTTTTGTGAACGGCACTATGACGTATGGTTTTGTCCGCAGAGGATTTGGCGGCTTTTCCAGCGGGTGGCGTCTGCGACAGGGCCTTTCGAACCTTGGAAGTCTTTGCAGGGGAATCTGCTATGTCGAGTACTGCTGCTTGTGCCGCTTCTGGCGCATGTGCTTCTTTGGTTTTTGCTGTCATGGGGCCCTCTCTTTTCAGGTAACAAACACGCGGCTGGATGCGTTTCGAAATGTCCACGCAGATCCGGCCGTTGAAAGTGCACGTCGCTTTGAATGAAAAGCAGGAATTGCTGCGGTGCATTGACCTCAAGCAATCGGGACAAGATTTTTTTGCCTGCGGACTGAGGGTGTCCCGTTTTGCGGGATTTTCCGGACTGAAATCGGCGTTCGATTGACTTCTTGCAGGCAGTCACAAGCTGTCGAATGTGAGGGTATATTTCATGCCAAAAGCGCAGGAACGCGAGGGTCTGTCTCACGAAGGCAAAACGCTTCGGCTGACGTCAAAAAGCGGGATGTCTTGATCCTGGCGATGCAGACCCGTTTTTAGAGGCACTAAGACGTTACCAGCGATGGACCCAGGTCACTTCCGCGCAAAATCTTGCAAAATATCGAAGCGAACGAAGCACATTGCGACCGGATAGGTGGCGCGACCCGGCGTCACTGGAGCCCCTCAAAGCGTTCGAATAAGATTGCAGCTATTCGCTGGCCCAGAACCGACCTTGATCATTTGGAACGCGCTCAAGCGTTCAACGCCCGAAATTGGGTGTGATCCGCAGCACTCCGAAACACTCCAGTATTCCCCCATTTTTCTAGCAACGATAACGCTAGAGGGAAATACAATGGGACTTCATCGTGATTTGCAAACCGTGGTTGATTGGGCCTGGCTGAGACGGGCGGATCTGATGCGCGATGCTCTGGCCACCGGTCAGCCGAAAGGGCTAACGCACCTTGATCGGGGTAACCGCGCGGTCAATGAAATTTATGGCTACATCTGCGGCGCGACCGCCCGCAATCCGCCTGACGAGAGGACAATGCAGAAATTCTCAGAAACGCTGAGGAGAAAGCTGCGAAACCAGCTCACCGGTGCCGAATACCAATGTCAGACCAACGTGATGAAACGTATGAGGAGCCTGGACAACTTTCCGGAGTGGAGGGGCTGGGTCGGTGCGTTCATCCACTTCATTACCCCGTACAACGTCATGTGCAGGGAACGTGTCTATCTCAATCTGAAGGAACAGACGCGCGCCAATGCATTCGCTGCGATCCTGAAGAAGATCTGGCATCTGCCCGGTTTGTACAGCGCGAAGGTCGCCGCGCCTGGTTCGAGAAAGACTGACACGGCCGTGATTTACTGTGACACCCGGGAAACACGGGAAGAGGTCGTAAAGATCGTCAAGAAGTATCAGAAAAGATACGCGAGATACTTCGATACACAACTGCCGAAACTGGTAGCGTCTGATGGAAAGGGCATCGGACATGGCGCCGAACCGCCGGATATGCATCCGGAGCGCCGGGACAGCCAGTCATTCGCAAGGGGTCATACTGACGGACAGAGTTTCGGATACTATCGCGCAACCCTCATCTTCATCGCGCTTGAGCGCACGCAGTTTCCGGAGAATATGAACCATGACTGCCGTAGGGCAGGTATGGATCTGCGCAGATTTCAGAACGCCAACGGGAGACACGGAATGCAGCTGGACATCGAAGGCGAGCAGAAAAGAAAGTTAGATGCCGTAGCGCAGAGGGCGCAGAAGGCGGAGTTCGAAGTTCGGGTCGAAGAGGTTTTCCGGCTCGCCGGACTGAGCGCAGAGCACCCGGAAACACAGGGAGCCGTGATCGTGAGCTAGGCTCCAGGCTCTCCTCCGCTGCCCGCAGATTGAAGCAAGCAAGAATACAATGGGTGCCGCCGATCAGTTGGTATCGCGTTCCGCAATCGGAAGCGTGAAGCTGACGGTGGTGCCCTTTTTCACTTCCGATTCGATTGTCAGCTTACCGCCGTGCAGCTCGACCAGCGAGCGGGCAATGGCAAGGCCGAGACCGGAGCCCTGATGGGTCTTGGTGAACTGGTTTTCAACCTGGACGAAGGGCTGGGCAAGACGTTCGATATCCCTTTCCGAAATCCCGATCCCAGTGTCGGAAACCTCAAAGCGCAGCTCATTGTCAATGGGCTGCGCACTGAGCGTGACGGTGCCGCTGTCGGGCGTGAATTTCACGGCATTGGCGAGCAGATTGAGCAGGATCTGTTTCAAGGCGCGCTTGTCTGCGTGAACCATCAGATCTTCGGCGACATCCGCGGTCACGGAGATGTTCTTTTCCGTCGCGGCTCCAGTCACGATCCGGCCGGCATCCTCGGCGGCTGAAGCGGCGCTGACGATCTCGGTGTCGATCGACATCCGGCCGGCTTCGATCTTGGACATGTCGAGGATGTCGTTGATTACGTTAAGCAGATACGTTCCGGAGGAATAAATGTCCTTGCAGTAGTCGGTATAGCGCTCCGTACCGACCGGCCCGAACATCTCCTGGTTCATAATGTCCGAAAAGCCGATAATCGCATTCAGCGGTGTTCTGAGTTCGTGCGAAATGTTGGCGAGGAATTCCGACTTGGCCTTGTTGGCAGCTTCCGCGCGGGTTTTTTCTTCCTGATACTTGTCCGCCATCTCAACAAGCTGACGTGCCTGGAACTCCAGGGTCTGGCGGGATTTCTGGAGATCGGAGACGGTCGCCTTAAGGCGCTTTTCCGACTCCATCAGTTTTTCCTCGTGCTTTTTCAGCGCGGTAATGTCCGTACCGACCGAGACAAAGCCACCGTCCTTCGTGCGCCGCTCGGAAATTTGAAGCCAGCGCCCGTCTTCAAGCTGCGCCTCATAAGACCCCTCAGGCGCGCCGCCGCGCTGGGTCACCGTCACAGGTTGCGGCGCAACTTCCGCATTGGATGCCGCCGCCATGACGTCCTGATAGGGCGTGCCCGCCTTGATTGCCGAATTCGGCAGGCTGTGGAGAGACTGATAGTTCGAATTGCAGATCACCAGTTCGTTCTTCGCGTTCCACAACACGAAGGCTTCCGAAATCGTTTCGATCGCGTCGCGCAGGCGAACGTCTGCCATGCGGCTCTGCTCGGCAAGCTGATGCTGCTCGGTGATGTCTATGCAGATCCCGATCAGGTGCGGTTCGGCACGGCCCGCATCCGACTGGATTTCACCGCGAGCGCGCAGCCAGATCCAGCTTCCATCCGCGTGCCGCATGCGAAATGTCTCGTCGACGAGTGTTTCGCCGGTCTCAAGCAGGTGTTCTGCGAGCCCGAGCAGGTCGATATCGTCTGGGTGGGTGATGTCGGAGACGTCCGCAAAGCTCAGGATGTCGTCCTTCGGTTCCCGGCCGAGAAGCTCATAAAGGGAAGACGACCAGAACATTCGGCCGCGTGAAAGGTCCCAGTCGAAAAGGCCGCATCGCCCGTGGGTGAGGGCGGTGTCGATCCGCGCGCGCGTTGCAGCATACATGTCGTCGGCATATTCGGCGCGGGTCGCCTGGCTGAAAAAGCCGTAGATCACGGCCAGCAGGACAAGGGACGTGCCGGCAAACAGCGTGACATTGGCAGAAAGGTCATCCCGCCAGTCGGCATAGATGGCACTTTCCGGCTGCAGGACCGCAATCATGCCAAGCTTGCCGTCAAGGTGATGGACGGTCGCCAGGAAAGGCTCGCTGCCTGCGCCGCGCCCTAGGTCGACGGGAACCTGAAGAACGCCGGCGCGCGCGCCGAAGACGGTCAGTGGTTGGGAGGGGCTCAGAAGATCCGTGATCGGTTTGTTCTCCAGCCCCGGATGCGCCGGTGCCGTTGCGGCGATCGTGCCGCTGCGGTCTGCAACAAGGAATATACGCGCCTGGCTGGTGGCGCCGGCCGGAAGGCTGTCGGCGAGGGCGCGCTTCAACGTGGTGCGGAAGCCGTTTTCCGGAAGCGTACTTTCCGCCGCATTCAATCTGTTGGAAACGACGGTCGCCATCAGGCTGAGCGTCGTCTGCGCGGAAAGCTCGGTGTCGGTGTATTCGGTGGCCAGTTCACCTGCCCGAAACAGGGCCAGAACGATGATGAAGACGATTGCGAGCCCGGGAATGACACGGCGCATCACGCTGTCGGACCGAAAAATGCTGTCGCGAAGAGAGATGAGGATTGCTGCGAGCGGCAGGCGCGTGCTGCCTGTGCTGCTTTCCGGGTTCGAATCCTTTTCGCCGCGCCGCGTGGATGCGCCGCTGGCCAATACTCGCGCCATGGGAAATGTGCCTCAAAATCCGCCGTTTCGGAGCGTGCCCCGAATCACCTTCATTTGAATCAAATCTTTGGTTTTTGTCCAGTCCCTTCAAAGAAGAAAATGGTTAACGCCGCGGATGGACTCTCCCGATTTTGTTAACCTTTTTGAGTATTTCGCACTATTGCAATGTTCTATCGATGATATCGCGGCTGTCTCTTGACAGATGTTCGTATGACGAGATCTTCAAAAGTGCGGACTCTGCATGTGCACAACGTCGCTGTTCCAGCGCTCGCCAGGAGCGGAAACTGGTCAGGAGCCGGGACGCGACTTGCGGATTGCGTTTGTCGATCTCCAGAACTGATTCGGCGATGAGCTCGAATCCTTCGCCGTCGGGACGGGCGAACTGGGTCGGATTGCCAGTTGCGAAGGATTGCAGCAGCGAGCGAACCCGGTTCGGGTTGGTCGCGTCATAAAGCGGATGGGCCATCAGCGATCTGACGCGCGCAAGGGTATTATCGCCCGGTGCGGTTGCCTGGGTCATGAACCATTTGTCCATCGCCAGCGAATTCTTGTGGTGACGCAATCGGTAGCTTTCGAGTGCGTCGTCTTCCTTCACCATGTGATCGTGCACCAGCAGGGTGAGACTGGCCAGTCGATCCGTCATGTTATCGGCTGCCTCGAACCTGTCCCAGACGAGTCCGGCCGCGTCCGGGTTGCCGGAGACTGCGAAGTAGTAGAGCGCTCTGTTGGAAAGGGCGCGTTTACCTGCCGTTTCAGCGTCCGGAGAATACTGTCCCTTCGGAGCGAAAGCGCGAGCCGTTTCGACAAGGCCCTGTGCGTGCCGCCCGGCAATCGCCGCGCGCAACCGCCTGCGGGCACCGTGAATGGCGTCCGGGTCGACGTTCTTGCCGATTTCCTGAGCAACATCAGCTTCGCTCGGCAGGGTAAGAGCAAGGGCCTTCAGCGCCGGATCAAGCGAATGGTCCTGCAAAACCGCGCCGAAGACATCAACAACACCGTCATCCGGATCACCGGCAGTGTTGCTGCGCACGAGTTCTGTCAACCGGACAAGATCCTGCATGGCGAGCGACTGCACTGCCTGCCAGCGGTTGAAAGGATCTTTGTCATGTGCAGCAAGGAAGCGCAGTTCGTCCGCGCTCAGGCTTTGGTCAAGCCGGACAGGAGCCGAAAACCCGCGCAGGAGCGACAGGACCGGCGGTGCGGAAATGCCGGAGAACGTCACTTCCTGCCGCGTCTCCTTCAGAAGCAGAACATCGCCGGAAACCGCAATCCCGTCGGCACTGCCGGTATCGAGGTCGTTTCCGTCCGGCCCAATCAGTCCGAAGCGAAGCGGAATGACAGCAGGTTTGCTAGTTTTTTGTCCCGGAACCGGTGGGATCTCTTGAGACAGGACGATCGAAAACGTCTGCTTTTGGGCATTGTGTCGCGTCTTGACAGAGATTACCGGTGTGCCGGCCTGCTCATACCAGAGGGCGAACTGGCCGAGATCCTCGCCGGCAGCGTCTTCGAAGCATTGCAGAAAGGCTTCGATCGTCGTTGCCTCGCCGTCATGGCGTTCGAAATAAAGATCGATGCCGGCCCGGAAGCCGTCATCACTCAGAACCGTCTTGAGCATGCGCACGACTTCTGCGCCTTTTTCGTAGACGGTCGCCGTATAGAAGTTGTTGATTTCGTGGTAGACGCGCGGCCGCACTGGGTGGGCGAGGGGGCCTGCGTCTTCTGGAAACTGGTGGGATTTCAGAAGTCTGACGTCAGTGATGCGCTTGACGGGCCGGGAGCGCATGTCGGATGTGAATTCCTGGTCCCGGAAAACGGTCAGGCCTTCCTTGAGGCAAAGCTGAAACCAGTCCCGGCAGGTGATGCGGTTTCCGGTCCAGTTATGGAAATACTCGTGCGCGATCACAGCTTCGATATTGGCATAGTCCTGATCTGTTGCCGTTTCCGGATCAGCCAGAACATATTTGTCATTGAAGATGTTGAGGCCCTTGTTCTCCATGGCCCCCATGTTGAAATCGGACACGGCAACGATATTGAAGACATCGAGGTCATATTCGCGCCCGAAGACCTCTTCATCCCAGCGCATGGATCGCTTTAGCGAGTCCATTGCCCACCCGCACAGGCTTTCATTGCCGTGCTCGACGTAAATGTTGAGCGCGACGTCATTGCCTGAGGCTGTCGTAAACTGGTCGGACGCCTTCGCCAGATCGCCGGCGACCAGCGCGAAAAGGTAAGACGGTTTCGGATGCGGGTCGTGCCAGACGGCAAAGTGCCTGTCCGTGCCGTCAACCTTTCCGGTTTCAACGAGATTGCCATTCGCCAGAAGCACCGGGCAGCCGGCGACTTGCGCTTCGACGCGCGTGGTATAAACCGCGAGAACGTCGGGACGGTCCAGGAAATAGGTGATGCGGCGAAACCCCTCGGCCTCGCATTGCGTGCAATACGTGCCGGAGGACCGATAGAGACCCATCAGTTTGGTGTTGCTGTCCGGATTGATCCGCGTAGTGATCGTGAGGTTAAACGTTTCCGCCGGAGGCGCATGCACCTCCAGCCTGTCCGGGCCGGCATCATACTGATCTTTCGCGAGGTCTTCACCGTTCAGCTTTACGGCGCTAAGGCTCAGTTCATCGCCGTCCAGAACGAGCGGAGTGGCAGCTTTCGTACCGTCTTGCCGCAAAAGAGAGAGGGTTGCCGTGACAAGCGTCTCTTCGGGGTCGAGTTGAATATTCAGATGGACCTTGTCGATGCGATATGCTGGCGGTTGATAGTCTTCCAGCCGGATGGCCGGCGCCGTTTCGGAACGCATCGAGGTCTCCCAAAGGATTGTCCAGTAATTCAGCCGGGCAGGGTAGTTGTCCCTTCTCCCGGCTAACGCGTTACCATGATTGGCGAATGTGGCAAAGTCCTGTTTCGGCAACCTGTCCACGTGCCGATTTATCGACAAATGCAACGGCATGTTTTGACCTTGCAGCGGCCTTTGACTATGTGAGGGGCGTCTTGAGTCACAGGGAAATGTTGAATGAGCCGTCTGGACAGTTTTATCCGCCGCATGACATCGCAGAAAATCCTGCTGGAACATCTCGTCGACAAGGTGAACGCCGTTGAAGGGCCGGTTCTGGAACTCGGACTTGGAAACGGCCGGACCTACGATCACCTTCGCGAAATCTACCCGAACAAGGAGATTTTCGTATTCGATTTCGCCATGGAATGTCATCCGAGCTGCGCACCGGACGCCGACCACATGATCCTGGGAGACATTCGCGACACGCTGGCCTTCTGCGGACCACGCGTTGGGGCGTTGGCCTCGTTTGCGCATATCGACATCGGGTCCGCAGATCCCACGAACGATTTGGCCATCGTCAACTGGTTGGCGCCCTTGATCAATCAGCGCATGGCCGTTGGCGGCTACATTCTGACGGCGCTGCAACTCGATTTGCCGAACTTCGAGGTTCTGGAGAAGCCGGACGGGATCCATCCAGGCCGTTATCATGTCTATCGAAAGACGTCTGAAGCCTGACTTTCAACAATTCCGGGAAATCGAACATGTCTGCGCCGCTTGAAGGCATAAAGGTCGTTGAACTTGCGCGCATTCTGGCAGGTCCCTGGACCGGTCAGACCCTGGCGGATCTTGGTGCCGATGTCATCAAGGTGGAAAGCCTTCAGGGCGACGACACCAGGGGCTGGGGTCCTCCCTTTGTCAAGGACGAGGCGGGCAACGACCGTGACGCTGCTTATTTCCACGCCTGCAACCGCGGCAAGCGCTCGATCGTGGCGGATTTCCGCACCGAGGAAGGGCAGGAAATCGTACGCCGTTTGGTGGCCGATGCGGACATTCTGATTGAAAATTTCAAAGTGGGTGGTCTCGCGAAATACGGTCTCGATTATGACAGCTTGAAAGAGGTCAATCCTAAGCTGATCTACTGCTCCATTACGGGTTTCGGTCAGGAAGGCCCTTATGCGCATCGTGCCGGATACGACTTCATGATCCAGGGCATGGGGGGCATTATGGACCTCACGGGCGAACCCGGCGGTGATCCGCAGAAAATCGGTGTTGCCTTTGCCGATATCTTTACCGGTCTTTACGGTGTCGTCGGTGTGCTGGCCGCTTTGCGGCGCCGCGATATGACCGGCGAAGGCGAATGGATCGACATGGCCTTGCTTGACGCCCAGGTCGGGGTTCTTGCCAATCAGGCGCTCAACTACTTCGTGTCCGGCCGGGCACCGAAACGGCTTGGCAATGCACATCCGAATATCGTGCCCTATCAGGTGTTTCCAACCATCGACGGTCATCTGATCATCGCGGTGGGAAATGACGGCCAGTTTGAGCGCCTGTGTGCCGTGTTGCATCTGCCGGAACTCGCAAAACAACCGGAATATGCCACCAATGCCGGCCGGGTGGCGGCCAGAGAAGATCTGATCCCGCTTCTAGTTGCGGAGACGTCAAAATGGACACGCGACGACCTCCTGTCTGCTCTTGAAAGCGAAGGCGTGCCCGCTGGTCCGATCAATTCGGTCGAGGACGTGTTCGACGACACTCAGGTCAAACACAGAGAGCTCAAGGTCGAGCTTCCGGCAACCGCCACAATGGAGGGGACGGTTGCCTCCGTGCGCACGCCGATCCGTTTTCAAAACGCCGAGCTTTCGCTGGGCCGGGCCGCACCGGTTCTGGGCGAACACACGCAAGAGGTTCTGGCCGAACTTGGTCTCGGAACTGCCGGAGGCAAAGACACGTGACCCATGGCAAACGGCTCAACAGCAGCGACTTTTTGCGGCCCATTGAAAGCCGGGTCCTCTCGGAAGAATGGGGAACGCTCACCAGCCATCGCTTTGAGCTGCGCAGGCGGGACGGTACCTGGCAGGAACAGATACGCGAAGTTTACGTGAAGGGCAGCGGGGTTGGCTGCCTCCTCTACAATCCCGAAACCGGCTGCGTGCTCCTGACCCGCCAGTTTCGTCTGCCTGCGCTGATCGAGGGCCACGATCCCTATCTCATCGAAGCGCCCGCCGGGCTTTTGGAGGGCGCGCACCCGGAAGACCGCATGCGCGCCGAGCTGATTGAAGAGACCGGCTTTGAGGTCTCTGGCCTTGAGCACCTTTATGATCTGTTCATGACCCCAGGGGCCGTGAACGAACGTATTTCGCTTTTCACGGGCACATACCATATGAAGGATCAGGTGGCTGACGGAGGCGGTGAGGAGCACGAGGGAGAAGACATAGAAGTTTTGCATGTGCCGCTGAACGAAGCACTCAACATGATCAGAACCGGCGAGATTTGCGATGGTAAAACGGTCCTTCTGCTACAGGAACTGGCGCTTCGGCAGTTGAAGGAAGCCGGCGAATAACCGCGACGGGAAGCACTTTCAAAGGCGATGCAGGCGCGGCCGCCTTAATTTGACGAAAACAATCAGTCAGATAAGCTGTGCGCACGAGCAAAGGACCTTGCCGCTGATGGCAGAAAAGAAGCGAAACGGCCGCCGGATCAAGCTGCCCCTGACATCAGTCGTCGGGATCGGCTTCGGCGCCTTTGTCGCCCTTGCCATCGGTCTCGTCCTGAGTCTGTCCGTCAGCGCGAATTTCAGCAACACATTCTCGCTACTCAACGACAAGACCATCCTCAGCACAGACGCACTGGAAGCGCAGCTTCGCACGCATTTCAATTCGGTCGAAAACGCAGTCGTTGGCCTTCAGCCCTATTTCAATGACGGCACGATCGGCTTCGAGGACCCGGAGCGGACGCTTGAAGATCTTTCGATTGCGCTGAAATCGAACAGCGACATCACAACCCTAGCCGCAACGGCGAAAGATGGACGACGCCTGGGGGTCTACCGGGCACCGTCCGGCAAATTGTGGCGCATCGAAAGGGATGTGCCGCCTCCTGGTATGAAGGAGGAAAAGCTTCCGTCACTCGACCAGAACAGTTCGCCCACCTGGGGACCGCTCGTTGAGCACGAGGTTGGTTTGTTCGCGAACGTTTCCGTTCCGCTTGTTCGGGACGGTGAATTCATCGGTATGCTGACGGCTGCCAGTTCCATGAAGGATCTGTCTCACATCGTCTCAAGCCAGGACGAGGGCTTCGAAAACACCGTATTCATTCTGTCCGGTGACGGTCGTGTCATCATGCACACCGATGCGTCTCAGCTTCAAACGGGTGGCAGCATCAAGGACAACCTGCCGGGCACCTGGCACAATATTGGCGATCCGGTTCTTGAGGCGATGGTGAACGAGGAACCCCTGGACGAATTCCAAAGGGCTGCCGAGCTGGGGATCGAAGTGTCCTTCGTGGAAGCGAACAATGATGAATACATCATTATGAAGGCTGAGCTGGACGGTTTCAGCGACCAGCCCTGGACGATCGGCCAGTACTACCTCAGCGCAACAGTCTCCCGGGAAGTGCGCCGGCTTGCCGGGTCGGTGTTCGTCGGCTTCGGCGCCCTGGTCATATCGGTGCTGATTGCGTTCTGGATCGGCCGCAGGGTTGCCCGGCCTTTGCGAAATCTCGCCGTGCAATCCGAGCGCGTCGGGACGCTGTCTTTGAACGAAGTCGAACCCATGCCGCGCAGCCGGGTTGCTGAGATCGATCAGGTCGCGCTTGCCTTCAACTCCATGGTTGAAGGCCTGAAAGCCATGAACACCTATGTCCCGAGATCGCTCTTCATCAAGCTGATGCGGCTTGGAGGCGGTAAGGCGGCCGAGGCGCGGGAAGCCGAGCTGACGATCCTCTTTACCGATATTGTCGGCTTCACCGCACTTTCCGAACATTTGAGCGCCGAGGAGACTGCGCGCCTCCTGAACGACCATTTCGCGATACTTGTCGAGGCCGTCGAATGCGAGGGAGGAACCGTCGACAAGTTCCTGGGTGACGGGATGCTGGCGTTCTGGGGCGCACCGGACGAAAGGCCGGACCATGCAGTCGCCGCTGTTCGCACCGCGCGCAGAATTGCCGCCGCACTGCATGCCTCCAATGAGCGGACGAAGAAGGAGGGCGGCCCGCAGATTTTGACACGTATCGGTATCCACACCGGACCGGCGGTTGTCGGCAATGTCGGCGCGCTCGACCGTTGGAACTATACGGTGGTCGGCGATACCGTGAATGCAGCCGAGCGTCTTCAGACACTTGGCAAAGAGGTGGACGGTGCGCCCGAAGTTACCATTCTGGCAAGCGCCGATACGGTGACCCAGCTTCCCGACGAGCTTCACAAGCGTCCCGTGGGCGCCCATCACCTGCGCGGCCGTTCCGGTTTGATGGAAGTCTACTGGATTGATCCCTTTCCGGCGGACACGCCCGAACAGACTTCGCAGCAGGAAGTTCCCGTGTCCGCGGCAGAGTAGCATTACAAATGCTCACACGCTTTTGTGGATCTCGCACAAGATTCTGAAAAAAAGACAGGATTCTGCCCCGTGTGATGCAAATCACAGCAATATCCGGCAGATTTCTGCATTGCTATCCATCGGCGAATTTGGTTGTCTGTTTTTTGCAACAAAAGCCTTGTAAGGCTCATGCTGACAATCCTTGCCGGGGAGGAAAAGCGCGGTGAATGTTCTCTCTATCGAGGGACTGACAGTCGATTTTAATACAGCGGAAGGCCGTGTGCGGGCAGTCGACGATGTTTCTTTCGTCGTACCCGAAAACCGGACTGTCGCGCTTGTGGGCGAATCCGGGTCGGGCAAAACGGTTATTTCCCAAACAATCATGGGACTTCTGCCACAAGCTGCAGAAATTACATCCGGCAAAGTGATCCTGGCTGACCCGAATGGTGCAGAACCCCCGGTCGACATCGCCGGCCTGCAACGCAAGGGGCCGCAAATGCGGCATCTCAGGGGAAACCGCGTTGCGATCATATTTCAGGAACCAATGACGTCTCTGTCGCCGCTTCACACGATCGGCGACCAGATCGGCGAGGCGGCACTTCTCCATCGCAATGTCTCCGCTGCGGAAGCGCGCGAACTTACAAAGGAAATGCTGCGTCTCGTTCAGTTTCCCGATCCCGAGCGCGCACTCGACACCTATCCGTTTGAACTCTCCGGTGGCCTGCGCCAGCGCGCAATGATTGCAATGGCAATGATCTGCAATCCGGCGCTGCTGATTGCGGATGAGCCGACCACCGCGCTCGACGTCACCATCCAGGCGGAAATCCTGAAACTCATTCGGGAGGTTCAGGCCGAATTGCGCATGTCCGTGCTGATGATTACGCATGATTTCGGCGTTGTCGCCAACATGGCGGACGAGATCGCGGTCATCTACCACGGTCGGATCATGGAAAAGGGAACGGCCGAACAGCTATTCTCCAATCCCAAGCATGAGTATCTGAAGGCTCTCCTCAACGCCGTGCCGAGCTTTCACATGGACAAGGACGACCGGCTCGTCCCCATTCGTCCGATCGAATTGAAATCGGAAGACCTCACCAGGAACAGGCCGCGCTGCGATGTTGCGCCCGGCGAGCCGTTGGTCGAGATGCGCAACGTCACCAAGCGTTTTTCGCTGCGCAAGGGCTCTTTGCTCAGCACCAAGACCAAGACGATGACGGCGCTGGACAACATCAGTTTCACCATCCGGCGTGGTGAATGCCTCGGTCTCGTCGGTGAATCCGGGTCCGGCAAGACAACGGCCGCCAAGGCGATCCTGCGCGCAATCGATCTGGAAGGTGGCGAAGTCCTCTATAATCGCGGCAAGGGGCTTGAAAACATCGCTGAACTGAGCGGCGCCGACCTGATGGACTACCGTCGCCGGATCCAGCTCATTTTCCAGGACCCGTTTTCGTCGCTCAATCCGCGCATGACGATCAACGACACCTTGATGGAACCGTTCGAGGTCCATGGCATCGGCACGGCGCAGGAGAGGGCGGAACGCGTCCGGAACCTGATGAGCCTTGTCGGTCTCGATCCGCGGTTCCTGCGGCGCTATCCGCATTCGTTCTCAGGCGGTCAACGGCAACGCATCGGCATTGCCAGGGCGCTTGCGCTCAATCCGGAATTTATTCTCTGCGACGAACCGACATCCGCACTCGACGTGTCCGTTCAAGCTCAGATCCTGAATCTCTTGCAGGATCTGAAGCGCGACCTGAATCTGACCTATCTGTTCGTCAGCCATAACCTTGCCGTGGTAGACTATGTCGCCGACCGGATTGCGGTCATGTGCCGCGGACGTCTGGTAGAACTTGGTGAAACGCGAACGGTCGTCGCCAATCCGCTTCACCCTTATACGAAGGCACTGTTGTCCGCAGTGCCGGAGCCGGATCTGTCAACTCCGCTGGATTTTGCAGCGCTTGATGCCAACAGGGCATCCGAGCCGCATCTCTGGCCAGAACCATTCCGGATCACCGATGACACGGAACCGTCGCTGGTGGAAATGGAACCGGATCACTTTGTCTGCGCACCCGGACTGAAGAACTCCGGGGCACTTGAGGGGACTGCTGCATGATGTTTGTGAACTTGACGAGGACAGGGCTGTTTCTGGCAGCCGTGTTGAGCGCAGCCCCGCTGGCGGCGTTGGAACTCAAAGAAACGCCGGGACTTGACCCTTCGCTGCCGCCGATTGCCGAGCGGGTGCCGTCAGAACCACTGGTCGTCGATCTTGAAGCCAAGGGCCGTACCATCGGCAAGCACGGCGGTTCGCTCGATACATTTATCGGCCGTGCGAAGGATGTCCGCCTCATCAATGTATGGGGCTATGCCCGCTTGGTCGGGTATAACAAGGAGCTTGAACTTGTTCCTGATATTCTGCAGGACGTTGAGGTCGAGGATGGCCGGATCTTTACGTTGCACACACGTGAAGGTCACAAGTGGTCCGACGGTGATCCCTTCGATGCAGAGGATATCCGCTATTACTTCGAAGATGTTGTCAGCAACGACAAGCTGACGCCGTCCGGTCTGCCGCCATTCCTTCTGGTCAACGGCAAGGGACCGAAATTCGAGGTTCTTGACGACACGACTGTCAGGTTTACCTGGGACGAACCGAACCCGCTGTTCCTGCCTGAACTGGCAAAGTCCAGACCGCCCTTCATCTATCGTCCGTCGCACTATCTCAGCAAGTTCCACGAGAAATACGGTGATCCAGCATTCATCGAAGCGGAAGCGGCAAAGGTCAAGGCCCGCAGCTGGGCGCCGCTTCATGCGAAGAAGGACGACATGTACAACGCCCGCAATGTCGAACTTCCGTCTCTGCAGCCCTGGGTTCGTCAGCGTGACGACAGCGATCTGCGCTTCATTCTGCAGCGCAATCCCTATTACCACCGGGTCGACAGCACCGGCCAGCAGCTGCCCTATATCGACCAGATCGTCATGACCGTCGCGGACGGAAAGCTCATTCCGGCAAAAGCGCAGGCTGGCGAAAGCAACCTCCAGGCCCGCAATCTCAGCTTTTCCGATATTACGGTGCTGAAGAAGGGCGAAAAGCTGAACGATTATGTGACCGCCCTTTGGTCGAACACCAAGGGATCGGAGATCTCGATCCTGCCGAACCTGACAGTGAAGGATCCGGGTTGGCGCGAATTGGTTCGCGACACGCGGTTCCGCCGTGCGCTTTCACTTGGCATTGACCGCACCCTCTTGAACCGCGTTCTGTTTTTCGGGCTAGGAACGGCTGGCAATGACACGGTTCTGGCATCCAGCCCGCTCCACAAGGCGGAATACACGAGCAAATGGGCCGACTATGATCCAGAGCAGGCAAATGCGCTTCTGGACGAAATTGGCCTGACCGAACGCAACGGTGAGGGCATCCGGCTCATGCCCGACGGGCGCCCGCTTGAAATCATCGTCGAAACCGCCGGCGAAGCACAGGTGCAGGAAGACGCATTGGAACTGGTGACTGAGATGTGGCGCGAGATCGGCATCAAGCTCTATGCAAAGCCGAGCCAGCGCGACAACCTGCGTGAGCGTTCCATCACAGGTCAGCTTTTGATGTCTGTCTGGTGGGGACTGGAAAACGGCATACCGACCTCCGAAATGCCGCCGGATGATCTTGCACCCGTTCATGGCGATGTCCTGTCGTGGCACGCGTGGGGCGACTACTATGAAACAGGTGGCGAGGGCGGTGAAAAGCCTGACTGGCCACCCGCAGCGCGGCTGATGGAGCTTTATGAAGCCTGGCTTGTTTCCAAGACCCCGGAGGAACGGACCAAAATCTGGGAAGAAATGTTGCAGATCCACGCAGACGAAACGATCCGGATTGGTCTGGTGTCTGGCGTGCGGCAACCCGTGGTCGTCAACAATGTAGAAAACGTCCCCCTGGAAGGTATATATGGCTGGGACCCCGGCGCGCAGTTTGGCATCCATCGCATGGATGAATTCTTTATGTCGGAGTAAGTTGTCAGGCGCATGAGCCGGCAAAGGAATTCCAGTTGTAACAGGAGGAAGAATGGCCGACCGGTTGGAGATGACTTCAGACCTGATCGACTATGTATGCCAACAGGGAACGCGGGAAACAGCACCACTCGAAACGTTGAGAAAGCACACGCAGAGCCTGCCTGAGGCCGACATGCGTGTGCCGCAGGAACAGGGCCAGCTTCTTCACTTTCTAATCAAGACGCTCAATGCCAGGAAGGTGATGGAGCTCGGTGTTTTCACGGGCTACAGCACATTGTGGATGGCGTCGGCCTTGCCGCCGGATGGACGCCTGATTGCGATCGACAAGCGCAAGGACTGGCAGGATCTGGCCGAAGTGCACTGGGAAAAAGCCGGAGTGCGCAGCAAAATTGATTTCAGAGTCGGTCGCGCCGAGCGCACAATGGCAACTCTGCTGGAAGAAGGAGAAGAGGGCAGTTTCGATCTGATTTTCGTCGACGCCGACAAGAAGAGCTATTCCACCTACTATGAACTTGCGCTGCGCCTGTTGCGCACCGGCGGGATCATGGTGTTCGATAACATGCTGCGTCTCGGCGATGTGATCGACCCGAATATCTCCGATCCGGCAGTGGAGGACATACGCCTGCTCAACAACAAACTGCGGGAAGACGAGCGAGTGGTGATATCGATGCTGCCCGTGTCGGACGGGCTGACGCTGGTTTTGAAGACGTCATAATTTCGAAATGGAAGTCGACCTTAAGTGCGGGGCGAAAAAGGCGCACTGAACAAAAGCTGCGGGGCTGAGGGGAACGTAGGTGATTTATTATATTATTCGCCGGATTTTGATGATGATCCCGACATTGTTGGTGATCAGTTTTCTGACTTTCTTCATCATCGAACTTCCGACTGGCGACTACATCTCCAACCAGATCGCGGCATTGAAGGCATCCGGAGAACAGTCCTCGATTGCCAAGCTTGAATTCCTGCGCAAGGAGTTCTCTCTCGACAGGCCGTTTTTTGAAAGATACCTGATCTGGGTTGGTCTGTGGCCCGGACCGCACGGCTTCGACGGTCTTATTCAGGGCAACTGGGGCTGGTCCTTTGAATTCGACAAGCCAGTCGATCAGGTTGTCGGACCTACGCTGCCGCTGACGATTGTGCTCAACTTCGCGACGATCCTCTTCGTTTACGTCGTTTCCTTTCCAATCGGCATCTACTCGGCAACGCGGCAGTATTCCTGGGGCGACTACGGCTTCACCTTTTTAGGCTATATCGGCCTTGCGACCCCGAACTTCCTGTTGGCGCTCATTCTGCTTTACCTGTTCAACCGATGGTTCGGACTGTCGGTCGGCGGGCTCATGGCACCGGAATACATCGACCAGCCCTGGAGCTTCGACAAGGCCATGTCGGTGCTTGCCCACCTGATCGTTCCCACCATCGTGATCGGAACCTCGGGCACGGCGGCGATGATCCGGCGGCTGCGAGCAAACCTGCTCGACGAATTGCACAAGCAATATGTCACGACGGGCCGGGCCAAGGGGCTGAAAGAAAACCAGCTGCTGGTCAAGTATCCGCTGCGCATGGCCATCAACCCGTTCATTGCAGATATCGGCAACCTGATCCCGTCGCTTGTCTCTGGCTCGGTGATCGTGTCCGTGGTGATGAGTCTGCCGACCGTCGGCCCCGTACTCTTGTCGGCGCTTCAGTCGCAGGATCAGTTCCTCTCGGGCTTCATCCTGCTGTTTGTTGCGGTCCTGACGCTCATCGGAATGCTGATCTCAGACCTCCTTCTGGCGGTTCTTGATCCGCGAATCCGTCTCGGCGGGAGGGCGTCGTCATGACCATGGACGCAAGGGATGGCGCCCCGCCGCGCAACGTTGAGCACTACGTTGATCCGACGCCGTTCAATCCGACCGTTACGGAGGAGATGACGCCGGAGCAGGAGCGTTACTATCAGGCGTCCCAGTGGCAGATTATGTGGTGGAAGTTCAAGCGCCACAAGCTTGCCGTCTGGTCGGGCGTCATCCTGATCATCTTCTATCTCTGTGTCCCGTTTGCCGAAGTTATTGCGCCCTATGGTGCCAACACCCGGGACAGCCAACACCTCTTCGCGCCACCCCAACCGCTGCACCTGTTCCATAACGGCGAGTTTGTCGGTCCTTTCGTCTACGGCATGACGTCGGAAATCGACATGGAAACCCTGCAATGGGTGTTTACCGAGAACGAGGACGACGTTCAGCCGGTCCGGTTCTTCTGCCGGGGGGCGTCCTACAAGTTCTGGGGTCTGTTCGACGCGGATTTCCACCTGTTCTGCCCTGCCGAAGGAGGAACGCTCTTCCTGATCGGTACCGACCGTCTTGGCCGTGACCAGTTTTCCGGCCTTGTCTATGGCGCGCGCCTGTCCCTGACGGTCGGGCTGGTCGGCGTCACCATCTCGATTGTTCTCGGGCTCTTCTTCGGCGGCATTGCCGGTTATTTCGGCGGCATTCTGGACAGCATCATCCAGCGCATGATCGAGATCATCCGCTCCTTGCCGGAGCTGCCACTTTGGATGGCGCTGTCAGCCGCCTTGCCGGTGACCTGGAGTCCAGTCTGGATCTATTTCGGCCTGACGATCATCCTGGGACTGCTCGACTGGCCGGGGCTCGCGCGCGCGGTCCGATCGAAACTACTGTCCCTGCGAGAAGAGGAATACGCCAAGGCAGCGGTGCTGATGGGGGCCAAGCCGAAGCGGGTGATCACACGGCATCTTCTGCCAGGCTTCACCAGCCACATCATCGCATCCGCTACCCTGTCGATCCCGGCCATGATCCTGGGCGAAACGGCACTGTCCTACCTAAATCTCGGTCTGCGCAGGCCGGCCGTTTCCTGGGGTGTTTTGCTGAACGAAGCCCAGAATATCTCCGTCGTCACGGTCTATCCCTGGCTGATGGCACCGGTGATCCCGATCATTATCGTTGTGCTTGCGTTCAATTTCCTTGGAGACGGTTTGCGCGACGCGGCAGATCCCTATAAGTGATGCGCATAAAGCTTGATTTGAAACGGCGGGCCGCTTTGGCCCGCCTTTGCTGTTAGGAAGCCGCCATGTCGAAAAACGCTACCACTGCCGAAGGCTGGGACGAGGAATACGAAGCCGGGCGCTGGGCCTTCCTGCGCTCGCTTCCCGAAAGCGGCCGCTATGGCATCATCGGCATGTGGCTGTCCCTGACCGGTTCCATGGACGAGGTCCTCGATATCGGTTGCGGTGAGGGGTTGCTTTATGAGCGCCTGCAGCCGATGGGCATCAAGCGTTACGTCGGCATGGATCTTTCCCCGGCGTCTCTTGAAATCGCCAATGTCGACCCGGACATTGCCTCGCTGAGGGCAGGCGACATGCACACGTTCGAGCCGCAGGATGGCGAGACCTTCTCCGCCATCGTCTTCAACGAAGTGCTCCACTTTGCCGATGATCCCGCCGCCGTCGTCAGCCGCTATGTACCCTTCCTGAAAGAGGGCGGCGTGATTGCGCTGTCCATGTATTCCCCGAAACGGCCTGAATCAGGCGCCAACAAGCTGATCAACAGCCTCTGGGCAGCGACAGACGATGAAGCGAAATGGGACGTCCTCGACGACTACCGCCTCGTCTCGGACAAGAAGGGCGTCACCTGGCGCATGCGGCTGGTGAAGCCGGTGTAACACCTGCTCTTTCCGTGGTTACGCGTCGTTCGGAACAGGAGCTTGGGAAACGGCTTGAGGTTGTTTTCTAGCTGGCTGTAGCGGCCAAAGTGTCGCCGCATGAGGCTGAGAAGGTTGTTGCAGAGAATGGATGCTTCAACCGGAGGGCTCACTTTGAGACTACTTTGTTTGTTGTTTTTGATCGGCACGTTGTCGATACCGGGTGCGCAAGCCTGCACGTATTTCGATGCATCCACGGACGAAGAGTTTTTCCGAAAGGCTGACAGGGTTTTTGCCGGATTTGTCACGGGCGTGGAATATCGACGTCCTCCAAAAGGATCTCCGCAAACTTCTGAATGGGGTACGGGTTCTGAACATGCACCCTTCGGTTGGATATTCGTCGAATATGAGCTGCGAGATGTGTTGAAGGGGCCTAAAGACGATCCGGCGCCGGTCGTCACCTGGAACCTTTACTTTGGTGGTTGCGGTGTTCCGATAGCCGCAGGAACCGAGATGATGTTTTTGGTGTCCGAATTCGGCCCAAGTCTGACTGACGAAGAACGCAAGTTTTTTCCGGACGATGCAATCGGCATGTTGCTTGTCAATTCGCCCATGCTGTCACCAAACCACGTCGGTCGGGACACTGAAATCGAGCGTTGGCGGGAAATAGCGCAACGCGTGCAGGAAAGTGCCTCTCCTAAAGAGAAGCGGCCCTGAGAAACCAGGGCCGTTCAGTATTCATCCCGGCAGCACCACTATCGTCGACTTGCCGCCCTTGTTCCGGAGCGCATGAATGTCGGCGAGGTCCGGGTCTTCGCGCCATGCCTTGGCAGCCTCAACGCTCGGGAATGAGAGAAGTGCGGCAATATTCGGAGTGTCGCCGGCGGCTTCAAGGACGGTGATTTCGGGCGAGGCGGCAACGACGCTGCCGCCATGTTTTGCAAGCGCGTCTGCCGCCTTTTCCCGGTAGGCGCCGAGGCTCTCCTTGTCGGTAACGGTGATCATGGCGAGGGCTTGTACGGTCATCTGCATTCTCCATATTCGAAAGACGTGGACGCTATCTCGAAACCTGTCTGTGAAAAATTCATCAATTTCCAAACAGAGCTGTGCAAAAATGCACAGGCCTGAAAAAGCGATTGAACAGCTCAGTTTGAGGGTGATCGATACCGAATGGATAACTGGGACGACTTGAAATTTGTGCTCGCCGTTGCCAACGCGGGCAATGTGACCAAGGCCGCGAAAGAGCTCGGGGTTACCCACTCGACAGTGTCACGGCGCTTGTCGGCACTGGAAGAACGGATGGCAACACGGCTGTTCGAGCGGCTCCCGGAAGGATTTGTTCCGACAATCGCGGGCGAGGAGGCCGTTGCCGCCGCAAAGCGCATGGAGGCGGAGATCCTGGCGCTCGACACACGTATCACCGCTCAGGACACCGAGTTGGAAGGGCCCTTGCGGGTGACCGCCCCCCAGCTCCTGTTCCAGGTACAGCTTGCGGAAATCATGCAGCAATTCACCGAGCGGCATCCGCGTATCGAACTGGAAATGGTTGCTGCGAACGAAAAACTCAGCCTTCACCGGCGGGAAGCGGATATTGCGGTCCGGGTAACGGACAATCCGGGTGAAACGCTGTTTGGCCGGCTCGCGACCGGTCAGAGACGTTGCTACTACATGTCCCGCAGTTTCGCCCGCAGGCACCGGGAGACCATAGAAGCGAGCCATGACAGCGCGCGGCTCTCCTGCGTGACGTTCAAATGGTGGGGGCGGGGCGTGCCCAAGGAGATCCGCACCCGGTATCCTTCCGCGTATATCAGTCTGGTCGCCGACGACATGATCGCGCTCCTCGCAGCCGTCAAGGCGGGTATGGGCGTCGGGAGATTGCCCTGCTTCCTGGGCGATCCCGACCCGGATCTTGTCCGCGTGCCGGGCATGGAACCGTCGCGCTATCTCGACATCTGGGTGCTGACGCATCCCGATCTCAAGAATGTCGCACGCATTCGAACATTTCTGCGGTTTGCCGCAGATGCCTTCAAGGTAAGAAGCAGTTTCTACATGGGCGACTGACCAGGGTCAGGATCCATTCATTTGGTTGAATTGGCGCAGCAAACGGCGATGAGCTGTTAGGAAAAGTGCGACAAGCGGGCTTCCTGCCCGGTTGAGCGGTTTGACACCGCAGATCGAAGCCGTTTTTGCGTCCCTGGGGGATAGGGTGAATTTGCCCGGCAACGTCGTTGCAAACCTTTGGAAATCGGACGGTTTCCTGCAACTTTGCGCCTCGTATCCGAACAAATTCATCCCCACCAATTCAGCCAAATGAGTGGGTCCTGACCCTTGAGCGGTCAGATCCAGCGGCGCACCTTGTTCCTGTAATCCTGATAGGCTTCGCCGAAGAGCATCTCCAGCTGTTCTTCCTCGGGTCTGATCTGGAATTTGGTCAGATACCAGACGAATCCCGGCACGATCAGGAGCGACAGCAGGGTTCCGAAAAAGAGAGATATGGCAATCAGAAGAAAAAGCAGCCCGAGGTACATGGGGTTGCGGCTGATGCGGTAGATGCCGTCGGTCACAAGCGCGCTGGTATTTTGCGGCGCCATCGGATTGACGGTCGTCCTCCGGCGCATGAAGGCAAGAAGAGCAATCATGTCCGGGACAAGGCCGAGACCGAAGACAATCGCTGCAAGCATGACCTGTCCCGGAAAGGAAATGGTCAGTCCCGGCAGCCAGGACGCGGCCGCATAGGTGATCACTGCGGCAACGAACAGAACCAGCGGTGGCGGGACTTTCAGGTGCATCGACCGTTCACCGTACAAGCTCGATCGGCTGACCGTGCGGCGTTGCCCTGGCGGCGTCGTCCCAGGCGGCCTTGAGGTCTTTGAGCTGATCGCTGCCGGCAACACCTTTGGCGCCAAGGATTGTTTCAAAGGCATTGAGCCAGTGGTCATAGTAGCCAAGGGCCGCGTCGCTGCCGTCGCCATCCTTGGCAAGTTCTGCCCCGAGCACCTCGGCCCACTCGCGCCATTCGAAGACACCAGCTTCGTGCGCCTTCACCGTCATCGCGAAGACCCGTGCTTCCCAGGGAGCCCCGAAAACCGGGCCCCCGTCCTGGTCCAGCGGCAGGCGTGGTATCGACTGGATCGTCTCAGACAGGGTCAAGGTAAGGCTCCCAAAGATCGAGGCGCACAGTAAGCTTCGGGTCGCTGTCCGGCCCCCAGATGTCTGGCCCTTCGAAAACGACGCCATATAGCCAGGTTGGCTGTTCGCCAAGCCCCTGTGCGTTCGTGTCCGGAAAGACGTGAACGCCGTGGACTGCCTCGATTGTTCCAACGGTATCGCGGGCATAGCGCGGCAGGCGGGTATGGTGTTCCGGGTTCATGCGTTTGGTCCGGATCCTGTCGCCCGGTTTGAACCGCGCCGGCTGGTTCTCCGGCCTGTCCACCGGCCCGCCTCTGGCCAGAATGCCGGCAACGTTTTCCGCCTTCATCACCTGCTTGATCTCTTTCGCAGGTGAGGTGGCATGACCAGCGTCAATTTCATCCCGGCCGGCAAGACCGTTTTCAACGAGCAGCTTTTGCAGCCCAAGTGTCCAGATTTCGTAATAGCTGGAGGACAGGTAAACCGGGGGCGGAAGCGACTCCCTGGCGAAACGCGAACGGTCGAGCGTCCATGAGCCGGTGGCGCCCATGGCCAGTGTGACCGCGAAGGCGCGTTCTTCCCACTTGGCGTGGAAGTTCGGCTCGTTTTCCTCCAGTTCGATGGGACCGAAGCCCATCTGCCCGCCGAGATCGTGCGCGCCGTTCATGCGGCCTCCTCCAGCTTGGAGGGATCAAGAGCGAGGCCCGTGCCGATCATGCTGTCGCGGGTGACGAGTTCGGCGAGTTTTTGCTCACTCCATCCGTCAGTCCCTGCAGGACGTTGCGGCACAACGAGGTAACGGACTTCCGCAGTCGAGTCCCAGACCTTGATGTTCGTTTGCTCAGGCAAACTCACACCAAATTCGGCAAGCACGCCGCGTGGGTCGCGTACGGCGCGGGATCGGTAAGGGGCTGATTTGTACCAGACCGGCGGCAGTCCGAGCACTGTCCACGGATAGCAGGAACAAAGGGTGCAGACGACCATGTTGTGGGTTTCTGCCGTATTCTCGACCGCCACCATGTGTTCGCCCTGGCGTCCCGTAAAGCCGAGCTCGGCGATCGCAGCGGTCGCGTCGTTCATCAAACGGGCATGGTAGTCGGGATCCGCCCAGGCTTTTGCCACCACCATGGCACCGTTTTTCGGACCGATTTTCGTCTCATAGGTCTCGATCAGCTCGTCGAGCGCGGGCGGATCGATATAGCCCTTTTCGGTCAACAGCGTTTCCAGAGCGCGCACGCGCAACTCGATATCGGATAGCTCTGAATGCTCATGATCATGATCGTGGGACACGGAGGGCTCCTTGGTCGGTTGGGCACATTTGATGGTCCCCGGCGCAACCTGTCAATCGGCCAAGTGCGCCAGGGTGATCAATCCGATTTGAACAGGCCGGCGCCATTCGGTTAGCGCGCCGTCCTAATCCGCGCCATCGAGTAGGCATCGACAAATTGCCCCGCACGAAAGGCAAACTCTGACAATGTGCCTTCGATCTCGAAACCGAAACGACGGTAAAGCTTGATGGCAGGTTCGTTGTCAATGAAGACGGTCAGCTCCAGACGGCGCAGGTTCATCCAGTTGTCCGCGATATCGATCATCTCTCCCATTAGGGCGCTGCCGATGCCGCGGCCCGAATAGGCGTCGTGCACGCCCATACCGAGGCTGGCCGCATGGCTTCGGCGGCCCTCGTGGCGGGAGAAGCCTCCGTGCGCAACAAGCCGTCCATCCATCAGTCCCACCAAAGAGACGGCCGTGTTGCTGTGTTGTTGCAATCTCTGCTCCACCCCGGCAAGGCTCGGGTAGGGCAGCCGCAGCGTTCCGGCGCGAAAGGTCGGCTGGCTCTGCAGTTCTACAATACCTTTTGCATCGCCTGGCGCGGTTGCGCGAATGGTCAAACCCTCTGGCCAAACGCGCACAGGGTCGCCCGGTTTGTCTGGAGGGGATGGCGTTTCGTTGGGTATCATCAGTGCTCTCATTCCTGAAAGGCTCGAGAGCAGGACCTCAAATGTTCAACCCTGCATCTCGGAGCAAGGTTGCAAGGGGTCGTTTCAGAACTCAGACACGAACGACCGCCTCGCGTTCCCTGCGGGAACGACGATGGACATGGTCAGTAGATGTGTCGTCATGGTTTTCATGGCGCGACAATTACCAATTGTGAGTCCCTTGTCAATTCGCCACCAGATAAATTGGATTGGGGGCAACTGCGACAATGCGTTTTGAAAGTCGCTCTGAAAGCGGCAGAGTTTGGGGTCAGGACCAGGACCATGATGACGGAGGCAGAGGTGAAGATCGGGTTGGGCGGCGGATGCCACTGGTGCACGGAAGCCGTCTTTCAGGCAATCGCCGGAATTTCAAAGGTGGAGCAGGGCTTCATTCGCTCCGATCCGCCAGATGACAGCTGGTCGGAAGCCGTCGTCGTGACTTTCGACCCGGTCGCCTTGCCGCTGGAAAGCCTGATAGAAATCCACCTCAGAACCCATTCCAGCACCTCGCACCACAAGATGCGGGGCAAGTACCGGTCGGCGGTCTACGTCTACGATGCCGGGACGGGCGTCAAGGTCGGACGTATTCTGCGCGCCTTGCAGCGGGAGTTCGAAGACCCCCTTGTGACCTTGGTGCTCACGCTGACGGAATTCAAAGCGTCCGATCAACGATTCCAGAATTACTACGCCACCGACCCGGACCGGCCCTTCTGCAAGACCTATATCGACCCGAAACTGGCACTGCTCAGAAAGCGCTTTGGAAGCAGTTTGCGGGAGAATACCGAAGCTGCTGAGTAGCTATTGACAGTCATCCCCGACTTGATCGGGGATCCAATGGCCGTTCAATCCGAGACCTTCATGTCACGTCTCCCCGGGACGGCATCAAGCGCACTTTACTTTCACAAGTGCTTCGGAATTGAGTGGATCCCCGATCAAGTCGGGGATGACACCGCGAATTGAAGTGGCACCCAACCATTCAATTACCCAAACAACGCCTTCACTCCCGGCCACTCCGCGCCGTTGTGATGCGCTGCAATTGCCAGAAACTCTTCCAGAAATTCAAAACAGCCTTCGTCGTGCGCCAGATGGTGTGTCAGCAGTCCGACCGGTTCGGCGCGCACATTTCGCCGGCGCGTGAGCTGCAGGTCGAAGCGCAGGCGAGCGCTTTCCCAACCGATGAAGCGGACCTGCTTCTTCCATTTCAAAATGTCGATATGCGATTGAACCTGGTGGTCGCGCGGGAAGTTGTGCCAGGTGAAAGTGGAGAGCCCTGGCAGCCCGATACCGGGAAGGCGCCGTGAGATCTCCGGGTCGATACGGTTCCAGGGTGGGACGATTGCCGGAATGAATTTTTCGCCAAAGAGCTGTTCGAGCCTGGTTCTGCCCTCGGCAAGCTGCGTCATCAATTCGTCCGGATCGCGCCGGGATCCGAGTTCGGCCGCTTTTTCACGCCTTTCCTTGAGCTGGAAATTTTTGTGCTGCCAGCCATGTTGCAGAACGACGGCGTGCGGTTCGCTGGCAAGCCGGTCCGCGAGCGCCTTTGTGGCATCCTTTGGAATGACGGCAAGGGCCAAGTCGATCCGGTGCTGATTGGCAAGCGCCAGCATCCGGTCGAGGGCAGGGGACGGCTCGATCGCATCGTCGTCCCGCCACCAGAACCTGACCTTGCGGCCACGGTCGGCAAACCAGTCGAGGTGTGCGGTCAATTCATTTTTGAAACGGTGCAGGTCGGACTTCATGCGTTTCGGGTTTCCAGGTCTTTGATCAGAATGTCGGCACTCTTGTCCGCGCCGCCGAGCAACACCTGGTGATGGCTGCGCGGCAGGGCAAGGGCATCGTCGATCGCCGCTGCGAGTCGTTCCGGCGTCAATCCCGTTTCGGGCGCAACGATCGCCCGTCCGTGCCGTGCGAGCGCTTCGGCGCGTTGGGTCTGCTCGGTCTCGTTCTCCTGCGCAAACGGAACGAACACTGCCGGGACACCAGCAATCAGGATGTCGAGAACGGTGTTATAGCCGGCCTGGCTCACCGACAGGCGTGCCCGTTTCAAGAGGTCCGGAAAATCCCGGCGGGCCCGCTCGACGATGACACCGTCCGTTGCACTTTTTTCGTATATGGCGAAGGCGTCGTCGGAAACGTCGTGGCCAATCAGGACGCGCCAGACAGCGTCTTCGGCGCGGCGGCAAAGCGGCCTGGCGTCAAGGGCGGCAGAGAGCAGACTTTCCGCCACCGCGCCGCCGCCACAGGAAATGACGATTTCGTCGTCCCCGTCTGCTCCCTTGGCTTCTGGACGTGTGTCTCCACCGACATACCCCGTGTAGCGCACCAGATGATCAACGCGTTCCGCAAACGGAAAGCTGTCGGCAAGCTGGATGAAATCCGGGTCGGCGTGGATCAGAACGCGGTCATAGTATTTGAGCGCCTGATCTGCCATCCATTCTTCTTTCCAGAGTTCTTTCTTGCGAACCAGAATATCTCGGATTGAAGTGGCAATGAGCGGCGGCCTGACTTTCGCCTTTGCGTGTTCGAGGAGTGGTGTCAGCTCGAAACCAAGTTGTCGGCGGCCGAAAGGATAGGTCTCGGTCAGCACCAAATCGAATTCGTCCGCTTCAAACGCTTGAATCGATGCATTAACACGGTCCGATTTCCATTTATCGTCAATATCTTGCCCATCCAGCGTGACAAGGCGCTTGAAGGCTGCGTCCGGGCTCTTGCAGGCGGGCAGTTCGACGATCTTGAGCGGTCCGGTGTCGAGGGTTGGCGGAATCTTGTTGCCGCTGGCCAGCGTGATATCGACGCCCTTTGCCGCCAGTGCCTTGCCGATGCCGGTTGCGCGGACCACGTGACCGGTGCCGAGCAGATGTTGAACGTGGATAAAGGCCTTGAAGCGCACCAGTCTATGCCTTTGCGATCTTTGCATGATTGGAAACGGCCCGCTGGACCAAGGCTTCGAGCCGCGCGGCGCCCGCGCTTAGCGTGTGCTTTGCAGCGACGTGATCGTACGCGGCTTGACCCATCCTGTACGCCAATTCCGGGTGCTCGATAACTTTCCTGACGTTCTCGGCAAAGGCAGCAGCATTGCCTTCAGGAGACAGCAAACCCGTTGATCCGTTCACGACAATGTCGGGAACGCCGAACGTGTCCCCTGCGATCACTCCGGTGCCGGTGGCCTGGGCTTCCAGGAAGACAAGTCCAAACGCTTCGCGGATGGCCGGCCAGACCAGAAGATCGTGGCAAGCATATTGTTCTGGAACCTCGTTCGGCAGCAGCGCTCCGAGCCAGGTGGTTCTGCTCTCGGGCAAGAGCGCCAGAATATGATCCTTTGCCGGACCATCACCGACGATTGTGAGGTGCCAGGGCAGATCGACCAGACTTGCAAGCGCTTCTGCCAGAACCTCGTAAGAGCGCGTCTTGTCGCCCTCCCGCATCATGCCGACAGCAAGCAGCTTCAAAGGTTGACTGGCCGCAGGACGGCGGGGCACCGCTGCAGCCTGAAACGGAGCTGCATCCAGAAACGGCAACAGCACCGTCAGGCGTTCAACCGGAACCACCTCCCGCAAACACTCCGCGTCCGCGTTCTGGATCGCTGCAACCGCGTCGGCCCTTTGCAGAGCCGCGTCGGCGGCTGCAAAGCCGAAGGCCCAGTTCCCGGTCCGGCGTTTTGGTGCGCGACTGGCTTCGACGATGGCGTAGGGCAGGTCGAACCGGTCTGCGAGAAACGGCCCGATCCAATCCGGGGCCTTGTGGTAAAGATGATAGGTGAGAAAGAGATCAGGCTTGTAGGCCTCGCGCGACCAGTCCTCAGCGATCTTGTCTGCTTCAGCAAGAGCCTCCGACTTGACCTGCGCCTGGAGTGCGTCGCTGCCGTCCTTGCGCCACGCCCGGAAGGTGCTCGCAACGCGAACCTCGTGTCCAGCCGTTTCAAGTGCCTTCACAATCAGGCGCCCCATGGTCCTGTCGCCGGATGGTACCGGATGATCAAGGGGTTTCATGGGTGCGGTGAAGGCGATTTTCATGAACGCTTACTTCGTCGGGTTTCACAGTACTTTGCGAAACTTCTCGGCAAGCCGGTCGAGGCCCGGGTCGGTCGAAAAGTGCGTGCGCACCCGCTTGGCCGCCGCAAGTCCGAGACTGTGCCGCATTTGAGGATCTTTGATAAGGGCCTCAAGAGCAGCGGCCAGCTGGTCGGCGTGGCCAGGTTCTACCAGAATGCCGGTCTCCTCGTGCAGGATCAGCTCGGGAATTGCCGACACACGCGTGGACAGGCAGCACAGGCCCATCGACTGGGCTTCCATCAGCACGTTCGGCAGGCCGTCGCGGTCGCCCGTCTTTGCCAGCTTCGACGGCAACACAAACAGATCCGCCTGCTGACAGGCTGCGATCACCTCTTCTCTCGGCTGTGCGCCTCGCCAGGTGATCCGATCGGAGAGCCCGAGATTGTCAGCCATTGCCTTCAAGGCTTCTGAAAGATCTCCGCCACCGATATGTGTGAAATGCCAGTTGCAGGCTTCCGGAAGCTGCGCAAGCGCTGCCAGAAGATCGTCGTAGCCCTTTTTCTCCACGGCACGCCCCACCGAGACAAGCCTCACCGGCTCGCTGCTGCCGTCCCGCGGCGAGACCGAGCCGGCAGGCTCCGGAAAGCCGGAAAAATCGAGGCCGTGATAGAGCAACTCGACCTTGTCCGGATCGTCGGACAGGCCCTTCAGAAAATCCACGTTCACCTTGGTGCAGGTCACACCCCAATCCGCATCATTGATCTTGGTCCTGAGATCCCACTCCGGACTGGTCCAGATGTCCTTGGCGTGGGCGGAAAACGACCACTTGCGGCCGGAAAGGTGCGCCGCGTAGCGTGCGGCTGAACATGGTGTGTGCAGGTAGTGTGTATAGATCCAGGAGATGTCGTCCGGCAGTTCATGCGCGAAAACGCAGCCCTGCGCCCACCGCCGCCTGCGGTCCGCATTGGGCTGATTGGCGAAATCCTTGTCGAACAGCGCTTTTGCGGCCGCATAGGTTGGCTGCGCTTCTGCCCATCGTTTCGCCCTGGCAACCCGTGCGGGGTCGTCCTTGACATACTCGGGCAGATACAGGATTTCGGCCGAGATTTGTCTGTGCAGCTCGTGGATATAGGGATCGTAGGGCTTGCGCAGGGCGACAATCAGTATCTCGACTCCACGCCGTTCCAGCCCCAGCATTTCCTGGGCGATGAAGGTTTCGGACAGGCGCGGGTAACCTTTGACCACAACGGCAATTCGGGACATTGGGCAGTTCTGTTCCAGAAGTTTGTATGTGCGCTGGCAGGTGTCAGAAATTGACCAGTTTGCGCTCGCTATCGGGCTGTTGCGTCTCGAGGATTTCGCCGACCCGGGCAGAAATGACTTCCAGCCCATCCAGCAATTTGTCGACGCCGGCTGACGACGGCGACTTCAGCGCCGGCAGATCGGAAAGCGCAACAGCCATGAGGTCGGTATCGGGGTACCGGTCGATCGGAAGCACCTTCAAGAGACCGCTCCGTTCCGCGCGTTCTGCGCGAATAGCCTGCTCCCGGCGCGGAATGACGCGCGGGACCATCAGTGTCGGTTTGTCGAAGGACAGGATTTCGCAGAAGGTGTTGTATCCGCCCATGCCGACAATTGCCGTTGCGTTGGCAAGATAGGGTTCGATCTGCGGCGTGAAACGGATGATCTCGACATCACGAAGATGTTCCGCGCGCTCCAGGAACTGTGCGGTTGCCGCTGCAGGCATGAACGGCCCGAGCACAATAAGTGCAGGAAAGAGCGGTCGTTGCCGCGCTTCGTAGGCCCGCATGACCCAGTCGACCATCTCCACTCCGTCACCGCCGCCGCCCGGTGTGACGAGAATGTAGGGCTCTTCGCCGAAGGGGGAGGGGGCCGGTTGCTCGAGCGCGGAAACCGGCAGCTCGCGGCGCAGGTAACCCGTATAGCGCAGCTTTTCCGTGACACTATCTGAAACACCGATCCCTTCCAGGGGATTGCAGATACCGTCGGGACCGTACACCCAGATTTCGTCGTAAAGATCCTTGAGAGCCGGGTAGACGTTCTTGCGGTCCCATTCTTCCTTCAGCACCTGCGGATCGTCCATGACGTCACGCAAGCCCAGAACAAGTCGGGTATTGCTCTGTTTCAGCGCTTCCAGCGTTCCCAGCACCTCGCCGCGCAGGCCCAAGGGCTCCTTGTCCACAATGAATATGTCGGGGTCGAAGACCTTTGCGGTGTGTTCGATTATGGAGGAGCGGATCGCGAGCGTCTGATCGATATTGATATGAAGGGAAAGGGGGGTGTACTCGCCGTTGCGCAGCTTGATGACGCCTGGAATACGAACGAAATCGACCCGGGAGCGGAACTCGAAACTGCCGATGATAGGAGACCCTGACAGGATCAGGACGGAGAGTGTATCGAAGTCGCCGACAAGAGAGTGGGCGATTGCGCGGCATCTTCTCAAGTGACCCAGGCCGAAGGAATCATGGCTATAGATCAGTATTTTCGGCGTCTTGGAACTCATACTGCCCCTGAATTTGTAAAGCTGCCCCCGGGAGCTTATGTCTCAATTTATTGGCCGTTGTCACGTCCGGATATGCACGAACACGTGATTTTTGGCGGAGAGTGGTTTTAAACTGTTTGGGTCAAATGCTAATCCTGGCTGGCGCTTCGAATTTGGATCGCTAATATACCAAATTGGTCTGCTTGAACATAATAGATCCATAAGTGTTTGGACAAGTTAATGGAAAAAAGCCTTTTTCGCTTTATTTGGAAGTACAGTTCCCGACAGCAGATCTTTATTATCTTGGTCACCGTTCTCACCTACCCGGTGGTCTATTTTCTGCTCGAACTCCCCAAGCTGATCGTCAACGACGCGGTTCAGGGGGACAATTTTCCGCGCGACGTTTTTGGATTCGATTTTGACCAAATTCCGTATTTGGTGTTGCTTTGTCTCACTTTTCTCGGACTGGTGGTCGTCTCCAACGGTTTGAAGTTTTACCTCAACGTCTACAAGGGACGGCTTGGCGAGCGCATGCTGCGCCGGCTACGTTTCGAGCTTTTTCAAAGAGTTCTGCGGTTTCGACTTCCACACTTCCGTAAAGTAAGCTCCGGTGAAATCATTCCCATGATCACATCGGAAGTCGAGGATGTCGGCGGTTATATCGGAGAAGCCTTTGCGCTGCCCGCCTATCAGGGCGGCATGCTGGTCGTTCAAATCGGCTTCATATTCATGCAGGACCCTTTGCTGGGTCTGGCGGCCATCAGCTCCTATCCGATCCAGGGTTATGTCATTCCGCTGCTGCAGAGGAAGGTGATCCTTCTGTCCCGCAAGCGGGTTAAGAACGTGCGTGTCATCGCCGACAAGGTCGGTGAAAGCATCACGGGCGTTGCCGAAATCCATGCGAACGATGCAGCAGCCTGGCACTCGGCGGATATCTCCGACCGCCTCTATGAGAACTTCAAGATCCGCTACGAGATCTTCAACAGGAAGTTCCTGATCAAGTTCCTGAACAATTTCATGAACCAGCTGACGCCGTTCTTTTTCTATCTGATCGGTGGATACCTGGTGATTCAGGGCAATCTCAGCATCGGCGCGCTTCTGGCCGTTATCGCCGCCTACAAGGATCTGGCTGGACCCTGGAAGCTTCTGTTGTCCTTCTATCAGATGACCGCCGATGTCAGCGTGAAATACCAGACCGTGGTAGAGAATTTCGATCCTTCCGATATCTACGACACCGACCGGTTGACCTCAGACGACACCGTGACGCTGGACGGCGACGTCAAATTCGACCGCGTCAGTTTCTCCGGCGGAGCCGCCGGGCAGGAAGTCATGGATATTTCGCTGACGGTGCCTGCCGGAGGCGATTGCGCAATTGTCGGGCCGGACGGGTCCGGACGATCGGAAGTTCTGCAGCTTGCGGCAGGGCTGGTATCGGCTTCCTCAGGCAAGGTGTTCATTGGCGATCACGATCTCGACAAGTTGACCGATGCCACCCTCGGCCGGGAGATTGCCTATGTTGGCGGCGCGGTCCATGTGTGGACCGGCACCATCAGAGACAATCTTTATTACGGTTTGCGGCACCGCCCGCTCGCGCCGCCGGAACGCGTCGGTGATGATCTGAAGAACTACAAACGCCGTGTGAATGAAGCCAAGCAGACCAAGAACCCGATCTACGACCTCGCAGCAGACTGGAGTGATCTGAAGGCTGCCGGTGTTGGCTCGGACGAGGAGCTTGATCAGAAGGCTCTCGAACTTCTGGAAACAGTGAGCCTCGACAACGACATCTACCGGCTCGGTTTGCAATCCAGGTTCGATCCGTCAATGAACGACACGTTCGCGGAAAAGATCCTGGAGGTGCGAAAAAGCCTTGCCGGACGGATTGCGAGCGACGCCAAGCTTGGCGGACTTGTGGAACTCTGGGACCGGGACAGCTTTAACGCAAGCGCGAGCCTTGCAGAAAACCTGTTCTTCGCGGTTCCGTCCGATCCCGAAATTTCGATGGACGAGGTTCCGGATCTGGAGGAGGTCAAGAAGTTCCTCGCTGAAACCGGCTTTGACGAGAAGCTGCAACAGATTGGTCTCAAGATCGCCGAGACCATGCTGGAACTGTTTGCCAACGTTTCCGGTGACAGCGGGCTTCTCGGGTCCTATTCGTTCATCAATCAGGACGACCTTCCGGAATTCGAGCGGATCGTACGGATTGCGAAGTCAGGCCAGCAAAGGCCGGGCCTGACCGATGCCGATCGGTCAAAGCTGACAGGACTTGCCTTCAAGCTCGTTCCCGCCCGCCATCGTCTTGGTGTCATGACCGACGACTTGCGGGACGAGATCATCGTCGCCCGCAAACGGTTCCTGGAAAGCGTGGTCAAGAACGGCGACAGTTTTGTTGCCTTCGATCCCGACGTCTACCTGCCGCCGCTGACGATCGAAGACAACCTTCTCTTTGGCCGCGCACGCGTCGATCGCAGGGACGCGCGGCGCCGGATTGATGAGGTGATCCGGACCATCGTGGAGGAAACAGGACTGCGGCGCGCGATCATCTTTGCCGGCTTCAGTTATCATGTCGGCGTGTCGGGTTCCCGGCTGTCAGCAGGCCAGCGCCGGAAGATCGCACTGGTGCGTGGTCTTTTGAAAAACGCAAAAATCACCATATTGGATGATATCGCGACCGGTCTTACAGAAGACGACAAGATATTACGTGACGGCCTGAGGCAGTTCTTGTCTGAAAAAACCTTCTTGTACGGCACTTCGAATGCCGAAATAGCTGCTGAATTCAGTCAGAGCATAGTTTTGGACCAGGGGCGGATCTCAGATAAAGGGTAGATAAATTTCGGGGTTTGTGGGAAGGCAGGGGACCTGCGGCACCCGATTGCATGACAAGATGAAAATATGCCAGAAGAATAATGAAGCCGGGAGCAAACCATGACGCTAGAAACTGAAGTCGAAGCCCTTCGAAAGGTGCCGCTGTTTCGTGGAATCGATGAGACAAAACTGCGTCTCCTGGCATTCATCAGCGAAAGGACCGAATACCCCTCTGGTGAACGGCTTTGCTCGCAAGGAGAAGACGGCGACTGTGCATTTATCATTCTGTCCGGTGCCGCCGATGTTCTGGTAAATACGCCCGAAGGGGAGAAAAAGGTCGCACAGGTTGCAGAAAACTCAATCGTCGGCGAGATCGCCATTTTGTGCGATGTTCCGCGCACGGCGACGCTTGTTGCTGCCAACGACATGGACGTATTAACTGTATCCAAAGACGATTTCTTGAAACTATTGAAAGAATTTCCGGATATTTCACTGGAAGTTATGCGAACACTGGCGTTGCGCCTGGAGCGGACAACCCGCGATCTGGCCGATGCCCGCCGGGGAGCCTCCGGTGGTTAGGGAGTAAAACGTGGCAGATGAATTCTTACTTCGCTGCTGGGGCGTGAGGGGGTCCACTCCGACACCGGGGTCGAGCACGCTACGTTATGGAGGAGAAACCTCCTGCTTTGAAATTCGGGCGGGAGATGCATTGGTGCTTGTGGACTGCGGGTCCGGCGCGCGCAATTTCGGCATGGAGCTTTGCAGGGGCAAGACCCGCAAGTTCGATCTCATGTTCACGCACACGCATCTCGATCACATCTGCGGACTGCCATTCTTCAAACCCGCCTATGATCCCAATTTCGTCGTGGCTGCCTGGGCCGGACACTTCCAGGACGATACAAAGCTTGTCGATATCGTCAGCCGCATCATGTCGCCGCCGATTTTCCCGGTCGCTGCCAAGACGCTGAAGGCGGTCGAGTTCAACTCGTTTACGGCAGGTGAAACCATACCGCGCACGGACGATCTGAAGGTCAGCACGATCAAGCTCAACCACCCGGGCGGCGCCTGCGGTTACCGCTTCGACTACAATGGGAAATCGATCTGCATCATCACTGACCATGAGCATGGCGACCCGGACGTTGATGCGCGCTTGCCCGACTTTGTCCGCGGCGCCGATGTCATGATCTATGATGCCATGTTCACGGATGAGGAATACCCGAGCTTCAAGGGATGGGGGCACTCAACCTGGCAAAAAGCGGTGGAACTCGCCAAGGATGCCAACGTCAAGACCCCGGTTCTGTTTCACCATGATCCGCGCCGTTCCGACGACGAACTCGACGAAATCGGCTTGGCAGCCCAAGATGCCTATCCGGGAACGCTGGTCGCCAGCGAAGGCATGGTCCTGAAGCCGTAGCGCCAACTTCTCACTGTCAAACTCGCTGCTGGAACTCGGAAAACCGGCAAGGCGAACGTGTTCGCCAAAGAAAAAGTGGCGGCCCAAATGGCCGCCATACATGATTCTCTGGTAATTTCTCAGCACCTCTCTACACCTCAAATATCCAAGCTTTCTCGCGCTTCCTTGTATTGAATTGCCTCTGTGTTACGCTGGATGCCTCTCGGCAATGCCTACTTCAAAGTAGGCAAAAAAGTAGACACAGGCAAAACACCATGGCGCGCGGACTCCACAAACTGAATGACGTTCAAATTCGTTCCTGGAGTAAGCCGGGGAGGCTTAGTGACGGTGGGGGATTGTACCTGCGCGTCTCAAAGGCGGGTTCAAAGTCTTGGTCGTTCATGTGGAACAAGGATGGCAGGCGCGATGAATTTGGGTTTGGCGGTTATCCAGCCGTCACCTTGGCCGCCGCCCGGAAAAAAGCTGCCGAGTTTAGAGAGCTTGTAGCGAACGGCGTGAATCTGATTGAGGAGAGAAAGAAGGCTAAGCAAGAGCCGACATTCGCCGAGTGCGTGGAAGACTTCATGGGCAAGGGTCCAGGCCGGGACTTCAAAAATGAAAAGCATCGTGCCCAATGGAAGATGACACTTGGACCGACATACTGCGCTCGCCTCCAAAACTTAAGGCCGTCACAAATCACGGCGAATGATGTCTTGGCGGTTTTGTCGCCCATCTGGCGAACCAGAACAGAGACCGCTCGCAAGCTTCGCGGTCGAATTGAAAAAGTTCTCGATAACAAAAGGCCGCCTGAGGGGTGGCGGGGAGGGATTAACCCCGCAAGCTGGAACGGCAATCTCGCAAAGCACCTGACTCAGCCTGCGAAGCTTCGTGAGTTGAACCCTGTCAGACATCATCCGGCTCTGCCGTATGCTGAAGTTCACAAATTCTTCGCCGAATTAAAAAATCAAAAGACGCTATCTGCTCGCGCGCTTGAGCTTTTGGTTCTCTCCGCTTGTCGGACCGGTGAAGTTCTAAAGGCCAAATGGCCTGAAGTTGATTTCGAAGGCCGGACTTGGACGATTCCGGCAGCGCGCATGAAGATGAATAATGAGCACATCGTTCCCCTGGTAGACCCGGCATACGAACTTTTACAGTCGCTTCACGCGTGCCGACGCAACGAATGGGTCTTTCCCGGCAACAAGAGAGATAAACCGCTCTCAGATATGGTTATGGAAATGCTCATGAGGCGCATGGGCTACGGGCAATACACGCCGCACGGATTCAGATCCTCATTCCGAGATTGGGCCGGTGACGAAACTGAATTTGCCCGTGAGATCGCAGAAGGCTGTCTGGCGCACAAAATTGGAGATGACACCGAAAAGGCGTACCGGCGCGGCACCGCAATTAAGAAGCGCCGCAATCTGCTGACCGCATGGGCGAACTACCTTACCGGCGCATCCGGTGAAGTCGTCCAGATCAATCAGTATGCGGGGTAAGCTGTATGTGCGCATTTCCCGTTTTAATGAGGGCGGAAAACGGCGCCGGGCTGCAAAAGGAACGTTACGGTGCCTAGTCTTGAAGAGCAAAAACGACAGCACGATTTCCGTCAAAAGCTGCTTTATCGCGTCTCCAAAGGCGACATTTCGCCAAACGATGCCACGGCCTTGAGCATAGCAAAGGGTTGCGGAGATCTGCTGAACAGGGCGGATCGGGCGAAGCATGACCCGATGAATTCGGCGTCCTGGTCGATCACCATGACTATGGCGTGGATCATGTTTCGAGACCTGGAAAAGGTTCTTTTGTATTCTGAAGGTTATAGATCCGAAGAGGAAATTTGGTGTTCGGTCAATTATTTCTCTAAATACGACGCGGACCAGAACTTCGTTCCTGAAAATCCTATTCATCATAAGGGTTATGAACCCAGACGTTTGGACGATTTGGACGATTTGGGCAATATGGCGGCATTTACCGCACTGGAACTTGAGGCCATCGAAGACATTGACGAACCGGAAATAAATCAAGGCGAACTGTTGTTCTATGGGGTTGGCGCGGCATTTGAAGATATTCGTGAGAGCGCATTGAATGAAGAGCTATCTGTCAGCGCTCTGCCCGTCGGTAGCAATGTACCTGTTGCAATAGATGCAATGGATTGGAGCTACTTTAGCATTGGGTCACGCCAAAAGGACGCGGCTCTTTATCGGGACAATGTTGACCCAATTTATGAAGGTGTCCGGTTACGACGCATCGATGTCATGAGGCTTTGGCCTGCGTTCGATCCTAAGACCACGCCTTTCCCCGAAGAAGAGGTGACGTTAATTCAGGCTGTTCTCTGCATCGCCCGCAATATTGCTCGAAACGGCGAACAGTTGACTGACCAGCAAATTGTTAACCGTGGTCTGTTTGCGCCGTGTGCACGTCTTCTTTTTAGGATTTTGCAGAAAGCCGAGATAGCGACGGCCACCGGATGCAGAATTGAAAACATGGAACGTGAGCCAATCAAAGCAGAGTGGGGGCAGGCATACGAGGGTGACGAATTCCAAGACGGTAACTTGATAGAGTGGACGGATAAGCGGGCGTTTGACGGCAGCGGCTTGGGCGGAAAAATGACGCTTGAAGGCCAGAAAGAGCCAACGTGGTGCGACATCCGCGTGCGGTTCGGAATATCTCAAAATAAAAAGATTACGGCTAAGAAGAAGGGTCGCAAGACCCGCGAGAATCCACTCATTGCTGCTCAGCACGACTGGATTAGGCAGGAGCTCAGCGACCGCAGCAAATGGGGTGACGGGCAGGTTTACGATAGCGAGCGTGAGCTTGCTAGGGTGGTTAGTAACAGGATCGAAGAAAAAACCGGCGAGACAGTTAATGTTAACACTTGTCGCAACCATGTCCTTAGGATTTCAAAGGAACTTGGATTGAGGGATTGACGCACACCCCTGGTTAGTAACTAGCGATCATATCTAACCACCCGCTAACCATCTAACCATCTGATATCGCTATTGTTTTTTTGAACTCCTGATGTCATTTTCTGTCTCGTGAGGCACGCAGTTGCCGCTCAGCGACAGAAGGTTTTGTGTTGATTTCGCCTTTTGTCCTGTGAGGTGCACGGCGCCACCATTGACAGAAGGAACCGACACATGCCGAGCGCATATCTGGAAGGCAAGGCCGCGAAGCAAAAAGAGCTTGCGGAGAAGGCCCGCGCGATGCGGGATAGCCAGAACCCCCCGCCCGATGCCGACGAAATCAAAAGCAAACTTGCAGAATTGCTGAAAGAGCTACGGGAACTTAAAGAGCGCGCCGCTGTAGGCGGAGAAGGTTGGAAAGGCTTTGAAGACGCCTGCAAGTTCATCGGGTGCAGCCGCGAAACTCTCTACCGGAAAGTCAGGGCGAATGAACTGACGATGTACCGGATTGGATCCAAACCCCTGTTCAAGGTCAGCGAACTCAACCAGCTGCCCAAAGCAGCGGCGTAAGGGGGTGATCCATGATTATCGAAAAGGAAAACCCCGACACTAAGGCCGGGGTTAATGAAAGTGCGCCAACACTTTCAATGCAATATAAGCAAGACTCAATATGCCCCTGCGCCGGAAAAACGTCAACGGGTGGCGGCTGTCATTTTGGGAAAAAAGAGGCCGCCCGCAACGAACGCCACGTTCGTGCACAGCATGAGTCACGTCCTCCGGCAAAAGCACCGGAGTGCAATCCAACGCCAGCGCAGAAGCGCTGTCTGACGCTCCTTGATTACGACAAAGAGACGGGCAACCTGCTTAGCCGCGTATCGCGTGGCGGTCGCCGGGCTGGTGAGGTCTGCGGCACAGACTGCCATGGCTATGTTCAGGTAGCGATTGACTGCAAACTGTATCGGGCACATCGCATAATTTTCAAAATGGTGTATGGCCGTGAGCCGGTCGGATTCATTGACCACATCGATGGCGATAAATCCAACAATCGCCTGGACAATCTGAGGGAAGTCCTGCCTTGGCAGAACGCTCTCAACCGGATTGCTCCCCCAACGTCCAATACCGGTCACCTTGGCGTCTCATGGGATAAGACGCGGCAGAAGTATGTCGCCAGCATTGGGGTCAGCGGCAAGGTCATAAAGCTCGGATATTACCCCAATCTCTGCTGTGCCATCGCAGCTCGGAAACATGCCTTCGACCTCGTGGTCAGCTCCCCCGCGAACGACAACGGGAGGGCGGTCAAATGAGCAATCCGATTCTTGAATTGGGGCCGGTCGCGGACCTGAAAGAAGAACTCGCGAAGTTCGCGCATCTCCCCCCGTACCTCCTAACGGGACAAGCTGCAAAGGTCATGAAGCTCTCATCGCCGGGCGCGGTAAAGCTTCATGAGCGCTGCGAGAAAATTTCAGCCGGTCGTGACGACCTGGGACATCGCTTGTATCGGCGCGATGGCTGTGTCGCCCATCGCTGGTTCCGTCTGAGCTTCCTGAGCTTGGGCGCCAATGCAGAGCCTCAAGGTTGGGATGCCTCTGATGGCAACCTGACCGGCAAGGGAGGCGCTCATGAGTAAGAAAAAGATGTCTTGGTTCAAGTTCTACCCGAGCGATTGGCAGGGGGATTTGAACTTGCGTTCTTGCTCAATGGCGGCACGCGGTCTGTGGGCGGAAATGGTGTGCATCATGCATAGCTCCGAGCCCAAGGGCTATCTCAGCATGAGCGGCGCAAAGCTGACCAATGCGATGCTTGCAACGCTCTGCGGAGCATCCGAAAGCGAAGTGAAAAAGCTCATCAAAGAGCTTGAAGGGGCGGCTGTCTTCAGCCGTCTCAACGACGGCACAATCTACAGCCGTCGCATCGTCCGGAATGAAGAGCGTGCGGAGAAAAATCGGCGGAACGGCGCTAAAGGAGGTAATCCGGCGCTGGGCTCTGACAAGCCTTCGGGGGGGCAAATGGATAACCCCTCGGATAACCCTTCGGATAAGGCCGGGGTTAAGCCCTATATACTAGAGACTAGAGACTACAATCTAGAAGTACCTTTCCCTACCAAAGGTGAGACAGGCACTGAGGTTGTTAGTTACTCTAGGGCGGGGGGAAAGTCATGCTGAACCAGCTCCGTCCTCACCAGCTCCGCGCCATGTCCATGCTCCGCCAATCTCTTGGATCGGGAAAGCGCAGGCCGATGCTCCAGGCTCCGACCGGCTTCGGGAAAACCATCCTTGGCGCGTCCATCGTTGACGGCGCGCTGAAGAAGGGCAATCGGGTTACGTTTGTGGTCCCCGCGTTGTCGCTGATCGACCAGACCGTGCAAGCCTTCTGGCGGGAAGGGATCAAGGACGTTGGCGTCATCCAGGGCAATCATGAGCTGACCAATTCGGCTCGTGCCGTCCAGGTCGCCAGTGTTCAAACCCTGCAGCGCAGAGCGTTCCCAGACACCGACGTGATCGTCATCGATGAAGCTCATCGGTGGTTCAAGACTTACGAAGACTGGATGACAGATCCGCTTTTCGAGCGCGTACCGTTCATCGGCCTGAGCGCCACGCCCTGGACCAAGGGGCTCGGAAAGTATTTCGATGACCTGCTGATTGCCGCGACGACTGCGGATCTGATTGAAGCGGGATATCTGTCGAAATTCCGCGTGTTCGGTCCCTCCAGCCCGGACTTGTCCAAGGTCCGCACTGTTGCCGGGGATTACCACGAGGGCGATCTAGGCGAACTGATGGATAAACCCCAACTGGTTGCCGATGTCGTTTCTACCTGGTGCAAGCTCGCGGACAATCGACCGACACTCGTGTTTGCTGTCAATCGAGCGCACGCCAAAAGCCTGAGAGACCAGTTTGAGCAGGTTGGCGTTCAGACCGGGTACATCGACGCCTACACCGACGTTGATGAACGCGAAGAAATTCGCCGGCAATTCCATAGCGGAGCGTTGCGAGTGGTCTGCAACGTTGGATGTCTGACCACGGGCGTAGATTGGGACGTGCGCTGCATCGTTCTGGCCCGTCCGACCAAATCCGAAATGCTGTTCGTGCAGATGATCGGGCGAGGATTGCGGACGGCGGACGGCAAGCAGGATTGCCTGATACTCGACCACTCAGACACGCATCAACGCTTGGGTTTCGTGACGGACATTGGTCACCAGACGCTTGATGACGGCAATTCGAAAAAAGCTCAGGGCACGCAGCGCGATCAAGCTGAAGCACTGCCTAAGGCTTGCCCGGCTTGCTCGTTCATGAAGCCCGCCAAAGTTCACACATGCCCGTCATGCGGCTTTGAGCCCGAACGCAGGAGCGACGTTGAAACTGTTGACGGCAGTCTTGTCGCGCTGGATGGATCGAAGCGAAAATACTCACCGGACGAAAAGCGCCGCTGGTATGCGGAGTTGCTAGGCTTTGCCTGCGAAAACGGCAAAAGCCAGAAGTTTGCGCTTGCGCAGTATCGTCAGAAGTTCGGCGAGTGGCCGTACAAGAAAAACGGCGTCAGACCGGTGAAGCCATCCGATGAAGTCAAATCCTACGTGAAGAGCCGAATGATCGCTTATGCGAAGCGGCAGGCGCAGGTACAAAACAGGAGTGCAGCAGCATGAGCAAGCTGAGAGAACTCTGCAAAGACCGGTGGCCGAGTCTGCTGGCGATGATGGGTGTTGATGGCCGATATTTGAACGGACAGCACGGGCCTTGCCCGCTTTGCAACACCGGAAAAGACCGGTTCCGTTTCGACAACAAGGACGGCTACGGAACTTTTTTCTGCAACGCGTGCGGTGCCGGTGACGGTTTTGACTTCCTGATGAAGTTCCAAGGCTGGAGCTTTGCCGAATGCGCACTGGAGCTTGAAAAGATCGTCGGAAAGGCGGATGTCTCGAAGCCACGGCAGAAGATTGCCAACGACAGGGTTCGGGACTGGATGAACAGCCTTTGGCAGGGCGGTAGATCCGTTGAGGCGGGTGATCCGGTTGCGACCTATCTGGCAGGACGTGGAATCCACCTGGAATCATTCCCGGACGCTTTGCGCTACCACAATCGCTGCGGCTATCGCCACGAAGGGAACAAGACCACCTATCACCCCGCAATGATCGCGATGGTAACCGGGCCGTCTGGCCCAACCACGCTGCACAAAACCTACCTGGATGCATTCGGGCGCAAGGCTTCGCTCCCCAAGGTCCGCATGCTCATGCCGATCTCACCGGAAAAAGGCGCATCGGTTCAACTTGGCCCGGTTGCCGAAGTCATGGGAATTGCAGAAGGCATCGAGACGGCGTTGTCTGCTTCGCAGATCTGGCGGATGCCCGTCTGGGCAGGATTGAATGCGGCAATGGTCATGCAGTGGAAGCCGCCGGTCGAAGCGCATGAGATTCACATCTTCGGGGACTACGATGCGAACTTCGCCGGACAGTCCGCTGCGTTTGCACTAGCTCACCGGCTATCGGTCGAAGGGAAAGACGTTCATGTTCAGCTGCCGGATGAACCTGGAGACTGGAATGATTTCTTGCTGCGGCAGCTATACCCGAAAACCGGATAGTTGAGGAAAGCTAAAATAAGACACGCTGAGCGCGCGGTTTAAATTTTCAGGTAGGGTATCAGCCAAAAAGACGAAAACACGCGCCAGTGACTCTTATTTTGAAGATTTGGGCATGTCTGGCGCCGGGGTGTAGTGAGTTGAGGCTGATTCACGGGAAAGGAGCCCGAAAATGAGCAAGGAAGTGTAAAAGACTGTCCGGCTCAAATGCATAGCGGGCGTACGAAGGAAGCGGTTCAGATGCGGAAGTTGGCGAATGAACTCGTGCGATCATTTAGATGTCCGCTTTAGTCCTAGAAGCGGACATGACTGTCCCAGTTTTTCCGTTGTAGCCACTACAACGTCACCAGTATGTTCCTTCTCTGAACGCTGGGTTGTTCTTCGGGCTCCTGCTCGTCAAAACGTTGAATATTTCCCCAAAATCTGGCATATTTTTCGTGCTTGAGCGGACGTATTAGGTGTCGATCCCACGAGGTGTGCCTTACTCCAAGACGGCAACGTTTAGGGGCGCGGATGCCTAGCCACAATCGCGAATGACACTTTCATTTAGAATAATGAAAGGTGCGGCAGTGACCTTCGACATAGAACTGGCCATACGCTCCAACAAACGTCTTCGGGAACCTCGATCTATGGGAGGTCTAGGGTGGGGTTCTTATATAACGGATATTGTTCGCATATTGGGAAACGGTGGCTCCGCCGGGCGGGGAGAAAGGGACTTTGCCAAGACGGTTCGGATTTGGCAACAATGTCAACGGTTCGCACATTTAGCACCCGACGGAATTGTTGGAGAAAATACGTGGAGAGTGATTCAGAGCCTTTTGAACGAGATAGAGGCGATCATCATTGTTCCGACGGAAGGCCACGGAACAGAACAATTCGTAAGCGTTGCAAGAAGCTTGCGGCGAGACATCTATCATGGCAGAGCAAAAATACTAAAAGCGAAAGTTACCGAAATCGGGTTCACTCCGAGTCCTGGCAACGGAGTCGTATATTGCAATCGCACCACGCAAGTAAACAACCATCAGATTACGGTACGATGTCCAGTTAAATTACACAACGATGACGGCGGACTTAACTGGCCAGACTTCAGAAATCTGCGAACAATTATTACGATCAGTCACGGCGGTAGCGACGGTCCAAATCTAAAATCTCATATGGGTGGTCATCAACCGTGGAATCGGCATGAAGAACGCTGGCGAGAGTTGTCAGAGCCCGGCAGGTTACACTGGTCTGCGGCGGGCTTTCAGCTAGCCGATGATGGCAAGATAATCTTCTTGGGGTGCAGTATGGGACGTGCTGACAGGTCCTATGCCAAACTAGTTGCCACGGCAGCAAGGAAAAAAACATATGCTGCGACAGGTAGTTTCGCTGCCGCAAACGTTGCGACATCATTGACGCACGTTAGGCAAATTGAAAACGGAGCACCGCGATCGCCTATGCATGAATATACGCCGTGAATGTTGTTGTTTGACTGCATCCTTCGTATAAATTGCGGAATGTACACCGTGCTGTTGTCGGTTGCGCTCGGAGCGCTTGCCGAAATCAGACGTACATTGCTGCGGATCGAAAAAAGTACCTGATACAAACCGGAATTCCCGGAACCTAACATAGAGCGAAACAGGCATATGAGGCGCTGTCTGCAAGTGCTGGCCGATCGCGTGAGTATTGTGCAGCTGGGTTGCAAAAATAGTGACTAAAGTCGTTGCCGCAGTCTTTTGGATAGAAGATGATTACTACAGGTTGTTGAGTTATTGAGAGCGTCAAAATAATTGGGCACGTTGTAGTTACGAGAGACGTTTCCCACTATCGCTCCTAGCGATCACCAGAGCTTGACTCATCAATGCTACACGATAGCACAAATTAGACAGTGGTTCTGTCAGACCGAAATTGGTGAAATGACTGATGAGATTTTTTACTGCAACCGAAGAACTTCAACGAGCCGCTCGATTGTCTAGGTTACTAGGAGATGTGATTTCCGGATTTTGTAATGATGATAAATTTAAAGGGCAAGATGACCTTTCAGATATACGGAAAATATCAGCTAAACTAACTAACTACATAGATCAAGCTGCGCGAGGGGATAGAACAGCAGATTGGTTCAAACGCGAGGCACTAGTACTTCGAGCTGAGCTAAATCGATTGGCTATCGACTTTGCGCACAAATCAGACGTAGAAACTGACATAAGCCAAATAAAAATCACCCAGAACAACAAAATTGTCACTGGAGCTGAAATTAAGAAGCAAATTGCTCTGGCTGGTATCGAAGACAGTGATCAAGCACGTTATTTTTTAAAAATTGCTCACGAAATCTTGGACAAAATCGACGATATTTCGGACTTTTCTAACGACAGTCCTTACCGCTCGAGAATTGTGAGGACAATAAAGCCCAAGCCAGAGCATGAACAGATTGTCTCTTCAGTACTCAACTACTTTTCAAGAATTCTAAAAATGAAGGGCATTAGTGAAAATGTAAAAATAAAAACAGAAAGCAAAGGTGGAGAAATACTATTTGTGGTCGAATTTGATCCATGTAATGCAACAGTCATAGACAAGATGTTTTATGATTATGGGGATGTTGTCTCTGGAAAAATGTTGCCAGGAGATTTGTTTGATTCGTCCGCTCATGCGCTTGAGCTAAAAAATAAACTTGAAATCACAGAACTAGAATTGAAGCAGACTACTCAGATTCTTCATCTCGAACGTGAAGGAACTTCTGCTCGAATTTCTGATTTGGAAAGTGAAGTTGAATGGCTCAGGAAAACATTTGAGAAATCGATACACCAATCAGATAAATTGTCCGAAGAGATTGCAAAGATTGCAAAGCAAAGTTCGTCCTCCGTAAGGAAAAACTTTGATATTATTTTGCGGCGAACTGAGAATGGTTTATCGGAAAGCGACAGGTCTCTAGTCGAAAGAGAGCTTGTTGAGCTTGCCAAACGTGAACCAAAGGCACTCAAGTTATTGAAAACAGTCATTGAGAAGTCGGTCGTAAGCGCCTCTTCCTCGCAGTTGGGACGGTGGATTGATAGTGTGATGAGAAGTATCTCATAACACTCGAGTTCCCTCGATTTGAATTAGAGTTTTCTGTGATGATTTTCTTGGTTGGGAAGGAGCGGAATTGATGAAGGCAACGAAGTTTTCGGACGCGTAGAAAGCGTTCATGGTGAAACGCCGCTTCAGCCAAACCATGTTGCATCAATTCATTAAACGTGTGAAGCGGCTAAAAGACGAGCTTCGCGACGTTGTTACCCAGGGTAATAGTATGGGCGCCAAGATCAATAGAGTGCATTGAACGGAGCGAGATTCGGCTTAAATGGGCGAAAACTCGATTCTCGCACAAAGCTTCATCCCATTGGGTGGCACTCCAGTACCTTGCAAATTGTCTTGTATCAGTTCTGGCAGCACGACTAGCGCACGATCCTTCAGTTCATCCAGCGTTTCAGCTTCTGTAACAAGTCCGATGTTTTCATCTTCGCTTGTGGCCACCCATACAGAGGCTTCATCGTCCCACTCAGCCGTAACCACCACGATGGTCTGGTGTTTCATGATTACGCCCCCTTATTCTGCGTTGCCGACAAATTCCAGGCGGGTCGATTGCGCCAGTCTTCGGGAAAACCCATAGCGCTCCTTTCCTCGTCACCAACCGTGTCAAGTAGGTCTCGAAGTCTCTTAGAAAAAGTACTGTCAGTGGATTGTTGGTGAAGCAATTGCACCAAAATAACGATAACGTTGAAGATACGGTTATCTGGCTGGGTTTGCCCACCTGTTGTCACAGCGACTAAGTCACTTCGGTATCTGCGAATCCAAGGAACGCGCTTCACAAGTCTGCGATTCCATAGCCGCCCGTGATGAGCGCAGATGTTGCGCACGTATGAAAACACTTGAAGTACGCTTTCCAATAGCTCTCTGCTAGGTAGGTGCAAATCTCTGCTCACTGCTGATTTTATTGAGTTGTTTTTTGTCGCCTGCACCCATTTCGACAACTCGCCAAGGGTCATCAACTCGGTAGCTGCCCATAAAGGTGGCGTATATGGCTCTGTGTATTTCGACCTATAGTGAATAATGAAAGTTTCTTCAGATTTCTCAACGGCACGCGCGAGACGGACTAGCTGTTCTGCGTGCTTGAGCGCCCCAGTAAATAACTCGTGACTTAAGTGTGCATGTGAACCGTGCTCGTGAACCATATGGTAGGTCCAGCGAGAACGAACATGAATTTCAATTCTTTCGATTGCTTCAAGCAACAACACTCGAAGCTTTCGATCAAAGATGTAGATATCTCGAATTTTTTGAAGATTTGTGCCTGACCGAAATCTCTTGCTTCTGGTTTGGCCATGCTCAGGTGGGTTTTCGAAAGGAAGCCAATATGCACTTAATCGATAGTAGCCCACGCCTTTGAGCCAATTTTTTGCGTCTTCGTCATTGTCAACGCGCATTCCGCGTTCGCGAAGCAACGCTATTTGTTCGTTAATTGTCGTGGGTGATTTGTTGAATCGCAATTTGCTCTACAAAAAAGTAACCCCCCGGTATTGAGCTCGGTCTTGCGACCGGTCGCCTGGGGGGTGTTGTTGATTAGATGGTAAGCGCCAGCCGTTAAGAATTCAAGAATATTCGTGCAAAAAAAGCACGCAGTCAAATTTTCTAGCGACGACTTTCTATGCGCAAAATTGCATCGATAGTTTACACGTACCTGTCCAGAGCTGCTTATCTCAGCAGGCGGGGCGACACAACAATTGAACGTCAAAAGCCGTTCATATATTAGTCTGTCAAACGGATTTTTCTTTGACGTGACAGGTGTTTGGGCGATAGGTGTCAGCGCAATCCTCTGTGTTGTCATTCTCATAGCGGTGCTTCTATGAAAACTCAGGTCACGTTCAAACAAGTCGATGTCGAACGGGCGATCAAGGCCGCTCGGAAGGCAGGTCTTGAGATTTCGGGAGTCGAGATTTCGTGATCTGAAGATTCAAAAATTCACAAATATTGTTAAAAGAACGCAAAAAATAGATGTTCGTTGTGAATGTAGCGACAAATCCAAGACCCAGAAGCCTTTGAGTTTATTGCGCGAATCGATGAGTTAAATTCTTCGCTGTTTCAAATTTACTCGCTTGGATTGATTCAATAATCTGATGTGTCATAATAATATACACGTTTTAATGGATCGGGCTTTTTTGATACCCGAGTTTTAAGTATGTTTAACAGGCATTTCGTTTTACGTTTATCTGTGTTGATGATCGCCGTCATCGCATCAAATCTCGCGGCAGCGGCACAAGTTGGACCGTGGGAGCCGCGGGAACTTGAAATCCTGCTAAAGCCGAGGAACGCATCGTTATCGCAGGATTCGAACCTAACGATTCAACAAGACCTTATTTCGCGTTTGGCCGACCTCGATCCTGCTTCGCCCGACTGGCCAATCTACACGTTTCTGCGGGCAGAGGCTCACTTGGAAAGGCGGGAGATCCAAGACGCGCTGGAGCTGTACAAGGATGTTATCCAAGCGTCTGCGACGCGACTAAATTCTGACACTTTGGGTGGTACTGCCATCGCCCCATTTGCAGTTTACCGTTGGCTGTCGATCAGTGTTAAAGGACAAGCGACTTTCCAAACAAACAAAGAAGAAGTCCGTCAGGTCGCCGCGTGGACGATTGAACTCATGGCTTCGCGGCTTGGCTATGCAGTTTCTGCGTATCATCCAAATCTTCCAAGATTGCCGTTGCTGGAAGAGGCAATCTTTCATCTGCTATCTGAGGTGGCATTCAAAGCGGAAATGCATGATGAGGCTGGTCAATACTATCTATATTACCTCAGCAAGTTACGTTCGGAGAACAAGAATCCACAGTCAGATCCGCTTTATCGTTTCGTTTTGGATGAAAAAATTGTCAGCAAGGATCGTATCGCCCTGATCCGCGGCCGTCACTTTGTTCAATTTGCGATAGAAGAAAAAAAGAACAAGCGATCTGAACACTTTAAAAAGGCGATTCCATTTCTGGAGGAAGCAGCGAAGTCTGAAGACAGTCAGGTCGCAGTCGAAGCGATGTTTTGGATGGCGCGCGCTACGCCAACAAGCGAACGAGATGACAAGGAGAAAGTACTAGACTGGTACGAAAAGGCTTACAGGTATTCTTCTCGAAACAAGTTTGTTGAAGAAGCTCTCTTTCGGAAAGGCATCATCCACTGGAATATGGGTACCGGACATAAAGAGACTTTCGAGCGAGTCTTAAAAGAGTTTCCAAAGGGAGAGTTTGCGGATGATGCACTTTTCAACAGGGCGCTAGCTGAGTTGATCGAAAACGGCCTCGAAGCTGCGAAGCCTTGGTTCATAAAGCTTCAGGATTTTGAAGGTGAAAACGACCGAGTTGATAGCGCAAGCCTACTGCCTGCACTCTCACTCATCTGGAAGAATACTGCGGAAGCCGACGAAGAGGCCCGATTAATTTTAGAAAAGTACCTGGAGCGACACCCCCAAGGTGAGCTGATTAATCGAGCGCGCTTTTGGCTAGGGCGTATTGCTGAAGACAATGGTCAATACGAAGTGGCCAGGCAACACTTCCAGATCTGTTTCGAAAAGCACCCTTTCGACTATTACGGAATTCGTGCGCTCATGCATCTTCATGCCGGAAAAGAAGCACGTCGGCAATTGCTGCCGGAGGACGCAGAGCTGATGTTAAAACTACGCCGCGCCTATGCCCAACTGCCGACAAACAGGTTTTACTCTCAAGCCCCGGTGCTTACGAAAGAAGAGTCAATTTCAGAAGCACGCGAAGCTGCTGGAACGAAAAAATCCGGCAAGGCCAATAGAAGAAGCCTGTCGGGACCCTACAAAGAGCGCGTTGAATCTGCCCTTGGCAGCGGACTCTATCGAGCTGCGATGAAAAGTGAGATAGAATTGCTGGAATTTGAGGCAACCCGAAGGGTTGAAGAATTCGCACCAGCAGAGATCGATGCGTATGGTTTGTTTACACGAATTGCCGTCATCCTTTCCCTAAGGCAGGAAGCACTTACAGCTGTCGCAGTCGAAGACACGCCGCAGACTCGACTTTACATCGCGGATGCGGTTGCGCGTTATGCCGAGGATTGGCCACTAAGCATGACGCTTCTTTACTCAGGTATGACAACTTACTTCCCGCAAAAATCCGCACTCATGAACGAGCCAGGTTTTCTAAGGGTATCCTATCCGACAGTTTATGAAAGCGCGATAATAGAGCAGTCACAGGCTTATAGAGTGGACCCAAAGCTGCTCTATGCAGTCATGCGCAATGAAAGTAGGTTCTACGCTGCTGCACTTTCGCATGCTCAGGCTCTAGGATTGTTCCAGTTCATTCCAAGCACATTTGAGAGTCTCGACCTTAAGCATCTGTCAGATGGTACGTTGGGTCAGGGATGGAAACTTTCAAACAAACAAGAAGGTTTGGACCGTGTCGCCTTTTTGCAGAACGCGGATAACTCGATTTATCTTGGAGCCAGATGGTTTGGGAATTTGCTTTTGCCAAACAACGACAACAACGAGCTGCACGCTTTGATGGAGCATCACTCGGGCGGAAGGCGAGTCTCGGAATGGAAAAACACCTGGGAAAAGAAGGGATGGCTCAACGATGTTGAGCTAATGGTAGAGTCGTTCAGAACGGTGGACTTGCCGCCGCACGGTGCCTTCAGCTGGGGCATCGAGGCGAGAGTCTTTGTCCGCGGCGTCGTGACCGACTACATCATTGCGAGTGCACTAGGACTTTATGATGAGCAGTAGGATTGAGTCTGGTAAACCGAATTGATGGGTGCTTCATATGTCAGAAAAGGAGGTCGCTGCGCCGATTGAAGACAGGAAAGACGCGCAGGAAAGACCAGGAGAAAAAAAATCCAAATCTGCTCCTAACGGGAAAGCGGAAAAAAAAGGCTCTGCGCTGGTAAAACAATTGAAGATGGCGGCAGCGATCGTCGCCGTGTTAGGCACCATCTCAGCTGGCGTTGCTGCGATTGTAAAGGATTGGAAACCATTTTTTAGCTCCGAAAGCCCATCGAATTCGCCGGTCACGCGAAAGACTCTTAAAGAAACGATCACGACCGTAAGCAAAAGTCCAACCGAAACTAGCATGGAATGCATCGATCTGAATCCGCTGATGCCGAATGTTATTCCGCACTATTTACTCAACTCTATCGGTTCTGAAAACTTTCCTTACTGGTTGCGAATTGAAGGTGAGAACAAATGCCGGAAGAAGTGGCGCGTGATTGTTAGATTTGAGCCGAAAGAAAACGTTATATTGAAGAGCCAGTCCACCGAATTTGAAATCGATCAACTCTCCAAATTCGGGGAAACTATCACGCCCGATTTCGATCTTCCAAAACCATTCGTAGAAAAGATTTCCATCTCATGGACTGTGTACGATGACGTTACGGGGGAAAAAATAAGTCCCCAAAACAGTATCAAGACAACTGTGCTACCTCCGCACACGGTCTCGTTTGACTTGAAGAAGCCTGCCAAAAAGGATCTCGAAGAAGGTTACATCCTTGCGTCTTTGGGTGCATGGACCCTGAGGCGCTACGATGCTGCTGAAATCGGAACTAACTGCAGGCTTCCCGACGAGAGATCCCGAAATTTGCGAGAGGTAGACGCACTTAGATCGTGCTATTCACGATTGTTTTCAAAGGAAGCCGGCAACGCTGCGGTGGCTGTCTTAGACAGGCACATTGAGTTTCCCGCCCGTACAAGCATAACAATTTCGCCGCCATCAGACCTTTTGAAGGATAAAGAAGCGAATTCGCTCGAAGCAGCACTCCTTCTGATGGCGGTGTATGATGTAAAGCGCGACAATAGTACAGAGTTTGAACTTGTTCTGGTGATCTCGAAAGATGAAAGAGTTTTCTCTAGAAGAAATAAGCGGGTGTTTGTTGCTTGGCGCAAAGGCAGAAGTTGGCAAGCGCTGAACATGATGAAGGCGGCAAAACTAAGTTTTGATGACAACGTTGCACAGTCATCGACCGAAATTGGCCAGATATTCTCTAATAATCCGAGTTTGATGCGAAAGATTGACGAACGTGGAGTTGGGTACAGTTACGATCAAAGCATTGCCGCCGCAGAATTCCATGTCGCACGTGATCGCTTTGGAATTCAAGGGCTTCCCTAATACATCCTCGACTCCGGATGTGTTCGAAACGCGATTGATGCTAGAGAAAATCCGCATCCCACGCCTCGACGCCAGGAGCACCAAAAAGCTCTTGCTTTCCTTTCTTCGACGACCGGTCTTCGTTCTTCGTGACAATATGCCCGCTTTAGCTCTGGAGCATCGTATCCTGAAACGAATGGCTTTCCGTCGCCCTTTTCACGCACTTTCATGCCATCGCAAAGAATTGAGACTCTGTCCAATGCGAATCGAGAGGCGTAGACGAGGAGAGTGGCGCTATCCATTTGGATTCCTCGAGACGCGATAATTCGTTCGCGTTTGAACTGCAACGTTGCTTTAGGTGACGGCGCTTAATACAATTTTGGGACCGTGCATTCCACAGTCACGAAAGCATCTGATGCATCATGTCCTCAACTAAAGTACTGATGGTTCATCCTAAGTTTGTTGCGGGTTCCTTTTGGAACTACACAGACACGTGTGAGATGCTTGGTGCCAAATACCCAGCTCCGCCGCTTGGCTTAATCACGGTCGCCGCGATGCTTCCCGATAATTGGGAAATCCGGCTTGTCGACTGCAACACAACGGAGCTGAAAGACGAAGATCTAGCCTGGGCGAACCTCGTCATGTCGGGCGGCATGCTTCCGCAACAGGACAATCTGTTGAAGCTGATCGGGAAATGCAGAAAAGCTGGTGTCCCAGTTGTTGTCGGCGGACCGGATGTGACATCCAGTCCGCAGATTTATGAAGAGGCGAATTTCAGAGTCCTGGGGGAAGCCGAGGGGATCCTTGATGACTTCCTTAATGCGTGGAATACCGGAGAAAGCTCGGGCGTTTTCACGGCAGAGAAGTTTAAGGCTGACGTGACGACAACACCGATACCGCGCTTTGATCTGCTTGATTTCAGTAACTATGTTCAGGTCGGCGTACAGTATTCGCGGGGGTGCCCGTTTACCTGTGAGTTTTGCGACATTATCGAGCTTTACGGGCGCGTTCCTAGAACGAAGACAAACGACCAGATCCTGGCGGAGCTGGACAGGCTCTACGAGCTCGGTTACCGGGGGCACGTTGATTTCGTCGACGACAACCTGATTGGCAACAAGCGCGCAATAAAAGGGTTCCTGCCGGATTTGATTGAGTGGCAGAAGCGTCACGGCTACCCGTTTGAAATGTCGACCGAGGCGTCTTTGAACCTGTCCGATGACAATGCATTGCTGGAGATGATGCAGGAAGCCGGATTTTTTGTGGTCTTTATCGGTATCGAAAGCCCTGACCCTGAGGTTTTAATCGCAACGCGCAAAAAGCAGAATACGCGCCGGGACATCGTTAAGAGCGTCCACAAAATTTACGACTACGGCATCTTCGTAGTCGCAGGGTTCATCGTCGGTTTCGACGAGGAAAGCGATCAAGTCGCCGACGAGATTTCTGCGCTAATCAAAGACACAGCTATTCCGGTGGCCATGGCCGGTCTGCTCTTTGCGTTACCAAGCGCACAATTGACGAAACGGCTGGCAGCCGAAGGACGTCTATACGACCACTTCAATAGCATCGATCCAGATATTCCATGGGGCGACCAATGCACAGCTGGGCTCAATTTCATTACTAAGCGCCCACGCGCCCAGATTCTCCGAGATTACCGGACTGTGATTGAGAGGACCTATGACGTCGACAGCTATTTCGAGCGCGTGCAATCGGTCGGTAAACTTCTGAAAATGCACGGCAAGAATGGCGACATTTTCAGCGCAAGCTTTACGCGCGATATCCGGTATCTTCGCAAGCTGATCTGGTCCATGGCTACAAGAAAGTCGAGCTATCGCGCCCACTTCTGGCGAGTTCTGTTTTCAACAGCTGTTTCAAAACCCAAGGCAATCAAGCCGGTTTTATTGATGATGGCAATCTATGCGCATTTAGGGCCCTACGCCCAGTTTGTAGTCGAACAACTTGATAAACAAATTTCAGAACTGGAAACTGGCACTTGGATTGAACCGCAGGTGGTGGTCGCTGCCGAATAGTGTGGGCGCGTGCACCGTTTTTGTTTCACAGCCGGGAACCTGAAGCTTTCGCTGTCGGTTACCGATCAAGACTGGGGCAGAGCTACAATAATCATTGGTCGATAAAGGGTGTTTGTTCAGAAACGCGGGTGTCCGAGTGTTGGACACCAATCTATCTGGTGGTCTGGCCTCCAAGCAAAGGCTAGACGTTCCTCAATCAGGATAGATCCGACCGTCTCGCCATCCGAATTCATCGCACGAATTAACGGACGCCGAAACCGATCTTGTTCACATCGGGTACCACGAATTTCAAGTGCGTCGATTCCAGACACAAACGGAATGCCATTGCCAAGGAGACGCATGTTCATGCCGTCACACTTGATGGAGTCGCCATCTACCGCGAAGAGTGAAGCGCTGATCAATAGGGGCGCACCGTCCATCGGTTCCGCTTCTCAGGCTCCGGCTTTCAATTTAGTGCTCCTTATCTTACGCGCTCAATTGCCACAAAACACTCATCGCTAGAGGGCAACGTATTGAACTGAACACGAAGTTTCTTTTCCCATTTGCGGGCATGTGTGATCGCCGTGTGCGGGCGATAGCCGGTAAATTCCACTTGGTCGCCAACTTTCATCACACTGAACGGGTAATTTTTGTCATCCCATTCCATGCTTTCAAAACGCTCAACCTCGTAAACCATTGAGTTGGGGTCATTTAGGGCTCTTGGAAGGTAAGAAGCCTTTGCTATTCGACCAGTGATCCAGCCTGTATGAGCAATCAACGGGCTACACAAAGAAATCAGTGGAGTTAAAATCGCGTATCCCAGCCCAAGCGTATTCGGGCCATTTCCGAATGGAATAATGGATAAGGTCAGAAAAAAAATAAAAAGGAATGATATTGGGAAACCGAAAACGAAGATTACTCCATTGATGGTGCCGATTGGTCTACGGGGCCAGAAAGCTCCCACCAGATATCCAGTGCCAAAATAAATGTACGGCCCGAACAATAGAAAAATAATGCCCAGTTTAGCGTCCAAAGGTATGGGCTCCTTGCAAATGGCCGCGTATTTTCCGAACGCCTTGCCGCACATAAGTGCCTACTGCCAAACCTCCATGAACAAAAATTGCAAATGAAATTGGCCACAAATAAATGGCAAGCCAGAGTGGTGCGATAAACAGCAATGGCAGCGGGTTTATGGGGTCAAATTTTATGAACCAAAGTATGCCTATAGCCACAATGCAAATTACCAAGATCAGAATAGTAAAAATTGATACTATTCTCTGGGTCTCTCCAAGTTTCAAATTCAACAGAATTCCTATCAGAAATCCTAGAACCGGTGAGGCGAGAAGCAGAATTTGTACAAGACGGTCCTCACTCATTGCGGCATAGGCTCCCTATGCGTCGTTCCTCGATTGCGCACGTCCGGTTGTGATTGGACATCGGGATCTTCTCCGAGCGGCTATTGGCAGGCCAATGTGCCAGCAAGAGTGGTTGTGCTCGCTGTTGCATCGAGTAGCTGAGTATCTGTTTGGAGAGTTAAATTCAGAGTACCATCCCTGTTTTTCCGCTCCTCAATGACAACGCTTACGTCATTAGCGTACGTATCGGATTCTATACGTTTCTCACCGATACGAATGACCATCTTCTCATTGTGAATATCCACATCGAGCACCTGACGCTCCAGCTCAAAAACGGTGTCTCCGTGCGTTCCCTGACCTAACAGCTTTAGGGTTCCGCCTTGAGGCGTTTGTTCAAAAGCTACGCTTATCGGTGGCAGCCATAAAAAATTTGTTTTCAAAACGCAGTTTGACGCCTCTGTCGCGCTCGCTTCGTGGTTTCCAAGGATCAAAGCAGCATAAAGCAGACACTTTCGCATCGCTCAGGCTCCTATTTCTGTAGACAAAATTCCCAGCCGTGACCCGGTGGATTCTTGCCAGGCTCTCGCAATTGCGCGTCACGCACACAAACATTCAGCGGGTGAAAATACGCATGAACAAACGCAGCAAAAACCAATCCGGCAGCTATGATGATTGCCGACAGTAAGACAATTCCACGCACCTCAGCTCAGTCTCCTCTACTTACACTTCAATCTGCTAACATTCTGGCCTAACACCTGATCTTGTAACGACGGCGCAAAATTTTTTTTTGCTTTTTTGTTCATGGTGCAAAGTTGTAAAATTTATTGCGCGCAACTATTGAGAAAAGGTATTTTTCATCTATCAGGTTTGAAGCGATGTCGATCAAGTTTGTAGTCTTTTTGTCGTTGTTTTTTATTTCGACTTCAGTAATCGGAGATGAATTAAGGATGAACTATCCCGACGATTTCAATGATATTCCCGATGCGGCCTATAACTCGCTTAGCGAAGTCGAGCGCCTTGCATATTGCATTTTCTGGCTAGAAGCCGAAGTGAACAACGGTGGTTTCCATCAATTTTTTCACAATGCCAGTGGGTTGCGAACCCCTGAAACTTTGAAAGCGCTTGATACGATTGGGGCTCAGAAAACTAAAGCCCTACTGAGGAGTGCTTCGACGGTCGCTTATGAGAGTGGATTTCCGTCAGATCCGACAAACCATCAAGAACTTTTGCGAGACGACGACGCGGCGTTCGATAGCCTCAACGAATTAGATTCGCGATTTTATATGTACGAAGACGACCTTCCAGCACTAGTTAATCAGTTTCTCAAAAATTTCAAGGAGTGTTAGCCAATTCCAGCTGCGACTAAAATGAGCCCTTGGTAGATAGCCGACATCAAGCAACCATATGGAAACGTCTATGATGGTCTCTAAGCGGTCGTTGTGCGATCGATCAGCCTGCTATCTTATTTCAACTTAGTAGTCAGTTGGAGTCTAGAACATGCTCACGCAGGATGATGCGGTAGCCTTGGCGAAGCAACATGTCTTTCGGTTAGACCCCGATTTTGTGGTTTATGCCGAGCCAATAGTAAGTGGTGATTTTGGATGGGTGTTTGGGTACGAAAGCAACGAGTTCCTGAGGACCGAGAACTCTGGCGACATGTTGGCAGGCAATGCTCCTCTACTGGTTGAACGGCAGACAGGAGCGATTCACACTCTTGGTACTGCTAGTCCTGTGGAATTCTACGTCGAAAATTATCTAAGAACTGGAGATCCGCATTCCTCAGATTGTGATTAGTTTGTTTTTTCTAGGTCAACGTTGCGGGACTTTGCTGACCATGGGATCTCGGTCCAGTGTTAGCAGATGAGTCGGTTTGCCAAGATTAGAGATGCGCTCAACGAAACAGGTTGGTCCATTCATCCTGTAGAACTGGCAAGTGATTGTTGGTGGGCTAAAGAAATCTGGGAGCTCAGGTCTCTCTGGTCGCCCAGGGACCTCACAATTTTTGTTGTCTTCTTGATTGACCCAATGTTTGAAGGTGATTGGAACCGAGCTCCCGAGTCGGCGGTTTGGGCGGTTGGCATCACCACACAACTTCCGAAGGAGCGTTCTGAGGCAGAGACAAATGCTACTTCGATAACGCGGAAATTTGAGACAAAGGTCGAGGAAATCACTTCATTGGCAAGTAGTTTTCGAACGAACGTTTAACCCAATTGAGAACCCCTTCCGTAGTCGCGAACGTCCGCTAAACTCTGATCTGGCAGTAGAACTTGAAACAAGGGCTATTCTTCGACCATGAGACAGTCAGCTTCAAAAAAACTTAGTCCATCGTTTTCGGGCGCGCTCAGGACATTTTCCTTTTGGATTGCAAATGGAACCGTCGGGCAACCGCTCCTGGATGGAGTCGATTATCGCAGCTGTCTAAGTGAAGAGCCGAGCGCGCTGGAACAAACCTATGCAATCTTTGCAAATGTAATCGAGATGGACGAGGAAGGAACTGTTCTGAACGCCAAGCACGCGGAAAGAAGGGCTGCACAGTATCTTCGAAGCTATTGTGATCCTTCATACCAAATTGAACCGCCACTCGAAGACTGGGAAGTTGAACTTCACGAACCCCCGCCTCGCGTTGATTTAGTATGAAGTCCAAATGCAGATTGGCGTCTAGAACCCGCTAACGGCCATCAAGCATGCAGCAAGAACGGCTAGGACGAATAAGGTGATCCTATAGGCTTTCCAGTTCCAGCCGCGCCTTCTGAAATCTTCGCGCTCTCGTCGGTATAGTCGGTTCCACACTGTCGTTTGCCAACTAGCGAGGGCAAGTAGCACCCCGAACAGCACTGGAAAGGCGAAAACACGTATGAAATTCGGCTCAAGTCCTCGGGTGTGAATCGAATAAATCATCAGGCATGTGACGCCAAACCAACCAACAAAGAACGCAATTAGGTAGTGTTTGTGCCGTTTCTTCAACGAGGAGGCGTCCTTTGTGTTCACCGTGTTTGGGAGCCCTGATGACCGCTTTCGGCGAAACCTCCATAGGAGATAAACCGACCACGCAGGTCAGCATTGCGGACAAAGCGGGCATGGCCGGTTCAAGATTCAAAAGCAGATTTAGTCAATCGAGTTCATTCCCATCTTGCCTTGAGCAACTTATCGACAAAGATGCCTATCTTATCGTCCAGAGGTGCGCTTCTGCTAAGTCCCATGTGTCCGTAAACGCAAGTTTCAACATGTTTGGTGAGTTTTTGTTTGTCGGCGTCCACGAGCAACAGCTCTAGTGTACGCCACAGGTAGGAACTGTATTCGGGGTCATCGAAACCATCTTTGCCGATGTCGATTACACCTATAGGATCAAAATCGTTCCAATGGACCTGGCATTGGTAGAGCAATCTGTTTCTTGTGTTCTTTTTCATCGACAGCTATCGCATCAATCTCTTGCTTGGTTAGGGGATTTATGGGCCAAATCCAATCTCCCAACAACGCCCACAGCGCAATTCGCCTGCACGCAATTCGAATGCCATAGTGTTCCAATCTTGGCTCGGGTCGAAAGCTGAGCGGTCATAGTGTCGGGTTCTGGGTCCTGTGGGCATCCCAAACTCCAATGTCTGCTTCGCCCTCTAACGCTGCGGCATAGTCCGCCAGGTCGACCGACCGCTTCGAACCCAGACCTACTGGTACTTTGCCTTCTCAAAAAGTTCTAAAAAGTAACTCTCTACACCTTGGCGCTTGGCGTTTAACATTATCTTCTCGGCGATTTCACCTTCAGGACTTCCAGCGCGTATCATCGTCGGGACGTTATGAACCACATCGGCGAAAATGCGCGCCTTTTCAAGGTTTTCTGTTGCCCTGATTTCGATCAACGCGACGTAAAGGACGTACAAACTTTCAGAGTGGTCGGTCATCGTGCCTCCTTCGTTCTTAGCGTATTAAGCTGCGCTGATCGCAGCAACTCTATTGAAAAGCCCGAGCAGCGCGAACAGCAGCAAAGTGGCCAATGCTGAACTGCGTAGTTGATTGCTCGTCTTCGGAGGTTCCGACGCGAGTGGCCATCGGAACTCACTCGTTCATGAGTACTGGGCGGCACAAACGGCATGAGGAAAAGACGATGAGCAATGATTTGGTCTGGGCAATGGGACGCAAAGAAGAAGCCGGGTTTCTCGTGGAGCGAGAGTTTCTCGATGGGGACCCGCGAAAGATTGAATATGTCGATACGACCCTGGATATGGGAGATAACCCGCTATTCGAAGCAGGGAGGATGTATGCTGGTCGAGAAGTAAAGCCCGAGCATATTCCCACAAAGATGATGTGGTCCAGCAAGAAACATCGTCCTTATGACGTCTTCATGCAGCGTGGACTTATCCTGGTTTCCCAAGAATTCAAGGATATAGTCGAAAAACTCGAACCTAGTACGCACCAATTCTTTCCAATTGAAGTTGTCTATAAAGATGGATCCCATGCGAGGCCGATGTATTTTTTTAACGTCTGCGTCCGTCTAGACACGATGAACCGTGCACACGCAACGGCGAAAATGCTGCACGGCATTTCTTGGGATCCATCATCAGGCGAGTTTATCTTCAGTAAAGATCAGATAGGCAGTCGAAAGGTCTGGATCGATAAACACGTTATACATGGCTTGTTCTTTTCAAACGACATCAAAACCGAAATCGAAAAAGAAAAGCTGACAGGAGCTGCATTTAACGGTTTCCCGGTTTTTTAGACTTGGGGTTACAAAGCCATGGGCAAAATTCTACCAGATCTTCCGGACCTGAATGCAGTTGCACCGATCCATCGCTTAGGAAATGGAGGTGATGGGTTTCAGGAAGCCCACGGCATTGGAAGAGGCTTTGCTTCCCGTATCATCGACGGTGACACGTTTCAGTTAAGCTGTCCCCTAGTCCGCCTCCGGCTGTGTGCTGTCGATGCACTGGAAAGAGGACAACGGAACTCAGGGGGAGCAATCTTGTCTGCTTGACATGGACGTCTAGTTTCAAGTTCTGCCTTTAATATTGATGCAGATTAAGTGATCATCGATGGCGAGTTAGGCTATTAACAACATCTTTAAGAACAAACACGCATTTCTGGTTCCACTCTTCTTGATTTTCTCGTAGTGATTTTCCAACTTCAACCATTCCAATTTTTCGCCCAATAATGTAATTTGCGCTCATCAAGTCGAACGCGAATTGAGAAGCAAGCTCTTTATACAACTCATCGACGGTATTGCGCAGTTCAGTCTCGTTATGCAATGGGCACATCCAATATGCGCTTTCAAATATGCCTAGTTGATATTCTAGCAAGCTGTCGTCTGTTGTCTGCGCACTGACAACCACCGTTGACGACAGTAGAAGATGCAGTGACAAGAGCGTTGCATTTTTCATTGTGCTTCCAATCAAGCTTTTCTTAGGTGCCTGTTTTGTGATTATCGCCTGATGCACTTCGCGTTGCTGACGTAATGCCGCCCTGAGTATTTGGGCCAAGCACAGGCGTGACCGGCTTTCACCAGCGCCTACTCGGTCATGATAGTCGATCGACAAACCGCGCCAGTAGCTCGGATCAGACATCGATCAGAGCTCCCGAACGCAGTCTCTTGTCAAGACTCTGAGAAAAAAGCACTTCCACTATGTCTTTTTTTCCATGAGCGGCAGAAAGTGCAGTTGTATATTTGGAGAGTGATGCGACCACAAATTCCAAGGCACTGTCTTGCTGCGCTTGCGAAGAAAAGCGCTGAGCGTTTGTTAATGGGTAGTACGTACGAGCTCTATATTTGTCCTTGTGTTTGAATGGCAATCCTATCTCATCTATCTCCCAATATTTTGTTCCGTCGTCTCGCTCTTCCGGCCCACCTAGCCAACCAAGCACTCCCTCTTTGTGCGAAAATGAAATAGAGCGACTCTCTATATGAAGTACAAAAACTCGCCCACCTTCACCTTGTCCTACATTCATATACTCGAACAAAAACATATCGAGCCGATCACAGCAAAAGCTTCTCTTCGAGTAGTCATACCAACAATTGATATTTGAGATTGGCAATTTAAAATGAAGAGCATTTTCGATTGGAATCTTCAGATTACCGTCGTTTTCGAATGTATGCTTTATTCCATTTGCATCGATTATCATTTCTTAGTTCCTTGTTGCGACCATCGATGCTCGTGAGTAGAGCTACTTCATCGCGTTCTTTCCAGCGACGGTTCCCAGCATTTAGGAACGTATCCAAGTCTCGCCCTATTTTTTGTTATTCAACTCCTCTTTCTTGAGACGCACTCCTGGCCCACCACCATTCTCAGGAATGAATTCGACCCCGGCTTCTTCGAGTGCGTTCCGGATGGCCGCTTCGACTGCGGGTAGAAGGCCGAGCTTCCCGTCATCACGACGTTCTGCCCTGCGTATTGAAGCAACGCCGACTTTAGCGGCATCCGCACACGTTTGAGCGCTCCAATCAACAAGTGAGCGCGCTGCACGCAATTGAGCTGGCGTGATATTAAAAATATCTTCTGATTTTATATTGATCATCTTGCAATCTCATGATATGAAAAATATCAAACGATATGTAATGCAGCTCTGCGATGCGTTCAACAGTTGGACGTAAATGCCTTCAGTATTCTTGCGACGGTAGCTTGGCAACCATACGCCCGAGGGCTCGTTTACGAACGATTAACCATAAGGTTAGTCATTTTTAACCATACCAAAATACAACAATAGATAGCTATGAGTATTACAGCAATTTAAAGGAGAGTCGCCGCTTTACACCTATACCATGCACGCTTGAACACGAACTCAGGAGCATTTGATGAGCGAAGAAAACAAACTCGAGCAGTATCTTGACGAGCGAAATAGGCGTGAAGCGCGCCAACTAGCAAAGTTGCTTATTGAGATTGATCGAATTGGAATTGAAGTTGTGCAGCTGGCCATAGAAAGGTTCCTCGAAAAGCGAGGGAACCCTGAACTGGGCAAAGTCGAGTGTTTTAGGTCTACAGCTGGCCCTGTCATTGACATCCTAGTCTCGTCAACCACGAACGACAGTTTGTCCGCCCTCTCGGGGGGCGTCGATCGCAATTCAGTTTGAAGCTTAATCGAGAGCCGATTGGATATTTCGCGCTCGGACAGGGTTGACGCAGCAAACACCAGTCCTGTCCTCACCAACAGCAAAGCCAGAAAACAGGATAGTTCAAATGACCTCGGAAACAGTACCAGCAGTCGTTGCAGACGGCAGCACCATGCGGATTGGTCGCCATATGCCTATGAACAGTGCCGACGCCACTTGTCCGGCAATCTTGACACCAATCACACATACAGCGTTGGAAGGTTCTGCGATGCTGGTTGCATTTCAGGAGTGGGCAGCTCTTGAACTGGCATTCGAGGACTATTCCAATCGTTTTGGCCTCGATGACCATGAGTTTATGTATTTCAGTCGATACAACGAGTTGTTGGATTTCCTGGAGGCTGAAACGCCAACAACGTTTCTGGATATCACCGTGCTAGCCGCAACAACTCAACTGCGCTATCCAGATTTCATTGACGGGCGGGCGGTGAAAAGCGCTTGCAGCAATGCAATTGAAGTATTGTCTGAAGCAGGCCTCATGCCGGAACCGATTAAATTTCCGCCCGATGAAATCGCGAGACTTCAAAAACTCAGCGTAGACAAAAAAGCAAAGAAAGCCGCAGCAATCACGGCGAAGCAGAAAGAGGAAGTATTACGTGAGGAAGGAGCCAATGACGACAATGAGTCAAAGCTACCGCCGCACCTTAAGCGACAATGGAACGTAGCAACGATGGTTGCCAAGATGTTTGAGGGATTGAACGATGGCCAACAAGCACTCGCCTTTTGCCTTATTAAACGAACTCAGGGTATATACGATTAATAGGAGATAAATTTCATATTCAAGCGCCCGGATTTAAGTATCTGGGCGCTTTCTTTTTGCCAATTTCCCTAAACTTCAGTTTACCTCCAAACAAAAGTTGATAATTTACATGTAATTAACTCTGATTTATATTTACATCAACGTAAATCGGAGTGCTTCAAATGCGAATGGCGCAGTATACGGAGAAATTTCCACTTACGCTCACTAAGTGGCAGCGTAAAGAATTGGCGAAAGCCGCTGAAGAGCGTGACGTATCGCAGGCGCGCTTAGTTCGGATGGCTATCGGGCAATTCCTGGAAAGCGCCCCGGAGCATGTCGGGCAATAGATGCTCTGAGGCGATCAAGCAATGCGACTAAAACCATACAACGTATCCGAGATGGAAGCGTACATCAGGCAGGCCGCTGAAGCGCGTGGCATTGATCCTGATGTTGCAGTGAAGGTTGCCCGGACTGAGGGACTTGGTCCAGGCATCTGGCAATCGAACTTTCGCAAGGGCGGCTATCGTGAGCCGAGCTATGGTCCGTTTCAGTTACTTGTTGGTGGCCCTGGAACCGGCTTTCCGAAAGGAATGGGAAACGAGTTTCTCCAAGAAACCGGACTTCACCCCGCCGAACCAGAAAACGCATACAAGGCCGTTGATTACGCGCTCGATCGTGTCGTGCAAGACGGTTGGGGCGCTTGGTTCGGTGCGAAGCACGCGGGTATTGTCGGGCGGCATGGAATCCGGGCAGATGCGAAACCGCTTGGAGTGCGAGGCAATCAGCCGGATGCTGTCAGTGATGATCTTGGAGCATTTGCTGCGAAAACAGAAGCCAACGCTGGTCTTGCGAACATCATGGCCGGGGAATCGGGCATTCCGCAGGGACCGGGCATCTTCGGGATGTATCAAGCGCTGAATGACATGAACGTCACGGCGGCACCGACGCCGCCCGATGCCAAGCCTGAGAATCCAGCCAATCCAACCTATCCTGATGGCGCGGTTGGTCCGTTGATAAGTCGTGACACCGGACGAACAATTCCGCGCACTGTTGCAGACATGCTCTCAGGAGCGCTGGAAGGCTCGTTCATTCCGGGCGGTCCAGCTGAGCGTGCGCTGTTGGGAGATCCGAGTGAGGCTCAAACCACAAACGCAAGAACAATTGCGCCAGTAACGCCAGAGCGCGTAAGCCCGATGCAGGTCGCTTCTCTTTCTCCTGTGTCGAATAGCTCAGCGATTTCCCCAAGCTCAATAGATATGCCTGCAATCTCTCCGGTTTCAGAGAGCTTGTTGAATGTCGATTCGTTGGGGCCGCACACGTCGAAGAAAAGCATGCTCGATGGGTACACCAAATATGCCGCTAGCCGGAATGAGCCAACTGGACTGCTCAACGTTCCGGGTGTTCAGGTCGTGCAGCCGTCATCCGTTCCCGCTGTTCCTCCAACAGTGCCGCAAGCGATGGCTCCGACACCGACAACGCAAGCCACAGCACCAGTTAAAGCACCAGCTGTCCCGCCTGTGCAATCTCTGCCACCCTTGTCTCCAGCGGTCAATGTGCCGGAAAGGCCAGCCCCGCAGCCTGCACAGACACCCAGCGTCAAGACCGTTGCCGGTGCCGTACCTTCCGTCGCTGAAACCGTTAATCAATACGGGCTTGATCCAAATCCAGAGGGCGCAGCTTACGGCATTAGTCCTTGGGGCTTAGGCATTGCCAAGGTCTATGACAACGCATCTGAGAACGTGAAAATCGCCGCGTCAGGACCTGGATTGTTTGGGGCCTTGAACGACGAGTTTGGCACGAATTTCGGATTGTCACCGGGCCGCACAGCTGGACCGCTTGCGATGGCGCTAGGCATCGGTGCTGCGGCAGCGGGCCTTGGTCCATTCGGGCTCGCAATACCGGCAGCAAACATGCTGGGCGGTTCACGTTGGGCGGCAAATCGAATGGATCTCGTTCCTCGCAATCAGCGTCAACCGATTGAGCCCGAGCGCAAAGGCCTGTTCGGTAACGTCGCAGAGAAGGTCGGCGGGCTGTTTGGAAACAATGACCGCATTTCATTCAACGGGCCACTTGGCCGCAATCAATCCAACGAGCGCGATTCCAAGCTGTCAGAAGCAGCTCAGAGAGAAATCGATAGAGCCACAAGGGGGCTGTACTAATGGCTGGATTATTTGACAGCATTTCAAATGAGGGTGGCGGGCTGTTCGGCAATTTCCAGCAGAACCTAATGCCGTTCGCGCGCAACAATCAGGCGGCGCTGTTCGGGGCAGGCATGGGCCTTTTGAGCGGACGGGGCTGGGGCGCTGGCGCTCAAGGCTTCTTCCAGGGCACGCAAGCAGATCAGGGCCGTAGAAACGCGCAGCTTCAGCACCAAATTGCGATGGAACGCTTTGGAATGTCGAAGGAAGAGCATCAAAACCGCATGTCTGCCGCCAATCGTGCACGATCAATGCAGAACCAGACGGCAAATTGGTTGCGAAAGAATGCACCTGAGTATGCCAACTTGCCGCCTGATCAGGCGCTTAAGCTTTACATGGCTCAGAATAGGCCGGGTGGCGGCACTTCATACGGCAAAAATCCCGTGTTCTTTACTGACAAAGAAACCAATGAGTTGGGTATTGCAGTCATCGGGGATGACGCATCAGTGAGGCGGCTTGATACCAGTGGCATGCAGCTTGAGCCCGGAATTCGCACGGTCGATACCGGCACCGGCACGGCAATTCTGAACAATCGCACAGGCGGCGTTCAAAGCACCATCGACAAGGATATTGCTGGGGCAAAGTCGCAGGAAGTCGTAGGCAAGGCCGAAGGCGAGAAGATTGCCGGTCGCGCATCTGCCTTAGCTCAAGTCGATGAAATGTTAGACGCAATCGACGGCGTTCTTGATGCTCCTGGACGAGAATATGTCACAGGTTTCTCAGGCATTTTCAACGCTCCGTTTGGGCTCGCATTGCCCGGCACAGATAGCGCCAACTTCCTCGCGCGTCTTGAGCAACTAAAGGGCAAAGCCTTCCTGCAAGCTTTTGAAACCCTGAAAGGCGGCGGCCAGATCACAGAGCGCGAAGGTCTTGCCGCTCAGAACGCAATCGCCCGTCTCCAGACCTCACAGAGTGATGAAGAGTTCAAGGCGGCGCTCGAGGAGCTTCGCCAAATCGTCATGACGGCGAGAGCTCGGATCTCGGGAGCTTCTGAACCGACATCTGCGCCACGTAACCCGACGCAATCCGATCCTTTGGGGATTCTCTAATGCCGACGCTTGAAGACATTCGCCAGCAGTATCCGCAGTATGACAGCCTGTCAGACGGGCAGATCGCGGATGCTCTTTATGAGCGATACTACGCGGGGAAATTGGACCGTAGTGATTTCAACGCCCGCATTGGCTTCACGCCAGAGCCGGAAAAGCCCTACCTCGAAAGCGAATACGACAAAGCCATGGTTGGTACGCAGGGCATGGTTGAGGGCATTCCCATTATTGGGCCGTACCTTAAAGACGCATCAGAGAGCTTTGCAGGCAGCGTTTCGTCTCTGATCACCGGCAGGCCCAAGGGCGAGTTGATGAAAGAGTACAGGGCTCGTCAGAATGACCGTATCGAAGATAATCAGGGCGATTATGTCACCGGACAGCTTGCAGGCGGAATAGCTCCGTTCCTTGGAGTTGGCATGGCTCCGAAGGGTGTACAGTCCGCGCTTGGAATGACCGGTAGCCTTGGTGCACGGACTCTCAAAAGCGGCGCAAGCAGTCTTGCAATCGGCACCGCTGATCAAGCGGCGCGTGACTTCTCGAATACCGGAGAACTCTCAGGGGAAAATCTGTTAGATGCTGGCCTAATGGCCGGTGGCATTGGCGCTGCCATTCCAGGCGTGGGCCATGTCGCCGGTAAGGCTGTAAATGCTGCTGCAAACAAGGCCGGCGATGCCTTCCACACAGTTTTTAACCCCACAAAGCAAGCGGCTCGTAGAGTTGGTCAGGCCATCAACCTGGATCGGGCGAACGAGCAGGGCGCATTGTCTCGAAGCGATATTGCGAGCGCCACCCGAAGCAATCAACCATTGCTCAATGTTGATCTTGGCGGGGAAACGACGCGGGCCCTTACGCGCGCAACCGTCAACCAGTCGCCAGAAGCACGCGGCGCAATTGAAAGGGCGGTCCAGGATCGGTTTTCATCACAGGCCGCCCGCCTTTCCGAAAAGGTTCGGGGAATTGCCGGAAACGTCGATGATCTGAGCACGATCGAACAGATTCGGAGTAGTGCGTCTGCTTCGAACAAACCCGCGTACCAAAAGGCTTTCCTGAACCCCAAGGCGCAATCGCTTTATACTCCCCGCCTTCGAGAGCTGATGCAGTCCCCGACATTCCGGTCGGCTGTAAACCTCGTTCCTAAGCGGAGCGCTGACCGTGGTGCGGTTGAGGGTTTCAAGGAAATCCCGAATCCGTTCCGCAAGAACGCACAAGGCGGCTACATCCTAAAGCAGGACGGGCAGGGGACGGTCGCCGTTCCTAACTTGGAATTCTGGAACCAGGTCAAAATCAACCTGGACACAGCGATTGATCGCGCAAAGCGCTCTGACGGCAAAACGCGTGTTGCGGAGCTGACTTCGCTTAAGAACGCGCTTGTTGAGGAACTGGATAAGGCTGTCCCTGCTTATCGAGAGGCTCGGCAAGGCGCCGCCGTTTTCTTCCAAGCTGAAGACGCAGTAGACGCTGGCCGCAAGTTCTTCAAATCATCTCGCATGATGCCTGAGTATCGAAACGGCATTCTCAAAATGACCACTGAAGAGCGGGAAGCCTTCAAGGTAGGGTTTGCATCCGAGATCCTAGACGCGGCAGGGGCGACCGCTGACAATCACAACGTGATCAACCGCTACTTTAGATCGCCGGACGCACGAGAGAAAATCAAGCTGGCATTCGGGAAGTCCATGGCGCAGGAATTCGAGGCATTTGTTCGCGTCGAAAACGCCATGGATCAATTACGCAATGCACTCGGCAATTCGACGACTGCCCGCCAATTGCTTGAAAGCGGCATGCTTGGAAACAGTCTGGTTGGCGCGGCTGCATGGACCTACACAGGCGACTTCTCCACGGGCGTTGCTGCCGCTGCGGGGCGTATGGGAACGCGGGTTCTTGGCAGAAAGATCAGCGACAGGGTTTTGAAAGAAACAGCTGACTTGCTGCTCTCTAATGATCCAAAGGCAATTGAGAGGGCCATACAGATGGCAGCACGCTCACCGCAGCATATGGCGTCACTCGATGCAATCTCGCAAATGCTGGCGCTGAGCGCGCGCGGTGCTGCAATCCAGGTCTCAACTGAAAAATGACATGACCCAGGCCCCAAAACCAAGGTTCGGAGACCACTCACGAACAGCAAAAATCATAAAGCCGAATCCGAGCGCGGTAACGACCGCCTCTGTAAATCGCTGGATAGAAGTACGCTTGTCTTCTGAATCATCGTCCATGGAAAAAACCTCAAGGTATACCTCAACGATACAACCTGACTGGAGTCCGTCAAGTGATAGACAATCAGACCGGCGATGATTTCAGCTCTCTTGAAAGGCTTCGACTGGAACTGGAGCTTAAACGGGAATCCGTCCGGGAGCTTGAATTGAAATGTGAGCTTGAGCGCATGGAGCTTGAGAACCTGCGTGAAATCTCCGCCGCCTGTCCCAATGTCCCGGCAGATCCGCCGCAGTATGTCTATCGTGAAGAATTCCCGCCGCCGGACTTCGCAACGTTCTATGTCGAGGTGGACCGCGCACACGATCATACTCCACTCGATGAGACGGAGCTTTTCACGGTCGCCGCATGCAACCGCGCTGGCGTCGTCGGAGAAGTCTGGTATCGCACATCGCCTAATCGAGCCATGGCGCTGGCGGAATGGATTGTAAGCAATCACCCACGCTGCGAAGGCATCATCAATCGCATCGATGCGAGCTACCATTAAGGAGAATGGGGCAACAAATGACTAGACTGCTCAAAAACTCAAGGCACGAGAAGTTCGCGCAGGGCGTTGCGAGTGGCTTGAGCGCCATCGAGGCATACGAACAGGCTGGTTACAAAGCTAACCGTCAGCACGCGCACCGTTTGGCTACAAAAGGTGACGTGAGAGAACGAATTGCCGAAATCCAGGCCAGCATATCTGAAAAGGCTGAATGGACCTCGGCGGAGCGCCTAAATGCTCTGAAGGAAATTGCGGAAAGGAACAAGGTTTCCGATCCCCGTGTCTCCGTTTCTGCGATTGCGGAAGCGAACAAGATGCAGGGCTCTCACGCTCCATCCAAAACGCAAACCAAGGTTGAGGGTGGCGACAGTCTATCGGCTCTACTCGAAGACATCGCAAGGAACGGTGCGAGGATCCACGACCGGGGAATGTCGCATTGATCAAATCGACTGTGAAATCATTCAGGTGAAATCAGATGCAGGCTGTATCCAGACGACTTTCCAAACTAGAGCAGAGCTTTTCTGCGCGGGGACAACCTGGTCGCGTTTTTCGCGTGAAATGCGGCTCGCAGACGGGTGATGAAATCAACGACTTCCTTCAAAGGCAGGGTTTTGATCGCGCGAACGATAGGGCGATGGTTCGTCGTTTAGTCCAACCAGGCACCGATGGTCCGCTCGTTTGTGACAGCCCAATCAGCCTCTTGAATCCGACGGAGGTGTGTTGTGGCTAACTTGGCGAACCGACTTTCAAAGCTCGAACGGCGGATGAATCCCGCTGGCAGTCAGCCCGAATACACAGTCTTCATTTCTGTAGGCGATCAATCCGAAGAAGAGATTGAGGAGTTTCTGAACAGCGAGGGATATTTCTACGAAGACGATCTGATGGTGGTTCGATTCACTGGCTATGAACGCGGGCCCAACGGACCAATTCCGGCCAAAATTCCCATGGGGTTCATTGGCGGAAAGCCGGAGCGTAAGAGTGGCTAAGGTAGGCGGTGCGAGACCGGGCGCTGGTCGTCCGAAGGGCTCATTGAACAAGAAGCATGCTGAGATGCTCGCTTCCATCGCCGAGTCTGGTCAAACGCCCGTCGAGTACATGCTGTCGATCATGCGGGACGATAAAGCCGACGCTAAAGATCGCGCCTGGGCAGCGGAGAAGGCAGCGCCTTACATTCACGCACGTCCTGCACCGCTGGCAAGCCGAATTGAAATCGAATTGCCGGACACGTCCACTATCGACGGCATCAAGGATGCGATGGCAGCGATTACCAAGGCTGTGTCGGCAGGTAAGGTTGCGCCCTCAGAAGCGCAAGGCGTCGTGTCTATCCTTGAGGCTCAGCGGAAGGCGATTGAGACGGGGGAAATCCTTGGAAGGTTGGAAGCCTTGGAGAAGAGTATGACCCGCTAGCCCGATCAAATCCAAACAGTTGTTGCGCAACTTTCGATTGTTCAAAATTACCACCAATGCAATGGGTTCAGCGCCCTTCGGTAAAGGCTACAAATCGCGACAAAACTCAATGAAGATAGTCCAAATGCACTATGAGTTGCATTTCATCTCGTGATATAGTTCCGTTTGTATTCGCGCATGAGCGTATTTCCTTCAAGAATTATGAGTTGTGTCAGGTCAACGTAGTGCTCGTTAGATGTATAGAAATTAAAAAAGAAAATATTTCCACAGTAAATTTTTGAAATAAAATATTTTTTATTTGAAA
>NZ_JASHKA010000009.1 GCF_030732845.1 Roseibium sp. MMSF_3544
CCCAGCAATTAAGCCGAGGATCGCAAGGCCAACGCCGCCTACGCTTCCCTTCCTTCATATCCAAATTGTCAAAGAACAGAGGAAAAACCTCGCAAGACCGCAACCAAAACCAAACACAAAATCGACCCAATACCGAACCTCTCGACCCGGCCAATCAAGACCAATTTTCTGGAATTAAGGTCACAAAACCTTGTCGCCAGCAGCAATACCGCCGTCGATGAACCGCGTTATACGCACACAATATAAAACCGTCAACAGTGTTCTCTGAAAAAAATACAAAAAAGCGAAAAAAGATTCACAACATGAACTAAATTTAATTTTTTCAATGCCTTACTGGTTATCCACCTTTGTAAACAGCGCGCTCGACAAGCAATCCGGAACCCAGCCCACCGGCTGCCGCAATCAACGCCAGACCAGGTCCGTCAGCCGTTTCTCCAGCGTTCCCCTGCGTCCGCAGCATCTGCTGGAACAGCTGCACTGCCAGAATGGCACCGGATGCTCCAATCGGGTGACCCCGCGCCAGTGCGCCCCCCATGACATTCAGCCGGCGCTCGTCGATCTGAAGGCTCTTGACCGTCACCATCGCCTGAACCGCATAGGCCTCCATCAGTTCCACGCACCCGATATCCTTCATGTCCAGTCCGGATATTGTGAGAAGCGTTTTTGCGACCGAAACCGGAACCAGCGCCGGATCGGCCGGGTCGCCCCCTTCGCTCACACCCGCGACAACTCTTAGCCCGGGCAGCCCGCATTCCCGCCAGATCCTCTCTGAGACCAGCAGTACGGCGGCCGCTCCGTCCGCCTCGCAAGCAATTGTTGCTGCCGTTAATCCGAAGTCCTGATCTCCGGCGAGGATCGGTGCCCGCAGCGCAGTGCTCACCTTAAGCTGCCGCGTGAAGCCGTCGTTTCGGTCTTCGCCCGTCACAGCCACCAGACCAGAGCCCTGAACGTCCCGGGCCCGCAGAGCCTTTTCATGCGATGCCACGGCGAACTCTGCCTGCGCACGACCATTCACTTGATGGATCCTTGCAAGTCTTGCAGCGGCTTCTGCAAGATCCGGGTCCTGAAATGGCGGCGGTGCAAACGGCGGACGCTCGTAAGGAACGGGCTCTTCAGTCTGGTCTAATGGGCGGTGCATCCGGATCGGGGCCCGGCTGAAACTCTCGGTTCCCCCCGCCAAGACACAATTTGCTGCGCCAGCCTCGATCAGGCGCGCCCCCATGAGGATGGCATCGAGGCCGGAGCAGCATTGCGTGTCGATTGTCATCGCCGGCACCAACATCGGCACTCCGGCGCTCAAGGCAGCCAGGCGCGCCGGGTTTCCGCCCGCATAAAGGGCATTTCCCAAGATGACATGGTCGACCGCTGCCGGAGCCAAGCCGGCATCCTTGAGAAGTGCGCTGAGAACGGGTGCTGCGAGTTCGTCGGCCTGCAGCGAAGACAAGGCGCCGCCGCGTGGCGCAACCGGTGTCCGTCGTGCGGCGATCAGGTATGCGCTTCTCGTCACGCCGGGGTCTCCTGCGCCTTGAGGGTCAAAGACACACGCTGAATGTCCGGCTTGCCGCCCGCCGTAAGTGGCAAGGCATCGACGACGTGGATGCGCCGTGGCACCTTGCCCGCAGCGAGATGTTTCCTGCAGTGGTGCAACAGTTCCTGTTCAGCATCTGGACGTGATGCCGTCAATTCGATTGCTGCGACAACCTTTTGCCCTCTGGCAGCGTCGTCCAGTCCGGTGACCACTGCGGCGGCGACCCCCGGATGAGACAAGAGCACGCCCTCGATTTCTTCCGGATAGACGTTCAGTCCGGAGGTCACGATCATCCGGTTCGAGCGGCCGGTCAGAAACAAATAGCCGTTTTCATCGACTTGCCCGTGGTCTCCGAAGGTAACCCACCCATTGTGCCAGCGCGTCTGCGGATCGCTGCCGCACAAATACCCGGAAAACAGAAGGGCGCTCTTGACCCAGATCGGACCTGCCTCCCCGGGCCGTTCAGGGTTGTCCGGATCGCCGATGGCGATTTTAACACCGGCAGGTGCCTTGCCGACTGAACCGGGTGGTGCAAACGTGTCTGAAATCGTGATGAAGCTGGTTTCAGAAGCGCCGTAAAACTCGATCAGGTCAGCATCCGGAAAGACGCGGGCAAGTCTTTCGCGATCCCGATCCTGCCATTTGGCGCCGCTTGCCAGCACCTGGCGGACCGTTTCGACGGGTCCGCTACGTTCCGCAGCCTCTGCCAGAAAGTGCAGTTGCGTCGGTGTTGCATAAAGTGCGGTGGCAGATCTTGAGCGCGCAAGGTCTGAGAGAACCGAGCGGGGATCGAAACGCGGCGTCAGGGCAATTTCGTGCCCGCCCGACAGGCCGCACACCGCACCGTAAAGGTGGAGTGAATGGGTGAGTTGCCCCGCCAGCACCACCCGGGTGCGGTCCGAGATGCCAAACACCCGGCCCGAAAGCTCAAAACTCTTCAGCCAGGACCCGTGATCCCTGACGTAGCCCTTGGGGACGCCGGTCGAACCGGAGGTGAACCCGCAATAAAAGAGATCGCGCTCATCCGGCGAGCGCCCGCACAGCTCTCGATCACGGTCGTCTTTGACGGATTGCGACTGGATCTGCGTGTAGGCGGCTGCATCGATGCACATATCCGGCCGGGCGGCCTTCAAGACGCTTTGCCGATGGGCGTCGGGCCAAGCCGGATCCATGACCATCGCCGTGCGCGCTGAGCGCGCGCAGGCAAAGAACACGATCAGAACCTTGGCCGGATCGTCAAGCAGCAGCGCGACACGGCCATTTCGGGATGTCTTGCGGCAGATATAGGCCTCCGCCGCGGCTATCTCATCAAGCAGATGCCGCCAGCTCCAGGCGGCGGCACCTGAGGTCAGGACGATGTCGTCCGGTCTGCGGGCGGCGAAGTCATCCAACCTGTCTCCGACAAATGCCATGGCATTCCGCCTTGAATATCCAGGTCAGCTTCGTGACAGAATGGCACCGGGCAAACCGCGGGCTACGGTCTGGGCCACCAGGGCCGTGATCACCACCTTGACGAGGTCACCCGGAATATAGACTGCGCTGCCGATCGCGGCCTGCCCCAGCGACAGGTTCGCCATATAGGCGACACCCGGAATTCCGAACAGATAGACCACCCCAATGCCGCCAACAGCGGCGGAAATTGCAGCAGATGCAAGGATGTTCATGCCTGACGTCGACCGCATGATCCAGCCGGCGACAAAGGCGCCGATCGGCCAACCGATCAGGAAGCCGACAGACGGGGTTGCAAAAACGCCGAGCCCGCCTCGCCCCCCAGCGAGGAACGGCGCTCCGAGCGCTACCAGAAACAAGAAAAGAAGCACGGCCAAGCCACCACGCACAGGGCCGAGCATGACCCCTGCAAGCATGACACCGAGCGTCTGCGCGGTGATCGGCACACCGCCCAGGAACGGAATGGCGACCGGCGGAACCAGCCCGAGTGCGGCAATCAGGGCCGCATAGAATGCAATATGAACGAGCGAACGATCAGCCATAGCGTTTTCACGCCTCCTTTATTGTTCTTGGTGCTGCGCCAGTGTTTACCGATCTGCAGCCGTTCTGTCGCGCGGATCACTCATGTCCGCACAAAAACTTCACCTTCCCGACAAGCCCTCCGATCCGCCCCGGGCCCGCAGGGCGTCGGCGACATTGTCGGACATACGCAAACACTGAATGGCGAGGGGCGGTAGGAGCTTCCACGAGTTTTTGGCTCCGGTCCGGGCCTGATAGGCCTCCCGCAACCTGGAAAAGACCTGCATCATGTAAGGCGCAAAGCGGAGCACGAGCGCAACGCCAAGCGCCGGTCTCCTTGCCGAAACACCGAACCATTCCAGCGGCTTGAACAATGGCATGACGGCTTCCAGCATATCGTCCATGCGCGTTGTCACAGAGACCAGATTGGCAGCCAGGACCAGCACGATCAGGCGCAAGATAACCGTCACACCTTCCCAGAAGGTGCCCGAGACCCAATGGAGGAGAAGCAGGATCCCCAGAAAAAATGTGAGCCCGCGCAGCAGCTTGAGTTGTCGCAGGCCCGTGCGGCCGAGCGATGCATAAAGGCCGATGACGACCGCAAGGCAGGGCAGGAAAACCCATGCGGACTTGACCATGAACAACACGAGGCTGGCGACCGCCACAGCCAGCAGTTTGAGGCTCGCCGGTGTCTTGTGAAGCCAGCTGTTTCCCTGGAGATAGATCGAGATCACAGCGCTGCCAGCTCCAGTTTGGCACCTGACCTGCGGTCTATGTCCGTTTCGAATGCCCGCAAGACCTCGAACGGTGACCCGTCCATGCGTAACCGGCCGTCTTCAAGCCAGAGAATGCGGTCGAAACCCTCGAAATGGCTGAGGTCGTGGCTGACCATGACGATCTTTTGCGGAAGTGACAGGATCTTGTCCCTGATCTTTCGCGAAGCCAGTGCATCCAGACTGGTCATCGGCTCGTCCAGAACCAGCAACGCCGGCTCCATGACCAGAACCGACAGGATGCAGACCAGCTGCTTCTGACCTTCCGAAAGCTCGGCGATCGGCGACGTTGCCAGCGCTTCACAGCCATGCAACGCAAGAAATTCTGCAGCGCGTTTCCGGCTTTCGTCCTTGCCAGCCCCCAGCTGGTTCAGCCCAAACGCGATCTCTTCTTCGACCGTGGGGAAAATGGCCTGATGATCCGGGTTCTGGAACACGAAACCGACATGGCGCGGCAACTCCGGAGCCGCCTTTTGAGCTTGGGCGCCAAAGAGCGTCAGAGAGCCTTCGCTGGGGGTGCGCAAACCGTTAAGCAGGCGCACGAATGTGCTCTTACCCGAACCATTGAGGCCAATCACGCCGATCCGGTCTTCCTTGAGTGACAGATTCAGGCCGGACAGGATCCGTCTATCGCCGATATCCAGGCCGACGTCCTCAAAAACCGCAAAAGGGCTTGCCGCCGGGTCGCACACCCGGACCGATGCCTCATTTTTCTTTTTGGGCCAGAAAGCCATGTGTCCTCGCCGAGAGCCCAGAGCTCTCACCTATTGACGGAAATGCCCCGCTCATCGCGTTTTCCGGGGACAGCTTATTGACCGGAAAGCCCGTGATGTCAAAGCGACCCTATCCTACCGGACGGCCCAACTCCGGCAATTCGGCCAATTGGTCAATGGTCGCGCGGACAATCTCGAGCGCTTTGAAATAACGTTCGTCGGACTCTTCCGAACCGAAGGTGAGGCGCAGATACGGCGCCTGTGCATGCTCCCTGGACTGAAAGTAACGGGCGGACAGCACGGAAATGCGCTGGTGGCCAAGCGTCGCCTGAACCGCATCGGCGTCAACGTGCTCCGGCAGGCGCAACCAACCGAAAACCTTGTGGGTGTCCCCTTGCAGAAAATAAGGTGACAGGATCTCCTGCGCTCGACGGAACCGGATGCGGTTGGCGGCCCGTTTCAAACGCAAGGTCTTGAACAGGAAACCTTCGCGCACCCATCCGGCAATCAGTTCTGCCGTGATCGGCGAGGCCATCCAGGTGCTCTCGCCGATCTTGTTCCGAATGGAATCGCCGAAGAGTTCCGGAACATGAACAAACCCGATCCTGCTTCCGGGGGAACAAACCTTGGAGATACTGGCAATTGACGCGGTTCTTTCCGGGGCCAGTGCTCCGAATGCCGGCAAGGTCTCGGGCAAGAAGGGCGTGTAAGGATCGTCCTCGACGATTTTCAGATCATGCTCGCGCGCCACGTCGACAAGGTTTTCGCGCTCGGTGACGGACATTGTGTGGGTCGTCGGGTTTTGCATGTTCGGCATCAGGAAGACACCTTTGACGCCATGGAGTCTTGCGGCCTGGGCCAGAGCCACCGGGTCCATTGCACCGAAGCCGCCATCCTCTCGGACAAGAGCGGGCACCGGAATAGGTTTCAGTCCGATGCTGGCAAGTGACGGAAAAATCGAGGGATAGGTGAACCGGTCAATGGCAATCGCATCTCCGCTGCGGAAAAGCGCCTGGCAGGTCACCTGAATACCATGCTGTGCCCCGCAGGTAACCGCGACCCGCTCGGGATCGGCGTCCAGGCCGTAGTCCTTGAACACGAGCACGCCGGTTTCCCGGTGGGCCTTCAGGCCCTCGGAGGGCACGAAGCCGTTCAGCCGATCGATGCCGGCCGTTCGTGCCATGCGCACAAGCCCTTCGGAAAGGCTCGGGTTGAGATGCGGGTAGGCAAAATTGCGCGCAAGGTCGCAGACTTCCGGTTCACCCTCTTTCGGGATGAGCGGCGAGACCTTGTGCGTTTCCGGTGCCACATAGGTCCCGCGCCCAGTCTCGCCCTTCACCAGCCGGCGCCGTTCCGCTTCGCCGTAGGCACGCGTGATGGTGCCGAGCGTCACGCCAAGCTGGTAGGCGAGCTCGCGTTGCGGCGGTAGGCGGTCGCCCTGGGCCAGAACGCCCTCGCTGATATCGGTTTCCAGCGCATCGGCGATCGCAAGATAGATCGGTCCCTGCGCTTCCTCGATTTTCGGAATCCACATTGTCATGGGAACAATGTTTACATTGACTAATACAATATCTCAAGACAATTAGTATCTCCCTCATTTTGTATCGATTGTATCGATATTGTAGTTGGAGACACCCGATGGATTTCGCCACCTTTCTTGCCTTTGCGATTTTCGTCATCGTCATGACCGGCACGCCCGGTCCGGGAAACCTGACCTTTCTCGCAATCGGCGCTTCAGCTGGCTACAGGACGGCGTTCCCGGTCATTGTGGCGTCGCAAGTCGGGTCGCTGCCCCTGAAGCTGAGCGTCGCCTATGGGCTGGGGCATGTCATGGCGGGCGGGGGCCCGATCGTCACCGTCTTCAAGGCCCTCAGCATGGCTTACATGACCTATCTCGCCTGGCGCATCATCTCCTTGAGCGTCAAACCGAAAGGCGAAGTGGCCTTGCCGAGTTTTTGGGAAGGATTGCTGATCCATCCCCTCAGTCCGAAAACCTGGGCCATGAACCTGGTCGCGTTTTCGACTTTTCTGGCGGGGAACGGCCTCAGCATTCACGAAAATGCGCTGATATTGATCGCCGGGTTCACGCTTGGCGGCCTGGTGTTTCACTCGCTGTGGGCACTTGTCGGCGTGTCGATACTGGCGCTGATCGGGGAGGGGGCCGTCATGCGGGCAATCACGGTCGCCATGGCGATCTCGATGCTGGCAGCAACAGTGTGGGCCCTGGCGATTTGAGAGTTGGAAAAGGCTTGGGCTGGACCTTCAAGTCCAACCCAACGCTGTTGCCTTAGTAGTAGTAGTGAAATTTCTCGGCGCTCAGGTATCCCCTGAAGTTCTGCTGCTCACTCAGATCATGGTCAGTGTCGTCTTCAAGTCCCTGATAGGCGCTTCGTTTTTTCAACTCTGCCTCGATGCCGGCTTCTTCATTTTTGTGAATGGGCGGCAGCCGATGCTTTGCGTTTTCATACATGCGCTCCATCATGCTGATGAAGCCATTTGAAAGCCAGGTCAGAAAGCCGCTTGCCTTGTTCGCGGATGCAGACCCTGCTTTGTTTTCTTCCGTGATGTAAGCCATCATTTCCTCCTAGGTTTGTGTGCACCTAGAGGTGGCCCCGATCAGCAAATCTTCAATTTAACTCTATGTAATGTTAAGCGAATTTAACGTAAGCACCATCTAACGGTAAGCTTCGACCGGTGATAAGGCGGTCAGAAAACCGACCTGAAGGTCCGGTCCAGCTTATCGGTGATTTCGTCGACATGGCTGTCTTCGAGGATGAAGGGTGGGGCGAGCAGAATATGGTCGCCACGCACGCCATCGACCGTGCCGCCCATCGGGTAGCAGATCAAGCCTGCTTCGAACGCTGCTTTCTTCACTGCCTTGTTGAGACCACGCGCCGGATCAAAAGGCGCTTTGGTCGCCCGATCCTCGACAAGTTCAATGCCCCGAAACAGACCCCGGCCGCGAATGTCGCCGACATGAGGATGCTGTCCGAAGGCGGTGGTCAATGCACCATCCAGTTTTTCGCCCATCGGCGAGACTCGCTCGACGAGACCACCGGACAATTTTTTGAAGACGGCAAGGGCTGCCGCACAGGCTGTCGGATGTCCGATATAGGTGTGACCGTGCTGAAAGAAACCGGACCCGGATTCGAGCGCTGCATAAATTTCGCTTGTACAAAGCATTGCACCGATCGGCTGATAACCTGCACCCAGACCCTTGGCGACGCAGAGAATATCCGGTGAGACACCGTCCTGTTCGTGGGCGAACAGGGTTCCCGTGCGGCCCATGCCGCACATGACTTCGTCCAGGATCAGCAGGATGCCGTGGGCGTCGCAGATTTCCCGGATCCGCTTGAAGTAGCCTTCAACGGGGGGAACCGCGCCCGCCGTCGCGCCGACGACAGGTTCAGCAACAAACGCCATGACGTTTTCCGGTCCGAGCCGCAGAATTTCCGCTTCCAGTTCACCCGCGACCCTCTGGCCGTATTCGAAAGCCGTTTCATCGTCCCGGCGGCCGCGGTATTCGTAGCATGGTGAAATATGCGATGTGTCGATCATCAGCGGCGCAAATGGTTCCCGGCGCCACTGGTTCCCACCCGTGGCGAGCGCGCCAAGCGTGTTGCCGTGGTAGCTCTGCCGGCGAGCAATGACCCTGTGGCGCGACGGCTCACCTTTTTCCAGAAAGTACTGGCGCGCCAGCTTGAGCGCGGCTTCGACGGCTTCGGATCCGCCAGAAACGAAGTAAACACGGTCAAGATTGCCCGGAGCGTGTGAAATCAAGAGGTCCGCAAGCTCTTCAGCCGGCTCGCTGGTAAAGAAACCCGTGTGAGCGAAAGCAATATGATCGATCTGGTCTTTGATTGCCTTTGTCACGTCGGGATCGCTGTGCCCCAGGCAAGAAACTGCTGCCCCACCCGATCCGTCGAAGTATTTTTTGCCTGTCTTGTCAATAATATAACACCCATCGCCAGACTCGGCGACAGGCGGGTTGGCTTTGGTGTGGCGGGGAAAAACGTGGGACATTTACTCAGACCTGGACAGTGGACCGGACAGCGGTCAGAAGTGAGGTTGTGACATTTGTATCAGATTTACGCTAAACCTGAAACATTTGTTTCTTATCCGCATTAACCAACTTTTTCATCACAATTTTAATCAAATTGCAGAAACCTGCGCGTGGGGGACATCGCATCACAATTTCGACAAGGCACACCAGTTATGCGTCAGCGCCTCTTTGCCTGGATCTTCTTTATCGGATTAACTGTTACGCTTGCCGGTTGCGGCACCATTGCCGGTGTGACCGGCATGGGCTGGGCAACCGCATCTCACGGTTCAATCGACTATGACGACACGTCCTGGTGCGTTCCACGCAAACTGAAAAAGGTACTGAACCGCGTCGCGAAGCGTTACGGCGAAGTCACTGTCCATTCCACCAAACGCTGGTGGCTGGAAAACTGGCGCAAGGGCGGCGCGAAAAATTCCTATCACTTGAATTGCCAGGCCGTGGACTTTTCGGTCAGCGGCAATCCTTCCTCGGTGGTCGCGTTCCTGAAAGCCCAACCGGAGGTCGGTGGTTACAAGTATTATGCGTCAGGGCACTATCATATCGACACCGGCCCGCGGCGCACCTGGTAGGTTGACAGCCACTCGTGCCCAAAGGTGCTCAACAGTCAACGCCCTTGAGGGTCAGAATAACATCCCTCTTCAAGCTTTAAGGAACACGGACTTCTGGAAGATTTGCGGGCATTCGCCGGTCATTTCAGCTCTCCGAGCTCCAGCGCCATTTCCCAGGACACCGGATCGAAACCGACAAAGTTCTTCACCGCGCCTTCAACAATCGGGCGTTTGATGGCCGATGGGTTTTCGATCATCACCTCAAGCGCACTTGCCGGTCCGGTCACGCCTTCCTTGGTGGCCTCGTCAAGTTTTCGCCAGGTCGTACCGCGCCGGTTCAAGACAGTGTCCCAGCCGAACTCATCGACAAAAGCGGCAAGTTTGTCTCCGTTCACACCGTCTTTTTTGTAGTCGTGAAAGTCGTACTCGATTCCAGCCTCTTCCAAAAACTTGCGCGCCTTTTTGACCGTGTCGCAGTTCTTGATGCCGTAGACTTTCATGTAACTTCCTTCCTGAACGCGTGACGACCAACTTCCTGTTTCCAAGCTTCGGACAGTACGGTTTGGCGACGGCGTTTCAAGTCCCTGACTGGGCTTTCCACTGCACGGGTTGACCCCGCTTTACTCTCAGGCCACAGCTTTTTAAGAGTGAGTGCCGATAACAAGATTGCCGAGTGTGAACCAGACATGACCGGAAACAGCGAATGACAGCGACAGGATCAGCCTCCCTGCCGGTCAAGACAAGTTCGTCCAGTCCGAGAGGCAAATTCGTGCCCGGATGGGGCAACTGGCGCCAACGTCTGCGGCTGTGGAGCGGGCTCATCCTGTTCGTCTTCTGCCTCAGCCACTTTTCAAACCATGCTCTGGGCATCATTTCGATCGACGCCATGGAAAAGGCATCGGTCTGGCACTACAAGATCTGGCGCAACGAGATCGGCGAAACTGTCCTGATGCTGGCGGCGGTCACGCATGTGCTGCTCGCGCTCTGGCGCACGGCCAGACGGCGCACGCTGAAAATGCCCAGGTGGGAGTTCATCCAGCTTGTTCTCGGCCTTTATATTCCCTGGTCGCTGATCCCGCATGTGGGCATGACAATGGGTCTCGCCAACGAGTTCGGGTTCGCGCCGACCTACCACCAAATGCTGACGATCCTCTGGCCGAGGCACGGCTTCACGCAGTCTCTCCTTCTTCTCGTGGTGTGGGTGCATTCCATGATCGGCCTGCATTTCTGGCTCAGGCTTTATCCGCTCTATCATCGCCTGAAATATGCAGCACTTGCCTTTGCGATCGCGATGCCGGTGCTCGCCTTGTGGGGCTTTATCGAAGGGGCACGCCGTCTCGAACTCGCCAAGGACGTTAATGTGAAGGTCTCGCCGGAGCAGTTCGACTGGCTGACCGTGTTCACAATCGAGGCCCGGGCGGTGGCCTTCGGGCTGATCATTGTCAGTCTTCTCGTGATCCTTGTCCGGTACCTTGTCAGCCTGAGCGCCAGGCGGCTGACGATTACCTATCCCGGCAGCCTTGCGGTCAAAGCCAAGCCCGGGGCGACGCTTCTGGAAATCAGCCGCATCAACGAAGTCCCGATCGCATCCGTTTGCGGCGGGCGCGCCAGATGCTCAACATGCCGCGTGAAGGTGCTCGACGGTGCAGAAACGCTTTCGGCACCAGATGCCGCCGAACAAGCAGTCCTTTCCCGTATTTCCGCTACTGACGACGTGCGGCTCGCGTGCCAGATCCGGCCACAGCAGAACATCGAGGTCCAACCCCTGGTGCCGGTCAAGGCAAAGGCGGAAACCACAGAGAACCTGAAAGACGCCTACTACTGGGGTGTCGAACAGGACGTCGTGGTGATGTTTGTTGATCTCAGGAATTTCACCCGCATAACCGAGTCACAGCTTGCCTACGACGTGGTCCATCTCCTGAACAATTATCTCGATCAGGCCTCTGCGGCCATTCAGGCTGAGGGCGGCTTCGTCGACAAATTCATCGGCGATGGCATCATGGCCATCTTCGGCATGGATACAAATCCCCAAGTCGGAGCCCGCCAGGCCTTGCGTGCGTCCAAACGCATCGAAGGTGTCATGACAGAGCTCGAAACGGAAAAAGGTCCGCAGTTCAGCGATCCGATACGATTGGGCATTGGCCTGCATCTGGGACCGGCGATCCTCGGCCGGATCGGAGCAGCAGGCACAACCGGCGGCCTCACCGCACTCGGTGATGTCGTGAATACGGCGAGCCGGCTGGAGTCTGAAAACAAGGCGCACAACAGTTTCCTCGCCGTATCGAAGTCCGTTCTGGACGCCGCCGAAGCGACGGTGACCGATGCTCAAACCTCCGAGATCAAATTGCGCGGCAAGGAAATTCCCTTGCAAATCTTCACCATGAGCAGCTTAGATACCGTCGAAATCCCCGAAGATTAACGTCCTGCTTGCGCCTTTCATGTCCCTAGAACCATCTGTGAGTACCCGCATGACGCCTCGGGAAATGTTGAAGAAGCTGATTTCCTTCAATACGGTTTCGGACCGCAGCAACCTTGAACTCGTCTCATATGTCGAAGACTACCTGGCATCGCACGGTGTCGAATCAGTGCGCGTTCCGGACGAGACCGGCACCAAGGCGGCTTTGCACGCCAGAATTGGACCGCCGATCGACGGTGGGGTGGTCCTTTCCGCACACACCGACGTCGTGCCGGTGACCGGTCAGAACTGGTCGAGCGACCCGTTCTCGGCTTGGGAAGAGGATGGCAGGCTCTACGGTCGCGGCTCTGCAGACATGAAGGGATTTGCCGCAACGGTGCTTGCGAAAGTCCCCGACTTTGTCGCTGCGGACCTGAAACGGCCAATACATGTCGCGCTTTCCTATGACGAAGAAGTCGGCTGCTTCGGTGCACCGCCACTGGTCCGCGACCTGCTCGCCAGGGGCCCCAGGCCGCGCTTTGCGATCGTGGGCGAGCCGACAAACATGAAAGTCGTCACCGGGCACAAGGGAATCGCAGTCTTCCGGACCAAGGTCCGGGGGCACCCTGCTCATTCCAGCCAATTGCACAGAGGGGTCTCAGCGATCTCGGCTGCCGCAAAACTGATTACCTGGCTTGATGCAAGAACGGCAGAAAACAGGGCTGCCGCCGACCCCGATTGCCCGTTCGAACCTCCCTATACGACGCTGCACAGCGGTGTGATCAAGGGCGGAGAAGCGCACAACATTACCGCCCAGAATTGCGAGTTCGTGACCGATATCCGCCTGCTTCCGGGCGACGGCGCCGAACGGTGGATCGCCGCGTATAAATCGTTCATTGAAACGGATGTCCTGCCGGACATGCTGGCGATCTCCACTGATTGCGCGATCAGCGTCGAGGAACTGGCCTATGTTCCCGGACTGTCGGAAGAGACCGACGGCATCGCGGAAGCCGAAGTCCGCCGCCTGACCGGTGACAACGGGCGCCACGTGGTCGTTTATGCAACAGAAGGCGGCATCTTTCAGGAGCACGGACTGTCGACCGTCGTCTGCGGGCCGGGTTCAATTGATCAGGCCCATCAGGCAGATGAGTTTATCGAGCTTGCCGAATTGGACCGGTGCGCCGGCTTTTTGGACAGGCTCGTTACGGGATTATCGTAAAAACGCTTCTAAACAGGTTTGAACACGGACAATTACAGTGTCATAGTTCGCACTAGCCAATGGATGTATCTGGATTATTAAATACAACCAGATCTGCAGGGTCTTTCCGGAACACGGAACAAACGAGGGGAAAATGAACAAAAAAGCACTATTTTTGACCGCGCTGCTGGCTGCGGGGACAGGCGGAGCTGTTCAGGCTGAAACATTCAAGTTCGCCTTTCAGGGCAGCCTGAACATGCTCGATCCCTACAGTCTCAACGAGACGTTCACCTTGTCGTCGCTCGGCAATGCATATGAAGGTCTGACACGACGCGGCGCTGACCTGGCGATTGAACCGGCTCTGGCTGAGCGTTGGGAAATCATCGAACCGAACCGCTGGCGCTTCTATCTTCGCAAGGGCGTCAAGTTCCACAACGGCAACGATTTCAACGCCGAAGACGTCGCCTTTTCCGTAGAGCGCGTCCGCTCCGAAGGGTCCGACCTGACGACGCGCGTTCCGGCCGATGCAAAGGTGGAAATCGTAGACGATCACACGGTTGATTTCGTTTTGACCGGCCCGAACCCGATCCTGCACTACGAGTGGGATACGTTCTACATCATGGACAAGGAATGGACGACCGAGAACGATGCGGTCAAAGTCACATCCGCATCCGACACCACACCGAATTACGCGGCGCTGAATGCAAACGGCACCGGTCCGTTCAAGATCCTCAGCCACGAAGCCGGTGTTAAGACGGTTTACGAGAAACATGACGGCTGGTGGGACGAATCCACCTCCAACGTCGATACAATCGAATTCACCCCGATCCCGTCCGATGCGACACGCGTTGCCGCGCTCCTGTCCGGCGAGCTGGACATGGTTTATCCAATCCCGGTCCAGGACATCAAGCGCATCAACGACAATGCCGGCACCGTCGCTCTGACCGGTCCGGAACTGCGCACAATCTTCCTCGGCATGGATCAGATGCGCGACGAGCTGCTCTATTCCGACGTCAAGGGCAAGAACCCGTTCAAGGACCCGAATGTGCGCAAGGCCTTCTATCAGGCTATCGACATCGAGGCGATCAAGCAGAAGGTCATGCGCGACCTGGCAACGCCGTCCGCCATCATGATTTCGCCGTTCCTGTTTTCCAAGTCCGGCGAATTTGAACGTTATCCATATGATCCGGACGCGGCGAAGAAACTGCTCACAGATGCCGGTTATGCGGATGGGTTCACGGTTGGAATGGACTGCCCGAATGACCGCTATGTCAATGACGAAGCCATCTGTCAGGCGGTCGCCGCCATGCTGGCGCGGGTTGGTGTCAAGGTTGACCTGAATGCACAGCCGAAAGCCAAGTATTTCGCAAAAGTGCTGGCATCCGGCGGTTTCGACACGTCCTTCTACCTGCTCGGCTGGACCCCTGGTTCTCTCGACAGCTGGAACGTTCTGTCGAACCTGATGAATTGCCGGACCGAAGGTGGTGAGGGTTCACCGTTCAACCTCGGCGGTTTCTGCGATGAGAAAATCGACGAACTGACCGGCCAGGTTCTGGTGGAAATCGATCCGGAAAAGCGTGACGGTCTGATCGCGGAGGCCTACAAGATCAGCCACGACAACGTCAACTACATTCCGTTGCACCAGCAGGGTCTTGCCTGGGGCGTTTCGGACAAGGTCCAGCTCGTTCAACGCGCCGACAACCAGTTCAAGTTCCGATTCATCGTCAAGAACTGATCCAAGCGCATATTGCTCGACGCTCCCGGCACTGCCGGGAGCGTATTTTCATGTCAGACGCTAAAGAGCCGAAATGATAGGTTTTGCGACGCGCCGCCTGATCCAGGCGATGATAGTCATGCTGGTGGTGGCGCTGCTCGCCTTCACCATGTTCCGCTTTGTGGGTGATCCGATCAACCAGATGGTCGGTATCGAAACATCTATCGAGGAGCGAGAAGCCCTTCGGGAGAGACTTGGCCTGAACGATCCGATCCCGGTCCAGTTCCTGCGTTTCGTAACCAAGGCGGCCCAGTTCGATTTCGGCACGTCCTACCAGTTCCGAGTCCCTGTTTCGGAACTCTTTGCAAAACGGATCCCGGCAACACTTGAGCTCAGTTTCACATCGGCTCTGTTTGCGCTGGTGGTTGGAATCCCGATGGGAATCTATGCGGGTCTCAATCGGGAATCGGCGATTTCCAAGATGTTCCTGTCCGTTTCGCTTATCGGAATCTCGTTACCGACCTTCTTTATCGGGATTCTGTTGATCTTCCTGTTCTCGGTCACTCTGCAGTGGCTCCCGAGTTTTGGGCGCGGTGAAACCGTGCAGATCGGCTCCTGGTGGACCACCGGGTTTTTGACCATCTCCGGATTGAAAGCTCTGATCCTGCCGTCGATCACGCTCGGGCTCTACCAGATGACCCTCATCATGCGGCTGATCCGGGCGGAGATGCTCGAAGTGATCCGGACGGACTACATCAAGTTTGCCCGCGCACGCGGCCTGCCGGACCGGCTTGTCCACTTCAAGCATGCGCTCAAAAATACGCTGGTTCCCGTGATCACAATCACCGGCCTTCAGCTTGGCGCGATCATCGCGTTCGCGACAATCACGGAAACGGTTTTCAATTGGCCCGGCATGGGACTGATGTTCCTGCAGGCCGTCCAGAATGTCGACATCCCGATCATGTCAGCCTACTTGCTCCTGACCGCATTCCTGTTCGTGGCGATCAATTTCATCGTCGACATTCTTTATTTCTTCATCGACCCGCGCCTACGCGTCGGACGGCCTTAAGGGAGACTGTTACTCATGCCTTACGTCTCCAATGAAGAAGTCAAAGCGGCCGTCGAAGACCGCGCCGGAAGCCAGCCGGCCCAGGGACGCATCGCCAAGATTTTCGACAGCGACTTGTTCCATTCGTTCCTGCGCTCCAAGGTCACCGTCGCGGCTGCCATAGGCACCGCGGTCCTGTTTCTGCTTTCCTTTCTTGCCCCCTGGGTCGCTCCGCACAATCCGTTCGACCTTGCCACGATCTCAATCCTGGATGCACGCGTCCCACCGGTCTGGATGGAATACTCGGATCCGCGCTTTTTCCTCGGGACCGACGACCAGGGCAGGGATCTGCTTTCGGCCATTTTCTACGGTATGCGGATTTCGCTGATTGTCGGCTTCTGCTCCGTGATCGCGGCCGCGGTGCTCGGCATATCGCTCGGCCTGGTCGCCGGCTATATGGGCGGGCGTGTCGATGCCGTGATCATGCGGATTGCCGACGTGCAGCTGACCTTCCCGGCCATTCTGATCGCCCTCCTGATCGACGGTATTGCGGCGGGCATTTTCGGTGGGATCGACCGGGAGATTTTCGCCTTTTACATCCTGATCGTGTCGCTGGCGCTGTCGTTCTGGGTGCAATATGCGCGCACGGTCCGCGGCTCCACCATGGTTGAGAAAAACAAGGAATACGTTCAGGCAGCGCGCGTGATCGGGATCCCGTCGATCATCATCATGGCGCGTCATATCCTGCCGAACGTCATGGGACCCGTGATGGTCATCGCAACCATCAATCTGGCCCTCGCGATCGTTACCGAAGCGACGCTGTCATTCCTCGGTGTCGGCATGCCGCCCACCCAGCCGTCCCTCGGGACGCTGATCGCGATCGGCAATGACTTCCTCTATTCTGGCGAATGGTGGATCGCGATCTTCCCGGGTCTTGCACTGGCTCTGCTTGTTCTGAACGTCAATCTTCTGGGCGACTGGCTGCGCGACGCCCTGAACCCGAAACTGCGGTGAGGCCATCATGAGCGTTCTGAACATCAAGGACCTCACGGTCGAGTTCCCCGGACGAAAATCGGTTTTCGTTGCGGTCGACGACGTCACCATGAGTGTCGAGGCGGGCAAGGTCCTCGGCGTTGTCGGGGAATCGGGTGCGGGCAAGTCAACGGTCGGCAACGCGGTGATCGGGCTGCTTCAGGAGCCCGGCCAGATCGCGGCTGGCGAGATTTTCCTGCACGGAAATCGTATCGACAATTTGCCTTACAAGGAAAAACGGCTGCTGCGCGGACGCAAGATCGGCATGATCTTCCAGGATCCGCTGACCTCGCTTGATCCCCTGCAGACCGTTGAATCGCAGCTGGTTGAGACAATCCGAACCCATTTGCCGCTCTCGGCCAAGCAGGCACAGAACCGGGCGATTGAACTGATCGACGCGGTCGGCATCCCGGATCCCGCCGAGCGGATCAAACAGTATCCGCATCAGTTCTCCGGCGGCATGCGGCAGCGGGTGGTCATCGCGCTGGCGCTTTGTGCCGAACCGGAACTCGTTATCGCGGATGAGCCCACGACGGCCCTCGACGTTTCGATCCAGGCGCAAATCCTGGAATTGATGAAAAAGCTCTGCGAAGAGCGCAACGTGGCGATGCTGGTCATCACCCACGACATGGGTGTGATTGCCGACATAACCGACCACGTTGCCGTGATGTATCACGGCGATCTGGTTGAATATGGCGAAACGGAGCAGGTGCTCGGCGCGCCTCAGCATCCCTACACGCAAAGCCTGATTTCCGCTGTGCCCCGGCCTGATATCAAGGTTGAGCGCTTTCCGGTGGTCAACTACATCGAAAAGGCCGGAACACCGCAAAAACACATCGATATCTCGACGCACTGGCTTGGCAAGTCGCGGGACTACGAAAAGGTCACCGGACCGCTTGTCCAGATCAAGGATCTCGACATGCGCTTCGAGGTCCGTGGCTCGATCTTTCCCTCACAGCGAAAGTATTTCCAGGCCGTCAAAAAAGTCAGCTTCAATATCGAGCAAGGCGAAACATTCGGTCTTGTCGGTGAAAGCGGCTCGGGCAAGTCGACCATCGCCCGCCTGATCACCGGGCTTTACCACCCGACGGGGGGCTCGATCCTGTTCGGCAAAACCGAGCTGACCTCGCTGAAAAACCGCAAGGATGTTCTGGCGATGCGCCGCCAGATGCAAATGATCTTCCAGGATCCCTATTCTTCGCTCAATGCGCGCATGCGTGTCCGCGACATTATCGCAGAGCCCATCAAGTTTCATAAGCTCGCGTCCAGCAACGCGGAGGTCCGGCAGATTGTCGATGATCTTCTTGATCACGTCGGGTTGGGCGCCCAGTCCGGACAGAAGTTTCCGCATGAGTTTTCCGGTGGCCAGCGCCAGCGGATATCGATTGCACGCGCGCTTGCCACACGGCCGCGCTTCCTGATCTGCGACGAACCAACATCGGCGCTGGACGTTTCGATCCAGGCGCAGATCCTCAACCTTTTGAAGGACCTTCAGGAAGAGCTGGGCCTGACCATGCTGTTCATCAGCCACGATCTCGCGGTGATCCGCCAGATGTGCAACCGCATCGGCGTGATGCGCAACGGTGAACTGTGCGAAGTGTCCGAATGCGACGAGTTGTTCGAACACCCCAAGCATCCTTACACGCGCGAACTTCTCGATCTGATGCCATCCCTGGAACTGCTCTCCCGCGCCAATCTGGATACGGTCGAATGACTTGAGACGGGGTTGGAGAGAGGCGGCTCTCCCTGGCCCCAAAATAGGGCTCGCCGATCCCGGATCTTCCCGCGCTCAGGCCATGGGCGGCGCAACTCCATTCAAGTCCGCCTTAAGGGGAAGGCCTACGGAAGTGGTGAACGGCGAAGTCGTTGCCCACACAAGCGCTTGCCCCTCACCACAAGGGACGAGAGCCCGATCTGTTCCCGCCTTGATTGTTATTCCAGCTGGAGCGCAGCGGAAGGCCGGAATCCGGTAAACACTTGTCTGACCGTATTTTTCAATCGCCAGCCTCACCAAATACTGGATCCCGGTCTTGCCGCATTCGCGGCAAACCGGGACGACAAATCCGAGGAACTGTCTTTCGCCTGTTTTGAACCCCTGATCGTTCAGATTCGATTGGCAGAAAGCAACAGCGCGTTCCTGGGGTCACTGCCGGCCGACTGACAAGACAATTTCTTTCGGTTTTCGTGAGTCGTGGACTTGACTCACTTCGAACACCCGATTCCGCCCTTTGCACCGGCAGATAACCACAATCGAGTCCGGACCCGGCAAGATTTACCGTGAGATTCCGGCAGGTCAGACCGAGTTGTCTGGAATCATTTGTGAATCCGAAAACCGTGCCACCGCCCGGCATCGCAAGTCTCCACCGAACCATCGCAAGTAATCACGAGTATCTGTCAACAAACACGCTCGCGACTCAGCTCGCCTTGGCTCGATCGCGTTGTTTTCGTCGATCTGTTTTCGCATGCTTTCAGGGTCATTGGGCCGCCACATGGCGGATCTCGTTTCCTTGTCCCTTCCCGCAGAGAACCCGTTCGCGAAAGTCAGCGGCCATGCCGAACCTATCTTTTTCTTCCGTCTTCTGGCTGCTCGTCCAGGGGCTGTCGATGCTGCTTCTCGTCCTTGCCACAGCCACGGTTCACAACGCGTCCGGGTTGTTCTTTGACAAACTGGAGATCTTCGGTGCCTACAGCGCTCTCGTCTTCTCAATGTTTTCTGCAATCTTCGCGCTGATTGCTCTTTCGTTTTCCTTGACCGACCCGGCAGGAAGACCGCTGACTTTGATGACTGCTGGTGTCAGCCTGCTTCTATTGCTGACGACCGCGGCTCTTTTAATGTCCGGCGTCACGTTTGAGGGCCCGAGCTATCCCGCCCTTGCTGCCGCAGCCATGATGGTGTCGCGCGCGCTTGGGGTCGCCCTGCTGCCACCAAGGGGTGACCGCACCGGGCTGATTGAGGGCTTTGGATCGCTTTGCCTTGCGTTTGCAGCCGGTGCGATCTGGTGGGTCTTCGATCCCGCTTTTGTTGCCATCGGTTTTGCGACCGGTCTTCTGCTGTCCTGGCCGCATCTGGTCGACGGCATCAATGCCTTTGCGGACAAAGTGTTCCGCAAGGCTGCCCTTGCGACCGGTGCCCGCAATCTGGCGCCGGGCGCGTTCACAGCGATCGCGCGGGCGCAGCACATTGTCATCGACAGATCCGCGGTGATGTCCGGGCCGGATTTGATGGTGACGAATGTCATGGCGTTCAACAATGAGCCGAAAACCCTGCTTGCAGTTGCGGCCTCGGCAGAGGCGCAGTCCTGCCACCCGGTCGCAGTTGCCCTGCGCCAGCTTGCCGCTCAATGGCGGGTCACGATCAAGCTGCCGGACCGCTTCGAACCTGCGCCCGGCCTTGGTGTGGTCGCCCTGCTTGGCGGGCAGACCGTTGCCATTGGCACCCCCGATCTTCTCAAACGCCTCAAGATTGACAGCTTCACAGCCGACGCGATCGCGCGCTCCCTCGAGGCGGACGGGAAAACGGTGCTTCGCGTGGCTGTGGGCGACCGGGTGGTCGGTGTTCTCGGGCTCGAAGGCACCTTGCGCCAGGACGCCGGCGTCGCCGGTATGGCGCTCAGGGCCGAAGGTCTGACGCCCTGGCTTTTCGCCAATGACAGCACCAAGACACGCGAAGCCCTGGCCGGCATGCTCGGCCTGGATCTCCTTGCTGAAACAAAACCCGACGATAACGCGGATGATGCCGTGATACGTGCCTTTCGCGCACAAGAGTGCCTCATTCTGACGCTGTCCCCGGACAGGTCAGCGCTTGAGCTCCGCGCCGCCAGGACATCCCGGGCCTCGGGCCGTTCGGGACAATCGAGACTGCTCGCTATCAGCGATACAGACGACATCGGCGCGTTTCCGGCACTCAAGGCCCTTGCCATGCGCCGCGACTTGCTGGCGCTCCGGGCAAGGCAGGTGCTCACCGGGATCTGGACGTTGGGCGGTCTTTTCGGTGCGGCTGGTCTTTTGCCCGTGACGGCAGCACCTGCGGCCTTCCTCGCCTGCCTCGGTGTGCTCCTCGCATTTGCTCGATTTTCCGCCGGTATCGTGCGAAACAATGCCATTCGCGGCTAAAAAGTCTCATATGCTGGGACCATATTGGCCTCTCCTTGCCTTTACAGCCTCCTGAGGCTGGTGTTTATCCTGCGCAACACCCTGAAAAGATCTGCCTGAGGGATGAGGCGCCATGAGCGAGCACAAACAGCCCAAGCTGCGGTCAGCGGCCTGGTTCGACAATCCGGACAACCCCGGCATGACGGCGCTATATGTCGAGCGCTACCTGAATTTCGGGATCACCCGCGAGGAACTGCAGTCCGGCAGGCCAATCATCGGCATTGCCCAGACCGGGTCGGATCTGTCGCCCTGCAATCGTCACCACCTGGAGCTTGCCAACCGCGTTCGTGAAGGCATTCGCGAGGCGGGTGGCATCGCATTCGAGTTTCCCGTCCATCCCATCCAGGAAACGGGCAAGCGCCCGACGGCGACGCTTGATCGGAACCTTGCTTATCTCGGCCTGGTTGAACTGCTTTACGGCTATCCGATTGACGGGGTCGTGCTGACCATCGGCTGCGACAAGACCACACCGGCCTGCCTGATGGCCGCGGCAACGGTGAACATCCCGGCAATCGCGCTGTCCGTCGGTCCGATGCTAAACGGCTGGTACAAGGGCGAGCGCACCGGTTCGGGCACGATCGTCTGGAAGGCGCGGCAAATGCTTGCGGCCGGAGAGATCGATTATCAGGGCTTCATGGATCTCGTTGCCTCATCGGCCCCGTCTGTCGGCTATTGCAACACCATGGGGACCGCAACAACAATGAACTCGCTTGCCGAAGCGCTCGGCATGCAGCTTCCCGGTTCCGCCGCCATTCCGGCACCTTACCGTGAACGTGGCGCGATTTCCTACGAGAGCGGAAAACGCATCGTCGACATGGTGCTGGAGGACCAGAAACCGTCCGACATCATGACGCGGGAAGCGTTTGAGAATGCGATCGTCATCAATTCCGCGATTGGCGGATCAACCAACGCGCCCATCCACCTGAACGGCATTGCCCGCCATCTTGGCGTGGAACTCGACAATGATGACTGGCAGGAAATCGGCCACGATGTGCCGTTGCTGGTAAACCTGCAGCCGGCAGGCGAGTATCTCGGCGAAGACTATTTTCATGCGGGCGGGGTGCCTGCCGTCGTTGCAGAGCTGATCCGTCATGGCAAGTTGCCGCATCCGAATGCGAAAACGGCGAACGGGAAATCCATCGCCGAGAACTGCGAAGGTATCGTAACCGATTTGCCGGATGTCATCAAATCCTTCGATGCGCCGATGAAGGAACGGGCCGGGTTCATCAATCTGAAAGGCAATCTCTTCGACAGCGCAATCATGAAGACCAGCGTCATTTCGGACGAATTCCGTGACCGCTATCTGTCAGATCCGAACGACCCGGAAGCCTTTGAAGGGAGGGCCATCGTCTTCGAAGGGCCGGAGGATTATCATCACCGGATCGACGACCCGGAGCTGGATATTGACGAGCATTGCATGCTCTTCATTCGCGGCACTGGACCGATCGGGTATCCGGGTGGTGCGGAAGTGGTGAACATGCAGCCCCCGGCGGCCCTGATCAAACGCGGGATTACCGCGCTGCCTTGTATCGGTGACGGCCGCCAGTCCGGCACGTCGGGCTCACCGTCTATTCTGAACGCCTCGCCGGAAGCGGCTGCGATGGGCGGGCTGGCGCTTCTGAAAACCGGGGACCGCGTGCGCATCGACCTGAACAAGGGAACGGCCGACATCCTGATTTCCGACGAAGAACTGAAACAACGCCGCGCAGACCTTGAGGCCGCCGGCGGCTTTCAGGTCGCCGAGAGCCAGACGCCCTGGCAGGAAATGCAGCGCGGCATGGTCGGCCAGTTCGACAGGGGCATGGTGCTGGAGCCGGCGGTCAAATATCAGGACGTTGCGCACACCAGAGGGCTTCCGAGGGACAATCACTGAGTTTCGGCACGTTGGAAATTGCCCGACGCAAAAAGCCCACGAACATGATCGGTCTACCCGGGTCGCGACCGTCATTGCAGGGCTTGACCCTGCAATGGATGCCGGGAGTTATCCGGGCCTCCTTTTTGGTTCCTGACACGTTGCAGGATGGATGCCATGATCCAGTCATGGCATGACTGATAGTAAGGCCATGTATCGGAGATTGGACTTGGCCGGGACCGTGGCAAGCAGTGATGGTTAAGCTTCAAAACGCACGGCCGACACAAGCCACAATCAACCCTTGACGATTACGTAAAGGGCATGCTTCAAAAGACCATGCATGGCAATCGCCAGAATCAGATGGGAGACAGAGAATGTCCTTGGAACAACTTACTGAAGGTATCCGCGAAAAGGTCGCTGGCGGCGGCATTGAGGAAAGCGTCAAGTTCGATCTTGGCGGTGACGGCGTGATATTTCTGCAAGGCTCCGAGGTCAGCAACGACGATGGCGATGCGGACTGCACCATCAAGATTTCCGCCGACGATCTCGCCGACCTCTTGTCCGGTGAGCTGAATCCGACGTCCGCCTTCATGGGTGGAAAGATGCAGGTTGAAGGCGATATGAGTGTTGCGATGAAACTCGGCAGCATCGTCTGAGCAATCCGGGAACACCGACGCACGAGCCGGCCGGTCAGGCCGGCTTTTTTGTTGCCCGAACTCAAAGAAAACGGCGGCCCGAAGGCCGCCGCCAGTTTGCTTACGTGTCGTCTTCTTATTGCGTGATGATCTCCGGCCCCATGAAGTAATAGGGCAGGAAGGTCGAGAGAGCCGGCACGTAGGTCACCAGGACCAGGAACAGCAACAGCACGAGCACGAATGGCGCTGCGGCTTTCACCACCTGAACGAGGCTCATGCCTGTGATGCCCGAGGTGACGAAGAGGTTGAGCCCGATCGGCGGTGTGATCATCCCGATCTCCATGTTGACGACCATCAGGATCCCCAGGTGGATCGGGTCGACTCCGAGTTCGATGCCAATCGGAAACACCACCGGTGCCACGATCAATAGCAGGCCGGACGGCTCCATGAATTGACCGCCGATCAACAAAATGATGTTGACCGCAATCAGGAACGTGAACCAGTTGAACCCTGCTTCAACCATCCAGTCGGTGATGACCTGAGGGATCTGTTCGGCCGTCAGCGTATGCGCGAATAGCAGAGCGTTGACGATGATGAACATCAGCATGATGGTCGTCTTCGCCGAATCCGTCAGCACCTTCTTGGTGTCCCGGTGGAACAAAGCGGGGAAGAATTTCCAGCCGATCATGCCGAGGTTCCGACCCCAGACCTTGGCTCCAACGCCATACGTTGCCGGGAGCGCGGCCGGGCTGACGCCGTGACGCAGGATCGGATAGCCGATGAGCGCCGCAATCAGAACGACCGCACTGTCGATGCCGAACAGGGCCGCCCGTTCCGTAAAGGCGTAAGCCAGACCCGACCAGACGAAGACGGCAACAACAGCATAGGTAATGGTCTTGAACCCGGTCAGGCCCAGTTCGCCGTCTTTGTCCTCAACCCAGCCTATTCCGGCCAGCGGCCCCATGTCACGGTAGACGAACAAGGCGATCAGGCAGGCGTAAACGGCTGCGACGGCCGCCGCTTCTGTCGGCGTGAAGATACCGCCGTAGATGCCACCCAGAATGATGATCATCAGGAAAAGACCGACCGCTGCTTGCGACACCGAGCTCCACAGTTCCTTCCAGCCCGCCCATGGTTGGGCCGGCAGCTTTTTGACCCGCGCCATGATGTAAATTGCGGTCATGAGCATCAGACCGGCAATGATGCCGGGAATAACGCCAGCAAAGAACATTCTGCCGACCGAAACGTTTGTGGCAGCTGCATAGACAACCATAACGATGGAGGGCGGAATGAGGATGCCAAGTGTGCCCGCATTGGCAATCACACCGGCTGCGAACTCCTTGGTGTAGCCTGCCTGGCGCATGCCGGCGATGGCAATCGTGCCGATCGCAACAACCGTCGCAGGCGAAGACCCGGACAAGGCCGCAAACAGCATGCAAGCAAAGACTGCCGCGATGGCAAGTCCCCCGCGTATCCAACCGACGGCATCGATCGAGAAGCGGATGATGCGCCGGGCGACACCGCCTGTTGACATGAAGCTGGAGGCCAGAATGAAGAACGGGATCGCCAGCAGCGTGAAGTTCTGCGATGCGTTGAACAACTGCACCGCCACGGAACTCATCGAGTCATGGCTGAACAGGGCGATGTAGAGAACGGCCGAGAGGCCAAGCGAAACGGCAATCGGAACACCGAGGAACAGAAAGCCGAAAACGAAAATGAACAGAAATGCGGTTTCCATCGGCCTAGTCCTTCAGCACGTCTTTGTTTTCGGCGACCAGCTCTTCCGCTTCGTGCGCGGCGATGATGGCGTCTTTTTTGCCGAGAAGGATCAGCACGAAGGCCTGCACGGCGCGATAGATGAGCAAGGCAAGGCCAATCGGCAGGATGATGTACGGCATCCAGCGAGGGACACGTTCCTTCACTTCGAACCACTCGACCACGAAGGCCGGCCATTTCAGGTCTTCCATACCGATGGGGAGCTTGTAGAACCGGGCAATATAGGCGTAGGCGCCGCCTTCCGATCCCTTGTTTTCAAGGCCCAGCAACGCACCGAACCATGCCGCTTCAAACAACAAGGCGGCATAAAGGATTGTAAGCACGGCACCGAGCAAAGCAGCCAGACGGAACAGCCGCCGCGGCAGGAGATTGATGATGGCGTCAACGCCCAGATGGGCTCCGATCTTGATGCCGTAGCTCATGCCGAAGAGGATCAGCCAGGCGAAGAGCACGCGCGTGAATTCAAGCGCACCAGTCCAGCCGGAATTGAACCCGTATCGCGCAATCACCTGGGAAAAGGTGACCAGTGTCATCAGTGCCAGAATGATCGCGATGAAGGTCTCGTCCAGAACCTCGATGAACTTCGGCCGGGCGAAATCGAGAACGACATAAACACACAACAGCGCAACAATAAGCACGACCGGCCAGTATGTGGCCAACCAAGAGCCCATATTACCCTCCCCCGTTGAGAGTACTCTTTTGAGAGATTTTCTTGAGAAGTCGAAGAAGGCCGGACGGCCTTCTTCTTATTTTGACGCTAAGCGGTCAGAGGCTTAGCTTGCCTGGTTTGAGGCAACCGCTGCGTCAATGACGTCCTGGCCGATATCGTCGCGGAACTTGTCCCAGACCGGCTTCATGGTCTCGACCCATTCGTCACGCTGTTCCGGCGTCAGCTGACGGACGACGGCGCCGGTTTCCTCGATCTTCTTCTTGTTGTCTTCGTTGATCTGCGTGGAGCGCGCGTTGTACTCATCGGCGACTTCGTTGAAGATCGTCACGAACTGGTCACGTACGTCGGGCTCCAGGCTGTCCAGCCACTCCTGAGAGGTGACGGCCAGATAGGTCAGCAGCTGGTGGTTCGTTTCGGTTGTACCGTCCTGAACCTCGAAGAACTTCTGGGTGTAGATGTTCGACCAGGTGTTTTCCTGACCGTCAACAACACCAGTCTGAAGGGCGCCGTAGACTTCCTTGAAGGCCAGTTTCTGCGCGTTTGCACCCATGGCTTCGATCATGGCAACGGCTACGTCAGAGGTCTGGACGCGGAACTTCAGACCCTTCGCATCCGACGGCACCAAGAGCGGCTTGTCGGCGGAGAACTGCTTCAGGCCGTTGAAAACATACCCAAGGCCAACAAAACCGTAGTCGGACATGGCACCGAGCAGTTCCTGACCCTTGTCACCCTTTGTGAAGGTGGTGACCGCATCCATGTTGGAGAACAGGAACGGCAGATCGAAAACGCGGTACTTCAGCGTGTAGGACTCGAACTTCGACAAGGACGGTGCAGCGAGCTGAACATCACCCAGAAGCAGAGCCTCCATGACCTTGTTGTCATCGAACAGCTGTGAGGATGGGAACACCTGCATGCAGGCCTTGCCGTCCATTTCGGTGTTGATGCGATTGGCAAGTGCAGTTGCCATTTCGCCCTTCGGGTGACCCTGGGCAGCAACAACGTGGCTGAACTTGATGATAACTTCACCATCGCCGCAATCGTCCGCAGCATAGGCGGAAGAAGTCATGGCAAAGGAAGCTGCAGCGGCAGCGGCGATTACAAACTTTTTCATTCGGATGTCCTCCCAGACATTTCAATATGACGGCCGTTTCGGCCGGACAGCGCGGCGGCTGGTCGTGAGTTATTTCGCAAAGTGCGTGCCAACTCCGCCAGAAGGCTTCAAAATCGCTGCTTTCTGCAGACTAGCAAAGCGGCACATCCTCTTTCATCCGGGCTAATTCGTAGAAAATGTGCAGAGTCCGACACATGCGAAAAAGCCGATGTGTCGGAATCGACACATCGGCTCTCTCCAGAATATCAAGTCTTTGTTACTGCCAAAGGGCTCCGCTCTGGACGTCGTGATGCATCAGGACTTCAAGACGCGCCAGTTTCTCCGGATTGCGGATCATGAACACCTGGTTCACGAGCCCGGCTTCGGAAAAACCCAGGGTCATTGCGGTGACAATTTTCGACCCCTCATATTCGACAAGGCCGCGCATGCCGTTGATTTCAATTTCGACGGTCTGACCGTCGGTCCAAAGACGCCCAAGGATCTTGGCAATATACTTGGAAACAGCCTCCGGCCCTTCCAGGATACGGCCAATGGCTGTCGCCTTGCCGCCGCCGTCTGTGCGGAGCTGGACCGATTCTGCCAGAAGTCCGGCCAGTTGCTCCGTCGATCCGGTTTCGAGCGCGGACATGAAGGCTTTTAGGAAACTACTTTGTTGCTCTGCTGTCGGGACCGATCTTGACGCCTGCGATTGAACAAGCCGGGCCGCACGCGACACCAGCTGACGGCATGCTGCTTCGCTCATTTGCAGCGTTTCGGCGACCTCCGCATAAGGCTTTCCGAAGACTTCCCGGAGCAGATAGGCCGCCCTTTCTTTCGGCGTGAGCCGTTCCAGCAGCAGAAGGAAGGCGGTTGTCAGCGATTGCGCGCGCTCAAGGTCGGATTCCGGATCGGACCCGGCGTCGGTCTGAAGGGGCTCAGGAATCCAGGGGCCAACATAGTCGACCCGTTTCCTGTGAGCTGTCTTCAGATAATCGAGACACCGATTGGTACAGATCGTCGTCAACAATGCATCCGTGCTGACGACCGAGGATTTTTCCACGCCCTGCCATTTGACGAATGTGTCCTGGACCGCGTCTTCCGCATCCGCCATCGACCCGAGCATGCGGTAGGCGAGCCCGAGCAATCTCGGGCGCGCTTTTTCAAAGAGTTCGGTTTCAGTCGCGGTCGTCATGTCAATGGTTCGAGACCTGTATCCGGTTCCAGAGGTTGATCATGGCCACTGCCGATGTCATGGCACTGATTTCCGCGTCCGAATAATGCGCCTGCAGATCGTTTCTGAGATCAGCATAGTCGGTTTTCACGTCAAGGCTCGTCAAAGCTTCCGCCCAGGCGAGCGCCGCCTTTTCCGCGTCCGTGAAGTCGTCAACGTGCCGCCAGACGGTCAGGCGCTGCAGGCGCTCCTGGCTTTCCCCGTCATCCAGTGCTTCCTTCGTATGCATCTTCACGCAGTAGGCACACTGATTGATCTGAGACGCCCGCAGATCAAGAAGATGATGCAGTTGCGGGTCAAGTTCGGTCTTGCCGATTTCACCGCTCGCAGCAGCGAAACGCTGCAGTACCGTAGGAACGAACTCCTGATAGTTGATTGAGTTTGCTGTCGTCATTGATGTCTTCCGTAAGTCGTTTTGTGGGAGTGACACTCCTTTGACGAGCGAACCATGTGGTTTGTGACAAGCTGCCAGAAATTTATTCGGAGTTTTCATTCCGGCTGAAAAGCGGCGGAAGGCCGGAAGCCAGTTATGTTAGCGATCTATGCATTGCGCGGGTTGGCGCGTTCGCAAGAATGATCGTCGGTGCGCAGCACCTAGCCGAGCTCAACACTCGTCAAACCGCCTCGGCTTCATCCTTGCCAAGCCCGTATTTCCGCATTTTCTCGTAAAGCGCCTTACGGGAAAGGCCGAGGTTTTCGTAAGTCGGCTTGATAGCACCGGCATTGCGCTTCAGTTCGGCGGCAATCAGGGCACGCTCGAAGCCGGCAACCTGATCGAACAGGCTCGAGCCTGAGTCAGCCGCCGGCTCGGGCTGCTGTTCGAGGCCGAGGACAAACCGGTCAGCGACGTTTCTAAGTTCGCGCACGTTTCCGGGCCAGTCCCTTGCGACGAGGCCGGCGAGATAGGCTTCGCTGATGTCGGGAATTTCGCGACGGTAGCGCGCCCTTGCCTCAACGGCGAGATGCCTGAACAAGAGGGGAATGTCCTCAAGACGATCACGCAGCGGCGGGATCGCAACATGGACGACATTGAGACGATAAAACAGATCCAGCCTGAAACGGCCTTCCTTGCCCGCAGCCTCGAGATCCTCCTTGGTCGCGGCTATGAAACGGACATCCAGGTCGATCGCCTTGTTGGAACCGAGGCGTTCGATGGTCCGTGTCTCGATCACCCGGAGCAGCTTGACCTGCAACTCCAGAGGCATGGATTCGATTTCGTCCAGGAAGACCGACCCACCATGTGCGTGTTCAAGTTTGCCGATCCGCTGGCCGCTGGCACCGGTAAAGGCGCCCTTTTCGTGGCCGAAGAGTTCGGATTCGATGATCTCGGCGGGCAAAGCGCCGCAATTGAGCGCAACAAACGGCTTGTCCTTACGCGGGCCCTCGTCGTGCAGCGCACGTGCAACCACTTCCTTGCCGGACCCGGTTTCTCCCAGGATCAGGACATCGGCGTCTGTCGCCGCGAGCGCCGTGACATTTTTCCGGAGAAGATCCATCGAAGCGGTTCTTCCAACCAACCGGCTTTCCAGGCCGGTTCTGTCGGCAAGTTCTTCGCGCAGCTTCCGGTTTTCAAGAACGAGCCGGCGCTTGTCGAGAGCGCGCTCCACCACCGATGCAAGGTGCGTGACCGAAAACGGTTTTTCCAGGAAGTCATAGGCGCCAGCCCGCATGGCCTCGACCGCAAGGGGTACGTCGCCATGGCCCGTGATCAAAACGACAGGAAGCGCCGGGTCGATCTCGAAAGCCCTTCTCATGACCTGAAAGCCGTCGGTCCCCGGCATGCGAATGTCTGTCACAAGCACGCCGTAAAAGTCGCGGCTGATCCGTTCGAGCGCCGCTTCCGGCCTTTCTGTCGCAAAGACGTCCTGACCGGACAGCTCGAGGCCCTGGCTCAGGGAGCCTCTCAGATCTGCTTCGTCGTCGATCAACAGGACCGTTGCCTGATCCATCTTCTATTCCGCCGCCAGTACAGTCTCATCCGCCGCCGGCAGACGCATCGTGAAAACAGCGCCGCCGCCGTCACGATTCGCCGCTTTCAGCGATCCGGAAAAGTCATGAACGATCTTATAGGCGATCGACAAGCCCAAACCGAGCCCCGCGCCAACATCCTTTGTGGTGAAAAACGGATCGAAGATCTGCGGCAGGGCTTCCTCGTCTATGCCGGTGCCGTTGTCGGCAACCTCCAGCACGGCTTCATCGCCTTCCCGTTTCAGGGAAAGGCTGATCAAGGGCGCCGGACTTGCCTGGACCGCGTCAAGCGCGTTGGAGAGCAGGTTGATGACAACCTGTTCCAGGCGAATGCGTCCACCCGCGACGATAATGTCCTCATCCGGGAGATCCACTGACAGCACGAAGCCGCTTTGCTTGATCTGGGGCTGGAGCAACAGCATCGCCTCGTCGATCACCTGTCTCAGTGAGACCGGTTTGATGTCGGTGCCCGACTTTCTCGTGAAGCCCTTGAGCGTCTTGGCGATTTCGGCCATGCGCTTCACCATGCCGCCGATCCGCGTGAGATTGCCCTTTGCTTCGTCGGCGCGGCCGCGGTCGATAAGCATTTCCGCGATTTCCGCATCTGAGCGAATGGCTGCGAGCGGTTGATTGTATTCGTGGCTGAGCGCTGCCGACATGCGCCCGAGCGTTGCCAGCTTTGCCGCCTGAACCAATTCGGCCTGTGTCTGGCGCAGGTTTTCCTCAGCCTGCTGGCGTTCGCCGACTTCCCGTTCCAGATGGGCGTTGGCCCGGCGCAGCTCTGCCGTCCGGCTCTGGACGCGGCGTTCCAGGCGAAGGGCTGCCGCCCGGTTGCGCCGTTCCTCGCGCATGAATTCCTCGCGGCGCGCAATCAGGAACCAGATGCCGCCGGCCGCAATCACGCAGACAAGCAGGGCAACCAGCATGGCCCAGCCCGATTGACGGCGGGCATCACCGATATCAACCAGAGTGCGGACCTGCCAGCCGAGAACAGGCAAGTCTGATGTCAATTGCATATGTGCGTTACCTGCGCCCGCAGACGGCAACAGCAGCTGCATGCGACCCGTCAGCGAAAGGTCCACGACGTTCCAGCCAGGATCCAGCTCGCCGGCTCTCATTCCGCGGAAATCCGGCACATTGGACACTACAACACGGTCGTTCCCGTCCAGGGCAAGTATGGGGTCCTTGCTCAAGGCCCAGGCCTGTTCGACGTCATCCAGGCTCACGCGGACCGCAAGCACACCCAGAAACGTTTCTTCAGTTCGCAAGGGAGAAGCAAAGACATAATTTGAGGGCGTGTCAGGTGTCCCCGGGATCAACTCCCGCCCGAGTTGACCCTGGCTCGCCTGGGTAAATGCGTGCGGAATCCGGCCGGACCCGCCAATGGCGTTGGCAGGAACGCTGTCCTGGCTTGAGACCACCACCTTGCCGGTGGCATCCATCAGCCAGATTTCCTCAGCACCTGACATGCCAGCTGCAATGGCCGCAATCCCGGGTTCCGCGTCGGCCCTTTCCTTGAAGTAGAAACTGGCGATATCCGGGCTGCGGGCAAGCAGAGGTGACAACAGCCGAAACTTGTCCAGTAGCCGCTCCAGAACAGCAGTCTGAACAGCAAGATTGGCGTTCGCGCGGGTTTCCGATTCAGCAAGTGTAATACGCAGGCTGGCCAGACCCGTAAGCCACACGATTAATAACGTGGCCAGAACCAGACCGGCTCCAATCCCGAATTTCATCCTGCGCCAGGTCAAGCGCTTGGGTCTGCGTATCATCGCGTCAGTATAAACCACCAAATTCTGCCGTGAAGGTGACCAAGACAATCAGCACATCGGCCATTGAACGGACTCAAACCAGATTTCTCTGCCGCCGGTCGATGGCGACACTCTTGACGAGGACGGTCACTTCCTTGCCGACAGCCAGTTCCAAGTCGGCAACCGAGGCCCGTGTGATACGCGCCCGGATCGTCTGCTCCTCAAGCGCACACAGGATTTCCGCGTAGGGGCCGGTCTCTTCCGAGATGCTGGTTATTTGTGCCGGAAAGGCATTGCGGATCGAGAGCCCCTTGGGCGGTTCGCTCGCAAGCGCGACATCGCGGGCGCGGATGCGCAAGCGCACCGTGTCGCCGCGCCGGGCTGCCAGATCCGGGATCTGGAGCACCGCACCGCCGATGTCGACAAATGTGAGGCCCCAGTTTTCGTCGACTTCCGTCACCTTGCCATGAACCAGTGCGCCGGCTTCGTGGCGGCCCGTTGCGCGTCCGAGATCCGTACGGGTCAGCATCTCGGCGACCGGCCCAAATGCGGGTGTCCGCCCGTCCGACAGGATCACCAGTGTGTTCGAGAGCCGCGCCACTTCCTCAATGGAGTGGCTGACATAAAGGATCGGAATGCCGGCGTCGACACACAGCCGGTCAAGATAGGGCAGAATATCGTTGCGCCGTGCCTGGTCGAGACTGGCCAGCGGTTCGTCCATGATCAACAGTCTGGGATCGGACAGCAGCGCCCGGCCAATGGCCACCCGCTGTTTTTCGCCCCCCGAAAGGGTTGCCGGCTTGCGCTGGAGCAGGGTGTCCAAGCCAAGAAGTTCGACCACTTCGGTAAAGTTCCGGTCGCCGGACCGGCGACCGGCCCAGCGCGCATAGGTAAGGTTCGACTTCACGCTTAGATGCGGAAACAGCCGTGCGTCCTGGAACACATGCCCGATACGGCGCTGCTGGACGGGCAGATTGGTACCCTTTGCGGAATCAAACAAGACTGTTCCGCCCAGCGAGATTCTGCCCGACGCAGGCCTGACCAGGCCCGCAATCATGTTGGTGAGTGTTGTCTTGCCGGCACCGGACTGTCCAAACAGGGACGTAACGCCGCTTTCACTTTCGAACCGGGCCTGAAAGTCCATTTCACCGACTTTTCCGGAGATGTCGACGTCAAGCAATGTCGCCTCCCAGCCGTATCTTCAGCCGGCGCGCAAGCAGTTCCGAGGCGATCAGTGCCGCGAACGCGACAAACGCGGCGATCAGGGTCAACCTGAAGGCAGCAAGATCGCCACTCGGGGTCTGGGTTGCGGTGTAAAGGGCGAGCGCCAGTGTGCGGGTCTCTCCCGGAATGTTTGAGACAAAGGTGATTGTTGCGCCAAACTCTCCCATCGCCTTGGCAAACCCCAGGATCGCCCCACCCAAAATGCCGGGCAAGGCAAGGGGCAGCGTCACCGTCAGGAAGCTGACAAGCCGATGTGCCCCGAGAGACTTCGCGGCTTCTTCGAGCTTTGGATCGACAGCCTCGAAAGACAGCCGGATGGGGCGCACGATCAACGGAAACGCCATGACACCGGCGGCAAGCGCCGCCCCTGTCCAGTTGAACGCGAAACTGATGCCGAAAACATCGTCGAGAAAGGCACCGACCGGTCCCTTGCGTCCAAAAGTGAGCAATAACACATAGCCCGTGACCACGGGCGGCAGCACCAGCGGCAAGTGAACGAGCGCATTGACGACACCGTGGCCGGGAAATCTGTAGCGTGCGAGGACATACGCCACCAAAATGGCAAGCGGCAGCGACACCGCGAGTGCGGCCGCCGCGACCCTCAAGGTCAGAAGCAAGGCCTGCCATTCGTCTGGTTGTAGATTGAAAAAACTCACGTGCGCCCGGTGTGCTGGTCAAACCGACCGCCAAAGCTTGAACGGCCTATTCAACCTTATCGGTCACAAACCCCAGAGATTGCAAGATTTCTTGTGCCTGCGGCCCCGTCAGATAGGCGAGAAATGTCTGCGCCTGCTGTGTGGGTGGTGTTCCAGTCAGAGCGGCGAGATATTCAATCTCCGGATGACTGTCTTGCGGAAGCTCTGCCAAAACGGCAACGCCGGGTTCGATCGCCGCGTCTGTCCTGTAGACGAGGCCAAGTGGCGTATCCCCCCGCGCAACCGAGGCAAGCGCCACACGCACGTTTTCCATTGGCGCCAGCTGGCCCGAAACCTCCTGCCAGAGCCCGAGCTTTTCAAGTGACGCCCTGCCATAGCGGCCAGCAGGAACCGTCTCCGGATCGGCAATCGCCAAACGTTCGCCGTCGAGCAGCGCGGCGATCTCCGCCGCTTTCAATTCCAGTGGAGACCCGTCGGCCGGGCCGATCAGGACAAGCGCGTTCGAGGCGATCAGGCGCACGCTTTCAGGCAGAACGGCATCTTCTTCGACCGCATAATCCATCCAGTCCGCATCGGCGGAAACAAACAGGTCCGCCGGGGCACCCGCCTCGACCTGACGGGCAAGCGTGCCGGTTCCGGCAAAGGAAAAGACGACCGGCGTCCCCGTTTCCTCTTCGAAGGCTGCACCGATCCGCTCCATGGCCTCACGCGTGCTGGCCGCTGCAAAGACAGTCAGGCTTGACGCTGCCGCGGAAGAAGGGAGCAAAGCCGCCAAAACCGAAAGCACGATCAACTGCCGACAGATCATCCGGCGGCCCGCCGGTCTTCCCGGATCATGTCGGAGCCCTTTTCGGCGATCATGACCGTCGGCGCGTTGGTGTTGCCGGAGGTAATTGTCGGCATTACCGATGCATCGATTACCCGAATGTTGGCAAAGCCGCGCAGTTTCAGCCTTTCATCGACGACGGAAGCTTCATCCATGCCCATGCGGCACGTGCTGACGGGATGAAATATGGTCGTTCCGATGTCGCCGGCAGCTTTGACCAGTTCGTCGTCCGTGGAAAGGTCCGGCCCGGGCAAAAACTCCTCGGGCTGATAGGGCTGCATCGCCGGGGAGGCCATGATCCGGCGCGTCAGTCGGATGGCGTCGGCAGCAACCCGCTTGTCGGCTTCGGCCGAGAGATAATTCGGTTGGATTTCGGGCTGGCTGGTCTTGTCCGGTGACGTGATATGCACGTGCCCGCGGCTTTCCGGACGCAGATTGCAGACGCTTGCGGTCATCGCCGGGAAGCTGTGAAGCGGCTCCCCGAATTTCGGCAAAGACAGCGGCTGGACGTGATATTGCACATTGGCCGTTTCGAAAGACGGGTCGGTCTTTGCAAAGACCCCGAGCTGGCTCGGTGCCATGGCCATCGGTCCGGAACGCTTCAGGATATACTCAAGTCCAATCTTCGCTTTGCCAAACCAGGAGTTGGCAATTTCGTTCATGGTCTTGGCGTTCTTCACCTTGAAGACCGGCCTCAACTGAAGATGGTCCTGAAGGTTCTCACCGACACTCCGGTTTTCATGTCGCGGTTCGATACCGGCTTTTCTCAAGACGTCCGGATTTCCAATACCGGAGAGTTCCAGCAACTGCGGCGAACCGATTGCGCCGGCCGCCACGATCAGCTCACCGGAGACCTTCACTTTTGCCTTTTCACCTGCGACATCGAGCATGAGGCCACTTGCGGTCCCGTTTTCAAAGTCGATCCGGTCAACATGGGCCTCGGTCAGGACGGTGAGATTGGCGCGGTCCTTTGCAGGCCTCAGGAACGCCTTGGCTCCGTTCCAGCGCAGACCTGATTTCTGCGTCACCTGAAAATAGGCAGACCCGAAATTGTCACCGCCGTTGAAATCTTTTGTTTTCGGTATGCCGTTTTCTTCGCAAGCGTCGCGGAAGGCGTTCAGCAATTCCCAGGACATACGCTGTTCTTCGACGCGCAGGTTGCCGCCCTGGGCGTGAAGATCATCGTCCCAGGCGTAGTGGTCCTCTGACTTCCGGAAATAGGGAAGTACGTCGTCCCAACCCCAACCCGGCAGGCCGAGCTGGCGCCAGTGATCGTAGTCCCAGGCCTGACCGCGCATATAGATCATGCCGTTGATGGAAGAACAGCCCCCCAGAACCTTGCCGCGCGGATAGAGCAACGATCTGCCATTGAGGCCCGGATCGGAAGCGGTCTTGAAGCCCCAGTCGACCCGCGGATTGCCAATGCAATGGAGATACCCGACGGGAATGTGGATCCAGATGTAATTGTCCCGCTTCCCTGCCTCCAGCAGCAGAACCTTCATGTCCGGGTCTTCCGAAAGACGGTTCGCCAGGACGCACCCCGCCGTTCCGGCACCCACAATTACATAATCCCATGATCCGAGATCGCGCATCAGTCCTCCCGCGTTGTTTGCCAGATGGAGGCACGAGCGGGGAAGGCGGTCAAGTCCGTTAAACGGCTATGTCGGCGCGGAGGACAATCAGGCGCACCAGGGTTGTTTACGTAATTCTTACGAGACCTTGCGAAAAGAAGGACACACCAGTTCGCGAGGCTTCCCGAATGTCCAATCCTGCGCAGCGCAGCCTGGAGAGTGTTTTCCTGACGGTCTTTGGCACGATCGGCCGCCTTTACCGGCCGGTCCGTGGCCTTATGGGTGCCGGAATACTCTCTGTCTTCATGTTGATGACGGCTGCCGTTACGCTTGTCTTCCCGGTTTCCAACTGGGACATGCTCGCCTATACGGCCACAATCCTTGAGCCGGAGAGCGCGGACGCAATGGACCTCCATACGCGCACCTATGCTCTTGTGAAGGAGAATGTTCCCGAGGGCCAGTACGTCACGCTGACAGAAGATCGCCCTTACCGGATCCGCCAGGCCGAGGATCCGGACGCATTCGCGACGATGCTCGGGTTCTACCGGCTCAAGGTGCTTTACGTGGAAACAGCGCGGCTTCTTGCCGGTTTTACCGGCCCCGTTGAAGCACTGCGGTTGATTTCGCTCCTGTCCACGGTCGCGATTGGCGGCGTCCTGCTGGTTTGGCTCGCGCGAACCGGCACCTTGATATACGGGCCGGTTGTCGCGGCGTTGTTGATGCTGTCTTCCTTCGGTTACGCGGCCCAGCTCGTCTCGCCGGACATTTACGCAACATTCTTCCTGGTGCTGGCGGCACTTTTGTTTGTAGACCGTCTAGATATTCCGGCTGCCCTAAGTCTTGTTGCCGCGTTTCTGGTTCGGCCGGACCATCTGGCCTTCATCGGCGTCTTCTTTGTATTTGCCGCAATCTATGGACCCGGGCGCTGGACGATGACCGCCTGCTTCGCGGCCTGCCTGGCCATATATCTCTGGCTGACCCGCGGATCCGATCATCCGGGCTGGTGGATACACATGTGGTTCACCCATATCGAATATGTGCCGACGCTGAAGGGATTCGATCCGCCGTTTTCCGTCGGCACGTATGTCGAAATGCTGGTCCGCGCCACCGTGAGGGCGTTGATGAATTTCACCTGGATTGCGGTCCTGTTCGGACAGGTTCTGTTTTTCGCCAAGTGCATTTCACCGGAGAAGATGGAGCCGAGGCCACAGGTGCTGCTCTATGCGGTGTTTGCGTCGGTCATCGCCAAATATTTTGTCTTCCCCCATTACGAGACCCGGTTTTACCTGCCGTATCTCATCATCATGGGAATGATCCTGCTGGTCTCGTGGCACCGTCAGCAGCAACAGGAAGCTTAGGGTACGGAACCATAAATGAAGCCGATTTGGCGGCAGGCCCTGAATGTGGTCTGGCCGCTCGCAAATCGGGTCGCACCCGGCGCTGAGTGTTCCTAAGGTCTTCCCAGATCACAGAGGAGACCGCTCATGTTTCAAATTCACCCGCTGCCGGTAGATGCGTTTTCCCATCTGTTCGGCTTGTCTGACGAGGAACTTGCCGCAAGCAATGTCCAGGTTCACATCTCAAACGGCGCCTTTCCCTGCAGGGTTTCCCTTGCGGATGCCGCCGAAGGCGAACGCGTGCTGCTGTTGAATTTCGAGCACCAGCCAGGCGACACACCTTACCGCTCCCGCCATGCGGTGTTTGTGAAGGAAGGTGCACGAGAGGTTCATCCGGAGCCAGGCTCAATTCCAGCTTCTATCGAGAGCCGCCTTTTGTCAGTCCGGGCCTTCAACCGTGACGACGAAATGATCGATGCAGACGTGATTGAAGGCAAGGACGTTTCGGGTCTGATCGCAACCTTTCTCGACAATCCGAAGGTGGCTTATCTTCACTTGCACTTTGCTCGCCGTGGCTGCTTTGCGGCGAAGGTAACGCGTGCCGACACTTAAACTTCAGCTTTACATTTGGAGATCAAGCAAGCGCCCGGGCCGGGCGCTTTTTTGCTGGCCGGCCTCTGCCCAACCGGTACCTGATTTTTGCGTAAACTGGTGCTCGCTTCGGCTATTGTGATTTGAAACCGTCTTCAGCAAAGGATGACTCGTGGTCTAAACTATAGATAATTGTAACGTTAAAGCACCACCATAGGGAGAAACGCATCATGCAATCCGCAGCCAATCGACGCGCCGCTTTCAAGGCCCTTCACGAAAACGGACGCGCTTTTCTGATGCCCAATCCCTTTGATATCGGTTCGGCCCGCATCCTGGACGGCATGCGCTTCGATGCCCTAGCGACGTCCAGTGCCGGCTATGCCTGGACACAGGGCGTCCGCGATGCTGAAGGACTTATCGGGCGTGACGATGCGCTTGGCCACGCCGCAGACATCATCAGTGCAACAAGCCTTCCGGTAAACGGCGACCTTGAAAATGGATTTGGCCACAGCCCGGAAGAAGTCGTCGAGACGGTGAAGGGTGCGATTGAGGTCGGGCTCGCCGGCTGTTCCATCGAGGACTACACCACCGATCCGCAAAATCCATACTATTCACTCGAAGAGGCCGTCGAACGGATCAAGGCTGCAGTCGATGCCAAGAACCGCCTTGCCCCGGATTTCGTGCTGACGGCCCGCAGTGAAGGTCCTGTCCGTACGCAGTATGAGCTTGAGGAAACAATCAAGCGGCTCAACGCTTTTGTGGAGGTTGGCGCGGACTGTATTTATGCACCTGAATTGAAGGAAAAAGATCAGATCGTTGCCGTTCTGGCTGCCGTGAAGGCGCCCATGAACATTCTCGCCGGACGCAAAAACTTTCACCTCACGCGGAAGGAACTTGCCGACATGGGCGTTGCCCGGGTTTCCATTGGCGCAGGTCTCGCCCGGATTGCACTTGGTGCCTTTGTCGCCGCGGCGGAGGACATGAAAGACGGTGGCGCCTTTGGTTGTTTCGACAGGGCGCAAGGAATGAGCGATTTCGAGTCTTTCATGAAAGCACGGCCCTGACCGGAATGGCCCCAACCGCAGATTCGCACGATCCGGAAAGAGCTGGGCCTGGAGACGCAGGAGGCCTGACCGAGCTCGCTCGCCGGGCCTATGAAGGCTTTATCCCGATCATGAAAGCGGTACCGCTGCCGATGACGGCCGACTACGCCGCCTTGATCAACGATGCGGAGGTCTGGGTCATCCGGTCCGGAGATGGAATTGCTGCAAGTCTTGTTCTTGTCGCGGAAGGCGACCACCTCATGATCGAGAGCATTGCCGTCGATCCAGGCCATCAGGGTAGCGGGCTGGGGCGGCGGATGCTCGATTGGGCGCATTTGCGAGCACGGCAGATGAACATGCCCGAGATACGGCTCTACACCAATGTTTTCATGCCCGAAAACCGGGCCTGGTACAAACGGGCGGGCTACACCGAAACGCATCAGGAGCAACGCGGCGACAAGCGCATTGTTCACATGTGCTTCAAGCTTCAGGGTCCGCGCCCTAGCTAGTCGCCCAGTAGGTGAGCACGATCGGAAGCGTCAGGAGGGTCAGGCAAGTGGAGACGAAGATAAAGCCTGCAACACCATGGGCTTCATCGGGCTGGTGCTGCGAAATCGCGAGATAAGTTGCTACCGACGGCGGCATGAAGCACATCAGGATGATCACGTTTTCGATCTTGGCATCGAGCGTCAGAACATGCGTTATGGAAAAGGCCGCCAACGCGGAAATCGCGATATGAATGAGTGAGAGCGCTACTGCCCGCGACACTCCGCTCAGCTTCAGCGTTTCCAGACTGTGTCCGAGTGTGAGCAACATGATCGGGATGGCGAGGCCGCCGAGTATCTCAAGGCTCTTGTCGACCGGATCGGGGATCTTCCATTCGGTCGCCAGCAGAACCAATGCCAGCAGGACCGCATAGATCACCGGCTGGCGCGCGAGCGCCTTGAAGTCTGGGCGCCCCATGGGAATTGCGATCCCGATCGTGAAAATCGCCGTCAGCACGACCACGATGAAGCCAATGGCGACAGCCGTTCCCTCCGGTCCAAAGGCCAGCGTTGCGACCGGCAAACCGATATTGCCGACATTCGACAGCATCATCGGCGCCAGATACGCCCTTATCGATATGCGCATCATTTTCAGAACGGCGAAGCCGATCACACCGAAGATCGCAACCATCGCGGCGGCAGCGGCAAGAACCGTCAGAAACGTATCCAGCTGGACATGTTCTTTCGCCAGATGGGACAGGATCAGGGTCGGATAGCCAACGTTTGACACCAGCGAACCGAAGAGCTTCCGGTCATAAGGTGCCTTGAAATACGCGAGCGCGTAGCCGAGCAGTACGCACAGGAGAACAGGCAGCATCACGTTGATGACATGATCGAAAACCTGTTCCACGAAAACCGCCCCGGATTGATTCTATCCCGTCGCCCAGAATGTCAGGACAATGGGCAGCGTTACAAGGGTCATGAGCGTCGAGACAAGAACGAAGCCTGCAACCCCCGGCGCTTCGTCAGGCTGATACCGCGCGACCGGCAGGTAGGTTATGGCGGACGGCGGCATGAAACACAGCAAGATGACAATGCTTTGCACGCGCCCTTCCAGACCGAGCGCAGTCGTTATCAGAAATGCCGCAATGGCGGAAAGGACGATGTGGACGAGGCTCAGGACAATCGCGCGGGTAAGTCCTCCGAGCTTGAGCGTCCCCAGGCTGTACCCGAGCGTCAGCAACATCACCGGAATGGTGAGACCCGCCAGAATGTCAAAGCTCTGTTCAATTGGTTTGGGCAGCTTCCAGCCCGTTGCCATCATGACAAGCGACAGCAGCACAGCATAAATGACGGGCTGCTTTGCGAGTGCCCGCAGATCCGGCTTGCCCATTGGAAGGGCAATGCCAATCGTGAAGATTGCGGCCAGAATGACGGCAATGAACCCGATCGTGACAGCTGCGCCCTGCGGACCGAAGGCAAGCGTTGCGACCGGCAAGCCGACGCTGCCGACATTCGCGAGCATCATCGGCCCGAGGTAGGCTCGCACCGGTACGCGCAGAATTCTCAGCGCGGCATATCCCAAAACCGCGAAAATCAGAACCAGACCACCTGCCGCAACCATCACGAGGGCAAATGTCGACAGTTGAATGTGCTCTTTCGCGAGATGAGAAATGACGAGCGTCGGATAACCGATATTGGAGACGAGGTCCCCAAAAAGCTTCGTGTCGAAACGCGCCTTGATCAGCGACAGGAAATAGCCGAGCAAAACACAGATCAGAACAGGCAGGAGAACATCGGCAACGTGTTCGACGATACCCGCCATGCTCGCTTCCCGGATCCCTCTTCGTTTTGGTCGGTCAGTAAAGCTTAGAAAGCGGGAGAATCCCAGCCGCGACGAAGGCGGCCCCCGGGATATCCTCCTCTTTCACGAAGATTGTCTCCCGAAAGCCGACATCAGCGGTGCTTGTGTGCGAACGCGTTACCTGTTTTCCTTCGCTTTCATGATCCTGCGAACCATCTTCCCGAAGGCTTTGTCCTTGGATCTACGCTCTGCGAGGCTGGCGGAGTTGAAGGCCTCTTCGGCTTTCAGCTTCCGCCACCTCTGCAATCGGGAAGCGTCGAGATCACCGGACACAATGGCCGCCTGGACCGCGCATCCCGGTTCCGTTTCATGTCTGCAGTCCTTGAACTTGCAGCCGCGTGCGAGTTCGCTGATATCCGCAAACAGATCTTCGATGCCGGAAGCCGCATCCGTGAGCTGCAGTTCACGCATGCCGGGCGTATCCAGTACAAGGCAGCCGCCCGGCACGAGATGCAATTGCCTGCGCGTCGTTGTGTGGCGGCCTTTGGCATCATCTTCGCGGATCGCCTGTGTCGCAATGGAACCGGTCCCGGAAAGCGCATTCGTCAGCGTCGATTTGCCGACGCCGGAAGACCCCAAAAACGCAACCGTCTTTCCCGCCTTGCACCAGTCGGCAAGTTTGGACACCGGCTCGCTGGCACGCGCATCCAGCGTAATGACAGGCACCCGTTGAGAAATCTCAGCGGCTTTGGCCGCGTACGCACGCGGATCGGAAGCGAGATCGGACTTCGTCAGAAGGATAACCGGGTCGATCTCTGCCTCGAAACAGAGCGCCACATAGCGCTCCAGTCGAGCGACATTGAAGTCCTGGTTGCAGGACGACACGACGAATGCCGTTTCGATATTCGCAGCGATCAACTGGACCTGACGATCCGTCCCCGGTGCCCGGCGCTTCAACAGGCTCTTGCGCTCCAGTACCCGGCTTGAAGCCATATGCTCACGGTTGAGCAGGAGCCAGTCTCCCACCGTTGCGTCAGGGCGGGGTGGAATGACCTCGTCAACCGCAGAGCCGAGCACATGAAGCCCGCTACGGTGCACTTCGACGACACGGACCGGTGGCGTTTCGATGAGCTCGTCAGAACTGATCTGCTGCGCAAAGTGAGGTTGCCAGCCGAGTTTTTCCAGAAGTGAGAAGTGCTTGTTTGATCCCCCCTTCTGCGTGCCGGGAGGGAAGAATTTCTGATAATTTCGTTTCATTGGATGTCTCGAGACTTAAACACACGTCGTCGGGCGCCCAATTGGGCACCGTTTCATGTATCTACGGCTCTCCGGTCTTCAGAGAGCCGGCTCACGCAAGCTCTAGCATCCAATCTCCATCTGACGCGCCGCAAGGGGCGCACACCCAAGCTAGTCGCTCAAGACTGCTGTTTCAAGGCAACACACCAAAGGCGATCAGTTCGGGTATCGCTATTCCGGCCGTTCACCCACGTAGGCGGCACGAGGCCGGATTTTCTCATGGGCGGCATATTGTTCAAGGGCATGCGCGATCCAGCCGGTCATCCGGCCCGCGCAGAAGATGATCTTGCCGGCATCTTTCGGCAATTCATAGGTTTTCTGGATAACCGCCAGCGCCAGATCGATATTCGGCGGCAATCCGAAGAGATCATCCGCGGCGGAAATCAACCCGGGCAGACGTTCAACAAAGGGGTTGCCCTCTTCGGTGCGAAACAACATGTCGAGCAGGCAATCTGCGCGCGGGTCTGCGCCTTGATAAACCGAATGACCGAAGCCGGGCAGGGTTTCGCCGCGTGCGAGCCGGTCGGCCAGCATGGTCTCGATGTCCGTTTCCGGCCGGATTTCGGCGAGCCAGGCCGATGCCCTGTCAGGCGCTGCGCCATGACGCGGTCCTGAAAAGGCGCCGAGGCCGGACAGGAGGGCTGCATGCAGCGGCGCGCGGGTCGATGCGGCGCAGCGGGCGGTAAATGAACTGGTGTTGAGTTCGTGGTCGGCGCACAGGACCAGCGCGGCCCGGATCAGGTTCTTGGCCGACGCCGATACACCAAAGGCATTGGCGATCTGCGTGTGGATCGGAACCGCGACCGGGTCCTGCCCCAACAAGGCGGCAACCGAGTAGCGCAGCAACGCTGCACCCTTTTTCTGAAGCAGTTTGGGGGCAAGCGTGAAAGCCGCCTTGTCCTGAAGTGGCCATGCGGCCAGTGCCATCATCAGCCTGTCCAGCGGCGCCAGCCCTTCTGGCAAGGCCGGCGGCCCTTCCGGAACATTGTCGGCGAAGGGATCGTCTCCGGATGCCCAGAGCAGCGTTGCCACAGTCTCAAGCGTTGACGTTTCGGCCAGCTCCCTGGCCAACCGGCCCCGGTAGACAGGCCCGGCTTCGGAAATGAGCGTCAACTCGGTCTCAAGAACCGGATCACCCGTCAGGGGTCGTGCGCCCGTGTGGTCCTCGGCGGCCCTGCGACCCTTCAACCTGCGGACATCGGCGGCGTCATAGCGTCGCTTTTTGCCCGGTCCGGCGACGGACGAAATCAGACCGCGGCTGACATAGGCATATAGAGTTGCCGGTTGGACACCGAGCTCGGCGGCCGCTTCCCGGGCAGAAAGATAGATTGGCGTGCTCATATATTGATTTTAATTGTCAACATTGATCAATGCAATGCTCTTTGACTATCTGCAGGAAACCGAAAAGGAGCTGACCATGACCGAAGTGCCAAATCCGGCTCAGATGAACCAGGACCCGACTGCCGGCCTTGAGGGGGTCGTTGCCGCCACCACCTCTTTAAGTGATGTCGACGGCCAGAACGGAATTCTCATCCTGCGCGGCAAGAGCATCGAAGACCTTGCCGGCATTGCTTGCTTCGAGGACGCCGTTGCGCATCTGTGGCAGGACCTTGCCATTCCGGAAGGAACGTCGCTCAGATATTCCTTCGGTGAAGCCAGGGTCGCCGCGTTCGCAGTCACGCATCTTCTGGAAGCCGCCCCGGAGCGGCTTTCGGTCTACGAGCGCATGCAACTTGGGCTCGCTGCAATGCCTGTAAACAATACCCTTCCAGCGGCGATCGCCATCAGCGGAGCGCTGCCGGTCCTGCTCGCCGCTTCACACCGGATTGCAACAGGCCAAAGACCGCTTGCGCCCGACAGCAGCCTGCCGGTCGCTGCCGATCTGTTGCGCATGCTGAACGGGGAAACGCCGCCGCAGCTCCACGCGGACGCGCTTGACCGGTATCTGGTGACGATCCTGGATCACGGGCTCAATGCCTCAACATTCACCGCACGTGTGATCGGCTCGACACAGGCTGATATGAAACAGGCCGTCCTGGGTGCCATGGGCGCACTCAGCGGACCCCTGCATGGCGGCGCACCCGGACCTGTTCTCGACATGATCGACGCCATCGGTTCACCGGACAAGGCTGCCGTCTGGATCCGGCAAGCGCTTGATCGCAAGGAGCGGCTGATGGGGTTCGGTCATCGGATCTATCGGACCCGGGACCCACGTGCGGACGTGCTGAAAGCGGGTCTGCAGCTTTTGGGGTCGGAGAACCCGAAAGTCCGTCTCGCGGAGGAAATTGAGCTGGCAGCAATCGCAGCCCTCAAAGAGGCAAAACCGGACCGGTCACTCGACACAAATGTGGAGTTCTATACGGCGGTGCTTTTGGACGCGATCGGCATTGACCGCACGCTGTTTACACCGCTCTTTGCCACCGGGCGCACACCGGGCTGGTGCGCCCATATTCTGGAACAGCAACAAACCGGAAAACTGATCCGCCCCGCGTCCCACTATGTCGGGCCGATGCCGGCGTAGGTGCCTGCCAGAGCGCCACGGGATGACTTGAATTCGCGAGAATGGGAGCCGGGCTTAGTCGCTCGTGCCCGGACCCTGAGCCGGGGTCTTGTCACTCGAGTTTCTGAACTCGGAGCTGGTCCGTGGTCGCCCGGCCCTTTGATAGGGCTAAGCTCGTAACGAGTTCATTGAGCTGACGACATTCGGGGTTAAATGTCCCGCTTGGAGAATGCTCAACATCTCCCTCATCCTGAGGAAGCGCGAAGTGCTGTCTCGAAGGATGGACCACATGCTCCGGAGTTTGCGGCCCATCCTTCGAGACGGACGCGACGGTCCTCCTCAGGATGAAGGAGGTGTTCGCAATGAACCTTTCGATCCGGCTCGCCAAATGACTGTGTGTCGAACGTTGCAAGACCCAAACCATCTTGGCCAAGCGCAGCGCGCGCAGGGTTTCTGGTCAGCCTTCCGTTCTAAGCTGTATGCCATCGGCGCGCTGCAGGTTCCTGGCTCCCCGCTTACGCGGGGTTGACCTGGACTTGTCTGAAAGCATGGTTATTCCGCCATTTCCGCTTCGCGGACGGCAAGCTCGATCTCGTTGACGAGACCCTCTTCCAGACCGAGACGGGCGGCAAGCATTTGAAGATAGGCTTTTTCGGCCGGATGGTCCGGGTCGATCGCAAGCCGGGATGCGGCGTAGATTTCGGCGGCCGTTTCCGGACAGGTCGCGCTGGCGACAATCTTGTCGAGATCAAGCGGTGACCGCAACTCGTCCATCAGGAAGGCTTTGGCCTCGCTGTCGAGGCCGGCTTCATCGATCTTTTCGAAGATACGCTCCTGCTCTTCCTGATCGATATGACCGTCGGCCTTGGCCGCCGCGATCATTGCCGACAACAGGGCGACGGCAAACTCGTTTTCGCCCCCCGGCTGCTGCGCCGGGTCAAAAGCCGTTCCGCGTGGTGCCTCAAGCGGGATCGGCTCGTCCTGCGGATATTGCGGGCGCGGTGCATTCTGCTGATTTGCCCGGTGGCCCTGATAGGCTTTGTAGGCAAGCCCGGCGACGAGCGCGAGACCGCCGTAGGTGACAGCTTTCTTGCCGATCTTCCGCCCGGATTTGGACCCGAGCATCAGACCGGCAAGCCCACCAAGCGCGAGACCACCACCTTGGGACGACAGAAAATCCTTGCCCTGCGACAGCAGATCTCCGGATCCGGCGCGCTGTGCAGCCGCGCCGCCACGGCCGCCATATTGACCTCCGGACTGTCCGCCGGACTGGCTGCCCAGGAACTGGTCCAGCAAGGATTTTGCGTCAAACATCAATTGCTCCCTCTTTCGGCCCCGTCGGGGGCAAAACACTGTTGTCCTAACAGATGGGATTTTCTGCAGATCCCGCAAGATTGCGATACATTCGCATACAAAATTAAGACCAACGCCACTTGGGTTTTTGATGGATACCAAATGCCGGCTGCCCTGATCGGTCACAAGACCGTCCCACTTTTTTTGGTGATCATCCTTTGTGCGGTTTTCGGAAACGAAGCCAGAGCAACAATCGATGCCGGCATCCCGGATACCTACGTCGCACTGACCGATGAGCACATGAAAACAACCTACCTTGAGATTCTTGCAGCTCAGGGTGAGAGCTCAACCGGCAACTTGTTCGTTTTTCAGATGATCACACCGGCAACGCGTGAAACACAGCCGGAAGACGAAGTCCTGTTGACTGTCGTTCAGGACCGCGGGCAACCGCGGGGCGATGAATTCCCGACATTCGTCTTCAGAAACTCCAAGAGCCCAGCGCCTGAACTGATCTTCAGAATGAATGCGGGCACAAGGCTCTACGTCCGGCAGTCCGATGAAGATCCGGCAAGCTGCCTGATCTCGGCCCAGAAGGACTATTCGGACGTTTGCCTCGCCGACGCAAACGGGAATGCGGCGCCCGACCTGCCAGGCCTGCGCAAGGATTTCTGGTCCGACCTGATCAAGCTCTTCGGGCTTTAGTCGCCTCTTCGAAACGGGTCAGCTGTCCGGGACGCGATCCGGGATTTTGTGCTGCTGCAGGTCCCAGCTCATGGCAGGGACGGCACTTTGGAACACCTTTCGATGCTCCGATTTAGCTTAGCGGCAGCAAATTGTCGTCTTTCAAGGTCTCCATGGCGATCGACGAACGGACGTGCTGGACCGCTTCCTGCGGCAGGAGGTCGTCGTTGATGATACGGCTCAGGGTCTTTAGGTCGGGAACAACGATCTTCAGCATGTAGTCGACGTCTCCGGTAAGCGTGTGCGCCTCCTGAACTTCCGGCATTGCCGTCACCATGTTGCGGAACTTGCGCGCGTTTTCGCGGCTATGCGCACCAAGTGTCACACCGATAAACGCCGTCACCGTCAGGCCCAGTGCTTCGGAACTGAGAGCCGCCCTGTAGCGGCGGATAACTCCTGCCTCTTCGAGCTTCTGACGGCGGCGCGACACCTGGCTGGCGGAGAGGCTGATCACGTCTCCAAGCTCCGCGTTGGTCAGCGCCGCATTTTCCTGCAATGCGGCCAAAAGCTTCACGTCATAGCCATCAAGCGCGAACGTCATGCGCTAACTCCTGAATTCTCGCACAATTCATGCAAAAGACTACGCGAATTTACGTGGATTGCACACACCCTGCGCGCCAAGACAGGCATTCTTTTTGTCAATCGGTTTGTTTTCAAGGAGGACACTATGGGACCGTTTCCGCACGATGCCCCGCCCGCGCAGATCACGCCGCAGAACCCCGCCGGTACCGACGGTTTTGAATTCGTCGAATTCGCTCACCCGGAGCCGGAAAAGCTGGACACACTGTTCCGCAAGATGGGTTACCAGCCCGTCGCGAAGCACAAGACGAAGAACATCACGCTTTACCGCCAGGGCGATATCACCTACGTGCTGAACGCGGAAACCGGCAGCCACGGCATGAAGTTTGTCGACGCGCACGGCCCATGTGCGCCTGCCATGGCCTGGCGTGTCGTCGATGCACAACATGCGTTTGACCATGCAGTTGCCAACGGTGCCACACCCTATGAAGGCGACGACAAGACCCTTGATGTGCCGGCCATTGTGGGCATCGGCGGCTCGCTGCTTTACTTCGTCGAAACCTATGGCGCTAAGGGATCGGCGTATTCAGCGGAATTCGACTGGCTTGGCGAAATTGACCCGAAGCCGGAAGGTGTCGGGTTCTACTATCTCGACCACCTGACGCACAATGTCTATCGCGGCAACATGGACAAGTGGTGGGACTTCTATCGCGATCTCTTCAATTTCAAGCAAATCCACTTCTTCGACATCGACGGGCGTATCACGGGTCTGGTCAGCCGAGCGATCACCAGTCCCTGCGGCAAGATCCGCATTCCGCTGAACGAGTCCAAGGACGAAACCAGCCAGATCGAAGAATATCTGAAAAAGTACCGCGGTGAGGGCATCCAGCATATCGCCGTCGGCACGGATGATATCTACAACAGCACTGACAGGCTGGCATCGAACGACCTGAAGTTCATGCCCGGACCGCCGGAGACCTATTATGAACGGTCCCATGCCCGTGTGCACGGTCATGACGAACCCGTCGACCGAATGAAGACCCATGGCATCCTGATTGACGGCGAAGGCGTCATCGACGGCGGCATGACAAAAATCCTGCTGCAGATTTTTTCAAAAACCGTGATCGGTCCGATTTTTTTCGAATTCATCCAGAGAAAGGGTGATGAGGGCTTCGGAGAGGGTAATTTCCGTGCCTTGTTCGAGTCGATCGAGGAAGATCAGATCCGTCGAGGCGTCCTGAAAACCGAAGCCGCCGAATAACTTCACCATTGTTATTAAACGCGGAATCTGATTGAGCCGCCTCCTACATCAAGGAGGCGGTTTTTGTCTTTTGGCGCCGGTTGCCAAGTGCTGAAGCCGACAGACTGCCCGCTACAACCATTTGTTGCCTAAGTAATTGTATCATCAGGTTTTTTCAAAAAAGTTTTACGGTAACAGAAACGCTAAAACATTGATTTTTTTAACGATTTAGACTTGGCGTTCACGGCGGTGAATTTTTTTGTAATTTTTTTTGATTTTCCAAGGAAGAACAATGCCGTCGGTGGGTTTTAGTCTACAGAGGCTGCCGTGTAGGCCCTCTGTTGCATTGTCTAAGCACACTAACTTCACCTCCGCGCTTGCGCGGAGGTTTTTTCTTTCCGGAACGGATCTGACGCCGTCCGGCTGTGTGCCATTACGATGAGATTTTTTCTTCCAGAACGTCCCAGACCATCGCCGCGACGTCCGGACCGCCAAGGTTTTTGATCGCACGGATCCCGGTCGGGGCCGTCACGTTGATTTCCGTCAGGCGGCCGTCAATCACGTCGATGCCGACCAGGATCAGACCCTTTTCCTTCAGGCTTGGGCCAAGCCGCGCGCAGATGCCGCGCTCGGTCTCCGTGAGGTCGCTGTCCGTCGGGGCGCCGCCGCGCACCATGTTGGATCGCAGATCGCCTTCCGCCGGCACCCGGTTGACCGCGCCTGCGAATTCTCCGTTGACCAGGAGAATGCGTTTGTCGCCGTGCTTCACATTCGGCAGAAACTGCTGGATCACCCAGGGCTCACGGAAGGTGGCATCGAAGAAATCGTAGAGCGAACCGTAGTTGAGGTCGTCCTTGGTGATCCGGAAGACTGCAGCGCCGCCGTGGCCGAACAGCGGCTTCATGACGATGTCGCCGTATTCCTCACGAAAGAGATCGATCTCCGCCCGATCCTTGGTGATCAGGGTCGGCGGCATCAGGTCGGCAAAGTCGGTGACGAAGAGTTTTTCCGGCGCGTTCCGGACCTCCGCCGGATTGTTCACTACCAGCGTGTCGGGATGGATTTTTTCCAGAATGTGCGTGGCCGCGACATAAGACAGGTCGAAGGGCGGGTCCTGGCGCATCAGCACCACGTCCATTTCGCGCATGTCGGTACGCGTCTTCTCGCCCAGCGTGAAATGATTGCCCTTTTCGTCCCGGACCTCGACCGGTTCCAGCGCGCAATGAACCTCATCGCCCCGCAGTGCGAGGCGGTCAGGCGTATAGTGATAAAGCTCGTGACCTCTTGCCTGCGCCTCCAGCATCATGGCGAAGGCACTGTCGCCGGCAATGTTGATTGTCGAGATATGGTCCATCTGGACCGCTACTTTCAAAGCCATGAGGCAACTCCCGGCGGGCAGCGGCTGAGCGCTTGAATGGGATTTCAGAACAAGTGGTCCAGATATGCGGTGGCCGCAGCCCTTTGTCCAGAGGTCTGAGGCTGCAACGCTTTCACACGAGTTCAGATATGCTGTCCCGGGCACCGATCCGGAACCAAACGCGGGAGAAGACAAGGTCCCGGATCAAGTCCGGGACGGCAATCTGAGGAAACCAATCCTACTCCCAGGCCTCGAACGCATTTTCGATCCGTTCGGGCAGGGCCCAGGGGCGGATGATGACGACATCGAAGCGAAGCGTGAAAAAACCGGCCTTCGGGTGTTCGGTCACGAAGATCCTCGCCGCGCGCGAAATGCGCTTCTGGCTTGCCGGTGTGACAGCCTCCAGTGCGGCTTCCCGCGTCTTGCGCGCCTTGACCTCGACAAAGGCAACGGTCTTGCGTCTTTTTACAATCAGGTCGATTTCGCCCGCTTTTGTCTTGTAGCGGTGTTTCAGGATGCGCCAGCCCGTCAGGCGCAGGTACCAGGCAGCCCAGAATTCGGCGGAAAGACCGAGCGCGTGCGCCTTGCGCCGCTGATCCCTGGTCTTTTCCGGACGTGCCACGGTCAGCTGTCCCCTGCCTTCAGTTCCAGGGCGCGCTTGTAGACCTCGCCTCTTTCCTGACCGGTTGCCTTTGCCACCTTCTTGGCGGCCGCGCTGACCGGCATCTCGCTGAGCGCCTCGCGCAACAAGGCATCCGTATCCGCAACACCCGCTTCGGGCACGGCTTCGGGCGGGCCGACAAGGATGACGATCTCACCCTTGACTTGCGTCCCGTCGAAGCGCCGGGGCAGATCGCCCAGCAAACCGCGCTCGAACGTCTCGAACCTTTTGGTCAGTTCCCGCGCAACGACCGCTTCGCGCCCGGCACCCAGAATGTCCGCCATCAGCTTCAGCGTTGCTGGCGTGCGGTGAGGCGATTCAAAGAAGACAAGGGTTGCCGGAATGCTCGCCAGTTCCTCGAGCCGCTTCGTCTTAGGCCCTCCCTTTTGCGGCAGGAACCCGGCAAACAGCACCGTGTCGCTTGGCAATCCGGACGCAACAAGCCCTGCCAGCGGTGCCGAGGCGCCGGGGATCGGAACAACAGCGTATCCCGCCTCCAGGACAGAGCGCACGAGCCTGTAGCCGGGATCGGAGACGAGCGGCGTTCCGGCGTCGGATACAAGCGCGACCGCCTTGCCTGCTTCAAGGTCTGCAAGGATCTTTGGTCTTTGCTTGTCGGCGTTGTGTTCGTGATAGGCCATCAGGGGGGTCTTCAGGCCGAACTTTTGGGTCAGCGTGGAGGTAACCCGCGTGTCCTCGCACGCGATAACGCTGCTAGCCGCCAGCGTTTCCAGCGCGCGCACGGTTATGTCGCCGAGATTCCCGATCGGAGTTGAGACGATGTAAAGTGCCGGTTCCAGATTGGGCGCAGAGAAGGCGTGCTCGGAGAGAGAGTAGCGATTCTTGTCCGCAGGTGGCTCGGTCCCCATGAAAACTCCAACAAATGCACGCAGGATGTAGGTGATCGCTCCTGCGCTAACCTCAGCACGTCAACGATGCAAGGTAAATCCACTGTTCTTCTTTCTGATATGCCACTGAAAAGCCGCTAAAACTGGACATACCCGAGGCGAATACGTAAGTCTTTCCCATCGGTGGACAAATAAAAATGGCAAATGCAATGCGGGGCAAAACCGGACAGCAACAGAGGCGGCAATTTCTGAAGGCAGCGCTTGCCGGCGCAAGCTCGTTGACGCTGGCGGGCTGTCTTGGCTCGTCGCTCGGATCGCTGCCGGGCGATCAGGTTCAGCCGACCGCCCAGCCCCAGACCACGGGTGAGGTTCTGGGAACCGGAAGCGTCCGGGTCGGACTTCTGCTGCCTCTTGGCGGCACCGGCGGCAATGCCTCCATCGGCACGGTCTTCAAGAACGCGGCTTCTCTTGCCCTTCAGAACTTCCCGAATGCGGATGTCCAGCTCCTGGTCAAGGATACGGGCGGTACGGCGGAAGGTGGCCGCAGCGCGGCCCAAACAGCAATTTCGGAAGGTGCGGAGCTGATCCTCGGCCCGGTCTTTGCCCCGGCAGTGTCGGGAGCAGCTACTGCGGCACGCGCTGCAGGTGTGCCGGTGATCGCGTTTTCAACGGACACTTCCGTCGCCGCCCGCGGCGTCTACCTGCTGAGTTTTCTGCCCGAGACAGACGTGAAGCGTATTATCGGATACGCCAACAGCCAGCAAAAGCGCTCCTACGCTGCGCTCATTCCCGAGGGGTCTTACGGGGCCGTTGCCGAGGCTGCTTTCCGCCAGGAAGTCGGGCGCGGCGCCGGCAGGATCGCGACCATTCAACGCTACAGTATGTCCGGATCGGATACGTCCGACCTTGTCGCCAAGGCTACTGCACTGCAATCGGTGGTCAATAACATCGATGCCCTGTTCGTGCCGGCAGGAGGCGGCGTTCCGGCGCTGGTTGTCCAGACTCTCGCCAATCAGAACGCCCCACTCGGCAGCATCAAGATGCTCGGATCCGGGCAATGGGACACGGCGCAGGTGAAGAACAACCCGACACTTGCCGGTGCCTGGTTTGCTGGACCGGAGGACAAGGGCTTCCAAGGATTTGCCCAGCGCTACCAGAGCACATACGGCTCCGCTCCACCGCGCAACGCCAGCCTCGTGTATGATGGGGTCACCCTTGCTGCAGGCCTGATCCGGTCCGCCGGGCCGCAACGCTTTCAGCAAAGCATTCTGACAAACAGGGACGGCTTCATCGGCATTGACGGCCTGTTCCGCTTCAAATCGAACGGCCTCAACGAACGAGGCCTGGCTGTTTATCAGATCACCGGGCAGGGAACCCAGGTGATTTCACCGGCGCCGAGGGATTTCCGCTCCGGGTTCTGACACCGCCCCTTTATCGGGAGTATTGCGTCCATGTTAAGCGGCAAACAGATCGTCTTGATCATCAGCGGCGGCATCGCCGCCTACAAGTCGCTTGATCTGATTAGGCGGCTGAAAGAACGCGGCGCGCGCGTGATCCCCATCATGACGGCAGGTGCCCAGGAATTCATTACGCCGCTTGCGGTCGGCGCGCTCTCGGCCGAGACGGTCTTTACCAGCCTGTTTGACAGGCAAGCCGAACACGACGTTGGCCATATTCGCCTGGCGCGCGATCACGACATGATCGTGGTGGCTCCGGCAACGGCCAATCTGATGGCGAAAATGGCGCATGGCATTGCCGATGATCTTGCAACCGCGGTTCTGCTGGCTACCGACAAGCCGGTTCTTGCGGCACCGGCAATGAACCCGAAAATGTGGCAGAACCCTGCGACCTTGCGCAATTTCGAACAGCTGAAAGAACGCGGCATCCGGTTTGTCGGCCCAAGCAGCGGGGAAATGGCCGAAAAAGGCGAAGCGGGTACCGGCCGCGTGAGCGAACCGCTGGAGATCGTTGCTGCCGCCAAGGCCGTGCTCCGGGACGAAGACATCCGGCAGAGCCGCCTTCCCCTTGCAGGGAAACACGTGGTGATCACCTCGGGCCCGACGCAAGAACCAATCGACCCGGTGCGCTACATCGCCAACAGATCTTCGGGCAAACAGGGTCATGCGCTCGCCGCAGCCGCCTATGAAGCAGGTGCACGGGTGACGCTGGTTTCCGGACCTGTCGAATTGCCGGATCCCGATAATGTGGATGTCGTCCAGGTGGAATCGGCCGCAGAGATGCTCCGCGCTGTCGAAGCGGCACTCCCGGCCGACATTGCCATTATGGCAGCTGCCGTTGCCGACTGGCGTGTTGCGTCGGAAGGGGCACAAAAGATCAAGAAAGACGGCAGTGGCAAACCGCCCGCGCTGTCGCTGGTCGAGAACCCCGACATTCTGGCAACCGTCGGGCATCACGAGCGCCTGCGTCCGAAACTTCTGATCGGATTTGCAGCCGAAACGCAGAACCTGATCGACAATGCGCGCTCAAAACTGCAGCGGAAAAAGGCGGACTGGATCATTGCCAATGATGTCAGCCCGGAGACCGGCATCATGGGCGGGGATGCGAACACTGTCCGCCTTGTCAGCGCCACCGGCGTTGAAGACTGGCCGCAAATGGACAAGACCGAAGTTGCCCGGGAGATTATCGCCCGGGCTGCCGATGCGCTCAAAAAAATGACCGGTAACCCGGGCTAGCTACCCTAGGCCACTGACCCTAGAGGTGAAGCACCTTTCCGTAGACGAAGCGTTCGAATTTTTCGCCCTCTTCGCCTGGATAATCGCGGCCGTCGATATTGTCGGCCCAGTGGATCATCTCATGCAGGATGGTCGCACCGGCAAGATGGACATCCTTGCCGCTTCGCGTGCTCACTATGTCGGTGCCGGCTTCAAACTTGCGGACCAGATCAGTGTCGATCTTGATGACGTTGTTACCTGGGGTTGGCGTGAATTCTCCGTAAGCACCGGTCAGCGGAGTGACATCGATTTTCGGCTCTTCGCCCCATTTGAGCGCCCGCTTCAAGGACGTGTTGTCCAGTTGGCCATAGCGCTCGAAGGCGCGGCGTATTCTCCAGGATTTCGCCACGTCGGGCATATCGTATTTGACATAGCTTCGAAATTTTCTGAAACGCGCTTGATCAATCAAAGACATCCACATATTGAACCTCATAAGTGAAATAAACTCTTTTAAAACAGAAACTTGACCTTGAAAATTGTGGTCAGATACAGCGGGAAAAATTCGCTGCCTTCACTTTCTTACGTCAATCAACAGTCCAAATCAGGCCTTTAACGGGGCAGTCCGGACTCCATCCCTTCACCCCGAGTTGCGTGTATTTTCCTGCGGGCGCGCATGCCAACAGGTGGCCATGACTGAACGCTAACAAGCAAAAGTGGCATTGTTGCGGTTTTTAAATTTCTGTTTGTATGCCCCGAAACGCCGGAGCCACCCGCGAAGCAATCCGCTTCGCCGGTCACCGGAAAGACGCGCCTGACAGGTCTTCACATTGCCTATGCCGCGAAGCGGAAGTAGCTCATGCTGATCGAACCGTACTCGTAGCTGCGGTGAAGCAACTCGGGATCCGGATCATCTGCGGCGGCCCCGAAAGCGAAAAAGAGGGGCAGCAGATGCTCTTCGGTCGGATGATTTTGCCGGAACTGAGGGGCTGCCTCCAGGTCCTTGAAATAGTCGATGGAACCGGCCTTGAGGCCCGCGTCCAGCCAATGATCAAAGGTTTCCGCCCATTCCGGTGCCTCTGATCCCTGCGGCAGGATTTGGCGCAGATTGTGGGTCGTGCTTCCGGATCCTGCGATCAAAATACCCTTATCCTTCAGCGGTGCGACCGCCCTGCCGAGTTCATAAACCGATTCCGGCGTGCTGCCCTTGGGAAGGGACAAGGCGGTCACCGGAACATTGGCTCTTGGAAAGGCAAGCGAAAGCGGCACCCAGGCCCCATGATCAAGACCCCATTCACTGTCGAGATCGACGTCGTAACCGTTTTGCTCCAGGAGCTTGGCGGTTTCGTCGACTTGTTTTTCGCTGGCGCTGGCCGGATAGGAGATCTCGTAAAGCTCAGCCGGGAACCCCCTGAAATCGTGATAAGTGCGAAGCGGTCCCGGCGCGGAAAGTTTCAGGCCTTCTGTCTCCCAGTGAGCCGACAGGATCAAGATCCCGTCCGGCCAGTTGTCGCTCTCCGCAAAAGTTTTAAGGAACCGGCTGGCCGGCGTATCCTCTGCCGCCAGCGTCGGTGCACCGTGGGCAAAAAACACGGGCGGAATCGGGCCTCGAACGTTAGACATGCAAGCGCTCCTTCGCTTTGTCGGCTTGGTTAGTTTTAGAAAAATAAGCGGGCACCGGCAAAGCAGAAGGTCAGAATTCGGAAAAGGGCTGTTCCCGATTCTGGAACAATCACAAAAAAACCGCCCCCGGTGTTTCCGGAAGCGGCTCTTATTGCGCTCAACGAGGACTTATCTGTAGCCGACGTTGATCAACTGAACGCGCCGGTTTATCGCTGCATCCGGCTGCGAGGGGTCGCGCAACTGCTCTTCTCCAAGACCGACAGCCTGAAGATACTGGCCCGGCACCTGGAAGGTCGTGACAAGCGCTTCGCGAACGGCATTGGCGCGCTTGATGGACAGTTCGAGATTATAATCACGCGGGCCGTCTGCGCTTGTGTGACCGACGATGAAGAAGGTCTGCCCCTGCAGATAAGGTGTGTGCAGAGCGTCGGCGATCAGTCCGACGGTCTCGTAAGATTCCGGCCGGATGCGCGCCGAATTCAGATCAAACGTGATCTCCACGTTGAACTGGCGCAAGGACGCCAGCTTATCCCATAGCGGCAGGTTACCCGGCGAGTTGGCGCCCGGATACTTCTGGATATTTTCAAACGCTGCCTTTTGGAGGGCATCCGCGCTGATATCAACCTCCTGCTGGGCACCCTGCAGCGAGTTGATGATCTCGTTCCGGCTAAGCTGGGTCTGCGCTGTGGCGGACGATACTGAAACGGCAAGAAATGCGGCCGACAAACCAGCCAAAAACATCTTTTTCATGAATAGTCTCCAGGGCAGTCTTAACGGTATCCGGCCAGATCGATGGCGGTGTTGCATTTCTTGCTGACGGTGCGCTCTGCCTTCAGGAGGCAGCGCAGAATGTGACCGGCACCGGGTTTGACACCCTTGCAGCGCTGAGCGGCGTCGCGTTCACAGATCTTGGGGGCCGCTGCCTGTGCCGCAAGCCGCTCCTGGATGAGGGAGACAACAACCGCACGATCGGCGTTGCATTTCTGGGAAACTTTCGCCTGATTCTGATCCAGGCATTGCCCGATACCGTTATTCGCCAGCGTGGCCGTCTTGCAGTAAGTTTCGATATCCTTGCCGCAGCTAACGGACAAAATCTTGATCGCCTCGGCGAACCCCACTGTCTGGGCGAAGGCCGCAGGAGCCATCGCCAAAAATACACCTGTCGTGAACGCAAAGATCAAACGTCTCATGTTGCAAATCTCCCAAGCAAGGCAACATTCCGATGCGGCAGAGTGTTTCAGGAGATCGCCGAGGTTTCAAGGTGTTAGCTGAAAAAACTGGGAAGGAAAACACACCCTTGCCAATCTTGACAGGATTGGACGAATATCGTCGTCCAAACGGAACCGGAAAGACAGAAATACCATGCGCGTCACCCTGGAATTCAAAAGGCTTGAACATGGCAGGGACCTTCCCCTGCCCGCCTACCAATCGGATCTTGCCGCAGGACTGGATCTGCTGGCCGCGGTCGACGGCCCGCTTACACTGGCGCCGGGTGAACGCACGCTCGTACCAACCGGCCTTGCCATGGCTTTGCCGGCGGGGTTCGAAGCGCAGGTTCGGCCGCGTTCCGGGCTCGCCGCCAAGCATGGCATCACCGTTTTGAACACGCCCGGTACAATCGACGCGGATTACCGGGGCGAGGTCAAGGTTATCCTGATCAACATGGGCAATCAGCCGTTCGAAATCGTGCGTGGTGAACGCATCGCACAGATGGTGATTGCACCGGTGCTTCAGGCCGAGATTGCCGAAGTTGAAACCCTGTCCGAAACGGAGCGCGGCTCCGGTGGTTTCGGCTCAACCGGCCGCACATGAGGAAGCGCGGCTCATGAGGACCCCGGAGCTTGTCATTTTCGATTGCGACGGCGTTTTGGTCGATACGGAACGCCTGACCAACCGTACGCTGGCCGGGCTTCTGACAGACCTGGGATTTCCGATAACCGGACCGGAGTGCCAGAAACGCTTCATGGGGCGAACGCTGGAAGCTGTTCAGGAAATTGTTGAGGAAGAACTCGGCCGGAAGCTGCCGAACGACTGGCTGGATCAATTGCGCGCCCGCGATGTCGAGAGCTTCAAGGCAGGCATTTCGCAGGTGCCGGGTGTTGCGCAGGTCATGGACTTGCTCGACCAGCGCGGCATCCCCTACTGCGTCGGGTCTTCCGGGAAATACGAAAAGATGCGCGCAACGCTTGGCAGCTCGGGTCTGCTCCCGCGGCTTGAAGACAGACTCTTTTCGTCCCAGGACTGTGAGCAGGGTAAACCGGCGCCAGATGTCTTCCTGTTGGCAGCACGAACGATGGGATATGGGCCTGAAACCTGTGTTGTCATCGAAGACAGCCTTCCCGGCGTCCTTGCGGGGAGGGCTGCAGGGATGAAGGTTTTTGCCTATGTCGCAGATCCCGTTTCTGACCGCACAGCCCTACGACATGCTGGCGCGACCCTGTTTGAGAACATGTCGGAACTGCCGGATCTGTTGTTTTCCAAATCCTGAAGCTACTCTGGAAAAAAGTTTTACAGGTGATGTTTTTGTGGGAAGACAAGTCCCTTAAAAATTGACGGGGTGAACACTACTTTAGCCCTTCGAGCGCAGCAACAAGGCGGACCAGGGAGAACTGCCATGACGATAACGACCAGCGGCCGTGGGAAAATCTATTCCTCCATTACCGAAACCATCGGCGACACGCCGATCGTACGGCTGGACCGGTTGGCTCAGGCCCACGGCGTCAAGGGCAACCTGCTGGCCAAGCTTGAGTTCTTCAACCCGATCGCAAGCGTCAAGGACCGTATCGGCGTCGCCATGATCGAGGCCATGGAACGGGACGGGCGGATTGAACCCGGCAAGTCGACGCTGGTCGAACCGACCTCCGGCAACACCGGAATTGCCCTTGCCTTTGTTGCTGCAGCCAAAGGGTACAGGCTGATCCTGGTCATGCCCGAGACGATGTCGGTCGAGCGGCGGAAAATGCTCAAGATTCTCGGCGCCGAACTGGAGCTGACCGAGGGACCGAAAGGCATGAAAGGCGCGATCGCCCGTGCGGAAGAACTGGTCTCCGAAATCGATGGCGCAATCATTCCGCAACAGTTCGAAAACCCGGCCAACCCGGAGATCCACCGCAATACGACGGCGGAGGAAATCTGGAACGATACCTCTGGGCAGATCGACGTCTTCGTTTCGGGTATCGGCACCGGTGGCACGATCACCGGTGTCAGTGACGTTCTGAAAAAGCGCAAACCTGATCTGCACGTCGTTGCCGTCGAACCGACCGATAGCCCAATTCTTTCCGGCGGCGAGCCCGGTCCTCACAAGATCCAGGGCATCGGCGCCGGATTCGTCCCCGGCGTGCTGGAAACAGGCGCCTATGACGAAGTGCAGACGGTTTCCAACGAAGATGCCTTCGCAATGGCGCGGGAAATCGCCAGGACCGAAGGTGTTCCGGTCGGCATATCCTCCGGAGCTGCCATTACAGCGGCCGTTCGAGTCGGTCAACGCGACGGTATGGAGGGCAAGAACATCGTCATCATTATTCCGTCCTTCGCCGAGCGATACCTGTCGACGGCGCTGTTCGAAGGACTTTGAGGCAGACGAACCTTCCCGACGAATATGCTCTTTGCCACCCCGGCCCTGAACCGGGGTCTGGGTGCGCGAAAGACAAGAAGGGTTCCGGATCGCCTCCGGGGCCGCACTGTGATTGAAATCTAACGAATCGAGACTGCGGTACCCGTCGCGCTGACCATCAGCATGGAGCCATTTTGTCCGACGGTTTCGTAGTCGAGGTCGACGCCGATAACGGCATTGCCGCCAAGCGCTTGCGCCTGCTGGCACATTTCCTCGATTGCGATCTTGCGCGCCTTGGCCAGTTCTTCCTCATAGGCGCCCGAACGGCCGCCGACGATATCCCTGATGCCGGCAAAAAGATCCTTGAAGAGATTTGCGCCAAGAATGGCCTCGCCCGTGACCAGGCCTTTGTAGTCCAGATCTTTTCCCTCGATCGTGTTCGTCGTGGTCACCAGCATGCCGTCTCTCCTCGTTGTGTCGACAGTCAGGGAGATGGGGTGACCTGAAACCGTTGCAAGACCCACGTCACGGAACTCGGGTCACGTTCGTTGCGCTTGCTCCGCCGGTGTTTCGGAGAACCGGGCTGGGAGGCGGCCCGGTTTGCAGGCCGCGCTCCTTTGCGGTCAAGACAGGTGATAAACCTGCTGGAGGCCGTAGACCGGGGTTTCCAGGCCTTCCATTCGCGCTTTCAACTGCAGGGACAGAAACTGCGAATAGTGGCGTGACTGGTGAAGATTGCCGCCGTGGAACCACAGAGCCTCCTGCTGGGTCGGTTTCCACATGTTGCGCTGTTCACCTTCCCACGGGCCCGGATCCTTGGTCGTGTCGGAGCCGAGGCCCCAGACCTTGCCGACCCTGTCCGCCATATCCTGGCCCATCAGATCCGCGACCCAGCCGTTCATCGAGCCGTACCCGGTCGCATAGACGATCACATCCGCTTCCAGTTTGCTGCCGTCGTCCAGGACAACGCCGTCCTCGACGACTTTCGTGACCTGGCCTCGTTTCAACTTGATCTCACCGTCGATGATGAGTTGGCTGGCGCCGATATCGATGTAGTAGCCCGACCCACGGCGCAGATATTTCATGAACAGGCCGCTGTCGTCGTCGCCCCAGTCCAGCCAGAAGCCGGCTTTTTCGAGCCCGTCATAAAAATCCGCGTCGCGCTTTTTCATCTCCGCATAGGCCGGGATCTGAAATTCGTGCAGGATCCGGTAGGGCAGGGATGCGAAAATCAGATCGGCTTTCTCGGTGGTGACGCCTGCCCGGACGGCTTCTTCGGAATAAAGCGCGCCCAGCCCAACATCCATCAGGGTGTCTGAACGGACAATATGCGTCGACGAGCGCTGGACCATGGTGACGTCGACATCGTTTTCCCAAAGCGCCGCGCAGATGTCGTGGGCTGAATTGTTCGACCCGACGACAACAGCTTTCTTGCCGCGATAGGCATCCGGGCCTGGATGCTTCGATGAATGGTGCTGGTCGCCCCTGAATTTTTCCATGCCCGGAAAGTGAGGAACATTCGCCTTGCCGGACATGCCGGTGGCCATCACCAATTGCTTGGGGCGCAAGGTGATGTCCTTGCCGTCGCGCTCGACGACAATTGTCCATTCCTTCTTCGCTTCGTCATAGCTGGCCGACTTGGCAACCGTGCGGCTCCAGTAGTTCAACTCCATGACCTTGGTGTACATCTCAAGCCAATCGCCGATCTTGTCCTTCGGGCTGAAAATCGGCCAGTTTTCCGGAAACTTGATGTAAGGCAGGTGGTCGTACCAGACCGGATCATGCAGGCAGAGCGACTTGTAGCGGTTGCGCCAGCTGTCGCCGGGCCGGTCGTTCTTTTCGATAATGATGGTTGGAACGCCGAGCTGCCGCAGCCTGGCTCCGAGCGCGATCCCGCCCTGACCGCCGCCAATGATCACGCAGTAGGGCTGAGTCGTGAAGCCCAGTTCTGTTTCTTCCTTCTCCCGCTCTTCCTTCCAGGTTGTCCTGTGTTTGCCGGCACCGTGTTTGGCCCCCAGCGGCCGTTGAAAGCCCTTGGGCTCTTCGTGACCCTTGAGTTCCACCGTCGTGGTCAGCAAGGTCCAGATCTTGTTGTCTTTCAGGCGGATCAGCCCAAAGCAGCGTGCAACCGCGGTTTCGAACTGGATCCAGGCCGTGATCACACCGCCTTCTTCCGTCGGAACCTCTCCTTCGGCAATTGTCCAGTTGCTCGGTGCCGTCGCGGCGAGCTGGCTGGTCAACATATCGCGAACCTGATCCTTGCCTTCGACGGTCTTGAGGTTCCAGGTGAAGGCGACAAGATCCCGCCAGTAGCAATCGTCCTGAAACAGCTCCACCGCCTTGTCGATGTCGCCGGCTTCCAGCGCGCCCCCAAAGGATTTTAGAAAGGTTTCGGTTTGATGCACCAAAGGTGTGTCGAGCATTTTATTCCTCCCAATATTCAGGCCTGGGAGGATTGCAGACGCCATGGGCTGCGCGCTATCGCACGCAGCCGTTTTGTGAAAGCAAAGCCAAACAATCTGCTTTGCCTGTTGCGTGTGCAACAGCGCGCAACACAGGCGCATGGGCGCAACGTTGCGCGGCCAGGTTCAATTCAGCGCTTGTTGGACAGACCCGCCTTGCGCATCCGGCGCAAGACGGTTGAGCGATTGATGCCGAGGCGCCTTGCGACCAGCGACATGTTTCCATCGCACGCCTCGAGCAACGCTTCCAGGTCGTCTTCCGGGTTCGTCCGTGCCTGTTCAGAAAAGGCTGGCGGCGGCAGGTCCGGCAAATCGATGACGGATCCGTCGACCATCGCCATGGCGATATCGAGCGTTGTCGACAGTTCGCGGATGTTTCCGGGCCACTCGCGGCCATTGAGTTCGGCGCGGGCGGCAGGAGACAATCGAAAATCCTTCGGCGACCGCCGGAGCAGCCGCTCGGCAAGCCAATCGAAGTCCTTGCGGTGCCGAAGCGGTGGAATTGCGACGACCGAACCGGCAAGCCTGAAGTAAAGTTCAGGCCGGAGTTCCTTCAGATTGCCAGGCTTTGCGGGATCCTGTCTCACCGAGGCAATCACGCGCAGATCACTGCGTGCTTCCAGCAAAGCGAGAAGGAGCGACTGGCTTTCGTCATCGAGATCCTCAACCCCGCGCAGAAACAGGGTGCCCGAAGCTGCCTCTGCAATTGCGTCGACCTTTTCCTTCCCGAGCGCGGAACACGAAAGCGCATGAAAGGCCCGGTTGGCCGGTCCGAGAACATGAACGGCTCGCGCCAGATACTCCTTGCCTGTTCCGGTTTCGCCGACCAGCAGGATGGGAACCTGTGTTGCGGCGAGCCGGTCCACTTTCGCGGCCACCTGGGCCAGCGCCGGGTCGGGTCCGCAGAAACCACGCAAAGGGCCAGACAACGCGCCCATCGCCTGGGAGCGCGGCACTCTCGCCGTCGGCGGCGCAATCGCATGACCAAAGAGCCCGCGGCCATCGCGTAGGCGAAGAACACGTTCTTCCGGCGGGCGCCCACGCATTAGGTCCGGCAAATCATCGATGCTCAAATCCAGGTGCTGGTCTATTCGGGTGCCGATCAGCTCCTCAGCGGTCTCGGAGGCAAAACACTCCAGCGCGCCGCGGGTCATGCCGGTGATGTGGCCGCTGTCATCCAGAGCAATGGCAGCTTCGGGGTCGACCTCCAGAAATTCGGCCGACGTGGAGAAGCGCAAGACCCATTCCTTGCGCTTCATCGCCATGAGATTTGCCATTTCAACCCGTCGTGCCGACGCTTTTACCAGGTTCATCGCAAGGTTCTGACTCGATTTCGGACTGGGCGAACGCAGGAGCGACACATCCAGCACGGCCGCAAGATTACCGCTCGTGTCGAAGATTGGCGCGGACGTGCAGGAAAGCGGCGTATGGGACAATCCGAAGTGATCACCCTGATGAATGGTCACCGGCTTGCCGGTCACGATGCAGGATCCGACCCCGCAGGTTCCCGCCAGATCTTCGGACCAGTCCGACCCGAGATAGAGCCCTGCCTGGCGCAGCTCTTCTTCAAATCTCGGATCTCCGAAAAAGTCGACGCTGATGCCTTTGGCATCGGCCAGGATCAGCACGTAGTTCTGTCCTGCGACCTGCTTGAAAAGCGTTTGCAGCCCGGACCGGGCCGTTGCGATCAATCGCTCGGACTGTTCCTGGTGTTCCCTGAGCCGCTGCTCGGTGACGATATGCGGCGGTTCCGGACGTGTCGGGTCCATGCCGTAGGTCTGGACGCACCGTCGCCAGCTTTCCGAGACAAGCTCGTCCCTGCCGGTTTCGTGTCCCCGAAGCACCCGGTCGATTTCGCTCACGTGTTCTGTGTCGCGCATGCCATCCTCCCTGGCATTGCGCTTTACGATAGCCTGACCGCCGGTCTTTGCAAACAATCGCTCGAAAAGGGCTGCTCAGGCCGCCATTTTCGACACGTCCCGGCCGCGATAACTGAGCGCTTCGGCAAGATGGATGCGGCCAACGGTGTCCCGGCCGTCGAGATCGGCGAGCGTCCGGGCGAGTTTCAGGACCCGGTGATAGCCGCGTGCGCTGAGATGCAGCTTTTCGGCGGCATCGCGCAGGAATGCCAGACCCATTTCGTCCGGCTGCGCCATTTTCTCGACGATGGAAGCCGGCGCCTGAGCGTTGCAGCGGCAGGCGATCCCGAGGTCGAAAAAACGCATCTCCTGAATGCGCCGGGCTTCGGCGACGCGTGCCGCGACCACGTCCGACGGCTCTGCCTCGGCCGGGCCGATCAAATCTGCCGCAGTGACTGCCGGAACATCGATCCGGACGTCGATCCGGTCGAGAAACGGTCCGGAGACGCGGGTCTGGTAGTCGGTTACGCAGCGCTCGCCACGGCGGCACACATGACCCGGTTCGCCTGCATGGCCGCAGCGGCAGGGGTTCATGGCAGCCACGAGCTGGATGCGCGCAGGATAGGTGACCCGATGGTTGGCGCGCGCGATCACCGCCTCGCCGGTCTCCAGCGGCTGACGCAGGCTGTCGAGCACTTGCGGATTGAATTCCGGCAATTCATCCAGAAAGAGAACGCCGTTGTGGGCCAGCGACACCTCTCCGGGTCTTGCACGCAAACCGCCACCAACCAGGGCGGCCATGGAGGCGGAATGATGCGGCGAGCGGAACGGGCGCCGGTCGGTCAGCCGGCCTTCGGCGAGCTCCCCGGCCAGCGAGGCGATCATGGAGACTTCCAAAAGCTCACGCGGTGTCAACGGTGGCAGGATGGAGGGCAGGCGGCTGGCCAGCATCGACTTGCCCGACCCCGGAGGGCCGGTCATCAGCAGATTGTGACCTCCCGCGGCCGCGATTTCGAGCGCACGCCTTGCCGTTTCCTGACCCTTGACTTCGGCAAGGTCAGGCAGCACTCCGGGGTTGCCCTGAAGCTTGGCGGCCGGGCGGGAAAGGATCTGCGTTCCCTTGAAATGATTGGCCAGCTGGATCAGCGAGCGCGGTGCCAGAATGTCCATATCGGCATCGGCCCAAGCCGCTTCGCTGCCGCTGGCCGCGGGGCAAATCAAACCCTTGCCGAGTGCGTTCGCCCCCATCGCGGCAGGAAGAACACCGGCGACCGGCGCCAGCGTTCCGTCGAGGCCGAGTTCGCCCAGAACAACGTAACCGTCGAGAAACTCTGCCGGAATGGCACCAATTGCAGCCATCACGCCAAGCGCAATGGGCAGATCGTAGTGCGACCCCTCCTTCGGCAAGTCCGCAGGGGCGAGGTTGACGGTGACCCGTTTGGCCGGCAGCGCGAGTCCGGACGCGGAAAGGGCTGCCCTGACGCGTTCCCGGCTTTCGGCGACCGCCTTGTCCGGCAGGCCGACAACATTGAAGGCCACCATGCCTGGCCCGACATGCACCTGCACATCGACCGGGACAGCATCGATACCTTGAAAAGCGACCGTCGTGACGCGACTGACCATGCGCAGCCCTCTACCTTGAGATGTATTTCAACCAAACATATCTCAAATCAGGTTGCAAGAACAAATGTGGAACGATTTATGGCGGAGCGGCTGCTACTGCCCTGTCGACACCGGCGTCTGCCACCGGAACCAAAGGTAATGACGGGCGCTTATTCGCACTGCCGATGGGTGTCAGGACGCGTAAATGCGCAAGCTGCGGGGAATTTTGGTGCACCCTGTCGTGCCGCTTAGAACCTGGTGCAGATAGGGGGGAATGCAGAAGTCCTCACTCGGGGTGAGACCGTTCATCTCCATCCAGTCCGACAGGAGCTCAATCATCTTGTCCGGGTCTTTTTCGAACATGGCCCTGCAGAGCTCCGTGTCGAGTTGCAGGTTTTCGCTTGTCGTTTTCGAAACGATCATGGGCATCTCAGGTCACATTATACAATCATAGCGTGCCATAATGATGGATGCTATTTTCGGGAAAGACCAGCACATAGGCGTTATGCCGTTCCCGGCCACCATAAACCGGTGTTATGGGCGATTGCCGGCTGCATCACGCTCCCTCGGACTGAAGAACGCAAGTCCGCAGCACAAGATGCCGGACGCAACAAACAGCGCCGGGTGGCCCAGCACGGGTATCGCGAACCCGGCGACAACGGGGCCAACACCCTGTCCAAGAGAAATCAGGAAAAAAGTCAGACCGAAGCCAATGGACGGCGCATCCCGGAAAATGCGCATGCTCCACATGCCGTAAAGGGCTGTCATGACAATGAAACCGACACCGAAGAAGGCGGCGGAGAAATAAATGCCGTGCCGGACCCCGATCAGAAAAGGAAGGGTTCCAACGGCAGTGCCGACGACGAGCGCCAAGACCCAGTAGGTCCGTCGTAAGCCCCAGCGGTTGACGAAACCCCCGGCAAAACACCCGGTCACGCCTGCCATACCAAGCACGATCCAGAACAGAATGGCGTCGTTGGCGTTTTCGGTCCGGTCAACCAGCAGCTCGACGGCATAGGTCCAGTAGACGGCGGAAAAAATACCGAACAGGAACGCGGCAACAAAGAGCGGACGGGCGGCCCGCTGCAACAGAAACCTGGGAGAAATCGCGGCCATGGCGTTGGCCGGCCGTGGACTGTGATGCGGCAGCGTCCAGTAGTTGCACAGGGTAATCACCAGTGCCAGCCCCGCAAACAGGAACCAGGCGAGGCGCCAGTCCTCGCCTGCATAGAGCGCCAGTGGTCCGGCAAAGGCCACACCAAAGCCGGTTCCGGAGTTGATCCAGGCATAGATCGTGTTCTGCCGGCTCGGTTCGGTGTGCCGGACGATGACGTCGGAAAAGGGCGGATACGCCAGCCCTGGGCTGGCGCCGGCCAGAAACACCCCGAATGCGAGGATCCAGGCATCGGGAGCAACGGCAATCGTTGCCATGCCGCAGGCCGCCGTCAGTCCTCCAAGCAGGATGGGCAATCTTGGACCGAACCAGGTCGACAGGCCCGACCCGAGAAAGGTCGCCATCAGATATCCGGCGTAGGACAGCCCGGCAATCAGGCCGATCGTCTCGGTCGACAGGCCGAATTCCTGGCGGAATTCGGGAAGAAACAAGCCAAAGCAATACCTTGCCAGCCCATAGGTGGCGGCAACTATCGCCAGGCCCGCGACGGTCAGGCCGCGGGTCTTCATGGCATTGTCATAGCCGCCGGGAGAGCTGGAAGTGAAGTGTCTTGTCATCTGTCAACGTCTCGCCGGCAATCCGGAAATGCCCACCATGTTCCCTGTAGTGCCGATACTGATCAAGCGTGAGTTTCAGGCAGAAGTTAGACACGTGCAGGTTTCGTCCATTGACTGTGCTGGAAAATTCCTCGCCAAGCACAGCAACATGCGCCGTTTCGTTTTCCTGAAACGGCACGGGCAGCAGAAAAAAGCGGTTCAGTGTGGGCAGCGCGCGACCGACCGCCTGCTCAAACGCGATCCGTGAAAACCTCTGCATGGCGGGATGGGCATAAAAGAACGGGATCCGGTCGATCTGGTGCGTGGCGTAGAGCTGGCTCTCCGACAACAGCAGGTCGCCGGGCCGTGCGATGTCCTTCAGCCAGCCGTTGACGGTGAACGGGTCGTCGTTTCCTTCCTGAAAGCCCAGCATGGTGATGAGCGCAGGCGGCCCCTCTTCGCCAATGACGTCCTTCAGCCGGAATTCGTCAAACGAGCAGGTCATAAATTCAAGGTCTGTCCCGGGCAGGGCGTCCTGAAGAGCCGAGCGCATGTGAGCGACGGACATCGGGTTGAGATCGACCGCGATGTAGCGGTCAATGGCCACCCCGAGCTGTTGCAGTGCCTTCAGGATGAACCCGGTCTTGACCGGCTCGGGGCCGAGCTCGACATAGACAAGCGGGCCACCGGCACTTTCGCCGGCAACCTGTTCGCAAATCCGGAACAGGGCCTGCCTGAAGGAGACGCCGCCCTCGGTCAGCTGCCCGAGCGACTGCGAGCCGACACCCGTTTCGTTCAATTCCCGCATCAGCCGGAAGACCTCGTCGAGATGGTCGGTGGCTTGATGCTCCCGGCCCTCGTTGGTGTATTTGACGCGGTTATCCTGCGTCACGATCCGGTCCAGACTGAACTCGGTGTGGGACGCGATCGCCCGATGCACCCTGGACTGCAACGAAGACGCAGGCGTGTTCGCGACTTCAAGATCTGACTGGCTGAAAGTAAACGCGAGAGTCATGGCTGATACCCGTTTTGATAATAAGATTTCCCGGATTACGTGATTTCGCCCCATTTATAAAATTTATAATTGAAGAACTTCATAATGGAACGTTATGCTCGTGCACACAGGGCATGAGGAGACGCCGGCGGGCCAAAGTCCGGTACGGCACAAGGGCAGGATGACACAGGATGACCATCGGCCGATTCAATATCGAATTGCTGGAAGCATTCGTCGCCGTTGCAGAGGCAGGCAATGTTACCCATGCCGGAAGCAAGCTGAACCGCACGCAACCCTGCGTCAGCACACAGCTCCGGCGCCTTGAGGATCGGGTCGGCAAGCCCTTGATCGAACGCACGGCGCGGACCATGAACTTGACGCCAGCCGGGCGGATCCTTTATCAGCACGCAACGGAAATCCTGAAATCCCATGAGGAGGCCCGATTGCGCCTGTCGGCGCCGGAGCTGACCGGAACCGTGCATGTCGGCCTTCCGGAATGGTTTGCCACCGGCCAGCTTCAGTCGATCTTCTGCAACTTCGTGCGCATCCATCCGAACGTCAAACTGGAGATGACGGTCGCCGACAGCGCAACGCTTCACGACATGCTCTCCAACAACGAGATCAATCTTGCCATTGCGCTGGTATCTTCTTCAAAGCCGGAACCGGTCGGCATCGTGGAGGAGCCGCTTTTGTGGGCCGTCAGCGAGGACTGTGTTCTGAGCGATCCGCTGCCCCTGATCCTGTTCCCGGAGCCCTGCCCCTTCCGGGAGCTGGCATTTCGCGCGCTCGCGAGTGCCGGCCGGCAGTGGTATGAGCGGATTACAACCACAAGCGTTGCCGCCGCCCAGGTGGCCGTCACCTCTGGAGCGGGCATCTGCTGCCTCCCCTCCGGCGCGTTTCAGGAGGGTTTCAAGCTGTTAAGGGATCAGGACGGTTTCCCGGCCCTGCCCTCCGCGCAGCTCGCCATCTATACGCCCTCCAAGGCACAGTCGCCTATTGTCGACTATCTGGAAGAACATCTCACCGAGCTTCTCAAAAACGCCATTGCCCCACGCTCTGCGCTGTCCGGTAAAGCCCAACCGGATCTTCGGGTTGTTTGATGCAACGCTTTGATTCGGCAGGATGAATTCCCTTCCGGAAAATGGTGACGGAAGCCGGTGACAACAATTTAACTGGCAAAATTCCCGATCCAAGCGCAGCATTCCCTTGCGTAAAAAATAGGAGCGAGCTGCCATGTGTGATCTCTGTGTCATCAAATCCGTCAAGAATCGAATGATGTCGAGACGAGATTTGTTCAGGGCAACAGCCGTCGGTGCAGGCGTTGCGGCGACAGCAGCGGTTGCCGGGGCAATGCCGGCCATGGCCCAGGCGCCCACCAAGGTCATGGACATGACTCACGAGCTCTATGACACCTTTCCGACTTTTGGCGGCGAGCAGCAGTTCTTCATGGAAAAGCTCGTTGATTTCAACAAGGACGGCTACAATCTCTTCAACCTGACCTACAACGAGCATACCGGCACCCATATGGATGCGCCGTTGCACTTTTCCGAAGATGGCCAGTCCGTCGCGGAAATCCCGGTCGAAAATCTCGTTGCCCCGCTTTGCATCGTCGACATCAAGTCCAAGGCCTCGGAGAACGCGGACGCGCAGGTGACGCCGGACGATCTCAAGGCGTGGATCTCCGCCAACGGCGATATTCCGGACGGCGCCTGCGTTGCCATGAATTCAGGCTGGGGTCTTCAGGTACTCACCGACAAGTTCCGCAATGCCGACGAGAATGGCGTCATGCATTTCCCGGGATTTCACCTGGAAGCCGCAGAAATGCTGATGGAAGAAGCGAATGTGGTCGGTATCGCGGTGGATACGCTTTCGCTGGACTTTGGCCCATCACCCGATTTCGCCGTCCACTACGCCTGGCTGCCAAGCAACCGCTGGGGTATCGAGTGCATCGCCAATCTCGACGCTCTGCCGGCAAGCGGCGCAACGCTTGTCGTCGGCGCGCCGAAGTTCCGAGGTGGCACCGGCGGCCCATCCCGCGTCATGGCGATGGTGTGAGGTTGCTTTAGACACGGTCCAGTCTTCGTGCTGTCCCGGGCCAGACCCGGGACCAAATCATGGTGATGAAGGCAAAATCGTGGTTTCCATCGTGCTCTGGCAATGGTTGGCCCCGGATCAAGTCCGGGGCGGCAGTTTCGCGGGCGCTTCGCTATTGCTAATGAGCGTCGTCCCAGTTGTCCGCGGCGCGGGCGTCCACTTTCAACGGAACCGATAGTTCAAGAGCCGGATCGCAGGCGTTTTCCATAACATCGCAGATCACGGGAATGGTGTCGTCAACCTGGGCGTCCGGGACCTCGAAAATCAGTTCATCATGCACCTGCAGCAGCATCTGTGCATCCAGCTTCGCCACCGACAGCCGCTCTTCCATGCGCACCATGGCGCGGCGGATGATGTCGGCGGCCGAGCCCTGGATCGGCGCGTTGATTGCTGCCCGCTCATAGAAGGCACGCATGTTCGGGTTTTTGGTATTCACGTCCGGATAGTGCGCCTTGCGTCCGAAGATCGTGGTCACGAACCCGTCGGAATGCACCTTCTTCTTGGTCGCGTCCATGTATTCGCGGATGCCCGGGAACCGCTCGAAATAGGTCTTGATGTAGTCTCCCGCCTCCTGGCGCGAAATGCCGAGCTGGTTGGCGAGGCCGAAGGCGGAAATGCCGTAGATGATGCCGAAATTGATCGCCTTGGCCTGGCGGCGCACCATCGGGTCCATGCCTTCGATCGGCGTGCCGAACATTTCACTTGCCGTCATGGCGTGAATGTCGAGCCCATCCTCGAACGCCTTTTTCAGTTGCGGAATGTCGGCCATATGCGCCAGCACGCGCAGCTCGATCTGGCTGTAGTCGGCGGATACCAGCTTGTGACCCTTGTTCGAAACGAAAGCCTGACGGATCTTGCGACCCTCTTCCGTGCGGACCGGAATGTTCTGCAGGTTCGGCTCAGACGAGGACAACCGGCCCGTGGTCGTGGAGGCCAGCGAATAGGACGTATGCACCCGGCCCGTTTCGGGATTGATATAGCCCGGAAGTGCGTCGGAATAGGTGGATTTCAGCTTGGAAAGCTGGCGCCAGGCGACGATTTTCGACGGCAATTCATGGCCTTCGGCCGCCAGATCCTCCAGAACCTGGGCCGATGTCGACCACGCACCCGTCTTGGTCTTTTTCCCGCCGGGCAACGCCATCTTGCCGAAGAGAATGTCACCGAGCTGTTTGGGCGAACCGATGTTGAAATTCTCGCCGGCCAGCTCGTAAATCTCTGATTCCAAGCCGGCCATGCCTTGCGCGAAATCGCCGGAGAGACGCGACAGCATCTGCCGGTCAACGGAAATGCCGCGCTTCTCCATACGTGCCAACACCGGCACCATCGGCCGCTCCAGGGTCTCGTAGACGGTCGCCATCCGGTCGCTGGCAAGGCGCGGTTTCAGGATCATCCAAAGCCGGAGCGTGACGTCGGCATCCTCGGCGGCGTAAGCGGTCGCCTTGTCGATCGCCACCTTGTCGAAGGTGATCATCGACTTGCCCGAGCCGCAGACCTCCTTGAACGGGATCGGCTTGTGATCGAGCCAGCGTTCGGAAAGCTCGTCCATGCCGTTGCCACCCTTGCCCGCGTCAACGGTGTAGGAGAGCAGCATGGTGTCGTCATAGGGGGCGATGTCGATGCCGTAACGGGTCATGACCAGCCAGTCGTATTTGAGGTTCTGCGCGATCTTCAGGACCGCGCTGTCCTCCAGCATCGGTTTTAGAACCTCCAGGGCATCTTTCAGCGGAATCTGATCAGGAAGCAGGTCGCCGCCGCCCAAAAGATCCCCTTCGCCATCCACATGCGCCAGCGGGACATAGCAGGCCTGACCGGGCTCGGTGGAGAGCGATAGACCCACGAGATCCGCCTGCATGGCATTCAATGACGTCGTCTCGGTATCGAAGGCGACGTAGCCTCTTTCGTAAGCTGCTGCGCACCATTGCTTCAACCGATCGATGCTGGTGACGGTCTCGTATGCGCTGGAATCGATGGGGATTGCCTTGACCTTCTCGGCCCGCGCGTCGGCGACGGTCTGCGGCACCATCATGCCTTCGTCGCCGGCAATCTCGCCTGCCGCCGCATCCGGCCCGGAGGCGCTCTCCGAGCGCTCGACCATGCGACCCTTCTGATCCGGCATATCCCAGCCCGGCACCTGGAAGTCGGTCGGCTCGATATTGGCGAGTTCCGCCCCGGTTTCCTCCGCAACGCGCTTTGTCAGCGTGTTGAAGCCCATGGCTTTCAAAAAGCCAACCGCTTTTGGACCGTCGACCTCGGTCACCGTCAAATCGGCAACCGGCACCGTCACCGGAACGTCCTGCTTGAGGGTCACCAGCTCCTTGGAGACCCGTGCCTGGTCGGCGAATTCGATCAGGTTTTCACGCCGCTTGTTCTGCTTGATCGTGTCTGCCTGTGCCAGCAGCGTTTCAAGGTCGCCGAACTCGTTGATCAGAAGCGCCGCCGTCTTCAGGCCGATGCCCGGAACGCCGGGCACGTTGTCGACACTGTCGCCGGCGAGCGACTGAACTTCGATCACCTTGTCCGGCCCGACCCCGAATTTTTCAAAGACTTCCGGCTCGCCGAACACCTTGTTCTTCATGGTGTCGATCATGCCGACCTTCGGCCCGATAAGCTGCATCAGGTCCTTGTCGCCCGAAACGATCGTCACCTGCGCACCCAGTTCCGCCGCCTGGCGGGCATAGGTCGCAATCAGGTCGTCAGCCTCAAAGCCTTCCTGTTCGATGCAGGGAACGGAAAACGCACGCGTTGCTTCGCGGATCAGGCCGAACTGCGGCACCAGATCCTCGGGCGGTTCCGGACGGTTGGCCTTGTATTCGGGATAGATCTCGTTCCGGAATGTCTGCGAGGAATGGTCGAATATCACCGCGAAATGCGTCGGCTCATCGCCTTCTTCCGGTGTCAAACCTTCCTGCAAGAGCTTCCAGAGCATGTTGCAGAAGCCGGAAACAGCGCCAACGGGCAGCCCGTCGGGCTTGCGCGTCAGCGGCGGCAACGCGTGATAGGCGCGGAAGATGAAGGTGGAACCGTCAACCAGAATGAGGTGGTCGTCAGCGGTGAGGGTGGGGGCGGAATCTTGCGTCGACATGGCGCGGATCATGCCCGGAGCGAACCTCGGAGAAAAGTCCTAAAGACAAATATTCCGGACCGCTCCTGTCACTCCGCTGCCTGCGGCGCGCGCTTTCTGCCGAAAGTGCCGCCGAGATACGCCCATTCCGGCCGCTTGAACAAGAACCAGCCGAGATTTGTTTTCCGGATCATCCAATAAAGGATCATCGGGCTGACGCAGGCGACAATGGTGACGATCAATGAGGCCGTGCCGATGTCGAGAATGCCGAGCTTCAAAAGAATCACCCGGGTAACACCCATCGGGAAGAAGAAGGCGAGGTAGATGACGATCGAGTTCTCGCCAAAATGACGCAGAAAACCCATCTGCCCCGTTTTGACGATCAACGCGCTGGTGAGGATGATCGCGCCCGCGCCGGCAGCCCCAAGCGCCAGCGCAATACCCGGCAGATGCGCCCAACCGAGGTAGACAAGGCCGCCATTTACGACCCCCCAGCCGACAAGGTAGGCGAGACTGATGTTGATGCGGTCACGCGCCCAGTCGGCCAGGCGGAAGATTTGCGGGGCGAAGATGTAACCAGCATAGAAATAGACGAAACGTGAGGCGAATTCATCGACCAGAAGCCAACCGGTGTCGATCTTTGCGATCTGCAAAAGAGCCGCAAGGACCAACATCACCTGCCAGGGCACGCCCTTGTCATGCGCGAGTTTGCAGACCAGGAAGAAGATCGGCAGCATGTAGATGAACCAAAGGGTGCCGAAAGGCTGTACGAAGCTGAGGACATAGAATTCCAGCGCGCCCATGGTGCCGAGGTCACCCACAAACACAGGCGCCTTGACCACGAACTGGATCGTCATCCAGAGCACGTAAAAGTAGGCAAAATGGACGACCTTTCGGTCGAGATAGAGCTTCCAGTCGCGCGTGATGACGTTGGAGAGGAACAGGCCTGAAATCAGGAAGAAGTCCGGCATACGGAACGGAGCGGCAAAGGCGACGACCGCATGCATCCAGCCGGTTTCGCCGGCGGCGGCCTCGACGCCAAGCACCGAATGCATCATCACAACGAAGATGATACAGATGCCCTTGGCCGTATCGACCCAGTCAACGCGCCCGGTCCTCATGGTTCGCACCTTCCGTTTTACGCGGTCTTCGCCGCAAAGTTACGGAGAGGCGTAACCTCAACTGGTAAATATTACGCATACAGCCCATGTCACGTTTTAGTGACTTCACCGGCTGAAATTCAGGATTTTGCGTCGTTTGAGCCGTCCTGCCAGGGACTGATCCTCGGTTGACCCTTGTCCGGCGCATCGGCGGACGGGTTGTCCTGTTTCTCCGACCAGTCGCCTTCGTCAAGGTCCACGACATGCTCGTCGGACCGGCGCGCCCCTCCAGGGCCACCTTGCACGATCACGACATCCGACCGCGAAATGATGAACTTTGCCAGCGCTTCGCGAACCGGCGGAATGAACAGCATCAAGCCGACTGCATCCGTCACGAAGCCCGGAATCAGCAGCAAAATGCTTGCAAGAACGATCATCGCGCCCTGCATAACCTCGCTGTTCGGGGCCCGGCCGGCATCCAGTTCGCTCTGCATGCGCGTGAGCAGCGACAAGCCCTGCTGGCGCAGCATGATCGTGCCGGCGAGCGCAGTGATTACCGTCAGCAGGATTGTCGGCAGCACGCCAATCAAGCCGCCCACCCAGATGAAAACCGCTATTTCGATCAGGGGCAGCAAAATGATGGCGGCAATGATATAAAGTCCCACGGGACCTCCATCGTCTGATAAGTTATTTTGCCATAACCTAGACATTCGCTCTCAAAAATGCGAGCAGGCGCTCGCAGGAAAGACAATCATTGCAAAAATTTCAGTCTTGCCCTCAGGTCTGGATGCTGGTTCAAGAACCCCCTAAATAAGGAACCAGATGACATTGAACGCGGGCAGCAAGCAGCTGAATATGCAAGAGGCGGCGTCAAATGCCTCCAAAGGGTAGCCGGAACGTAAGATGAATGAAATTTTCGACCCACTAAACCTCCTCCTGATGGGACTTGCGGTTTTTATCTTGTTCAGACTGAGATCTGTCCTGGGCAAACGTACCGGCAGTGAGCGCCCGCCCTTTGATCCCTATTCCAAACCGGAGCAGACGAACGAGCAGTCCAACGGTCAGGACAACGTCATCCCGCTTCCGAACCAGACCGATCAACAGCCCGAAACCGTGGCACAGCCGGCGCAGACCGGCGATGTGGTGATCGACAAGGTCGCTCCGGAAGGATCCGCGCTCAACAGCGCGCTGAAGCAGATCCTTTCCGTGGACCGAAGCTTCGAGCCCGAGGAATTTCTGCAAGGGGCTCGCGCCGCCTACGAGATGATCGTCATGGCTTTTGCGGACGGCGACAAGAAAGCTCTCAAGAACCTTCTCTCCCGTGAAGTCTATGAAGGCTTCGTCACGGCCATTGAAGATCGCGAAAAGCGCGGGGAGCACATCGAATCGACCTTTGTCGGCATCGACAAGGCGGAAATCGTGGAAGCAGCGTTGAAAGGATCAACGGCCCAGGTAACGGTCAAGATCCACAGCCAGCTGATTTCGGCGACCAAGGACAAGGCGGGTGAAGTGGTGGATGGTGATCCCGCGAAGGTCACCGAAGTGGTCGATATCTGGACCTTCGCGCGCGACACAGAGTCCCGCGATCCGAACTGGAAGCTGGTCGCGACCGAATCCGCCGAGTGACAATGACGTGGACGCAGCGGCTGACGAGGGCGTTGTTGCCACCTCGTTCTTCCATGTGTTTAAGGGGCGCGGTATTGGCCGCGCCACTTTTTTTGTTTGCAGGACCTGCGCCGGCCATGCCGCAAAGCTCGCACACGCCCGACCATCTCGAAGAGATCGCGTATTCGGACCTTTCCGGCTGGACGCAGGATGACCAGTCGAAGGCGCTGACAAGTTTTCTGCGCTTTTGCGCAAAGCCAGAAGCACTGGGCTCGAACCCGGCGTCGGTGCGGTATGCGCTCGCCGATATGCCGTCGTTGTGCGCGGCAATCGATCAGGCATCGCTCGCGACAAATGATGAGATCCGGCACTTCATCGAGGCGCATTTCACGGCGTATCTGATTACAAAACCCGGCTTTGTGACGGGTTACTTCGAACCGGAAGTCCCAGCATCCCGCACAAGATCAGACCGGTTTTCTGTGCCGCTCCACAAAAAGCCCACCGGTCTTGAAGCTCTGACGCCGGAGACCCGCCCGACAGGCTGGCCCGAACAGTTTAGCCATGGCCGCCGGGTCGGAAGCGGTTTTGAAGAATTGCCCGACCGTTCCGCCATCATGGATGGCGCGCTCGATGCGGAACAGTTGGAACTGGTCTGGCTCGCCGATCCCATCGATGCCTACTTCATTCATGTACAAGGGTCGGCCCGTCTGCGTCTGAGCGACGGCTCGGTCATGCGGGTCGGCTATGCGGGCAAGTCCGGTCATCCCTATACCGGAATCGGACGACTGCTGGTCAAGCGCGGCGAAGGCACTCCTGAAGACTTCACCATGGCCGGGCTGCGAAGCTGGCTTGCCGCCGATCCACACCGGCGCGACGCGCTCTTCAGAGAGAACCGGTCCTATATCTTCTTCCGGGAAGTGACGGAGACCGGGCCGAACGAGGGGCCTGTGGGCGCATCCGGTCTGCCGCTGACGCCGGGACGGAGCCTTGCCGTTGATCCTGAGCACATTCCTTATGGAGCGCTCGTCTTCGTCGAGGCCGGGTTTCCGGACGCTGACGCTGACGGCCGGGACTTTTCCAGGCTGATGGTTGCCGACGACACCGGTTCGGCAATCAGGGGTCCGGCACGCGGAGACATCTTTACCGGGTCGGGCGATCCTGCCGGCGATCTGGCGGGCGAGATCCGGCACGAGGCACGCTTCACCATCCTTGTTCCCAAGAGGCCTGGCACAGGTGCAGAACTGGCGACTGACTGAAGAATGAGCAAGCGGGGCAAAAAGGGCAGCCTGTCTCCGGAGGACCGGGAGCTTTGGGGCAAGGTTGCGAAAACTCTGACGCCGCTGCACCCGGAGCGGGCACGCGATCTTCAGGAAGAGCTTGCCAAGAGCCAGGAAGACGCCCCGCCAAAACCTGTGAAAACACCCAAGACCGCAACAGCAATCAAGGCTCCGGAACCAGCCAGGAAAACGCCTGCCCTGTTGCCTCTCAACCAGCTCGAGACACGGTACCGCAGAAAAATCGTGCGCGGTGTCACCGCGATCGATGCCCGCATCGACCTTCACGGATTGACCCAGTATCAGGCTCATGACCGACTGGTCGGTTTTCTCTATCAGGCACAGACCCGCGGGCACAGGGTCGTGCTGGTGATTACCGGCAAGGGCGGCGGCCCGGAAAAAGCCTATATGGACGAACGCGGCATTTTGCGCAGAATGGTTCCCCAGTGGCTGTCGATGCCGGACCTGCGACCGGTGGTGCTGGGCTATGAACAAGCACATGCCAGCCACGGTGGAGCGGGGGCGCTCTACGTCCGGATACGAAAAAGAAGGTAGGACCGTGACACCGCTTGGGGCTAAAATTCGGGAACTCAGGGCAAAGCGCGGCGTCTCGCTGAAAGAAATGGCGACCGCGCTTTCGGTTTCAAGCGCTTATCTGTCTGCGCTCGAACACGGCAAGCGCGGCAAGCCGACATGGTTTCTGGTCCAGCGGATCATCACCTATTTCAACGTGATCTGGGACGAGGCGGAAGAAATCCAGCGGCTGGCGGAGCTGTCTGACCCGAGGATCACAATCGATACCGCCGGCATGAACCCCAAGGCGACCGAACTGGCCAACCAGCTTTCCCTGAAAATCGGTGTCTTGTCGGAAGACTCACTCGCCGCCCTCCTGCACCAGCTCCGTGTTGCCGCCGCCAAGGACGATGTCTAATTCAGTTGGTCGCGCAAACCTTGTCATCCCGGTTTGGCTCTGCCAAGACCGGGTTCCAGGACTCGAGAACTTTCGTTTTCTGCAATTCGGGCCTGCGTTTACTGGATCCCTGCCCGCGCAGGGATGACAAGAGACGCGAGGCAGTTTCAGATTTACGTGTCCTTATCGCGCGATCCCTATATAACCTGCACACTTGAACAGACTGCTGAACGGACCCTCTGACACGCATGAAAGCCACCCAGGAAGACCTTGCCGGATTGATCGATGCGGATGCCTTGCGGACGCGCCTGAGCGCGCTAACCGCCGAATCCGAGGGCGACGGGTCGGATTCGAAGATCAGGGCCGCCGTCCTGAACGAGCTGAAGTTAGAAGTGAAAGCGGCGCGTGAGCTTGTCGAGGAAAAACTGAACGAAGATGGCGGCGGACTCTTGTGCGCCGAGCGCCTGTCGCATGTTCAGGACGAACTGATCCGCGTCATCTACGATTTTGCGGTCCAGCATGTTTATCGCGCCAAGAACCCGTCGGCTGCCGAACGCATGTCGGTTGCCGCGGTGGGCGGCTACGGACGCGGAACGCTTGCGCCCGGATCGGACATCGATCTCCTGTTTATCCTGCCCTACAAGCAGACCCCCTGGGGCGAGCAGGTGGTCGAGTACATTCTCTACATGCTCTGGGATCTGGGTTTCAAGGTGGGTCATGCGACCCGCAACATCGACGAATGCATGCGGCTGGCGAAGTCCGACATGACCATCCGGACCGCCATCCTGGAAGCACGCTACATCTGGGGCGACGAACCGCTCTTCCATGACCTTGTCAACCGCTTCGGCAACGATGTCGTCAATGGCACGAGTTCCGAGTTCATCGCCGCAAAACTTCTGGAACGGGATGATCGGCACAGGCGGCAGGGCACGTCAAGATATCTGGTTGAACCCAATATCAAGGAAGGCAAGGGTGGCCTCCGTGACCTCAACACGTTGTTCTGGATCGCGAAATATCATTACCGGGTCGACAGCCAGGCGGAACTGGTCAAAAAGGGCGTTCTGACACGCTCCGAGTATACGCGGTTTGAAAAATCCGAGGATTTCCTGTGGGCGGTGCGCTGCCATCTGCACTTCCTGACGGGCCGACCGGAAGAACGGCTTGCTTTCGAATACCAGCGCGAGATCGCAATCCGGCTCAGCTACACGCAGCATCCGGGAATGCGCGATGTCGAACGGTTCATGAAACACTATTTCCTGGTCGCAAAGGACGTTGGCGACCTGACGCGCATTATCTGCGCGGCGCTTGAGGAAGAACACGTCAAGGAACCGCGCGGCAAGGGCCTTTCCGGCATGATGCGGCGGTTGCGGAGCGGACGGGTGTCGGACACTGCCAAGCCGGTGAAGGGCGCGCCTGGGTTCGTTGTCGAAAACAACCGGCTGAATGTCACCAACGATACGATTTTCCAGACCGATCCCGCCAACCTTCTCCGGGTCTTCCAGCTCGCGGACAAGCATGACTACAATCTTCATCCGAGGTTGACCCGCCTGATCCGCCACTCGCTCAAGCTCGTGGACAGCGATCTCCGGAACGATCCGGAAGCCAACCGGCTGTTTCTGTCTGTGCTCACGTCCCGGAACACGCCAGAAAAAGTCCTGCGCAAGATGAACGAAACCGGCTTGCTCGGCCGGTTCGTGCCGGACTTCGGCAAGGTCGTCGCGATGATGCAGTTCAACATGTATCACCACTACACGGTCGATGAGCATCTGATCCGCTCGATCGGTGTCTTGTCAGAGATCGAACGCGGCAATTCCGGTGAGGACCACCCTCTTTCCACCGAGTTGATCCTGACGCTGCAGAACCGCAAGGTGCTCTATGTGGCCATGTTCCTGCACGACATCGCCAAGGGGCGCCCGGAAGATCATTCGATCGCCGGAGCCAAGGTTGCCCGCAAGATCTGTCCGCGTTTCGGTCTGAACGAGGCGGAAACCGAGACGGTGGCCTGGCTGATCGAACATCATCTCGACATGAGCACGATCGCCCAGTCGCGCGACCTCAACGACCGCAAGACCATCACCGACTTTGCAAACACCGTGCAATCCCTGGAACGGTTGAAACTTCTCTTGATCCTGACCGTCGCGGATATCCGTGCCGTGGGGCCGGGTGTCTTCAACGGGTGGAAGGGGCAATTGCTGCGGACGCTCTATTATGCGACCGAGCCGCATCTTTCAGGCGGTCATTCGAAAATGTCCCACAACCAGGCGATCGAATCGGCCAAGCAGGATCTGGCAAGCAAGCTTGGCCATTGGCCCGAGAAGGATCGGAAGGCTTACCTCAACCGGCACTATCCGGCCTATTGGCTGCGAACCGAACCCGAACGGCTCCTGACCCACGCCGAATTGCTCCGCAAGGCGGACAAGGGCCGCAAGCGCCTTGCGTTCGAGGTTATTCCTCGCGCCTTTGAAGGCGTGACTGAATTGAACATCATGGCACCTGACCATCCGCGTTTGCTCTCGATCATCGCAGGTGCCTGTTTTTCGACCGGCGCAAACATTGTCGACGCACAGATCGACACCACCACGGACGGTTTTGCGCTCGACACGATTTTCATCGGGCGGGAACTTCCGGACGACAAGGACGAACAACGCCGGGGCGAGCGGATCACGCAACTGATCCGAACCACGTTGCGCGGTGACGAGCGCCTGCCGGAGCCGGTTACCAAGAAAAATGCCATGAAGAGCCGGGTAAAGGCCTTCAAGGTCGCGACCGAGATCCTCGTCAACAATTCACTTTCTGACGACTACACGGTTCTGGAAATATCCGGCCTGGACCGTCCCGGACTGCTCTATGACCTGACCCGGTCAATCGCAACGCTCAACCTCAATATCGGCTCGGCGCACATCTCCACCTTCGGGGAGAAGGTCGTCGACGTCTTCTACGTCACTGATCTGACCGGTCAGAAAATTTCCAATATCGGCCGCCAGGAAATCATTCGAGAACGCCTTGCCGACGCGGTGCAAGGCCGTCTTGAGCTTGACCCGGCGGCTCCCGTCACACGCAAAGTCCAGCGCCAGGCGTCCTGAATGACCAGACGCCGTCACGGAGCCACGTCCCAATGAGCCTTGTGCGCAATTTCACCACGGTCGGTGGCGCGACGATGCTGAGCCGCGTGCTAGGCTTTGTGCGGGACGTACTGCTTGCTGCGGCGGTTGGGACCGGTCCCGTCGGCGATGCCTTTGCCGTGGCGTTCCGGCTACCGAACCTGTTCCGCAGGCTGTTTGCGGAAGGCGCCTTCAACTCCGCCTTCATTCCGCTGTTTGGCCGGGCACTGGAGGAAGGCGGTGAAGCGGACGCACGGCGATTTGCCGGAGAGATCGGATCCGCGCTCCTGTTCTGCCTGCTGATCCTGACAGCTGTCGCGCAGATCTTCATGCCATTGATCGTCTGGGGACTGGCGCCGGGATTTTCCGCCGACCCGGACAAGTTCGACCTGACCGTGGTCATGGCCCGGATCGCATTCCCCTATCTCGTTTTCATGTCGCTGCTCGCCTTTGTCGGCGGAATTTTGAACACCTATCAAAGATTTGCCGCTGCCGCGTTCGCACCGGTCATGCTCAACGTGGTGATGAGCATTGTCCTCGGCGGCATTCTTGCTGCCGGTGTTGAAGACAATTTCCAACTTGGCGTCCTTTTGAGCATTGGCGTGACCCTGGGCGGCATTCTCCAGCTGCTTGTGGTGGTGATCGACCTCAAACGCCTTGGTTTCAAGATTCCCGTGTTTCGGCCACGCTACACGCAGTCTGCGAAACGGCTGCTGGTCCTCGGAATCCCCGGAATCATCGCGGGCGGCGTCACTCAGTTCAACATTGCGGTCGGAACAATCATCGCGTCGCTCCAGGACGGCGCCAACGCCATGCTCTATTTCGCCGACCGCCTCTACCAGCTTCCGCTCGGCGTGATTGGCATTGCCATCGGCGTCGTTCTGTTGCCGAGCCTGACGCGGCAATTGCGGTCGGGGCAGCTCAGCGCCTATCAGCACAGTTTGAACCGGGCGCTTGAGATTTCGCTTGTGCTGACCCTGCCGGCAGCCGTCGCGCTGGCGGTCGTCCCGCATGAAATCGTCTCCGTTCTGTTCGAACGCGTGCGCTTCGACGCAGCAGCCGTCGACGGCACCGCTGCGGCCCTGATGGCCTTCGCGCTCGGCCTGCCTGCCTTTGTCCTGAACAAGGTGTTCTCACCTGGATACTTCGCGCGCGAGGACACCAAGACGCCGATGAAATTCGCGGCCGTCGGCATGGTGGTGAACGTTGCCCTCTCGATCGCGCTGTTTCCGGTCCTCAAACATGTCGGCATTGCCCTGGCCACCACGATCGCAGGCTGGGTCAACACAGCGCTTCTGGTCATCGTGTTGTGGAAACGCGGCCACTTTACCCCGGATTTTTCGCTCTTGAGGCAAATGTCGCTGGTGCTTTTGGCAAGTTTGCTCATGGGCGTGAGCATTCATTTCGTTGCCCTGTTTCTTGCACCATATCTCGCCGATACCTGGCTGATTGTGCGCGTGGCAAGCCTTGCTTTGATTGTTCTGACCGGCATCGTCACCTTTGCCGTTTTCACGCAACTCAGTGGTGGTGCAGACCTTTTGCGCATGCTTAAGGCGTTGACACGGCGCAACACTTAACAATTTAAGACGAAATCTTCGCCGTTACCGCTTGCGTACACGTCCTGCGGGGCTTACACCCGGCGCGCCCAAAGTTTCACAGCGCCCTTCCAACCGGCCGCACTAATTAAAGGGATCAAGAATGGCGGAGTTCCAGCCCCGTGTCTTTTCCGGCGTCCAGCCGACCGGCAACCTTCATCTTGGCAACTATTTGGGAGCCGTCTCCCGGTGGGTCCCGCTGCAGGACCGGATGCCGACCATCTTCTGTGTGGTCGACAGCCATGCCATTACCGCCGGATTTCCAGACCCCATCGAGCTGAGCGAAGCGACCAGGGAAGTGACCGCAGCCTATATGGCAGCAGGCATCGATCCCAATAAGTCGATCATTTTCAACCAGTCTCAGGTGCGCGAGCACATGGAACTTGCCTGGATCTTCAACTGTGTGGCGCGCATGGGCTGGCTCAACCGCATGACCCAGTTCAAGGAAAAAGCCGGAAAGAACAAGGAAAACGCCTCCGTCGGCCTGTTCGCCTATCCGAATCTGATGGCCGCAGACATTCTGGCCTATCGTGGCACGCATGTGCCGGTTGGCGACGACCAGAAACAGCACCTGGAGCTGACCCGGGATATCGCGACGAAGTTCAACAACGATTTCGGCGACCGGATCAAGGAGCTCGGTATTGGTGTTCCCAATCCAACACCGTCTCCGGAGCTGCCCGAGCAGCTCTATTTCCCGATCACCGAGCCGATGATCGCCGGTCCTGCGACCCGGATCATGTCGTTGCGCGACGGAACAAAGAAGATGTCGAAATCCGACCCGTCTGACCTGTCGCGCATCAATCTGACCGACGACGCCGACACGATTGCGAAAAAGGTCAGAAAAGCCAAAACCGATCCGGATGCACTGCCCAGCGAAGTCGGCGGTCTGGAAGAGCGGCCGGAAGCGGACAACCTTGTCGGAATTTTCGCCGCTTTGGACGGCAGTTCGAAAGAAGACGTCCTGAAAACATTCGGCGGACAGCAATTCTCGGCGTTCAAACCCGCGCTTGCAGAACTTGCCGTGACCAAACTTTCGCCAATGACGGACGAGATGCGCCGGCTGAAGGAAGACAAGGCGCAGATCGACGCTGTCCTCAAGGACGGCGCGGAAAAAGCCTCCGCAATTGCCGAACCCGTCCTGAAAGACGTGCGCAAGATCATTGGTTTCCTGGACGTGCGATAAGAGCAACCGCTTCGCTCCGGGAACACACGGAGCGAAGCGGGCATGAATTTATCCACAAAAACAAGAGTTTGTGACCCACCTTCGAGACGCCGCGTTGCGGCTCCTCAGGATGAGGTTGGTGGGTTCTGATACGGTTCGCGCCAGCGAACTGCACGCCTTCATCCTGAGGAGCGAGCATGCTCGCGTCTCGAAGGATGGACGGTCTTGTTCTCGTCCGCACAAGTTCCTTACCCGCCTCGAAGGAAACGGTTTCTAAAAGTTTAAGCGGCACTCTCTGCTCCAACAGGTCCAGCAGAGAGTTGCGATTTTGGTCAATCAGAACCGTGAGCAGACAGCCGAAACAGAACCGAGGCAGGTGGCAGAGGGAGACGCGCAAGGCGAGTTGCCTTTGAAAGAACCGCGTCAGTCCGACAACACGTCTGCCGCGCCCACCGATGATTCGGAGTTGCGCGACCTCGGGCCGGACGTTGGCCCGGGACGGCGCGCAACGGACACGCCGGTCAACGCCCCACAGAAGTCCCTGCAACATCTGGCCGTTGCCGGGCTTGTAATCGGCCTCGGAGCGGCACTGTTTCTCGTTTCGACCGACGGGTTCAACCGTTTCCTGGGGGCTGGCCTCGCATTTTTTGCCGGCGGGCTGGCGGTGTGGCGCGTTATTGCCGACGACTTGCAGCGCTCCGTGCAGGCCCTTCAGTTGAAGGATGAAAAAATCCGGCGGCTGATGGCCCGATGCGAAGAACTGGAAGACCGGGCCTGGGAACTTGGCGAATCCGACGAACGGCATGCCAGCATTCTTGCAACGCTCGGCGATGTGGTCATCCGCCGCGATGCAGACGGCATCATCACCTATGCCAATTCGGCAGCAGAAGATGTTTTCGGCAACGGGCACGATCTGCATCCCGGCAATGCGATGCAATTGCCGGTGATCAGCGGCGGTGATCCATCGCATCCCGATCTCGCTTCGAGAGATGGTGGCGCCGGCGGCATGGGTTTTCAGGATCTTCGCATGCGAACAGCACAAGGTCCGCGCTGGTTTTCGCGGATCGACGTTCCCGTGCGCGACACGGCCACGGACCGGCAACTGGTTCAAACAGTTCTGCGCGACGTCACGGAGCGGCGGTTGATCGAAGAAGAACTGCTTGCGGCCCGTCATTCTGCGGAAAGTTCAAACGAGGCAAAGTCCCGCTTCCTGGCAACCGTCAGCCACGAGATCCGCACGCCGCTCAACGGCATTCTCGGTATGGCCTCCCTCCTGCGGGACACCCGGCTCACCAAGGAGCAGGGCGCATACATCGAAGCGCTGGAAACCTCTGGTGAAACCCTGCTGCTGCTGATTGACGAAGTGCTTGATTTTTCCAAGGTCGAGGCCGGTAAGCTGGAGATCCAGGCTGCCCCGGTCAAGATCGGCGCGCTTGCGGAAAGCGTGGTCGAGCTTCTGGCCCCCAAGGCACATGCCAAGGGCCTGGAAATCGGCTCCATGCTGGCGCCCGACCTTCCCGAGGAAGTCACTCTTGACGCCACAAGGGTGCGGCAGATCCTGTTCAATCTTATTGGTAATGGCGTGAAGTTTACCGACGAAGGCGGTGTCGCAGTCGAACTTGCGGGGCGGCCCAATCCGTCCGGCGGCAGTCTTTTGGAGATCAACGTCCGCGATACAGGCATCGGCTTCAACGAATTGGAGGCGGACCGCCTGTTCAAGGAGTTCGAGCAGGTCGACCATGGTCCTGCGCGGAAATTCGGCGGAACCGGACTGGGTCTTGCCATCGCACAGCGGCTCGCCGGTCTGATGGGTGGCAAGATCACCGCGCAGCCCTCCGCAGAAGGCGGCGGACACTTCAAGGTCTGTCTGCCGATCCCGGAGAACATGGCCGCCAGTACCGACCCCCGGCTTTCCAGTCTGGCGGAGCGGAACATTGTCTTCATCAGCAACAGCCGGATCGAGTGCCAGCTGCTTGCCGGTCGGCTCGCACAGCACGACGCTGTAACTTCGGTCGAAGCGCCGGGCAGTTCCGGCCTCGAGGACGCCCTGTCAGGTGCGGACCTGGTCGTGGTTGACAATGCGGCTCTTTCGGATAGCGGCGGATGGCTGGCCTCCGCACGCCTTGCGGGCTGCTCCGCGCCCGCCGTCGTCCTGGTTTCCCCCTCTGAACGGGACAAGCTGGCGCATCTTCACGCGGCCGGATATGCCGCTTATCTGATCAGACCCGTCCGTGTTGAAACGCTGTTGCAGATTTTTTCCGGGCTGCTGGAAGGCACGGTCAGCGAGCTTGCCTGGGATGCCGGCGCAAAACCGGAAAACAGCAGCGCGGCACTGCGGCGGGCCAATGCACCTGCGCGACCGTTGCGGCTGCTTGTTGCGGAAGACAACGACATTAACCGGCTCCTTAGCGAGGCAATGTTGCGCAAGCTCGGTCATGTACCCGTCATGGTGGTAGACGGCGAAAGGGCTGTCGAAGAAGCGTCCAATGGCACGTTCGACGCGATTCTGATGGACCTGCATATGCCGGGACTGGACGGCTTCGAAGCCATCCGGAAAATCCGCGAAGACGAACGCGCCAGCGGACGGCCTCCGGTTCCGGTGATGATCGTGACGGCGGACGTCATGCAGGATGCGCGCGACAAGGCGGCTGAAATGGGGGCGGCCGGCTATCTGACCAAACCCCTGTCCGTGGAGTCGATTTCCGGAGCGCTGGCAGCGATCGGCAGGTCGTGACGGATTTGACTTGCGAAATCGGCGCGACTGCTTATCTAAGATTCGATCGCGAAAGCCTTCAGCAAGCTTAGGGTCAGAACCCTAAGCAGTTCGGCAAATTTCACAAATATCCAAGACTAAGTTAAGCTTAATCTGGCGGGTGAAGTGAAAAAAAACTATTGTCATCCAGTTGTCGGATAAATGTGTTCTACGGCAGGATTGAAGCGCGCTGACCGCAACCGGTGTTAGTACACCGGCTAAGGGAAAAAGAAAGGTGAGGCAGACCACAAACTGTGAAACCTCCCAGCGTGATCTGGATGGAATGCAAGAGGGTGGAATGGCCATAATGCGGCAGGGACTGTTTTCTCCAAGGAAACTGGTGCGCAGGTTTACACCAGGAATGCGCACAGGTGTTGCCGCCGCGAAATCCGCCCGTATCGGTAATCCGGTTCGAACGCCGGTCAAGACCGGCGAAACCCTGGGCCGGATCGGCTCCCTGGAAGTGCGTATGGCGCGGAACTTCAAGGAAGTGAAGAAAGCCCAGCGCCTCCGCTACGAAGTCTTCTACGAGGAAATGTCGGCGATCGCAGATGCCCACACGCTTGCGACGCGTCGGGACGCGGACCCGTTCGACGCGTATTGCGACCATCTGCTTGTCGTCGATCACGCCTCGATGAAACGAAACAAACTGGGCCGGCTGAAACCCGAGATTGTGGGAACCTATCGGTTGCTGCGCCAGGAAGTCGCCGACCAGCATGGCGGGTTTTACACCTCCGCAGAGTACGACATTCAAGCACTCATCGACGCCAATCCGGACAAACGCTTCCTGGAGCTTGGACGCTCTTGCGTTTTGAAGCCCTACCGGAACAAGAAAACCGTCGAATTGCTCTGGCATGGCGTCTGGTCCTACATCCTGCGCCACAAGATCGACGTCATGGTGGGATGCGCCTCCATCGAGGGAACAAGCCCGGATGCCATGGCGCAGCAACTCTCCTTCCTGCATCAAAACGCCCGTGCACCCGAACAATGGCGGGTGCGGGCCGTTGACGAGCGCTACGTGGAAATGAACCGCCTGCCGGCGGACAGGATCGATCCCAAAACAGCGCTGCGCGCCCTGCCGCCACTTGTGAAGGGATATCTGCGCCTTGGGGCGTTTGTCGGCGACGGCGCCGTGGTCGATCACCAGTTTGGCACGACCGATATCTTGATTGTCATGCCGGTGACGGAGCTCAATACGCGCTACGTCAACTATTACGGTGCGGACGCAAGCCGCTACGCCAGTTAAATACAATCGTATGGACAATCGGTGAACCGGCTGGAATCCGCTCCGGACCCGCGGGTGATTGCCTTTCGGGAACTGTCCAAGCCTTAACGCCCCCTTAAATTGCCGCATTCTAAGATCATCACCGGGGATCCCGGCAATTGCCGAGTATGACTACGGGACGAATGATCAATGGCGCGTCGGGCGAAACGCCAGCCACGGATTGAACCGACATTTGGAAGCGACAGCAGCAGCCTGCTTGACCTGCGCCTTGGCCCGCAGGATCGCCCTTCTGCGCCTGCATCAAAGACGGGATCCAAAGGCAAATCCGGCAAGCCCGGGACCCGGAAGAAATCCTCACCGAAAAAGAGCGCGAAATCACAAAAGGGCAAAGCCCGCACCAGTCAAAGCAATCGCCGCGGAGGCCGCTCGGGCGCCAAGCGGCGCAGCCGAAAGCGCAAGAGCAGTTTCAAGATGCCGGCAGGCCTCGGGCGTCTGCTAAAGCGCGGAGCCTATTGGAGCGCTGTTCTCGGCATCTGGTGCGTGATCGCAGTTGTGTGCGTCATTGGCTATTACGCCGCATATCTTCCGCCAACCTCCGAGTGGCAGGTGCCGGCCCGCCCGCCGAATGTGAAGATCGTTGCGATGAACGGACAGCTCATCGCGAACCGGGGCGACACGGGTGGAGAGGCCGTGCGGCTGGAACAGTTGCCGCCTTATCTGCCGAATGCCGTCATTGCCATCGAAGACAGACGTTTCCGGTCGCATTTCGGCATTGATCCGATCGGTCTGGCGCGGGCTGCCTATACCAATGTGACGTCCGGCCGAGTGGCGCAAGGTGGCTCTACGCTGACCCAGCAGCTCGCCAAGAACCTCTTTCTCGAACCCGACCGGACCATCAAGCGGAAAATCCAGGAACTGGTGCTCGCGTTCTGGCTGGAAGGTGAATATTCGAAAGACGAAATTCTCGAAATGTATCTCAACCGGGTTTATCTCGGATCCGGCGCGTATGGTGTGGATGCTGCCGCGCGCCGATATTTCGGCAAGTCGGCGCGCCTTCTGACGGTCGCGGAGGCTGCGACCATTGCCGGCCTCCTGAAAGCACCCTCCCGCTACTCACCGGCGCGCAACCCGGATCTTGCCGAGGACAGGGCGCAGCTCGTGCTCGCGGCCATGCATGAAGAAGGCTACATCAGCTCCGATGAGACCAAGACCGCGATTGCCGCACCCGCCAAGGCAATCCGGCGCTACACGACCGCGAGCGAAAACTACGTCGCCGACTACGTCATGGACGTGCTGCCGCATTTCGTCGGATCGATCGACGGCGACATCATCGTCGACACCACGGTAGACCCGGCCATGCAGCAGGCCGCCGAGACCGCGCTGCGCGGAGCTCTTGAAGAAAACCGCCAAAAACTGGGCGTTTCACAGGGCGCAATCGTGACGCTCGACACCGCCGGCGCCATCAAGGCCATGGTTGGTGGAGCGGATTATGCCAAGAGCCAGTTCAACAGGGCGGTCTACGCTAAGCGCCAGCCTGGATCGGCCTTCAAGCCGTTCGTCTATCTGGCGGCGCTCGAAAGCGGCATGACGCCGCAAACGGTCCGCCAGGATCAACCGATCACGATCGGCGGCTGGTCGCCGCAGAACTACACCAAGGAACACTATGGTCCCGTGACGTTGACCCGGTCGCTGAGCCTGTCGCTGAACACAGTTGCTGCGCGGCTTGCGCATGAAGTCGGGGCCGGAACGGTCGCAAACACCGCCAAGCGGCTTGGCGTCACCTCCGACCTGAAGAAGAACCTTTCGCTGGCGCTCGGGACCTCCGAGGTCACGCCGCTTGAAATCGCCGGCGCCTACGTCCCGTTTTCAAACGGAGGTTATGGAGTGCTGCCGCACGTGATCCGGCGGATCAGAACCGTTGACGGCAAGACCCTTTATTCCCGATCGGGCGACGGACGCGGCAGGGTGGTCGAACGGCGCGACGTCGGCAATATGAACCTGATGATGTCCGAAACGCTCTTGACCGGGACCGGGCGCAAGGCGCGGCTTGACAGCGGCCGGCCAGCCGGCGGCAAGACCGGCACCAGCCAGGATTTCCGCGATGCCTGGTTCATCGGCTATACAGGCAATCTCACCACGGCCGTCTGGTTCGGCAACGACGACAATTCGCCGACGAAGAAGGCCACCGGCGGCAGCTTGCCCGCTGCAACCTGGAAAGCGGTCATGGATGCCTCGCACCAGGGACTGCCCATTGCGGACCTGCCGGGTGTTCCCAACCTTCCAGTGACTGTCGCAGCCCCGCGCAAACCCCAGGCACAGCCCACCGCTGCAGTCGGATCTGGTCGAGAGCCGATTCCACCGGCACCCGTTGGCGGTGGCAACAGCGGCAACGGCGAACGCCGCGGGCCACTTAATCTGCTCAGAAATATTTTTGGCGGCGGCTAGGGGCGCACGGCTGAAAACCGCCGCACTGTTTTGTTGCTTCAGCAAACCCCCACCCCTAACCCCTCCCCACAAGGGGGAGGGGGACCAGGCAGTGCCGTTTGCAAACCACAGTGCTTCTTGGAACCAGTAGCAGGATCGAAAAGTTCGGACGAGGCGTGTCGGGATTCCCCTCCCCCTTGTGGGGAGGGGTTAGGGGTGGGGGTCCTCTTTTCCCGGAAATTCAAAATTCTTTCCGGTTCGAAACTCACACGTCGGTCGATGTGCACGCGCCTGAAGTGACGTGCCCAATCAGCAATCGTGGCTATAGGTAAAGACCAGCGTGTCCGTCGTCATCCGCCCGGTTGGGCGGCACTGCTTGAAGACCTCGCGGGTGCCGGTGACCGTGACCTGAAGCTGGTCGCCCCGCACCGGTCCTTCAACGTAGTATTCCAGCGGGTTGCCAGGGCAGTATTTGGAAAAGACGCGCGCGATCCCGGAATACCAATTGCCGTTCTTGGTGCCGTTGAACAGGAGCGTGCCGGGCTGGACGCCGGCCTGACGCAGAACATTGCGCGGAACCTCATAGGACAGCCAACGCTGGTTGCCCTGAGCCTGCAGGCGCATGATCGATCCGTTGTGGTCCCAACAGCTGTCCGCTCTTGCATCGCTCGCAACCGACAGACCCGAGATGGCGAGAACTGCCAGTCCGAGCAAACCGCGCATCAGAAATCTCAGAAAAAACATGTAACCGCCCCCTAAAGTCACTTCAGGGCAGCGAAGCACAGATTTGGGATGTTGCAAATTGGTTTTTAAGGCCAATCAATTGCGACCCACTAACCGAAGCCGTGGAGATAGAGCCCGTTTTCCTTGAGCCAGACACGTGCTGTCGGTGTTTGTGGTGCAAGCTCCTCGCAAAGGCGCCAGAACCTGGCGGAATGGTTCATTTCCTTCAAATGCGCAACTTCGTGCGCCGCGACATAATCCAGAATGTCGGGAGGCGCGAGGATCAGGCGCCAGGAAAAGGACAACCTGCCATTGGCCGCACAAGACCCCCAGCGGCTCTTGGTGTCGCGGATGCTGATTGCGGCGATCTTCTTGCCAATGGTCCCGGCGTGGTGATTTGCGCGCAGCGTCAGATCCTTGCGCGCCTGTTCCTTGAGCCAGGACGTTACCTTTCGCGGAATGTGGTCTTCGGCGCCGGGAACGTAAAGCGCCGGAACACCGCCTTCTGATATCCCACTCGACACCAGCCCGCGCAACTTGCCGGTCGGGATAATGATATGGTGCTCGCCCCGCAATGGCACCGCATCACCCGGTAGAAAAGCTATGTGCTCAGGCCGGTCCTGCAGGCGTTCGACCAGCCAGTCGATATGCTGACGCGCAAAATGCTCCGCACGGGTAAGATTGCCGCCCCTCGGAACGGTCAGAACGGGTCCGGAATGATCTGCAGGAAGACGCAAAAGATAGCGCTGCGCCCGCGGATTTGGCTTCAGTCGGATGCGAACCGCTTTTGTGTCTGTCTCAATGTCAATGTGATCTGGCAGTTGGGTTTTGCTGCGGCGAAAGAGCATGAAAGGTGGTCCGTTCGAATCACTTACGCGGGATTCTAAAGCACTTTCGGGAAACAAAACGACGAAAGCGGCGCTTTTTTGAAGCGCCGCCTTCGGTCAGGCCGTCCAGGGACGGGTCCGGGAGGAGGAAGACCTTACGATGGAGCAGCTTCGCTGCCACCACTCGTGCGGCCCCGGTTGGCCATGAAGCGGTCGAATTCTTCCTGGTCGCGCGCACGGCGCAGTTCGCGCAGGAAGTCGTCAAAGTCTGCCCGCATGGCATCCAGCTTTGCGCGTTCTTCTTCCAGGCGCTTCAACTCGCGCTCACGGTAGTCGTCGAACGCAACGTTTCCAGTGCGTGCATAGGCAGTCGTGTTTGACATCTGATCGAATGCTCCCTTCAGCGGGCTACCCCGCCAGTGTTCCTTTGCGTCGCGGGCCATGCCTTCGAAACGGTCACCCCATAAAATGTAGGCAAGCATGGCGAGGCCAAGCGGCCAGAAAACCACAAACCCCAGCACCATCAGGCCGATGGTCACCGGCGTCCAGGCAGGTTTGATCATACAACTTTTGGTCGTCGTCATCTTCCTATCCATTTAAGACATCCACGTTAGTGAAGTGGGAATTGTCAGCTGCCGCTTCAAGGATTTGTGATGCTCAACACAGTCGTTTTTTAGCTCGAAAGGTCGCGAGGCGGTTGGCCGCTCCTTCGGTCAAGTCTCTGTTTTTACTGCTTTAAAAAATGGTTCGACTGTTTTCTGCGTTAACCAAAAGCCGGTCCGAAGAATCCTCGGATTTTTGCCGTCCGAGGTCAAAACAGGCGACTCGCGCCGCGGATGACTTCTCGTTTTGACCATCATCCGGAAGAGCTTGTTGAAGGCGCGTATCTCGCAGGAAAAACCGCTTGAAAAGAAGATGGCCACCCATCCTCCGAGACAGCGCTCTGCGCTTCCTCAGGTTGAGGTTGTGTTGTCGCCAGAAAGGGAAAAGGAGTGCTGCGCAAGCAGCACCCTGGTTGTCTTGTTCAGCTTACGGTTTCCGAAAGCTGGCGCGCCTGTTCGATCCAGTTGTCGCGCTCGATCCGTCCACGGAAGTCGAGCTTGGTGTCGAGCGCTTCGATCTGGTCTCCAGTCAACGCGGCAATCTGCCAATAGTGGAAAATGCCTGCTTCGTTCAGAGAAGATTCCAGTTTCGGTCCGACACCACTGATCGCCTTAAGGTCATCGGCGGCACCATCCGGCTTGCTGAGAAGAACTTCCGCCAGCGATCCGCGCTTAGGTTTCCGTGCGGGTTTTGACTTGGGTTTCGGCGCGGATTTGGGCTTTGCCGGTGCCTCGGCTTTTGCCGGGGCTGCAGTTTTCACCGGGGCTGCAGGTTTAGCTGGAGCCGTGGGTTTGGCAGGTGTACGCACCTGCGCTTTACGGGGCGCACCCGACCGGTTGGACCTGATGAAGTCCATGACCCGCGGAGCGATCTCGGAACGCCACCTGGACCCGTTAAAGACGCCGTAGTGACCGACATCCGGCTGTTCGTAATGCGCCTTCATATCTTCCGGAAGGCTCGTGCAAAGATCGTGAGCTGCCTTGGTCTGGCCGCGGCCGGTGATATCGTCCTTCTCACCTTCGACCGTCAGCAGCGCGGTGCGCGTGATCTTGCTACAGTCGACGAGCCTGCCATTATGCTCCATCGTGCCGGTCGGCAGGGCGTGCCTGATGAACACGGTCTCCACCGTCTGCAAGTAGAATTCAGCCGTCAGATCCATAACCGCCAGATATTCATCATAGAAATCGCGGTGCTTTTCAGCGCTGTCGCCATCCCCTTCCACGAGATGCTGGAAGAATTCGCGATGCGCCGTGACGTGGCGGTCCAGATTCATGCTCATGAAGCCGGAAAGCTGCAGGAAACCGGGATAAACGTCGCGCATGAACCCGGGATGCGGGAACGGCACTTTCATCACGACATTGCTCTTGAACCAATCAATGCCCTTCGTCACCGCAAGGTCGTTCACGACCGTTGGCGCAACGCGGGTGTCGATCGGACCGCCCATAAGCGTCATGGTGTCGGGAATATAAGGATCTTCCCGGTCTTCCATCACCGCGACAGCTGCCAGCACCGGAACGGATGGTTGGCAGACACCGAGGATATGGGTGTCCGGACCCAGGAAATGCAGCATGGAAATGATGTAATCGATGTAGTCGTCCAGATCGAATTTACCATCCTGGATCGGCACCATGCGTGCATCGATCCAGTCGGTAATGTAGACGTCCGCATTCGGCATCAGAGCATCGACGGTGCCGCGCAGCAAAGTCGCGTAGTGGCCCGACATCGGCGCAACAATCAGCACCTTGGGGTCGTTGCGGTGCGAGGTGACCCCGCGCTCGAAACGCACCAGGTCGCAAAAGGGTCTGCTCCAGACAATGTTTTCGCGCACCGGCACGCGCACACCGCCGACCACGGTTTCCTTTAAACCGAATTCCGGCTTGCCGTAGCGTCGCGTGGTGCGTTCAAGCACTTCACATCCGGCGGCAATCTGCCGGCCGAAACTGGTGTGTGTCCAGGGATTTAGAGGATTCTGGAAGTAGAGCCGCGTCATATCCGCGAGTGCTCTGAACGGCGCCATGGCCGCGTGGTTCAGCTCGTAAAGGTGATAAAACGGCAAAGGCGCGTCTCCCTTGTTTACGAAGCCGCCGCCTGCCCCCTTGGCGAAGTTTATAAACATTTATTCGCGGCCCGTTTGTTTATGGCACCATGTTTTGCATCGCAGCACAATAGCTAGGCAATCAGGCAGCCGCAATACTGCTAATTGCTAGTCGAAAAATCGTCTAAGCAGTCCAAGTCACTGCCAAACTCGTTTCGGCATCGAATTTCTTTGCAGCGCACAAAGCAGATAGGGCATTTAAATCAAGCTGGTAGAATTAATTGCCGCAGAGATCGTCCCGGCTCAAGCCGCGAGGTCGGCAACCACCGCATCGAGTACGAAAAACCCCTCCCGCGTCGCCCGGATCCGGTTTTCCCCGATTTCTTCCACCATTTCGTGCTCCAAAAGCGCTTTCAGGCGCTTGGGGTCCACCGACCGGTGAGCGAAATTTTCATAACGGCTGAGATCGATCCCTTCCGTCAGCCTGAGGCCCATGAGAAGAAACTCGTCTCCCTGTTCCTCCTCGTTCAGCCCAACTTCTTCGATCAGGCCGTGCCCGTTGCCTTCAACATTTTCCAGCCAGGTCTCGGGATGGCTTTCGGTGGACGTCGCCAACCGGCTTGCGCCCACCGTCAGCCGCCCATGCGCACCCGGCCCGACACCGACATAGTCGCCATATCGCCAGTAAACGAGGTTGTGGCGGCATTCCGCACCGGGGCGGGCATGGTTGGAAACCTCATAAGCCGGCAATCCGGCCGCAGCAGTAACGTCCTGGGTCAGCTCGTAAAATTCCGCACCCAGTTCCGGTTCGGGCGTCTTCAGCTTCCCGGCCATGTAGAGCCTGTAAAAGGGCGTGCCTTCCTCGATCGTCAGCTGGTAAAGCGACAGATGATCGGCTGCCAGGCCGATTGCCTGATCAAGCTCGGCTGCCCATTCAGCGGGCGTCTGATCCGGCCGGGCGTAGATGAGATCGAAAGACAGGCGCGGAAAGGTGGCGCGCGCCGTCTCGATGGCTGCACGCGCAGTCGCTGCGTCGTGAAGGCGGCCGAGCAGCTTCAAATCCGTGTCGTTCAGGGACTGAACACCAAGCGAAACGCGGTTCACTCCGGCTGTGCGGTATCCTCTGAACCGGTTTGCCTCGACTGAGCTTGGATTGGCTTCCAGCGTGATTTCAGCGTCGCCGTCCATCGTCCAGCGGTCCGAGATCGCGTTGAGCACGCGCTCGACCGTTGCAGGCTCCATGAGGGACGGCGTGCCACCGCCGAGAAACACGGACTGGACGGTTTTGCCTTTCGTCAGATCGGCAAAATAGCTGAGTTCGTTTTCGAACGCTGCGCAGAAACGCTCCTGATCGACCGGTTGATGGCGGACATGGGAGTTGAAGTCGCAATAGGGGCACTTGGCGGCACAGAACGGCCAGTGCACATAAATCCCGAAGCCGCCGTCGGTTGACCGTTGGGTGGTCACGTGAGTTATCCCTCCAGACAGCCTTCCGCGAAGATCTTGAATGCCCGGGCGCGATGCGACAGCGGATCTTTGTCCGCGGAAAGTCCGTGTTTTTCTTCTGCGGACATTTCGCCGAACGTGCGCTCATGACCGTCCGGCTGGAACATCGGATCATACCCGAAGCCCTGGCTGCCGCGTGGTGGCCAGACCACCAGCCCTTCGACCTCGCCACGGAAATATTCCTTGTGGCCGTCCGGCCAGGCAAGGCAGAGCACCGCAACGAAAGATCCACGCCGCTCTTCGGGTGCTTCGACCTTCAGACTGCGCAACTTTTCCTCGATCGTCCGCATTGCCATGGCGAAATCCTTGCCGGGTCCGGCCCAGCGGGCGGAATAAATCCCCGGGTCGCCATCCAGCGCCTCGACGCAAAACCCACTGTCATCGGCCAGAGCAGGCAGACCGGACGCCTCGGCGGACGCCACCGCCTTGATGGCGGCATTGGCTTCAAACGTCAGTCCGTCTTCCTCCGGCTCCGGCAAATCGAGCTCGGCAGCAGACACCACCTCAAACCCGTATGGCGCAAGCAGGTCGTTGATTTCGCGGATCTTTCCCTTGTTGTGACTTGCAACAACAAGCTTGCCGGGTTCGAGTTTGCGGTGATCCATGCGTCGGTTTTCCTAGAGAATTGCCATTTTCTGCAGATCGACGAGACGATTGATGCCGGCTTTTGCCAGGCCCATCAGCTGACCGAATTCGTCCTCGGAAAACGGTACGCCTTCCGCCGTACCCTGGATTTCGACAATGCCGCCAGAGCCCGTCATGACAAAATTTGCATCCGTCTCGGCGGTGCTGTCTTCGGCATAGTCGAGGTCAAGGACCGGTGTACCCTCGTAGATCCCGCAGGAAATCGCGGCAATCTGGTCTGTCAGGACGTCTCCCGTCACCATGTCCCGTGCCCGCATCCATTCGATACAGTCGCGCAGAGCCACCCAGGCGCCGGTGATCGCCGCCGTGCGTGTACCACCGTCGGCCTGGACCACGTCGCAGTCGACTGTGATCTGAACTTCGCCCAGCGCTTGCAGATCCACGACCGCGCGCAGAGAGCGGCCGATAAGGCGCTGGATTTCCTGGGTGCGGCCGGACTGTTTTCCAGCACTCGCCTCGCGGCGCATCCGATCGCCGGTCGCGCGCGGCAACATGCCGTATTCCGCCGTCACCCAACCCCGGTTCTGGCCACGCAGCCAGGGCGGTACCCGCTCTTCCAAACTGGCTGTACAAAGCACATGTGTGTCACCGAACTTGACCAGACACGACCCTTCCGCGTGCTTGGAAACACCGCGCTCCAGGGTCACCGCCCGGAGTTCGTCGGCTGCGCGTTTTGATGGACGCATGAAATTTCCTTTCGACCCTCGTCCGATTCGAAATCCGTTTGTTCGAAATCGCCAGTTTTTCCCAGGGTACGGACCCTAGTGTTACTGCGCCTTGTAGACTTCAAATTCGTCCAAGGTAAAGGCCCTGCTTCACGCCGGACCCATTTTGCGCCTATATCTTGGGTGTAAGACGAATTTTCCTGTGCGGCCCCAGCCACCCATATGGAGAACCTGCATTGAGTCTGAGCGACCTCGACAAAAGATCCCGGGAGATTTTTCGCTCGATTGTCGAGACCTATCTGGAGACCGGGGAACCGGTCGGTTCCCGGAATGTCTCCCGCAACCTGTCCATGTCCCTGTCACCGGCCTCGGTTCGCAACGTGATGTCGGACCTGGAACATCTCGGCCTGCTACATTCGCCGCATACGAGCGCGGGGCGCTTGCCAACGGAAATCGGCTTGCGCTTCTTTGTCGATGCATTGCTGGAAGTCGGCGATCTGACCGAAGCGGAACGCAGCCAGATCGATGTTCAGGTGAGGGCGTCCACCGAGGCCAATTCGACCGAGCAAGTGCTGACCGAAGCGAGCCAGATGCTCTCGGGCCTGTCGATGGGTGCCGGTGTCGTGTTGACGCACAAATCCGACATGCGGCTGAAACACATCGAATTCGTGCGTATCGAACCTCAAAAGGCGCTCGTTATTCTGGTCAGCGAAGACGGTTCGGTCGAAAACAGGGTGGTCGATCTGCCGGCCAACCTGCCGTCTTCCGCACTGGTCGAGGCAACAAATTATCTCAACGCCCAGATCCAGGGACGGACGATCCCGGAAATCCGAACGGAACTGGAGCGGGTGCGCGATGCCGATCAGGCCGAACTCGACCAGTTGAGCCAGAAGGTCATCAGTGCGGGTCTTGCCGTTTGGGGCGGTGACAACAGCGGCGATCCGGGCACGCTGATTGTCCGCGGCCGGTCCAACCTGCTGACCGATCTTGACGCCGTCGAAGACCTGGAACGGATCCGGCTTCTGTTTGACGATCTTGAAAACAAGAAAGACCTCATTCACCTGCTCGGCCTTGCCGAAAAGGGTGATGGTGTCCGCATCTTCATCGGCTCGGAAAACAATCTGTTTTCCCTGTCAGGCTCGTCCCTCGTGGTCTCACCCTACCGCGACAGCAACCAGCGCATCGTCGGCGTGCTCGGCGTGATCGGTCCGACCCGCCTGAATTACGCGCGTGTGATCCCGATGGTGGATTATACGGCCCGGCTGGTCAGCAAGATCCTCGGGTGAAGCCATGTCTTTTATTCCAGACGCAAGGCCGATGTGGCTGAATTACAATCGCTGACGCAGGACTATTCATGCTTTCCGCTGCCGAACTTGAACGTTATGCCCGCCACATCGTGATGCAGGAAATCGGCGGCCCCGGCCAGCAGAAGCTGAAGAATGCCCGTGTTTTGGTGATCGGCGCCGGCGGCCTTGGGGCGCCTGTCCTGCAATATCTCGCTGCAGCCGGTATCGGCACGCTCGGGATCGTCGATGATGACACGGTGTCGCTTTCGAACCTGCAGCGACAGGTCATTCACGACACCGACCGGCTCGGCGAACCCAAGGTCGCCAGCGCCGCGGAGGCCATCGCGCGGCTCAATCCGAACGTCAAAGTCGAACCCCATCCAACGCGCCTTGCCGGGCACAACGCGCTTGCGCTTGTTTCCAACTACGATCTTGTTGTCGACGGATCGGACAATTTCGACACGAGATATCTGGTCTCTGACGCCTGTTTTTTTGCCGAAAAGCCACTTGTCACCGCCGCTGTTGGACAATTCGATGGCTCGATTACAACCCTCAGGCCGTTTGAAACCGGCAAGGACGGCACTCTCAATCCGACCTACCGCTGCCTGTTTCCCAAGAAACCGCGCGACGGATTGTTGCCGACCTGCGCGGAAGCAGGCGTTCTGGGAGCCCTGACCGGCATTGTCGGGGCCATGCAGGCCATGGAGGTGATCAAGGAGATCACCGGAACCGGCGAGGGACTGGTCGGCAGAATGATCATGTTCGACGCCCGCAGCTTCCGGATGGAAACGATCCGTTACAAGCGATCGCCCAGGAACCCGCTAAACGGAGAGACCCCGAAAAGCTGGGCGGAGCTTCTGGAGGAAGCGTAAGGACGGTGGAAATTCAGGAACCCGGGTCCCGCCGAACAATCCAACAAGATACGAGGAGCATGCCATGGCGACCGCGAAACTGATGTCAAATGCCGAGGCTGAAGCGATCCCTGAGGTCAAGGCGGTCTTTGACGATATCCGGGAAACGCGCGGTTCGGACTTCATCAACAATATCTGGCGCGCGCTCGCAAACGATCCGCAGGGACTGAAACGGACCTGGGACCAGGTCAAGGCGGTCATGGCGACGCCTGGTGCGCTCGACCCCAAGACCCGGGAAATGATCTATATCGCCGTGTCATCGGCCAACAGCTGCGGTTACTGCGTCCATTCCCACACTGCGGCGGCTCGTGCCAAGGGCATGACGGACGAGGAACACGGCGAATTGCTCCAGATCATCGCGCTCGCCGCAATGACAAACACGCTCGTCACGTCTCTGCAGGTTCCGGTCGATCCGGAATTCGAAGTCAGCTAGAGCTTTGAACATTCCTGAGCGGCAAATTTCCAACAAAAAACCCGCGCCGATCAGTCGATCAGAGCGGGTTTTTCCAAAGGAACGCCGGATGACGTCAGTTCGGTTGCGGCTGCTCACCTTCCGGCTGAGCGGCGGCCTGCTGCGCCATGTTCTGGCGGTAGAGCTGCGCGAAGTCGATCGGATCGAGCATGAGCGGCGGGAAGCCGCCGTTGCGGGTCGCTTCGGACAGAATGTTGCGTGCGAAGGGGAAGATCATGCGCGGGCATTCGATCATCACAAACGGATGCATGTGCTCTTTCGGCACGCCGGTGATCTTGAAGAGACCGGCATAGACCAGCTCGACATTGAACATTACCAGGTCCGGACGTTCCGCCTTGGCGCTCAGCGTGAGGATAACCTCGAACTGGTCGTCAGCCATCGCCTGCGCACCGACATTGACGTTGATGTCAAGTTTCGGCTGATCCCCCTGAGCGAGTGCCCGCGGTGCGTTCGGGTTTTCAAACGACAGGTCCTTGATGTACTGACCCAGGATATGCATGCCGGGTGCTGCAGCGCCTTCTGTCTGCGGCTGTGCGCCGCCGTCATTCGTATCGGTCATCTTGTTTCATTCCGTTTCGCGGTGCTGATCTGAAATGAAGAGTTCTGAAATCCCTCCGGACGGCCGCCGGCCCGCGTGATCCGGACAACCCTGTTAGCGGCTGGCTAACATCTCAAAAGGGCGCGCACAAGGGCTATGGCCTTGTCAGCGGCGGGAATCCGATTCAAAAGGGGCCATGACGGATCAACCCGCATCCAACATTACACTGCCGCACCGGCAGCTGAAACTCGACACACTGGTCAGACTGCGGTGGCTCGCAGTCGGCGGCCAGTCGGCGGCTCTGCTGGTTGTCTATGTTGGTCTCGGCTACTCCCTGCCCGCGGGCCCCGCATTCGCCATGGTGGCGCTTTCTGCCTGGCTCAACATCTTCCTCAAGGTCCGCTGGCCGTCCGCCATGCGGCTTTCGGAACGTGCTGCCGCAGTTCAGCTTGCCTACGATATCGTGCAAATGAGTGGTCTCCTGTTCCTGACCGGCGGGCTCGGAAATCCGTTTGCCTTTCTCCTGATGGCGCCTGTGATGGTGTCCGCGACCGGCCTGTCCGCGCGCTACACATTCATGCTCGGTGTCTTGGCAACGCTTTGCGCAAGTTTTCTGGCCGTTTTCCATTTCCCGCTGCCGTGGCCGGACAACGAGGATTTCGTGCTTCCGGTCATTTATTCGGCCGGCATCTGGATTGCACTTGTTCTGACGCTCGGGTTCATGGCGGTTTATGCGTTCCGGGTTGCTGAAGAAGCCCGGCAGCTTGCCGACGCCCTTGCCGCAACAGAGCTGGTGCTTGCACGGGAGCAGCACCTCAATGCGCTTGATGGGTTGGCGACGGCTGCCGCCCACGAACTCGGCACGCCGCTTGCGACCATTTACCTTGTCGCCAAGGAGCTGACCGACGAATTCGAAAGCGGCGACTTCAGAGGCGAGGACGTGGCGCTGATCCGCTCACAGGCCGAACGGTGCCGGGAAATCCTGAAGCAACTGGCAAGTCTTTCCAGCGAAGAAGACCAGACCTATCAGCGCATGCCGGTGTCGCAGCTTCTGGAAGATGTTATCGATCCGCACCGGGGCACAGGCGTCGCAATCCATTCGACCCATGACGGCGTGGGTCCGGAACCGGTCGGCACACGGAATGCCGCAATCCGTTACGGATTGGGAAACCTGGTTGAAAATGCAGTCGATTTTGCCAAGGCGCGGGTCGATGTCACGGCGAAGTGGGATGCCGAAACACTCTGGATTTCGATCCGGGATGACGGGCCGGGCTTTTCGGTCGATATCCTTGGAAAAATCGGCGATCCCTATGTGTCGGTCCGGGCCGGCAAATCTTCGCGGGGCAGTACGGGCGGTGGCCTGGGTCTGGGAATATTCATCGCCAAAACGCTTCTGGAGCGCACCGGCGCGAAACTTCAACTTGAGAACAAAGCGCCCCCGGGCAGGGGCGCCCATATCCGCGTCAGCTGGCCGCGCGCGATGTTCGAAGGCGGTTCCAGAGTGGACGAAACGTCATTTTCGCCCCATAACGGCAATAAATAGGCTTTCTTTGGCAGGTTCGTTGGCAAAAAACTCATCCGGCCTGCACAAGAAGACGTAAAAATAACGGTAACGAGCCATGACGGACCAAATGAGTACTTTGAACGGATCCGGAGACACAAGCCTCCTGATCGTTGACGATGACAAGCCGTTCCAGCAACGGCTGGCGCGCGCGATGGAAAAGCGCGGTTTTACCACCGAGACAGCGGACGGTGTTCAAGATGCCTCTGCCAAGATCTCGCGCGGTGCACCTGCTTATGCGATCGTCGACATGCGGTTGGAGGACGGCAACGGTCTTGATGTCATCGAACAGATCCGCCAGAAACGCCCGGACGCGCGCGCCATCGTTCTGACCGGCTACGGCAATATCGCAACAGCCGTGACTGCCGTGAAACTTGGCGCGATTGATTACCTTGCCAAACCGGCTGACCCGGACGACATTGTCGCCGCCCTGGCCCGCAAGCCGGAAGACAAGGCTCAGCCGCCTGAAAATCCAATGTCTGCAGACCGTGTCCGTTGGGAACACATCCAACGCGTTTACGAACTGTGCGACCGCAATGTTTCTGAAACAGCACGTCGCTTGAACATGCACCGGCGGACGCTGCAGCGGATCCTTGCCAAGCGCGCGCCGCGCTGACGGCGCGCTGGATAACGGCCTCATGCGGGGTTGCCCTTTCAACGCCACTTTGCCTAAGTAGATCTTATTGGTGGTTCTCAAGGCTTCGCACCCAAGAACGGGATAATACTCGGTTCAGGTGACGAGCGCTCCGACGGAGATCGTACATGCGGCTTGCTGCTGCTCGAAACACGCATACGCCTGCCTTCAAATCCGGCCTTCTTGCCGCCTGTAGCGCCGTTTTCCTGACGTACGGCCCCGCTGCGCTTGCGCAATCGGTTCCGGAAACCGTCCGCATTAATGTGCAGCCGGCGGAACCCGGTATTCGATCCATAACCGTCGACAAGAAATACCGCCCGATCATCAGCCGCGATGAAAACGGCGTCGTGATCGATACGATGGGCAGCGACAACACATTGCCGCCGTGCGATGTCAAATTAGAAGTGACTCTCGAAAACAGCCGAATTCTGCACCGTGATGCCAATCTGTGCAGCGGCAGCACCCTTGTCGTGGACGTCACGAGCGACGGCAAACCCGGCGCTGCGGCACGTATTGTCGGCACATCTTCAGGAGTATCCACAGGCGCTGTCACCAGCGCACCGGCCGAGACCGGCCAAACCCAGACGGCGGCAACGACCGAGCAAAGTCCTGTCCAGGAGGAGCAGCCTTCTATTGTCGAGGTCACCCCGCCGGCAGATTCAGACGGTCTTGAGCCGCTTGAAGAAGTCGAAACAGCGATTTCGACGCCCGGAACCGATGACACCGGCACTCCCGACAATTTCGAGAACCTCGTCCGGGACAGCCTGTCGGGTGGCGCCGGCAACGCGCAGGCCATCCTGGTTTCGCCGACAGAAAATCGTGAATGGGTGTCAGAACCCGGAAGCCAGCCCGGCGCACCGTCCGTGTTGCAACATATCGTGCCGCAGACCAATGACCGCGATTTCCGGGCCGATTGCACGACCCAGGCGGGTTTTGCGAAAATCACGTTCCAGCAAGCACCCGCCGGGTTGCAGGAAGGCATGCCTCAGGCGATCCGCGTGACGGCTGGCGGATTTTCGACAACCTACAACGCGTTTGGATCGTCCAACGCAAATGATGCCGGCGTTTCCCTGCCCGAAGTCAATATCGAGATGACCGACCCGCTCTGGGAGGCAATGATCCGCGAGGCAGAACTCTCCGTGTCGGTTGAAGGCCTTCCTGCTTATCCGGTTTCGCTAAAGGGCAGTGCCAGTCCGGTGCGCCTCTTCGTGGCCACCTGTGCGTTGCCGCAACAGATTGTCGGCGATGACGCCTTTGGTGTTCCGGGCCAGGATCCCAGTTCGGATCTCTCGTGTAACGAACTTGGCCGTGTGCGGTCCGTCGAAGCCGTTCGTCCAGGCCAGATCATCTTCAGAAACGCCAGCCAACAGCCTGTCGAGGTCAACTGGGTCGACTACCGCGGGGGAGAACGTCCCTATGCGCGCCTTGAACCGGGGCAGGTTCTGGACCAGCAGACGTTCCTTTCCCACGCGTGGACTGTTCGCGGCGCCACTGGCGAATGTCGCGGTATCTACGTGACTCAGTCGCCCTACCGGGAAATCACGATTAGCGGGCCGTCGACGTTCGGCAACAACACCGGTGGCGGCTTCGGCGCAGACCTGAACGGACAAGGCGGATTTCAGAACGACCAGTTCAACACGGGCATTCCGAATGGTCCGGTTCCGCCGGGAAGCGTCGGCGGTACCAACCAGCCGAATTTTCAGCAGCAGGCCGCCCGAACCAACGTCGCCGACTACCTGTGCACCGCCGGTATTGATCTGAATGTCGTCTTCTCGACGGACGGGCAACTCGCGACCGTTGCGGAAATGGGCTATGGCGCCGTGACACTGCAGCGGCTGGGTGGCGCAAACACATTCCATTTCGAGGCCCAGGGGCACGTGCTGAAGGGCCAACTGGAAAACGCGACCTGGTCACGTCCCGGATTACGGGATGTCTTCTGCGCACGCAGGTAAAAGTTGCAGACATAAAGCGTAGTATTTGAAAGTACTTAGGCAGATTTTACGAGCACCGCTTGCCTAGGTGTGCAAACACTTGAAATTCGTCTTCTCGCGCGTGATTTCTTAAGCCTTTGGTCAGCAATTTCGGGACTTCATTCTCGCACTGCAATACGAGAGGAATCACCCGACATGTCCTTCGCTCGCTGGCCCATCACCTGGAAGATCAGTCTCCCGATCGCGACGATCCTCGTTTTCACCGTGGCGATCTGCACGATCAGCCTGAACAGCCTCTATTCAGCGATGTTCGATGAACGGATGCGGAAAATCGAGGACATTTCCAACGGCGGCGTTGCGATTGCGGCTCACTTTCACCAGCTTGAGCAAGATGGCGAGATGAGCCTTGAAGAAGCCCAGGCTGCCGCCAAGGCCGCGATTGGGGCGATCCGCTTTGAAGGCGACAACTATCTCTTCGTCTATGACTATACCGGCATGAACCTGGTTCATCCGAAGACGACGCTCGTCGGCACAAACATGATGGATTTTACCGACAAGACGGGTGTCCGTCTGGTCGAGGAGCTGATCAATGTCGCCAAGGCAGGCGGCGGGTCGATGCTTTACTTCTGGCCACGCGCGAACAGCGAGATAGCAATCGAGAAATACGGTTGGGGCGCGGGCTTTGAAGACTGGAACTGGATGATCGGAACCGGTGTTTATGTCGATGACCTCGAAGCGGCCTATTGGAGCGCTGCCACGACCATCATCGCGCTCGCTGTTTTCGGTGCCGGGATTGCGATCATGATCGCGATTATTGCAGTCCGCCAGACGGTTCGTCCATTGCGCGCACTCACGGCCAACATGAGCACGCTGGCGGAGGGCAATACAAACATCTCAATTGAAGGCGCAAACCGCGGCGATGAAATCGGCCAGATGGCGTCCGCGATGGAGGTCTTCGTGCACAACGAAACCGAACGGCGTGCGCTGGAGGACCAGCAGAACGCTGCGCAGGAAGACGCTGCCCGGAAGGGATCGGAGATCCAGCAGCTCAGCGGCGAGTTCGATCGCCAGATCATGGACATGCTGAACATCATCGACAGCTCGGTCCAGAACCTGCAGACAGCTTCCGCCGATATGACCGGAGTAGCCACACAGACGACCGAACAGAGCGGACTGGTCTCAAATGCATCGTCGCAGGCCGCCCACAACGTCGAAACGGTTGCGGCCGCGGCTGAAGAGTTGTCCGCATCGGTCAACGAAATCCGCAGGCAGGTTCAGTCCTCCAGCGAGATTGCAGCCAAGGCCGCCGGAGAAGCGCAATCGACCAATCAGCGCATGAGCGGCTTGTCGGAATCGGCCAGCCGGATCGGGGAAGTCGTCACGCTGATCCAGGCAATTGCCGAACAGACGAACCTCCTTGCGCTCAACGCCACCATCGAAGCGGCGCGGGCAGGCGAGGCCGGCAAAGGATTTGCGGTCGTCGCGGCCGAAGTCAAGGAACTGGCCAACCAGACTTCCAAGGCAACGGAAGAGATTTCCAGCCAGATTTCGGCAATCCAGGAAGAAACAGGTCACGCGGCAAGCGCGATTTCATCGGTCACCGAAATCATCAACAACATGAACGAGATTGCCTCCTCAATCTCCGCCTCTGTCGATGAACAGGGTGTTGCGACCCAGGAGATTGCCACCAATGCGACCGAGGCTTCCCGCAGCACAGTCGACGTGACCACCAATATCGAAAGCGTTGCGGCGGCAGCTGAAAACACGCGGGATACCGCCGAAAAGGTCGACACCTCGGCACAGGAACTGAAGGACAATGCTGCGCAGCTGCGCGGCCAGGTCGCAACGTTCCTCGACGAGGTCCGCCAACGGTCCGTCGCTTGATGCAGCCTTGAGATAGGTCGCAAACGCACCTTTCACCTCACCCCGGCCCTCTCCCCATGGGAGAGGGAGCCGCTACACTTCCCAAACTCCGGTCGTGTCAACGGGCTTCAGGCACATCGGGCCGATAACCGGATGCCAGAACGGCAACAGTTGGCCCTGGCGTCAGAACCTCGACCTGCAAATCATCGACCTTGTGCCTGAGAAGCGGGTCTGCGTTGCCATCGGGTGCGAAGGGGACCAGGTGTTGACCAAGCACCATGTGCGGGTGCTCCTGAAACAGAACGAAGGTGTAGTCCGGCAGGTCCCGTAAGCCTGCAAAATAGCGGATCTGCTGCCTGTTTCTTGTCACTCTGGCAGCATGAAGAGCTGCATCCATTTCCTTGTGCCCTGACGGATCTCCGTGCGCGTCGATCCAGGCGCGTTGCCAGGCGCGATAGGCCTGCGGCCGGCAATAAGCGCACGGCCGGTGGCCAGCGGCGAGCGCGACCGCCTCGTTGAGGAAAAAGAGTGGTGTCCATCCCCTCGCGGGCTGAGGCCCGTGATACCGGCCTCTTGGATGCGTCAATGTGCAGATGATCCAGTGCTGGTGTTTCCAGCGGGACGTGCCGAGCTGGCCGCTGGCGTCGAAGGGCAGTATCCCACGGTTTCCGGTCAACGTTCCACGAAAGGGTGCCGAAACGATTTCGCCGGTCGGCAGAACGCGGTTTTGCAGGTGCATGCGGGACATGTTTGTCTGTTTCTGTTTGGCGAGAGGCCGGATTGTGAAAGTCGAAAGCGACTTGAAAGAAGCAATTCGGTCTGGTTGCGCAGGAGCAGGAATATCTGCTCCGCGATGGGAAAGGGGGCTGTGCCCGATAACCTCACTTTCCGAACTCCAGCAATCTAAGTTGAATTCAAGTGCTGCCGTCCGGCTTCAGATCTTGCGAAGGGCGACCTTGGAGATCCGGTGGCTGGCATCCTTTGACAGGATCAGATCGGCGCGCGGACGCGTTGGAAAGATGTTTTCGCGCAAGTTGACCAGGTTGATCTCGTTCCAGATCTTCTCACCTGTCTCAAGCGCTTCCTCGTCGGTTATTCGCGAGAATTTATGGAAGTAGGATCCCGGGTCGCGGAACGCTGTCTCTCTCAGCCGCATGAACCGGTCGACATACCATTTGCGCAGAAGATCCTCATCCGCATCGATATAGACCGAAAAATCGAAGAAATCCGAGACAAACGGCACGGCGCGGCCGTCCTTCGGCAATTCCCGGGCCTGCAGGACATTCAGGCCCTCGACGATCAGGATATCCGGCTTGTCGACGGTGATCGTGTGGCCGGGCATGACGTCATAGTAAAAGTGCGAATAGACCGGTGCGCGCACGTGACGCCGGCCGGCCTTGATATCAGAAAGGAATTTTAGAAGCCGCGGACGGTCGAAGCTTTCCGGAAAGCCCTTTTTCGACATCAACCCTTCCGCTTCAAGAATGGCATTGGGATAGAGAAAACCGTCTGTCGTGATCAGGTCGACCTTGGGACTTGCGGGCCACCGGGCCAGCAGTTCGCGCAGAACACGGGATGTCGTTGACTTGCCGACCGAGACAGAGCCCGCAACGCCAATGATAAATGGTGACTTGCCCTCGCGATGGCCGAGGAAGTTCTGCGTTGCCTGATGGATGCCGATCGTGGCCTCGGCATAGAAGGCCAATAGGCGGGAGAGCGGCAGGTAGATGGTCTCGACCTGCTGCATGGAGACCGGCGCATTCAGACCCTGGAGCTGCTCGACCTCGTGTTCATCGAGCGTCATCGGTGTGTCAGCGCGCAAACGGGACCACTGGCGCTCGGTGAACACCCGGTAGGGGGACAGGTCCATGTCCAGGGCCGTTGCGACTTTCTGATCCATCGTCTCGCAGTTCCCGCTGCGCTGCCTTTCGGCGGACAATCACTCCTGAGGCCGGGAGGCCTTTTCCTCTAGTCCGGTCTGTCCCGTACGCCGCCCGAGCTCCGCCATGACCTCCTCAAGCGAAACATTGGATACGTTCAGAACCACCAACAAATGATAAAGCACATCGGCGGCTTCCGCCGTCAACTCTTCCCGATCCCGCCTCACGGCGGCGATCGCCGCCTCAACCGCCTCTTCCCCCAGCTTCTGGGCGCATTTTGCCACGCCCTTGTTCACAAGCTTGCGCGTATAGGACTTTTCATCGTCGCTTTTCGCGCGCGCTGCGACTATGGCATCCAGATCGTCCAGTGTGAACTTGGTCATTTGGCTAGCGCTCGTAGGAGAAACATCAAAGGTCGAGACGCATCGGTATACCTGCGTCGTTCATGTATTTCTTGGTTTCGTGGATGGTGTATTCGCCGAAGTGGAAGATCGACGCGGCCAAAACCGCCGTCGCGTGTCCGTCGCGCACCCCTTCGACCATATGATCGAGCGTGCCGACACCTCCGGACGCAATCACCGGCACCGGCACGGCATCGGCAATTGCCCGTGTCAGTGCAATGTTGTAGCCGGCCTTGGTGCCGTCCCGGTCCATGGAGGTGACCAGCAGTTCGCCAGCACCAAGCGCGACCACCTTCTTCGCAAATTCGATCGCGTCAATACCGGTCGGATTGCGCCCGCCATGGGTAAAAATTTCGAATTTTTCAGGCTCGCCGGGCTGATTGACCTGCTTGGCATCGATGGAAACGACAATGCACTGGGCGCCGAATTTTTCCGCCGCCTCGCGCACGAAATCCGGGTTTCTGACCGCGGCGGTGTTGATCGATACCTTGTCCGCCCCGGCAATCAGGAGCTTGCGGATGTCTTCGACCGTGCGGACACCGCCACCAACCGTCACCGGCATGAAACAGGCTTCCGCGGTGCGCCGGACCACATCGTAGATTGTATCGCGTCCCTCGTGACTGGCCGTGATGTCGAGAAAACAGAGTTCGTCGGCCCCCGCAGCGTCATAGGCCTTTGCGGCTTCCACCGGATCGCCTGCATCGACCAGATCAACAAAGTTGACACCCTTGACGACACGGCCGTCCTTCACGTCCAGACAGGGAATGACACGGGCTTTCAGGGTCATGATGCTTTTCTCCGGTCCCGCAGGATCAGATCCATTGCCTCTTTCGGATCAAGCCGCCCGTCATAAAGCGCCCGGCCTGAAATCGCACCTTCCAGAATGGCGCAGTCCGGTTCCAGAAGGCGGTGAATGTCGTCGATCGAGGCGAGGCCGCCGGAGGCAATCACGGGGATGGAAACAGACCTCGCCAGCTCGAGCGTTGACGGGATGTTGAGCCCTTTCAGGACCCCGTCCCGGTCAATATCGGTGTAGATGATGGCTGAAACACCGGCATCCTCGAACTGCTTTGCAAGATCGACGGCTGTCAGTTCAGAGGTTTCCGCCCAACCCTCGACAGCGACATAGCCGCCCTTGGCATCGATACCGACAGCGATTTTTCCCGGAAATCTCCGGCAGGCTTCCTTCACCAGATCCGGGTCGCGCACGGCAACCGTGCCGAGAATGACCCGGGTGATGCCCTTCTCGAGCCAGGTTTCGATATGGTCCAGCGTCCTGATCCCGCCGCCAAGCTGTACCGGATTGGCCGTGGCGGCGAGGATTGCATCAACAGCAGAGCCATTGACGCTTTCACCGGCAAAAGCGCCATTGAGGTCAACCACATGCAGCCACTCAAAACCCTGAGTTTCAAAGGCCTTTGCCTGTGCGCCCGGATCGTCGTTGAAGACGGTCGCCTGGTCCATGTCGCCGAGCTTCAGGCGCACACACTGGCCATCCTTCAGATCGATGGCGGGAAAAAGGATCATTCTAGTTACAGTCCTTCCACGATGACGATTTCGCCATCGGCAACTTTCTGGCGGATTTTCACCGCTTCCTGGTATTCCGGCGAGTTATAGCAATCGACCGCGTGCTGGAAACTCGGAAACTCAATGACAACGTTGCGTGCGCGGCCCGGGCCTTCGATCGCGTTGGTCTTGCCGCCCCGGGCAAGAAAATTTGCACCAAACTTCTCGAAAGCCGGCTTCGCCGTTTCGACATATTGCAGGTAGTTGTCCGGGTCGCGGACATCCACCCTTGCTATCCAGTATCCCTTGCTCACATCACTTCTCCCTCTGCGCCCTCTTTGCGGGCAACTTCCCGCAGCTCACGGTGTCCAGTCCAGGAAGTTGGCAATCAGCTCCAGACCCAGCCGCTGGCTCTTTTCCGGGTGGAACTGGGTTCCGATCATGTTGTCCTTTGCCACCATCGCCGTGAAAGTGCCGGCATAGTCGAACGTAGCGAGCCGGTCTGTTTCCTCAGAACAGGCGAAGTGGAAGGAGTGAACGAAATAGGCGTGCAGCCCGTCCGACCCCGTGCTGAGACCCTTGAAAACAGGGTGGCTTTCGGGCCGGACATCAATCGTGTTCCAGCCCATATGCGGGATTTTCAGCGATGCATCGGCGGGTTTCATCTCCGAAACATCGCCCTTGATCCAGCCGAGGCCGTCAACGGTTTCGAACTCAAGGCCCCGCTCTGCCATGAGCTGCATGCCGACACAGATGCCGAAAAACGGTTTACCCGCGTCGCGAACGGCTTCCTGAAGCGCTTCAGGCATGCCCTCGACCGACCAGAGGCCGCGTTTGCAGTCGGCAAAGGCGCCGACGCCTGGCAACACGATCCGATCTGCCTTTCGGACACGATCAGGGTCGGCGGTGACGATCACATCCGGCATGCGGGCGTGGGCACGCGCAGCGCGCTCAAAAGCCTTCTCCGCCGAGCGTAGATTGCCCGAGCCGTAATCGATGATGGCAACCGTCATTGTCGGGGCTCCGGACCAAGTGTCAGGCCGACGACCCGCTCGCTGCCGATGCGCGGGACGATCGGATTGTGGACCGGGCGCGGCGGCAGGTCTGGCTGCGGTTCATCAGGGACAGTCTCTCCGGCTTCCTTGTGAATGTAGCGAAGTTCGGCTTCAGCGGGATTGGCGGCATCGACAATGCCGACCACGCGCCAGCCCTTGCGCTCCAGCGACCAGCGGCGCAGCGCCTGCGCCTCGAACCCGAACAGCAAGGAAATCGTCAAGGCGACAACTCCAGTTGCCTCGTTCCCAAGTGCAAGCGCCAGAAGCTCAATTGCCAGTGTCAGCGCAAGATATCCAAGGAACACCAGCCACATGCGGTGCACCAGGATCCAGATGATCGAAAAAACAAAGGCCAGAACGGAAAACCGGTCTGGAATGAACAGAAGCCGGTCGCTCTCGCGCGGGTCTCCTGCCAGATCCCGGAATTCCGGCGGCGCCATCACAACGTAAGTACTCATTTGCCGATAGTCCTTCAGCCGCCCAACTGGCCTTTCGTCGTCGGAACCCGGTCCGCCTGACGCGGATCGATCTCAACGGCCTTGCGCATGCTGCGCGCAACCGCCTTGAAGCAGGTTTCCGCGATATGGTGGCAATTGGACCCATAAAGATTGGCAATATGAAGGGTGATGCCCGCATTCATGGCAAAAGCCCGGAAGAACTCTTCAAAGAGCTCGGTATCGAAATCGCCGACCTTGTCCCGGTCGAATGTTACGTCCCAGACCAGGAAGGGCCGGCCGGACACATCGAGCGCACACCGGGTCAGGGCCTCGTCCATTGCAAGGTGAGTGTCGGCATACCGCGTGATGCCGGCCATATCGCCCAGCGCGGTTGAAATCGCCTGGCCCAGTGCAATCCCGGTGTCTTCCACAGTGTGGTGGAAATCGATATGGGTGTCGCCCTCGGCGCGCACCTTGATGTCGATCAGCGAATGGCGTGACAGCTGTTCCAGCATGTGATCGAAGAAACCGACACCGGTTGCAACGTCATAACTGCCCGTTCCATCGAGATTGATCTCGACCGAAATGCGGGTTTCCTTGGTGTCGCGCGATACACTCGCTGTACGCATTTGCCGTCGTCCTTGCTCTGAAGTGAGGAACCGGCGGTGTTGTAGCAGCCTGAACCCGCTAATGAAATAGCCACGTGCAGTCCAACTTGGCCGGTTTGCCTGGCCGGAAGTCCCGCGGCTGCCAGATCGGAGGTTTGGCGTCTTCTGCAAGTCATTTGGCGCAGTTCACCCGAAAAATCGTCCTTGGCGTTCCGATATTGCCGAACATGCCGGCCGTCACCGGTTGGCGCGAACGAGTTTTCAGGAGACAGGCATGACCAAGACCATCCTCATCACCGGCGCTTCCACCGGTATCGGACGCAGCACTGCGGAATTGTTCCTCGACAAGGGCTGGAACGTGGTTGCGACGATGCGCAATCCGGACAAGGCAGGTGCCCTCGCCGACAATCCGAATGTGCTCGTGGCCCGTCTGGACGTCACCGATGAATGGACCATCGAAGCATCTGTCGCCCAGGCGATCGAGAAGTTCGGCCAGATCGACGTTCTCTTGAACAACGCCGGTTACGGTGCCTACGGACCGCTTGAGGCAACCTCCATCGAGAAAATCCGGCGGCAATTCGACACAAATGTTATCGGCCTTCTGGCGGTTACAAAGGCCGTTCTGCCGCATTTCCGTGAGCGCAGGAGCGGTACGATCATCAACGTCTCCTCCATCGGCGGCCAGATAACGTTCCCGCTCGGAACGCTTTATCACGGCACAAAGTTCGCCGTTGAAGGCCTGTCTGAATCCCTGCATTTCGAACTGGAGCCGTTCGGCGTGAAGATAAAAATCATTGAGCCAGGCGTCATCCAGACCGATTTTGCGGGCCGGTCCTTCGATTTCAGCAATGACGAAACCCTGGGTGAATATCAGGAAACGGTTCAAAAGCTGTTTGCGGCCCTCGGCGAAGCCGGGAACAACGGCTCCGAGCCGTCTGTCGTCGCCGACGTGATCTGGCAAGCCGCCACCGACGGAACCGATACATTGCGTTACAGGGCGGGCGCGGACGCGGAAGAGTATCTCGACAACCGTGAGAAATTCGGCGACGCTGCGTTCATTCGCGCGTTGAAGGGCCAGCTCGGTCTTTAGCCAGTTCGGGAGAGGCAGGTTGATGTATCAAGAAGCAGTTTCCGAAGGCGGTCTTGCGGTCGTGACCGGAGCCGCCAGCGGGGTCGGTCTGGTAGCAGCCCGCCGTTTCGCAGAGAAAGGTCTCGGGGTCATCCTCGCCGACCTGCCAGGCGAACGTCTCGACGCGGCAACTGAAGAGATCCGCACAGTCACTGCAGCCGGGGCAACTGTCCTGGCGGTGCCGACAGACGTCGCGGACATGGCGCAGGTTCAATCCCTTGCCGACACTGCTTTTGATGCAGGTCCCGTCGCGGTCCTGATGAACAATGCCGGCATCGGCCAGTCGTCCAAGTGCTGGGACCATTTCGATGCCTGGACACGCATGATGGACGTCAACTTCTTCGGCATACTGCGGGGCGTCCAGGCCTTTACTCCGCGCATGATCGAGGCCGGGCGTCCGGCGGTGATCATAAACACCGGATCCAAGCAGGGAATCACGACGCCACCGGGCAATCCGGGCTACAATGCCACAAAAGCGGCGGTGAAAGTTCTCAGCGAGCAACTCGCTCATGAGCTGCGTGAAGAAGGTGCACCGATTTCGGTGCATCTGTTTGTGCCGGGCTTCACCTACACCGGCATGATTTCGTCGTGGTTGCCGGAAAAACCGGCCGCAGCCTGGACCAGCGAGCAAACGGTCGACTATTTCATCGAGCGTATGACGGAAGGCGATTTCTACGTTCTGTGTCCGGACAATGATGTCGACAACACCCGCGACAACCGCCGTGCCGCATGGTCGGTCGGCGATATCATCGAGAACCGGCCGGCGCTCTCCCGCTGGCATCCGGACTACAAGGACGCGTTTTCAGAGTTCGAGACGACGGGAAAAGTGTAAAATACAACCTTCTCTGGTCATGCGGCAACCTGAGTGCTATGGACGGGGCGCCTTCCCGACATCCAAAAGGAGCCCGCTCCATGCCGACCAGCCCGTTCGCCCCGAAAACCGCGCTCGACCGTTTGATGCTGCCTGTCGACGTCCCGACAGTCCAGGAGGCCGAAAGGCTGGTCAGCCAGACCGACGGCAAGGTCGGCGTCTACAAGATCGGGATGGAGCTCCAGTTCGCTGGCGGACTGGAATTTGCGCGGGAGCTCGCTGAGGACGGCAAAAAGATCTTTCTCGACGTCAAGCTCCATGACATCGACAATACCATCACCCGAGCCGTGAAGAACGTTGCCAAAATGGGCATGACCTTCATGACGCTACATGCTTACCCGAAGACCATGCGGGCGGCAGTCAAGGGCTTGATGGAAGACGGCAATCCGAACTTGTGTCTCCTCGGTGTGACGGTCCTGACCTCCATGGACGAGGACGATCTTGTGGCCGCCGGCTATCGCGGGCCGATTTCTGATGTGGTCGAAGCGCGGGCGCGTGATGCGCGCGCGGCAGGCATGGGCGGTATCGTCTGCGCGGCAACGGAAGCAGAGAAACTGCGACCCATCCTGGGCGACGAACTGGTCATCGTCACGCCTGGAATTCGCCCGAAGGGAAGCGCTGCTGGCGACCAGCGCCGGGTCATGACACCCGAAGACGCCATCCGGGCCGGCAGCGACTATCTGGTCGTGGGGCGTCCCATCAGCCAGGCCGAAGATCCGGGCGCTGCGGCAGATGCGGTCGTGTCGGAGATCGAGGCGGCGTTGGGGTAGGTAACAACCGGTTTTAGGGGTGGGGGTCGCAGCGCTCGACGAAGAACGTGACTGAAACGCTTTCCCCAAACTTCGGCCCAAGAAAAAAGCCACCGCAAGTGCGGTGGCCAGTCAAAAATCACGGTCTTTGTTTTTTCATGCCGCTTGGTTGTCGTCGGCAGCGCTTGAACGCAGCACCATGCCGTAGAGGTCGCGCGGATCGTCGGGGTCCGCCAGCAGGTCGATTTTTTCGAAGTGGCCGGTTTTCGGCAGCAGGTCGCGGACGTAGCGCATCGCCGCAAAATCCTCGATGGCAAAGCCGACGCTGTCGAACAGCGTGATCTGATCGTCGGACGTGCGGCCTGACGCCTTGCCGGCATAGACCTGCCACAGCTCCGTAACCGGATGGTCTTCGGGAAGCTGCTGCAACTCGCCCTCGATCCGGGTCTGTTCGGGAAGCTCGACGAAGATATCGGAACGCAGGAGAATGTCCTTGTGCAGCTCGGTCTTGCCCGGGCAGTCGCCGCCGATCGCGTTGATATGGACGCCCGAGCCGACCATGTTGTCGGTCAGGATCGTCGCGTATTTCTTGTCCGCGGTCACCGTTGTTATGACCTGAGCGCCTTCGATGGCATCTTCTGGGGTCTTGCAGATGGTCAGGTCCAGACCAGAATTGGCAAGGTTCCGGGCCAGACGAAGGCTCGCCTCCGGATCAATGTCATAGGCGCGGATCTCGGTGATGCCGACCATTTCCTTGAAAGCCAGGCATTGGAAATCGGACTGCGCGCCATTCCCGATGATCGCCATAGTTCTGGATCCTTTCGGAGCCAGGTATTTGCCGGCCAGTGCCGACGTCGCGGCTGTGCGCAGCGCCGTCAGGATGGTCATCTCGGTAAAGAGAACCGGATAGCCAGTGGACAGTTCCGACAGAACCCCGAAACCGGTCACGGTCTGCAGGCCTTCGCGCACATTCTGGGGATGGCCGTTGACATATTTGAACCCGAAGGTTTCACCGTCGCTGGTTGGCATCAGCTCGATCACGCCCTGGGGCGCGTGGGCCGGAATGCGCGGTTTCTTGTCGAAGCTTTCCCAGCGCAGGAAGTCCTGTTCGATGTATTCGGCAATGCCGAGGATCGCCTTTTCCACGCCGATGGTACGGATGTTGCGCATCATGTCGTCAACGCTGACGAAAGGCACGAAGGCGAGTTCGGAAGGTTTCGGATTGTGAGTGGTAAGGGTCATAAGGCTGTCCTCTAGAAGCTTTGCGTCGGGCGGTCGAAGACGCGGCGGCCGAAGAGGCTGCCGGTCAGGTCGACCATCAGGCGCGCGGTCTTTCCGCGTTCGTCCAGGAACGGGTTGAGCTCGACGAGATCGAGTGACGTCACCAGACCGCTGTCATGCAGCAGTTCCATCACCAGGTGCGCTTCGCGAAAGGTCGTGCCACCCGGCACGGTGGTCCCAACGGCCGGCGCGATCTCCGGATCGAGAAAATCAACGTCGAGGCTGACGTGAAGAAGACCGTTCGCTGCACGAACGCGGTCGAGGAACGGCCTCAAGAGGGTCGCGACACCGTCTTCATCGATACGGCGCATGTCACTAACGCCCACACCATGGCTAAGCAGCATCTCGCGTTCAGCCGCATCGATGGAACGGACGCCCAGAATTTCAACGTTTTTCGGATCGACCGGATGTGCGAGCGGTGCCCCGAGCAACTCTTCAAAACCGGGAAGGCCGCACGCAAAGGCAAGGGGTGTTCCATGCAGATTGCCGCTGTCGGTACTGTCCAGCGTATGAAAGTCCGAGTGTGCGTCGAGCCACAGGACAAATAGCGGGCGGTTCAAAACCGCGGCGGCCTTGGCTTGACCCGACACGGTTCCCGCCGCCATGGCGTGGTCACCGCCCAGGTAGATCGGGATTACAGGCTGCGTACCGAGGTCGGCGGCTTTCGCATGCAGCGCCCGTGTCCAGCCGGCATAGGATCTCAGGTTTTTCAGAACGGGGTTCGTGGACGCTATATTGCCAACCGCTGCCTGTTGCAGATTGCCGTGATCGGTCACCGAATGACCGAGAGCCTGAAGCTGCTCCGCAAGTCCGGCGGTGCGGTAGGCATCCGGGCCCATCAGACAACCTTTCTGGCCGGCGCCATCGTCAACTGGCGCTCCGACAAGCGCAATCTGTCTGCTGGAATCGTTCACTTCGCTCTCCGGGTTCATCGTCCCCTGAATTGTGCGGATGCAGCGCGGCGGAGTAAATCCCAAGCATTGATCAAAAGAGCAGCTCAATTTATCATTTTGAGAAGCTGAATTGATCATGATGATAAAATGGACGATCTGGATCTTCGATTAATCTCTTTGCTGCGCCATGATGGGCGTCAATCGGTTTCCGATTTGGCAAGTGCTCTGAAAGTTTCGCGCGCAACCGTCCGCTCGCGCATGGAAAAGCTTCAGGAAACCGGCGAAATCCTGGGCTATACAGCTGTTCTGCGAGACGACTGGCGGGACCTTCCGATCCGCGCGATCACCTTGCTGGTGGTGGCTGGCCACAACACGGATCCGGTGATCCGTGCCCTGAGCGCGATGACTGAAGTGCGGGCCATTCACTCGACCAACGGCAAATGGGACCTCGTTCTGGACATCGCAACGAGAGATCTTGCGGCCTTTGACGATGCCCTCAACCGCATTCGCCTGATTGAAGGCATTACCGGCTCGGAAACCAACCTCCTTTTAAACACGCGGAAGGGGCCGGCAGTCCTGCCCGGCTAAATTTCTTCAGCTCTCGCAAATCGGGTCGCAAAGCTGTCTGTTGCCATCTAAATTCTTCTCAGGATGAATTACCGACGAGTTCGAGATGACCAAGGCAATCGATCTTTCCAGTCTCACCCCCGGTCCGGAACCGATTTCAGTCGGGGAAGAGGCAGCCGAAAACTATGCCGTCGTCCGGCAGACCCTTAAACGGATCACCGAGGACTGGCGCGAGCAACCGACGCTTGAACAGCTTGCCAAGGAAGCCGATCTGCAGCCGATCCAGTTGCAGCGCGTGTTTTCGCGCTGGGCCGGCCTGACGCCGAAACAGTTTCTTCAGGCAATCACTCTGGATCATGCCAAGGCACTCCTGCGGGACAGTGCAAGTGTTCTGGATGCGTCCTACGAGGTCGGCCTTTCCGGATCTTCGCGCCTGCACGATCTCTTTATCACCCACGAGGCCATGACACCCGGCGACTACCGGGCGCGGGGCGAGGGGCTGCAGATTGCCTATGGCTTCCATCCGTCTCCTTTCGGTCAGGTCTTGATCATGGCGACCGATAAAGGCCTGGCAGGTCTCGGCTTTGCGGATCCCGGCGAGGAGCAGGCGGCTCTTGAGGACATGTGTGAACGCTGGCCGTCGGCTAAGTTCGTTCATGACCAGGACGCGACGTTCACTTATGCGCAACGTGTCTTCGATCCGGAAAAATGGCAGGAAGATCAGCCGCTTAACGTGGTGATGATCGGTACGGATTTTGAGATCCGGGTCTGGCAGACGCTTTTGAAAATCCCGATGGGTCAGGCAACAACCTATTCGGATGTTGCCGCGGCGATCGGCAAGCCGAAAGCGTCGCGGGCGGTCGGAACTGCCGTTGGACGGAACCCGATTTCCTTTGTCGTTCCATGCCATAGAGTGCTGGCGAAAGGCGGCAAAATCGGCGGCTACCACTGGGGCCTCACCCGCAAACGCGCCATTCTTGGATGGGAAACGGGGCTGTCAGGACCGGTTCTGGAGTGTGTTTAGAAAACCCGGTTCAAAGACTGACGCTGGATATCGACGGTTCGGAGGAAGCAAGGCCAAGAGGCGGGCGTCGGAGGATCGGTTCCATTTCGTATTAGACCCCCACCCCTAACCCCTCCCCACAAGGGGGAGGGGGACTCCCCTGAAGAGGGCGCAAATCATGTACTCCATACAGAAAGACGTATTTGAAGCAAAAACTTGAACTCAAGCACGAGAGAATTGCCCTCCCCCTTGTGGGGAGGGGTTAGGGGTGGGGGTACCTACGCATCCAGCTCGAGCCTTCGCCTGATATCCGAAACGACCCCTTCCAGGTTTTCGCTGACATCAACAGGCGAGTATCGGATCACGTCGAAGCCTTGTGATCGAAGCCAAGTGTCGCGTTTCTCATCGTGGGCAATCCGGTCAGGCAATGCGTGAACGTCGCCGTCGATTTCGATGACCAATTTCCTTGTGAAAATTGCAAAATCGACCACGTAGGGTCCGATCGGTGCCTGTCTACGAACACGGATTCCATCCGATTTCAGTTCGCGCAGCGCACGCCAAAGAGCCTTCTCCCCACTTGTCTGGTCCAGTCTCAGACTTTGCGCAAGGCGCCTGGTTTTCTCCGTGATATGGGTCGGCGACACGTCGCAGACGTCCGCCTAGTCCACCGGACCATCCGGCATGGGATAGTTTCCTGTGATTTCCCAGCCGAAGGAGGCGAGGCGTTCGGCGGCCATTGGGGTCAGGTCTCCGGTGATCAGGAAATCGACACCGGTCGGCGGAAACGGCAGTCCGGCCATGCCTTCGTGGAGCGAGGAGAACATCTGCGCAACGGACTGGGTCCAGGAGACCATATCGAGCGGCAGAACGACGGCGGCCAATCCGTCACGGCGGATTGCGATGGGCAAGCCGTTCACCTCCCGGATCTGTCCAAGACCCGAAACGGTGCGGTTATAGGTTTCCAGAAGCACGACGCGGCGGAGCTGGAAATAGGCAATGTCCCGGCTTTCGGCGTCGGCCACCTTGGCGGCGATCAGGTCGAGTTCCTGAACACCCGGCATGGCCTGCAGCTGGTAGGCAATCGCCACTTTTTCCGATGCGGTGTAAAACGGATTTTCCGCAATACGGGTGACTGTCTGTTCCGAAACACCGGCCGAGCGCAAGGTCTCTGCTGTCCGCTCGGCCAGTTCAGCCGGCGTGCTGTCAACGATCAGCGTCCGGAAATTGTCCGCCTGTCGTGCCGCCCCGACGATCATGCCGCCCGGCAGCAGGGCTGTGATGGCAGTGACGGTCCAGCTTCCGGCGGTGGTTACGCTCGCGGTTTCGTTCAGCTTTTCCGACAGCGGTTTGTAAAACGTATAGGGATCGACGCCCAGCTCGACCGCGAGTTCGCGTTCCGCGCGCGCCTGCCCGGTGATTGCCTTTGCAAGTTCAGCCGGGGAGCCGCCCTTGCCTGTCACCGCTTCTTCGACGCCCTTGCCCAGCCGGCTGAACATGCGACCGACGCCAGACACGGTGCTCTTTGCGGTTCCGACCGGATCGGTCACCGTGCTTTCGACGAAATCGACCGGTTTCTTCGCGGCCTGCTTCAACCCGTCCAGAAAGCTGGCATCATTCTTGAGCCCCTCCAGGGCGATCAGAACCTTGATCTCCGCGAGCCTGAGTTTTAGGAGGCCGTCACCTTCGATCTGTTCGACACCCAGATCGGTTTGCAATTGGTAGATGCGCAGGAACCCGTCGCTTCGAACAGGAGACAGCACCGCATACCCAGGCCCGTTTTCCTTGCCGTCAAGGACGACCGCCGGATCCTGCTCCGGCGGTGTTTCATACTGTTCGGAAAGGGAAAACGCCGGAGCGGCGCCAAAAACAACACCGAGCAGCAGAGTTGCTGCTGCGGTAGAATTGAAGAAAGTGCGCATCCCAAAGGACTCCTTAAGGCAGCCCCGGCAGTGCGTCAGTCCGGAGCGGTGCCGTTCCGTGCCAAGGCTTCGCCGGCGAGATAGAGGGAACCGCAGATCAGAATTCTCGGCGGTTCGCCATCCCTTTCGGCACAAGCTGCCACATCTTCCAGCGCTGCGTCCAGTGATGGAAACGGCGTTGCTTCAAGGCCCGCGCAGCGCGCAAGGTCCGCAAGCTCTTCCGGCGACCGGGCGGTCGCGGTCGAAGATATCGGTACGGTCCCAACATGGCGCACGAGCCCGTCAAACGGACGGAAGAAGCCAATCGGGTCCTTGGTCGTCAGCATTCCCGAAACAAGATAAAGCGGCCGCGGCAGTCGTTCTTCCTGTTCGCCCATGAACTGGGCGACCGAAACGCCAGCGCCGGGATTGTGGCCACCATCAATCCAGACCTCTGCGCCCTCCGGGCACAGGTCCAGAAGCAGGCCATGTGTGATCGGCTGCAGGCGCCCGGGCCAGTTGACCGACTTCAGGCCCCTTGCGATCGTGTCGTCGTCCGGCAGCAGGCCGGCCGCCTTGAGGGCGGCGAGCGCAAGGCCCGCATTCTCGTATTGGTGACTGCCGCCAAGAACCGGCAGTGGCAGGTCGATCAGGCCGTCATCGTCCTGAAAGGTCATCCGGCCCTGATCCGGCGAATTGACGAAGTCCTGCCCGCTGATCCGGAGCGGCGACCGGCCGCGTGCGGCCTGGCGGATAATCGGCGGTTGCGCTTCTTCGGGCTGCACAGCGCAGATGACCGGAATACCGGGCTTGATGATCCCGGCCTTTTCCGCAGCGATGACGCCAAGATCGTCACCCAGGAACTTTTCATGATCCATGGAAACGGGCGTGATCACGGTTGCGACGGGAGCGTCGATCACGTTGGTGGCGTCCAGGCGCCCGCCGAGGCCGACTTCAAGAAGCAGTATGTCTGCAGGGTGCTCTGCAAAGATCAGCAGCGCTGCGGCCGTGGTGATTTCAAAAAACGTGATCTCTTCGCCGTTATTGGCTTCTTCGCAGCGGTGAAGCGCATCGTAGAGAACCGGATCGGACACGAACTTTCCGTCCGTGCCGACGCGGATGCGTTCATTGAAGGAAACCAGGTGAGGTGACGTATAAACGTGACACCTCTTGCCGTCCGCTTCCAGAATGGCGCGCATAGTGGCGGTAACGGACCCCTTGCCGTTGGTGCCGGCGACATGGATCACCGGCGGCAAGCGCTGCTCGGGATTGCCCAGCGCCGAGAGCAAACGGTGCATGCGCCCGAGCGAGAGATCAATCTCCTTGGGGTGCAACGCCAGGAGCCTATCCAGGATTGTCGTTATCTGATCCAAGGCGCTCTCCGAAGAGCCGTCTCTTTTCGTTTGTGTCTGATTACCGGCTTTACGGGAAGGGCGCCCGCTTGACAAGCAGGCCTCATGGTTTTGTCCCTATAGGCCTTGTCCGCGACATTTTCGGGAAAATCTCAAGCGCTTGTCCTGTGGTGTCTCAGCTCGCCGGTTCCGTTACCTTGGCGTCCTGGTCATCGGCAGGTGCGTCTTCTGCGGGCTCGTCCGCGCTCGTTTCATCAGCCTCGTCATCCGGCTTCGGTGCCTCGAGCTTCGGCAGCTCTACTTCGCGCTTCATCAGGATGCCGCAAATCCTGGCGATCGTCTCTTTCAGCTCCTGACGCGGCACCACCATGTCGATCATGCCGTGATCGAGCAGGTACTCTGCGGTCTGGAAATCTTCCGGCAGCTGTTCGCGAACCGTTTGTTCGATGACCCGGCGCCCGGCAAAACCGATCTGCGCACCAGGCTCTGCGATATGAACGTCGCCCAACATTGCGTAAGAAGCGGAAACCCCCCCGGTGGTCGGGTTGGTCAGAACAACAACATAGGGAAGCCCTGCTTCCCGCAGCATCTGGACGCCAACCGTGGTCCGCGGCATTTGCATCAGCGAAAGGATGCCTTCCTGCATGCGTGCGCCGCCTGATGCGGCAAACATGACGAATGGTGTCCCGTCCTCAACTGCTTTCATCATACCGGCAAGGATAGCCTCGCCTGCAGCCATGCCCAGCGATCCGGCCACGAAGTCGAAGTTCTGAACAGCAATGGTCATGGCCATGCCGTTGACCTTGCCCTGGGCAACCAGGATGGCCTCGTCCTCACCGGACTTGGCCCTGGCTTCTTTCAGGCGGTCGGTATAGCGCTTGGAATCGCGGAACTTGTGCGGGTCTGCATGAACTTCCGGCGTTTCAATGTCAGTGTACTCGGCATCGTCGAAAAAGGCTTCGACACGCTTGCGCGCCGGCATGCGCATGTGGTGACCGGAGTTCGGTATCACCCAAAGATTGGCTTCCAGGTCCCGGTGAAACACCATTTCGCCGGTCTCAGGATCCTTGATCCAGAGATTCTCGGGAACCTCGCGCTTCTTCCAGAGGTCGCGGATCTTGGGGCGTACGATAGAGTTGATCCAGTTCACGTCAAACGCGTCCGTTTACTCGAGTAATGACCAGGGCGGCGGCCCTCGGCGGAGATATGGGGTCCGCCAGCAATCCTTCAATTCAAACAGCCCGACTTAGCTTGAGCGGGCTCTCGCGCAGCCCGCAGCCAGATCGGTCACCACATCAACAACGGCCTTGACGGTTTGCCCGGTTGCTTTGCCGGCCTCATCCAGACTGTCCCGAATGGCATTCACAAGGACCGAACCGACGACAACGCCGTCAGCGTCCTTGCCGATGACCGCGGCCTGATCCGCGGTTTTCACGCCGAACCCAACGGCAACCGGGAGATCGGTGTGGCCCTTGATGCGGTTAACGGCTGCCGTTACCCGGCCCGTATCCGCAATATTGGCACCCGTGATGCCGGTGACGGAGACGTAATAGACGAAACCGGAAGTGTTGGCCAGAACGGCCGGCAAACGCTTGTCATCGGTGGTGGGGGTTGCAAGACGAATGAAATTGAGCCCGGCATCCAGTGCCGGAATACAGAATTCATCGTCAGCTTCTGCCGGGAGGTCGACAATGATGAATCCGTCGACGCCGGCATCCTTGGCAACCTTGGCGAATTTCTTCGGATCGCGGACGTAGATCGGATTGTAGTAACCCATCAAGATGATCGGCGTGTCCTGGTCCCGCTCGCGGAACCGGCGCACCATCTCCAGGGTTTTGTCCATGGTCTGGCCAGCGGCAAGCGCACGCTGGTTGCCAAGCTGGATTGGAACGCCTTCCGCCATTGGATCGGAAAACGGCATACCGAGCTCGATCACGTCGGCGCCGGCTTCCGGAAGCGCGTTCAAAACCGCCTGGGATGTCTCCAGATCGGGATCACCTGCGGTCACAAAAGTCACCAAGGCAGGCCGGCCTGCGTCGGCACAGGCCTTAAAGCGGCGATCAATACGCGTTTCCGTCATGCAGCTTCACCCCTGCCGCGCAACACGCGGCCGTTCATGTCAACTTAAACTCAGTGCGATGTAGGGGAGCGGGCAAGCGGATGTCAATCAAGATCGTACCAAACGGGCAAGATGCCCGTCAGACGATCGTTTGCGCGACGGGAACCTGGCCGCACGGCCAGGCTCATCGGTTCAGCGCTTGAAGTGCTTGTTAAAGGTGTAGCTGGAGATGTCTGAGCGATCCAGACCAAGCTGCGCAAGTTCGCTGGTGTTCATCCGGTTCAGGCGTTCGAACTCGTTCGCTGCGCGACGAGCAGAGCGGATGTCGCGGACAAAACCTGTCAGAAGATCGAATTTCATATCGTTTTCCCTTCATGTCAGATGGACGACTTTGTGGTCCGCCGTCCGTGTCCGAACTTCAACATAAACATTGTTGCAGTGCACACAACCGATCGAATTGCATTGCTGCCCTGTCCCTGCGGAATAGCTGGCCAGCGGGACTTGCGGCGTCGATCTCGCGAAATGCATAGCTGGCTTAGCTGATGTGCAGATTTTGCAGCTTCCAAAGTGCACAAAGTGCGCTTATGTTGAGACACCAACAAGAACAAAGGAGCTGAAAATGGCCCATTCGCTTTTCGAGCCTGCTCCCAAACCGCTGCACGAAAAAATCTGGCAGCGGGTCAGGGACCTCAATCTCGGCGCGACCCCACGGGAGATCGCTCATACGGATCCTGCATTACTGAAACAGGCCGAAACCCTGGACGCTCGCGGCCGTCAGCAACTTTTGCAGGCCGCGCTAACGACCAAGCCGATCGCACCAAATGGAGCCGGACGCCGCTGATGCCCGGCTTTTGTTGAATTGGTCTTGCCAGCCCAATCGGTGGCTTTAAAGACTTTTTCGTCAACTCACCTGGCTACGTTCAGATTGAACGTCAGGGTAGCCCACAAGCCCCGTCATTGCCGGACCTGATCCGGCAATCCATGCCGTGCACTCGCGCCAAAAGTATGTTCTCCAAGCCGGAAGGGTCGCGGCATGGGTCCCATGGTCAAGCCATGGGACGACCGACAAAACACTACGATCGAAGCACCGCAGACCAGCCGTACGCGCCAGTTTGTTAACAAAAAAGCCGCGCCCTTATCAGGACGCGGTTTCGTTTGTTCCAGCTGATCCGGTTCAGATGTCGAACCCGAGCATTTGTCCGACAGCAAACACGTCCTTGTCGCCCCGGCCGCACAGATTCATGACAAGGATCTGGTCCTTGTCCATCTGGGGCGCCAGCTTGACGACGTGGGCGAGCGCGTGGGACGGCTCCAGTGCCGGAATGATCCCTTCAACCCGCGTCAGCAACTGGAAAGCTTCCAGGGCTTCATCATCCATGACCGGAACGTATTCAACGCGGCCGATATCCTTGAGCCAGGAGTGCTCAGGTCCGATGCCGGGATAATCAAGGCCCGCAGAGATCGAGTGTCCTTCCAGGATCTGACCGTCGCCATCCTGGAGCAGGAACGTGCGATTGCCGTGCAACACGCCCGGCTTTCCGGCGGTCAGCGATGCGCAGTGTTCTTCGCCTTCAAGCCCGCGGCCACCGGCTTCGACGCCGTAGATCTTCACGTCCTTGTCGTCGAGGAACGGATGGAACAGGCCAATCGCGTTCGAGCCGCCGCCAACGGCGGCAACGAGCGCATCCGGCAAACGGCCTTCGGCTTCCAGCAACTGCTCGCGCAATTCCCGGCCGATCACCGACTGGAAGTCACGCACCATTTCCGGATAGGGGTGCGGTCCGGCCGCCGTGCCGATCAGGTAATAGGTGTTTTCGACGTTGGTGACCCAGTCGCGCAGCGCCTCGTTCATGGCGTCTTTCAGCGTTCCCGCACCCGCCGTGACCGGAACGATCTCGGCACCCAGCAGTTTCATGCGAAAGACGTTCGGCTTCTGACGTTCGACGTCGGTGGCGCCCATATAAACAACACAGGGCAGACCGAACCTGGCACAGACCGTTGCCGTCGCCACGCCATGCTGTCCAGCGCCGGTTTCGGCAATAATACGGGTCTTGCCCATGCGCTTGGCCAACAGGATCTGACCGAGGCAGTTGTTGATCTTGTGCGAACCGGTGTGGTTCAGCTCGTCGCGCTTGAAGTAGATCTTTGCGCCGCCAAGCTCTTCCGTCAGCCGCTCGGCGAAATAGAGCGGCGAGGGACGGCCCGTATAGTGCTTGTTCAAGGATTCGATCTCGGCGTGAAACTCCGGATCGTTCTTCGCATCCTCGTACTGCTGCTCCAGATCCAGGATCAGCGGCATCAGCGTCTCGGCGACGTAACGGCCACCGAAAATGCCGAAATGCCCGCGTTCGTCCGGACCGGTCCGGATGCTGTTCGCCATGTCGTTCACGCGTCTACTCCTTAAGCCGGAAATCTCCGGAAATCAGGCGCTTTTGGCCGCCGCCAGAAAAGCGCGAATAAGTTCACTGTCTTTGACGCCCTTCTCCCGCTCAACTCCGGAAGACACATCAACCGCCCTGACCCCGCTCTGCCGGATGGCCTCGGCAACATTCGTCGGATCGAGCCCCCCGGACAGAAGGAAGGGCTTTTTGAGCTCTATATCCTTCAGCAGCTTCCAGTCATAGGAGACGCCGTTGCCGCCAGGCAGCTCTGACCCCTTGGGTGGTTTGGCGTCAAACAGGATCCAGTCGGCTACAATAGCGTAGTAATCGGCCTGTTCCAGATCCTCCCGTTCAGAAACGGAAATCGCCTTCATCACCCTGGCTCCCTGCATCACCTTGGCCGCAGCCAAGGCTTCGGGCGCTTCTGAGCCGTGAAACTGGATAATATCCGGGTTCACCAGTTCCCTGATCCGCGACAATCCGTCCGGGTCCATGTTCACGGTCACCGCAACGATTTCGGCCTTCCCGCGCGCCATGTCCGCCAGCTTGCAAGCCTCGCTGAGCGAGACGTGCCTCGGGCTCTTGGGAAAGAACATCAGGCCGACCATGTCCGCCCCGGCGTCCAGCGCGGCTTCCATGGTCTCCTCGGTCGACAAACCGCAGATCTTGACTTGGATATCAGACATGGGATCGAGGTATCGCCGGTGCGGAAGAGTTTGTCAAAAGGGGATTTTGAACTCTTGCCGCGTCGCCCTTTGCCTCTCCATCGTCATCCCGGCCAAGCAGAGCGCAGAGCCGGGATCGGAGAGCCGTGGAATCAAGTCTTGAAACAACCATCCGCTACACGGCGCGCCGATCCCGGATCGTCGCTTCGCTGCGTCCGGAATGATGGCGAAAGGGCTAGTTGTTTAAAGTCAGGTAGAGATCTTCCCAATCGGGATTCATTTTTTCAATCAATTCAAACTTCCAGCGCCGGCGCCATCTCTTGATCTGCTTCTCTCTCGTGATTGCGGCGGGTATCTCGGAATGGATTTCATACCAAACGAGGGTCTTCGTACCGTACTTTTCCGAAAAACCTTCGAGCAGTCCTTCACGGTGTTCGTATATGCGGCGTACAAGATCAGTGGTCACCCCTGTGTAGAGCGTTTCATAAGGTCGTGACGCGAGAATGTAGACCCAAGCCGTCAACTCAACAGTCCAGTACATAGCAAAAGTCTATGGCGCCCCGGTCCCGGATCTCCTTTCAGTCGTCCGGGATGACCAACGACAGTTTGTTTTGACCATCGTAATCCCGGCCAAGCGGAGCGTAGAGCCGGGACCGGAGAGCCACAAACTCGGCATTAAGATACGTCCTCAAGACACGTTGAACGCCGCGATGGCGGCCATGTTGACGATGTCGCTGTCCTTGGCGCCAATGGGCAGGATCTGGATCGACTTGTCGAAACCGGTCAGCAGGGGCCCGATCACAGTGGCGCCGCCGAGTTCCTGAAGCATCTTGGTGGAGATCGAAGCCGAGTGGAATGCCGGCATGACCAGAACGTTGGCCGGGCCCGACAAACGGCAGAACGGGTAGGCGGCCATCCGGTCCATGTTGAGCGCAACGTCGGCCGCCATGTCGCCGTCATACTCGAAATCCACGCGCCGCCGGTCGAGGATCTTGACCGCCTCGATAACCTTCTCCGACCGTTCGCCCCTTGGATGGCCGAAGGTGGAATAGGCCAGCATGGCGACCCGTGGCTCGTAGCCGAGCTTGCGGGCGACATGTGCTGCTTCTTCTGCAATATCGGCCAGTTCTTCCGAATTCGGCATGTCGATCACCGCCGTATCGGCAATCAGAACGGTGCGTCCCCTGACCAAGGCAAGCGAGACACCGATGATCCGGTGGCCCGGTTTCGGGTCAATCGTCGCTTTGACCGTATCAAGTGCAACGGAATAGTTCCGCGTCAGGCCGGTCACCATTGCATCGGCATCGCCGCGTGCCACCATGATCGCACCCCAGTAGTTCCGGTCGTTGTTGACCATGCGCTGACAATCGCGCAGCAGGTAACCATTGCGCTGCAAACGGCCGTAAAGATACTGCGCATAGTCAGCATTCCGATCCGAAAGGCGGGCATTCTGAATAGAGACACCGGGCCGGTCGATGTCGACACCAGCCTGCTCCGCCATGGTTTTGATTTCGTCTTCCCGGCCGATCAGGATTGCAGCGCCCAGGCCCTGGGCGACAAAGGCGGCGGCGGCGCGGATGACCGGCTCCTCCTCCCCTTCGGCAAAGACAACCCGCTTCGGCTGCTGGCGGACCTTCGTGAAAATACGCTGCAGGGTTCCGGCGATCGGATCGCGCCGCGCGGACAGCTGATGCGTGTAGGCTTCCATGTCGACGATCGGACGCTTGGCGACGCCTGAATCCATGGCGGCCTGCGCGACGGCGGGCGGGATGGCGGAAATCAGACGCGGATCAAACGGGACCGGGATGATGTATTCCGGGCCGAATTTCGGGCGGTTGCCACGATAGGCCGCTGCCACTTCATCGGGCACCTCCTCACGGGCCAATTCCGCCAGCGCCTGGGCACAGGCAACCTTCATTTCGTCGTTGATGGTGGTCGCGTGTACATCGAGCGCGCCGCGGAAAATATAAGGGAACCCGAGCACGTTGTTGACCTGGTTCGGATAATCCGACCGGCCGGTCGCCACGATGGCATCGTCGCGCACTTCGGCGGCTTCTTCCGGCGTGATTTCCGGATCCGGGTTGGCCATGGCAAAAATGATCGGGTTCGGCGCCATGACACGCAGCATGTCCGGCGTCAGGGCGCCCTTGACCGAGACGCCCAGGAAGACATCGGCACCCTTCATGGCATCGTAGAGCGAGCGGTTGCTGGTCTCGATGGCATGCGCCGACTTCCACTGGTTCATGCCCTCAGAACGGCCTTTGTAAATCACGCCCTTGGTGTCGCAAAGCGTGACGTTTTCGTGCGGAACGCCCATGGCTTTCACCAGTTCGATACAGGCAATGCCCGCCGCGCCGGCCCCGTTGCACACCACCTTGGTGTCCTTCAAGTCCCGCCCCGTCAGATGCAACGCGTTGAAAAGACCCGCCGCTGCGATGATTGCCGTGCCGTGCTGATCGTCATGAAAGACCGGGATATCCATCAACTCGCGCAGGCGCTGCTCGATGATGAAACAGTCCGGTGCCTTGATGTCTTCCAGGTTGATGCCGCCGAAGGACGGCCCGAGGTAGCGCACCGAATTGATGAATTCCTCAACGTCCTGGGTGTCCACTTCAAGGTCGATTGAATCGACATCCGCAAACCGCTTGAAAAGGACGGACTTGCCCTCCATCACCGGTTTGGATGCAAGGGCACCGAGGTTTCCAAGACCCAGGATGGCTGAACCATTGGAGATCACTGCGACAAGATTACCCTTGGTGGTGTAATCGTAGGCCCGGCTTGGGTCGTCCGCGATTGCCAGGACAGGGACCGCCACACCGGGGGAATAGGCCAGTGACAGATCGCGTTGCGTTGCCATCGGTTTGGTCGGTGTGACTTCCAGTTTGCCGGGCCGGCCTTGCTGGTGAAATTGCAATGCTTCCTGGTCGGTGAAGCTGATACTTGTTTTTGACGAAGACTTGTCAGTGGACATGGCGCGGGCGTTTCCTCTCGGTCGCACTTCTTAACGAGGCGGGACCCTGACCTTATCCCCTGGAAAATGAAGCCTCAAGCGCGGAAGCCATAACCCTTTTGTGGAATGGCGGGCGAGGTTTGCTACGTATTTATCATGAGTGGACAGAGCGCGCAGAAAGCGGCCCCGGCCGACCAGAAGGTCACGCCGATGATGGCCCAGTATATCGAGATCAAGACGGCCAGCCCGGACAGCCTCCTGTTTTACCGGATGGGTGATTTCTACGAGCTGTTCTTTGACGATGCGGAAATTGCGTCCCAGGCGCTCGGTATCACGCTCACCAAGCGCGGCAAACACCAGGGTGCCGATATCCCGATGTGCGGCGTACCTGTCCACGCAGCCGACGACTACCTTCAGAAACTGATCGCCAAAGGTCACCGGGTTTCCGTCTGCGAACAGACCGAAGATCCGGCGGAAGCCAAAAAGCGCGGGTCCAAATCCGTCGTCCGCCGGGACGTCGTCCGGCTGGTGACACCGGGAACGCTGACGGAAGAACGCCTTCTGGACGCAGGCGCCAACAACTTTCTGATGGCGCTGACAAGGCTGAGGGGTGGATCGCTCGCCGGCGATGCCGTTTACGGTCTTGCCTGGATCGACATGTCCACGGGCTCGTTTCAAGTGTCGGAAACCGATCAGCAACGGCTTGCAGCCGATCTTGCGCAGGTGTCGCCGCAGGAACTGATTCTGGCGGACACGCTGTTGCAAGAAGGCGAGCTTCGCCTGATCGCCGAACAATCGGGCAGCGCGCTGTCACCTGTTCCGCGCGCCTTTTTCGACAGCTCCACCGCAACCGACCGCCTGGCGCACTATTTCGGCGTGAAGACGCTCGACGGGTTCGGCACCTTCAGCCGGGCGGAACTTTCAGCCGCTGCCGGGATCTTATCCTATATCGAGCGAACCCAGCTCGGCGAACGTCCACCGCTCGACCCGCCCGTGCGCGAGGCCGGTGCAGGACGCATGCTGATCGACCCGGCGACACGCGCCAATCTTGAACTCTCACGAACGCTCTCCGGCGAAAAGCAGGGGTCACTGCTTGCAATGATTGACCGGACCGTGACAGGCGGCGGATCCCGCTTGCTGGCAAGCCGTCTTGCCGGACCGCTTGTCAATGTCGATGCAATTCATCACCGTCACGATGCCGTCGCCTTTTTTCTCACCAACGAAATCAGACGCGAAGGCCTGCGCCAGACACTGAAAGGTGCACCGGATATGGCCCGGGCGCTCTCGCGCATTGCCCTTAACCGGGGCGGTCCGCGCGATATCCTGGCAATCGCGCAGGGGCTTGCCGCAGCGCGGGCTGGTTTCGAACAGACGAACGCTGGAGACATTCCGGCTGAAATCGCCGCCGCCCGCACCAGTCTCGAACAGGCCCCGCATGAGCTCGGCACCGAGCTTGTCTCGGCGATCAAGGAGGAGCCGCCGCTTCTGAAGCGGGACGGTGGGTTTGTCGCGACCGGATACAACGCCGACCTTGATGAGCTACGCTCCTTGCGCGACGAAAGCCGCAAAGTCATCGCCAGACTGCAGGCAGAGTATTCCGAAGAGCTCGGCCTTCGCTCGTTGAAGATCAAGCACAACAATGTGCTCGGCTGGTTCATCGAAGCGCCAACCGCCCAGACGGAGAAGCTGACAGCCGATCCGGCACGCTTCATTCACCGGCAGACCATGGCCGGCGCGATGCGGTTCACAACGACGGAACTTGCGGATCTGGAATCGAAGATCGCCAGCGCCGGGGAACGGGCGCTCGCTATTGAACTTGAGATCTTCGAGCAGCTTGCCCAGGCGATCATCGACAGCGGCGAGGCCATCAAGGCGGCTGCCCAGGGTCTCAGCATCCTGGACGTTTCCGCAGCGCTGGCAAAACTGGCGCAGGACGAGAACTATGCGAGGCCGGTCGTCGACGACAGCCGCGCTTTCGAGATCAAGGGTGGCCGTCATCCGGTCGTCGAACAGGCATTGCGGATATCCGGCGGCGACAGCTTTGTCGCCAATGACGCAGATCTCGGTCCGGTCAATTCGGAAGAAATCGGTCATATCTGGCTGATCACCGGACCGAACATGGCTGGTAAATCAACGTTCCTGCGCCAGAACGCGCTGATTGCCGTGCTTGCACAGATGGGCGGATTTGTCCCGGCAGATGAAGCCCATATCGGCGTGGTCGACCGGCTGTTTTCACGCGTCGGCGCTGCTGACGACCTTGCCCGCGGCCGGTCGACGTTCATGGTCGAAATGGTCGAAACAGCTGCCATTCTCAACCAAGCGGGCGATCGCTCGCTGGTGATCCTCGATGAAATCGGACGCGGCACGGCGACCTTCGACGGATTGTCGATTGCCTGGGCGACGATCGAGCATCTGCATGAGGTGAACAAATCACGCGCCCTGTTTGCGACCCACTACCACGAGCTGACGGCGCTCTCGGCCAAACTCGACCGGCTCTACAACGCCACCGTCTCGGTAAAGGAATGGAATGGCGAGGTCATTTTCCTGCATGAGATCGTGCCCGGTGCTGCGGACCGGTCCTACGGCATCCAGGTGGCCAAGCTTGCCGGCTTGCCGGCGACAGTCGTCGAGCGTTCGAAGCAGGTTCTCGGCCAGTTGGAAGAGCAAGACCGGCGATCGCCTGCGGAAAGCCTGATCGACGAATTGCCGCTCTTTGCCAGTGTCGCGCCGCCGCCGCCCAGCGCGCAGGCGGTGCAGGTCAAGGTCAATCCGGTGCTTGAAGCGCTCGCGGAATGCGATCCCGACGACATGACCCCGCGCGAAGCCCTCGAAGCGCTCTACAGGCTCAAGACGTTGAAATCAGAAGAGTAATTTTCTCCTTCACCACCCACCGTCCTCATCCTGAGGAAGCGCATAGCGCTGTCTCGAAGGATGGGCGACAGACGCCACGACAAGCGGCCATCCTTCGAGACGGACCTGACGGCCCTCCTCAGGATGAGGTCATGTTCGTCCGCGATTTTACGAAAGAGAGCCGTTGCCTCAGGCACCACCGGCCTTTGCGACGGCGAGCGCATTCGTCATGGCGCCGGCAAAACTCGTGCGGTCGTCGGGATTGAGGAAATTGCCTAAATCGACCGTCTCGCCGCGGCTCGTCAGTGAAATCCGGACAACGCCCTCGTCTTCGATGCGGTTGACGGACAACCGGACCCAGAACGGGTTGAACTTGAATTCCTGATACCGTTTGCCTGGACCAACCTTGCGGATGATGAGCTCGTTCCGGGAGACGATCACTTCCTCGTAGGTGCGCGCGGACCGATAATTCATGCGGAACGCAAACCAAAGAAGGGCAATATCAAGCCCAAAAAACCCGAAGACCGGCCATGCCCCGATGCTCCAGAAAACAGCGCCAGCGACAAAGCTGACAAAGCCGAAACAGAGCATGAGGATCATGAACCCGTTCGGACCCAAAGACCGATACGGCGTCAGCACAGCGGAAAAGAATGGCTTGTCCATTTCCACCGGTGACCCACAATTCTCGGGTTTCGGATTGTTCTCACTCATGAGGTCTGATTATAGAGAGTTCATGACCCAAGCAAAGAGCCCCCCCGCCCGCAAGGCCTCAAAAGGATCCGCAAAACCGAAGCAGACCAGGAAAACGGCCCCTTCCGTCGACAATCCCGGCAGGGTGTTGAAGAGGTCGCGTTACAGCAAGGCCGAGACCTACGCCATTTTTCAGAGGTTCCACGCGGACAATCCGGAGCCGGAAGGCGAACTCGACTATGTCAATGCTTTCACATTGCTGGTTGCCGTCGTTCTGTCTGCGCAAGCCACCGATGTTGGCGTCAACCGGGCAACGAAGAACCTGTTCAAGATCGCCGATACGCCTGAAAAAATGGTCGCCCTCGGCGAGGACCGGGTGCGCGAGGAAATCAGGACGATCGGCCTTTATAAGAACAAGGCGAAAAACACGATATTGCTGTCCGAACAACTCATCCGGGACCATGGCGGTGAGGTGCCGGAAAACCGAGAAGCACTTGAGCAGCTCCCTGGGGTCGGACGCAAAACGGCAAACGTGGTCCTGAATATCTTCTTCGGCCATCCGACAATTGCTGTCGACACGCATCTGTTCCGTCTTGGAAACCGGATCGGCATCGCACCGGGCAAGACGCCACTTGATGTCGAAAAGGCAATGGAAAAGGCCGTTCCTGAAGAATTTTCCCTGCACGCGCACCACTGGCTGATTTTGCACGGACGCTACATCTGCAAGGCGCGCAAGCCGGAATGCAAACGCTGTGTCATCTACGATCTTTGCAAAAGCCCTGAGAAGGAAAAGTTCGACGCCGTACCGGACATCGCAGCGCGCACGAAGGCACTGATCGAGAAGGAAAACAGTGCGTGAATCTTGCTGACCTGCCGCTTCCTTTCAGCGAGCGCCTGACCTTCCGTTTGCCGACCCGCGCAGACGCTGGCTTTTACAGAGACATGATGAACGAGCCGGACTATCACCGGTTCATCGCCGATCGCGGCATCCGGTCTGAATCGGACGCAATCAATTACATTGAAAGCAGTCCGCTTGCACATTTTGCCAAACACAAGATTGGTCTTTGGGTGGTCGAGCTGAAGCCCACCAGCGAGCCGATTGGGGCGTGCGGTCTCGTGGTACGCGATGATCTTGACCATCCGGACCTTGGATACGCCTTTTTGGAAAAACATCGCGGCAAGGGCTATGCGCTTGAAGCCGCAAAGGCCGTGCTTGCCTATGTCAAAGACAACACGGACCTGGATACGCTTTGCGCGATTACGCACACCGAAAACGTGAGATCAGCCGCTCTTTTGTTGAAGCTTGGATTCTTGGCATCCGGACAGCGGTATCTAGCCGCATACGACGATACGTCCGACTACTTCCTCATTCATGTAGATCGAAGCTGACCGGTCCGAACCCGGCCTTCAGTTCCGTTTTTCGCGGACGCGCACCACGACATCCACGCGGACGATTTCCATGCCTTCCGGGGCTTCGGGAATTTCGCCGATGCCAACGCCTTGGCCAGGAATGTCGATCACCCGGTTCTCGTCTTCAATGAAGAAATGGTGGTGATCAGACACGTTGGTGTCGAAATACGTTTTGTTGCCTTCAATTGCGACTTCGCGCAAAAGGCCAGCCTCGGTGAACTGGTGCAGGGTGTTGTAGACCGTTGCAAGAGACACCGGAACATCGGCGCCGACAGCTTCTTCGTGCAGCACCTCTGCGGAAATGTGGCGATCGCCCTTGGAATAGAGCAATTCAGCCAAAGAAACGCGCTGGCGAGTCGGCCGCAATCCTGCAGATCGCAGCATGTCGGTCACGTCTTTGCCGGTCGATATCATCGCCCTGTCTGTCGTCATTCCAGATCGTTCCACAGTTAAGTCTTTGTTTGTTATGGCCATTTTTTCAATGACCTAACCTAACCAAAGACCTGTTCCTTCGGTTGTTCGTCATGTTCTGCCATTTCCTGTGCCTAAAATGCAAGTTTTTACCGCATTGCGCAACTTGATAGCAGAGTAACAATCGGCCCGCGCTTTCATTCAAATCTGGCCGGATAGCCTTAAAAACCCTTAAATTTCGCTCAAGTGACATCTTTCGGTCATGGTTCCCCTGTGTTAGGAAGGCGCCGCAAACACAACGAAAAAACAAACCCGTTCCGCAATGGGATAATGGGTAGGAAGCAAGAAAACGGATCCTGAATGACCGAGCGCCGCTCAAGCTACGACTACGAAGCTCTACTCGCCTGCGGCCGCGGCGAGCTGTTTGGCCCCGGCAATGCCCAATTGCCGCTCCCGCCAATGCTGATGTTCGACCGGATTACGGAATTGTCCGAAACTGGTGGCGAATACGACAAGGGGTATGCGCGCGCTGAGTTCGACATCAAGCCGGATCTGTGGTTCTTCCCATGCCACTTTCAGGGTAACCCCGTCATGCCGGGATGCCTGGGACTCGACGCGCTCTGGCAGCTGACTGGCTTCTTTCTCGGTTGGCTCGGTCTGGAAGGCAAGGGCATGGCGCTGTCCACCGGTGAAATCAAGTTCAAGGGCATGGTGACGCCGGACGTGAAACTCGTGGAATACGGTGTCGATTTCAAGCGGATCATGAAAGGTCGGCTGGTCCTGGGAATTGCCGACGGCTGGCTGAAAGCCGATGGCGAGCAAATCTACAAGGCAACGGATTTGCGCGTCGGCCTGGCGAAAAGCTGAGGTCCTTACTTACCTGTCGAATTCGGCCGGCGTTTCTTTTTCATCAGAAGCGCCGGTTTGCGTATTATGAAGAGGCCTAAGGTCCCGGCGAAGCCGGACCATCCGCACTCTGGAAAACTTAGGAGACCGCAATGAGACGCGTTGTCGTCACCGGTATTGGAATTGTTTCCTCCATCGGATCTAACGCACAGGAAGTGCTTGCGAGCCTGCGCGAAGGCAAGTCGGGCATCAGCTTTGCGCCAGATTATGCCGAGCACGGCTTTCGCAGCCAGGTTCATGGCATGCCGGATGTCGATATTCCATCCCTGATCGACAAGCGTCAGCTTCGGTTCATGGGCGATGGAGCGGCCTACAATTACATCTCCATGCAGCAGGCGATTGCCGACAGCGGCCTTGAGGAAAACGAAATCTCAAACACTCGGACCGGTCTGATCACCGGATCCGGCGGTCCGTCAACCAAGAACCTTTTCCAGGCGCACCAGATCGTTCTGGAAAAGGGAGCGCCGAAACGCATGGGGCCTTTCATGGTCACGCGCGGCATGAGTTCGACGAACTCAGCTTGTCTGGCAACGCCGTTCAAGATCAAGGGCATCAACTACTCCATCACTTCCGCCTGTTCCACATCGGCCCACTGTATCGGGGCAGCGACCGAGCAGATCCAGTTCGGCAAACAGGATGTGATGTTTGCCGGCGGTGGCGAGGAACTCGACTGGACGCTGTCCTGTCTGTTCGATGCGATGGGTGCCATGTCGTCGAAATACAATGACTCGCCTGAAACTGCGTCCCGCGCCTACGATTCCACCCGCGACGGCTTCGTGATTGCCGGCGGCGGCGGTCTTGTCGTTCTGGAAGAACTGGAACACGCCAAGGCACGCGGTGCCAAGATATACGCTGAGGTCACCGGTTACGCCGCCAACTCCGACGGATATGACATGGTGGCGCCGTCCGGCGAGGGCGGCGAACGCTGCATGCGCCTTGCGATCGAAACGCTCGGAGACCGCAAGGTCGACTACATCAATACCCACGGAACCTCGACCCCGGTCGGCGATGTCGGCGAAATCGAAGCCATTCGCCGCGTCTTTGGCGACAATCAGCCGCCAGCCTCGTCGACCAAATCCCTGACCGGCCACAGCCTTGGGGCAACCGGTGTGCAGGAAGCGATCTACTGTCTCTTGATGCTGCAAAACGATTTCATGACGGCATCCGCCAACATCACTGATCTCGATCCGGCCCTCAGCAAGGATGAAGTCGTCACGGAACGTGTCGACAACGCCGGGCTCGATACCGTGCTCTCCAACAGCTTCGGCTTCGGCGGCACCAATGCCTCCCTCGCGCTGTCGCGCTACCACGGCTGAGGAGACTTAAATGTCTAATCTGATGAAGGGCAAACGCGGCCTGATCATGGGCGTTGCCAACGACCACTCAATTGCGTGGGGCATAGCCAAGACTCTCGCCGATCATGGTGCGGAGCTTGCGTTCACCTATCAGGGCGAAGCGTTCGGCAAGCGGACGAAGCCGCTGGCAGAGTCTGTTGGCTCCGACATTCTGCTTCCTTGCGATGTCGAGGACATCGCGTCGGTGGATTCAGTCTTTGACACGCTCAAGGAAGCCTGGGGCAGTATCGATTTTCTCGTCCACGCCATCGCGTTTTCCGACAAGACGGAGCTGCGCGGCAAATACGCGGACACGACCCGGGAAAACTTTACCCGCACGATGCTGATTTCCTGCTTTTCCTTCACGGAAATCGCCAAGCGTGCGGCCGACATCATGCCGAATGGCGGATCGATCATCACGCTGACCTATGGCGGATCGACCAAGGTCATGCCGAACTACAACGTCATGGGTGTGGCCAAGGCCGCCCTTGAATCGTCCGTGCGGTATCTCGCAGTCGACTACGGTGAGCAAAACATCCGGGTCAATGCGATTTCGGCCGGGCCTGTGCGCACGCTGGCCGGGTCCGGCGTTTCCGACGCACGGTTGATGTTCAATTTCCAGAAGCGCAATTCACCAATGTGCCGCACGGTTTCGCTCGATGAGATCGGCGGCACCGGGCTCTACCTGCTCTCGGATCTCTCCGGCGGCGTGACCGGGGAAGTCCATTTCGTCGACAGCGGATACAACATCATGTCCATGCCACGACTTGAGGAACTGAAGGTTCAGGAAACGAAAGTCGACTGACGCGGCGCAGTGATCGAGTTAGGAGAAAGGCGGTCTGATGGGCCGCCTTTTTTCGTTTTATTGTATCCCGCATCTTCAAAATGAGGGTCGGGGCAGCCCTCGGACCAGATGCGTCGAAAGTGGATCAATCATCCAGGATTTCGTCGGGGTAAACACCGAAGAGGCGAGTCTGGTCGAGCCAGCCATTGTATTTGTCGCCATTAACACGGCACCAACCGCCGGCGCATTCGGTGACTGATGTCAGGACGAAGGGTTCCAACTCGGCAACGATATCTGCGTCAGACCGGGACCGCGCCCGCAACGGAGTTCTGTCATTTCGCTCCCAGGGGGTGACCAGTGCTGTCCGCCTGCCCGAGAGCAGGGAATGAAACACCCAGCCGACCTTGCCTTCCCAATCGCGGATCCGCCGCCAGTTGTCGAATTCCTGGATGATTTCGACGGGCAGTCCGGACTGGACGAATGTCCAGGCGATGGCGTGTTCGCGCGAGGGACCCACCCTCACATTGACCCGATCCGACTTGAGACTCACAAAACGCGGAACGGGAAGCCCGGAAGCACCCGTCGTTGTGCCCTGGGCTGCCACTGGCAGGCTGTTCCAGCCGATTGCGCAAAGGATGGTCACTACACACAGAAGAAGGCGGGTGCCTTTTGTGGAACGGGTCATATTGGCCAGTTGTCCAATTGTTTTTGATCGTTGAGCTGCGTCAAACCTGTAACGAAAAAACTGCGTAAAAACCACCTTGCCGGATTTGGCTCGTGGGCAATGCGCCGCGATTGAAACCGATCTCTTGTTTCTGCCGAACCATCTGGTAAGGAAAGGGTGAGGTCTCATGCGCTCGCGCAACGCGCAGCATCAAGGTGAATCCGTTGGGGTTAACAAACCTTCAACGAAGCGCGAAAGGCAGTAGGTATGGCGAAAAAGAAGCCTGTCGTTGTTGTCACCCGGAAGCTTCCGGACGTGGTCGAAACCCGGATGCGTGAGCTTTTTGAAACGCGTCTCAATGAAAATGACAGGCCTTTTAGCCAGGCGGAGCTGGTGGAAGCTGTCAGAACGGCCGATGTTCTGGTTCCGACAGTGACGGACAGGATCGATTCGTCGGTCCTTTCGCAAGCCGGCGAAAATCTGAGACTGATCGCGAATTTCGGAAATGGTGTCGACAACATTGATGTGGTCACCGCCAACAACCGCGGCATCAACGTCACCAACACGCCCGGCGTTCTGACAGAAGACACTGCAGACATGACCATGGCGCTCATGTTGTCGGTTCCGCGTCGACTTGCCACAGGCATCAGTGCCCTCGAAGCTGGGGACTGGGCAGGGTGGTCGCCCACATGGATGCTGGGACACCGGATCTGGGGCAAACGGCTTGGCATTATTGGCATGGGCCGAATCGGTCAGGCGGTCGCCCGCCGGGCAAAAGCCTTCGGCATGTCGATCCACTATCACAATCGCCGCCGGGTGCCCGAAGAGATCGAGGAAGAGCTGGAAGCGACCTATTGGGAAAGCCTCGACCAGATGCTGGCCCGCATGGACGTCGTTTCGGTGCATTGTCCGCACACACCGGCAACCTTCCACCTTCTGTCGGCACGCCGTTTGAAGCTGCTGAAGCAGGACGCCTACGTGGTCAACACCGCGCGCGGTGAGGTGATCGACGAAAATGCGCTCATCCGTATGCTGGAAGCCGGCGATCTTGCCGGCGCCGGCCTCGACGTTTTCGAACACGAACCGGCGGTCAATCCGAAACTCGTGAAGCTCGAGAACGTGGTTCTGCTGCCGCATATGGGGTCGGCAACGATCGAAGGCCGTATCGAAATGGGCGAGAAGGTCATCATCAACATCAAGACCTTCATGGACGGACACCGTCCACCGGACAGGGTGCTGCCGTCGATGCTCTGAGCGGGTCTGTTGTCCGTCCGGCGGTCAGACGCAGCGTTCAAGATTCCCGAAGCGCTTCATTGGCTTAATGGCAGAGAGGACGGTCGTCTCTGGCTGGAGACCTTGCCGGATCTTCTGGATGCTGCTTGCCAAAAGTTTGAACTGGAACGACCCGGCGATCCCTTTGCCGGCGGGAATGTTTCTTATGTCGCGCCTGTCATTCGGAACGGTGAAGATGCCGTCCTGAAACTGCAATTCCCCGATCGCGAATGCCGGTTCGAGGCCGACGCATTGAGGCTGTGGTCCGGCCGCGGCGCGGTCCGTCTTCTTGATCATGCGCCAGAGTACAACGCGCTGCTTCTGGAACGATGCCATCCCGGGCATTTTCTTGCCGACGACCCAGACGCGGACCGGATCGGCACGTTGGCAAACCTGCTCCGTCAACTTCTCATTCCTGCGGGTAAGCCGTTTCAAAGTCTGACGGACGAAGCCGCGATTTGGCTGAGAGATCTGGAACAGGATTGGCAGACATCAGGCAATCCTTGCGAAAAGCGCCTGGTGGATGCAGCTACGTGGGCGTTTTCCGAACTCCCGAAGGAGACGACACCAAAGGTCTTGCTCCATCAGGATCTTCACGGTCACAACGTCCTGTCTGCGTCGCGGGAACCATGGCTCGCAATCGATCCGAAGCCGCTCGTCGGAGATCCGGCCTTTTCACTTGCTCCGATCGTGCGGAGCTTCGAGTTTGGTCATTCAAAAAAGGAAGCGCTTTTCCGTCTCGACCGCCTGTCCGAAGAGCTTGGTCTTGACCGGGACCGCGCCCGATTCTGGACCATCGGACAGACAATGGCCTGGGCATTCGAGAGTTCCCATGCCGAACGGCATTTCGAAACGGTGCGCTGGTTATTGCGTGACTAGCTTCTAACTGCCTGAAAGATCTATTTTTTTGTCCTTCCCGCTCTTCGTGGGAGGGAATTTAAGCCTGGGTCTGGTGCCGGTGCTGCCTAGCCGCCGTATTTCCCCCAAAGAGCAGTGTCGCCCATGCCTTTGACGAACTCTTTGTGTGCGGCGTATTCGTCTTCCGACAGACGGGACGCAAGCGGTGCCGGGCGACGCTTTGCGTTGAAAGTGCCAAGTTCGCCCGAGACCACGGACGACCCTTCAGCAGCCGACTGGTCTTCGTCCGGCATCAAGCCGAGCGCGGTTTGGCGTCCGCCGATCAGCTCCAGGTAAACTTCCGCCAGGATTTCAGCATCGAGCAACGCGCCGTGTTTGACCCGCTTGGAATTGTCGATGCCGTAGCGCGAGCAGAGCGCGTCGAGTGAATTGGGGCCGGTGGGGTGCTTGCGTCGCGCAATTTCCAACGTGTCGAGGACCTGGGTGTTGGGGATCTTCCTACGGCCTGCGCGTTCCAACTCGGTATTGATGAAACCCATATCGAAGGCTGCGTTGTGAATGACCAGCGTGGCATCGCCGACAAACTCCAGGAATTCGTCGGCGACCGCTGCGAACAGAGGCTTATCGGACAGAAATTCTTCGGAAAGTCCGTGGACGCGGAAGGCTTCCTCCGGCATGTCGCGTTCCGGATTAATGTAGACATGGTAGGAATTGCCCGTGGGGATGTGATTGAGAAGTTCCACACCGCCAATTTCCACCAGCCGGTCACCGCCGCGTGGATTGAGCCCCGTTGTTTCCGTATCGAAGGAAATTTCGCGCATCTATTCCGCCTTTTGCCTCATTCCACTGTGCAGCGATGACGTGTCGAGGCAAGCCCGGTGTGCTGTTTTCCCCGGTGTTCAAAGACTTTCTATGGCTTTGAAGCCAGTTCTTCCAAAATCTCGTCGACCCTTCGCTCCGCCGCGTCCAATCCGAGACCCGTGTCGATCAGGAAATCTGCCTTTTCGCGTTTCTCAGCATCCGGAACCTGTTTTTCGAGGATCGATTGGAACCGCTCTTCGTTCATGCCAGGCCGGGCAAGAACCCGCTCCCTCTGCGTATCGGCATCAGCAGTAACGACCACAATCACGTCGACGCGGTCCTCGGCGCCTGTCTCGAAGAGAAGGGGAATGTCGAGCAAGACGACAGAATGGCCGTCCAGTCTGGCCATATCGAGAAATGTCCGCTCTTCCTCGTGAACAAGAGGATGCACGATCTCTTCCAGGCGCTTCATTGCATCAGGCTGGCCAAGCACCTGCTTCGACAGCAAGGACCTGTCGACTTTGCCGTCGACCACAGTTCCTGGAAACGCCTCGTTGATTAAAGGCGCCGCGTGTCCTTCATAAAGCCTGTGCACCGTGGCATCGGCATCGTGAACGGGCACGCCCCGCGAAGCGAACATGTCCGCCGTCGTCGATTTGCCCATTCCGATGGACCCGGTGAGACCGATCCTGATCACGAAATCACTCCAAGGTCTTTCAGCACAAGGGTTCTCAATTCTTCGGTTACCTCGGGACGAACGCCGAACCATCGTTCAAATCCCGGAACGGCCTGGTGAAGCAGCATTCCAATTCCATCGACAGTCGGGTTGCCCATTGCGGCAGCCTGCTTCAGCAACTCAGTTTCCATGGGCGCATAGACAATGTCGTTCACCAACGCATGTTTGGGCAGACCGTCAAGATCAATATCCAGTGGTGGCTTACCCGTCATGCCGAGCGACGTTGTATTGACCAGCAGATCGGTTTCTCCAAGCAACATCCCCAACTTATCCCAACCTTGGGCATTCGTTTTGGAGCCAAATTCATCGCTGATTTTCCGGGCTTTTTCTATCGTTCGGTTGACGATATGCACTTTTGTGAATTGTCTTGAAAGCAGCGCCCAGACGATTGCACGGGCGGCACCGCCTGCTCCGAGAACGAGGGCCGTTCCGGCTTGCTTGTCCCAACCGGGCGCGAGCTGGTCGAGATTGCCGAGAAAACCCAGTCCGTCGGTGTTGGCGCCGCACAAGCGTCCGTCGTCGTCCAGCCAGAGCGTGTTTGCAGCGCCCATCTTTTTGGCCGCGTCGTCAAGCTGATCGCAGGCATCTGCCGCAGTTTCCTTATGCGGAACCGTGACGTTCACGCCGACAAGCCCGGTCGCGGCTAAGTCGCGGTAAAAACCGGCGGCTTCTTCCGGAGCGACATCGACCCGACCATATTCTCCCCGAATTCCGTGCTTCTTCAGCCAATAGCCATGGATGAGGGGAGATCTGGAATGCGCGACGGGATGGCCGGTTACTGCAGCTCTTTTCAGGTTTTCACTCATGTTTCGATGACCTTGAGGGCCCGAAGCTTCGCCAGAAGCGGGAGCATTGGCAGACCAAGGATTGTGAAGTAGTCGCCGTCTATTTTGTCGAAAAGCTGCACCCCAAGGCCCTCGAGCTGATAGGCGCCGACGCTTGACAGCACCGTGTTCCCGGCATCGGCGAGATAGTGTCCGATGAACTCCGGCGACAGGTCGCGCATGGTTAGGCGCGCCACAGAGACATGGCGCCATATGGCTTCGCCATTCTGTGAAATGACGACCGCGGAGTGAAGCTCGTGGGTCTTGCCCGAAAAAGCCAGCAATTGCCGGCGGGCCGCCTCCATATCTTCCGGTTTGGTCCGGCGCTCGCCTTCAAAAGCGAGGATCTGGTCCGCGCCGACAACAAGATCACGGCCGCGGTGGCTACTGACATCGTTCGCCTTCGCTTCGGCCAGAACACTCGCAAGATCCTCAGGCGGAAAATTGGCCTCCAACAAAGGCGCCTCAACGGCGCGCTCATCAACGTCTGCCGGTTCGATCTCGAAGGCGAGACCTGCGTTTTTCATTAGTTCAGCACGGATCTTGCTTCCGCTCGCCAGTACGAGTGTCATTTTATCCTCTTATAAACCATTGAAATCAATCAGCTTTCCATCGCACCTTCGGCATCTGCCCGAAAATCACGGAAGAGTGTCAGGATTTCAGCTGCTGTTTCCTCAACTGACCGTCGGGACACATCGATCAGCGGCCAACCATTCTCGGTGCACAGCCGCCGCGTCATGTTGATCTCCTGAGAGATCTCCTTCCGGTCGACATAAGTGTCGTTGTAGCCTTCGGAATTCAATGAGAGCACGCGGTTGCGGCGAATCTGATGAATGCGTTCCACGGATGCGATCAGACCGACGATCATCGGGCCTTTCAGGTCCTTGACGTGATCGGGAAGGGCAATACCGGGAACCAATGGGACGTTCGCGGCCTTGATGCCTCGGTTGGCCAGGTAAATACAGGTCGGCGTCTTGGACGTTCTTGATATCCCGATCAAAACGATATCGGCTGATTCCAGGTCATCCCAGATCTGGCCATCGTCGTGCATCATGGTGTAGTTGAGCGCCTCCATCCGTCGGAAATACTCAGCATCGAGCTCGTGCTGTCCGCCGACACGGTGCGTCTGGGTCACATTCAGATACGACTGAAAGACTGCAAAGACAGGATCCAGGATGTTGACGAAGGGCACTCCGAGATCCTTGCACTTCTGCTCCAGCCGTTTGGCGATTTCGTCGTCCACCAACGTGTAGAGCACGATCCCTGGCGCGTTCTCGATTTCGGAGATCACCCGGTCGAGCTGCTTTGCGGATCGAACCAGCGGATAGACATGCTCGATTTCCTGTACGTTGTCATACTGAACCGTCGCGGCCCGCGCGACCGTCATCAGGGTTTCACCGGTAGAGTCGGACACAAGGTGCAGATGAAAATAGTGTCTCGACTTGTTCACGGTGTCATCCCCAGGCTTGTTGACGAATTGGGAGTTGTCTTCCAGCTTGCGTGCGTAGCACGAAGTTTATGCCCGCTCAGCATGAATTGTTAACAATGCATTGACGCGCGGAAAACGATTCCGAAACAGATGTGCGTTGTTGTGGATTCACATTTGAACTGTGACATATCGACAGATTTTCCACGTGAACGCAATTTCTTAACGAAAGGTAAACAGCCCATCAAGTATCTGGAATTAATTCGTAAATTCCGTTATCGACTCCTGGGGAGTGTTTCAGCAGATGTGAGTGCCGGATTTTTCCCGGCTGGACATTTGCGTAAACGCATTGTGGATAGAAAATGATCCCTGTAATCCACGCTCAATAAGAAAAAACAGATTCAAATAAGAATCTTGTTTGGTTGGAAATGTGGGAAAGGCACGAGCATATGAAATCTCAAGACAGAGCCGTCATGCGGGTTCTCTCGGGAGAGAAGATCTGGCCACCTCCCATCTGGATGATGCGTCAGGCAGGACGTTACCTTCCCGAATATCGTGAAGTCCGAGCCAAGGCCAAAAACTTCCTTGATTTCTGCTATACCCCGGATCTTGCAACTGAAGTCACACTTCAACCGATCCGCCGGTATGGTTTTGATGCAAGCATTCTGTTTTCCGACATCTTCGTCGTCCCTGACGCTATTGGGTATCCGGTTCGTTTTGAGGAAGGGCGTGGTCCTGTTCTTGAACCGCTCTCGGGCAAACTTCTTGACGGTCTTGAACAGGAACGTGCTGAGGATCATCTTAAACCGGTCATAGAGACGGTTTCGCGTCTTCGGGCGGAGCTGCCTGCGGAAACGACCCTCCTGGGCTTCTGCGGGGCTCCCTGGACGGTTGCTTGCTATTCCGTTGCCGGACATACAACGCAGGATCAGGTGGCAGCACGGGTTGGGGCCTACAGGGACCCGGACATGATGCAGCGCTTCATCGATCAATTGGTGACTGCGTCCATTCAGTATCTGATCCGGCAGCTCGATGCGGGGGCGGACGCCGTACAGATTTTCGATACCTGGGCCGGCGTCCTCGACGATGCGGGCTTCCGTCGCTGGTCCATTGAACCGACTCGAAGGATCGTTGACGGGGTCAGGGCCGAAAGGCCTGGTGCACGGATCATCGGGTTCCCCAAGGCATCGTCTGCGAGAATGTCAGCTTATATCGAAGGCACCGGCGTGGACGCGGTCGGTTTTGATTGGACAGCGCCTGATCACCTCGCGCTTGAGATTCAGAAAACGGTTCCCATTCAGGGCAACCTGGACCCCATGCGCCTCGTCGCCGGCGGAAAGGCGCTTGAAGACGGTGTTGCCCACATTCTGAAGACGTTCGACAAGGGTCCGCTGATTTTCAATCTCGGGCATGGCGTGACGCCGGATGCGGATCCGGACAATGTGGCACGTATGGTTGAACAGGTTCGGAGAGGTTAAGCCGGCAAATGGATCTGTTTTTGTGGGTTAAATCCCTCCACGTCATCTCGATTATTGCCTGGATGGCGGCGATGCTCTATCTGCCGCGCCTTTTCGTCTATCACGTCGACGCCGAGGTCGGATCGGTCCAGTCGGAAACCTTCAAGGTGATGGAGCGGCGTCTTCTAAAGGCGATCATGACACCTGCCATGATTGCCTCCTGGGTCTTCGGGCTTTGGGCCGCCTATGAAATATCGGCCTGGCAGGACGGCTGGTTCCACGCGAAACTTATGCTGGTTCTTGTCTTGTCTGGCGCTCATGGTTACTTGAGCAAATGCGTGAAGACTTTCGCGTCGGACCAGAATACGAAGCCGGCACGCTTTTACAGGATCCTCAACGAAGTGCCGACCGTGCTGATGATCGTCATTGTCATCCTGGTGATTGTCAAACCGTTCTGACCGGTCTTGGCGTGATCAAATTGGCGGCAATTGCAGGGCCGGATTTGCCATTGGCTCTTTGTCTCAAAGACATGGGCAAGCTTAAAAAACCGGCAGAATTCCGGTCTTGCGATTCAGTGCAAAACAACGTATCTTCGCGCCACTTCCGATCGGCGCAGTGTTCGTACCTAGTCGCTACGTTTCGCCGAACAATCTGGACACGTCTATAAGTCTCTCGGATACATTCTGGCCGACCCATCTCATCCGGCCCAGAACAACCTTCCAAGCCAAACATCAATAACTTCTTACCCCTACTCGATGCGGGAAATGAAACTCAAAGATCTAAAAGAAAAAACACCGACAGAGCTGCTCCAATTTGCCGAAGAGCTCGAAGTCGAAAACGCCAGCACCATGCGCAAGCAGGAGCTGATGTTCGCCATCCTGAAAAACCTGGCCGCACAGGATGTGGAAATTATCGGCGAAGGCGTCGTCGAAGTGTTGCAGGACGGCTTCGGCTTCCTGAGATCACCGGACGCCAACTATCTGCCAGGACCGGACGATATCTACGTCTCGCCGTCTCAGATTCGCCGCTTCTCGTTAAGGACCGGCGACACCGTCGAAGGTCAGATCCGCAGTCCGAAAGAAGGCGAGCGCTATTTTGCCCTTCTCAAGGTCAACACGATCAACTTCGAAGACCCTGAAAAAGCCCGGCACAAGGTTCATTTTGACAACCTGACACCGCTTTACCCGGACGAACGCTTCCGGATGGAAATCGAAGATCCGACCATCAAGGATCTGTCGTCGCGGGTGATCGATCTGGTGGCACCGCTTGGTAAAGGCCAGCGCGCGCTGATCACAGCGCCGCCGCGCACGGGTAAAACCGTTTTTCTTCAGAACATTGCCAAGTCCATCACCAACAACCATCCGGAATGCTATCTGATCGTTCTTCTGATTGACGAGCGACCGGAGGAAGTCACCGACATGCAGCGCACGGTGAATGGTGAAGTTGTTTCGTCGACCTTCGACGAACCGGCGTCCCGTCACGTTCAGGTTGCTGAAATGGTGATCGAAAAGGCAAAGCGGCTCACAGAACACGGCCGTGACGTCGTGATCCTTCTGGACTCCATCACACGTCTGGGCCGGGCCTATAACACCGTTGTGCCGTCTTCCGGCAAGGTGTTGACCGGGGGTGTCGACGCGAACGCCCTGCAGCGCCCGAAACGTTTCTTTGGTGCCGCCAGAAACATCGAAGAGGGCGGGTCACTGACGATTATTGCGACCGCCCTGATCGACACCGGCAGCCGCATGGACGAAGTTATCTTCGAGGAATTCAAGGGAACCGGTAACTCCGAGATCATTCTCGACCGGAAGATCTCCGACAAGCGTGTTTACCCGTCCATCGATATCCAGCGGTCGGGAACGCGTAAGGAAGAACTGCTTGTGCCGCATGAACGTCTCAAGAAGACCTTTGTGCTCCGCCGGATCCTTAACCCGATGGGAACGGTCGATGCCATCGAGTTCCTTCTCGACAAGCTGAAACAGACCAAGTCGAACGATGAGTTCTTCGACAGTATGAATACCTGATCCCGTACGGATCGAGTGTTACCGAGAAAGGCGCGAACCGTATGGTTAGCGCCTTTCTCTTTTGCCTTCAAACCAGCTTCATTTGGCGGTGTGTAGTCTAGGGTACGGACCCATAAATGAAGCCATTTTGCCGTCCTTCGGATTTGGCCGTTTTGGCTATCTGCTTCGTCGCGAAAGGCTTGAAAATAAACCACATTTCCTGCGCTTTCGCTCCTTGCCGCTGGTCAAAACGATCCAAACCAAATTGACTTCATTTATGAGTCCGTGCCCTAGGGTGTTTCACGTGAATCCTGCCGAACCAATTGAATCGGAACCGTATTGATGACGCGCACAATTTTTTTGGAAACCGAGCGCCTGTTCCTGCGCGCCTGGGAAGACACGGATGTTGCACCATTTGCCAAGATATGTGCGGACCCTGAGGTGATGCGCCACTTTCCGGAACGCTTGTCACGCGACAAAACAGAACATTTGATTTCTAGATGCATCGACAAGCAGAAATCGGATGGGTTCTCTATGGCGCCGATCGAAGTGAAAGAGACGGGTGAGTTTCTTGGGTTTGTCGGCTTGAACCGTCCCGGTTATGCGGCGCCATTGCCGTTTGACCCCTGTGTCGAAATCGGCTGGCGATTGAAGCAATCGGCCTGGGGAAAGGGTTACGCCAGCGAAGCTGCCAAGGCATGGCTTCGATTCGGTTTTGAAACCATTGATCTTGAAGAGATCGTTGCATTCACGATTCCGGCGAACGTGCCGTCGCAGAGGGTCATGGAGCGGATCGGGATGACCCGGGACATCGACGGAGATTTCCTGCATCCGTCACTGCCGAATGACCATCCGATCGCTCCGCATGTTCTCTACAGGCTCAGCGGAGCGGCCTGGAGAGCACAAACGATCTGAACCTCGCGGCGCCGAGCGCGTTTGGACCTGAGAGATTCACGTGAAACACCCCTGCCGGAGACAGAGGATCCGGGTAAAGTCTGATTTGGTGGTTCGAGTTGCTGAGGCTGTTTTGCTGTTTCACGTGAATCCTCAAATAGTATCGGAAACGAACTGACAGGACGTGAAGGTGATGCCACCAGGTGCATGTGTTGACGAGAGTATCGCCGTCACAAAAACTGGTTGATTCACGTGAAACAGGCACCGCGGCATTACGGATACTTTTGAGACCGATTCGTCACCGGAACGGTCAGCAGTTTGGTAATGACTAGCCAAGGTCGCGAGAGCGGGTGCTTTTCCTTATGACCAGTTGTTGTTAAAGAAGCCGCCCCGACCGCAGTCTGCCAGGACAGGTGCGGTCATCTTCAGAGAGGAACCAGATGCGGGATACGATCTATGCGCTTTCGAGCGGAGCGGTGCCCTCAGGTGTCGCCGTCATCCGCATTTCCGGAGGTGCAACCCGAACGATCGTCAGCGCAATTTGCGGCCGTGTGCCTGAGGGCCGCCTGGCCATGTTGAGCAAATTGAAGGATCCGGAGACCAACGATATCCTCGATGAAGCCCTTGTCCTCTACTTTGAGGGGCCCCACAGTTTTACCGGCGAAGATGTGGCAGAGTTCCAGTGCCACGGTGGGCGCGCCGTCATCAGCAGGCTTCTGGCGGTCCTTGGAACATTTGCAGATTGCCGGCCTGCTGAGGCGGGCGAGTTTACGCGCCGGGCTTTCGACCAGGGGCGCATGGATCTCACTGAGGTCGAGGGTCTCGCTGACCTTATTGCCGCGGAGACCGAGAGCCAGCGCAGGCAAGCGGTCCGACAGATGGGGGGTGCTCTTGGCGACCTCTATGATGGCTGGCGGAAGCGGCTCATCCACATGCGGGCGATGATTGAAGCCGACTTCGACTTTGCCGACGAAGAAGACGTGCCAGGCAGCGTTGCCGACGAGGTTTGGACAGAAGCGTCCGATTTACATTCGGAGATTGCCAATCATCTGGAGCGTTCGAAAAGCGGAGAGCGATTGCGATCCGGATTGCAGGTCGTCCTGATGGGTGCTCCTAATGCCGGCAAATCCAGTTTGCTGAATGCGATTGCCGGACGGGATGTTGCTATTGTTACGGAAGAAGCCGGAACGACCCGCGACGCCATTGAGGTACATTTGGATCTGTGTGGGTATCCGATGACCCTGGTGGATACAGCCGGGCTCCGGGATGCGGAAAATGCCGTGGAACGCGAAGGCGTTCGACGGGCGCAAGCGCGGGGGCACGCAGGGGACTTGATCCTTTGGGCCGTCGAGCCGGGCGGGGTGGAGAAGGATGATCCCAAAGCCGGTCTGCCTGAAGACTTGCAGAAAAATGTTCCGGTGTGGGTCGTAAGAACAAAGAGTGACCTAGGGACTCAACCGAAACAAGACTCTTCCGGAACGATCAAGGAAATTGCTTGCTCCGATAAAAGCAAAGACGGCCTGAACGACCTTATACAGGCCCTTACTCGTTTTGCCGATGAAACAATTTCCATTGGAGAAACTCCCCTGGCAACGCGGGAAAGGCACCGTCATTACCTGAAGGAGTGTCTTTCCGGATTGAGAACAGCGGTGGATGCGGTTCACCTGCCCCCTGAACTTCGTGCCGAAGACCTGCGGCGCGCGGCGGATGCGCTCGGGCGGATCACGGGCCGGATCGATGTCGAGGATCTGCTGGATGTCATCTTTCGGGATTTTTGCATCGGCAAGTGATGTTTCACGTGAATCATTGAGGCGAAGCAAGGATCGATTCAGAACCGGAACATGTTTCACGTGAATCACGAAATGAATCCTCCTGTCCTCCCTGAAGCGGTCTCGAACTGATCGGTTTCTTGGGCTGAATTGCACTTTGACCTTGGTGCCAACACACTCTATAAAGCCGGACAGAAAATGCTGGCAGCGTCATCCTGTGATAACCTGATTGCCGCCAGGAACCGATCCGGAAATTTTGTCTGAAAGTTGCGGGCACGCTCAAAGGCGTTTTCGTGCACGGTGAGATTATGAAAGAGCGCGAACTGACATTCGATGTTGTGGTGATTGGTGGTGGCCATGCGGGCTGCGAGGCGGCCGCAGCATCGGCACGCGCTGGCGCGGCGACAGCGCTCGTAACCCACAAGGCAGAGACGATCGGAGTCATGTCGTGCAATCCGGCGATTGGCGGCCTTGGAAAGGGTCACCTTGTTCGGGAGATCGATGCTCTCGATGGCCTGATGGGGCGGGTGGCCGACCGGGGTGGAATTCAGTTTCGGATGCTCAACCGCCGCAAGGGACCAGCCGTACGCGGACCGCGCGCACAGGCCGACCGGAAACTCTATCGCGAGGCCATGCAGGCGGAGATCGCCGCAGTCGATGGGCTGACCGTGGTGGAGGCTGAAGCGCACAAACTTTTGTTCGGTGAAGGGGAGGCGACACGATCGATCGCAGGGATCGAACTCTCCGATGGCCGTACCATATCGTGCGGGGCCGTCGTCCTGACCAGCGGTACTTTCCTTCGCGGGCTTATCCATATCGGGGATCGCAAGATCCCGGCCGGGCGATCGGGCGAAGCGCCTGCATTGGGCCTCTCGGAGTCTCTTGAAGAAATAGGGTTTGACCTGGGGCGTTTGAAGACCGGGACGCCGGCGCGCCTTGATGGGCGGACAATCCATTGGGACAAGCTGGAAGAGCAGCCTGGCGATGACGAGCCGATCCCGTTCTCGACGCTGACGGAGCGGATCGAAACGCCGCAGATCCCGTGCCATATCACCCGGACGACACCTGAAACCCACCAGATCATTCGCGACAATCTTTCCCGATCTGCGATGTATTCAGGTGAGATCAAGGGGCGGGGGCCGCGGTATTGTCCGTCCATTGAAGACAAGATCGTTCGCTTTGGAGAAAGGGACGGTCATCAGATCTTCCTGGAACCGGAAGGCCTTGATGACCATACGGTTTATCCGAACGGGATCTCGACGTCGTTGCCCGAAGACGCACAACTTGCGTTCCTGAAAACCATCCCAGGGCTCGAGGACGTGAAGGTCATCCAGCCCGGCTATGCCATTGAGTATGATCACGTGGATCCGCGAGAGCTCAGGCCGACGCTGGAAGCCAAACGCTGTGCGGGTCTCTATCTTGCGGGCCAGATCAACGGCACGACCGGATACGAGGAAGCTGGAGCGCAAGGTCTTGTTGCCGGCGTCAATGCAGCGTTCAAGGTTGCGGGCAAAGATCCGTTTGTTGTCGACCGGTCGAATGGCTACATCGGTGTCATGATCGATGATCTCGTGACGCGCGGGATAACCGAGCCGTACCGCATGTTTACGTCGCGGGCCGAGTACCGGCTTTCGCTTCGTGCAGACAATGCCGACCAGAGGCTCACGCCTCTTGGTGCAGCAAGAGGGTTCGTTTCGGAAACGCGACGACTGGCGTTTGATGCCAAAATGGAGAAGATCGCAAACGCGCGGGATTTGCTCAAGCGTTTGGCGGTGACGCCTTCAGAAGCTCAAAAGCAGGGGCTTCCTGTGAACCAGGACGGAATTCGGCGGTCGGCGTTTGATCTTCTTTCCTATCCGAATGTCACTTTCGACATGCTGACCCGGATATGGCCAGACCTGAATGAGGTCGAAGAAGGGATCGCGGAACAGGTGACGACGGATGCTCTTTATGCGGTTTACCTGGAGCGTCAACAGGCGGATATCGAAGCTTTGAAACGCGATGAAGCCTTGCAAATCCCCGATAGTTTCGACTACGAAGCGATTGTCGGCCTGTCCAACGAAGTCAAGCAGAAGCTTGTCGATATTCGACCGGCCACGCTTGGCCAGGCGTCCAGGATGGACGGCGTGACCCCGGCGGCTCTGACGTTGATCCTTTCCCATCTCAAGCGTGGCGCACATAAAGGGGCCGCCTGATGGGCCGTGCCGTGGTGTTGAACGACACTGGACAGGTTGTGCATAAGTTTGGGGATGTTTCACGTGAAACGTTGGACAGACTCCAGATCTATGTGGACCTGGTTTTGAAGTGGCAACCCGCACAAAACCTCATTGCACCGTCCACGATCCCCGACATCTGGATACGCCATGTCGCCGACAGCCTGCAAACGCAGTGGAGTTATCCAGAGGCGCGGACCTGGGTCGACATCGGCAGTGGAGGCGGCTTTCCAGGTATCGTCACCGCGATCCTCTTGGCTGATGAGCCGGATGCCCATGTTCATATGATCGAAAGCAACCAGCGCAAGGCGGCGTTCCTGAGAACAGTGCTGCGCGAGACGGGCTCCTCCGGGACGGTTCATCCCGGTAGGATCGAATCGGTTGCGAAAGAATGGACATTTGGACGGGCCGATTCGGTTTCTGCGCGCGCTCTGGCCTCTCTGGATGCGCTTTTCCGGTTGTCGGAGCCCTTCACTTCGGCCGGGGCAAAGGCTGTTTTCCACAAAGGGCAGGATTTTCAAAGAGAAGTTGATGAAGCCTCTGACGCTTGGAACTTCGATCTGGTAGAAAAGAAAAGTCTTATCGATCCAGTGAGCCGGATGCTTATTTTCTCGAATATCTCAGCCCGGCAAGAGTAGCCCAGGAAGGTGTCGTGGCAATGAGCATGCTTCCCGAAACACCGCGTGTCCTCGCACTCGCGAACCAAAAAGGCGGGGTGGGAAAGACCACCACAGCCATCAACCTCGGCACGGCTCTTGCGGCAATCGGGGAAAAAGTTCTCGTTATCGATCTCGATCCCCAGGGGAACGCCTCGACGGGTCTCGGCATCGAGCACCGCGACCGGGGCCTGTCGACTTACGAAATTCTGAGCGGCGATTGCTCGTTGGCAGAGGCTGTCCGCGAAACGGCCGTTCAGCGCCTCTGGGTTGCTCCATCGACCATGGATCTGCTCGGGCTTGAACTTGAAATCGCCTCGACCAGTGACCGGGCATTTCGCCTGCGCAGCGCGATCGAGAGCCTGACCCGCTCACGCTTGTTCCAGGAAGTCGGGTTCACGTATATCCTGATCGATTGCCCGCCGTCGCTTAACTTGCTGACGATCAACGCTCTTTCAGCTTCGCACTCTATCCTGGTGCCACTGCAGTGCGAGTTTTTCGCACTGGAAGGTCTGAGCCAGTTGTTGAGCACTGTCGAGCAGGTCAAAGGCGCGCTGAATGCGGAACTGAGCATTCACGGTATCGTTCTGACGATGTATGACAGCCGCAACAATCTTTCCAGCCAGGTTGTCGCCGATGTGCGCGAGACCATGGGCGATGCTGTTTATGAAACGATCATTCCACGAAATGTCCGCATTTCGGAAGCACCGTCCTACGGCAAGCCGGCCTTGCTTTACGATCTGAAGTGCGCTGGCAGCCAGGCTTATCTGCGGCTTGCGTCGGAGATTATCCAGCGTGAGCGTCAGTTGCGGCGGGTCGCCGCTTAAACGGCGATTTGGTTTCGGGTCTGAAACAAATGACCAGGCTTGCGGTTGTGTAGCTTTGTTGTCTTGACCTAATTTATTGAAATATAAGAAGAAATAGGTGCGTAATGGCTGACAAGGACGCCAAGAACAAACGTTTGGGCCGTGGATTGGCTGCTCTCATTGGAGATTCGGCCCCTGAAGCAGTAGCGCCGCCTGAAAAAATTGTTCGCGACACCCGCAAAGTTCCGATCGAGCACCTTGAGCCGAACCCGCGCAATCCGCGCAAGACCTTTACCGAAAAGGATCTGGCTGATCTGGCGGAGTCGCTCAAGGCCAAGGGGATCGTTCAGCCGATCCTGGTGCGCCCGGCGGCGGGCAAGGCCAACCGGTTTGAGATCATTGCCGGCGAGCGCCGTTGGCGCGCGGCGCAGCGGGCAGGCCTTCATGAGGCGCCAATCATTATCCGGGACGTGACCGACCAGGAAGCGCTTGAGCTTGCAATCATTGAAAACGTGCAGCGAGCAGATCTCAATCCGATCGAAGAGGCGATGGGGTACGAGCAGCTGACTGCAGAGTTCAATTACAGTCAGGGCGAACTGGCAAAGGTGATCGGCAAGAGCCGCAGCCATGTTGCCAATACGATGCGGCTGCTGAAATTGCCGAATTCGGTCAAGGACTACCTGGCCGAAGGCCTTCTGACGGCAGGCCACGCGCGAGCGCTAATCACGGTCGAAGACCCGGCGGCGCTGGCCGAACTCATCGTTGAAAAAGGTCTTACCGTTCGTGACGCGGAAAAGATCTCCCAGGATCCCGATGCCCTTGCAAAGCTGAAGGGTGGCAAGACACCGAGCGAAAAGCCGCAGAAGGATGCCGACACCAAGGCTCTCGAAAAACGGCTGACGGACACACTCGGTCTGAAAGTGGTGGTCGGCCACAAGCCCGGCAAAGAGTCCGGCGATCTCAAAATAAAATACACGTCGCTGGAGCAGCTCGACGAGTTGTGCAAGAAACTGGGCGTCGAAACGCGATAAACCACTGAAATAGTTTACATTTAGGCTCGATCTATGCCCGAAAGTTCGGCGTCACGCCCCGAACCAGTCTGCTGCAAGCTGCCTTGTCGTGTCTTAGCTTTCACTTGACAGTGTGACCCATCCTTCGAGACAGCGCTCTCGCGCTTCCTCAGGATGACGCGGTGCGGTTGGCTGCCATTGTGAAACTTTTGAATACAAGCACTTCATCCTGAAGAGGACCGCGAGGTCCGTCTCGAAGGACGCGTGGCTTACCTGCATGTTCGCGACCCGTCCATCAAGGCTGACCAATCATCCTCAGGATAAGATCGCGTATTCAAGTTTGGGATGCCGGCCTATCGCCGCTGGTTGCGGGCGCGGGCTGCACGGCCGAGTTTCAGCAGGGCTTCTGACAGAACCGGAACACCGAGCGGGTCATTGAGGCGGGAGATCCTGGTGGCGTCGCTCAGGATATCCATGGCTCTTTCCAGGTCCCTTAGGGACCAGATCCGAAGCTGTTGCGAAAACTTCGGTTTGCGGCTGAAGAAGATCGGCGGGCGTTGACCGTCGATAACGGCTTGGGCCGGTTTTCCCTTGTCGACGTCAATCCGCATCCGATGCAGCTGCTGGAAGTGTTTCAGGGCCTGGTTGGCAATGATCGAGGCCTTCGAACCGGCTTCGGAGAGGCGTTCCAATCCGTGGTCCAGCGTGGCAATGTCGCCCGAGGCAGCCGCATCGATGAGTTCCGACATTTCAAATGCGGATGCGTCGCCGATGATCGCCTCGATATCCTCGCTGTCGATCCGACCCTTGCCGAGGGCATAGAGACAGAGCTTTTTGAGCTCACCCCGGCTCGCCATCCTGTCGCCGCCAAGCAGGCTGTGCAAAGCCGCGCGGGCTTCGCGTGTGATTGTCAGACCTGCTTCGCGCGTTTCCTCGTCAATGAGCTGATCGATGCCGCGATCGTTGTCGGCATAACACGGCAGGGCAACGGCGCGTTTATGGGTTTCGACCAGTTTTCTGAGGCCGGCGCCTTTCTTGATATCACCGCCCTCCAGAACCACGAAGGTTTCCCAGTCGTCCAGATTCAGCACGGGTTCAAGCGCCGGATTCAGGTTCTTGCCACTGGCATCCTTGACCCAGACAATCCTGCGTCCGCCGAACAGAGGCACGGTCAGGACCTCGTCGATCAGCCGGTTGGGATCGGAGCTGAGGTCCGCAGCGTCGATCTTGATCAGATTGAAGGGGTCGCTATCGCCTTCAGAAGCCTTGGCAACAAGCCTGGTTGCGCGCTCCGAAACCAGGCCCGTATCGGGTCCGAATACCAGAACAACCGCACCACCATCTGGTGGATTGGTAACGAACCGGTCGATTTCAGCGGCTTTCAGGACGGTCACAACCGATTGCCTCCTGCCGCGGACTTAGGATTGGCTGGCAAAGTAACCGGCAAGCCTTGTCGCAATGTCGTCGGCAACTGCCTTTGCAACACGCTCCTGGGCGTCCCTAAGGGCGCGCTGGTTCGCAAAGCGCTGACTGGAGAAGTCGTAGGATGCGGAGCGGAACGACCGGCCGGTGGCAAGCGTTTCGTCCGTTGCGATATCACTCAGGACGTAGGTGGAGTTCATTGTCAGCGTGTAGGCTGAAGGAACGTCGGCGAACTGTTCAACACCGACGGCGGCATTGTTGGTATCGACCAGGACCTTGAGCCTGTATTTCTTTGGCTCCGAGCCGGCGCCGCGTTCGAGCCGGTAAGTGAGTTCATTGAACAGAACCCGTGCCGAATCTTCGTTCGCGAAGCGGGAGGAAATCGAATCAAGATCGACTGCCGACAATTCAGCGGCGACTGGTGAGGACTGTGAGCCGAAATCGCCCGTTGCGCTTGTGCCGTAGAGCGGACGTATCTGGCACCCGCTCAGCAAAACAGCTGCTGCGAAGGCAGAACAGATGGCAACCTGCCGTAAATTGCCTTTGCGCTTGAAGATGCTGTTATACAACGACATTCACGATCCTCTGCGGCACTACAATCAGCTTCTTCGGGGCGCCGCCGTTGAGCGCCTTCTTGACGAAATCCAGCCCCAAGGTAGCTGCTTCGACCTCCTCTTTGGAAGCTTCTTTTGCAATTTCCAGTTCGCCGCGCCGTTTACCGTTGATCTGGATCGGGTATGTCACCGAATCTTCGCTCAGCAGATCCGGATCGGCAACCGGCCATTTGGCTTCCGAAATCAGATTGTCATGGCCAAGCGCGGACCAGCATTCTTCCGCAAGATGAGGCATCATTGGCGCCATCATCTGGACCAGATAGTCAGCGGCTTCCCGTACTGCGTATTCCGTGCCCCGATCATCGACACCATCGCTCAGTATCTTACTGATTGTATTTACAAATTCGTAAAGACGCGCGACAGCCCTGTTGAAACCGAGCGATTCAAGATCGTTGGAAACGGCGGCCAGGGTCTTGTGGCTCGCTCTCCGGAGCTCAAGTGCTTTCCCGGAAACGTCCGGAGCAGCCCCGGCGCGCGGTTCGCTCTTGTCTGAAACTTCGCCGATCAGGCGCCAGACACGTTGAACGAAACGCCAGGCGCCCTGGACCCCGTCCTCGGTCCAGATAACGTCGCGTTCCGGCGGGCTGTCGGACAGCATGAACCAGCGCGCGGTATCGGCACCGTATGTGTCGATGATGTCGGTCGGGTCGACGGTGTTCCTTTTCGACTTCGACATCTTTTCGATCGAGCCGATGGCGACCTCTTCACCGGTTTCCAGAAGCGTTGCCTTCCGGTTGCCGTCGATGTCCTCGATCTTGATGTCGGCCGGAGACACCCAGTGCCCGTTCGCTCCCTCGCCAAGACGATAGGTTTCGTGGGTCACCATGCCTTGCGTGAAAAGACCCTTGAATGGTTCCTTCAGATCGAGCGCACCGACTTTTTGCATGGCGCGCGTAAAGAAGCGTGAATAAAGCAGGTGCAGGATCGCGTGTTCGATACCGCCGATATACTGGTCGACCGGCAGCCAGCCATTTGCCGCCGTCGGGTCGGTAGGCCGGTCGCAGTCGGGCGCCGTAAACCGTGCAAAATACCAGGACGAGTCCACGAACGTGTCCATCGTGTCCGTTTCGCGTCTCGCCGGCTTGCCGCATTTCGGACAGACCGTGTTGCGCCAGGTCGGATGCCGGTCCAGCGGGTTGCCGGGCTTGTCGAAATTGATGTCGTCCGGCAGTTGCACCGGCAGATTTTCGTCTTTTTCGGGCACGACGCCACAGTCGTCACAATGAACGACAGGGATCGGGCAACCCCAGTAGCGCTGGCGCGAAATGCCCCAGTCGCGCAGGCGGTAATTGACCTGCCGCTCGCCTTGGGGTCCGCCGTCGACAGTGACGGATTCCAGCTTTTGCGCGATCGCTTCCTTGGCTTCCGGAATGGACATGCCGTCCATGAAATCGGAATTAAAGATCGTGCCGTCGTCGGTGTAAGCCTCGGTTCCGATTTCGTACGTTGCCGCATCCGCGTCTTTCGGCAGCACGACAGGCTTGACCGGCAGTCCGTATTTGCGGGCAAAGTCCAGGTCGCGCTGGTCATGTGCCGGACATGCGAAAATCGCGCCCGTGCCGTAGTCCATCAGAATGAAATTAGCGACATAGACCGGCAACTCGAGCGAAGCATCCAGCGGATGCTTGACCCGCAGCCCGGTATCGATGCCCTTTTTTTCTGCCTTTTCAATGGCTTCTTCGGAAGTGCCGATCCGTTTGCACTCGTCGATGAAGTCCTTCAGCGCCGGATTTGTCTCTGCGAGCTTCGTCGAGATCGGGTGATCCGGGGAGAGGCCCATGAAAGATGCACCGAACAATGTGTCCGGCCGTGTTGTGAAGATTTCCAGGGTCTTGTCGCCGGTTGGTGCCGGTTCGGTAAACGCAAAGCGCACGCGCAGACCTTCGGACCGGCCGATCCAGTTCTTCTGCATCAGGCGGACCTTGTCCGGCCAGCGGTCGAGCGTTTCGATCGCTTCCAGCAAATCTTCCGAGTAGTCGGATATCTTGAAGAACCACTGGGTGAGTTCACGCTGTTCGACGAGGGCACCTGACCGCCAGCCGCGGCCGTCGATGACCTGCTCGTTCGCCAGAACGGTCATGTCGACCGGATCCCAGTTCACCTTGGCGTTCTTGCGGTAGACAAGCCCGGCTTCCAGGAATTGCAGAAACAGGCGTTGCTGTTGCGTGTAGTAGGAGACATCGCAGGTAGCGAATTCACGGCTCCAGTCCAGCGACAGGCCCATGATCTTGAGCTGATCGCGCATCGCGGCGATGTTCTCGTAGGTCCAGTCCTTCGGGTGGACCTTGTTCTGCATCGCAGCGTTTTCCGCAGGCATGCCGAAGGCGTCCCATCCCATTGGGTGCAGAACGTTGAAGCCTTTGGCGCGCTTGTAACGCGCGACCACGTCGCCCATCGCGTAGTTGCGCACATGACCCATGTGAATGCGGCCGGACGGATAGGGAAACATCTCCAGGACGTAGTATTTTTCGCGGGGATCGTCGTTATGCGTGACGAAAACGTCCTTGTCGTTCCAGACTTTCTGCCAGCGCGCTTCAACCTCGCGCGCGTTGTACCGTTCCGTTGCCATCAACTGTGCCGTTTTTCTTGCCGCCGAACCGGCGGAATTCCTGAATCTTCAACTGCCGGACTGTCACCAGAAATCCGGTTCCGGGTCAACATGCGAGATGCGAAAGACCCTTTGGATGACTGTTTATTTCGCAATGCCACATTCGTAAAGCTGCCTGAGCCGCCAAAGCGCGGAAAAGCTGGAAATAGCAACCCGGAGTTTGTTCTGGCCGGAACCGGACATGCGGCAGGAAGGTTCGGCCGACGGGGGCGGCGGATGACCTTGCTCTTCAGAACGGGATCTGGCAGGTCGTATGGCAGGCTAGGGTACGGCCCATGACTTGAAGGAAGCATCAATGACGTCCGCAGCAGACCGTCTTTTCTCTGTCCAGTCCGACATTCGAGCTGCAGAGGCCGAATTCGGGCGGACGGAAGCGTCCGTAACGCTGATTGCCGTCTCCAAGACGTTTTTTGCAGACGATATCCGGCCGGTCCTTTCAGCAGGGCAACGGGTTTTTGGAGAAAACCGGGTGCAGGAGGCCATGTCCAAATGGCCGGAACTGCGCCGCGAATTTGACGGTATTGAATTGCATCTGATCGGGCCGCTGCAATCCAACAAGGCAAAGGAAGCCGTTGCGACGTTTGATGTCATTCATACGGTCGACCGGCCCAAGATCGCCAAGGCGTTGAAAGTGGAAATGGAAAAGCAGGGCCGGGACTTGCCCTGTTTCATTCAGGTCAATACCGGTGAGGAGCCCCAAAAAGCCGGCATCTCGCCGGGAGATGCCGATGCGTTCGTGAAAGAGTGCCGGGAGTCGATCGGCCTGAACATTATGGGGCTGATGTGCATTCCGCCGGTTGAGGACGCGCCCGGGGAGCATTTTGCCCTTCTGGAGAAAATTGCCGGACGCAACGATCTCGACCGGCTTTCGATGGGAATGTCGTCCGATTACCAGGTTGCCATCGGCTTCGGCGCCACGCATGTCCGCGTTGGGTCCGCGATTTTCGGTGCCCGAGATTACCCATGATTGTTTGTTAGCCTAAGCCAATGTGATCTCAGGTCGGATTTGGCTGATTGGCTACGAAGACAGGGGTCCAACATAAAATTCGGATGTTGCTTGATAGTATAGTTTTACTATCAGCACGTATAGTATTCTGATTTTGCTTTTAATTTCGATCTAATCAGCAAATTACAATGTAGTCTCCAGCCGTTATCTTGCCTTAAACAAGTGAAAGTGACTGGAATGAGACTGACCTGTGACTGAATACGCTGGACAGTCATAACAATGCCCCGAATGTTTCAAAGAGCGGCCCTTTACCGGTCCTGATCTCGCAGCACAGTCCACCCAGTTCCGGCTTGGCAGGTCGCAGGGGCCTGCCGGGTGGACGGAACACGAGGTGGGCGTTCCTTTCGACTTCATCAAGCTCCAAGGAAAGGAACGACCCAACCAATACCTAACAGTTGGAGGTCATATCATGTCCAAACGTCTTACCGCTGCTCTTCTCATCGGTGCTTTCACTGCGTCCACAGCAGCGCTCGCACAGAGCATGTCGTTTGAGACGATCGACAGCAACCAGGACGGTTTCGTGAGCTTTGAAGAGATCACGGCTGCCGTTCCGACCATGTCGGAAGACGTGTTCAAGGCTGCTGACGCGAACCAGGACAACCTGCTCGATCCGTCGGAATTTGCAGCGGTCCAGCCGTAATCCGGCTTCGGGCGATCCTCCCCCCGTAAGCTGCAGTCGCAGCGGGGTCGTCTGAAAAAGACCACCGCCGGTACGGTCACGCCGGCGGTGGTTTTTTGTTTCGTGTTCTTCATTCTTCCCGACGCTGCGTCATGTTGACCTTGAATTGGTCCTTTGCAAAACTGCACGCAAATAACGGGAGGAAATCATGAAATCACTTGCCTGGGCCCTGGGCGCAGCCGTCGCGCTTGGCCTTTCTTCTGGTGTCGCTCTTGCCGCAGAGACGACGTTGCGTATTTCTCTGCAATTGCCGCTCAAGAGCCACCTTGGCCAGAACCTTCTTCTGTTCAAGGAAGAGGTCGAAAAGAACTCCAACGGTGAGATTGCCGTTGAGATTTATGATTCCGCCCAACTCTACAAGGACAAGGAAGTCCCGGCAGCCGTCGGTTCAGGCGCGATCGAAATGGGCGTTGCCTCGCTGACGCGTTACGTCGGTGACATTCCCGCGGTCGATATTTTCTATCAGCCGTTCCTGTTCGATACCGAGGAAAAGGTCCGGGCCGCAGTCGCACCAGGCTCTCCGGTGCGCGCGCCGCTGGATGAAGCGATCAAGGACACCGGTTCGACGGTGTTGTGGTGGCAGGCCTATGGCGGTGCGATCATGTTGTCCAAGGACGGACCGCTCAAGACGCCGGAAGACATGAAGGGCAAGAAAGTCCGGGTCTTCGGCAAGACACTTGGCGACTTTGTGAGCTCGGCAGGGGGCGCGCCGACGCTGATTTCCGGTTCAGAACAGTATCTTGCTTATCAGCGCGGTACCGTCGACATCGGCATGACGGGGGTTTCCGGTGTCAAGTCCAGAAAGCTCTGGGAAGTGATGGACACGATCTCTGTCACCAACCATGCCGACATTGAATTCATCGTGGTGGTGAACACCGACTTCTGGAACAGCCTTCCAGAGGGCCAGCAAGCGGTTATCCAGGCCGCGGCGCTGAAAGCGGAAAACGACGTGCGCAATCGTATGGCCGAAATCGAGGCAGACGCATATGCGGCCGCCGAAGAGAACGGCATGACGGTGTACAAGCCGACTGCAGACGAGATTGCGGCCTGGAAGGCCGTGAGCCAACCGGTTTATGACACTTATACCGAAAAGGCCGGGCCGTTGGGCAAAACCGTGATGGATGCAGCAAAGGGTCTTTGAACCGGCCCATTTCAAGCGCGCCGCCTGTCTGACAGGGCGGCGTGCTCAGTTTTCCCATCTACCGCCTTGAGCGGCCATTCAGGAACAGGCGCATGCTGCAGCTTTCCTTTGGCCGTTCCCGCCAACAAAGATTGCCCATGAACCAATGAAAGCGTTCCACGCTGTCTTGCAGGCGCTTGCCGGGGTCGCAGCGCTCTTGTTCGTTCTCGCCGGGTGTATGCTGACTTATGAAGTCAGCGCCCGATATCTGTTCATCGCTCCGACGATCTGGGCGGCGGAGCTGTCGCAGCTATGTCTCATCTGGGGCAGCATGATCGGGATGCCCTGGCTCTTGAAAACCAATCAGCATATTGCGGTCGATGCTGTCACCGAGAGGCTCGGCGACGCTGCTCGGCGCGCGTGCCGCGTGCTCGCCATGGCAGCGATTGCGCTTTTCAGTGCAATTGTCACCTGGAAAGGCGGCGAAATATTCTACGATTCGTTCGAGCGCGGCCGCACCACCGGTTCTATGCTCGATCTACCGACCTGGGTGTCTGAACTTGCCATTCCCTTCGGTTTCTCTTTGCTTTTCGTGCAGGCTCTCATAGAGCTCGGCACGGCCGTCAGGCGCACGGATCAGCGTGGCACGCCGGTGTCATGACAACATTCCTGATCCTGGTTGCCCTCTTCGCACTCCTGCTCATTCGTGTGCCGGTCGCTTTCACGCTTGGTGGCCTCGGACTGGCGCTGCTGATCTTCGGTGGCTTCTCACCACTGATGGCGCCACAGGCCATTCTATCGACGCTGGACGGGTTCATTCTTCTGGCCGTTCCGCTTTTCCTGCTGATGTCGAACGTCCTCCTGAAAGGGGGTGTTGGAAAGGATCTTTTTGCCGCCGTGCATGCCTGGGTCGGTCACTGGCCTGGCGGTCTCGCCGTCGCGACAATTCTGTCCTGTGCGATCTTCGCCGCGATCTCAGGGTCTTCGGTCGCAACCGCCGCAACGATCGGTACAGTCGCCATTCCCGAAATGATCAGCCGCGGATATGAGCGTCGTTTTGTCTACGGACTGCTCGCAGCCGGCGGCACGCTCGGGATCTTGATCCCGCCTTCCATTCCGATGATCGTCTACGGATTTGTTACAGAACAATCCGTCATCTCGCTGTTTCTGGCGGGCATCGGGCCGGGCATTCTTCTGGTGGTGTTTTTCATCGCATTCGCGATGATCCATGCGCGCTGGTTCGGTGGCTATCAGGCGGAAGCTGCCGCGAGCGCGGAGGAACGGTTCTGGAGTTCATTGCGCGCCCTGCCGTCAGTGGTGCTTGCAGCCTTCGTGATTGGCGTAATCTATACCGGGATTGCGACACCAACCGAGGCAGCGGCGATTGGTTTTGCGGTCGCGCTCGTTATCACGGGCGCCATCTTGAGGACGCTGACCTGGCAGGGTCTCAAGGAGGCCGCCTATGATTCCATGGTCACGACTGTTGCGATTCTTCTGATTGTGGCCGGAGCGAAAGTGTTCGGTAAGGCCATCACGCTCTATCGGATTCCGCAGGAAATCTCGATGTTTATCGGTCAGAACATCGATACGCCCCTGGCATTCATCCTGGTCGTTTCGATTGTTTTGCTGATCATGGGGCTGGTGTTCGAGGCTCTTTCCATGGTGCTGATCATGACGCCTGTTCTGTTGCCGGCGGCCATGGCGCTCGGATTCGACCCGATCTGGTTCGGTGTCTATATGGTTGTCATGGTGGAGTGCGCGTTGATTACGCCGCCGGTGGGTCTCAATCTCTACGTCATTCAATCCGTCGCGAAATCCAGTCTTTCCGATGTGTCGCGCGGCGTTCTGCCGTTCCTGGCGCTGATGCTGCTGTCGGTTGTGATCCTGTATGTCTGGACCGATCTCGCGCTTTACATACCGTTCAAATTCTAACTGAGCTCAAGAGGTAGGCATGTCATCCCAGGCTGACAAACTCAGGAAACTGCTTGAAACAGACAAGCTGCATGTCATGCCCTGCTGCTTCGACGCCCTTTCGGCCAAGCTGATCGAGCAGGCGGAATTCGATCTGACATTCATGTCGGGATTTGCGACGTCGGCATCGCGTATCGGGCAACCAGATCTCGGGCTCATGTCCTACGGCGAAGTGCTCGATCATGTCAGCAACATCACGCATGCCGTCGAGTTTCCCGTTATCGCAGACGGCGACACGGGATACGGCAATGCCATGAATGTACGCCGAACCGTCAAGGGCTTCGCCCGGGCCGGTGCCGCCGCGGTCATGATCGAGGACCAGCTGTCACCCAAGCGATGTGGACACACTCCGGGAAAAGCCGTGGTTTCACGCGATGAAGCCTTCGACCGCATTCGCGCAGCTGACGATGCAAGAGAAGACGGTGCGGATATCCTGATCCTGGCGCGGACCGACGCACGCCATGAGCATGGTTTGAGTGAAGCGATCAAGCGGGCGGCACGCTTCAAGGAGTTGGGAGCCGACATTCTATTTGTCGAAGCACCGAAAACCGTCGCGGAAATGGAGACGATCTGCCGCGAGCTTCCGGGACCGAAGATGGCAAACATCGTTGAGGGTGGTGAAACGCCGGAACTGTCGCATAAGGAACTGGAAGACATCGGGTTTGCGATTGCCGCCTATCCTCTGACCCTGATGGCCAGCGCAATGAAGGCCATGACGGAAACTCTTTCAAAGCTGAAGACGGACTCCGACAGGGCGCCGCTGATGATGAATTTCACCGAGCTCCGGGACCGGATCGGCTTTAATGACTATTATGAACAGTCGGCACGCTATGAAACGTCCAAGCGGGAGTGATTGCCCCCTTCTTGTTTGGACGCAGTCAAATCTTGACTCTTTCCGCACCTTCGGGCATAGACCCGCCAACTCCATATGAGTGACTGACATTTTGGACCGCCGACCGGGACCCGCAAAGGTGTAAAGAGATCCCGGAGGTTAACACCCGACAGCGCGATGCGCCCTCGGGTGCCAAACTGCTTTGCGAGACGCAATACGGTTGGATCTGAACTTCGGTTGACCATATGGTGCGGGAGATCTCCCGAATTGATGACCTAAGGACCCTTTGATGTTTGAAAGCCTGTCCGATCGACTAAGTGGAATTTTCGACAAGCTCACCGGACGTGGTGCGCTGTCGGAAAATGACGTCAATGAAGCGATGCGCGAAATCAGGCGCGCGTTGATTGAAGCCGACGTTGCCCTGCCGATCGTTCGGTCGTTCACGGACAAGGTCCGCAGCCGCGCCGTCGGCGCCGAAGTGGTCAAATCGGTAACGCCTGGCCAGATGGTCGTGAAAATCGTTCACGATCAGCTGGTGGATATGCTGGGCGCCGAGGCTCAGCCGATCGATCTCAATGCGCCCGCCCCGGTCGCGATCATGATGGTCGGCCTTCAGGGATCCGGTAAGACCACGACAACAGCCAAGATCGCGCGGCGCATGACGCAGCGCGACAAGCTGAAAGTGCTGATGGCATCGCTCGATACCCGTCGCCCGGCGGCGCAGGAGCAGCTCAAGGTCCTTGGTGAACAGAACGAAATCGACACCTTGCCGATCATCGAGGGCCAGGGTCCTGTAGAGATCGCCAACCGCGCCATGTCTGCCGCCAAGCTCGGCGGCTATGACGTTGTGATGCTCGATACGGCGGGCCGCATTCATATCGACGAGCCGCTGATGATCGAGATGGCGGACGTGAAGTCCGCCGCTCAGCCTCACGAAATTCTGCTGGTTGCCGATTCACTGACCGGTCAAGACGCTGTCAATCTGGCTCAGAGCTTTGATGAACGCGTCGGTATCAGCGGTATCGTGCTGACCAGAATGGACGGCGACGGCCGCGGCGGTGCTGCCCTTTCCATGCAGGCGGTCACGGGCAAGCCGGTCAAGCTGATTGGTACCGGTGAAAAGTCCGACGCGCTGGAAGATTTCCACCCCAAGCGGATTGCCGACCGTATCCTCGGCATGGGCGACATCGTTTCCCTCGTCGAAAAGGCAGCCGAAGCCATCGATGCGGAAAAAGCCGCGAAGATGGCGAAAAAGATGCAGAAAGGTCATTTCGACCTGGAAGATCTCGCCGAGCAGCTGAAGCAGATGGAAAAGCTTGGAGGCATGTCCGGCATGATGGGCATGCTGCCGGGCGTCGGCAAGATGAAGAAGCAGATCGAGGCGGCCAACATCGACGACAAGATGTTCGCGCGCCAGATTGCGATCATCCAGTCGATGACCCCGACAGAGCGCTCGAAACCGGACCTTCTCAAGGCCAGCCGAAAGAAGCGCATTGCAGCCGGTTCCGGCGTGCAGGTTGCCGACGTCAACAAGCTTCTGAAGATGCATCGCCAGATGGCGGACATGATGAAGAAGATGGGCAAGGGCAAAGGCATGCTCGGCAAGCTGATGGGTGGCATGGGCGGCGGCATGCCGGATGTCGATCCCAAGCAGCTTGAGGAAATGGCCAAATCTGGACAACTTCCGGGTGGAATGGAGTTGCCCAAAGGTTTGCCCGGTGGCATGCCGGGCGGTCTTGGTGGCGCCGGCCTGCCTCCAGGAATGCCGGGCCTTCCCGGTCTTGGCGGACCGAAACTTCCGGGATTGCCGGGCATGGGCAAGGGTAAGAAGCGATGAGCGAAGCGGAAATCCAGCTTGGGCGGAGCGAAGCCCTTGAGGAACTGGTCGCTCTGAGGGCCTCCATCGACAATATCGACGCGGCGCTCATTCACATGCTCGCCGAACGGTTCCGGTGCACTCAGAAAGTGGGTGTCCTGAAAGCCAACAACGACCTGCCGCCGGCGGACCCGGCGCGGGAAAAAATTCAGATCGAACGACTGCGCCAGCTCGCTGCCGACGCCAATCTCGATCCTGACTTTGCCGAGAAATTCCTGAACTTCATCGTTCGAGAAGTCATCCGGCACCACGAAGCCATTGCCGCTAACGCCGGCAACTGAAAACTGGAGAAACAAAAATGGCTACGAAAATTCGCCTGGCACGCGGCGGTTCCAAGAAACGCCCGTACTACCGCATCGTTATTGCTGACATCCGCTCACCGCGTGATGGCCGTTTCATCGAAAAGGTCGGTTCCTACGACCCGATGCTGCCGAAGGATTCCGAAGACCGCGTCAAGCTGGACGTCGAGCGCATTCAGTACTGGCTCGGCAACGGTGCAAAGCCGACCGACCGCGTCCACCGGTTCCTGGATGCCGCTGGCCTGTTGAAGCGCGAGCCGCGCAACAACCCGAAAAAAGCCGAACTCGGCGCCAAGGCCAAGGAACGTCTGGAAGCCAAGCGCATGGCTGAGGAAGAAGCCGCTGCCGCTGCTGCTGAGCCGGCCGAAGCTCCGAGTGAAGCCGCAGCCGAAGAAGCTGCTGCCGAATAATCGGGCTAAGAGCGCGGCTCAGGCTGGAAAGGACGTTTCCTGACATGGGTTCACCGGACAGTCAGAAAGTCCTGATGGCAAAGATCGGAGCCGCGCACGGCATTCGCGGGGAAGTACGGGTCAAGCCCTTTGGCGACGACCCGCTTTCTTTTGCCGATTATGGTGTCTTGACCACGAAGGACGGCAACCGTTCGTTCGAAGTCGAGAAAGCGCGGGTGCAGAAAACGGTCGTGATCACCAAATTCAGAGAGATCACCGACCGGAACCAGGCAGAAGACCTGAATGGTTTGGAACTCTATGTGGACCGGGATCAGCTTCCGGACCCTGAAGACGACGAGTTCTACTATTCGGATCTGAATGGACTGACCGTTCTCGATCAGGCTGGCGAACAGCTCGGCAAGATCGTTGCGGTTCAGGATTTTGGTGCGGGCGACCTTCTGGAAGTCCGGCCGAAGCGTGGCAGAACCTTCTATATTCCCTTCACGAAGGATTTCGTGCCGGAGGTGTCTCTGGCTGAAAGCTTTGTGAAGGTTGATCTGCCGGAAGACTACTTTTCGGAAGAAAAGCCCGAACCATCGGAAGCATCGCCCGAAAGATAACGGATCGGGAGCGGCTCAAGCCCCATCTGGTTCAAGTTAAGCTCTTCTTCCGGGTCGCGGACCGCTTGCGAGACCTCGGAGCGGAGCAGCGCTATCAAGGCAACAATCAACGCAACTCCAATGCCGTTTGCGACCGTATCCGGGACCGACATCTCGTGGTGGGGCAGGAAGCCCTGCGCGATTTCGCCCGCAAGACCCATGCCGAAGGCGATCACTGCCGAAAAACGCAGGCGGCAGCAGAAAAGCGCGTGGATAGACAGCGTCAGCAACGCGAAAAAGCCGATGTGAATGACTTTGTCGTAGGGGTGCCCAACGCCCGTGTTGAACACAAGACCAACCAGAATACCGAATGTTATCAGACTGATAAACGGAATGACCCGGCTCAGTGAAATGTCGAGATAGTGCTGTTCGACCCGCTTTTGTATGAAGGCTGGCAGCTTGAAACGAAAAACTGGAAACTGGACCACGGCGAAGAACCTGATTGAAACGCTCTTGCCAGCTTGAACCCCGAGCCTTAATCAGTTCTTTCCATATCGTTATTGGCCTGTTGAGAACCCGGGTTTCCGATCATCAGGGTTAATAGAGTATTATGAACGACCGCAACAAACAGAGACCAATCTGATGTCGTTTACCGGCGCTTCAGCGAGGCGCCTTCGCTTGGACGCCTGATGCCATTTAGAGCCACCATTTTGACGCTATACCCGGACATGTTTCCGGGGCCACTGGGGCACAGCCTGTCGGGGCGCGCACTTGAGAAGAGCTTGTGGCAGCTCGAAACCAGTCAGATCCGGGACTTTGCGAGCGACAAGCACCGCAGTGTTGACGATACGCCCGCCGGCGGTGGGGCCGGTATGATCTTGCGCGCAGATATTCTGGCAAAGGCGATCGATGCGGCGGCACCTTCAACCGATCCGCGCCCGAAGCTTCTCATGAGCCCGCGCGGGCGACCCTTTACGCAGGATTACGCCCATGAACTTGCCGAAGGGCCGGGCGCGATCATTGTCTGCGGCCGTTTTGAGGGTATCGACCAGCGGGTCATCGACGCCAGAGAGCTGGAGGAAGTTTCCATTGGTGACTACATCCTGTCAGGTGGTGAAATCGGCGCGATTGCCATGCTGGACGCGGTGATCCGGCTTCTGCCAGGTGTCATGGGGAATATGGAAAGTGCCGAAGCGGAGAGTTTTGAAACAGGTCTCCTGGAACACCCGCACTATACCCGCCCGGCCCTGTTTGAAGGTCATGCCATTCCCGATGTGCTGACCTCCGGCAATCACCAGAAAATCCATGACTGGCGCATGGCCGAGGCCGAGCGATTGACCCGGGAGCGGCGTCCGGATCTATGGGATGCTTACATGGCCGATGAGGACGACGTCGACTGAAACTGCCGCACATAATGCGTGTCACGGACCCTGAATCTGTCCGGCTTCAGTCTCTCCCAGCTTCGCCAGAACCTGCACACCCCGCCGGACGATGTCGGCCTGTGAACGGGCGCCGGTCTTGGACGTTGCGCTCGCCAGGTGGTTCCTGGCTGTGTTGTAGGAAATCTGCAGGGTATCTGCCGCTTCTCTCAGAGAAGAGCCGAGAACAAGCTGTTGCACGAGCAGGCTTTCGCGTTCCGTCAGACCAAAAGCAGCGGACAGGATCTTCTCGGACGGCCTTGGCACGTCGGCGGGGTCGAAAATCGTAACCAGAAGCGGTAGCGCGGGCGCGAGGAAAGGCGCGAAACCCGGATGGATCTCGTCCTTGTGCTGTATCGGCATGACAAAACAGAAGGACCCGGCCTGCCGTTCCTCGGTCAAAGCAACCGGTCCAACAGGCATGGATGTGCGTGACGCTTTTTCAATTGCGGCCTGAAGGGAGGTCTGAACGCTGGACTTGCGTGCGGTCAGTCGGAGCATCCGGTCGGAGTGGATCATTCCACCGCCGGCAAGAGTTCTCCTTGCCATCTGGTTCAAATGCCTGATCTTGCCGGTTGGCGAGACAAGCAAGGCTGCTGTCGGAATGCGATCGAGCCAGAATTGAGGGTTTGCCGGCACCGCCTCCCGCTTGGCGACCTCAAGAAGAAGGCTGAAAGCGTTTTGCAGATGAGGCCTCAGAAAGCCGAACAGATCGCGGACGTGCTGCTCTTCGCGCATGCCCATGTTCTTGGGCAGATTGGCCGCGACGAATGCCGAGTCCTGACCATGGCGGTGCAAGATGACGCCGAAAGCGCGATTGATCTCACCATGGTCTTTCAGGAATTCATGATAGAAATCCATATGTTCAACATCTGCGGGGGCGACGTAGTCACCTGTAAAGACAACGTCGGAAGGATTGCACTTCAGGGCGATCGGGGGAAACGGATTGGGCGAAATCGCCTCGCACAGCCTGGTTTCAGCATCGCTGCCATGATTGAACATGGCGCAGTCATAGACTGAGTTTTCATAGACGCATTGCGCCTGATAAGAGATCGGAAGATCAGGATATATGGCCGCAAGATCTGACAACACACCAGATATGCCACCTTCCAGTACAGCAGAAGAGTAGAGTTTATGTAGTAAACCAGCCTGATCTGCTACCATATGTTGAAATCCGTAAACATTGCGCGGACGTTTGCTGCTCTGCAATAAACTTTATTTTTAATTTCCCGTAAATGCCAGGGTGACATTTTTTTTAATATGTGCTATATAATTTGTGTTGCAACCCAATTTATTTTAGTAGTTGTATTTATTTTAAGCAAATATGCTAAGTTACTTTAGGTTATGCTGAACATCAGCAGCGGCACTTGTGCCGCTGCTTTTGTTTTCAGCGCATTCCCTTTTGGCCTGACTCGTCTACCTTGCAGGGCTAAAAACCGAATGACAAAGCGGGGAAATTCCTGTATACGCCCGCGAAGCTGGACAGAGTCAGGTCAATTTCAACTGATATGGCTTGCGGGGAATACCGGTAACGGTTTGAACCCAAACACAAACCGGCAGATATGCAACATGGCCCAGAGCTGGTGGATTCGTTTCCGGCCTATGCGAGGAAACGCTTTGACCGCTTTGTAATTGAAAAGGGAAAAATGCCATGAATATCATCGAGCAGCTGAATGCTGAAGAAATGGAGAAAATCGAAGCGCAACGGAAGCTTCCTGAATTTTCTCCAGGTGACACGGTTCGCGTCAACGTGAAGGTCACCGAAGGCAACCGGACCCGTACGCAGGCTTACGAAGGTGTTTGCATTGCCCGTTCAGGCGGCGGCATCAACGAGAGCTTCACCGTCCGTAAAATTTCCTATGGTGAAGGCGTCGAGCGTGTCTTCCCGATTTATTCTCCGATGCTGGAAGGCGTTGAAGTTGTGCGTCGCGGCAAGGTCCGCCGCGCGAAGCTCTACTACCTGCGCGATCGCCGCGGTAAGTCCGCTCGTATCACCGAAAACACCAATGTCCGCTCCAAGCGCCTCAACGAAGAAGCGCGCGCTGAAGCGGCTGCGGTCAAGGCCGCCAAGGCGGAAGCCAAGAAGGCTGAGCAGGAAGCTGCCGAAAGCGCTGCTGAATAAGCCCGTCCGGCATGACATTTTGAAAGGCGGTCCTGGTGACCGCCTTTTTTGATTTGGCCGGCTTTGACGCAGCCCGCCCGTCAATCAATCTCAGTTGAATTCAGCTCAACCCGTCAGAACTTGACGTTTAAGCGGCGCTGCGTCATTCACTAGCCAGAATTAACGGACACTCTGTGCCGCATCTGACGGCCAAGGACAACGATGCCGGAGGCGAGCGCCCGGACGCTAGCACCGCCTGGAACCGGACGCATTTGAGGAGAGACCCATGGCGAAAGCACGCACGCTTTACGACAAGATCTGGGACGACCATCTGGTCGACATGCAGCCGGACGGGACCGGACTGCTCTATATTGACCGCCACCTGGTGCATGAAGTTACCAGCCCGCAGGCCTTTGAAGGTCTGCGCATGCATGGTCGCAAGGTACGTAGCCCGCAGAAAACCCTCGCTGTTGTCGACCATAACGTGCCGACGACCGACCGCCGCCACGGGATCGACGACCCTGAATCTGCTTTGCAGGTCGAAACGCTTGCCAAGAACGCCTCTGAGTTCGGTGTTGAATACTATTCCGAACTCGACATGCGCCAGGGTGTCGTTCACATCGTCGGTCCGGAACAGGGTTTCACCCTGCCGGGCATGACCATTGTCTGTGGCGACAGCCATACCTCGACGCACGGCGCCTTCGGATCGCTGGCGCACGGTATCGGTACGTCGGAAGTTGAACACGTCCTGGCCACACAAACCCTGATCCAGAAAAAAGCCAAGAACATGCTGGTGAAGGTGAATGGCGACATCCCGGCCGGCGTGACGGCGAAAGACATTGTGCTTGCGATTATCGGCAAGATCGGGACTGCAGGCGGAACCGGTTACGTGATCGAGTATGCCGGTGACGCGATCCGGTCGCTGTCCATGGAAGGCCGGATGACTGTCTGCAACATGTCGATCGAAGCCGGCGCGCGCGCAGGACTGATCGCGCCTGACGAAACCACGTTCAACTACGTCAAAGGCCGGCCCAAGGCGCCGACAGGCGAAGCCTGGGACATGGCGATGGCCCACTGGCGCACCCTGCATTCCGATGCAGATGCGGATTTCGACAAGGTCGTGGAACTGGACGCTGCCAATCTACCGCCGATCGTTTCCTGGGGTTCGTCTCCGGAAGACGTGGTTTCCGTTGAAGGGGTTGTGCCAAATCCCGACGAAATCGAAGACGAAAACCGCCGGGATTCAAAAAAGCGTGCCCTCGATTACATGGGACTGGAACCGGGCACGAAGATCACCGACATCAAGATCGACCGGGCGTTTATCGGGTCTTGCACCAACGGCCGTATCGAGGATCTGCGCGCTGCCGCCGCTGTTATCGGAAACCACAAAGTAGCCCCGCATGTCGATGCCATGGTGGTTCCCGGGTCCGGACTGGTGAAGGAGCAGGCCGAGGAAGAAGGTCTTGATGTGATCTTCAAGGAAGCCGGATTTGACTGGCGCGAGCCCGGTTGTTCCATGTGCCTTGCCATGAACGCGGACAAGCTCAAGCCGGGTGAACGGTGCGCTTCCACGTCGAACCGGAATTTCGAGGGCCGGCAGGGTCACAAGGGCCGCACGCACCTGGTTTCACCAGCCATGGCCGCCGCCGCAGCGATTGCCGGACATTTCGTGGATATCCGCGACTGGACGGTCAATTGATTCGATTGTCGCTTCGTCAATCGAATCCGAATGTGAAAGGGCGCCCTGGTGGCGCCCTTTTCCGTCAGGATCGCAAATCCGTCAAAATGACGCAGAAGTTTTTCCTTTTTGCGCAAATGATTCATACATTTACGAAAAATCCTTTGCCAGAAAGCACCTTTCAACAAGCGCTTTCAGAATTGAAATTGACGGGCTTCACAAGACTGTCACCTCGGCACTACAATGTTCGCGTCACAAAAGGACATGTTCCGCTGTCCGATTGACCGGACACCGGACATTCCGGCTAGGTGTGAGGAGCGGAAGGTGACAGTAGCGGTTTCGTCGGGAGCCCATCCGGCGTTGGTGCTCAATGCGGATTACCGGCCATTGAGCTACTATCCATTGTCTTTGTGGTCTTGGCAGGACACCATCAAGGCAGTGTTTCTGGATCGGGTAAACATTGTTGCGGAGTATGATGCGGCGGTCCGAAGTCCGAGCTTCGAGTTCCGATTGCCGAGCGTCGTCTCGCTCAAAACCTTTGTCAAACCCAGCCGATACCCCGCCTTCACCCGCTTTAACGTCTTTCTCCGCGACAAATTCCAGTGCCAGTATTGCGGCTCCAAAGAGGAGCTGACTTTTGATCACCTCGTTCCCCGTTCCAAAGGTGGCCTGACCACATGGGATAACGTGATCACCGCCTGCTCCCCCTGCAATCTCCGCAAATCCAACAAGTCCTGTGAGCAGCTGAACATGTGGCCCATGCACATGCCGTTTCAGCCGACGATCCAGGACCTGCACAACAACGGCCGCGGCTTTCCGCCGAATTATCTGCACGAAAGCTGGATGGATTTCCTCTATTGGGATACCGAACTGGAACCGTAAAGCAATCAAGGCTTCGGTATCGGTTGTGCCGCCCGCCAGAGTGGTCGGGCAGACTTTATTTATGCGCGTTAAGACTTATTTAACTCCCTTTAAAGAGTTCATTTAAGAATTTAGGTACTTTTCTGTAGTAACTGTCTCATGAAAGCTGTGAGGCAGTCATGATCAAACATCGAATTTCGACTATCAAAAATCTTAAAACACGGTTCCTTAAAGACCGTAACGGGGCGATCATTCCGCTCTTCGGTCTCATGCTGGTCATCATCGTCGTTATGGCGGGTGCCGCAGTGGATGTGTCGAGGGTCGTCAATGCGCGCGAGAAGCTCTCCTATGCGCTTGATGCAGCCGCACTTGCCGCGGCCACGGACCTGTCAACACAGGAGCTGACGGACTCCGAGATCCAGGAGATCATTACAGATTCCTTCAATGCCAACCTGGCGGACGACACGTTCCTGACCGAGGCCATTGAAAATCTGTCCTTTACCGTCGATAGCGAAAACGGTTTGATCACCGTCAGCTCAGCCGCCACCATGGACAACCTGTTCATCGACATGGGCGGATACGGACAAGAGGCTTTCGGCCCGGAGGCATTCACCTTCGGCACCAGTTCGCAGGTGACCTACTCGCGCTTCGATGTTGAAATGGCGATGGTTGTCGACGTGACCGGATCGATGTCCGGCGAGATCGAAGACCTTAAGGACGCCGCGGAATCGGTGGTCAACATTCTCATTCCGGATGGCACCACAGAGAGCAAGGTCAAGATTTCGATTGTGCCTTACAGCGTCGGCGTCAACTTGGATTCTTATGCGTCCTCGGCGACCGACGGTTTGAGCACGCGTTGCGCAACTGAACGCGACGGCGACGAAAAATACACCGACGCGAGCTTTACCGTCGAACCTCTCGGCGACGGATCAGGGACCTACCGCTCGCAGGATTGTTCCGACTCTGTCATTCAGCCACTTACGGACAATCGTACGACGCTCATGTCAGCGATCTCTGGTCTTACGACAGACGGTTACACGGCAGGACAAACCGGCATTGGGATCGGTTGGTACACCCTTTCTCCCAACTGGTCAGATCTTTGGCCGACAGAGTCTGCGCCTGCCGCTTACTCCAATACCGAAGTGTTGAAGTTTGCCTTGATAATGACTGATGGTGATTTCAATACGCACTATGACAAACAGAGCCTGACCAAGAACCAGTGCCAAAACAAGAAAAACAACGGCCAATATGACGGCACCTGTTACAACGGCACAAACGACTACTGGCTGGAAAAGTCCCAATGGGGATATTCCGGGAAGTCTTCACAGCGGGCTCTTTCGATGTGCTCCGCCATGCAGGATGCTGGTATCACGATCTATACGGTTTATTTCGGAACCGCGACGGGGTCCGATGGTGCAAGAGTGATGGAAGACTGCGCGGATCCGGACAAGTATTACGTCGCTACGTCCGCGGATGATCTGGTCTCGGCGTTTTCCAACATCGCCAAGAAGATCCAGCAGGTCTTCCTGTCGCAGTGAGGACCTTGCTCAGAATAAAGAAAAGCCCGCCGTTTGGCGGGCTTTTTTATTGTGATGCCGTGATCAGCCGCGGTTTTGGCGGTTGTCGATCAGGTCGTCGACCACGGCCGGGTCGGCCAGGGTCGAGGTGTCACCAAGGTTATCGAAACTGTCTTCGGCAATCTTGCGCAGGATGCGGCGCATGATCTTGCCGGACCGGGTTTTCGGCAGGCCCGGCGCAAACTGGATCAGATCCGGCGAAGCGATCGGACCGATCTCGGCACGAACATGCTTGACCAATTCCTTCTTCAGCTCGTCTGTCGGTTCTTCGCCTTCCATCAGCGTGACATAGGCGTAGATGCCCTGCCCCTTGATGTCGTGCGGATAGCCGACCACGGCAGCCTCGGAGACTTGCGGGTGTGCAACAAGGGCACTCTCGACTTCCGCCGTGCCCATGCGGTGGCCGGACACGTTGATGACGTCGTCGACACGACCGGTAATCCAGTAGTAGCCGTCTTCGTCACGCCGGCAGCCGTCACCGGTGAAGTAAAGTCCCTTGTAGGTCGCAAAGTAGGTCTGAACGAAGCGTTCATGGTCGCCATAGACGGTTCGCATCTGACCCGGCCAGCTGTCCTTGATAACGAGATTGCCTTCTGTCGCCCCATCCTGGAAGTTGCCTTCCGCGTCGACAATGGCGGGCTGTACGCCGAAGAACGGACGGGTTGCAGATCCCGGTTTCAGCGCGGTCGCACCTGGAAGCGGCGTGATCAGGATGCCGCCGGTCTCGGTCTGCCACCAGGTGTCGACGATCGGGCAGCGTCCTTCGCCGACCACGTTGTAATACCAGGTCCAGGCTTCCGGGTTGATCGGTTCACCCACTGAGCCGAGCAGGCGCAAGGATTTGCGCGAAGTATTCGTGACGTGCTCGTCTCCGGCCCCCATCAGCGCGCGAATGGCCGTCGGTGCGGTGTAGAAGATGTTGACGTTGTGCTTGTCGCACACTTCCCAGAACCGGCCCGGACCCGGGTAGGTCGGTACGCCTTCGAACATCAGCGTGGTGGCGCCGTTCGCGAGCGGTCCGTAGACGATATAGCTGTGACCCGTCACCCAGCCGACGTCGGCCGTGCACCAGTAAACGTCACCGTCATGATAGTCGAAGACGTACTGATGGGTCATGGACGCATAGACCAGGTAGCCACCGGTGGTGTGCAGCACCCCTTTTGGCTGGCCCGTCGATCCGGAGGTGTAGAGGATGAAGAGCGGGTCTTCCGCATTCATCTCGACCGGATCGCATTGGTCGGACACGCGGCCGGCTTCGTCGTGATACCAGACGTCGCGACCGCTCTGCATGTCGATGTCGCCACCCGTGCGTTTCACGACGATCACGGAGCTGACGGGTGCCTTTTCGCAGGCCTTGTCGACATTGGCCTTCAGCGGCACCTTCCGGCCGCCGCGCAAGCCTTCATCTGCGGTAATGATGCATTCCGACTTACAGCCTTCAATGCGCTGGGCCAGGCTGTCTGGGGAAAAGCCGCCAAAGACGATCGAATGGATGGCGCCGATCCGGGCGCATGCGAGCATCGCATAGGCGGCTTCCGGGATCATCGGCAGGTAGATGGTGACACGATCGCCCTTCTTGACGCCCTGTGCGTGCAGAACGTTGGCGAATTTGTTCACTTCCTTGGACAGTTCGTTGTAGGTGATGACCTTGTGCTCGCTCGGGTCATCGCCTTCCCAGATGATTGCCGGCTGAGCGCCGCGCTTTTCCAGGTGCCTGTCAATGCAATTGGCAGAGACATTAAGCGAGCCGTCCTCGAACCACTTAATGGAAACGTTGTGATAATCGTAGGAGGTGTTTTTCACCTTGGTGTAAGGCTTGATCCAATCCACCCGCTTGCCATGTTCACCCCAGAAGCCTTCCGGATCCTCCACGGAGCGCTGGTACATTTCCAGATACTTGTCATTGTCGACATACGCCCGCGCGGCGACCTCCGCGGGAACGGGAAAAACAGAGTCAGACATTTTTGAGAACCTCCCGAAACCGAAATTGGCCGGTGTTGGGTCACATCCTACCTCCACCGGCTTATTTTCCGGGGGCCATTATGCGTATGCCCCCCTTTGGCGTCCAGAACCAAACATTAGTGCTTTAGTCGCCGAGTCCTTGGTCTAATGCGTTCAAATACGTAGTGAATTAGGCGTAGACACGTTTGTGCCCCGTCACCTAGGAGCCGAACCAGCCGATAATTATGCCCTGGACCACAATGACACCGAGCCAGTGACCGCCATCAATGAAGGTGAGACTCCAGGGACGGCCCTGGAAGCGATGATTGATGATCTGCGTGGTCATGATGATGCCGACCCAGATCATCAGGGCAGAGATGATGCCGGTGCGGATGCTGGTTTCACCCGTGTGGTAAATGACGCCGGCAAAGACGAAGGCCATCACGATCTGGCAGACGAATGCGATGCCGAGTGTTACCGGGTCCGGCTTTGTCTGCTCTTCCGTCAGGCTGGCCGCCCTCATCCAGGCTTTTCCCAGAATGCCGTACCAGATTGACCCGAACACAAAGGATCCGATGGCCGCAACTGCAACCGCGATCAGATTCACACCGTCAAACATCATGGTTCAGCCCCTCCGTATTCCTGCGGGTGCAGGGTGGGAGGAAACGGATGAAAGATCAAGCAGGAGTTGTTCCGTCGCGGACAAGTTCAGCCGGCGCCGGATTCAAGCCCGCCTTTCTCGACGATGAAATTCACGACCGTCTCGAGCCCCTCGCCTGCGCGTGTGTTCGCAAAGACGAAGGGTCTGGTTTTGCGCATCTTTTTGGCGTCCCGGTCCATGACATCAAGGTTGGCACCGACATGAGGCGCAAGGTCGGTCTTGTTGATGATCAGAAGATCGGACCGAGTGATTCCCGGGCCTCCCTTGCGCGGAATTTCCTCACCCGCTGCGACATCGATCACATAGATCGTCAGGTCGGCGAGCTCCGGTGAGAAAGTCGCTGCAAGATTGTCGCCGCCCGACTCGATCAGGATCAGATCGAGGTCCGGAATGGAGCGGGAGAGGTCATCGACCGCCGCCAGATTTATCGATGCGTCTTCCCGGATTGCCGTGTGCGGGCAGCCACCGGTTTCGACACCGCGAATGCGATCGCTTGTGAGCGCCTGGGAGCGCATCAGCGCTTCAGCGTCTTCGCTGGTGTAAATGTCGTTTGTGATGACCGCGAGTGAAAAGCGCTCGCGCATTGCCTTGCACAGCCGGTCGGTCAGCGTGGTCTTGCCGGAGCCGACCGGACCGCCGATACCGACACGCAAGGGACCATTTGGGGATGTCATGAGCGAAACAGCCTCGAATACTGGGTTTCATGTGCCATGGAGGCGATGTCAGCCAAAAAGGTGGAACTGCCGAGATCTTCAAGTCCGGAGCTCGCAGCCGTCTGGCTGACCTCGAAAATCACCGGCTCGAGATGCGCCAGAACCTTCTGGCCATCATTCTGGCCGAGCGGAACAGCGCGGATCGCCGCCGAAACAATGTTGGCGGCGAAGGCCTGAAGGAAGGATGTGGTTGCGGCCTCCGCCGGAATTGCGTGGGCAGCGCAGACGAGACCGAGCGCGACCGGATAGGGCCAGGGGTCGCGGTCAGCATTGGCGACGCCGTGAAACAGGGTTTCCGCCGGTGTAACCGTTCCGGGAGCCCAACTTTTTGCCGCGGTTTCCAGAAACGCCGTGCCCTGAGCGCTGGTCTCAAGGTGCCTCTCCCTGGAGGGCTGAAGCGCAAGACCGAGTTCGCGAAGATCCAGAAGCGTTTCCCGATCTCCTTCCACGCAGGCACGATGGGCTTCCTGCAGCAAGATCGCGTCGTTTCGCCCTGTGCCGTAGCGCAGAATATCGGTCAGCCATGCTTCGAGGTCGGCGGCATTCGTGACGTCACCCCGCTCGATAACCTGCTCCAGACCATGGCTGTAGGTGAAAGCGCCGATCGGAAAGGCGGGCGACAGAAAGGTCATCAACCGGTAAAGCGCGGACGCGGATATGGAGTCAGTCATGGGAATGCCCGTGCCCATGATGATGATGGTGGCCATGTGTTCTGCCGTGCCCGTAGGCTCCGCCTTCGGGATCAAACGGTGCGGTAAGAGGTGTCAGCCGGCCTCCGAGCTTTTCGACCATGTCCTCAATGACGTGATCTCGCCGGATCCGAAGTGTCGCGCCCATCAACTGGGTTGGCAGGTGGCGGTTGCCCAGATGCCAGGCGATGCGTACGAGATGCGCCGCATCGTCGGCTTCGATCTCGACCAGCTCTTCCGGCTCTGCCAGGACCTCGACAATGCGTCCATCCTCCAGCTCCAGGCCATCGCCGTGCTGGAGATGAACCACGCTTGGTTGATCCAGCAGGAAGCTCAAACCGCTCTCGCCGGTCAGGACTGCACGGCGCCGGTACCTGTCATCGAGGTCCAGCGTGATCCGGTCAGCCGGAGCGTTTTGCCAGGTCTTGGCGGGGTGGATTGTCTGGACACGGATCATTGCGCTGCGTCGACCTTTGCCTTCATCGCCTTGAAAGCCGGGCGCTCGCGCAAGCGTTTGAAATAGTCATAAACCGGTCCGTCCTGCGGCAGGTCGAACTTGGCGACGACCGCCCATCCCGAACAATGACCGATAATGATGTCGGCAAGCGTGAAGGTCTCGCCCATGGCGTAGGGCCCATCGCCGAGCTTTTGCTGCAGAATATCGAGACCATGCCGGAATTCCTTCCTGCAGGTGTCCTTGATCTCGGGAACCCTGATGTCTTCAGGAAGAATGAAAGTGTTCTTTGAGGCGGTCCAAAGAGCGCCCTCCAGGACATCAACGGCAAACTGGGTAAAGCTGTCCTGACGCGCCCGCTCCAGCGTGCCGGCGGGAAAAGTGAACTGTCCGTGCTTGTCGGCAAGATAGGTGCAGATCGCGACGGATTCAGTGATCACATTGCCATGGTCCAGGAGGATCGGCACCTTGCCACCCGGGTCGAGTTTTCGCACGGTCTCGGACTGCGGCATCGCCGGGTCGATCTCATAAGGCTCGCCCAGTTCTTCCAGCAGCCACATCACCCGCATCGCCCTGGTGCGCGGAAATCCGACGATCTTGTACATGTCTTTCTTTCCCAATCGACGATCCGTACCCTAAAACAGGAAGTAACGCTGCGCCATGGGAAGGACTTCGGCGGGTTCGCAGGTGAGCAGCTCACCGTCCGCACGCACCTCGTAGGTCTCCGGGTGGACCTCAATGTCTGGCGTTGCATCGTTGTGCACCATGGATTTCTTGGAAATGCCACCGCGTACATTCTTGACCGGCAGCACCATGCTGGTGAGGCCTGCCTTGTCCTTCACGCCGGTGTCATAGGCGGCCTGGGAAACAAAGGTGACGCGGCTTTCGGTCATTGCCTTGCCGAAGGCTCCGAACATCGGCCTGTAATGCACCGGCTGAGGTGTCGGGATCGAAGCATTCGGATCGCCCATGGGAGCCGCGGCGATCGTGCCGAGTTTCAAAACCATATCCGGCTTCACACCGAAGAATTTCGGGTCCCAGAGAACCAGATCCGCCAGCTTGCCGATTTCGATCGAGCCGACATGCTGGTCGAGCCCGTGAGCGATCGCCGGGTTGATGGTCATCTTGGCCATGTAGCGCTTAACGCGGAAATTGTCGTTTTCGCCGGCTTCTTCCGGCAGGCGGCCCCGCTGGACCTTCATCTTGTGGGCGGTCTGCAGGGTCCGGATGATGACTTCGCCGACCCGGCCCATGGCCTGACTATCAGAGGCGATGATCGAAAAAGCCCCGATGTCATGCAGGATGTCTTCGGCGGCTATCGTTTCCTTGCGGATGCGGCTCTCGGCAAAGGCGACATCCTCCGGAATGGAACTGTCGAGATGGTGACAGACCATGAGCATGTCGAGATGTTCTTCAAGCGTGTTGACCGTGTAGGGCCTAGTCGGATTGGTCGACGATGGCAGTACGTTCAACTCGCCGCAGACCTTGATGATGTCGGGGGCATGGCCGCCGCCGGCGCCTTCCGTGTGGAAGGCGTGGATCGTGCGGTCCTTGAAGGATGCCGTGGTGTTTTCGACGAAGCCGGATTCGTTGAGCGTGTCGGTGTGGATCATCACCTGAACGTCATATTCATCGGCAACCGAAAGACAGGTGTCGATGGCGGCGGGAGTGGTGCCCCAGTCCTCGTGCAGCTTCAGGGCTGACGCTCCTGCCATCACCTGTTCCTCGAGTGCCGCCGGAAGCGAGGCATTGCCCTTGCCCGCAAAGGCAAGGTTCATCGGGAAACTGTCGGCGGATTGCAGCATCCGGGTGATATGCCAGGGACCGGGTGTGCAGGTGGTCGCGTTGGTGCCCGTCGCCGGTCCCGTGCCGCCGCCGAGCATCGTCGTGACACCCGACATGAGCGCTTCGTCGATCTGCTGTGGGCAGATGAAGTGGATGTGAACGTCCAATGCGCCTGCGGTCAGGATCTTGCCCTCACCGGCAATCGCCTCGGTTCCAGGTCCGACAACAATGTCGACATCGGGCTGTACGTCCGGGTTACCGGCCTTTCCGATGCCGACGATGCGGCCGTCCCTCAACCCGACATCGGCCTTGACGATGCCCCAGTGGTCAACGATCAGCGCGTTGGTGATGACCGTGTCGACGGCACCTGCCGACCGTGGTGCCTGGGACTGGCCCATGCCGTCTCGAATAACCTTGCCCCCACCGAATTTCACTTCCTCACCATAGGTGGTGAAGTCCTTTTCGACCTCGATGACGAGATCCGTATCGGCAAGGCGCAGTCTGTCGCCCGTGGTCGGTCCGAACATGTCCGCATAGGCGGCGCGCGACATTTGATACGGCATGTCTTACGTCTCCGTTTTTTTGGTAAGGGAGGTGGAGCAATGAACCAGAAGGACGAATGCCAGGATCGCAGCCCCTCCAAGGTTAAATGCCAGGAACAATAATCCGGGTAAGCCTTCGGGACCGCGCGAGCTGAAGACGGCAGGCGTGCTTGGAGGCCAACTCGCCCAGACATATGCCATGGCGGCGATAGTCGTGACCGGCAGAAGAAGCATGATGGGCTTTTTGAGGTTTCGCCAAATCGCAACCGAAGCAACCAACAGCACCGTGAGCGCAGTTATGTGATATCCGCGATATCCGGCCAAGTTGACATTGGTGAGCGGTACGAAAAGCAAAAAGAGGGAAACAATAACTGACGGGACTGCAATGCGAAGACCATGGGACTTCGAGAACTGCAAAAACAGACCTATACAAAGACCGCCGACCAGCAGCACCAAGCCGGTTAGAACAAGAATATGTATGGGGGAGAAGACTATCATTCGATCAGTTGTCGTAGTCTTCGAGCGTTGCTTCCAGATCTTCCGTGCGATGCATCGTCAGGACGATCATGCAATTCCGATAAAGGGCATTGCCACGCGTTCCGCCCATGAAGGGAAAGCTGTAGGCTTTGCAGTCCTTTTCGCTGTAGTCCTTCCAGGCTGCTTGCGCGGTTTCGAGTGCCGCTGGACTGCCCTTCAGGTGCTCCGGCAAGGCATCGTCCATCTCGACCACCTTGGCGTGCAGCTTTTCGTAGGCGGCCTCCATCTTGGAATTGGCGTCCTTGAGCGCCTTTTCTGCACAGTAGGTGCGCTCGTTGTTGTTCAGCGGATAGCCGCAGTCGATGTTTTCCAGACTCTGGTTTTGATTTTGATCCTGTGCCTGAGCCGCTGCTGTCATCAGCATCGCACAGGCCGTCAGGACGAACGGAAGCCGGTTTCGCATCAGTTTCCAAGTCCTTCTGCAAGATCTTTCAGTTCTTTGGTACGCTCACGCGTCAGGTTGGCCCGGCAGATATAGATGAGCTGCGGTTCCATGGTTCCGCCCCGGGCAAGATACCCGTAGGCGGCGCAGGCCTTGTCGCGGTAGGTGATCCAGGCGCGCTGGGCGTCCCGCAAGGCGTCGGCCGCGCCCTTCAGGCTGTCGGAGAGGTAGGAATCGACCTCGCGCATCTTGCCCATGGCCGTCTTGTAAACCGCGTTCAGGTCAGCATCTGCCGCGTTCCAGTCCTGCTCGGCGCAATATGTCATCTCGATCTGTGTCTGAGGCTCGGTACAGTCGACACTGTTTTGCGCCATTGCCTGAGCGCCCGGGAATCCGAACAAGCCCAACGTCAGGCAAGCATTTGCGGACAGGGCGCGAAGGCGGTTCATAGTTCACCCATGACCTTCTGATTGAAGCCGTAAACGGTCCTACTGCCGCGGTAGGGCACCAGCGTCACAGAGCGGGTCTGGCCCGGTTCGAAACGAACCGCCGTTCCGGCCGGAATGTCCAGCCGCATGCCCCTGGCCTTTTCGCGATCGAAGGACAATCCTTCATTGGTTTCGGCAAAGTGGTAGTGGCTGCCGACCTGAATGGGCCGGTCACCGGTATTGGAAACGTCCAGCTCCACGGTTTCAAGACCGGCATTCAGCTCAATGGTGCCCTCTGCGGGGAAGAGTTCTCCGGGTATCACGTCATTCTCCCAATGGTTCAGCGGATCGGTTCGTGCACTGTGACGAGTTTCGTACCGTCGGGAAACGTCGCCTCGACCTGAACATCATGGATCATTTCCGCGACGCCTTCCATCACCTGATCGCGTGTCAGCACCGTAGCGCCTGCCGCCATCAGGTCGGCGACGGAGCGGCCATCGCGCGCGCCCTCCACAACGAAGTCGGTAATGAGCGCGATTGCTTCGGGATGGTTGAGTTTCACGCCGCGTTCAAGACGTCGGCGGGCGACCATCGCGGCCATTGAGACGAGCAGCTTGTCCTTCTCGCGGGGCGTGAGGTTCACAGGAAAGTCCTCCGTTTTCTCCAAAGGGGCATCAGCAATACCAGACGCGCGGCAAGTCGGCAGCGCGATAGCCGGTCAGAAAGGAAATCAAGGCGTCGCGCAGATCGCGGCTGTCACAGGATACGAAACGGGCAACCAGGACGCCGTTCCAGGCGCTTGCCGCCGATTGCACGGTATTCGCAGGCTCTGCGTCGAGAAGGGATCGAGCGAACGGCAACCTGTCTTCGGCATCGATGGCGCAATCGGCAAAGGTTGCAAGCACGTGGCCTCCAGCTGCTGTCGCGGATCCGCCCAGCACCTGGTTCGGATTGCCGTTAAGGCGGATGTCGTCGGCAAAGACCAGCCGGCCTTTGCGCCGAATGCGCCAGCTGTCCTTGAAAGCCACCGACCGGACTTCTTCACCCATTGCCCGGCGGCCCAGCACGACTGTCTCCAGAAGCATGAGCCGCGCGTCTGCGGCAAGGTCTGCATCGATCCTGCGCGCAAGACTGGAGCGATCAAACAGGATCGTTTCCTGCGGCAGCCATTCCAGCGTGGCACCGGCACCGACCTTCAAACGTCCTGTTATTTTTGCGGAGCCATCATTGCTGCGATAAGCGCGCTCTGCGGTCTGGCTGGTCACAATTGCGTGTGCATTGTCGCCGATCGCCGCGTCATGGGTGAGTGAATCGCCGCCTGTCAGCCCGCCCGCCGTGTTGATCAGGACGGCCGTCGACGCGCTGTCATAAACCTTGGGAAGGCGAATTTTGGCAGAGCCCTGCTGATAGAGATCGGCAAGTCTTGTTCGTCCACCGGAAACCTCAAAGCCTACGCGCGAGATGCCCTCGACGCGCTGCAATTTTGCTGCCCGCAAGTGAAATTGCGATGCTGTGGCAGCATCATACATATTGCTTCCGCCCCGGTATCATTCGCTTTTTCCAGTCCGCGCTGCCGCTTTGCCGCTCTGCGGCTCGCCTGTCTACGCGCATCAGTTCTTGTTTCGTCGATCTTAGCAAGAGGCGGGCCAAATCAAATGACCAATCGCTGGCACCTGTCGCGACGGGAAAAGCGGTTGAGATTTCAGGCGATAAGTCAGATCGTCGCCGGCAACTGCCCAAAAAGAAGGCGGCTGCTGAAATGTTTGGCATAAGTGGAATCCCTGCGGGGGGTTGCCCTAGGCGAAATGTTCCGGTTTTTTATAGACACAGAAAGCAAGGCAATCAGTCTTTAACCAGTGTGCGTTTTCTTAAGCGGTGTGACCAGCGAGGGATACACGTGTTCTCAAGCCCATTTGGCCGCCTGACAATCTTTTCTTTTGCTTTTTTGGTTCTCGTTGCGAGTCTGGCGGCGGGGCCTGCGCGAGCAGATATTGGCGCGTTCATTCTTGTTGATGCCAAGACCGGCGCGGTGGTCGAGCAAAAGAATGCGACCCGCAAATGGTATCCTGCATCGCTCACCAAGATGATGACCGCCTATGTGACCTTCAAGGCGATCCGGGAAGGGCGGGCCGCGCTGAATTCGGCCGTGGTGCAATCGAAAAATTCTCTCTCCGAGCCGCCGAGCAAGATGGGGTTCAAGGTCGGAACGCGATTCACGATCGACACGGCGCTCAAGATTATCCTGATCAAATCGGCGAATGACGTGGCCGTCGCGCTGGGCGAAGCGGTGTCCGGGTCCGAAGCAGCCTTTATTGCCGCAATGAACAGCGAAGCCAAACGTCTTGGCATGACCAACACGCGGTTTACCAATCCGCACGGTTTGCCGGATAACCGGCAGGTCACCACTGCACGCGACATGGCTATTCTGGCAATGGCCTTGAGGCGCGATTTTCCCGAGGCACGGGACTTTTACAATCATCCCGGTATCCGGTTCGGCAAGAAAACTTTGCGCTCGGCGAACCGCGAGTTTCTCCTGCGGGTGCCCGGGGCAAACGGCATGAAGACCGGCTATATCTGCAACTCCGGCTACAATGTCGCTGCTTCCGTCACCCGGCGCGGGCGGACGTTGATCGCCATCATCCTGGGCGCCGGGTCCGGCTTGGAACGAACCGCCTTTGCGCGACAACTCTTCGACAACGGCTTCAGGAAGCGCAAGGGCGGGCAGAAAGTTACGAGCCTGACCGGTTCGTCCGCTGGTCCGCCTGCGGACGGCTATTGCCGGCGCAACAGAAGCCCAGGCGCCAAGGAGTACATGGCGCGTTTCGATATGGAGAATAAGTCGAACGGTGGGTTCCTGTTCTTCAAGAAGGCAAATGACAGACAACTGAAGAATGTCGACGAAAGCGGATTTACGCTCGCGAACGGCAAGCCTGACTGGGCAAAGATCCTGGACCGGACACTCGGGCCGCGGCAGCTCGCCTATCGTCCGCTGCAGGTGGGTCTCGGGAACCCGACGGGATCGCCGTCTGCGGCAGGGTCGGTTGCCGGAGTGCCTGTTCCGGCCGACGGTATTCCGGTACCGGTCGCCAATCCGGTGAGACTTGCAGAGATAAAGATCCGGGCCCAACTGCAGACCTCGGAGCAAGGCAGCACGACGGGCGCAATTGCGCAAGCCTCCGCTGTGTCTCCGCAACCGGATACAGGGACAGCCCAGGCAGCGCCGGGCTCGATATTCCGGCAAGGTTTGGATTTCACCGTACCGGTTCCGACGCCAAGCCCGCGAAAATAAGCCTTCAGGCGGTCAGATTTTCCTCGTTGAAGGCGGGTCAGACCGCGAAGGTTAACCGTTTATTTACGGTACTGCTTAACACTCCAGTAAGCATTCATCTGACGAAGGTGGTCCAAGGCAAGGATTGCACCGAAGACCGGCGGATCAGATGGGCGTTGGACGCGCGGACACGAATTAGGTCGAGAAATCACATGATGATTGAACCGAGATCCACTGCGACTATCCGGGCACTTGCGAGCCTTGCGGAACTGTCTGCCGATCAGCTGGAAGACGGTGTTTCGATCGAGGAAGTCATCACGACCCTTCGAAAGGCAGCCGAAGCTGTGCGCATGGTGATTGACACCGACGAAGAATGTGATGAGGACGCATCCGAGATCGATCTCGTTCAGGACCTCACGCCCATGGATCTTTCCGGTGAAGAGGCGGATGCAGAAGATACCGCCGAAGAAGACGACTCCGAAGAGGTCGTCCTGAACGCTGGCTGACCCGTCACACCTGACGGCTCAAATGTCCTTCCAACTCTGAAAAAGTTGCCGCGGCGACTGCATGTGATCGCGTCACGACTGCAGGCTGACAACCGGCGTTTCACCGCGGCGCAGAGTGAGGACCTCGGCGCCTGTGCCGGTGACCGCAACCGTGTGCTCGAATTGTGCGGACAGTTTTCCATCCCTTGTCACGACCTTCCAGCCGTCGCATTCGGTTGTCACCTTGCGAGATCCTTGATTGATCATCGGTTCAATCGTGAAAACCATCCCCTCGCGCAGTTTCAATCCGGTTCCACGCCGCCCGAAATTCAGGATCTGTGGCTCTTCGTGCATGGCGCGCCCGATCCCGTGTCCGCAATATTCCCGCACAACCGAATAGCCGTTATTCTTGGCGAACCGTTCAATCGCGAAGCCGATATCGCCAATGTGATTGCCAGGACGCACCTGTTTTATCCCCTGCCACATTGCCCCTTGCGCAACGCGCACAAGTCGGCGGGCCGCGGGCGTGGCATTTCCAACGACGTAGGTCTTGCTCGAATCCGCGATGTAGCCGTTTTTTTCCAGCGTGATGTCGAGATTGACGATGTCGCCGTCGCAGATGATTTCCCCGGAATCGGGAACGCCGTGACAAACCACATGATTAACTGAACAATTCAGAACATGTTCAAAGCCGTATTGCCCCCTGCTCGCAGGACGCGCAGCAAGAACGTCGACAATAAAGGAATTTACCAGATCGTTGATGTCCAGAGTTGACCTGCCGACAAGGTCTTCCGCGTCCAGCATCTCAAAGACCGATGCCAGCAATCTGCCGGACACGCGCATCAGCGAGAGTTCGTCGGGGGTTTTGACCACCTCACGCCACCGCAGCGTCCGAAGGGAACTCTTGTGCCGCCTCCAATTGCATCTGGATGATTTCGTTGAAGGAGAGGGTCGGGTTGGCTTCGGCGAGCATGCCGATCTTCATCCAAAATTCTGCCTGCGCATTGATGGACCTGCACATCACGGAGCTGGCCCGCCGGATGTCTTCATGCAATTCATCGCCGATTTTCACGATCCCCACGAGGTCCTCCGTTGCTTGTTTATATAAAACATATACGTTTCGTATATTCATTGCAATCTCGATCAGGATGACGGTCGTTGTTCCCTTTGACGTCCGGCTGGAAAAGGTGATAGCCGTTTCGTTCGAATTTTTGCCGGGCAGATGGTGTCTATCTCCCATCAGCTGGGCCAAGAGCCTGCGGTACAATGACGGGAGTTACGGTTTATGGGGTCAAATAAGGCTTCCGAAGACACTGGGCGCGGAGGGCCAAAAACCCCGATCCCCCTATCCGTCCTGACAGGATTTCTGGGGTCCGGAAAGACGTCCCTGCTGAACCGGGTCCTGAAAGATCCGGTCATGGCGGACACGGCTGTGATCATCAACGAGTTCGGCGAGATTGGTCTCGATCATCTTTTTGTCGATCAGGCGGGTGACGGCATCGTGGAACTTTCCTCAGGGTGCCTTTGCTGCACGATCAGGGGCGATCTGGTGACGACGCTGGAAGATCTTTTGCGCCATCTGGACAATGGGCGCATGGACCGGCTCAACAGGGTCGTTATTGAAACAACCGGGTTGGCAGACCCGGCGCCAATCCTGCATACGATCATGCTGCACCCCTATCTCGCCATGCGGTACCGGCTCGACAGCGTGATTACTCTCGTCGATGCGATCAACGGCCTGTCCACGCTTGAAAACCATGAAGAGGCACGCAAACAGGCGGCTGTTGCCGACCGGATCGTGTTCACCAAAACGGACCTTCTGAAGACGGAAGCCGAGCGCGGAAACTTTGCGCAGCTGGAAAACCGCCTCGCCGCGCTCAATCCCGGAGCTCGTCGGCTTGATGCCTCATCCGGAGAGGCGCAAGCGGGTCAACTGTTCAATGCCGGCCTCTATGACCCGCAGAGCAAGATCCCCGATGTTGCGGCCTGGTTGAACGAGGAGGCTTATGCCGAAGCGTCTCACGATCACGATCATGGGCATTTTCACGGCCACAGTCACGGGCATCACCATGGTCACGATCATCATCATGGGCACCATCACCCGCATGACGTCAATCGCCACAGCGAAACCATTCGTGCCTTCACGCTCGCCACGGACCGGCCGGTTCCAGCCTCTGCGCTTGAAATGTTTCTCGATCTGCTGCGCTCGGCCCATGGTCCCAAGCTTCTGCGCGTGAAAGGCATCGTGCAACTCGCCGAAGACCGCGACCGCCCGGTTGTCGTTCACGGGGTTCAGCACGTCTTCCATCCGCCGGAGACGCTGGATGCTTGGCCGGACGACGACCGGCGCACACGCATGGTGTTTATCACCAAGGATCTGCCGGAAGGTTTCGTGCGAAAGATGTTCGAGGCCTTTTCCGGGGCATTGTTGCCGGATACACCCGATCATCAGGCCTTGAGTGACAATCCACTGGCGGTGTCCGGGTTCACCAGCCCTGTGCGTTGAGTTTCGGAGCCGACTTGCGTTTTTAGACAAGCCCTCATATCGAAGATCCTGCTTTCCGAGGGCTGGTTGCAGGCGGCCACCCTCCGAGACAGTGCTGCGCGCTTCCACAAGATGAGGTCGTGATTGGGGATTGGCTACCTAATAGACCATCACCTCTGCCAAATGGCGCGGTCGGCCTGGCGGGCAGAATGATGTCACGATCACAGCCTTCATCCTGAGGAGCCGCGTGAGCGGCGTCTCGAAGGATGGGCGGTATCTTCAAGAGCAGTTGGCTGATCTTTTCAGGACGGAAACACGGTTCCAAGAAAGGGATCAGTCCTTCCGCCGCAGCCGGATCAGGCCTTCCTGTGCCGTTGAGGCGACCAGTTTGCCGTCGAGGGTGAACAGGGACCCTCTGTTCATGCCGCGCGAGCCAGAGGATGACGTGCTGTCGGTGGCGTAGAGCAACCACTCGTCGGCACGAAAGGGTCGGTGGAACCACATTGAGTGATCAAGGCTCGCAGCCTGGATTTTCGGGCTGAAAACCGACGTGCCATGCGGGAAAAGTGAAGTATCGAGCAGCGTCATGTCCGATGCATAGGCCAGAACGCACTGATGGATGCGTTCATCGTCAGGCAGCCGGCCGGTTGCCCTTACCCAGACATATTGTTGAGGTGGCAGCGGCTTTTTGCTGAAGTAGTGCGTCAGTTCAACAGGACGCATCTCGATCGGCCGTTCGCGTTCCCAATAGCGGCGCACGTTTTCCGGTGCCACAGAGAGAAACTTTTCCTTCAATTCCTGATCGCTTGGCAGTTCGTCTGGCTTCGGCACATCCGGCATGTCGGCCTGATGTTCAAGACCGTCTTCATGCACCTGAAACGACGCCGACATGGAAAATATTGCTTCGCCATGCTGAATGGCGATGACGCGCCGGGTGGTAAAGCTGCCGCCGTCCCGGATCCGGTCCACCTCGTAGATGATGGGAACCTGCGGATCTCCGGGCCGCAGGAAATAACCGTGCAGCGAATGAATATGGCGTTCTTCGACCACGGTCCGGGAGGCAGCGACTAGCGCCTGCCCGATGACCTGACCACCAAAAACCCGTTGCCAGCCGACCTGGGGGCTGCGACCACGGAACAGATTGCTTTCCAGCGGCTCCAGATCAAGTATCTGCAGAAGATTGTCGATGGCCGTGTTCATCGGCGTGATCCCTGTTAGAGAGTGCAGCACAGAAGGTGGCTGGACGTGCTTGTCGAGAAATGCACTCTTGGACGGGACCTGACGTTAAAGTCAAGATGCCTTTGGGGAAGCCGGAGGCCGGGAGAAAAGCATTGGCGAAGAAAAAAGAAACCGCGGAGATGTTCGATGTCCTGATAGCAGGCGGCGGATATGTCGGCCTGTCTCTCGCGGTGGCACTGAAACAGGGTGATTCCAGCTTGAAATGTGCCGTTGTTGATCCGAAACCCATGGATCAGCTCCACAGGGACCCGCGGGCATCGGCAATTGCAGCTGCGGCATCGCGCATGCTCGCACAACTCGGTATCTGGCAGAAAATTGAAGCGGACGCCCAGCCGATCAACGAGATGATCGTCACGGACAGCAAGCTGCGGGATGCGGTCCGTCCCGTCTTTCTGACATTTGATGGGGAGGCGACCGAAGGCGAACCGTTTGCCCATATGGTGCCGAATGGCGTCATGATGCCGGCGCTTTACAAAGCCGCCAAGTCTCTTGATGTCTCTTTCTTCGCACCCGGAACCGCCGAGACGTTTCGCACGTTCTCTGATCATGCCGAACTAGAACTGGAGGGTGGCAAGGTTTTGAAAGGCCGCTTGCTGGTCGCGGCAGACGGGGTCAGGTCCAAACTGCGGGAACTTGCAGGTATCCGGACAGTGAACTGGGACTATGGACAATCCGGGATCGTCACCACCGTCAAACACGAGCGACCACACAATGGACGTGCGGAAGAGCATTTCCTGCCGGCCGGGCCGTTTGCGATCCTGCCTCTTCCCGGCAACAGATCGTCTCTTGTGTGGACGGAAAAGACGCTGGATGCAGACCGGCTGGTGCGGTCCGACGAATTCACCTTCGAACTCGAGCTTGAACGCCGCTTCGGCCATCATCTGGGCAAACTGGAGGTCGAGGGTAAGCCGCGCGCCTATCCGCTTGGACTGAAACTGGCGCGTGACTTTGTCAAACCCAGGTTCGCCCTGATCGGTGATGCCGCCCACGGCATTCACCCGATTGCCGGGCAAGGTCTCAATCTCGGGTTCAAGGATGTCGCGGCGCTTGCGGAGGTGCTGGTCGATGCGCGCCGCCTCGGTCAGGATCCGGGCGCGTTTGATGTGCTGGAGCGGTATCAGCGCTGGCGGCGGTTCGATACGTTCCAGATGGGCGTCGTCACTGACGTGCTGAACCGGCTGTTCTCCAATGATAACGACATTCTTCGGGCGGCCCGCGACTTCGGATTGGGTCTTGTGGACCGTATGCCGGGGTTGAAAAGTCACTTCATCAAGGAAGCTGCGGGATTTGCCGGGCCTGTTCCGAAATTGCTTTCCGGGGAACCAATCTGATAGGACTTGCCGGATTGATGGTGACAGCCGCCATCTCACAGGGGCCTGCTTGATTCGGATCTGCCTTGAATGAACGACCTCCAAGAGGGTGACGCATTGCACCGCTCAATTCTGATCACCGGGTGTTCCTCGGGAATTGGCGCGGAAGCGGCGCATATATTGCGTGGCCGAAACTGGCGGGTCTTTCCGACCGCGCGCAAGCAGGAGGATGTCGACCGGCTCGCCGCCCAGGGTTTCGAAGCCTACCGGCTGGACTATGAAGACCCAACGACTATCCGCGAGACGGCGGAGACCGTCCTGGATCTCACCGACGGCAGATTGAGTGCGGTTTTCAACAATGGTGCCTATGCTGTGCCTGGCGCCCTTGAAGATATTCCGCCAGAAGCGCTTCGCGCCCTGTTTGACGCCAACTTTATCGGCTGGCACGACCTGACACGCCAGCTTATTCCGGCGATGCGCTCCAACAGATCGGGGCGGATCGTGCAATGTTCTTCTGTACTTGGCTTCGTGGCGCTAAAGTTTCGGGGCGCCTACACTGCGTCCAAATTTGCGCTGGAAGCGTATACGGACACTTTGCGGCAAGAACTCAAAGGCAGCGGATTGCATGTGTCTCTCATCGAGCCGGGTCCGATCGACACCCGGTTCACGCAAAATACGCTTGCCAATTTCGACAAGTGGATCGGCGAAGAAGGACTCAGGTCTTCGGTGTTTCGGGAAACATATGAAAAACGGCGCATCCGTATGGAATCCGGCGAGCCGGGACCCTTCAAACTTCCACCGGGCGCGGTGGTCAAGCGGCTGGTACATGCGCTTGAAGCCAAACGCCCGAAAGCGCGGTATCATGTCACAATACCCACCACCGTGATGGCGGCGGCGAAACGTGTTTTGCCGACCGTTCTTCTGGACAAATTTTGTATCAGGGCCGCAGACGCCGAAGAATAGGCGAACCATTCGAAGAAACGGTCCAACAGGGAAAGATAATGGCTGAAATTGTACGCATTCTAATTCCGGTCGGCATGGCTGCAGTCGCCATCGTTCTCCTGCTCGGGATCTGGAACATGTTCAGAAACGGCCCGGCGAACCGGTCGCAGATGCTGATGCGCTGGCGCGTCGGATTGCAGTTTCTGGTCATTGTCCTCGTCATGGGCGGGCTCTATTTCTTCGGGTCCGGCGTGTAGCACCCGCGAGCGGGCACAGATGGGGAACGGGACGATATGGTTGTCTTGAACAAGATTTATACAAAAACCGGTGACGACGGCACGACCGCGCTCGGAACCGGAGAAAGACGCCCGAAGAGCGATCTCAGGATCGAGGCCTACGGGACAGTTGACGAGACAAATGCGGTTGTCGGGCTTGTGCGCTTGCATACAGCAGCGGACGCTCCCGTAATCGATACGGTTCTCGGCCGGATTCAGAACGATTTGTTCGACCTGGGCGCAGACCTTGCCACACCGGAAACGGATCAGGATCTCGGCTATGAGCCGTTGCGCATGACCGACGCTCAGGTCTCTGCAATCGAAAGCGCGATTGACGAACTGAATTCCGAGCTTTCGCCTTTGCGGTCTTTCGTTTTGCCCGGCGGGAGCGGTGCATCCGCCTACCTTCACCTTGCCCGGACCGTGTCGCGACGTGCCGAGCGGCTGATGGTGGATCTTGCCTCCAGCGAGAAGATCAACCCTGCAGCTGTGCGATACATGAACCGCCTGTCCGATTATTTTTTTGTCGCGTCCCGGTATCTGAACGGCAAAGGCGAAAGCGACGTCTTGTGGGTACCCGGTCAGAACCGATGAAAACTTGACGAGAGCGATTTACGGGGGCCGATCGCTGAATGTTCATTCCGATTCATGATCAAAACCGCCTTGAGCACGTGCCATGGCCATTCGTGAACCTCACGATCATCGCCCTGAATATCCTGGTGTTCCTTGCCCTGCAGGGCGCGGGCGAACAGCAAGCCGTGGGCGCGTCGTCGGTTTCACACGGTCTTATACCGGTTGTCCTTTTTGATATCCGCGATCTTGCGCCACACGTTCAGGTGCTGCCGGACTGGATGTCTTTGATTACTTACGCCTTTCTGCACGGCAGTTTCATGCATCTGATCGGCAATATGCTTTTCCTGTGGGTGTTTGGCGACAACGTCGAAGATGCCATGGGGCACGTCCGTTACTTGTTGTTTTACCTGATATGCGCGGCTGCGGGTGGATTTGCCTATGCCATCCTGGATCACAACTCACAGGTACCGCTGATCGGTGCGTCTGGCGCGGTTTCAGGCGTGGTCGCCGCTTATCTGATGTTGCACCCGCGCGTCAAAGTGTGGGTCCTTGCATTTGGGCGAATACCACTGCGCCTGACAGCACAATGGTTGCTTGGAGCCTGGGTGATCTTCCAGATCGTCAATGCCGTGATAGCCGCTGACAGTCAGGTGGCCTGGATTGCGCATGTCGGGGGATTGGCCGCGGGCGCCGTTCTGGTGATTTTTTTCAGGCGCAAGGGAGTTGCCCTGTTTGACCGCAACCTGGCCTGACGAGGAACGTCAGGTTGTCTCCCATACGGCGTTCGGATTGCGGCAGGCGACGCCGCGGCGGTTGACCGACTTTCCGGATGCCAGGGTTATGCGCTCGCTGTAGGAACGGCAATAGGTGCCTTCGGTCGTTTTCCAGGTGCGCAGTGGCGTAACGGACCCGCTGGTGCCGCTGGACGGGCTTTTCCAACGCGTCGACTCACCAGACAGCTTGTTTTCCAAGGCAATCTGGAGATTTGAATCTGCCATCGATTTGTCGGTGGTTTCGAGCGCTGCCGGTAAAGACGCTGCGACAGCCTCGTTCTGCTCTTGCGTCGATATCATCGTGCACGCCGATAGAGCTGCTAGGCTCGAGGCCGCAAGTACAACTCTTGCGGAGAGCAAATTCCTGTAACGTCCCAACGTTGATCCCGCCTCTTGGATCTACTTCCAGCCGTTTGCGATCGCCTCCCGTTCCTGGTTTCTCGACAGAATGCCGCCGGAAGGTTCGCTGTCGCCACTGAACTGGCTGCCCTTAACAACGCCTTTAAGCAGACCGCCAGAGTTAGACTTTTCTGAGGCAGATTGTCCGGAATTTTGGCTGGGACTTGCAGCAGCGCGTTTCTCTTGTTCAGAGTTCCAGCCTTCGCGCCCGTCTGACGACCGGCCGCCGCCATCGCCACCTGACCGGCCTCCGCCGTCGCCACCTGAGCGGCCACCGCCGCCGCCGTCACCGCCGCCGCCTTTGCCGCCCCCACTGCTGCCGCCACCGCCGCCGTCGCCCGATTGTGCAGCCGCGGCGTTGGAATCCTTCAAGTCAATCAAGGGGCTAAAGTAGACGAGAGAGAACACCAACGCCGAGGCCGCAACACTCGGCAGAATGCGGAACATCGCAGAGAGGCGGTCTTGCAATGAATTCTGGCGAGTGCGTTTCATCGGGTTCCGGCTATTCAGTAAGTTGCTTTGTTGCGACGTACGGGAACGGATGCCCTATTCCCTTGCACACATAACACACGGTGGTCTCATTTCTTCCGCACCATTAATGAAAAAATAAAAGGATGAAAAGGTCGTTTCACGTGTTGTTTTTTCGAGAGCGGTTTTGCGGAGAACTCCTTGTCTGATGAATCCCTGAAAACGGAGATGATCCGTTTGCTGCCGAAGCTAAGGAGTTTCGCACTGAGACTGTGCCGGAATCCGGATCAGGCTGACGACCTGGTCCAGACAACGTGCGAGCGTGCCATTCGGTCCTTGGATCAGTTCGACCCCGCGACCCGCCTCGACAGCTGGATGTTCCGCATTCTGCAAAATTTATATTTTAATTCTGTGAGGGACGGCGCCAACCGGGCCCGTTTGTTTGATTTGGCTATGATGGATTTTGAAGAAAGTTATGATGGCGCGAAAGCGGCTGCCAGCAGTCTGGAACTGCAGAAAGTTCAGGCGTTCATAGGACAGCTTGAAGAGGATAATCGCGAGGTTCTTCTGAAAATCGCGATCGAAGGACAAAGTTACAAGGACGTTGCGGCCGAACTCGGCGTTCCGATTGGAACCGTGACCAGCCGCCTCGCCCGGGCGAGATTGAAACTCAGAGAATTCCTGGAGGCGAAGGAAACCGCGCCAGGGGTCACGCTACGCAGCATGCCAGGAGGTGTGTCATGACGTTTGACGAGAAACGCGAACAGATCCTGTTGGCGGAAAACATCGGCAAGATTCTCGACGGCGAAGGAAGTGCCGCCGAGCGGAACGAGCTGTTGCAGGATATCAAGGAGACCGGCGACGGCGCGCTGCTCATGCGCGGAATGGCCGCAGACAATGCCTTGCTCCAAAATGCGCTGCCTGCCGATGTGCCCGACGACAGCATGGCAAGATTCAGGTCGGTCATCGACAAGGAGTTCGAGAAGCGCGGCGTGATCGCGGCCCCTCGGGCGCATACGTTCTGGACAAGCCCGATGGTGCAGATTGCGGCAGTCCTGGTCCTCGTTGCGGGGACCTTCATGTCAACCGCGTTCTGGATGCAGTCGCGCATGGATCAAGCCGTTGCATCGCTGGCCGCTCATATGGAAACTGAACGGATGTTGCTGGCGCAAACCGTTCAGGAAGCACTTGAGACCAAGGTCAGCGGAGAGCCTGTTTATATTGGGCAGGAAGGCAATTGGACCGAAGTTCTGACGCCTATCAAGACGTACAAGAGCAAAAGTGGTCATTGGTGCCGGGAATATCTTCGACAGTCGACCTTCAGCCGTATGGACCTGACGATCCGCGGCACGGCCTGCCGTGATGAAAACGGGACCTGGACCACGGTGTTCGCCGAACCTGTCTCGGACAATTTTTCGCCGGAAACGAGCGAAGCAGGTATCTGACCTAGAGTTTTCCCGGCACACTTTCGAAAAACAGGCGGTTTTCAGCCGCCTGTTTTTTTGCAAACTATCATCATTGCGACGCATCTTTTTCCACGCCCGGCAAATTCCGCCCTTGCGCGCTATCGCGCGATTGACAGCTGACGTGCTGGTCAGTACGGTCGCGCGCCATGCGCCACGATTGGCTTGTTTCCGCCGTTTGTGACCCAAGGTCATGTCGCCGGGTGAGCCTGGAAATGCAGTGCGGTGAAAACCGGCCCTGGAAGAGGTTGAGACCAAATGAAAATCCTCGTACCCGTGAAGCGGGTCATCGATTACAACGTTAAAGTCCGTGTCAAACCCGACGGTTCGGGCGTCGATCTTGCGAACGTCAAGATGTCCATGAATCCGTTTGACGAGATCTCCGTCGAAGAAGCCCTGAGACTGAAGGAAGCCGGCAAGGCGAGCGAAGTCATCGTCGTCTCCGTCGGCCCGCAGCAGGCAACAGAGACCCTGCGCACAGGTCTTGCGATGGGGGCGGACCGGGGCATCCTCGTGAAAACGGATGAAATCACCGAGCCGCTGGCCGTCGCAAAGATCTTGAAAGCAATCGTGGATGCCGAAGAGCCGGGTCTCGTGATCGTCGGCAAGCAGGCGATCGATGACGACTGCAACCAGACCGGCCAGATGTTGTCAGCGCTTCTGGGCTGGAGCCAGGGCACATTCGCATCCAAAATCGATGTCGCGGAAGGCTCGATTGATGTAACGCGTGAAGTCGATGGCGGTCTGCAGACCGTAAAGCTGACATTGCCGGCCATCATCACCACGGACCTGCGCCTCAATGAGCCGCGCTACGCGTCCCTGCCGAACATCATGAAGGCGAAGAAAAAGCCGATCGACGAAAAGACGCCCGAAGATTTCGGCGTTGACGTCACGCCGAGGCTTACTGTGGTCACAACCACCGAACCGCCGGCACGCGAGGCTGGCATCAAGGTGGGGTCCATCGCAGAACTCGTCGAAAAACTGAAAAACGAAGCCGGTGTCCTTTAAGGCGGCCTGCAGGAGGATAAGACCATGACAACACTTCTTGTGGCGGAACACGCCGGCGGCGTTCTCAATGATGCGACATCAAAGGCCCTGACGGCTGCTGTGGCGCTCGGATCCGACGTTCACATTCTGGTTGCCGGCAAAGGCGTTCAAGGCGCTGCTGAAGAAGCTGCAAAGCTCAGCGGAGCGGCGAAGGTCCTTGTTGCCGAGAGCGACGCGCTTGAGCATCAGCTTGCCGAGCCGATGGCAGACCTGATCGTCGGAATGGCTGGCGACTACGATGCGATCGTCGCGCCGGCAACGGCAAACGGCAAGAACACCCTGCCGCGCGTCGCCGCACTTCTCGACGTGATGCAGATCTCCGACATCACAGCCGTCATCGATGCGGAAACCTTCGAGCGTCCGATCTACGCGGGCAACGCAATCCAGACCGTCAAGTCCGGTGATCCGAAGAAAGTGATCACCGTGCGTACGTCCACCTTTGCAGCTGCTGAAGAAGGCGGATCGGCCGCCGTTGAAAGCATTGCCGGAACGGACGGAACCGGTCTTTCGGAATTCGTTGGAGAGGAATTGTCCAAGTCCGACCGTCCGGAACTCACCTCCGCAAAGATCATTATCTCCGGTGGCCGCGCGCTCGGCTCGGAGGAAAAGTTCCAGGAAGTCATCATGCCGGTCGCTGATGCGCTTGGCGCTGCGGTGGGCGCATCCCGTGCTGCCGTTGACGCCGGTTACGCGCCAAACGACTGGCAGGTTGGTCAGACGGGTAAGGTCGTGGCACCGGATCTCTATATTGCCTGCGGCATTTCCGGTGCGATTCAGCACCTTGCCGGCATGAAGGATTCCAAGGTGATCGTTGCGATCAACAAGGATGAAGAGGCGCCCATCTTCCAAGTTGCCGATTACGGTCTTGTTGCCGATCTCTTCGAAGTTTTGCCGGATTTGAAGGCTGCCGTCGAGTAACACCTGCGGCAAATTGATCACGGACCCTGGGGTGAATGCGAGTTTTCGCTCCGGGGTTCTTGCTGTTCGGCTCAAGACTTGCCAAAAATAGCCACAACCGGTCCTGCCGGTGTGTTCTCATAAATGGAAGTTCAGGATGGCAGTCGAAATCAAAAAAATCGGCGTGATTGGCTCAGGCCAGATGGGCAGCGGTATTGCACATGTGTGTGCACTCGCCGGCTTCGACGTTGGACTGAGCGACATTTCGATGGAGCGGATCGAATCGGGGCTCGCTTCGATTAACGGCAATCTGGCGCGCCAGGTCAGTAAATCGCTGATCACCGAAGACCAGCGGACGTCCGCGCTCGACCGGATCAAGCCGATCGAAGAACTCGATCTTCTTGCAGACGCTGATCTTGTCATTGAATCCGCTGTGGAAAACGAGCAGGTCAAGCGCAAGATTTTTGCGCAGCTTTGCCCGATCCTGAAGCCCGAAGCCATTCTGGCGACGAATACCTCTTCGATTTCCATCACGAGACTGGCCGCTACCACGGACCGTCCGGAGCGGTTTATCGGAATTCACTTCATGAATCCGGTTCCGTTGATGGAGCTTGTTGAGCTTGTGCGCGGAATTGCGACCGAAGACGAGACGTTCGAGGCATCCAAGACCTTTTGCGACCGTCTCGGCAAACAGATCGCAGTTGCCGAAGATTTTCCCGCCTTCATGGTCAACCGCATTCTCCTGCCAATGATCAACGAGGCGATCTATACGCTTTATGAAGGCGTCGGATCCGTGGAATCCATCGACAAGGCCATGCGTCTGGGCGCCAATCATCCGATGGGGCCGCTGCAGCTTGCCGATTTCATTGGTCTTGATACCTGTCTGTCAATCATGCAGGTCCTCTACGAAGGGCTCGCCGATACGAAATATCGTCCCTGCCCGCTTCTGGTGAAATATGTCGAGGCAGGCTGGCTCGGGCGCAAAACGCAGCGCGGGTTTTATGACTACCGCGGGGAGACTCCCGTACCGACCCGGTAACGCTCATGAATCTGGCCCGCTACTGTCTGGCAGGTGCCGACACGGATCCGGAAAAGACCGCGTTGGAAGTTGTTGGTCCAGGTGGTGAGGTTCGTGAGGTCTGGACCTACGGACAACTCACCGAAACTGTCCTTTCCGTAGCGGCCGGTCTCAGGCAGGCTGGTCTAATGGCCGGCGATCGCGTTTTGCTGCGGATCGGCCACAGCAGCGATTTTCCGCTGATGTATTTCGGGGCCATTGCGGGCGGATTTGTGCCCATACCAACCTCCGATCAGCTGACTGCCACCGAAACGACCGGAATTCTTGCCGACAGCGGTGCAAAACTCGTGCTTCATGACGGGTCGACCACTTTGCCCGACAGCGACGCCGTGCCGTGTGTCGGACCGTCGGGACTTGCGGACCTGAAAAAAGTTGCACCAGAAGATTTCGCTGACACAAATCGGAACGACCCGGCTTACCTGATCTACACATCCGGAACCAGCGGAACGCCGAAAGGCGTCCTCCACGCGCATCGCGCGGCGTTGGCGCGCTTGCCGGCCCATACGGGCTGGATCGGATTGACCCGGGACGACCGGCTGCTTCATGCCGGTGCATTCAACTGGAGTTATACGCTGACGGTCGGGCTGATGGACCCGTGGATCCGGGGCGCAACCAGTGTCATCTATGAAGGGCCGCGCGACCCCACCGTCTGGCCAGATATTCTGGAAACCAGCAGGGCGACCTTATTTGCGGCCGTCCCAAGTCTTTATCGCAGGCTGTTGAAATACGGAAACGTGACCAAGACGTCGTTTCCGCAATTGCGGCACGGCCTGACGGCAGGTGAAGGTCTGCCGGCTGAATTGTACCACCTCTGGAAGGACCAGACCGGGCGCGAGCTATATGAAGCGCTGGGCATGAGCGAAATCTCCACCTATCTCTCCAGCGGTCCGGATGTTCCAGTGAAACCTGGCGCGACTGGCAAGCCGCAACCCGGCAGAAAAGTGGCGCTTCTTGACGAAAACGCCGATGGCGAGGTCTTTGCTCTGCCTGAGCAGGCCGGCTTGCTTTCAGTCCACCGCGACGAGCCGGGATTGATGCTCGGCTACTGGCAACGCCCGGAGGAGACGCAGGCAGCGTTCCGGGGCGACTGGTTTCTGACAGGCGATCGCATGCGCACCGACGCTGACGGATATTACTGGTACGAGGGACGCGCGGACGACCTGATGAATTCTTTCGGTTACCGTGTCGCTCCAGAGGAGGTCGAGCGGGTTCTTTCGGGGCATCCCGAGGTCCATGAAGTTGCCGTCACTGAAACGCAGGTGCGGCCGGGGGTCAGCCTGATCACAGCTTTCGTTGTGCCCCGTGACCCGGATGGTTTTGATACGGACGCACTTGCCGAACGAGCGGCAAGCTACCTTGCGGATTACAAACGCCCAAAGGCATACAAGGTGCTGGATCAACTCCCCCGCACACCGTCCGGCAAAATCCGCCGCAAGGATCTGAAGCACGCGGTTTAGCGTCCGTAAGAAGACTCCAAGTTTTCTTTTTTGAGTAAGCCTTTGTTAACGCTTGCTTAAGGGCGAAGACGCTAACGTCTTCCGAGATCCGGGAGCCTGAAATGGACAGCGTTGGAATTGCCAGCACATACGCCGCGACGACGCAGGCGCAGACAAGCCAGGCGCTTCAGTCTGAAATGCTGAAGATGGCTGCTCAACAGGACGCTGGACTTGTTGCGCTGCTTGAGGAAGGCGCGGCCAATCTCCAATCTGCGCAAGCAGCACCACCTCCGGGTCTGGGAACCAAGGTCGACGTCACGGCCTGACCGGTTTTTCTTTAAAAGTCTCCATTCAGTCGCCTGCCTTACCGGTGGATGTACCGTCGTGCGGGCCAAAGGCGTTCCTGCGCCCGCCTGCCGGTCTGGCAGCGCGTTAGATATTATGTACTGAAAAATCAGATACTTGAAGATTATCCATTACATTTTTAAATAAAAACTCTCGAATACATTAGCCGGACGTAGAGCAATCGTGAAGTTAATTGAGCGTATTTACACTTCAATTCACCTATCTACGTCACAATAACAATCAAGTCTTAGTGTGAATCTGAAGCGACGATGTCTGAAGCAATAGCAAGTACATCATATCAGGTATTCCAGCCCTCGCTTGGAACACCGCGTACCGAGCAGGTCGCGGACCAGGTCAAGGAGTTGCGTGCCCGCCAGTCCGAAGCTGCCGCAGAAGCGGTCCAGCGTCAGGCTCAATTCAGTTCGCGCCGCGCCGAATTCCTGAGTGAGCAGGCACAAACGCTTGAAAACCGGGCACAGGCGCGCAGCACCGAGAACGGGCTAGGCAGCCGGTTGGATATCACGCTTTAGGCGCGCCTCCGGCAGGCGCCAAGGGAGATAAGCAGACATGACGAGTGTTACGGACAGTACTTCAGCATCCTACGACGTTGCGAAGATCCGCAATGAATTCGCGATCAATGCAGTCCGGGATCAGGCCGAACAAGAGCGCCAGGTCGCTGACAGGATCGAGGACGCCCAGGAAACCCGCGAAGAAGATCGCCGCGAAAGCCGCAAGATCCCGGGCCTCGGTGAAGCGGTCGACATCACCGTTTAGTGGTTTCCGCGGACGGGATGTCGCAGAGTCCCAATCAATAATCTTTACCCGGACCTCATCCTGAGGAAGCGCGCCTGCGCTATCTCGAAGGATGGGCCGCTTGCCTCGGAGTATGCCGCCTATCCTTCGAGACGGACCTGACGGTCCTCCTCAGGATGAAGCCGCTTTTTTTGCAGACCTCCCTTTGAAACTAGCCGTCCTGTCTGGTTCCGCCGGTGGGAGAGACCGGTTGCTGCTCACGCCCCGTCCTTGCCTCTTGCGCTTTGAATCAGTTTTTTCGCCTCGCCGGACGCCCATTCGGCAGGACCATACATCGTGCCGATTTCGCAGCCTTCCGGATCCAGGAGAATGGTTGTCGGTAGGCCGGTTGCCCGGCTGACTTTCCGCAGGTCCTGCAGCAGGTCGTTTGAGCTGTCCTGATAGAATGTCAGGTTGGTGACGTTTATTTCCTCCAGAAAGTCCTTGGGCTTTCCAGGGCCGCCGCGATCAAGACTGACCGCAACCACTTCGAAAGACTGGTCGCCCAGATCGGCCTGAAGCTGGTCGAGAGCAGGCATTTCCTTGCGGCAAGGGGCGCACCAGGTCGCCCACAGATTAAGCAGTACTGTCTTGTCCTTGAAATCTGCAAGCGTGATTGGTTCGCCATCAGGACCCTTGAATGAGAGTTCTGTCAGATCGAGCGGCTGGCTGGCCGGAATGAAGGCAGCCACCTCGCCTTTGGCGAAAGGTTTGGCGGATGCGGCCGCGGTGAGTGCGGCAGAACAGCTTTGGGCACTGGCAATATTGCCATTCGGACCAGCGATCACGTATAGAGCCGCTACGGCGGCCACCGCGCCTGCGAGTCCTGCGGCAATCAGACCGCGTCTGGAGCTCTTTGAAGGTTCGGTCGGCTTATTCATTCGTTCACACCTCGCAAGGGGCGCCTCTTAAGGGACAGGACATGAGCAATCGCATGTGGGGAGGCCGGTTCGCTGAAGGACCGGACGCCATCATGGAGGAAATCAATGCCTCCATCGACTACGACCGAAAGCTATATAGGCAAGACATCGATGGCTCGAAAGCCCATGTGCGCATGCTCGCTGAAAAAGAGATCGTCACGCGCGACGATGCCGACAAGATCGTCGGGGGTCTAGACACAATTCTGTCAGAGATCGAAAAGGGCGACTTCAAGTTCTCCCGGGCTCTTGAAGACATTCACATGAATGTGGAAGCGCGCCTGGCGGAATTGATTGGTCCGGCTGCCGGGAGATTGCATACCGCACGCTCCAGAAACGATCAGGTGGCGACGGATTTCCGTCTTTGGGTGCGCGACACCCTGGACACATTGGACGATCAGCTCGGCGACCTGATGCAGGTGCTCTCGGAAAAGGCGGAGTTGCACGCATCCGACGTTATGCCCGGCTTCACGCATCTGCAGTCGGCTCAGCCAGTGACCTTCGGTCATCATCTTCTGGCATATGTTGAAATGTTTTCACGCGACCGCGGCCGGGTCCGCGATGCACGCAAACGCATGAACGAATGTCCTCTCGGCGCGGCAGCGCTTGCCGGAACCTCCTTTCCGATCGATCGGAAAATGACGGCACAGGCGCTCGGTTTTGACCGGCCGACCGCGAATTCGCTGGATGCTGTTTCCGACCGGGATTTTGTGATCGAGGCGCTTTCGGCAGCTTCGCTGACGGCGATGCATCTCTCCCGTCTTGCCGAGGAAATCGTCGTCTGGTGCTCCGCCCAGTTCGGATTTGTCAAACTGTCGGACAAGTTCTCGACCGGCTCTTCCATCATGCCGCAGAAAAAGAACCCGGATGCGGCCGAGTTGGTGCGTGCCAAGACCGGGCGCATCTACGGATCGCTGCAGGCGCTTCTGGTGATGATGAAAGGGCTTCCGCTGGCGTATTCCAAGGACATGCAGGAGGACAAGGAACAGGCCTTTGACGGTCTTGCGAGCGTTTCCCTTGCGCTTGCGGCCATGACCGGAATGGTGCGCGATCTGGAGCCGGTGACAAAAGCGATGAAAAAGGCTGCCGGGTCGGGTTATTCCACTGCGACCGATCTCGCGGACTGGCTTGTGCGGGTGCTCGGCATGCCGTTTCGCGATGCACACCATGTAACCGGCCGCATTGTCGGCATTGCCGTTGAAAAGGGTATTGAGCTGCACAAGGTGCCACTTGAAGACATGCAAAAGGTCGATCCGAAAATCACTGACGAAGTGTTCTCGGTGCTGTCCGTGGACAAGTCGGTACGCAGCCGGACCAGTTACGGCGGGACGTCGCCTGTCAATGTCCGCAAACAGGCGCGGCGCTGGTTGAAGGATCTGGCAAAGGAAAGGGCCTGAGACCTCTAACTTGGCCTGACAGGCGCAACTGGCCTTGCCGAAATGCGCCTGTCATGCGAGGAGAAGTCTTGAGAAACGAATTCCGAGAAGGGCAGCTTTCGAATGACAACCCGCTTCAAGATTTTGGCGCTGATCGGCCTTTGCCTCAGCCTGACCCTGGCGGGCTGCGGGCGCAAGGGCGCCCTTGATGTTCCAGGAACCCCGGAAGCGGCTGAAACCGGCGCGGTCGATCCGGCCGATGCACCGCCGCCGCCCCAGCTTGAGCCGGAGAGCGAAAAAGAGTCCTTCTTCCTGGACTTCCTGATCAACTGAGGTCATTGCGCACCCGGCCGGGGACGGCCCTTGGCCCAATGTTCACGCAATAGCTTTGCGAGGCACGTCTTGCATCACTTCGATTATAAAAACGGCGCGCTTCATGCCGAAGATGTGGCGATCGAAACAATCGCGCGTGAAGTCGGTACGCCGTTTTACTGTTATTCAACCGCCACTCTGACGCGGCATTATCAGGTGTTTTCGGGCGCCTTCGACGACATTCCGTCGCTGGTCTGCTATGCCATGAAAGCCAACTCCAACCAGGCGGTTCTGAAGACGCTGGCGCAGCTGGGCGCCGGCATGGATGTTGTTTCCGAAGGGGAATTGCGCCGCGCCCGTGCAGCCGGCGTGCCGGCGGACAAGATTGTTTTCTCAGGCGTCGGCAAAACCGAAGCCGAGCAGAAATACGCGCTCGAAGAGGACATTCTCTGCTTCAATGTGGAATCCGAGCCGGAACTGCATCAGCTCTCGCGCGTTGCAGGTGAGGTTGGCCGGTCCGCGCGGGTCTCCATGCGCATCAACCCGGATGTCGACGCCAAGACCCATGCCAAGATTGCCACGGGCAAGGCGGAGAACAAGTTCGGAATTCCCTGGCAGCGGGCAAAGGAAGTCTACGCGGAAGCTGCCAGACTGCCCGGGATCAAGGTAACCGGCATCGATATGCATATCGGGTCCCAGATCACGGAACTGGAGCCGTTCGACGATGCCTTCGCTCGGCTCGGTGACCTGATTTCCGAATTGCGCGCAGACGGCCACACAATCGATCACGTCGATCTCGGAGGCGGTCTCGGCATTCCCTATGTCACGGATAATGACCCGCCACCGCATCCGGACGCCTATGCCGAAGTGGTCAAGAAGCACGTCCGTGAACTCGATTGCACGGTCATGTTTGAACCCGGACGGCTGATTGCGGGCAATGCGGGCATTCTGGTGACCGAGGTCATCTATGTGAAGGATGGGGCCGACAAGACATTCGTGATCGTGGACGGGGCGATGAACGACCTGATCCGCCCAACGCTTTATGAAGCCCACCACGAAGTGCGGCCTGTCACTGAGGAGAATGCCCAGTCGCAGCGAATCAAGGCGGATATTGTCGGTCCGGTCTGCGAAACCGGCGATTTTCTGGCGCAGGACCGGGACATGGCAAAAGTGCAAGCTGGGGATATGTTGGCGATCTACTCGGCCGGTGCCTACGGCGCCGTTCAGTCGAGCACCTATAATTCCCGTCTCCTGGTGCCTGAAGTCCTCGTAAACGCTGATCAATTCGCCGTGGTGCGGCGCCGGCCTACCTATGAGGAACTGCTGGAACTGGACGATATCCCGGACTGGCTCAACGCTTCGTGACGAAATCTGCGCCGAATTAGTTGGTCCAGACTGTTGCCGGATCGCCTTTGATGCCTCACCTTATGGGGTGGTGGGCCGATCCTGCAGCCAGTGCGCACCTTTGTGGCATCTGCGGGATATGAACCGGAGGTGCCTTTGAGCCCGAATGACAGCAACAATGATCCCGAGCGGCTGACAAATCCGGATCAGACCGGCTGGAGGCAATTTATCCAGTCGCGGCTCGATACGCTTGTACGTCAAAGCAGACTTGCCCTGTTCGTGGAACGCTTCTGGCGCGCGCTGTTGCCAGTCCTTGTTGTCATCGGCATTTTCGTCGGCCTGTCCTGGCTCGGCCTGTGGCTCGTTCTGCCCGCTTTCGCCGGACCGATCGGCGTTATTCTATTTGTTGCAGCGGTTGCCTGGTCGGCCAAGGGGTTGCTGCATCTGAGATGGCCCTCCCGTGACGACGCCCTGCACCGTGTCGAAGCGTCCTCCGGATACAAGCACCGTCCCCTGACAACGCTCGAAGACGAGCTCTCGGTCGGGGCCAACGATCCGGCCACCCAGGCGATCTGGGCCGTTCACCAGCGACGGACAGCAGAGGCAGTTGCGTCGATCCGCTCCAAGGCGCCGGATCCGCAAGCCTATCGCCGCGACCCTTGGGCACTTCGTGTTCTTGCGGTCAGCTTGCTGGTCATCGGCTTTACGACGGCCAGCGGCGATCATTTCGGGCGGTTGACCTCAGCCTTCCAGAACCCGTTCAAGACGGTTGAGCCACCCAGCCGCCTGGACGCCTGGGTAACGCCTCCGATCTATACCAGCGAACCACCGATCTATTTGACCGGTGAAAGCGCGCAGCTGCGCGAACCCGGTGCTCCGGTCTCCGTGCCCGAGGGCTCGATCCTGGTGGTGAGGTCACAAGGCGCGCGCGACCTGCAAATGACCTTTGCCGGACCGGACGATGCGGAACCGCAGCTCATTGAAGCGGAAGAAACTTTAGAATCAACGGATGCGCAGGTTGCCAAGCTGCTGCCGGTCGAAAGAAAGCTCAAGCTGGAGAACACCGGCGTCGTCGAGCTTTCCAGCGGTGAGGAGGAGCCTTTCCTGAGCTTCGTGTTCGCCGTCAGACCCGACGACACGCCGGAAATTCGCCTGGTGGATGACCCGGAGGAACAGCTCAGCGGTGCCTTGAAGTTCTCTTATCTCGTCAATGACGACTATGGCGTCGTTGCTGCGGAAGCACGGATCACACCGCTTCCCAATCCGGAACATCAGGACCGCGTGCCGCGCCCGCTGGTTGAAGCGCCGCAATTCCCGCTGTCTCTACCGCCGCGCACGGGAACGGCGAAGACCGCAGAAACGATCCGTGACCTGACCTCGCATCCCTGGGCCGGTTCCGAAATCGACCTGACGCTGCTGGCCCGTGACCAGGCCGGCCAGGAGGGCTTCTCTCCCGCTTATCGGATCACGCTGCCGCAGCGCCGTTTCGGAAAACCTTTGGCGAGGGCGATTGTCGAGCAGCGCAGGAACCTGGCACTGGATGCGCAGAACCATGCGCAGATCATCACCGCAATGGACGCGCTGATGCTTGCGCCGGAGCTGTTCGATTTCAAGGCGCGAGACTATCTCGGCATGCGATTTGCCTACGGTGAGCTCGTCAATGCCCAGACGGATGACGACCTCAAGGCGATGCTTCCGCTGCTTTGGGACCTGGCGCTTTCCATCGAGGATGGCGATCTGTCTGCGGCCGAACGCAAGCTCAGGGAAGCACAGGAAGCACTGCGCAAGGCACTTGAAGAGGGCGCGAGCGACGAAGAAATCGCCAAGCTCACACAGCAACTTCGTGAAGCGCTGAACGAATATATGCAGGCGCTTGCCGAGCAGATGCGCCAGAACCCTCAGGCCATGCAGCCGTTCGACGGCAATCAGCAGACGTTGAACCAGCAAGACCTGAGCGAGATGCTGGACCGGATCGAGGAACTGGCGCGGACCGGCTCGCGGGATGCTGCCCGTGAACTTCTGGCGCAAATGCAGCAGATGCTGGAGAACCTGCAGGCCGGGCGCCCGCAGATGATGCCGCAAGGCATGAACAGCGAGATGATGGAGATGCTCAATCAGCTCGGTGAGATGATCCAGCGTCAGCAGCAGCTGATGGACGAGACCCACCAGTTCAACCAGGACCAGCAGCGCCAGCGTGGCAACCAGCAACAACAGCAGGGCCAGCAGCAACAGGGTCAAGGTCAGCAGCAGATGACCCAGGAGCAGCTGGAACAGATGCTGCAGCAATTGCAGCAGGGTCAGGGCAATCTGGCGCAGCAGCTGCAGGAACTCATGGAACAGCTTGGTCAGAACGGCATGGGCCAGAATGAAGCGCTTGGGCAGGCAGGCGAGTCCATGGGAGATGCCCAGGAATCCCTTGGCGAAGGCCAGGGCCAGCAGGCCTTGGGTCAGCAGGGTGATGCGCTTGACGCGCTTCGTCGTGGTGCCCAGAGCATGACCGAGCAGATGATGGGTCAGGGCGAAGGAACCGGAAACCCGAACGGACCATCCCCGCTGGACGAAGACCCGCTGGGACGTCCGCGACGCACGGAAGGACCGGATTTCAACAACCGGGTGCAAATCCCCGACGAAATCGATGTCCAGCGAGCCCGCCGGATCCTCGAAGAGCTGCGCCGCCGCTTCTCCGACCCGTCCCGGCCGCAACTGGAACTCGACTATCTGGAGCGTCTCCTGAAGCGGTATTGAGTTCGGCTGTCGGTGATTGCTGCCCGTTCTTCGAGACGGACCTTGCGATCCTCCTCAGGATGAGGATTTAGCACACTGAGAAGTCGCTAAAATCAGTAGCCACAATAACCACTTCATCCTGAGGAGTGCGCGGAAGCGCGCGTCTCGAAGGATGGGCGTGTAGCGTCAGCAAACTGCACTGACCCAACGCCCCGCGACCGTGGTTGATCCAATGTCAATTGGGAATAGTCTCAACTACTTCACGGATCGCGAAAGCCTTAAGATCTAACGGATATCGACGCTCAGGACGCCAGACACGAATTCGGCGCAGAGCGTAACGAGTCGCGACAGTTGGAGGAGCATCGTGAAATCGACCCGAAGCATCCGGCTTGGCCTTTTGGCGTGTCTGTTCGCGTCTCAGGCGCTGGCACAGGAGGTCGCCGATCGCATTTGGCTCGGCGGTCCCATTCACACGATGAATGATGCGGCCATGACGGTGGAAGCCGTTGCCGAGAAAGACGGGCGCATTCTCTTTGTTGGTTCCGCAGATGTCGTCATGGAGCACAAAGGCGATACCACCGAGCTTGTCGATCTCGATGGACGGGCCATGGTTCCGGGGTTCATCGACTCCCACGGACATGTCGTCATGGGCGGCATTCAGGCACTGTCGGCGAACCTGCTGGCGCCTCCCGATGGAACGGTTCAGGATATTGCCAGTCTGGTTGTTCAGCTTAAGGAGTGGGCCAGCAACAACAGGTCGACGGTCGAAGCGGTGAACTTGATCGTGGGTTTTGGATATGATCCGGCTCAACTTGCAGAACAGCGGCACCCGACCCGGGAAGACCTGGATGCAGTTTCGACGGACTTTCCTGTCTATATCGTGCATCAGTCAGGCCACATCGGCGTCACGAACACCAAGGGCCTTGAGGTTCTGGAGCTGAACGCGGCTTCCGAAGATGTTCCTGGTGGTGTGATCCGGCGCGGTCCGGGAGGCGATCCGGACGGTGTCCTTGAAGGCAACGTCCACTTCAGTGCTCTTGGCAACCTTTTCGGTTCGCTTGGGCAGGCTGGCTTCCTCGAACTTGGCCGGGCGGGCACGAAGCTTTGGGCCAGCTATGGATTCACGACCGCGCAGGAAGGGCGTGCTGTTCCGCTTGTTGTCGATGTCCTCAACGAGCTTGCCGAGTTGCAAGAACTCGAGATTGATGTGGCAGTCTATCCGGACGTCATGGTCGATCGTGATTTCGTGGCCGCCAACCAATCACGTGACTACGTCAACAGGGTCAGGATTGCAGGTGGGAAACTCACCCTTGACGGTTCGCCGCAAGGTTTCACGGCACTCAGAGACCGGCCCTATTACGATCCTGTTGGCGAGTATCCTCCCGGCTACACCGGAATTGCCTACGAAACCATGGAAACGGTAATCGACATGGTGGACTGGGCCTTTGAGAACAATGTCCAACTCCTTTCACACGCAAACGGCGAAGGAGCGTCAGACCGGTTAATCGCTGCCGTCGAAGCGGCGACGAAAAAGCACGGTGACGCCGATCGTCGGCCGGTTCTCATCCACGGCCAGTTCCTGCGCGAGGATCAGGTGGATTCCTACAAGAGACTGGGTGTCTTTCCGTCGCTTTTCCCGATGCACACCTTCTACTGGGGCGATTGGCACCGCGACCACACGGTCGGTCCCGCACGCGCCGACAATATTTCTCCGACCGGATGGATGGTGCAGCGGGGTATGAAATTCGGCAGCCACCATGATGCACCGGTTGCCTTCCCGGATTCCATGCGTGTCCTTGATGCGACCGTGACCCGTCGCTCCCGCAGCGGCGACATTATCGGGCCCGCACAGCGAGTCGATGTGATCACGGCACTTAAGTCGATGACCCTCTGGTCCGCCTATCAACACTTCGAGGAAGACGAGAAAGGATCCATCGAGACCGGCAAACTTGCCGACTTTGTGATCCTGTCCAGCGATCCCCTGGCAATCGACCCGGAGGACCTTGAAACCCTTCGGGTGGCCGAGACAATCAAAGAAGGCAAGACGATTTACCGGCGAAATGCCGACCGGGGAAATAGGATCGAGCCGGGCAGCCCCGCCGAGAAAGCCTTTGCAGGGGCTATCAAGGGGATGGTTGCGCAGCATGAACTCGCCTCCCTGCCAGCTGCGCTGCAAGACAACTTCATCGTTCGCACCGGGTTGATGACAGGTCGCCATGACGCTGCGTGCGTGCCGAGTGCTCTGATGTCGATCCTTTTGGGAGTGAAGGGTTAGGCTGCGGCTTCATGTGCTTGGAACGCAAGCACGTCGCCTGGACTGGATCTTATTGATCCGATAGCGGCAATCAATCACGCGTAGCGGCGCGTGTCCTGCGGCAGTTCGCCGGCGATGGCATCGCGCACGGCCTTGCGGATGTCGGCCAGGGAGAATGGCTTGGTAATGATATCGTGAACCAAAGTGTCCAGACCGTTAGCGCGTTCACGCTGATCGGCGAAGCCTGTCATCAACAGAATCGGCATGTCGGGAAAGTCGCGTGCAGCGTGGAGGGCAAGCGCGATACCGTCCATGACCGGCATCTTGATATCGGAAACGAGGAGATCGAATTCGCCCTTTTCGTGGGCCAGCACTTCAACGGCCTCACCGCCGTCCTCGGCAACGTTTACCGAATGCCCGTCAAGTTCCAGCGCGCGCTTTACAAAGCTGCGAACCGCTTCATCGTCTTCCGTGAGAAGAATGCGAGCCATGCTCACTCTCCTGTCTTGCCGTCAGTCGCCGCCTCATCAGATGAAGCAACGACGTATCCAATAAAGGGCAACTGCCGCCACGCGTGGCCCATATCCATACCGTATCCGACGACAAACTTATCAGGACAGGCAAACCCGACATAATCGGCAGATATGGCAGCTTTGCGGCGCTCCGGTTTATCCAGAAGCGCTGCAATCTTTACGGACCGGGCGCCGCGTCCGATCAACCGCTCGCGCGCGAATGCCAGTGTGCGCCCGGACTCCAGAATATCATCCACTAAAATGATATCGCGGTTGTTAACGTCACTTTCAACATCGCGCAAAATCCGGATGTTGTCCGATCCCTCGGTGCCTGCCCCGTAGGAAGACAGGTGAATGAACTCCATTTCCGGCTCCAGACCGGCCCGGTGCATGGCACGGACGAGATCGGCCGCGAAAATGAAACTGCCTTTCAGAACGGCCACGACAAGAAGGTTTTGCGGTTTTCCTTCCGCAATTTCTTCTGCCAGGGCCGCGACACGAACGGCGATTGTGTTTTCGTCGAAAAGGGTTCGAATATTGGCTGTCATGGTCACTCGAGTACTATCTGGCGTCTGCCACGGTCAGTGAACCGGACCTGGATGTCCGATGCTTCCGCGGGCGGGTCCGCCAATATCGTTCTGAACCGCGTTTCATCCAGGCCGGTCAGGGCTCTCGTCCGGGGCTCTACTGTCCAGGCATAGACTTCCTGCATGTCCGAGTTTCGAAGCGACAGGCGAACGGCCGGAACCGAGTTTCCTTCTTCGAGCAGATTGCGGATCGATCCCTCGACCACAAGAACACTCTTGCCGCCCTCGATTTCCGTGAAAGTGCGCAGGTTCCGGAACTCAAGGCCGCGAAGGTTCACGTCAAATCCGATCGTCTGGAACAGGCTGGCCAGGTCGGGTGACTGCTTGACCATGCTGTCTCTCAGAAAGACGAAGCCGACGAGAGCAGCCGCAGCAACGGTGAAGATCAGCATGCCGCCAAGACGGCGATAGTTGCGCCGTGAGAGCCAGTTCAGGACAGCGCCGATGTGATTGCGCCGGAACTTGTCGGGGTTGACGATAATTTTCGGCCGTTTGGCGTGGCTTTCGATATCGGCCTGATTGTCGTCGTCCTCGGGGCTCCCCTCGTCCTCATCGTCAGCAAGATCGGCGGCGAACCTGTCTTCATCAGTGCTGGCGCGCGATGTCGCGGGCGGTGGGGTGAAATCGGCGATGTCCTCGTCCGCGTCCGGAAGATCAGCGTCGCTGTCCGTTTCCTGCGAGGAGTCTGTGTCGTCCATGGCGTCTGCGGCCCAGTCGGCCTCATCCTTGGCAACGTCGCCGTCGTCGCTGGAAGCAACCTCTTCGGTGCTGCTTTCCATCGCCTTGAAATCGACGGGATCGTCATCTTCCTTGGGCGAGACGAACCAGCGGTTTCCGCATTTGGCGCATTTCACACTGCGCCCTTCCGGGCCGAGGGCTTCCGCCTTGATTTCGTAGGACGTACTGCAGTCCGGACATGTGATCTTCATCCGTGAAGACCTTTCGCCATGGCATGCTCAAGCGGTATTCTTTGATGACCGATCCGGTCGAACGGCGGCACGAAATGTTGGACAAGTGCCGACAATTCCAGTGACGGGCTTACAGGTACCTAATGGACCTATATATGATTAATGCACCGTTAACGGCCTGGCTATAGCGTCGGTCCATCAACAGGAGACAATTTCGTGATCCGCTTTGAGAATGTCGGATTGAGATACGGCATGGGACCGGAGATCCTGCAGGACCTGACCTTTCAGATCGAACCGCAGTCTTTCCAGTTCCTGACCGGACCGTCAGGCGCGGGCAAAACCAGCCTGATCAGGCTCCTGTTCATGTCCCTTCGTCCAACGCGCGGTCTCATCAAGGTGTTCAATCGCGATCTGAGCGTGATTGAAAAGCAGGAACTGCCCAAGCTGAGGCGCAAGATCGGCGTCGTCTTTCAGGACTTCCGTTTGCTGGATCACCTGACGACTTATGAAAATGTGGCTCTGCCCCTGCGCGTGGTTGGCAAAAACGAGTCGGACTATCGCTCCGACGTAATCGATCTCCTCAAATGGGTCGGCCTTGGGGACAGGATGCATGTTCTGCCGCCGGTTCTGTCAGGTGGTGAGAAACAGCGTGCGGCAATCGCCCGGGCGCTGATCACGCGGCCTGAAGTGCTTCTGGCCGACGAGCCGACGGGAAACGTCGATCCGCCACTCGCCCGCCGTCTGTTGCGTCTTTTCATAGAATTGAACAAACTCGGCACTTCCGTTGTGATTGCGACGCACGATATTGCCTTGCTGGAACAGGTGGATGCCCGGCGCATGGTGCTGGCGGAAGGACGTCTCTCGATTTTTGACTAAGACCCTGACTCTCGAAGACGGACGAAACAAAACAAAGACGGTTTCATTTGCAGGACCGCACCCTAAGCGACAGGCATACGACCAGGCAACACATGGCCCAGACCGACAACAACGACAAGAATCAGGCGCCAGCCGTTGATATCGGGAGGCCGAAACGACCGCTGCGCGGGAAACGGCCCAGGAAAAAACCTGCGCCGAAAACAAAGAAACAAGAGCAGGGCGACGACGCGAAGCTTCGTCCCGCCGCCGCAATCGTACCGCCGCAATCCGTCGCCGGACGGGCCCTTACCCTCGTCGTTGCCATCATGAGTTTCCTGGCGTGTCTGACCGTCGGTGCCGTTTCCATCGTCTGGGATGCTGCCGATGCCTGGCAGAATGACCTGGTCAGGGAAATCACCATCCAGATTCGCCCGACCGAAGGGGTCGACATGCTGCGGGAGATCGACAAGGCCGTTGCGCTCGCGCAGGAATTTCCCGGCATAGCCTCCGTGCGGGCGATGTCGGACGCGGAGACGAAGGCCCTTCTGGAACCGTGGCTTGGTGAAGGCCTTCAACTCGATGGCCTGCCGGTGCCAAGGCTTATCCAGATCACGGTCGGTGACCCCGCCGTCCTTAATCTGGCCCAGCTCAGGAACTCCGTTTCACAGCAAGTGACCGGAGCAAGTGTGGATGACCATTCGATTTGGACGTCGCGTCTGTCTGCCATGGCTGGAGCTGTGGTGGCCGGTGGCTTTGCCATCATGGTCCTGGTGCTCGGATCGATGGTACTCAGCGTTGTTTTTGCGACCCAGTCTGCCATGGCGGGCAACAAGGACGTGGTGTCGGTGCTTCATTTTGTCGGCGCGGAAGACAGTTTCATCGCCCGGGAATTTCAACGGCATTTTCTGCTTCTGGGCCTGAAGGGGGGTGTTTCCGGCGGTGTCGCGGCGATCCTGTGCTTTGTTCTGGTGGATTTGCTGACGCGTCAGGGATCGGGGCAGGCAAGTTCGGACCAGCTTTCCGCGCTCTTCGGCACGATGTCCGTCAGTTTGCCTGGATACTTCGGCGTCTTTGCAGTTGTGTTTCTGGTTGCAATCCTCACCGCATTGACATCCGGGCTTGCAGTCAAGGCTCATTTGGCAAAGGTGGATTGATTTTAATGTAGAATGCCGTGAAATCGGCCGAATCACCTATCACATTCGCACCATGTCGCACGCAGATACAGTCATAGACCCTGCTTTGGAAGACGGCCTTTCGGCCGACGCGCAACGCGGCGTGCGTGCCTCCCATGGCATGTCGGTTGAAGAATGCACTGGCACCAAGGGCCCTGCTCCCCGGAAAAAACGGTTCGGATTACGGATCGCATTCATTGCGGTTCTGGCGGCTTTGGTCTGCGGCATCGTTGGCCAGTTTCTGTTTTTTGCGCACCAGATTGTGAATGCAGATATCCCGCGCGCCGCCAATGCCGATGCAATCGTCGTGCTGACAGGTGGTCAGGCCCGCATAAACGAAGCTGTCCGGCTGCTCGAGGAAGGTCACGCTGATCGCCTGCTCATTTCCGGCGTTCATCCGGGAACGACCCGAGAGCAGCTCGCGGCCGTCACGTCGTCGACCATGCCGTTGGAAGAAAACAGCGTTGATCTGGATCGGGTCGCGCTCAACACCGCAGGAAACGCGACTGAAACCGCAAGCTGGGTTCAGAAAAACGGCTTTGCTTCCCTGCTTGTCGTGACCAGTGCTTATCACCTGCCACGGGCGCAGGTCGAACTGTCCCAGGTTCTGCCTGACGTCCAGCTGATTGCCTATCCGGTCTTTTCGAAAGACCTCAATCTGGACACCTGGTATCGCGAACCGGCAACGATGCGGCTTCTCATGCGCGAATATGTGAAGTATATCCTCGCCCGACTCCGCAACACCGTGAAGGCCGTAAGCTGACTTGAATTGGCGCACGACCGGGCGGTGAGCTTCGCTTCGTTCGGTTTTCTGGTGCCATGGTTCTTCTGCGTTCTACCCTGTTTCAGGTGCTTTTTTACTCAGTGACATTCATCGAGATGATCCTGTTTTCGCCGGTCATGCTGCTGCCGCGCAAATGGGGCTGGCCGATCGTGCCCTTCTGGTCGCGATCGCTGCTTTGGCTGATGCGCGTCGTTGCGGGCCTCAAGGTCGAAATCAGGGGCAGGGAAAATCTGCCAAGCGGCGGGTACATCGCCGCGATGAAGCATCAGTCGGCCTGGGAGACCGTTACCCTCATTCCGTTGTTTTCCAGCCCGACATTCATCCTGAAGCGGGAGTTGCGCTGGATTCCGATCTTCGGCTGGTACACGGCCAAATACAGGCAGATACCAATCAACCGCGGAAAGCGCTCCGAGGCGTTGGCAGCAATGATGGAAGCCGCAAAGGAAGCCATCGAGGAAGAGCGCCAGATCATGATTTTTCCCGAAGGAACCCGCCGTCCCGTCGGCGCGGAGCCGAAATACAAATACGGCATCACGCATCTCTACAAGGGCCTGAATTGCCCCGTTGTGCCGATCGCCCACAATGCGGGGCTGTACTGGCCACGCTCGTCCTGGAAGGTTTATCCGGGAACGGTGATTGTCGACATCCTGCCGCCGATCGAGCCCGGTCTGGCACCGGAAGTCTTTTATGAGCAGTTGGTCGACCAGATCGAGGCCGCCAGCGACAGGCTGATCGAAGAAGCGCGCCAGGCACCGGACCCGTCGCCGGTTCTGCAATCGGTTGAGGTGCGCAACAAGGCCAGTCAGGCATAACCGGTTGAGGATTTTCTCCGGTCTGCCCCAGGGTCCGTACCCTAAAGCTTCTTCAGTTGCTCGGCCAACCAGGCAAGATTTTTGTCGGCGATGCCCATTTCTTCCAGGTGGGCGGCAGTGTTAATCACATATTCCGGATTTTCACCGGACTTGCCGACAGCGCCGTCGACGATTTCAAGTTGCTTTTCCAACGGCAACGCGCCGGCATATTGCGCATGGCCGTGATCGACCATATAGACCAGCGCATTGACCTTTTCGCCACCATCAAGCTCGATATTGTGCCAGTGTTCCTTGTAGACCATGGTGGTTTGTTCGCGGGCACGGAGATAGTCGAGCGTTTTCGGCCAGATATCTTCGGCAACCTGATAGGCCATGCCCCGGCATGCGCCGCCATTGTCGAGGCCAAACACGAGACCCGGGCGCTCCTGGGTGCCGCGATGAACCCAGGAATAGACGCAAAGCGCCCGATGGGCACCGCGCAGGAGGGCCGGGGCGGAGCGCAAATGATCAAATCCGGGGTTCCACATCAAAGACCCGTAGCCAAAAACCCAAAAATCGCTCATATCGCCCTATCTACTTTCTTACCGGAAGCGGAGATAGCAAGACCAGCGGTCTTATTCAATGCAATGCCGCCGAGTATGCGACCGAGCCGGAGCCAAGAGCGCCAAAAGCAAGAGTTATTGAAGCCGTGTCAGAAAACCAGAACAAACCAGCCAAATCCTCAAGGCGCCGATACATTATCCTTCTGTGCATCATCTTCCTGGTTATTGCCGGTTGGTCCGGCGCCTGGATGTTCGGCAGGTCCATTTTGTCCGATCAGCTGGATCAGCAATTGCAGGCGATGGCGCGGGGCGGCGTGGACGTCTCCTGCGCGGATCTTTCCATCGGCGGATATCCGTTCCGCTATGAAGTCTATTGCCGTGACCTCGTTTCGCGCGACCAGACAGGAGCCGCAGGTTCTCTTGGTGCACTCAACGCCGTTGCGCTGATCTACAATCCCCGTCACATCATTTTTGAAGCCCATGCGCCGGCATCCGTTGCGGAACCGCTGAGCGGTCTACTGGGTGAAATGAAGTGGGAGACAGCGCGGGCAAGCGTCAAATTTTCAGATGCAGCTCTTGGTGCGCTGGACGCCGTGCTTCAAAAACCGGAAGCAGCGGTCGAAAACTCAGTCTCCTCAGGTCTCTTTTCCGCAGACAAGGCAGAGCTTCACCTTCGCAAGACACCTGACCAGGCAGACGCGGTCGACGGCTTCGTCTCGGTTGATGCGCTTCAGCTGAAATCACTGCCGGAAATTGGCGAGACCATCGATCTGCGCGGCCATCTTCAGGTGCCGGGTGGCGCCGCGCTGCTGGCGGGTGCTGATCTTGTAACGCTGGTGCGGATGAACGACGGACGCCTTCCAGTGAAACTGGTTCTGATGGAGACCGTCATCGGAGAAAGCCGCCTGGGTGCGTCGGGCGATCTCGTGATCAACGGAAACGGGACGCTTTCCGGGAACGTCGCCGTGACGATCGGAAATGCGGACGGATTGCTTCAGATGCTCAAGCCGCTGTTTCCACCCCAGGACAACAGCTTTTCTCTGGTCGAGAGTGTCGTGCAAAGCCTGAAAGCGGCAGAAACGGATGTTGAAGGCGTGCCCTCGATCACGCTGCCGATGGTCATCGACGAGGGGATCGTGCGGGTCGGGTTTCTGACGCTTGGACGCGTTCCGCCATTCTTTTCAGCGGGCACCTGACCAGGGGCTCCGTCGATTTGTCGGCTGACCTGTCGACGTGCCCCCAGGATGATCAATCACCGGCAATCCGGTCGATCGGAATCACATAGCTCTTGCGGTGGTCGGGTTCTGCGATCTTTTCGTAGAGCGCGACTTCCGGCGCGTTTTTGCCCGGAACGATCCAGCGCAGGTGCAGCCAGCCGCGCCTTTGGCCTTCACTGACCAGTGTTTCGATGATCGATCGTCCAATCCCTGCGTTCCGGTGATCAGGGTGAACGTAAATGTCGTCCAACTGACCGATCCTGAGACCGGTGATCAACTCCGGAAGATCGAAAAAAACACCGAATCCAACCAGGTCTTCGCCGACAAAGGCACCAAGCACCTCGGCTGTCTTGTCGGCCAGGATGCGTTCGGCATAATAGTCGTCCGGACGGCGGGGCGCTCCGCGTTTCAGGGCCTGGGCGTTTTCGGCAATAAGTGGCGCGAGCTGATGGGCATCATCCTGCCCAAGGGCTCTGATTTCCGCTGTGGTCATGTAGTCCCCGGAAATGAATAGTTAGACATCAAGTTGCCCCAACATTCCCGAAACCGGAGCCGGGATCAAGGACCTGAATGAAATTCTGCCCACCCTGGATCGTTGGGCTTCCTTAGACCGCGATTTCATGTCATGAGCAGATCATCAACGGGATCAGTCGAGGGGCAATGGCGGATAGCGGACGGGTGAAGGCAACGGCCATCGGGCTGAGCGCCGTGCTGATGTGGGCAACCCTTGGTGTCTTTGGTGCCGGTTCAGGCAAAGTGCCGCCTTTTCTGTTGAATGCGCTGTGCTTCGGGATATCGGGAACACTTGCCCTGGTCTGGCTCGCCGTCACGGGGAAGCTCGCCCTTTTGAAGCAGCCGCTCAGAGTATGGGCCTTTGGAACATTCGGATTGTTCGGCTTTCACCTCTTCTATTTCACGGCAATCCGGAACGCGCCGCCGGTCGAGGCCAACCTGATCAATTATACCTGGCCACTCCTGATCGTGCTCTTTTCCGCGCTTCTGCCGGGTGAGCGTTTGCGGATCCATCATGTGGCCGGAACGATCCTGGGTCTGGCAGGTGCGGCGCTTCTTATCAGTGGCGGCGAAGGAATCCAGTTTTCGGGCGGATACGCGATCGGTTATGGCGCAGCGGTCGCGTCTTCCCTGTTCTGGTCCAGCTATTCGGTCTTGTCCCGCAGGCTCGGCGCGGTGCCGACGGAGGCCGTTGCCGGGTTTTGCCTGATGACGGCGCTTTTGTCCGGGGCGTGCCATCTGTTCCTGGAGACGACCGTCTGGCCGGCCACGTCGCTGGAATGGGGTTCTGTGCTTGCGCTTGCGCTGTTTCCGGTCGGACTTGCCTTCTTCACCTGGGATATCGGCGTCAAGCGCGGCGACATTCAGGTTCTTGGAGCTGCCGCCTATTCGGCGCCGTTGCTATCCACGCTCCTGTTGATCGCGTTCGGGTTCGGCGCCCTTACACTGTCTGTCGGAATTGCCTGCATTGCCATTACGCTGGGTGCCGTCATTGCGGCCAAGGACATGATCTTCAAATCGCGCCGCCAATCCGAGACCAGCTGAGATCAAGAAAACGATCTTCCCCCTTCGGCGGATTTTACTTGGTTACACATTCCACTAGGGTATCGCCCAACCGCCGTGAAATTCTTAGGATTTGCCGATGACCGTACCGCTCAGACCGCGCCGCTCCGCTCTTTACATGCCGGGGTCAAATGCGCGCGCACTTGAAAAGGCCAGGACGCTGGATGTGGACTGCCTGTTGCTGGACCTGGAAGATGCCGTTGCCCCGGACGCAAAGGACCTTGCACGGAAGCAGATCGTTGAAGCGGTCACTGCCGGCGGATATGGCGACCGGGAGGTTGTCATCCGCATCAACGGTCTCGACACGCCCTGGGGGGAGACGGATCTTCAGGCGGCAGTGACAGCGGCGCCGGATGCGATCCTGGTGCCGAAGGTCAACTCGCCGGCCGACCTGCAGCGCATTGCGCATACGTTGTCGCTCCACAATGCCCCCGAATCCCTGAAGCTCTGGGCCATGATGGAAACGCCTGAAGCCATGCTCAACGCCGGTGCGATCGGCGCGTGCGGCAAGGATCCGGAGGTCCGCCTGTCCTGCTTCGTCATGGGGACCAACGATCTGGCAAAGGAGACCCGTGCGCGCCTCTTGCCGGGACGTGCGGCGATGATGCCGTGGCTCATGACCTGTGTTGCCGCGGCACGCCTGGGCGGCATTGACATCCTGGACGGTGTCTACAACGCCTTTCAGGATGAAGTGGGTTTTGCCGCCGAGTGCGCACAAGGCGCCGACATGGGTATGGATGGCAAGACGCTGATTCACCCGAAACAGATTGCCGCCTGCCATGGCGCCTTCAGCCCGTCGGCTGAGGAAATTGAATGGGCCCGCAAGATCAACGCTGCTTTTGATCTTCCGGAAAACGCCTCAAAGGGTGCGATCCAGGTGGACGGCAAGATGGTCGAGCGGCTACATGCGGAGATGGGCAAGCGGGTGATTGCGATTGCGAACGCCGTCGCGGCGCGCACAGCGAACGACAACGAGAGACAATCATGAGGCTTTACAGGCTGATCACCGGTGTTGACGACAGTGAATTCTGCCATCGGGTGACACAGGCATTGAACAAGGGCTGGGAACTCTCCGGCCCGCCGTCGCTCACCTATGATGCGGCCAAAGGTGCCACGATCTGTGGTCAGGCGGTCATCAAGGATATTGAAGGCGAGTATTCGCCTGACATGAAACTCGGTGATTATTGAAACCGAGAACGAATGCGGCCGCGGTTCTGCCAGTTCAGAACCACGGCCACTCTTTTCCTGCACCTAGTGGTGCAGTTTCGTGTCCAGGATCGCCTTGACGCGCTTTTCGTCGAAAGGTTCCCGCAAGAAGCGGAACAGCGGAGCCAGTTTTTCAGGCCCTTGCAGGTAATCTTCGTAGCGCAGCTGATAACAGAAGCTTCCGTGTCCTTCCGCATAGGCCTTGGTCATGCGCTCGAAGTTGTCCCAGCGCCGTCTCACCTCGCCTTCTTCCATTTTTTTCCAGAAGGAAGATTTGACGACATTTTCGAAGTCGCGGTTCTGGAAAATGAACCGGCTGTGCGGGAAGTACTTGCGGATCGTATCAAGGAACCTCGGGAAATAGCGCGGGTCATTGTGGTACCTGATTTCCTTGAACCCGAGGACGCGGGCCGCTCCTTTGGGGCACAGCACCTTGGAAACGAACGTGTCGAACAGGCTCATGGCGTAATCATCAACGTCGACGTCTTCCATGCCGTACCAGGGATCGAGCGAGGTCCCGACCATCTTGCCGAAATAGGGCCGTTCGGCGGACAGTTCCGAGCGTTTCGGCTCCTGGCGCTGCTTGAAATTGACTTCGTTCTGGATCGCGGTGATTGACCTGCTCAAGTGTATGAGCGTATTGGAGTTTTCGCCCCGGATGAAGTAACCGGGGATCGAATTCAGCAGATGCTGTGTCAGTGTGGACCCGGACCGCCCAAAGGCCACCACAAAGACATATCCGTCTTTCGGGAAATGCAGCGCTGGATACTGCTTGTGCAGCTCGAAGCTGTTTTGCCGGAATGGCAATACATTCGACATTATCTTGATCTCCTTGACGAGCGGTCTCGACCCGGCAGCGCGGCCTTCTGGTCTGACGCCTAACCCCAACCTCGCTCGCGCAATCACCAGCCGCAGGCCGCCATGCCTCCAATTGAGTGGGAGGAAGAACAAGAAGCATGACACCTGCGACCGCGATCGACGGAGCATAGAAAAGAGATGCACCAATAATGGCTGTTTTTTGATTTAAGCGAGAATTACTTCATATTTTTAAGAAAAGGACAAATATATTTTGAAATTCGTTTGAAATATATTCTTATTTACCGGTGAAATATCTGTACTAAGTCAGCTTTTAGATTACGCGAAAATCGGATGGTCGCCCTTTTGAGGGTCGCTCTTGGTCAAGTCCATCCCGCTCATTTCAGATCGTTAGCCGGTCACGGCAACTCAGAAAAGGACATGCAGTTCAGGGGCTTCCGTTTAAGGCCGGTGAACTCAAGCTGACAAGAATTCTGCGAAAACCTTCTGGTAAATCTCACGGACCAGGTTCGCTTCGCTGTCGCCCCGACGTGCCAGGACACTGAGCCCGGGCGAGGCGTTGACTTCGAGCACCACGGCGGCGGTGTCAGGGCGCCTTGCTTCCGGAATAATCAGGTCGACACCGCAATAGCGCAAGCCCAGGGTCTTTGCCGCCAGGCGCGCCATGGTGTGGATCTCCGGAGCGAGCGTGTCGGTGACAATTTGTGCGGATCCGCCCGAGGAAAGGTTCGAGACCGGTAGCAGTGACACGATCTGGCCGCGGGCCGGAACGCTTTCAAGCATCAGACCCTGCTGTGACAGCTCGAAGTCGATGCGCCCGTCAGCGGCGTTGATCCGTTCATGGGCATCGACAAGTTGGGCAAGGCTGCGGACGCCGTCGCCGGTCACCTGAGGCGGCTGACGTTCAATCGCGCATAACACGTCACCGTCCAGAACAATTACACGCAGGTCCTTGCCCTTGATTTCTTCCTGAACCAAGAGCTGTCCGTGGTTCTTTGCCAGGATATGCAGCGCGTTCTGCAGGGTGTGATAGGTGTCCACGCGCATGACGCCCTGGCCCTCCTGGCCGATATTGGGCTTCACGAACAGTGGAAATTCCTGCTCTTCGGCAAAATCGAGAACGTCTTCAGGCGGCCTTCTGCCGTCCCGGATGTCTGCGCTCGAAACGAGATAGCTTGCGGGAACGGCGATGCCGTTCATTGCCAGGAACTTGCCCGTATAGGCCTTGTCGCCGGCGATTTCCGAAGCGCCCAGTGGATTGATGTCGAACCGGGTGCCCTTGAAGAACCAGCGTTTTCCGGACGGAGCTTCGATGAGGCCTGCATGCCCGTGGGGATCGCCCGCCGTCAGCCGCAGCCCCTTGCCGGCGCAATAGTTTTCAAGCAGACGGAAAACAAGCGCCCGTTCCCCGGAGTGAGGTTCCGGGGATCCATGGCTGTCGGTCAATTCTGACCCTTGCGCTGACGGGCGTTTGCCAGATAGTCGATCTTGAAAAGGTCAGGATTGGTCGGTGCGTTGGACACGACGTTGTAAACGGCAACGGAGGTGTCGTAGCCCTGTTGATCGGTCACAGTCCATTGCTTGAGGGCAAAGTCGTCCGAATCGAAAATGAGCGTGAGCGTTCCGGAATTGAACTTGGTCTTGTCGAAAATCGTGACCGTGATCAGGTCCTTTTCAACGAGAACGTTGGTGACATTCGTGTCTTTCTCAAGATCGATCGAATCAGACAAGAGGAAACGAAGCGGCGTCTGACCGAGGGGCCAGATGTCCTGAGTGTTCAGCTTGCGGTCACGTACGGAAACCGACTCGCCGTCCGCCACGATGTCGAGGACCGAGGGCTTGTTGTAATAAAAGCGGACCTTGCCGGGACGGGCCATATAGAACTTGCCGTCTGATTGACTGCCATCCGGTCCAAACTGGATGAAGTCACCATGCATGGTCTTCACCGAGTTGAAATAGGTGCTTAGTTCCTTGAGCGTCTTTTGCTCCTGCGACGTCAGCGCTTGTGCAGGAAGCAGCGCGGTCAGTGTCACTGCTGCTGCCAGAGCCGGAATAGCCAGGCATCTGGCCAGGCGAAGAGCAAAGCGTTTCAGCATGATGCAATGTCCCAGTTTGTTTTACGCGTTAAGAGTATACTCTAGCTACAAACAGCTATGTAGAGTGTGTGGCAAAGCTTTGACATTTGCGACCTAAAACTCTTCCTCAACGCCATTTTGTACAAGGATCTCGCGTTTTCCCGCATGGTTGGCGGCGCTGATCAGCCCTTCCTGTTCCATGCGTTCGATCAATGAGGCGGCACGATTGTATCCGATCGACAGCCGGCGCTGCACGTAGGAGGTGGATGCCTTCTTGTCGCGCAGCACGATGGCAACTGCCTTATCGTAAAGCTCATTGCCCTCGCCGCCGCCGGCCAGACCGCCACCGCCGTCATAGGGACTTGCTGTTTCGTCTTCTTCCTCAGTGACTGCTTCAAGATACTGAGGGGTACCCTGCAGTTTCAGGTGCTTCACGATTTCCTCGACCTCGTCATCGGCAACAAACGGGCCGTGCACACGCTGGATGCGTCCGCCACCCGCCATGAACAGCATGTCACCCATTCCGAGCAGCTGTTCGGCTCCCATCTCGCCAAGGATCGTGCGGCTGTCGATCTTGGAGGTGACCTGGAATGAGATACGGGTCGGGAAGTTGGCCTTGATCGTACCGGTGATGACGTCCACGGAGGGCCGCTGGGTCGCCATGATCAGGTGGATGCCGGCGGCACGGGCCATCTGGGCAAGGCGCTGGATCGCGCCCTCGATGTCCTTGCCGGCAACCATCATCAGATCGGCCATTTCGTCGACGATCACGACAATGTACGGCATCGCCTCGAGCGGCAGTTCCTCTTCCTCGTAGATCGGCTGGCCGGTCTCGCGATCGAAGCCGGTCTGGACCGTGCGGGTGAAGCTCTCGCCCTTCTCAAGCGCCTGTTTGATGCGGGTGTTGTAACCGTCGATGTTGCGGACGCCCATCTTGGACATCTTCTTGTAACGGTCTTCCATCTCGCGGACCGTCCATTTCAGGGCGACAACCGCCTTGTTGGGATCGGTGACCACGGGGGTCAGAAGATGCGGAATACCGTCATAAATGGAGAGTTCGAGCATTTTCGGATCGATCATGATCAGCTTGCACTGCTCCGGCGTCAGCCGGTAAAGCAGCGACAGGATCATGGTGTTGATCGAGACCGACTTACCCGAGCCGGTGGTACCGGCAACAAGCAGGTGCGGCATGCGGGCAAGGTCCGCGACGACGCTTTCGCCGTTGATGGTCTTGCCGAGCGCAAGCGCCAGTTTGGACTTCGACTTCTCGAAATCCTGCGCTGCGAGCAATTCGCGCAGGAACACTGTTTCGCGGCGGGCATTCGGCAGTTCGATACCGATGGCGTTCTTGCCCGGAATGACGGCAACACGGGCCGAAATCGCACTCATGGAGCGGGCAATGTCGTCGGCAAGACCGATGACCCGGGATGACTTGATGCCCGGCGCAGGTTCCAGTTCGTAAAGCGTGACCACCGGACCCGGGCGGACCTCGATGATCTCGCCGCGGACACCGAAATCTTCCAGAACGCCTTCCAGGATGCGGGCGTTCTGCTCCAGAGCGTCAGCTGATAATCCGGGCACCTTACCGCTGGCTTTTGGCTCAGAAAGCAGGCGCAGGGGAGGAAGTTCGTATTCCTCGGGCGCTCCGAGGAACGAAGGTTGCGCTTCCTCGATGGCACGTTTGCTTTGTTTCGGACGGGGCGCGGGCGGGATTACGCGGCCCGCCTGTGGTGCCGCCTGCGCAGCGGGTGCTGACGCGGAGCCCGGAGCAGCTATTCCAACCGGAGTTACGGGCTGCCCGGCAACGGGCCCTTTGTCGATCAGGAGATCATCCGGCTCGAAACGCTCCCCTTCCTCGTCATATGGCTCGTCGTCAAAATGATCCTCAGGGTCTTCATCGTCGGGGTGCCGGCCGCGCTCATAAAATTCATCGAGCCCGTCGTCATCTTCCGGCATCAGCCGGCCGGTAAGCGCGCGGCGGAAAGCCGACAGGCGGTTGCCCTGTCTGTCGTCTTCCGGTTCGTAATCGCCTTCGTCGTCCTCGTCCCAATAATCCTCGTCGCCAACGCGACGATTTCGCTTGAGGCCTGTCAGCCGCCGAACCTGCGCAACACCCTGCAGCCCGAAATGAGCTGCCTGCCCGACAAGGGCTCCGAAGAACAACGAAAGCCTGGATTCGCTTTCCTCGTCGTCAAGTCCAAGGTCTTCCTCAATCGACTTGCCGTGTCCCTTTGGAGCGCGCGCAGGCTTGGCGTCGCTCTCTAACGGATCCTTGCTGCCGAGCCAGCCGGCGGCCGACAACAAAAAGAAGATCGCCGGAACACCCAGACCGAGACCGCCGACGATCGTCGCGGCACCTGATGTCATATTGGAGGTTATCACCGCCGGAATCTGATGCACGGTGTCACCGAAGAAGCCTCCGAGTCCCGTCGGCAGCGGCCAACTGTCGGGAACCGGAAGTGCGGCCAGAGCACCGGCGGACAAGCACGAGCCGATGACCCAGTAAAACAAACGTTTGCGGCCAATGCCGAGGGCATGGCCGGCCAAAAGGCGCCAACCCCACAACACCAGCGGGATCAGGAAAACAGCGGTTGCAAGACCGATCGTCTGCATCAGGATATCGGAGACGACGGCCCCCGGGGTGCCAAGCGCGTTGCGTACAGGTCCGCCAGTCGCGTGGTTGAGACTCGGATCGCTGACCGACCATGTCGCGAGTGATGCCGCAAGCATCGCAGCGATCGCGATGATGGCGAGCCCCGATGCACCGACTATGTTTCGCCGCAAGAAGCGTTTGATCGGACTTTCCGTGTCCAGAAGGTCAATTGAAGACCGGCGGCCGTTGCCGCGCACTGCACTCGCCCGTCTCATGCGTTCTCTCCAAACCAGTTTGCCATGCGTTCAAGTGCGATTTCAGTCTGCTCCAGCGGAGCCGTCAGCCCGACGCGAATGAAATTGCGCCCCGGATTGGTGCCGTCTGCCTGATCGGAGGCCAGATACCCTCCCGGCACGACCTTGACGCCGATGTCGCGCCAAAGGCGGCTCGTAACGCCGATGCCGTCACCCCATCGGCTGACATCGAGCCACAAAAAGAATCCACCCTGGGAGGTGACCGGGCCCATGATCGGGCCGAGAAGCCTTTCGGCAGCTTCGAATTTCTCGTTGTAGAGCCGCCGGTTTTCCGCGACATGCTCCTCATCCTGATAGGCCCGCACTGCAACGGCCTGTGCCGGGAGCGAGACTTGCGGCGCGGCCAGGCCGCGGAACTTTGCCCATTTGCGCAGGAAGCCGGGGTCACCGGCTGCAAACCCGCAGCGAAGTCCGGCAAGATTGGAGCGTTTGGATAAAGAATTCAGGACGATGATATTGGAAAAATCGGTGCCCATCGCCTTTGCGGCTTCCAGGATGCCCGGCGGCGGCGTGGTCCGGTAGATTTCCGAATAGCATTCGTCAGCGAAAATGTAGAACCGGTGCTTGCGCGCCAACGCAATCAACCGCTGCCAATAGGCGATGTCTGCTGGGTACCCTTCCGGATTGGTCGGCGAGGCAATGTAGAAGGCAACCGTTTCGTCCAGCAGTGCGGCGTCAAGACTGTCGAGATCGGGCAAAAAGTGGTTGCCCGGAATTGCATCCAGAAGAACTGCCTGGGCGTCGGCAACATGGGCCGCTGCCGCGTAGGTCTGGTAAAACGGGTTCGGCAGAATCACCGCGGGATGGTCGAGGCCCTTGCCGAGCTGATCTCTTGCGGCGATTGCGCCAAAGGAAAGGCCTTCCCTGGACCCGTTCAATGGAAGAACCCCGTGCTCGGGATCGACCATGCCGTCCAGACCGTAGCGCCGGTCGAGCCAGCCAGCGATTGCCTGCCGAAATTCGGGAGATCCGACGATTGGCGGATAACGCCGGAAATCGGCCACATTTTCCACCAGGATATCCCCTGTGAAATCGGGAATCGCATGCTGGGGTTCACCGATCGTCATGATGACCGGATCAAGACCCGGGCTCTCGCCGTCCAGAAGTTCGGCAAGGCGCTGAAAAGGGTTGGAGCTCGGCAGGACAGCGCCGCGCGTATAGGCTCTGGGGCTGGCAGTCATTCAAAATCCGGCAGTGGTTACGCAGTACTTTGACCTGACCCTATCGTCCCCTTGGTAAATCTCTGATTAACCAAGCACGCAAAGCCGCAGATCCCGCGAAACGATTGCCTGACCTTCGCATCTTTCCTATGGTCCACCGAACTGATTTCATATTGTTCGTGAAGGGTTTTTCATGACGTCGCAAAAGGACCCGATGTCCGTTGTCTGTTTCGGCGATTCGCTCACGTGGGGCTTTAATCCCGTCGACAAAACCAGGTATGGCCACGACGTTCGCTGGACCCGGCTTTTGCAGGCAGAACTCGGTTCCGGGTTTTACGTGATCGAAGAGGGTGTCAACGGACGCACGACCGTCTTTGAAGACCCGACCCGCGGCGACAAGAATGGCCTGGCGCATCTCGCGACCGTGCGCAAGACGCATATGCCGATTGATATCCTGATCATCATGCTTGGCTCCAACGACCTTCAGGACCGGTTCAACATGAGCGCCGAAGCCATCGGGCTTGCCATGGGCCGGGTGTTGTTCGAGGCGAAGCGGGCAACGGATGATGTAGAAGGCCGGGCGCCGAAGGTCCTGTTGATGTCGCCGCCCCCGCTTGGCGACTTCTCGGGTCTTGAATATGGCGGTCTTTATTCCAACGAGCATGGCGGCGTGCAATCGAAGCGCCTTGCGGGCGTCTATGCGCAACTGGCCGAACAGTACGGGACCGCGTTTTTCGATGCCGCTACGGTGATTTCTGCAGGCGCGCTCGATGCAGTTCATTTCGAGGCGGCACCGCAGGCGGATCTGGCAAGGGCCATCGCGGCCGAGGTCAGGAAACTGGCTGGCGGCTGACTTACTTGTCGAGTTTTTCCAACGCCTTGCGGATGCGCACTTTGACCGAGCCTGCCGTTTCACGGTTCCCGGCTTGCTTCAGCGTATCAAGGGCGTGTTCCTTGTGTTCGGGAAACCTCAAGGCGAAGATCGCCAGCGCGTAGCACGCCCAGGCGCGTACAAACTTGTTAGCTGATGTCACCTCGCTCTCGATAAATCGATTGAGCGGTACTTTGGCATCTGCAGATATGCGCAGGTGCTCAAAATATTGCAGAAAATGAAGCTTTGTCTCCCAGTGATCGAAAAGAGGAATTGCGGTCAGATGACGGGCGGCCAGCTCATCTGAGAGTTGACCCTTCCGGTCGAAATGATGCTTCAACAGCCAGGTGGCGCCGCGCTGGCAGGTCGGCGCTTCGCACAGATCGACCAAGTGTTCCAGAAAGTGCGGCTCGTTCCGATAAGTTTCATACGCCTGTTCGAGCGGAGCGGTGGCTTTGCCGTCCCAGGAGGAAAGTGTCCTTTCGAGGCCGTTTTGCATCGTCAAGTGTCCGTCGAAACTCAGAAGTCGACTGTGAGCCCCTTGATCTCCCAGTCATCGTAGCGTGTCGGTTCCAGGCCGCCGCGTCCGTTGACTTCGTCCGGCATGGCGTCCCCCTTCGCATCAATCTGCTTTCGCCGTTCCTCGGCTTCTTTCAGTGCGCGCTGGGCAGCCGGAGGAAGATCTTCGAACCGTTTGGCGGGAACGGTTTCGGTCTCGGCTTTCAGCGACGAAGCTTCGCTCTGGCTGTAGGCTTCTGTCGGATTGTTCTGATCTTCACTCATGTTTGCCCATCGGGAGGTTGCTGCAGGTGCGAATTACGGTTCTGTCACGCAATATAGGGTAAGCTTGCCAAGATTGTCAGCAATACCCATCTTCAGACGGTATTTGAGTTCACCGGGTGGAAATCATCGCCCGGTCAGACAAGGACAGGAAACGGACAGAAGCGGTAATGAACTACATTCGTACAGCGATGCTGTTGGCGGCGATGACCGCCCTTTTTATGGGTATCGGGTTCATGATCGGCGGACAGGCCGGCATGATGATTGCCCTGGCCATTGCCGCGGCCATGAACGTTTTCAGCTACTGGAATGCGGACAAGATGGTCTTGCGCATGCACCATGCGCAGGAAGTGGATGAACGGTCGATGCCGGATTTCTACCGCATGGTGCAGCGGCTTGCGCAAAATGCCGATCTGCCAATGCCCAAGGTGTATATCATCAACAATCCGCAGCCGAATGCATTTGCCACCGGGCGAAACCCGGAGAATGCCGCCGTTGCCGCGACAACGGGCCTGTTGAACATGCTTACGCCGGAAGAAGTTGCCGGAGTGATGGCGCACGAGCTCGCGCACGTCAAAAACCATGACACGCTGATCATGACGATCACGGCAACGATAGCCGGTGCGATCTCCATGCTGGCGAATTTCGCGTTCTTCTTTGGCGGCAACCGGAACAATCCGCTCGGCATTGTCGGGATGCTCCTGATGATGATCGTCGCGCCGATGGCAGCCATGGTCGTGCAGATGGCCATTTCCCGGACGCGCGAATACGCCGCTGACCGGATGGGCGCGCAGATCTGCGGTGAACCGATGTGGCTGGCCTCCGCGCTCGGCAAGATTGCCGGAGGTGTGCAACGCATCCACAATCCGGATGCGGAAGCCAATCCTGCAACGGCGCACATGTTCATCATGAACCCGCTTTCGGGCGAGCGGATGGACAATCTGTTCTCCACGCACCCGAACACGCAGAACCGCATCGATGAGCTGCGGAAGCTCTCGGATTCAGGACTTGGCACGGGTGGGCGCGGTTCGTTCGGAGCCGGCAGTTCGACCCCTCGCTCCGGGCCGTGGGCAGGTGCAGGCAGCAGAACCCAAACCAGCGAGCCGCAACGACCGAAGGGGCCGTGGGGCTAGCGATATACCAGGCACAGGCGTCTGAAGAACAAACTTCTTTCCCCAGCGCTGTCTTGGACTTAGAATGCATACATTGCGCCGCAGCCGGAAGCCCGGTCTGCGGCGCTCGGCTTTCACCGCAAGAGCGCGGTCAATCGTCAGGAACACTCTTTGAGCAGTCGCGCAAACAAAAAACCTGTTCATTCTGAAAGTCAGGAAGCCGGCCGACAGGACAAGCCGGGATTTGCCGCCCGCAAGGTGGCCGCCGACATTCTCGGGAATGTCGTTCACAAGAAGCGGCCTCTCGATGGCGAGTTGGACGTCGGCTCCGGTCACTCCGGGTTTCGGTCGCTGGCCGGCAACGACCGGTCGCTCGTGCGGGCTATCGTTGGCGCAGCGCTACGCCATCGCGGCGAGATCTCGGAAATACTGGACCGGTTGCTTGACCGGCCGATACCTGAAAAAACCGGCCGTGTGCTGGATATTCTGCATGTTGCGATTGCCCAGATGCTCTTTCTCGACGTCCCGGACCGCGCCGCCGTCTCGCTCGCGGTTGATCATGCGGGACTGGATCGCCGGGCGCGGCCTTACAAGGGGCTGGTCAACGGAGTGTTGCGGCGTCTCGGGCGCGAAAGGGACGACATCACTGACGATCTCGATCCGGACATTTTGAACACCCCCGATTGGCTTTGGGAGAGCTGGAAGGACGGTTACGGCTTGGAGACAGCGGGCGCGATCGCGCGCGCGCATCGGGCTGAGGCGGCACTGGACCTGAGCGTAAAGTCCGATCCGGAGGCTTGGGCCGACAAACTGGGTGGCCGCCTTGTCGGCAAGGGAAGTGTCAGGCTCACCAGAAAAGGGGCGATCGACGCGCTCGAAGGATTTTCGGAAGGTGCCTGGTGGGTCCAGGATGCGGCGGCGGCCTTGCCCGCGCGGCTGTTGGGCGACATCGAAGGGCTAAGAGTTGCCGATCTCTGTGCAGCACCTGGAGGTAAATCGGCTCAACTTGCCGCTGCCGGGGCTGACGTGACCGCAGTGGACATATCCAAGGGCCGCCTGAAGCGCCTGGAAGAAAACATGTCACGTCTCGGACTGAACGTTACAACGGTCGCGTCCGACATCCGAACCTTCGAGCCGGAAGCGCCTTTCGATGCGGTATTGCTTGATGCACCTTGCAGCGCAACCGGAACGATCCGGCGCCACCCGGACGTCGCCTGGATCAAGAAACCCTATGACATCGAAAAACTGAGCGAAATTCAGAAGGATCTGCTCGACCGGGTGCTTGGCTGGGTCAAGCCCGGTGGCTTGATCGTCTATTGCACCTGTTCGCTGGAGACCGCCGAAGGTGAAGACCAGGCGAACGCCTTTTTGGAGCGTCAGGCCGGCAAGATTGAACGTGTGCCTGTCCAGGCCGAGGAGATCGGGGGCCTGGATCACTGTGTCACGGCAGATGGATATTTGCGCTGCCTGCCGTGCCACGCCGCGGGCAGCGGCGCTGAGGACGTTGGCATGGACGGCTTCTTTGCGGCCCGATTCAGGCGGTCTTAACGTAGCTTAAACCGTTCCCTAGCAATCTTTGCGTCAACGAAATGCTAACCTTAATGATCCGTTTTTTTGAATAGAAAGCGATAGAGAAGCTCTAAGTACCGGAGAATTCACGATAGTTGCGCGTAGGCCATCAGTATTGGGGATGGTTTGGTGAATATTGCAAGCCTCAACGAGAGAAGCCGAATCTGGCGACTCGTGGCCCTGCATGTCTGGCACCGTACCCTGAAATGGATGCATGGCGGTCCGTTCTTCCGCCTGCAGCCGTTTTCGGCTGTGCCCGCGCGCCTGCTTATCGCGCCCCAGGATCTTCGTACGGCCGATGAAACCAACGCCGCAGACATATACGGCGGCCGATTCCTGTTTTCCGGACATCTCGTGGAGACGCAAGGGCGCTCGCCCTTCGAGATGAACGCGGTTCATGACGAATGGCAGCGGGAGCTTCACAGTTTCGGTTGGCTCAGGGATCTGAGGGCGTCCGACAGCCAGATCGCGCGCCAGAACGCCCGCGTCCTGGTCGAGGACTGGATGAAGTTTTGCGGCCGCCGCCATTCGATCGGCTGGGAGGCTCCGGTCGTGACCCAGAGGATCCTGTCCTGGCTGGCACACTCGCCGTTCATCCTGCAGGACGGCGATCACGAGTTTTACCGCAGATTCGTCAAGTCCCTCGCGCGTCAGGTCCGCTATCTTCGCCAGACCATCAATGAAACCGAAGACGGTGTCGTTCGCCTCAGGGCATCGCTGGCGGTGGCGTCCGCCTGTATTTCCATGGCGGGACAAGGAAGATTTGCGCGTCAGAGCATTCGCCGGCTGGAGCACGAACTGACGCGGCAGATCCTTCCGGACGGCGGTCACATCTCACGGAACCCGAAGGCTCTGATCGACATTCTGGCGGACCTTCTGCCAGTGAGGCAGGCCTTTGTCGCGCAGGGTCTCGAAATGCCGCCTGCCATGCTGCAATCCGTCGACAGGATGATGCCACTGCTGCGCTTCTTCCGCCATGGCGACGGCACGCTCGGCCATTTCAATGGCATGGGCTCCACGCCGAATGATCTCGTGGCCACAATCCTCGCCTATGATGATGCACGGGGAGCGCCGCCGCTCAACGCGCCGCATTCGGGTTACCAGCGGCTCAGCGGGGCGAGTTCCGTCGTCTTGATGGACACGGGGCCAGTCCCGGCCCTTGCCGTTTCAGGCGATGCCCATGCCGGCTGCCTGTCCTTTGAGTTTTCGTCCGCGGCGAACAGGATCGTTGTCAATTGCGGCGTCTCGGCGAAATCCAACCCACTTTGGCGCAAGGTCAGCCGCTCGACCGCAGCGCATTCCACCATCACGATCGAGGACACCTCGTCCTGCCGCTTCCTGGCAGAAAGGCCGTTCGGGCGACTGCTTGGCGCACCGATCCTGTCTGGCCCCTCCACCGTCTCGATGGAACGGGAAGACGATCAGGCAGGTTGCCGCATCACTGCGTCGCATGACGGCTATGTCCCTGAGTTCAACGTCGTGCATGAGCGGGACGTACGCCTGTCCGGTGACGGCACCGTCCTCGATGGCATCGACACGTTGCGGGCCGTCGAGCCCGTCGACCCCGAGCACCGCTATGCTCTTCGTTTCCATCTGCATCCCGGTCTCAGAACGTCGATGCTGCGTGGCGGTTCGGCGGTTCTTCTGGTTTGCCGCGATGGCGAAGCCTGGGAGTTCGAGGCGCCGGGCTGTGAAATCGCGCTGGAAGAGAGCATTTATCTGTCGGATGTCTTCGGACACAGGAAAACGGACCAGATCGTGATATCCGGGTCGTTGCTCGAGGTGCCTGCGGTCGGGTGGCAGTTCAGAAAGACCGCGACAGCCAAGCTAAGCCGGCGCGGCACGAGCGATTTCGATGATCTCGGCGAACTGCCGTTTGAGGAATAGCCAGGGACGCACAGAAATCAGGCTCCCTCGAACCTTCCGATTTGCCTGAAGACGTGGTAGGGCGACGTCGAACTCCCCGATCGTTCCCACTTGCGAGGCAAACTCATGGCCATTGTGTCCAAAGCCGTACCGGTTCCCGAACTGGTGCCCGTCAAACGCGCGCTCCTTTCCGTATTCGACAAGACTGGACTTGTCGAATTTGCAAAGGCGCTTTCCGACCGCGGCGTGGAACTCGTCTCAACGGGCGGGTCTTACAAGGCGCTCAAGGAGGCGGGGCTTGAGGTTCTGGACATCTCCGAAGTCACAGGCTTTCCGGAGATCATGGACGGACGCGTCAAAACCCTTCATCCGATGGTCCATGGCGGCCTGCTGTCGATTAGGGATGATGCGGATCACGTGGCGGCCATGGGCGAACATGGCATCACCGGCATCGATCTCTTCTGCGGCAACCTTTATCCGTTTGAAGACGTGGTCGCTTCCGGCGCCGACTATGCAACGGGGATTGAAAACATCGACATTGGCGGGCCGGCCATGACCCGCGCTGCGGCCAAGAACCATGCCTATGTCACGGTGGTAACCGATCCGGCCGACTATGGCGCGGTGATCGAGGAAATGGACGCCAATGACGGCCAGTCGCCGGTCGCTCTTCGCAAGCGGCTTGCCCTGAAAGCATTTGCGCGCACGGCTGCCTATGATGCCGCCGTTTCCAACTGGATGGCCGATCAGCTCGAGGACGCCACGCCGGCGCATCGCGCCGTTGGCGGTTCGCTTGCCGAGGTCATGCGCTATGGCGAGAACCCCCATCAGTCGGCGGGTTTTTACAAGACCGGTGAAAACCGGCCAGGTGTTGCGACCGCCAGGCAGCTGCAGGGCAAGACGCTCTCCTACAACAATATCAACGACACGGATGCAGCCTTCGAACTGGTCAGCGAGTTCGATCCGGCCCGCACCAGCGCCGTCGCCATCATCAAGCACGCGAATCCCTGCGGTGTTGCGGAAGGGGCGAGCCTCAGGCAGGCCTATGAAAAAGCACTGCGCTGTGATCCGGTGTCGGCCTTTGGCGGTATCGTTGCTCTGAACGGGACGCTGGATGCGGAGGCCGCCGAAGAAATCGTCAAAACCTTCACCGAAGTGATCATTGCGCCGGACGCTGACGAAGCAGCCCGCGAGGTGATCGCAGCCAAGAAAAACCTGCGGCTTCTTGTTACGGGCGGTCTTGCGGATGCCCGCGCCAAAGGGCTGTTCGTAAAGTCGGTCGCCGGCGGCCTTCTGGTTCAGTCCCGGGACAATGGTGTGGTCGACGATCTCGACCTGAAGGTGGTGACCAAGCGTGCACCGAGCGCGCAGGAACTGGCGGACCTGAAATTCGCGTTCCGGGTTGCAAAGCACGTAAAGTCCAATGCCATCGTCTATGCCAGGGACGGGGCGACCGTCGGTGTCGGCGCCGGGCAGATGAGCCGGGTGGATTCGGCCAGGATTGCCGCCAGAAAGGCCCTGGATGCAACGGAGGCAGCGGGCCTGAGCGAGCCGCTGACCAAGGGATGCGTGGTTGCTTCGGACGCGTTCTTTCCGTTCGCAGACGGATTGCTCTCGGCAGCCGAAGCTGGTGCGACGGCGGTCATTCAGCCGGGCGGCTCCATGCGCGATGACGATGTCATTGCGGCTGCGGACGAAGCAGGTCTTGCCATGGTTCTGACAGGCATGCGCCACTTCCGTCACTGATAATTCGGCACTCTTGCGACGTCAGCGACTGGGTTTGGCGTCACGAGGCTTCAGAAAAGGCCGGCGCTGTTCTTTCCTTCACCGTGATCATCAGCGCCAGGCCAACCGCGAAGAAGACAAGCACGACCGACATGCCGCCGGCCTGGCTTCCGGACAGCGCCGTGACGATGCCGACGGCGAGCGGAGCCAGAAAGCTGGTCACCTTGCCGGAAAGAGCCAGCAGGCCGAAATACTGGGTCATGTGTTCGCGCGGCGCCAGCCGTATCAACAGGCTGCGGGAAGACGCCTGCAAGGGACCCGCAGCGGCACCGATTACGGCGCCAAGTCCAATGAACATCTGTTCCGGGAGAGACGCGAATTGCGCCCCGGCCGGCGCTGCCTCGGTGTGAATAAAGAAGAACACGGTCGTCTTGTCGATGGAGACCATGCCGAGACCGCACACCATGAGAACGACCAGTGACACAATGAGAACGGGTTTTGCGCCGAACTTGTCGTCGAGACTGCCGGCCAGCAAGAGGCCGCCAATTCCCGTGATGATCACGATGATCCCGAATATGCCGATTTCGATCGACCCCCAGCCAAGCTGTCCGGCTGAATAAATACCGCCGAAGGCGAACAGGGCGACCAGCCCGTCCTTGAAGATCATGTTGGCGACAAGAAACTGAAAGATATTCTTGTTTGCCCTGGCCTGCTTGAAACTGGCGGCCAATTCAGACAGTCCTCTTCGAACCGCCGGTCCGATCTTTTCTTTTGCAGCGACATCGGGAACGAAGAAAAACATCGGCAACACAAAGATCACGTACCAGACAGCCGAAAAGGGCCCTGTCACCCGGTCTCCTTCCTGTGTCGCCGGATCCAGACCGAGAACGGGACTAATGCCGGCGAGCGTCTTCCCGGTGTCCGCGTTCGCTGAAAAAAGCAAAAGTGCGATTGCAAGGGTGACCAGCGCGCTGGCGTAGCCCGTTGCCCAACCGAAACTCGACAGGCGGCCGATCTTCTCATGTGGCACGAGCGAGGGCATCATCGCGTTATTGAAGACTGTCGCAATTTCGATGCACAAAGTGCCGATTGCAAAGGCGATCAGGGCAATGGCAATGCTGTTCGACCCTCCTGGGGCGGCGTACCAGAACATCCAGCAGCAAATGACGAACGGGATCGAAAGAACAAAGATCCATAACTTGCGCCGCCCGGTGGCATCGGCAACAGATCCCAGGATCGGTGCCATCAGCGCAATCCCGAGACCCGCGGCTGCGGTGGCAAAGCCCCAAAGCGACTGTCCCTGTTCCGGAGACTTGGCCAGAACCGAGGCGAAATAGGGTGAAAAGACAAAGGTTGTGATCAGGGTGAAAAACGGCTGTGCCGCCCAGTCAAACAGAGCCCAGGAAACAATCGCTCGCCGGTCCGTTTTTTGAGGCAAAGCACCAGAAACAGATGCCATTTCAGATCCTTGGCTGTCGGCAACAAAGAAGCCGGCAGCGGGACTGCCGGCCTCGTTCACTCATAGCATGCTTTGGGCACTACGCAGTGCCGCAAATTTCCGCAAGCAGGCCGGCCGCGACGGAGAACTTGGAAACGCTGAGGCCACCGTCGAGAATTTCCATGACGGCGCCGTGCCGGCTTGCGGCTTCGCCCTCGTGTTCCTCAAGCCAGTTCGCGAAGCTTCCGGCCCTGATGGCAGCACTGGCGATCGCCCGGTGTGCCGAGAACAGGGTTGCGCGAGCGCGGTCGAGCGCCAGTCCGTCGTAATAGTCGCGAACCTCCAGGTTGCTGGCGAGTTCGTGCATGTTGCCGATCTTGAAATGGTGAGCGACCTGATAGTAGGCCATTGCCGCCGTCTCGAGATCCGCCTCCGTTTCCTCGGCAACGATTACGATGTCGGGTATGGCCTGTTCGGCCAACAGCCAGGCGATCCGCCTGGCGAGCGAGGCAGGCACGCCCTTGGATTCAAACTCCGCGGCACGCTCGTTCAGGATCGCCGCGGGTTCTTCCGGTATCAATGTTTCAAGACGGCTGCGCAGGTCGGAGATGCCGGTCCGGAACCGTTCCACGACCGCTGACAAGCCCTTGTCGAAATTGACGTTCCGCTTGAACCAGACGACGCGTTCCAGAAGCAGCGACTGGACCTCGGTGTAAAGATCGAGCTGAAGGCCGCCGTCGATCTTCGTGTCGAGCGCATCAATCTCCGAATTAAGGTCGGTCAGGTCGAAACTGTTGCGCACCGCGACAAATCCTTGTGCGATTTCGGTCGGCGTCGCACCCGTCTGGTCCATCAACCGGGTGAGGAACGTTGCGCCGCCCCGGTTGATCATGGAGTTGGCGAGCATGGTCGCGATGATTTCCCGGCGCAGGCGATGGCCGTTGATTTCGTCCTCGTAGGCTGTGGCCATCTGATCCGGGAAATAGCGGAACAGTTCTCTTGCCAGATAGGCGTCGTCCGGGACCGTGCTTTCAAGCAGCGAGTCGTAAAGCGTGATTTTGGCATAGGCCAAAAGGACGCCGAGTTCGGCCCGGGTCAGCAATTGTCCGGCCTTGCGCATTTCCCGCAAGGTCGCTTCGTCGGGAAGCTCTTCCACGACACGGTCCAGAAGTCCCGCCTGCTCAAGCTGGCGCATCATGCGCACCTGAAAGCCGAAGTCCTCCATGCCGCGCAGTTCCGTCATGGAGATTGCGAGGGTTTGAAGATAGTTGTTCCTCAGAACGAGATCCGCGACTTCGTCAGTCATCTCCGCCAACAGCTCGTTCCGATTTTCAAGGGAGAGCTTCTGCGTTTTGATAGCGGCGCCGAGCGCAATCTTGATGTTGACCTCCATGTCGGAGGAATTCACACCGGCGGAATTGTCGATCGCGTCGGAGTTGCAGCGTCCGCCCTTCTTGTTGAATTCGATGCGGGCGAGTTGGGTCAGGCCCAGGTTCGCGCCTTCGCCGATTACCTTTGCTCCGACCTGAGGTGCCGTGATCCGGATCGGGTCGTTGGCGCGGTCCCCTGCGTCGGCGTCTGTCTCGGTGGTTGCTCGAATGTAGGTGCCGATGCCGCCGAACCAGAGCAGGTCCACGTTCATCCTCAGGATCGCCATCATGACTTCCTGGGGCGTCGCATTGGATTTTTCCAGATTGAGCAGGCCCTGGATTTCCGGAGACAGCGGAATGGACTTCAATTGTCGGGAAAAGATGCCGCCGCCCTTGGAAATCAGGTCGGTGTTGTAGTCCTTCCACGACGAGCGGCCCATGTCGAACAGCCGCTTGCGCTCATCCCAGGTCTTGGCCGGATCGGGATCCGGATCGATGAAAATGTCGCGGTGGTCAAATGCCGCCACGAGCTTTGTTGCCTTGGACAGCAGCATGCCGTTGCCGAAGACATCACCCGACATGTCACCAACACCGGCCGCGGTGAAGGGCTCGGTCTGAATGTCCCGGTTCATTTCGCGGAAGTGGCGCTTGACCGCCTCCCAGGCGCCACGCGCCGTGATGCCCATCTTCTTGTGGTCGTACCCGGCGGAGCCGCCGGAGGCGAAGGCATCGCCCAGCCAGAAATGTCGGCCTTCGGAAATACCGTTGGCGGTATCTGAGAACGTTGCCGTGCCCTTGTCCGCTGCGACCACCAGATAGGGATCGTCGCTGTCGAAACGCTGCACCCGCTCGGGCGGCAGAACGCGGTCCTCGTCGAGATTGTCGGTGACATCAAGGAGCGCGTTGATGAAGATCTTGTAGCTTTCCGTTCCTTCCTTGAACCACGCTTCCCGGTCGCTCATCGGCGGCAGTTGTTTGGGCACGAAGCCACCTTTCGCGCCGACGGGAACGATCACCGCATTCTTGACCTGTTGGGCCTTGACCAGTCCCAGCACCTCGGTCCTGAAGTCCTGCGGCCGGTCAGACCAGCGCAGTCCGCCTCGTGCGACCATTCCGAAGCGCAGATGCACACCTTCGACCCGCGGGCTGTAAACGAAGATTTCCCGGAAGGGCCGCGGTTGCGGCAGATCGTCGATCTCCCGGCTGTTGATCTTGAACGCGAAGGTTGGCTTTGGCTGACCGTTTTTGTCGAGCTGGTAGAAATTCGTTCTGAGGATCGAGCTGATGGCGTTTTGAAAACGCCGCAGGATGCGGTCGTCGTCGAGGCTGGAGACGTCTTCAAGGTCGGCGGTAAGCTCGCCTGCAAGCCGCTCGGAGCCCAGCTCCCGGTCCTTTTCGGTGACATCCGGGTTGAAGCGCAGGTGGAACAGCTCCACCAGTTTTGCCGCGATCGCCGGATAGTTGTTGAGCGTCCGCCACATATAGTCTTCGGAGAAGGGAATACCGGTCTGGCGAAGGTATTTCGACAACGCCCGCACCACGGCGACGTCGCGCCAGGCGAGGTCGGCCGTCATGACCAGACGGTTGTAGCCGTCATTTTCGGCACGGCCCTTCCAGATGGCCATGAACATGCTTTCAAGCCTGACCTGCAATTCCTGCGGCAGATCGAAGTCTTCGCCGGTCTGGCTTTCCAGTGTCATTTCATGGAGATAGGACAGCGGGGTATCTGCAGGTGTTACCCGGTAGGTCCGCTCGTTGATCACGTTGAAGCCCATGTTTTCCAGAAGCGGAACGCGGGCAGACAGCGGAATGGGGGCGCCGCAATGATAGACCTTCAGCGCCAGACGTTGGTTCGTGGTTCCTTGCGGTCGGTGGAATGTAATCGTCGTATCATCCAGGCCCGCCAGCGTTTCGAGCTTGACGATGTCGGAGACGGCGGACTGGGCGTTGTAGACTTCCTTGTAGCCGCCGTGGAACGACAATGCGTAGCGTTCGGTCAGCTGCCGCGCCTGAACGGGCGGGAATTCCTTGTTCAGGGCATCTCGAACACTGTCCGACCATGTCCGGACCATGTCCGCGACGGCAGCTTCCAGTTCCTCTTGCGGGGGTGTCGGTGTTTCGCCCTTGTCGCGCCCGACAATGTAATGCACCCGCGCAAGCGGTCCCTCCGGATAGGTCACATACCATGCGGACAGCCGGCCTTCGTAGACTGACGCCAGATAGGTGCCGATGTTGATCCTGACTTCGGTCGAGTAACGGTCACGCGGCACAAAAACGAGGATGGAAACGTACCGGTCGAATTTGTCCGGACGGGACAGCACCCGGATGCGCGGACGCTCGTCCAGTTGCAGGATCGCGATGGAGAAGTCGTAGAGCCGTTCCCTGTCGATCTGGAAGAGCTCGTCGCGGGGGAAGGCTTCCAGAACGTTTCTGAGCGCCCGGCCGGAGTGACTTTCCGAACCGTAGCCCGCGCGCGCCAGAACGCTTGCCACTTTCCGGCGCAGAAACGGGATCGTGTTGGTCGGTTCAGTGTAAGCCGTTGAGGCAAACAGGCCGACGATGCGCAACTCACCGGTCAGGTTGCCGTCATCGTCATAAATCTTGGCACCGACGTAATCCATGTGGACGCGGCGGTGGACGGTGCTCCTGACATTTGCCTTGGCGATAATGAGCGGTTCCGGATTCTTGAGAAATTCCCGGATTTCGGGCGTGATCTGAACGTATTCGGATCCGCGCCGCAGGACACGGACATCGGGATCGGTCAACAGGCCGAGGCCGGTTCCTTCCGTCGGCGACAATTCGCCTTCGTCAACACCGCCTTCGAAGCGGTATTCGCGCATGCCGAGGAAGATGAAGTTGTTGTTTTCCATCCATTCCAGAAAGTGGATGGCTTCCCACAGATCGTCGCTGCTTCCCGGGATCTGGGTCGTCTTGAAGGTATCGATCGCCTCTGCCAGCCGTTCCTGCATCGGCTTGAAGTCATTGACCACCGAGCGCACGGAACTGAGAACATTGTCGAGACGTTCCTGCAGTGCGTTACGGGCTTCTTCCGAATCGATCCGCGTTACATGGATATGGATCAGGCTTTCCTGGCGGTCCTTGCGCTTGGGCGGCTTCTTGCGGGCGACAGATGAGATCAGCTTGCCGGACTCGTCCCGTTCGACAATGAAAATGGGGTGCAGGACAAGATGAACTTCAAGCTTGCTGCCCTGGAGCTCGTCCATCACGGAATCAACGAGGAACGGCATGTTGTCGTTGACGATCTCGATGACCGTCAGGCTGTCGATCTTGGGGTTCTTTTTGGCAGCTGTGGGATTGGTGATGCTGACCCGGTGCGTGCCGAGGTCGTGAACCTGAAAATCCAGCCAGGCCTCCTTGACGAAGCCGGTCAGTTCCTCCGCCGAATAGGCGACAAGATCTTCCGCCGCCGCCCTGTCAAAGAACGCGCTGGCAAACTCCGCCAGGGCAGGATCTTCCTCCGTGAGGCTGTCGTGGACCGCGTCGATGAGTTTGAGTTTCTCGACGTCGTGTTTGTCCGGCATTTTTATCCCCCTAGGCGATCTTAGTTGTGGCTCAGCTGCTTGATATGATTTTGTATTGCAGCGACATAAAAATCTTCATGACGGGAGGGGCAAATTGTCAAGTAAAGTCACGGCCTTGCAAATCGATTCAAATGAATCATTAAGCGAAAAAACGCTGGCCTATTTCGATTTGTGCGAGGAGAAGCTGGGTTTGGTCCCCAATGTGCTCAAGGCGTATTCCTTTGATGAAACGAAATTGCGTGCATTCACCGACATGTATAACGACCTCATGCTGGCGGATTGTGGTCTCACCAAGCTTGAGAGGGAGATGATTGCCGTTGCGGTATCCGCCGTCAACCGTTGTTTCTACTGCCTGACCGCGCATGGTTCGGCTGTGCGGGAACTGTCCGGCGATCCGGCCCTGGGCGAACTGATGGTAATGAACTACCGCGTCGCCGATTTGAGTGAACGCCAGCGGGCCATGCTCGACTTTGCCGTCAAGCTTACCGAAAGGCCGGCGGAAATACTGGAAAGCGACCGGCAGGCGCTGCGCGATGCCGGCTTCAGTGACCGGGACATATGGGACATTGCCTCCGTAGCGGCCTTCTTCAACATGAGCAACCGGGTGGCCGCCGCAAGCGACATGCGACCGAATGATGAGTATCACTCAAGGGCCCGTTGAGGTCTGGTCCTGCTCGCAATCGGTGACAAGAACGCCGATTGGGTGTATGACGCTCTCGATTTTGCTCAGCGAGTGGAGAGGAGCGGGCGATGGTTGCGCGCGTATTCATAGATGGTGAAGCCGGTACGACGGGTCTGCAGATCCGCGAGCGCCTTGCCATGCGCCGCGATCTGGAACTGATCTCCATCCCCGAGGAAAGCAGGAAAGACACCAGCGCCCGGGCCGGTTTTCTCAACGAGGCTGATATTGCGATCCTCTGTCTTCCGGATGCGGCGGCAAAGGAAAGTGTCGCGTTGATTGAAAACGATACCACCCGCGTGATCGATGCGTCGAGCGCACACCGGGTCGCCGACGGCTGGACCTACGGCTTTGCCGAAATGGAACCGAACCAGGGCGACGTCATTGCATCGGCGATGCGCGTCACCAATCCGGGATGCTGGCCGCAGGGGCTGATTGCCGCCGTGCGCCCGCTTGTCGCCGCCGATCTGCTGCCAAGCGGCTTTCCGCTGAATTTCCATGGCATTTCAGGCTATTCCGGCGGCGGAAAGGGCATGATCGCCGATTATGAAGGCGGCGGCGCCGACGCAAATGTGTTTGCGCCTTACGCGCTCGGCTTCAATCACAAGCACCTGCCGGAAATGACGAAATATGCGCTGCTGGAAAACGCGCCGTTGTTCACGCCGTCTGTCGGCAACTACTACAAGGGCATGCTGACGGTGGTGCCATTGAACCTGGCCGGTCTGGACAAGGTTCCCACTGGCGAGCAATTGCACGCGGCGCTGGCCGACCACTACGCGGAAACGGACAACAGTTTCGTCGATGTGGCGCCGCTCGAGGCCCTGGAACGTGCCGAATTCCTGGATCCGCAGGCCGTCAACGACACCAACCTGTTGCGACTGCATGTATTCGCGAATGATGCGCGTGCGCAAGCGGCGATCATCGCGGTCTACGACAATCTGGGCAAGGGCGCGTCAGGCGCGGCTGTCCAGAACCTCAACTTGATGCTCGGCGTCGATCAGACCACGAGCCTTGCGGCGTAGGGTACGGCTTCATTTATGAGTCCATACCCTAGACTGCCTGGCTCGCGGTGATCGCGCGGCACTGACCTTTCGGGAGAGAAAAATGGAAAAATTCGAGACGCTGACCGGTGTCGCGGCACCCATGCCGATCGTGAACATCGACACGGACATGATCATTCCGAAACAGTTTCTGAAGACCATCAAGAGAACCGGTCTCGGATCCGCACTGTTTCACGAAATGCGCACCAACGATGACGGCTCGGAAAATGTCGATTTCGTTCTGAACAAGGCCGCCTATCGCGATGCCAAGATCCTGATTGCAGGCGACAATTTCGGTTGTGGATCGTCCCGCGAGCATGCGCCCTGGGCGCTTCTGGATTTCGGCATCCGCTGCGTGATTTCCACGTCATTCGCCGACATCTTCTACAACAACTGTTTCAAGAACGGGATTCTTCCGATCCAGGTTTCGGAAGACGAACTCGAAACCCTGTTGCACGCAGCCGAGCGCGGCGCCAACTTCACGCTGACGATCGATCTTGAAAACCAGGAAATCCGCGGCCTTGAAAGTGGCGATATCGCCTTCAAGATCGACCACTTCCGCAAACACTGCCTCATCAATGGTCTCGACGACATCGGCCTGACCATGGCGAAGGAAGAGCAGATCGACACTTACGAGGGAAAACTCGGCGACAGCCGTCCCTGGGTCTAATTTGAAGCAGTCGGCGGGTTTGATGACAGCGCCTTCCGCCTGACGTCTCCGTGGGATCCCATGCAATGTGCCCCGTACCGTCTTGACGGATGCGGGGCATATTCGTTTGCCTTGGACCGGAACAAAGCCGCGTTACCGCACGTGGCTTCAGAAATGGCAGGGCCATGACAACATGCCGAATAGTGCACCACCCAAATTGCAAGTAAGCCTGACTCTGCCAGTGAACCTTTGAACAGTCGCTGACGGTTTTTTCACCTTTTTTCAGGAAGTAAGCCGACTTACAGTCGTTGTGAGAAGTCGCTGCGCAAGACAAATAGCGCAAATAGCATATTAATACTTGTATTCTGACCTAGAGTACAACCTGAGAACTGTCATTCGATACAAATTAGCAATTGTCTAATCTCTTGATGTTCTTCTAAGTGAATGATGTTTTGAGGGTCGTACATGATTCCGACGCAAATACTCGACCAAGTTACCGACAAGTGCTCCGAAGGGCTGGCGCTTGCATTGGCGTGTGATGAAGACGGCGCAATCATGGAACTTCAGTGGTGCAACAAGGCCTTCACCAAAATCACCGGCTATGGCTTCGACGAGATCCTTGGACGGCGCGGAACCGTCCTGATCGGACGCAGCATGGAGCAGGGAGACCATCTCAACATCATCGAGAAACTGATGAATTGGGAGCAGTTTTCCGTAAGGGTCCTCAACAATCGAAAGTCCGGGGAACAATATTGGCAGAAGATGAGCTGGACACCGCTGTCAGACCCTGCGACCGGCGATCGATGGTGGCTGTGTTCCCTCCTTGAGTTGGAAGATCGGCCGTTGGAACCCGTCATGCGCCAGAACCTTGAAGCGAAGACCGTGGGGCCAGGGCAGATCGCTGACTTTGCCGAGACGATACTTCGACTCGAAAAGGAGAACGCGCGTCTTCATGAACTTGCAAAATCAGTCGTGAAGGAATCGAAGGAAGATCCGCTGACGGGCCTTGCTAATCGGCGGCATTTCGAGGTCGAGCTCAAGTCCTGGATCGGAAATCTCAAAAATGGCGGATCGGACTTCGCGGTGTTCTACATCGACCTGGACCGCTTTAAGTCCGTCAACGACACACTCGGTCACGACGCGGGAGACAGACTGCTGATTTCTGTCGCCGACATGTTGCGCCGGCTGACAGATGAGGCCGATCTAATCGCGCGTCTGGGCGGTGATGAATTTGTCGTCCTGAAGCCACTGGGCGACAGCGCCTTGAATATCAGCGGTCTTGCCGATGCGATCGTTCAGGAGATGCATGCGCCATTTGCCTTTGAGGGCAAGTCGACCTTTTGCAGCGCAAGCGTTGGTGTTGCAATCGCGAATGCGAAAATGGAGATACCGGAACAAGTGGTCGCCGATGCCGACATGGCGCTTTATCACGCAAAATCGCAAGGCAGAGGACGGTGGTCATTTTTTACGCAAGAGATGCACGCCGAAGCAATTGCGTCAAAGCGTTTGGTCTCGGACCTCCTTGTTGCTTGCGAGAAACGTGAGTTTTTGCCGTTCTTCCAGCCGGTAATAGACGCCGTCACGGGCCGGATCACAGGCGCTGAGGTCCTTGTGCGGTGGGCGCACCCAACAAGGGGCCTGTTGTCGCCTGCGGCGTTTCTCGATACCGCTGCAAGCATCGGGATCTTGAAACGGATCGACGAGATTACATTCAGCTACCTGCCTGACATGCTTGCGAAATTCGACCGTTCCGGCGTCGACGTTCCCCGCGTTTCGGTGAATGTTTCTTCAGGCCGGTTGGCGGATCCGACGTTCATTCACGACATCAAACGATCCGGCATCAATCCGGAAAGGCTCGCAATCGAGATCCTTGAGTCGGTCTATCTGGAGCGAATTGGCGATGTCGTGCACTGGACCCTGAACGAGCTCAGGGAGCTCGGTGTCACCGTTGCGCTTGACGATTTTGGAACGGGTCATGCCTCCGTGCAGGGGCTGTTGAAGATCAGACCTGCCGTCTTGAAGATTGACCGGCAGTTCATTCAGCCGATCGTCGAAAATGAGACCGCCCGTGCGCTGGTGGCCTCCATTATCGGTATCGGCAAAAGCCTTGGCATGAGCATTGTTGCCGAAGGTGTCGAGACGGAAATGCACGCGCGTTTAGCATGTGACATGGAATGTGATTATCTGCAGGGCTTCCACTTCGGAAAGCCGATGTCTGCGAGCGACCTGCATAACAAGTTGATTGAGACGAGGGGCTTGTTCTGGTCGCCGAATGCGGCAGAACACGGAATGCGCCGCTCCGGACTGTCCGCGTAAGCCGGCAGCCCTGATCAACGCCGAAATTCCGGCAATCAGGCCTGTGAGGTCGGGAAAGGCATCCGGTCGCAATTGGCAATTTCCAGCCGCGCCAGCCTTTCGATCAGTTCGGCGCGCTGTTTTGCGTGCTGGGGATTGTCCCAGAGGTTCCGAAGCTCGTTCGGATCCTCCCGAAGGTTGTACATTTCTCCCCAATCCACGCCATCGATCATCGAAAGCCTCCAGTCCCGGTCGCGCAGAGTATGGATGCGCGGCGAAACACCGAGGCCCCGATTGATCTTCTGATGGTCGTATTGAATGAATGCCGCGTCCCGGCTTCCGGAGAGAAGCGACCGTCCCTGCATGCCGATGGCCGGCTCAACGCGCGCACGCTCCAGAATGGTTGTGCCGATGTCGTGGGTCTGTCCAATCGCGTCCGTCCGCTCAGGTCCGGAGCTATCCGGATCCGACCAGATAAAGGGAACCCGCGTCAGCTCTTCATAGGCGGCAGGTCCCTTGAACAGCATCTTGTGGTCGCCCAGGTGGTCGCCGTGATCCGTCGTAAAGACGGTCACCGCGTCCGTTGCGCCTTCTGCGGACCGCACACGCCCGATGGCTTCGTCGATCATTGAAATCATGCCGCACGTAAGCGCTCTTGCTTCGCGTGCCTCCTGCTCGTTCACCCCGAGCACCGCGTAAGTCGAGGGGTTCGCACGACCGGTTTCGCGATCTTCAAGCACGCTTGAAACGTGCGGCGGAGGCGCCCAGTCGTTCAGTCCAAAAACCGCGGGGGTTTCCATGTCGGATGGACTGTACATATCCCAGTAGCGGCCGGGCGGGTTGAAGGGGTGATGGGGGTCGGGAAATGACACCATCAGGAAATAAGGATGATCACCTCCTGCGTTCGCGTCCAGCCAGGCGCTGGCGCGCTCAGCAATGTAGCTTGTGGAATAGAGCTCCTCGGGAAGGGCGGTCCGGATCGCCTGAGGACAAACATAGTCGTGCGGCAATTGGTTTTGACGGCCGAGCAAACGGTCGACATCCGGGTCCCGTTCCAGCACCCAGTTACGGTAGTTCCCGAGGCACCGGTCGCCATGCCGGGTGACGAGTTCCACATGGTCGAAGCCGTAAAACGGCAGCGGCGTCTTGTATTCGTCGTTGTTGGGGTCTTCTGAGCGATATTCTGCCAGCTTGTGGCGGGTGGCTTCTGACAGAGGCCCCAACGCGCGATGGAACCCGGGACGTGTTTCCGGTCGATTGAGCGAAGCCGGTTGCCCGGAAAACGTCTGAAGATGACTTTTTCCGATCAACGCTGTTTTGTAACCAGCATCCCGCAACAGGTCGACGAAGGTCACGTTCCGCGTGTCGAGCGGCAGTCCATTCAGTCGAACACCATGACTTGAAGGCATTCGGCAGGTCATGAAGCTCGCGCGGTTCGGCATGCAAACCGGACTTGCGACATAGAACCGGTCCCAGATCGTTCCCGCTGACGCAATCGCATCGATGTGCGGCGTCTTGAGAACCGGATGGCCGGTACAGCCCAGATAATCGGCCCTGTGCTGATCTGTCATGAAGACGATGAAGTCAGGTCGCTTTGGCATGGGACATCGGCCGGTGGTGGAAGATCAGATAAAGAACGGTGGCAACCGCTCCGCCAATCCAGACCGCTTCTGTCTTGAACATCAGGAGCACTGCCAATCCCAAACGGACCGCTATTTCCCAGGACGCCAACGGCTTTCGGTCAAAGGCCGCCAGTGCCGAGGACAACAGGTAGAGCGCAACCAGCAATCGCCCCAAAAGCAAGACCATTGCGCCTACGTGAAGTTGGCCGTCATAGCCGTCGAGGTAGACACTGCCGCCCGTTGCCTGCGGATCGAGAACGGCTTCGCTGATCAAAAGCAGTTCCGGATAAAAGGCAAAGAGGAACGGCACGACGAACATCACGATCCCCGATCTTACCGCGGAAAATGCCGTGGACATGGGCTCTGCCTTTGTGATCGTGGCGGCTGCGAAGGCCGCCAGGGCCACGGGGGGCGTGATCGCGCTGGCAACGGCGAAGTAAAAGATGAACATGTGCGATGTGAACAGGGACAGTCCGAGGCCCGCGAGCACCGGCCCCATCAAGAGGGCCGCGTTGATGTAGGCCGGAACGGCGGGCATGCCCATACCGAGCAGAACAGCCAGCAGCATCGTCAGAAGCAGGGCGACAAACTGAATGAACGTCGAGCCACTACCGCCAAGGTCGAGACTGTTCAGCCATGCCAGGATATCGAGCGACAAGAAGACGGGCAGCCCGGTGAAGGAGAGGCAGAAGTCGATGATCGATACGGCCAGGAACATCAGGTAAAGCGTGGAAATCAGAATGCCGGCATTCGACAGGGCATCCACGATTTTTCTCGGCCGGGCGCGAACCTCCGGATCCAGGAACAACAGGCCGAGCAACAGCATCACTGCCCACCAGCCTGCCGCGCCGGCCGACCCGGCGGAATTCTGGATAGTCTGCTGTAGCCAGCTCAGGCTCTGCACTTGGCAACCGGCATCGGTAAAGACGCGCTCTGCGCCGAAAAGACCACCCAAAAGCCCGCATCCGACTGCATCCTTGGGGGTCAGCAACAGGAACAGGATCAGAAGGATCGGCCCGAAAATCATCACGAGATTGAGGTAATCCTGACGGTGCAGAATCATATCATCCGTGACTTCGCCAATTGCGGTGATGTTCTGCTTCCGCGACTGGAAAACTGCCGACAAAAACAGGCAGTAGAAATAGGCCAGGGCCGGAATGATGGCAGCGACGATCACGCTGGAATAGGGGATTGCTGTCAGTGAGGCCAGAATGAAGGCGGCGACGCCCATGACAGGGGGCATGATCGACCCGCCGGACGATGCCGCTGCCTCGACCCCACCTGCAAACACCTTGGAAAAACCGCGCTTCAACATCATCGGGATGGTCAGAACGCCGGTTGACAGCACGTTGACGATCGGCCCGCCGGAAATCGTGCCGAATACCGCCGACGAGACAATGGCCGCATGTGCCGGTCCGCCGCGCAAATTCCGGGTCCAGCGAAAGGCGAGCTTGATCAGGGAGCGGCCGCCGGCAGAGCTCCCGAACAGGGAGCCGAGAACCAGATACGGAAAAATCGTGTTCAGGACGATGTCCATGAAACGTCCCAGAAGACCGGACGAGTTGTTTACCAGAACGTCGTGGACGCGCGGCCGTCCGTCGGCGAGCATGCGCGGTTCGCCCGCCAGCTTTGTGACGAAATACTTGTTGATGTCGTCGGCGCCGTAAACATACCAGACCAGGACAGTCAAAATGGTGTAGGCCGCGACCAGAATTGCGACGAGCACCAGCGGCAAGCCCCAGACCTTGACGTTGTAGGACAGGAAAACAACAATCGCGAGGCCAACGATCAGGACAAGCCAGCCGCCGGTCGTGTTGACGCATTGAGGATCTTCGACAGTTGTCGGGGCGGCAAGCCCGAGGCTTTCGTTGAACGCTGCCGCGGCTGCCAGGCTTTCCTCGATCAGCCGTGCGCGGTCGCCCGTGATCCGGTCGACCAGACAGACGGACTCGATTTCAACCAGGTACGTCAATGAGATCGTGATGGCCATGATCACGAGGGCAAAATCGAGCATCAGTCCAAAATTGCGCCGGGCCTTGCTCTTGTTTTGCCAGTCGCGCCACATGGAATGCCGCAGCACCACGATCAGCATCATCAGCGAGAAGAAAAGGGGGTAGAACCATTCGAACGGGAACTTGCGCAGCTTCGCTCCATCCTGCCCCGTCACGCTGGCAATCAGGTCGTCATATCCCGGAATCCCGGGCGTAGAGTTGACAAGCCCCACCAGAACCATTGCCAGGGAAATGAAGTAAAGCAGCCTCAGGGCGAAACTACCGCGTCTGCTTGATTCGCTTAAAACATCTGCCATCGCGCGTCTCGCCCGCCTGCCTTCGGCCGGGCATCTCGAATGCCCAGCCGAATATGAAACGACTTACTTTGCGCAGTCAGGCAGAGAGTAGCCGGCCTCTTCCCAGGCTGCGACGGCTCCCGGATGATACTTGAGCGGGTTCGGGCCACACATGTCCGTCACCGCGATGTCGGTCTCTCCATGCCAGGTGACGGGCATGAATGGGGCCTTTGCGTGATAGATGGATTCGATGTTTTCGATAAAGGCCGCTGTCAAAGATTTGGCCAGGTCGAAATCCATGCTCTTGTTGACGATGTCGGCGCCCACTGTGCCCGGGCCGCGGAAGGTGTCGTCTTCCGAAATGATCGAAACGCCTTCACCATATCCCATGTCGGCAACCGGCATCGAGAATTTCACCGTTCCCGGCAGTTTGGCAACGTTCTCAAAGGCTTCGCTGTCATAGACATCCTTTGAGACGGAGAAAATCGTCATGTTGCCCGAGGCAAGACCGGCAGTCACGCGCGGGTCCGGGAAGGACATGGGCAGAACAAATGCGTCGGCCGAGCCGTCTTGCATCGTCTTGACGGCCTGACCCCAGTTCACCTGAACGCCGTTATATCCGTTGCCTTCTTCAAGCCCGGTATTGGTCTTGATCAGAAGTCTTGCATTGGTGAGCGCCGCGCCGCGCGGAGGACCATTGAAAATCGTCTTGCCCTCAAGATCGTCCCATCCGCTGATGTTTGCGCTGTCATAGGCAAAAAGGCCCTGCACCGATATCCGGTAGGTGTAAAGCACCGCCAGATTGTCTGCGAGTTCCGCTCCCTTTTCCGCCCCGAGACCCGCATAAGGCCCGACACCCTTGGACAGCAGGAAAGGCAGGATGAACGGCGCCGCTGCGATGTCGGTCTTGCCTTCGGCGACATTCTGGACCGAGTTCGTGAGAGTCTGGCCCGACGTCACCTGAATGTCGGCGATCCCGGCCTTGGCGGCGGCTTCAGAAAGGGAAATAACCGAGATTCCGGGCGTTGTGTTGGGGGCTGCGGTTTCAGCGGTCAAGATCGTCTGCGCTTGCACACTTGCCGTCAGACACAGCGTGGCGGCAAGACCCATCAAGATGTTTCGAGACATTTTTGTTCCTCCCAAGGTGATGTTTGATTTGACCCATGGCCCGGCGCGCCTAAGTAAGCGGGTCAGAATGAGGTCAAAAATATCGACTTTTTCCTTGTTCTGATATTAATAAAGGTATTATGGATAGATTCAATGCCTGAACTGAAGCTTTTTGTTGCACCAAATACCTGCGCCCGCGTGCCGACCATCGCGCTGGAAGAAATCGGCGTGCCATTCGAAACAGAACTGGTGCGCACAGCCGCCAAACAGCAGAACACGCCCGAATACCTGAAGCTCAATCCGAAGGGCAAAGTGCCGATGCTGCTCATCGACAATGAGCCGCTGACGGAAAATGTGGCCATCCTGAGCTGGCTGAATGCGGCGTTTCCAGACGCCAAGCTGATGCCGAAGACCTCAGGGCCGTTGGAAGCCTTCAGGCAAACGGCCGATCTCTCGTTTTTTTCAGCAACAGTGCATCCCATCGTCACGCGGGTTGCCATGCCGCTCAAGTTCATCGAAGACAAGGCGCTCTCTTTTGAAATCGTGCGGCCGGTTGCCGTTGATGCCATGAACAAAGTCATGGACATGATCGATGCACGCCTGTCGGACGGCCCCTGGTGGTATGGTGATGAATGGTCCGCCGTGGACGGATATCTTTACTGGGTGTGGGGCCGGATCACCGGCGTCGGGTATCCTGGCAACACATATGCGAATATCCAGCGGCATTTCGAGCTCAGCAACAAGCGGTCCGCGGTTCAAAGGGCCATGGAGCGTGAAGCCAGGAATGTGGAGATTTTGAAGGCGGAAGGCCTTTACGTCGCTCCACGATAGTCCATGCCAAATCGGCTTCATTTATTAGCCCGTACCCTAGAGTAGCTGCAATTTCATACAGATAAGTTGGACATCAGATGAACGTACTCTGGATCATGGCAGATCAACTTCGCTGGGACTATCTGAGCTGCTATGGAGCAACGCATATCGAGACACCCAATCTCGATCGTCTTGCCGCCAGGGGCGTGCGTTTCGAGCGAGCCTATGTCCAGTCACCGATATGCGGTCCCAGCAGGATGAGTTTCTACACGGGCCGCTATGTCAGAAGCCATGGAGCGACCTGGAACGGGTTTCCGCTGCGTGTGGGAGAACCGACGCTCGGAGATCATCTGCGGGACATCGGCGTGCGCAGCACCTTGGTCGGCAAAACGCACATGCGGGCGGACGAAGAGGGGATGAAACGCCTCGGGATCGAGCCGGAAAGCACAATTGGTGCGCTGGTGAGTGAATGCGGTTTCGAGGTGTTTGTTCGCGACGACGGTACGAATGCAGCAACGGACAAGAACCGGCACGCCGAGGATTACGAGCAATATCTGCGCGACCACAATATGGGCGGTGAGACGCCGTGGGAAGAGTGGGCCAATACGGCCATCGCGCCGGATGGCACGCTCAAGTCCGGTTGGCTGCTGGAGACGGCGCCGCTGCCGGCAAGGGTTCCGAAAGAGCACTCCGAGACCGCATGGCTAACCACGCGCGGCATCGAATTTATCGAATCACAGGGGGAAAATCCCTGGCTCTGCCATCTCAGCTATATCAAGCCGCATTGGCCTTATCTGGCTCCGGCACCCTACAACGATCTCTATTCGACAGCCGACGTGCCGCCCGTCAATCGCCGCGCCGAAGAGCATAGCCATCCCCTGATGCGGACATGGGCGGAGACGCGGATCTGCAGGAGTTTCGCACGCAACAATGTCCGGGATATCGTTGCGCCCGTCTATATGGGCCTCATCAAGGAACTCGACGACAATCTGGGACGCCTGTTTGCCTACCTTGAAGAAAGCGGACGCGACAAGGACACCATGATCGTCTTTTGCTCCGATCACGGTGACAACATGGGCGACCATTGGCTGGGCGAAAAGGACCTGTTTTATGACTGCTCGGCCCGGATCCCCTTGATCGTGTATGACCCTCGCGCCGAAGCGGATGCAACGCGCGGTTCGGCGACGGACGCGCTGGTGGAAGGGATCGATCTCGCGCCGACGTTCCAGGAGTTTTTCGGAGGCCCAGAGAAACCGCATATCTTCGAGGGAAGATCGCTTCAGCCACTTTTGCACGACGAGGAAACCGTGTGGCGGGACCATTGTATCTCCGAATATGACTATGCGACCCGCGACGCCAGACGCGCCGTCAATGTTGACCAGAGTGATGCAAGGCTGGTCATGGTCTTTGACGGGAGGTGGAAATACATCCATGTCGAAAAGATGCGCCCGATGCTCTTCGATCTCGCCACCGACCCGCAGGAACTATACGATCTCGGCGACAGTTCCGACCATCAGGGAGAGGTCGAGCGCCTGAAAGCGCTGCATTTCGATTGGGCGCGCCAACACCACACCCGGATTACCCGCGCCCCCGAGATCATCGAAAAAATGACCGACGCCCGGGAACCGGAAGGGATCTACATCGCCTATTGGGATCAGGAAGAACTCGAGGCCGACGGCTTAAAGATGCCTCCGCACATCTCGCGCTGAAAACTCACTCGCCCTTGGCGTCGTCCCGGACCCGCCGCTCAGCGTTGAGCTGCTCCAGTTCCGACATTTTTTCGCCGATGGGCCGCAAGGCTGCAATCGTAGCGCGGTACTTCAGCGAATGCTGTTCAAAAAGGCGCTGGGCAAGTTCTGGATATTCCTGGATCATGCGTTTGAACAGCGCACGCCGGATGCGGATGATGGTCACGGTCCCGACGGCTTCCGCGCGGCAGGGACGCTTGTTTTCCGTCAATAGCGCGGTCTGACCCAGCAAGGTCCCCTCACCGACCTGGTCGACTTCTTCAAAGCCGTCCTCGCCCTTGGTTTTCAGGCTGACACTGCCGCTTGTGATTACCAGACCACCATCGGCCCGTTCGCCTTCGTCGAACAGGCACTGGCCGTCCTGATACTCCATGCTTTCGGCGCTGAAGGCGAGCAGACGCAGCTGATCGTCCTGGAAGTCCGAAAGCATCGGTATTTGTTTGAGAATCGCAATGTCTTGGGCAAGGCTCATGCCCAAGATTTACGCTGATTACACGTTACGGCACAAGCTTATATCCACCGGCTTCTGTGACCAGAAGCTCGGCATTGGACGGATCACGCTCGATTTTTTGACGCAGGCGGTAGATATGCGTTTCAAGCGTGTGTGTCGTGACGCCGGAATTATAGCCCCAGACCTCGTGCAAGAGGACATCGCGCGTGACCGGTTTTTCGCCAGCGCGGTACAGGAACTTGAGGATCGACGTTTCCTTCTCCGTCAAACGGACTTTGCCGCCGGCGTCGTCCTGCATCACCTTCGCAGCGGGGCGGAAGGAATACCGGCCAATCGCAAATGTTGCATCTTCACTCTGCTCGTGCTGACGGAGATGCGCCCGCACGCGGGCCAAAAGGACGGCGAACTTGAAAGGCTTGGTGACATAGTCGTTGGCGCCGGCTTCCAGTCCGAGGATCGTATCGCTGTCACCGTCATGGCCGGTCAGCATGATAATCGGCGCCTTGAAGCCGTTCTTGCGCAGCAGCTTGACGGCTTCGCGGCCGTCAATATCGGGCAGGCCGACATCCATCAGGAGCAGGTCGACATGTTCATCCTTGGCAAGGCCGATGCCGGAAGTGGCCGAGTCTGCCTGAATGGTCTCAAACTCATCATAAAGGGAGAGTTGTTCAACCAGCGCTTCGCGCAGTTCGGTATCGTCATCGACAATCAGGATTGTGCGGGCGGTCATGGGTACGGTCCTCGCCAAAAGTCTCAAATTGATCACGCCAACTTGTGCAAACGTCACATGCGTGTTCCTGCCTCTATGTGCGTGGGAAATACTCGTCGCACAAGCAGGCATTCGTCAAATCTTCTTCACGCGGGGTTTAGAGCTGGTTTATCAATGCCTTGTTTTGGCAATTACGGGACTGGGAACGTGTGCATGGTTAATTCTGGAAAACCGGCGGAAACTCTGGAAGTGCGCGCCAGTCCCCGTGAGCGAACCAGAGGAATTCTGCGGCTTGGTTCGATCACGGTTCCGTGTGCTCTCGGGAGGTCGGGAATTGTAACGAGAAAAAAAGAGGGCGACGGTGCTACGCCGGCCGGCACGTTTGAGCTGATTCATGTCTACTACCGGCCGGACAAAGGCCTGCCGCCAAAAACAAAGCTGCCCGCTGAACCGCTAACGCCGCTCTCCGGCTGGTGCGATGATCCGGGGCACAGGCTTTACAACCGGCCGGTCACGCTGCCTTTTCCTGCCGGTCACGAGAAAATGTGGCGCGATGACCGGCTCTACGACGTCGTGGTCGTGCTGGACTGCAACATGTTTCCCGCTGTGAAAGGAAAGGGCAGCGCGATCTTCTTTCACATCGCGCGCGAGACCTATTCGCCGACGGAAGGCTGCGTCGCCGTGTCGCCGGAACACATGCAGCTTTTGCTGGAAATGACCGGACCGGGCGCTCGCATGTCGATCCGCGCCTAAGCGCGGACCCGCGGCCGTTCAGGTTGTTCAGTTAAGTGAAGGGGTCCGTGCCCTAGTCACCGGATTTTCTGGCCCGATAAATGGTGAAACTGCCGCTGACCCGCACGGTCGTGCGTGTGCCTTCACCGTCGTCCAGATCCGCAGTGCTCAGACGGAAGCGATTGCGCTGGACGTTGAAACTGCCGTTCACATTACATTCCAGAAATGTTGCAACACCGTTTGCGTCGATGCTTTCCAGGATGGCCGTGTGACGGGGATCGCCCCGTGACTGGGTTTCGGTCTCATAACCCTCGTCGTTTTCAACGCGGGTGGTGACCTCGAAATTTCTGAATTGAAACACGTCTCCCGGACGGGCATTGGCCAACTGTTCGATTTCGCGTCCCCAGTTATAAGTGGCAGACGGCTTGTGAAAACCGAGAGTCGAGAAAGCATTGTTGACCAGCGTCCAGCACTGGCCGTTTCCTTCCTGTCGCCCGAGACGGTCAGTCGCAAAACTGATTAATCGCTGAGCTTCCTGTTCTGTAACGTCGCGCATTTTGACTGTCCTCAGCTGGTTACTCTGATAAGCTGAAGCTGGCATAGATTGCGTCCGGTGGCTGTAATCACCATCACAAAGATGTTTTGAACCTGTTTGCGCTGAAATTCTCCGGTGCCACCATCAGATGATAAATCGAAAGGACGCGGACGGGCCGTTTTGTTTCGGTACAAAGCCATGTCTGAATGGCGCAGGCGAAGGCTAACGACACTTTCGACGCGGTTTCGCGATCGAGCAGCAACCGACTGCTTGTCACGCATGGCTGCTCTGACATTGCGCCCCACTGGTAATTTCATGCATTTTCCGCCATATAGTGTCGATTGATCGCGAAAAACCGATCTCAACCTCATCAACCCGATAGAAGTGCACCCGGTATGGCGTCTGACATCAGACCCTTTTTAAAGATGAATGGCCTCGGCAACGATTTCGTGGTCTGGGACGTGCGTGAACAACCGCTGCGTCTCTCCCAGGAGGTCATTGCGCAGCTTGGCAATCGGGAAAGCGGCATTGGGTTCGACCAGATGATCACCGTTGAGCGGTCTTCGCTTGGCGTCGACGCGTTCATGCGTATTCACAATCAGAACGGCGGCGAGGTGTCGGCCTGTGGCAATGCGACCCGCTGTATCGGCCGGTTGCTGATGGAAGAGGCCGGCAAGGATCTGGTGACGATCGAAACAGGTGCCGGTCTTCTGCATGCCTTCGATACCGACGGTCCGAAGAGCGTTACCGTCGATATGGGACCGCCGCGGCTTCAGTGGGAGGATATTCCGCTTGCTGAGGAATTTGCCGACACGCGTGCCATCGAACTTCAGATCGGTCCCATCGACGATCCGGTTTTGCATACGCCGGCTGCTGTCAACATGGGCAATCCGCATGCGATCTTCTGGGTCGACAATGTCGAGGGCTATGAGCTGGAACGGTTCGGTCCGCTTCTGGAACATCATCCGATCTTTCCGGAAGGCGCCAACATTTCGCTGGCACATGTCTTTGATGACAACCAGATCCGCCTGAAGGTCTGGGAACGCGGCGTCGGCCTGACCCTGGCTTGCGGAACGGCTGCCTGTGCGGCGGGCGTTGCCGCCGCGCGCGACGGCAAGACAGGCCGCAAGACAACCATTCATTTGCCAGGCGGGCCCATCGGCATCGAGTGGCGCGAAAGCGATGACCACGTGTTGATGACGGGTGTCACGGAAATCGAGTTCGAGGGCGAAATCGACCTTGAAACGCTGGAGTGGCACAAAACCGCCGCAGGAGATGCCGAGGAGGCCGGAGCGGCTTCATGAGCGTAGATGTGGTCACATTTGGCTGCCGGCTGAACTCCTATGAGTCGGAGGTGATGAAGCGCGAAGCGGAGGCTGCCGGTCTCAAGGACGCGATCCTGATCAACACCTGCGCCGTCACCAGCGAAGCGGTCCGCCAGGCGCGCCAGGCGGTGCGCAAGGCCAAGCGTGACAACCCGGACGCACGCGTCATCGTCACCGGCTGTGCCGCCCAGACCGAGACGGAAACCTTTTCCGAAATGGATGAAGTCGACCTTGTGCTCGGCAATACCGAGAAGCTGGAGCGCAAGTCCTACCAGGACGTGGTTGCCTTCGGCATTTCGGAAACCGAGCGTGTCCGCGTCAACGACATCATGAGCGTCGAGGAAACCGCCGGTCATCTGATCGACGGTCTGACCGGCCGCGCCCGTGCCTTTGTCCAGGTTCAGAACGGTTGCGATCATCGCTGTACGTTCTGCATCATTCCCTATGGCCGGGGCAATTCCCGGTCGGTGCCGATGGGTGTGGTGATCGACCAGATCAAGCGCCTGGTCGGCAACGGCTACAACGAGATTGTTCTGACCGGCGTCGATATCACCTCCTACGGTGCGGACCTGCCGGGCACGCCCAAGCTCGGGACGCTGACAGCCAAAATCCTGAAAATGGTTCCGGACCTGAAACGCCTGCGGCTCTCCTCCATCGATTCCATCGAGGCCGATGAGGACCTGATGCGGGCGATCGCCGGCGACGAGCGGTTGATGCCTCATTTCCACCTGTCCCTTCAGGCGGGTGACGACATGATCCTGAAGCGGATGAAGCGCCGCCACCTCAGGGCAGACACGATCCGGTTCTGTGAAGACGTCCGGCGGATGCGCCCCGATGTGGTCTTTGGCGCGGATATCATTGCCGGTTTCCCGACCGAAACCGAAGAAATGTTCCAAAATTCCCTGAAGATTGTCGACGAATGCGGGCTGACCCATTTGCATGTCTTTCCGTTCTCGCCGCGTCCGGGCACGCCTGCTGCGCGCATGCCTCAGCTTGAGCGTGCGGTCGTCAAGGACCGTGGTGCGCGGCTGAGAGCCAAGGGAGAGCAGGCGCTCGTAAAGCATCTTGTCGGCGAGACAGGCAAGCTCCGGCCGGTTCTGATCGAGAAGGAAGGCCTCGGGCGGACTGAGCAGTTCACCCAAGTCGAACTGGCAGGCGGACAAGCTGGCGAGATTGTCGAAACGCGTATCATCGGCCATACCGGTCGACATCTTTTGGGCGAAGGACTATCAGAGGCGGCCTGATGGGCTGCCGGTTCATCAAGGCGGTCATATGAGCGAGAAAAAACGCGGAATTCTGGGTCGGCTCTTCGGCGGCAAAGACAAGCCGGAAGAGCAGGTGGAGACCGCCGTTGAGGAAACCGCTGGTGACGGACTTCCATCTGAAACCCCTGCCGATGCCCCTAAAGGCGAAAGCGAACCGGAGCTGTCCACGGAGATGGAAGTCAGGCCGGTTGCGTCGCTGAACCAGCCGATGCCGTCCTATCAGTTGGATGCTGCTCAGAGTCTCGGCTCTCAGATGTCGTCCTTCAGAACGCAGCCGTTGCCGCCGGAAGACATTCTGCCGACGGATGTGTCGCTGGATGCGGAGACCGATCCGGAGATCGAGCCGCCGGCCGATCCGGAGCCGGCACCCGAAGAACCGAAACTTTCCTGGTTCCAGCGCCTGAAGAACGGACTGTCCCGTTCCTCCGCCTCGCTGACCGAGGGCATCACCTCCATCTTCACGAAGCGCAAGCTGGACGCTTCGATGCTGGAGGAGCTGGAGGACATCCTGATCCAGGCCGACCTCGGTGTCGATACGGCGATGGCAATCACAGAGCGCTTGTCCGACGGCCGCTATGACAAGGAAATCTCACCGGAAGAAGTGCGGGAAATCCTGTCGGAAGAGGTCGAGAAAGTACTGGAGCCAGTCGCGCAGGAGCTCGATCTGGACACCGGCAAGAAGCCTCACGTGGTTCTGATGGTCGGTGTCAATGGCACGGGCAAGACCACGACCATCGGCAAGCTGTCGCAAAAGCTGCGCTCGGAAGGCAAGACGGTTATGCTCGCAGCGGGCGACACGTTCCGCGCTGCGGCCGTTGAACAGCTCAAGATCTGGGGCGAGCGCACGGGTGCCGAAGTCATTGCCCGCGACACGGGTGCTGATGCGGCGGGCCTTGCCTTCGACGCGATGAAGGACGCGATCGAAAAGCAGGTCGACATTCTCCTGATCGACACCGCCGGACGCCTTCAGAACAAGGCCGAGCTGATGGACGAGCTGGAAAAGGTGATCCGCGTGATCAAGAAGCATGATCCGGACGCACCGCACACGGTGCTCCTCACGCTGGACGCCACAACAGGCCAGAACGCGCTCAACCAGGTGGAAATCTTCGGCAAGGTGGCGGGTGTTACGGGGCTTGTGATGACCAAGCTCGACGGCACCGCCCGCGGTGGCATTCTGGTTGCGATCGCCGCCAAGCACGGCCTGCCGGTGCATTTCATCGGTGTTGGTGAGGGCGTGGATGATCTGGAACCGTTCTCCGCGAAGGACTTTGCCAGCGCGATCGCAGGGCTTGCGTGATTTGCTCTGGTGTCACCCCGGCCCAGCGAAGCGCAGAGCCGGGGCCTACTCTCCAGTCCGTCTGTTCAAACAGGCGCAATAAATGTCCGGGTCTTCAAACCGGTTTTTGATCCCTACGGCCGCTCTAGGAACGAGTGGGCCCCGGATCTCCCTGCGGTCGTCCGGGGTGACGATGAGAGGGTGCAAGCATTGCCGAACTGGGATCAGAAACACCGCGACTGAATCAGTCTCCCGGCTCCCACCCTTCCGGCGCCATTTCAAATCCGTCGAATTGGAAACCCGGCGCCACCGTGCAGCCGACAAGGGTCCAGGCGCCGAGTGAGCGCGCCTGTTGCCAGCCGTGGCGAGGGACGATGCCCTGCGGGCGCTCACCTGCGGCAAGGTCGTTGCCGAGTTTCAAAACCTGCTTGTCCTTGCCGTCGGAACTGACGGAAAGCTCCAGAGGTGCACCGGCATACCAGTGCCAGGTCTCGACCGCGTCGACCCTGTGCCATCGCGACAGGACACCTTCCGGAAGGAGAAAGTAGATCAGCGTGGAGGCCGCTCTCCCGGTCTTGTCGGTGACGGTGTCACGAAAAGTTTCGACATAAAAACCGCCCTCTGGATGGGGGTCCATCTTGAGAAGGTCGACGACCTCGTCTGCCGTCAGGGTCGGGGATAAGGACATCGGATTTCTAGATCAGTCTGCGGAAGGGATCGAGACAGGCCTGAAGTGGCCTCTCTATTACGATGGATTTGTTTCCGAACAATAGGCAAGATCGTCAATGGTTTCGCGCAGTGCGGCAACCACTTCTTCATACAGAACCTGCATGTCCAACTTATGGCCTCCGCCGTGGTGCATGGGAATTGCCTCGGCCTGGCTGACAATGCGGTGAACGACATCCTGTGCGCGCTGTTCGGCAGTGCGTGAGGTGGATATCTCGGTATTTGCGGGTGTCATGGATTCTGCCCCTACATGATCACAATCACCTGCATATGGGGGCAGAAAGGAACGATTTAAGGTTCGTCGCGCAGAAACGGTCTCAGTATTTTTGCCGGTGGAACGATCGGCAAAGAAATGCCGCTAAGCGTTGTCCTTTCGTGTGCGTATTTCCGCAAAGATTTCTGCGGCCGGCTTTCCGACCATGCCGAGAGCCTCTGCAACCGACGCCTCGCCCGCGCGCAGGAACGGGTTGGTTGCCTTCTCAAGCGCCATCGTCGTTGGCAGTGTCGGTTCGCCGCGGGCGCGCAATAGTGCGACTTCGTCCGCGCGCTTTTTCAGGTCCGCGTTGCCCGGCTCGATGGTCAGCGAGAATTTTGCGTTCGCCACGGTGTACTCGTGTCCGCAATAAATCGTGGTGTCGTCGGGCAGCTCGCGGATCAGCTTTGCAAGCGAAGACCACATCATCTCTTTGTCGCCTTCAAACACCCGACCGCAGCCTAGGGAAAACAGAGTGTCCCCGGTATGGGCCATCTTGATGTCGGGAATGAACCAGGAAATCTGATCGAGCGTGTGTCCCGGCGTCGCAATTGCCTTGATCTCGTAAGGACCACACCGGACATGGTCGCTGTCTTCGACGGGGCGATCGATTTGCGGAATTTTCTGCCGGGAACGCGCCGGACCATAAACGGTCGCACCGGTCTTGGTCTTCAGTTCACCCAAGCCCTGAACGTGATCGAAATGGTGATGCGTGATCAGAATATGGGTCAGCTCCCAACCGGTTTCCGAGAGCGCCTTTTCGTAAGGCGTTGCATCCGGAACGTCGATGCCGATGGTCGTGCCGCTGTCGCTGTCATGCACGAGAACACCGAAATTGTCGCTGAGGCAGGTGAACTGATGGATCTCGGTCGTGTCGCTCAAGGCCATGACGCAGGCTCCCGAAATGATTGACTTGTCGTTTGTCACAGTGGCAAACAGAGAACCGGAGGGCAAGACGGGAAGCGCTGCTTTCGGTCCTCAAAGAGGAGCAATCTGCCTCAAACCAAATTGAACCCGATTGTGAGTCCGTGCCCTCATGTATCTCGATGTTGTCCATTTGCGCGCTTTTTATGATCTTCCGCTCGGGCGGTTGCTCAGAAGCCTGATCGGCGCGCCAATTCGGGAAATGTGGCCGGAACTGAAGGGTCAGAGGCTCTTGGGCGTGGGTTACGCCGGACCTTTCATGCGGCCTTACCTGGAGGATGTTGAGCGGGCAATCGCAGCGATGCCTGCGCCTCAGGGAGCGGTCCCGTGGCCGAGGGAACGGGATAGCGCCTGTACGCTGGTGGAAGATTCCGCCCTGCCGTTTCCCGACGTTTCGTTCGACCGGCTCATGCTGGTGCATGCTCTCGATCATTGCTCGGACCCGGAGGCGGTCTTGAAGGAAGCCTGGCGCGTGCTCGCACCGGGGGGCCGGCTGATTGCGGTCGTTGCGAACCGCCGCGGCCTGTGGGCGCAGTCGGAATTGTCGCCTTTCGGTTATGGCAGACCCTATTCCGGCGGCCAGTTGAAAGATCTTCTGAAGAGCTGCCAGTTCAATGTGGTGGAAGACAAGGAAGCCCTGTTCATGCCGCCCTCCAAGGCAAGGACAATCCTCAAGGCAGCCCGGACCTGGGAAGGCATCGGCCGTCGGATCTGGCCAGTCTTTGGGGGTGTTCTCGTCGTCGAGGCGGAAAAGGTCGTTTTCCAAAGCCTTCCGGCCGATGGCAAGAGAAGCCGCCTGCGGGTGTTGCGGCCGGTGTTTATTCCAGAAGGCGTGGCCACCGGCTTGAAGCCGGTCAGAGCAGTGCGGCCGCAAAGCGTGTCGATGTCCCGCGAGGCGACGGAGCGGCCGTGAGTGGCCGGTTCCGTTCGTTTGGCCCGGATGTGCCGCCCACCCCC